>NZ_JBIVDK010000001.1:0-1609994 GCF_044747085.1 Streptomyces sp. NPDC090119 | reverse complement strand
CCACGCGCTACGACAAACGAGCCATCCACTACCAGGCCATGGTCACCCTCGCCTGCCTCCGCCTCTGGCTCAACGACTTTCCGGACACCCCCTAGGGCCTGCCTCAGCCGGGGGTGACCTCGAAGGCGAGGTCGTTGTCGACCGTGTAGTAGAGGCGTACGCGGCGGTCGCCGGTCTTTCTCGCCGGGTAGACGAAGGAGTGCTTGCGGTCCGCCACGTCGTCCAGGAGGCGGCCCACCCGGACGGGGGCCGCTCCTGCGGCGGGCAGCACGTCCACGTCCCAGTAGCGGGCGCCCGCGCCGTCGTCGCGGGTGAGTTCGGCGTGGTCGACGGTGAAGCGGAAGTCCCGGCCGTCGCCGTCGGTGCTCGCGCGGAAGGTGCGCTCGGCGCCGTTCTCCCGCCCCCGCACCCGGACGACGGCGCCTTCGCCCGGCTCGGTGCCGTGCAGGCGGGCGGTGACGGTGGTGGTGCGGTCGGCGACCTCGATCCGGTCGGTCTCCGCGTGCGCGGGACGCAGCCAGGCGCGCAGGGCGAGGAAGCCGTCCTGCGCCCGGTAGGGGATGCGGACCGCCACCGGGGACGGCCGGTCGGCGCGGGCGCCGTCGACCAGGACCCGCAGATCCAGCGGGCCGGAGCCCAACCGCTCGGGTTCGGCGTCCGGTTCGCGGACCAGGAAGGCGTCCCAGCGCCCCTCCTCCAGCGCGGGCAGCGGCTCCAGCACGGCACGGCTCCGGTCGTCGCCCGTGACGTGGAGCGGGAGACGGCGTGCGGCGGGGTCGGCCTCGCCGTTGCGGGGCCTGGCCTTGAGCAGCAGGTGGGGGCGGCCGTCCGGTGCGGGCAGGGGAAGGTCGAAGGTGAGGCGGCCGTCGGCGTCCGCCACACAGGTCACGCGGATCACGCGGGGCTCCTTGTCGCTGGTCGTGCTCATCGCCGCCACCCGCGCACGGTGCGCACCGCGGCGGAGGCGGCCGTGTACGCGAGGTCGTGGGCGCTCTGGCCGCCCGCCGTCAGGCGGCGGCGCGCGGCCTCGGGTGCGCGGGCGGGGCGGCGGCCGGCCTTCTTGGCGGCGAGGGCGTCGGCCAGCAGGCGTTCGGCGCCCGCCACGACGATGTCGGGGGCGAAGCGGCGGGAGTTCTCCAGGGCGGCCTTGCCCATGGTGCGGCGGCGTTCGTCGTCGCGGACCAGCTCCAGCAGGGCCGCGCCGAAGGCGTCGGCGTCACCGACCGGGACGAGCCGTCCGTCGACGCCGTCCTGGATGATCTCGCCGGGTCCGTGTGCGCAGTCGGTGCTGACGACGGGCAGCCCGCAGCGCATCGCCTCGACGATGGTCATGCCGAAGGGTTCGAAGTTGGAGGAGACCGTGGCGATGGACGCCTTGACCCACTCGGCCTCCATGGGCACGGCGGCGCCCATCAGGAAGGCGCTGTCGCTGAGGCCGAGCCGTTCGATGAGGGCGCGCAGCCGGTCGCGCTCCTGGCCTCTGCCGTAGATGCGCAGCCGCCAGTCGGGGTGGGCGGCGGCGACGTGCGCGAAGCCGCGGATCAGGGTCTCGTAGTCCTTCATCGGGACGAGCCTGCCCGCGGCGACGATCAGTCTGGTGCGGCCGTCCGAGGGCGGCAGTTCGGGCTCGGGCACGCTGTTGGGCACGGCCTCGACGCGGACACCGGGCAGCCACGCGCCGTGCCGGTAGGCCCGCGCGTCCGCCTCGGAGACGGTGGTGAGCAGGTCGAGACGGCGGTAGGCGCGGCGCAGCACGGTGCGCAGCCGAGGCGAGTGGTGCCCCCAGGTCAGGTGTTCCTGGCCGACGCGGAGCACATGGTCGGGCGCCTGGCGGGCGAGATGCACGTTCAGTCCGGGCCGGGTGCCGATGACGACCTCGGCGTCCGTGGTGGCCAGGTGTGCGGCGATCCGCTCGTCGCTCAGCCCGCTGTAGTCGGAGTGGCGTGCTTCGACGGCCGGGAAGACCCGCGAGGGTTCGCGGTGGGCCGGGTGGTCCTGTTCCTCGCGCAGGTCGATCAGGGACCGCAGCCGGACGCGCGGGTCCAGGGTGAGCTGCGGGCGTTCCCGGTTCCGGAACACGGAGACGATCTCGACGTCGTGGCGTTCGGCGAGTGCCCCGGCCTGGTTGAAGGTCGTGGCGATCGTCCCTCCGATCGGGTACGCGCTGTGGAGCAGGAAAGAGATCTTCATGCAGGTCCAGACCTTGTCGACGCGGGCGCGGTTGCAAGACGTTACCGCTTCGTTCCCTTCGGGCCTGGTGAGGGGCACAGTACGGCGAGGTCGGCGGGGCGGACCCGGACGGTGACGGGCAGCGCGGCCTCCACCTCGCCGTCGGCGCCGTAGGGCACGGGACGGTCGGCCTCGATGCGCAGTTCCCGGCCGCGCAGGACGCGTACCTCGGGGCGGTGCACGTGGGCGCCGGTCTTCAGCTCGTTCATGAGGGCGAAGAAGAGGCGGCGCGGGGCCTCGCGGATCAGCACGATGTCGAGGAGGCCGTCGTCGAGTTCGGCGGCGGGGGCGACGGCCCGGCCGAAGCCGTAGTAGGGCGAGTTGGCGGCTACGACGGTGTAGCCGCGGTGGCGCTGTTCCGCGCCGTCGACGGTGATCCGGTAGTCGGCGGTGCGCCAGGTCGCCACGGCGCGCAGTCCGCCCGCGTAGTAGGAGGCGGCGCCGCGCAGCAGCCGGGACTGGTTGGCGTACCGGTTGGCGAGGGCGTCGACCCCGGCGTACACGCTGCCGAGGACGACGGTGCGGGGGTGGACTGCGGACTCGACCTCGATGGTGTCGACGTACCGGGGCTCGGCGTGCAGCAGGATCTCGGCGAGGGCGGCGGGGTCGGCGGGCAGGCCGAGGGCGCGGGCGAAGTCGTTGCCGCGTCCGGCGGGTACGAGGCCGAGTACGGCGCCGGTGCCGCTCAGCGCTCCCCCGATGCCCCCGGCCATGCCGTCGCCGCCGACCGCGAGGACGACCCGGCCGCTCTCCCCGGCGCGCAGGGCGGTCTCGCGGGCGTGGGCGAGGCTGTGGCTGTACTCGGTCTCCAGGGTGGCGCCCGCCTCGCGCAGGTGCCGGGCCACCTGGAGCAGCGTGGCGGCCCCGGTGGAGGCGCCCGCGGTCGGGTTGACCACGGCGGTGAACTCTCGCATCGGTGTGCCTCCGGGCGCGGTCAGTCGGTGGGGAGCAGGACGCCGGGGTTGAGCAGCCCGGCGGGGTCGAGGCGGGCCTTGACGGCGCGCAGCGCGTCGACGGCGAGGGGTCCGGCCTCGCGGACGTACCAGTCACGGTGGTCGGTACCGACGCCGTGATGATGGGAGATGGTGCCGCCCGCCGCGAGGATCGCCTCGTTGGCGGCGTGCTTGGCCGGGGTCCAGTGGGTGAGGGGGTCCTCGCCCTGGGCGCTGACGACGGTGAAGTAGAGGGAGGCGCCGTTCTCGTAGACGTGGGAGATGTGGCACATGACCAGGGGCGGGGTGCCGGCGCGGGTGAGGGTGTCGGTGAGGGCGGTGCGTACGGCCGTGTACAGCTCGGGTATCCGGGACCAGAACGCGGCGGTCTCCAGGGTCTCGGCGAAGGCACCGGCGTCGAGGAGGGCGTCGCGTAGGTAGGGCGCCGCGTAGCGGCCGTGGGCCCAGCGTTCGCCGGGTTCGGTGCCGACGAGGGTGCCGCCGCACTCCCGGAGGACGGCGGCGGCCTCCTCGCGGCGCCGGGCGGTGTCGGCCGCGGTGCCCTCGTAGCCGGTGACGGCGAGGCAGCCGGTGCCGCCGTCGGCCAGGGCGGCGCCGATGGCGTCGGGCTGGGCGAGGCCGACCAGGGTCTCGGTCTCGTCGGAGAGCCGGAGCACGGTGGGCCGGGGTCCGTCCTGGGCGAGCCTGCGCAGCGCGGCGGCGCCCTCGGTGAAGGTGGCGAACCGCCAGCCCTCGTACAGGCGTTGCTCGGGCTGGGGTCGTACCCGGACGGTGACGGAGGTGATGACGCCGAAGGCTCCCTCGGAGCCCAGGATCAGCTGGCGGAGGTCGGGTCCGGCGGCGGAGCGCGGGGCACGGCCCGTCTCGACGGTGCCCTCAGGGGTGGCGAGGGTGAGGCCGAGGACCATCTCGTCGAACCGGCCGTATCCGGCGGACGCCTGGCCGCTGGAGCGGGCGGCGGCGAAGCCGCCGACGGTGGCCCACTCGAAGGACTGCGGGAAGTGGCCGAGCGTGAACCCCTGTGCGGCGAGCAGGGCTTCGGCCTGCGGACCGCGCAGGCCGGGCTGGAGGACGGCGGTGCGGGAGACCGGGTCGAGGTCGAGCAGGGCGTCCATCCGGCGCAGGTCGAGCGCGATGAACTCATTTTTGTGCGGCGAGAGTCCGCCGACGACACTCGTGCCCCCGCCGAACGGTACGACCGCCACCGCGTGCGCGGCGCAGGCCCGCAGCACGGCGAGCACCTCCTCGTGGGAGGCGGGCAGGACGACGGCCCGCGGTACGTCGGTGAGGTCGCCCGCGCGGATACGGAGCAGGTCGGGCGTGGACTTGCCGCGGGTGTGCCGGACGCGGCTCTCGGTGTCGGTGCGGACGTGGTCCGCGCCGCTCACCGCGTCGACGAGGTCCTTGAGGGCGGCCGGGGCGAGCGTGGCTTCGGGCAGCTCAAGGTCATTCAGCGTGACGGGAGTTGACGGGCTCGGGCGGACGCCGAGCAGGTCGTGCAGGAGTCCGGCCACCGCGTCGGGCAGGGGTGCCGCCTTCGCCGGGTCGCCCCAGCCGTTCCACAGCATGTCCATCGAACGGTCGTCCTCACCCAGTCGGTTCGGTGTGTGCGGCGCCATCTCGCCCCGGCCGCCGGGGCGTTACACTGTTACACATGACGTCCATCCGTCACAACAGTTCGGACGCCGACACCGTGCTCGACGCGGTGCGCGAATGCGTCCTGGCCGTAGGTGTCCGCCGCACCACCCTCGCCGACGTGGCCCGCCGCGCCGGGGTCTCCCGGATGACGCTGTACCGGCGCTGGCCCGATCTGCGCACGCTGGTGGGCGACTTGATGACCCGCGAGTGGCTCGCCGTGGCCACCCGCGCGATGCCCGACGCGTCCGAGGGCCCGCACACCCGCGCCCGGATCGTGACCGGACTGGTCGCGGGCGTCACCGAGTTCCGCGACCATCCCCTGTTCCACAAGATCCTGGACGTCGACCCCGAGCTGCTGCTCCCCTACGTCCTCGACCGGCGCGGCGCCACCCAGGAGGCCCTGCTGACCCTGCTGGCCGACGCCCTGCGCGAGGGCCACGCGGACGGCTCGGTACGCGTGACGCATCCCGAACGGCAGGCCCGCGCCGTGCTGTTGCTGGTGCAGTCCTTCGCACTGTCGCTGCGCACCATGACCGACGAGGACGACCCCGAGCTGGACGCCGCCGCCTTCCTGGGCGAGCTGCGCACCCTTCTGGAAAGGACCCTCACCCCATGAGCAACCGCGACCGCGCAGACCGTACGGCGGCACCGGGTTCGTCGCTCGACGCCGCCCGCCGCACCCGCGAGCTGGCCATGGCGGCCGGGGGCGGCACGGCCGACCTGCTGGTGGTGGGCCTCGGCGCCACGGGTGCGGGCGTCGCCCTGGACGCGGCGGCGCGTGGTCTGGACGTGGTCGCGATCGACGCCCACGATCTGGCCTACGGCACCTCCCGCTGGAGTTCCAAGCTGATCCACGGGGGCCTGCGCTATCTGGCGGCCGGGCAGTTCGACGTGGCGCACGAGAGCGCGGTCGAGCGGGGCGTGCTGATGACGCGTACGGCACCGCATCTGGTCGCCGCGCAGCCCTTCGTGCTGCCGCTGACCCCGCTGGTGTCCCGGGCGCAGGCGTCGCTGGCGTGGGCGGGGTTCCGGGCCGGGGACATGCTGCGGCTGGCCGCCCGCACCCCGCGCCAAGTACTGCCGGTGCCCCGCCGACTGACGGCGGCCGAGGCCCGCCACCTCGCACCCTCGGTCCGCGCGACCGGGCTGCGCGGCGGCCTGCTCTCCTGGGACGGCAAGGTGACCGACGACGCCCGCCTGGTCACCGCCCTGGCCCGCACCGCCGCCGCACATGGAGCACGGGTCCTCACCCGGGTCCGCGCCCTGTCCCTCGGTCCCACCGGCGCCCGTTTCCGGGACGAACTCACCGGCGAGGAAGGGGAGATACGGGCGCGTGCCGTCGTCAACGCGACCGGCGTGTGGGCCGGGGGCCTGGTCGACGGCTTCCGCGTACGCCCCTCCCGTGGCACCCACCTCGTCCTGCGCTCCGAACGCCTCGGCGCGCTCCCGGCGGGCCTGCACATACCGGTGCCCGGCGAGACCAACCGCTTCGTGCTCGTGCTCCCGCAGGGCGACGGCCGCACCTATGTGGGCCTCACGGACGAGCCGGTCGAGGGTGAGATCCCGGATGTGCCCGAGGTGCCGGAGACGGACATCGGCTTCCTGCTGGACGTGCTGGGCTCCGTGCTGGACACGCCGGTGCGGCGGGACGAGGTGGACGGGGCGTTCGCCGGGCTGCGACCGCTGCTGGACACGTCGGTGCCGGGCGCCCCCGACTCGACCCGCACCTCGGACATCTCGCGACGGCACGCGGTGCTGACCTCGGCGGACGGCGTGGTCACCGTGGTGGGCGGCAAGCTCACGACGTACCGGCGGATGGCGGAGGACGCCGTGGACGCGTGCGGTCTGACCTCCGCCCCCTCCCCCACCGCCACGCTCCCCCTGGTCGGCGCCGCCGCCCCGGAACACCTCCGCGACCTCCCCGCCCCCGCCCGCCTGGTCCGCCGCTACGGCACCGAGGCACCGGCCGTCCTCGCTCTGGCCGAGCGGGACCCGGCACTCGCCGAGCCGGTACTCCCCGGCCACCCGGTCACCCGCGCGGAACTCCTCTGGGCCGCCCGCCACGAGGGCGCCCTCGACCCGTCCGACCTCCTCGACCGCCGGACCCGCATCGGCCTCGTCCCGGAGGACCGCGCCGAGGCGCTGACCGTCGCCGCCGAGATCCTGTCGCGGGCCACCCCATCGGGCGTCTGACCTGTTTCGCCGCTTCCCACCAGGGGCATCCGTTGCGCGTGATGCCCCCCGGCCCCGACGCCCCGCCCCCACCCGCGCGCGACTCCGTCGACCTCCGCTTCGACGGCTGGATCACCGGTATCGGCACGGCCTCCGGCACCCGCCTGGTGCTGGGCCACTGGCCCCGCACCCCCTTCGGCCCCTTCAGCGACGTGATGCTGGAACGCCCGGACGGCCACCGCACGCTGCTGGCGCCGACCCGGCGGGTGGCCGACTTCATCGCGGGGACGTACGCCTTCGACGAGGTGCGGGTGGTGCCGGTGGGGGTGCGCGTCGCCGGGGCGCGGTGGACCGTGGCCGCCGGTGCGGCGCTCGACCTCACCTTCACCGTCGGCCGCCGGGGACCGCTGGGCACGCTGCTCAGGATCGCGGGACCCCTCGTCTCCCGCCCCGCCTTCGCCGCCGTGACCGACCCGGTCTCGCGGCTGCTGCTGGGGGTGCCCACGCGGGGCTCCGCCGGGAACGGCCGGTACGAATGGTACGGCGCCCACGACCTGCACCGGCTGACCTCCGCGACCACCGTGCTCGACGGCCACGACCTGGGCCCGCTCGCCCCGGTCGCCCCCCCGGTCCGCTTCGGCTTCGCCTCGACACCCCGCACCCCGTGCCAGGTCAGGGTGACGACGACGGTACGCGACCCGGGGCCGACCTACGGGGCGCCGATCCCACCGTCGCCACCCTCCGCCAGGTGAACAGCGGCCGACCGTCCGCGTTCCATCAGCAACCGGCTTCCCCGTGAGCCGACCGGGCGAAAGCCTGCCTTGCTCCACGCCCTGACGGCACGGCGATTGGACGCTTCGGGATCGACGGTCACCCGGTCCCATCCCACGACGGTATGCAGGTGCCGGACGAGGGCGCGGGCGGCGTCAGGACCGTGCCCCCGGCCCTGGGCGTGGGGCACGAGCACCATGTCGATGCCGCCTTCGTACGGACCGGCGGTCACGTACTGGGCGTACCCCACGGGGTCCACACCTTCGAGGACCAGCAAGGAGACCACTGCGGGACGCCGCCTTCCGATGTACTTGGCGGCCACTTCCTCGCGCCCGAGCGGCTGCCCGCCCCACTCTCGGACGAACTCGGGGTCGGCGAACCACCGCGCGAGCAGCGGCAGATGCTCCTCCGTGGCGGGAACGAGCAACGTCGCCTCGCCCATGATGCCGCCCTCCGGAATCCCCTGCACGACCGCCGACCCCTTTCGCATGCGTGTCCCGTCCAGCGCATCCCCGCGATCACAGCGACACGCGCAACCTACAGACCCCGAGGCGGACGCACCCGTACCCGCGTCCCCACCGCCACCACCAACACGATCGCGCAGGCCGTGAACACCATCCCGGCCCCCCGCACCCCCAGACCCACCGTCAGCGCGCCCACCCCGACGACCGGCAACGAGATGCCCAGGTAGGCCACGACGAAGAAGGCCGAGATGGTGGCGCCCCGGTGTTCCTCAGGGGCCGCCGCGCCGACTGCCGTGAGGCCCGCGCGGAAGGCCATGCCCTGGCCCGCGCCGCCGGTGATCCCGCCGATGAGGAGGAGGGGGAGGGACTCCACCAACAGGGAGGCGCCGACCAGGACCAGGCCGACGGCGAGGACGGCGCAGCCCCAGGGGAGGGCGGCGCGGGCGCCGATGCGGCCCATGAGGAGCTGGCCGCCGGTGGAGGCGCAGAAGACGCTGAAGACGACGGCGCCGGTCACCGCGAGGTCGTGCTCGCCGAGGGTCTCGGTGAGGAAGGCGGGCGCGACCGCCTTGAACAGGCCGAGCAGGGAGAACCCGGCGAAGGCGGCCAGCGCACAGGGGCCGAACACCCCGCGCACCTCGGGCGGTACCCGCATCCCCTGCGGCCTGAGCGGGGGGCGGGCCCCTTCGTGGTGGACGGTCTCCCTCAGTAGCAGGGTGACGACGAGGGCGACCGCGAGCAGGGCGAGGTGGACCAGGAAGGGCAGGATCAGCGGCCGGGGCGCGTACTGGGCGAGCAGCCCGGAGACCAGCGGCCCGAGCCCGAGCCCGCCCATGTTGGCTGCGGTGGCCGCCAGCGCGGCCCGCCCCCGGTGCTCGGGCGGCGCGAGGTCGAGGACGGCGGCCGTACCGGTGCCGCTGAGCAGGCCCGCCGAGAAGCCGGACAGCACCCGCCCGAGGTACAGCAGCGACAGCCCGCCCTCCAGCAGGAAGCACACCGCGCTGAGTGCGGACAGCGTCAGGGCGCCGATCAGCACCGGACGTCGTCCCAGCACGTCGGAGGCGCCGCCGGCGAGCAGCAGGGCGACGATGACGCCGACCGCGTAGACCGCGAACACCACGGTCACGATCAGCTCGGAGAACCCGATCCGCTCCCGGTACAGCCCGTACAACGGGGTCGGCAGCGTGGTGCCCATCATGCCCACGGCGAAGACGCCTGCCGCGCCGAGGTAGCCGGGGCGTCGGCGCCGCCGGGAGGGGGCGCTGTCGGAGTCGATCACAGCTCACCTTGGCACGCGGCCACCGTTCAGGCGTGACGCGGACACGCCGGGGCATCGGGTGTGTCATGGACTCAAGCGTTCTGGCACAGCGCGGTCGGGGGCAGGCCCGGCGAGCGGCCGACAGCCCGGTGATGACCGCGGCGGCGAAGGCGGGCTTCGTCGCCCGTGGACTGATCTACCTGCTCGTCGGGGTCATAGCCCTGCAGATAGCCCTGGGCGGTGACGGCGGCAAGAAGCAGGCCGACCGCGGCGGCGCCCTCGCCGAACTGGCGGACAAGCCGTTCGGCGCCGCCATCCTGTGGATCGTCGGCATCGCGCTGGCCGGCATGGCGCTGTGGCGGTTGTCGGAGGCGGTGATAGGCAGCGCCGGTGAGGACGGCGGCAAGGCGTCGAAGCGGGCGATGTCCGCGGCGCGCGCGGTGTTCTACGCGTTCGTCTGCTACTCCGTGCTGTCCTACGCGGCCGGGCAGAAGGGCAGCGGCGGCGGCTCCTCGGACAAGCAGAGCGACGACGTGACGGCGATGGCGCTGAAGTGGCCCGGCGGCCAGTGGATCGTCGGGGCCGCCGGGCTCGTGGTGATCGGGGTGGGCGTCTACATCGCGGCGCGGGCGGTGATGCGGAAGTTCCGCAAGCACCTGCGCACCGAGGAGATGTCCCCCACCGTCCGGAAGATCGTCGACGTCCTCGGCGTGGGCGGTGGCGCGGCCCGCGGCGTCGTCTTCGCCGTGGCCGGGGTGTTCGCCCTGATCGCGGCCGTCCAGCACGAGCCGGGCAAGGCCAAGGGGATGGACGACACCCTGCGGTCGTTCCGCGACCTGCCCGCCGGGCCCTGGCTGCTGGCGCTGATCGCGCTGGGCCTGGTCGCGTTCGGCGTCTTCTCCTGGTGCAACGCCCGGTGGCGCAAGGTGTGACCCTCCTACCGACCACGACCACGGCGCCCCGCCTTCTCAGGTGAGGGCGCCGCCGTCCACCCGCAACACCGCGCCGGTGACGAAGGAGGCGCGGTCGCTCAGCAGCCAGGCCGCGGCCTCCGCGATCTCCTCGGGCCGGGCGTCCCGGCGCAGCGGGGTGTGTGCCTGGAGCCTTTCCTGGAGGCCGGGCGACTTCTCCTCCCAGGAACGCATCATCGCGGTGGCCGTGTTGCCGGGCGCGATGGCGTTGACGCGGATGCCCTCCGGGCCGTACGTGACGGCGGCCGACTCGGTGATGCTGTTCAGGGCCCGCTTCATCGCGCCGTAGCCCGGCAGTTCGGGGTTGCCGCGCAGGCTGCCGACGGAGGAGTTGTTGACGATGGCCCCGGTGCCGGAGGTGGCGCGGATCGCCGCGACCTCGGCGTTCATGGCGAGCCACTGCCCCCTGAGGTTGACGGTGTAGAGCCGGTCGAACTCGTCCTCGGACAGCTCGTCCAGCGGGCCCGGCGCCTGGTTGGCGGCCCCGTTGTTGAAGGCGATGTCGAGACGGCCGTGCAGCTGTACGACGCGGTCGACGGCCGAGCGCACCGCGTCCCCGTCGGCCAGGTCGCACACCACGTAGTCGGCGGTGCCGCCCTCGGTACGGATCTCCTCGGTGACCGCCTTCAGCTGGTCCTCGCTACGGGCCGCCAGCACGATCCGCGCCCCCTCACGGGCGAAGAGCCGGGCGGCGGCCGCGCCGATACCGCGTCCGGCGCCGGTGATGAAGGCGACCTTGCCGGGGAGCAGTCCGGTGCCGGCGGGAGTGTCTGTCGCTGTGGTGTTCATACGGTCGAGCCTGCGCCGCCCGGCCCCGCTCATCCAGGCACAGGCGGTACCTGGCTGGCACCGCCGGAACGGCGCAGACTGGAGCCGTGGACCGAGACGAACTGGCGGCATTCCTCCGTGACAGGCGCGAGCGGATCGGCCCGGCCGAGGTGGGGCTGCCCGCCGGGCCGCGCCGCCGCACGCCGGGGCTGCGACGCGAGGAGGTGGCGCAACTGGCGTTCATCTCCACCGAGTACTACACGCGGCTGGAGCAGGCGCGCGGCCCGCGGCCGTCCCGCGAGGTGCTGTCCGGGCTGACGCGGGCGCTGCGGCTGACCGACGCCGAGCGCGACCATCTGCACCATCTGGCGGGGGCGCCCCCGGTCCCGCCGTCCGGTCCGCCGCGCGAGGTGCGGCAGAGCATCCTGGACCTGCTGACCCGGCTGCCGGGGACGGCCGCCATCGTCACCTCGGCGATCGGTGAGGTGCTCGCCTGGAACGACCTGGCGGCGGCGCTGATGGAGGACTTCTCCGCACTGTCGCGCCGCGACCGCAATCTGATCCGCCGCGTCTTCCTCGACCCGCACCCGGACGGGCCCCCGCTGTACGGCGTCTCGGACGCGGCCGAGTTCGCCCGCGACTCGGCACAGCGGTTGCGCGCGGCCTCCGCCCGCTACCCCGACTCCCCCGAGGTGACCGGTCTGGTGGCCGAACTCCTGGCGGGAAGTGCGGAGTTCGCCCGGCTGTGGGAGCAGTATGAGGTGTCCGTGCTGCCGACGCTGGCCAAGACCTTCCAGCACCCGGTGGTCGGCCCGCTGACCGTGAACTGCGACGCCCTGCACGTCCCGGACCGGGATCAGCGCCTCATCCTGTACACCGCCACGCCCGGCTCGGCCTCGGAGGAGGCGCTCCGGCTGCTGTCGGTCGTGGGGACGCAGCGGATGGACGTGTCAGGCTGAGCCGCCGCGCCGCCCCTGCGGTGTGTCGTGGTGGGTGTCGGCGGCCCAGGAGGACAGGATGCGCAGGCCGTCGTGGGAGGGGGTGCCGGGTTCGGCGGTCCAGACGACGAGTTGCTGGTCGGGGTCACCGACGCAGGCCAGGGCGTCCCAGTCGAGGGTGAGTTCGCCGACCAGGGGATGCCGCAGCACCTTGTCGCCCCGGCTCAGGTCGGCGACGCGGTGGTCGCCCCACCAGCGCCGGAAGTCGTCGTCCCGTACGGACAGTTCACCGACCAGCGCGGCCATCCGCTGGTCCTCCGGATCGCGGCCCGCCTCCTTGCGCAGCATCGCCACGCAGGACCGGGCGATGCGTTCCCAGTCGGCGTGGAGTTCGCGCATCGCGGGGTCGGAGAAGAGGAGCCACACGTAATTCCGCTGCTTCTCCGGAATGCGCGAGAAATCGGTGAGGAGTGCGGCGGCCATCGGATTCCAGTCGAGGATGTCCATTCGGCGGCCCATGATCAGCGCGGGGGACGTCGCGAGTTCGTTCAGCACCCGGCGCAATTGCGGGTGGGCCTTCTGTACGGTACGGCGGGGCGGCCGGGCGAGGGATTTCCCGGCCAGCTCGAACATATAGGCCCGCTCCTCCTCGGAGAGGCGCAGGATCTCGGCGAGCGCGTTCAGCACGGGTGCGGACGCCCGCCTCCGCCCCTGCTCCAGGCGGGTGTAGTAGTCGGTGCTGATGGACGCCAGCAGGGCGACCTCCTCGCGGCGCAGCCCCCGGACCCGGCGCCGGGCGCCCGCCTCGGGGAGCCCGGCGTCCCGGGGGCTGATGCCGGATCGCCGGGCCTTGAGGAATTCCCCCAGCTCATTGGAGTCACGCTGACCGCTCATGGGTCGAGTGTCGCAGAAAAGGCCCGCGCGGTGAGGGGGCCAGGATTGTCCCTGGACGACCGGGTCGGGGGCTGCGCGCGGCCCATTGTGCGGGAACCCCGTCGGGGGGAGTGTGGAGATGAAAGGCCCTCTGGGTTTTCCCGGAACAATTGAGGAGCAGCACCCATGGAATCCGTACGGTTCAAGAACCGCACCTGGGACGTGGCGGCGGACCTGCGTCTGCCGGAGGACTTCGACCCGGCGAAGAAGTACCCGGCGATCATCTGCGGCCACCCCATCAGCAGCTGCAAGGAGCAGACCGCGGGCTCCGTCTACGCCGAGGCGCTGACCAAGCTCGGCTATGTGACCCTGGCCTTCGACGCGTCGTACCAGGGAGAGAGCGGCGGGGAGCCCCGGTTCCTGGAGGACCCGGCCACGCGTGTCGAGGACTTCCGCTGCGCCGTGGATTACCTCGTCACCCTCGACCACGTGGACGAGGAGCGGATCGGTGTCGTCGGCGTCTGTGGCGGCGGCGGTTACGCGACCCAGGCCACGATGACCGACCACCGCATCAAGGCCCTGGCCACGGTGGTCGGCGCCAACTACGGCCGCCTGATGCGCGAGGGCGACCTCACCCCGGACGCGGCGCTGCACGCGCTGGAGGCGATCGGCAGGCAGCGCACGGCGGAGGCACGCGGCGCGGAGCCGGTGATCACCGGCTACATTCCCGGCTCGGTGGCTGAGCGCGAGCAGGCCGGGATCACCGACATCGACATCACGGAGGCCGTCGAGTACTACACCACCGAGCGCGGGCAGCACCCCAACTCCCCCAACAAGCTGCGCTTCTCGGGGCTGGAGGC
This sequence comes from Streptomyces sp. NPDC090119, assembly GCF_044747085.1. Classification (NCBI taxonomy): domain Bacteria; kingdom Bacillati; phylum Actinomycetota; class Actinomycetes; order Kitasatosporales; family Streptomycetaceae; genus Streptomyces; species Streptomyces sp. NPDC090119. The sequence goes on along the minus strand of NZ_JBIVDK010000001.1, from coordinate 1,596,099 downwards.
CGCCTTCGCGTTCGACGCCTACCATCTGGCCGAGGTGCTGCTGACCCAGCCGCTGCAGATCGTCGTCGGTGACGTGCCGGGCGGCTTCGGCTCGTACCGGGACGGCTTCGAGCTGTTCGACCGGGCGCGCTCGGCGAAGAAGGACATCTTCGTCGTCCAGGGCGCGAGCCACTACGACCTGTACGACCAGCCCAAGTTCACCGGGCCCGCGCTGGAGCGTCTGGAGTCCTTCTTCGCGGAGAACCTGTAGCCCCGCGAGTGGCCGGAGAGGGGGATGGTTCCGTGACATCCCTCACAGCGTCCGATGACCTACGGGTGCCCCTTAGTAGGTGACGAGCCGTGACGACAAGTGCGCTTTGTCCGTCTTGGCGGGTATTTGGATCATGCTGTCCCCCGGACCGGCCGCTCCGTCGGTCAGAAACCCTCGCTTCTGCAAATCATGCGGGGTTCTGACGGCCCGGCAGCAGTAGGCGGAAGCCGCTGCCGCCGGGTCGGCACGCCTTCGTGACCTTGGCAAGGGGCTCCCAGGTCTACGAAGCGCATTAGTACGACAGTCTCTTTGCACGCCTTGTGTGGTCGTCCTAAGAATGACGACTCGCAGGGCGTCTTTTTGCTGTTCGGGAGGCGGGTTCCACCCAGAGGAAGCCGCGCGGCGGCGCCCGGCGTCTACCGAATGAGGTTTCACGCATGGGAAAGCACCGTAAGAACCAGCAGTACCGGCGGGTGCTGATAGCCGCCGTCGCCGTCGGCGCGGTGGGCGTACCGACCGCCGCCGTGGCCTGCGTCGACTGGAAGGACGACTCCCGGCAGCAGACCGAGGCCACCGCCTGGAAGACGGAGCGGAGCCCCCGTCACGAGGCGCACGAGGTGCGCGAGCAGCCCGCCTCCGCGACGCCCTCCGCTTCCCCGAGCGCCCGCACCGAGCACCGGGCCGCCCCGGCGCCCGCCCACCACCGCACCGGGCGCGCGACGGCCCCCGAGGCGGCGAAGACCACCGCGGCCGCCCAGCCTGTCAGGACCGCACAGCCCGTAAAGACCGCCAAGCCGGCCACCGCCAAGCCCGCCGTCGCCAAGTCGGCAGCCGCGAAGCCCGTTTCGGCTCCGACGGTGCGCCAGGTCTCCACCCGGCCCAGCCCCGCGCAGACCGCCACCGCCGCCGCGCCCAGCACCCCGCAGCCCGCCGCGACCGCCTCCGGTGACGTCGCCCGCGTCGTGGAACTGGTCAACGCGGAGCGCGCCAAGGTCGGCTGCTCCCCGGTCCAGCTCAACTCGACGCTGTCCAAGGCCGCGCAGGACCACAGCGCCGACATGGCCGCGCACAACACCATGTCGCACACCGGCTCCGACGGCTCCGACCCGGGCTCGCGCATCACCGCCGCCGGGTACCAGTGGAGCGCGTACGGCGAGAACGTCGCCTACGGCTACTCGACGCCCGAGCAGGTCATGGACGGCTGGATGAACAGCGCGGGCCACCGCGAGAACATCCTGAACTGCTCCTACAAGGAGATCGGCGTGGGCCTCGCCCAGCCCGGCAGCTACTGGACCCAGGACTTCGGCACCGCCCGCTAGTACCCCGGCGGCCAGTACCCCGGCGGCGTGGCGTCCCGTACGGGTGTCCGCATCCCGGTGAGGATGGGGCGGTCGTACGGGTCGGCTGGGAGGCGGGTGTCGGGATGACGGTGGACCGGATCGGCTTGGTCGTGCACGCCGGGCGTCCGGCCGCGCTCGCCGCGGCGGACGCGGTGCGCGCGTGGTGCGCCGAGCACGACGTGGGCTGCGCCGACATCGACGTCTGGCAGGAGGGCGCCCGGCACAGCGCCCGCGACGAGGTCGACAGCGCGGGCGACCCGGACCTCATCGTCACCCTGGGCGGCGACGGCACCTTCCTGCGCGGCGCCCGGCTGGCGGCCGAGAACGACGCCCTGGTGCTCGGCGTGGACCTCGGCCGGGTCGGCTTCCTCACCGAGGTGCCCGCCCCGGCCGTACGGGCCGCGCTGGACGCGGTGGCCGCGGGCCGGTACGAGGTCGAGAGCCGGATGCTGCTCACCATGCGCGCCTCGTGCCCGCTGGGCGTGCCCGAGCACATGGCGGACCTGGTGCGCTACGGGCGCGGCCCGATGCTGCCGCCGCCACGGGTGCGCGGGGAGTGCACGGTCGGCGACGACTGGGGCGTGGCGCTGAACGTCACCGCGCTGAACGACGTGGTCGTGGAGAAGCTGACCCGGGACCGGCAGGTGTCGGTGGGCGTGTACATCGCCGGGCAGCTGCTCGCCTCGTACTCCGCCGACGCGCTGCTGGTGGCGACCCCCACGGGATCGACCGCGTACAGCTTCGCCGCCGGGGGTCCGGTGGTCTCGCCGCGCATGGAGGGGCTGCTGTTCACGCCGGTCGCCCCGCACATGACGTTCAACCGCTCGGTGCTGGCCGCGCCGGACGAGCCGATCGCGTTCCGGGTGCTGGAGCGCTCCGGCCGGGCCGCCGTCAGCATCGACGGCCAGGTCCGGGGCGTGCTGAACCCCGGCGACTGGATCGGCGTGTACGCGTCCCCCCGGCGGCTGCGGGCGGTGCGGCTGGGGCCGATGGACTTCTACGGACGGCTGCGCGAACGGATGAACCTCACCGACGCGCCCGCGGCCGTCGCGGACGGTCAGGCCGCCCCGCTGTGGCCGGTGCGCTCGGCGCCGCCCGGCGACCTCGCCCATCTGGCACTTCCGCCGACTCCCGAGGACGGCCCGCCACACCACTGAGCTGCGGAAACTCCGTCCGGGGCGGAGCGGCCCGAAAGGATGTCCAGGTTTCCCGGCCGGAAGTGAGAATGTGTCCCGCATGGGGGCACTAGGAGAGCAGGCACTTCTCCTACGGCTGGAGGCACACCATGCTCGCCATCGGCGTCATTCTCCTGATCATCGGCTTTCTCACCGGGATCTCGATCCTGTGGACGATCGGCATCATTCTCGCGGTGATCGGCGCCGTGCTGTGGATCCTGGGCGCCACCGGCCACGCGGTCGCCGGACGACGTCACTACTGGTGACTCCTCGGTGGTGACCTCCAGGCCCCTCCGGTCCCCCTGACCGCGCTCCGGCGCGGCAGGGGGACCACTGATGTGGCGGAACCCGGTATGCGGGACACCTGAGGCTGCGGGAGGCTTTCGGACACAGCTGGAGAAGGGACCCGCCATGACCTTCGACTCCGCGTCCGTCGAACCCGTACCTCCGTCCTCACCGCCCCCGCCCCCGGTGCGGCCCTGGCTGGTGGAGGACCTGCCCGCGCTGGACCCCGATCCGTTCCTGGACTCGCTGCTGCGCGACGAGCCGGTCACCCGCATCCGCCTGCCCTACGGGGAGGGGCACGCGTGGCTCGTCACGCGCTACGAGGACGTCCGCTTCGTCACCTCCGACCCGCGCTTCTCCCGCGCGGAGCTGCGGGGCCGCTCGGTGACCACCATGGCGCCGCAGACCGTGGCCTCACAGACGGCCGGTCTCCAGTACATCGACGCGCCCCGGCACACCGTGCTGCGCCGGGTGGTGGCGCGGGCGTTCACCGCCAAGAGCATGGCCCGGCTGCGGCCGCTGGCCGAGCGCACCGCCCGCGAGATGCTGCGGGGCATGCGGCGCGCGGGCGCCCCCGGCGACCTCATGGAGCATCTGTACACGCCGTTCCCGATCGCGGTGGTCTGCGCCTTCCTGGGCGCCGACGAGGACGACTGGCGCGACTGGGCGGGCAACTCAGAGGCGCTGCTGACGAAGGCGAACGCGAAGGAGCGCAACCAGGCGGCCCGCCAGGACACCCGGAGCCGGGTCGTCGCGCTGCTGGAGCACCGCCGCACCGAGCCCCGCGACGACCTGGCCGGAGTGCTGGCCGCCGCTTCGGCGAGCGGGGAGATCACCGACGACGAGGCGATCTCGCTCGCCATGGCCGTGTACGTCAGCGGCGGGCACGCCGTGCGCAACAACAGCGGCTCGATGATGTACGCGCTGCTCACCCATCCGGACCAGTTGGAGCGGCTGCGCCGGGAGCCGGAGCTGCTGCCGAAGGCGGTGGAGGAGCTGTTCCGGTTCGTCCCGCACCGCAACGGCGTCGGCATCCCCCGTGTCGCCCTGGAGGACGTGGAGATCGGCGGCCATCTGATCCACAAGGGGGACGTGGTCTACAACGCCTACGTCGCCGCCAACCGCGACCCGTCCGCCTTCCCCACCCCGGACCTGCTGGACTTCGACCGCTCGGGCGCGGGGCACGTCGCCTTCGGGCACGGCCCGCACTTCTGTCTGGCCGCGCTGATGGCCCGGATGGAGGCCGAGGTGCTGATCGAGGCCGTGCTGACGGAGTTCCCGGAGCTGCGGCTCGCCGTACCACCCGAGGACGTCGAGTTCCAGCGGGACGGCCTGATTCGCGGTCCGAGAACACTGCCGGTGACCTGGTAGCGCCGGGCAGGGTTTGCCCCCGCGTATACGGGAGGCCGGTCTTCGGGCCAACATCTTAGGAGATAGGCTCACTTGACAAGGTCGATGAGTGTTTGCGGGTGCACATTTGACCCCGCGTGCCCGCAAAAGGACCGTCCCGACCCGGTCCGTCGTGCCCGGCTCCGGCGAACGTCCGGGACCGACCGGCGGTAGGTTGATCTCCATGAGCGACAACGTGTACTTCGACATCACCATCAACGACGAGCCCGCGGGCCGGATCGTGTTCCGTCTCTTCGACGACGTCGTGCCCAAGACCGCGAAGAACTTCCGCGAGCTGGCGACCGGCGAGCACGGCTTCGGCTACGCCGGTTCCCCGTTCCACCGCGTCATCCCGCAGTTCATGCTGCAGGGCGGCGACTTCACCAACGGCAACGGCACCGGCGGCAAGAGCATCTACGGCGAGAAGTTCGCCGACGAGAACTTCAACCTCCGCCACGACCGTCCGTACCTGCTGAGCATGGCGAACGCGGGCCCGAACACCAACGGCTCCCAGTTCTTCGTGACCACGGTCGTCACCCCCTGGCTGGACGGCAAGCACGTCGTCTTCGGCGAGGTCGTCGAGGGCCAGGAGATCGTGGACCGCGTCGAGGGCCTCGGCAGCGGCAGCGGCGCCCCCAAGGCCAAGGTGGCGGTCTCCGCGAGCGGCACCGTCTGATCCGCCCCGCCATTCGCCGTGCCCCCGCACACCGGGGGCACGGCGGCCGGTGCCCGGCTCAGCCCGCGGTGAGTTCCGCGAAGCGCCGGGTGTCGATGTTCCCGCCCGAGGCGATGATGCCGACACGTGGCGGAAGGTTCTCGACGCGCCCGGACAGCAGGGCCGCGAGCGGGGTGGCACCGCTCGGTTCGAGGACGATCTTCAGGCGTTCGAAGGCGAACCGCATGGCGTCGACGATCTCCTCGTCGCTGACCAGCGCGATGGCGTCGATCAGTCGCTGATTGAGCGCGAAGGTGATCTCGCCGGGGCTCGGCAGGACCTGCCCGTCGGCGATGGAGCGGGGCACCGGGATGGTGACGCGCTCCCCCGACTCCAGTGACCGCTTGGTGTCGTCGCCCGCCTCCGGCTCCACGCCGATCATCCGCACCGACGGGTACAGGGACTTCGCCACGACGGCGCTGCCCGCGATGAGCCCGCCGCCGCCCACCGGGACCACCAGCGCGTCCAGCTCCCCGGTGTCCTCCAGGAGTTCCAGCGCGGCGGTGCCCTGGCCCGCGATGACGTCGAGGTGGTCGTAGGGCGGGATCAGGGCCAGCCCCCGGTCCTTCGCCAGGCCCTCACCGAGCGCGCCGCGCTCCTGGGTGTAGCGGTCGTACGTGACGACCTCCGCGCCGTAGCCGAGGGTGGCCCGCTTCTTGGACTCGGGCGCGTCCTCGGGCATCAGGATGACGGCGGTGGTGCCGAGTTCTCGGGCGGCCAGCGCGACCGCCTGGGCGTGGTTGCCGGAGGAGAAGGCTGCGATGCCCTTGGCCAGCTGCTCCGGCGGCAGCAGCCTGGCGGCGTTGTAGGCGCCCCGGAACTTGAAGGCGCCGACCCGCTGGAAGTTCTCGCACTTGATGAACACCCGCGCCCCGACCCGGGCGTCGAGGGTGCGCGAGGTGAGGACGGGGGTGCGGTGGGCGACGCCCTCAAGGCGGGCGGCGGCCGCGCGGACGTCGTCGAGGGTGAGGTGCGGTTCGGCGGGCATCGTGGTCCCCCAGGGTGTGGTTCGGGCGCTTACTTGGTGTAGTTGTAGACGGTCGCTCGGGAGACTCCGAGCAGGTCGGCGATGGTCTGGGCGGCGTCCCGCGCGTCGAACCAGCCCTCGCCGTGCAGGTGCCGTACCAGCTCGCGCTTGGCGTCCCGGCCCAGCGACCTCGGGGTGCCCCCGCGCCGCGCGGCCAGCTCCTCCACTGTCCCGCGCAGCTCCCGCGAGCGCCGGTCGCGCAGTGTCTCGGGCGGTTCGGCGCCGTGTTCGGTGCCGGTGGCGACCAGGTTGGCCAGGGCGAGCGCGACCGGCGAGAGCACGGAGACGTCCAGGTTGAGGCAGAGCGCCGCGATGTACTCGCCCGCGCTGTTCCGGATGCCGATGGAGGTGCTCTTGGCGGGGCGCCCGTCGGGGAATCGGTTCGGGTAGTTCTGCACGACGTCCGGGTAGGCGGGGTCCGCGATGCGGGCCAGGCCCAGCTCGGTCGCGGGGTCGCCGGGGGCGCGGCCGGACAGGTTGTTCTCGATGATCCGGATCGCGTGGTCCGGGTCCCGCAGATCGTGCAGCACGACCTCGCACAGCCCCGGGAACATCCGCCCCAGCGCGACGGCGACCTTCTCGGCCTCGCCCAGCAGATGCTCGTCCTCGGACCCCATCGACACGCCTCCGTAGCTTCTGGACGGGTTTTCCAGTTCTGGACGATACATCTAGGAAGACCTCGGCACCAGGGGCGATAATCGGTTGGCCGCGCGGACCCGCTGTGGCAGCGTGCGGTGCCGTGCCCCTAGATGCCGTGCCCCGTGATGCCGCGCCACTCGATGTGCAGAACTTCGCCGCCGCCCACCTGCTGCGCCGCCCGGAGCCGGTGCGGGTCGGCGGCTTCGTGGCGGGCTTCGACCCCGCGACGACCAGCCCCTACGTCAACTACGCGACCCCGCTGCCCGGCACCACCCCCTCGGAGGCCGACGTGGCCGCCCTGGTGGCCGAGTTCCGTGGGCGCGGGCTGCTCCCCCGGCTGGAGTTCGCGCCGGACGCCGCGCCCGAGGTGGAGGCGGCACTGCGCCGGGCGGGCTTCAGCACCGAGGCGGTGCACGAGTACCTGGTCTGCACCCCGGCCACGCTGACTCTCCCCGCCGGTCTTCCCCAGGCCGAGATCCCCGCCTCGGACGAGGAGTTCACGGAGATCGACGCGGCGCTCGCCGAGGCGTTCGCCGGGGAGTTCCCGGCGTCCGCCGAGGGCGCGGCCCGGCTGCGGCGGACGCAGGAGCGGGGCGGCGCCGTGAGGTTCGTGCGCGCGGACGACGGTGGCTGTGCCGGGGCGGCCAGTTGCTCGGCACCCGCCGAGGGCACGGCCGAGCTGGCCGGGGTGGGCACGCGGCCCGCGTACCGGGGGCGGGGTGTGGCGGCGGCCGTCACCTCCGCGCTGGCCGGGGCGATGTTCGAGCGTGGCGCGGAGTCGGTGTGGCTGGAGTACTCGGGCGACGGCTCCCGGCGGGTGTACGAGCGGGTCGGCTTCCGCCCTGGCGGCACCCGGCTGTATCTGCGGCTGGGGCGCCCGCTTCCTTAGCGGCGTGTTAGATCTGCGCGTCGTCCCTTGTCCGGGGCGGGTGCGCGGCGCATGCTCGGGCGGCACTCGGGTCCGGCGTCCCACGGCGGCGGGCCCCGTCCCCCTTTTTTCTGGAGCCGCCATGTCCGCGTCCGCAGCACCGCCCACGCTGACCCCCGCCGCCCGCCGCTTCGCCCTGATCGGCGGGTCGCTGGGCAACCTCGTGGAGTGGTACGACTGGTTCGTCTACGCCAGCTTCGCGATCTACTTCGCGGACTCCTTCTTCCCCGGCGACAACCCGACGACCAAGCTGCTGAACACCGCGGGCATCTTCGCGGTCGGGTTCCTGATGCGGCCGGTCGGCGGCTGGGTGCTGGGGCGGGCGGCGGACCGGCACGGCCGCAAGAGCGCGCTGACCCTCACCGTCACCATGATGTCGGTGGCGGCCCTGCTGATCGCCGTCGCCCCGACCTACGGGCAGGCGGGCTACTACGGCGCGCTGGTGCTGCTGCTCGCGCGGCTGCTCCAGGGCCTGAGCATCGGCGGCGAGTACGCGGCCAGCGCCACCTATCTCACCGAGGCGTCCGCGCGGAACCGGCGCGGGCTCGGCTCGTCCTTCCAGTACGTGTCCATGACCTGCGGGCAGTTGCTGGGCCTGGCGATCCTGATCACCATGCAGCACACCCTGACCACGGAGCAGCTGCAGAGCTGGGGCTGGCGGGTGCCGTTCGTGCTGGGCGCGGTGTTCGCGCTGGTGGTGTTCTGGCTGCGGCGGCGGCTGACCGAGACGGAGGCGTTCACCGAGGAGACGGGCGGCGGCACCGACACCGCGCGCGGCTCCCTCAAGGCGCTGTGGGAGCACCGTCGGCAGGCCGGTCTGGTCATGGCGCTGACCCTGGGCGGCACGGTGGCCTACTACACGTACACCACGTACCTCACCAAGTATCTGATCGGCAGCGCGGGCATGGCCAAGTCGACGGCCACGCTGGTGAGTTTCACCGCGCTGGCGGTGTTCGCGGCGATCCAGCCGCTGGCCGGGATGCTCTCCGACCGGATCGGGCGCAGGCCGCTGCTGATCACCTTCGCGCTGGGGTGCACGGTGGGCACGTATCCGATCATGACGGCGCTGGGGTCGGCGCACTCGTACTGGTCGGCGCTGGGGCTGTCCCTGCTGGCGCTGGTGATCGTCACCGGGTACACCTCGATCAACGCGGCCGTGAAGGCGGAGCTATTCCCGACCCGGGTGCGCGCGCTCGGCGTGGCCCTGCCGTACGCGCTGGCCAACGCCCTGTTCGGCGGGACGGCGGAGTACGTGGCGCTGTGGTTCAAGGACGCCGGGCACGAGAGGATGTTCTTCTGGTACGTGTCGGGGTGCGCGCTGGTCTCGCTGGTCACCTACGTGCTGATGCGGGACACCCGGGACGCCGCGCTGAGCCGGGCCGAGGCGGAGACGGACACCGGTTCCACGCTCACCCCGGCGAAGGCGGCCGGCTGACCCGGTGCGATCCGGGACCCGGCGGGCCGCATAAGCTGCGGCCCAGGTCACCACGGCACGAGGATTCTCCATGCACGCCCTGCTCGTCGAGGACGACGACCGGATGGCCCAGGCGCTCACCACGGCCCTGGCCCAGCGCGGCCACACCGTGCGCCGCGCCGCCCGCGCCCTGGACGCGCTGCGGCACGTGCGGGAGGCCCAGTTCGTGCTGCTGGACCTCGGGCTGCCCGACCTGGACGGTCTCGAGCTGCTGCGGCGGCTGCGCACGGTGTGCGGGGCGCCGCTGATCGTGGTGACGGCCCGCTGCGAGGAACGGGACATCGTGCAGGCGCTGCGGGCGGGTGCGGACGACTACGTGGTGAAGCCGTTCCGGATGAACGAGCTGATGGCCCGCATCGACACCGTCCGCCGCCGCACCGGCGCGGTGGTGCCGCCGTCGCGCGCGGACGCCGACCGGGGTCCGGTGCGGGCCGGGGACGTGGAGGTGGATCTCGCGGGCCGCACGGTGACCGTCGCAGGCACCGAAGTACAGCTGACCCGGCGGGAGTTCGACGTACTGGCGGTGCTGGCCGCCCGGCCGGAGGAGGTGCACTCCCGCGAGGAGATCCTCGACCGGGTCTGGGGGGACGCGTTCCTCGCCGCGTCCCGCTCGCTGGATGTGCATGTGGCCGGGGTCCGCGCGAAGACCGGCCGGGCCGAACTGGTCCGCACCGTAAGGGGGTTCGGGTATCAGCTGGGCTCGCCGGGTACGCGATGAGGCGCAGGCTGCTGGCCGTGCTGATGGTGCTGATGGGCGTGGCGGCGCTGCTGCTGTCCGTCCCGCTGGCCGAGTCCTTCGCCGCGGGCCGCACCGAGCATCTGCTGCTCCAACGGCGGGCGGACGCCGTCCGGTTCGCCGACCTCGCGGACCGGGTCCGCTCCCCCGCCGACCGCACCGAGCTGACCACCGAGATCCGCCGCTACGCCGGGCTGTACGGCGCCTCCGTGGCGGTGTCGGACACGGCGGGCCGGACGGTCGCGCGGGCGGGGAGCGCGGTGCCGTCGGCCGAGGCGCGGGAGGCGCTGGGCCGGGCGCTGACCGGCCGGTCCACCGAGCGGCTGCCGACGGTGCGGCCGTGGGGTCCGCACCGGCTGGTGCTGGCCGAGCCGGTGGGCCGGGACGAGCGGGTGAGCGGGGCGGTGCTGATGGCGGTGCCGACGGGTGCGGCGCGCCGGGACGTGACCGTGCGCTGGCTGCTGATCGGGTGCGGCGCGCTGGCCGCCTTCGCGGCGGCGGGCCTGGTCGCGGCGGGGATCACCCGCTGGCTGATGCGTCCGGTCCGCGATCTCGACCGGGCGGTGGCACGGCTGGCGTCGGGCAGGCTGGAGGCGCGGGCCGTGTCGGACACCGGGCCGCCCGAACTGCGCAGTCTGCGCGAGCAGTTCAACGCGATGGCGGAGGCGGTCGCGGACTCGATCGGGCGCCAGCGGGCCTTCGTCGCGGACGCCTCGCACCAGTTGCGCAATCCGCTGGCCACGCTGGTGCTGCAACTGGAGAACGTGGAAACGCATCTCCCGCCGGGCCCCGGCCGCCAGGAGCACGCCCGCGCCCTGGACGAGACCGAGCGGCTGGCCGAACTCCTCGACGGGCTGCTGGCGTTGGCGCGGGTTGAGTCGGGTTCGGCCGAGCGGGTCGAGCAGGACCTGTCCGGCGCGGTGACGGCCCGGCTGGCGGCCTGGGAGCCGGTGTTCGACGCCTCGGAGCTGACGCTCACCGGGGACGGGGTGCCACCGGGGCTGCGGGTGCGGGCGGTGCCGGACGCGGTGGGGCGGGTACTGGACGCGGCGCTGGACAACGCGGTGAAGTTCGTGCCGTCCGGCGGCCGGGTGACCGTGACCGCCCAGCGCGCCGGGGACGGTCAGGTCGTGGTGCGGGTGAGCGATGACGGGCCCGGCGTCCCCGAGGAGCAACTCCCGCTGCTCACGCGCCGTTTCGTCCGGGCTCCCGAGCATCAGAACGTGCCCGGCACCGGCCTGGGGCTGGCCATCGCGGACGAGATCGCCCGGCTCAGCGGCGGACGGCTGGTCGTGGAGGCGGCGCTTCCACGCGGGCTGCTGGTGGAGCTGTGGCTGCCGGGTCAGCCGTACACGGACCGGTAGTAGGCCACGGCCCCCGGATGCAGCGGGAGATCGCCGGTGGCGACGGCGAAGCGGGGTTCCAGGCGCGCGCCCGCGGTCACCTCCCGCAACAGCACCCGCCACCGGTCGAACACCACCCGCAGCACGTCCCGTGCCTCCCGCTCCGGAACCCGGTCTCGGGCCAGCAGATAGTTGCCGACGCCGATGGTGGTGACCGGCCGGGTGAGCCCGTACACCCCCGCCGGGAGCGTGACCGCCGAGTACACCGGGCCGTACGCCGCGCGCAGCGCCTCCGCCTCGGCCTCCAACGAGACGAAACGCAAGGGGAGTTCGCGGGCGAGGGCCGACAGGGCCGGGGTGGGCACCCCACCCGCCCAGACCACGGCGTCCACGGTGCCCCGGCGCAGCGCGGCCACCGACTCGGCGAGCCCCAGCCGCTGTTCGCGCACCGCCCGACCGCCCGTGAGACCCGCCACCCCCAGCAGGCGCCCGGCGAGCACCTGGGCCCCGGAGCCGGTGGCGCCCGTGGCGACCGGGCGGCCCGCTAGGTCGGCCACGGAGCGGACCGGGCCGTCGGCACGCGCCAGCAGATGCGTGTAGTTGACGTAGACCCGGGCGAGCGCGGTCACCGGGGCCGCGGCCGTGAAGGGCGCCGCTCCGTGCAGCGCCTGCTCGGCGGCGTCCGCCATGGCGAGGCCCAGGTCCGCCGAACCGGCCGCCAGCCGACGCAGGTTGTCCACACTGGCGGCGGTACTGACCGGGGTGATACGCGGGTGCGGCGGGGTGCGCGCGGCCTGCTCGGCGAGGGCGTGACCGAAGGCGTGGTACGGCCCACCGGGCGCGCCCGTGGCCAGGGTGAGCCGCCGGTGCGGGCCGCCGTCGCGGGCGCAGCCGGGCAGCGCGAGGGCCGGTCCGCCCAGCAGGGCGGACCGCAGCAGCCCGCGTCGGCTGATCGGCTCTCCGGTCACCGCGGCAGCGTAACGCCCCTGCCGGGAGCGGCCGGAGGGCGGTGGGCGATGCGCCCCCGGCAAATGCGGCTATCGTTTGCGACCTCATCCCCCCGGCCTTGGAAGGATCTCGGCGTGGCATGGAAGGCACTGCGCTCGGCGCTGGAAGCGGTGTATCTGCGGCGGCTGCACGGCAAGTTGGAGGGTCTGCCCCGGCCCCGGCATGTGGCGATCATGCTGGACGGCAACCGGCGCTGGGCGCGCGGCGCGGGGCACACGGACGTCCGTGAGGGCTATCGCGTCGGTGGCGCGAAGGTCACGGACTTCCTGCACTGGTGCGCCGACGCCGAGATCAGCCATGTCACCCTGTGGATGCTCTCCGACGACAATCTGCACCGTCCGGCCGCCGAACTCGAGCCGCTGCTCGACATCATCGAGGAGACCGTGCGCCGGGTCTGCGCGACGGACGCGCCGTGGGAGATCGAGATCATCGGCGCGCTGGACCTGCTGCCGGGCGACACCGCGCGGGTGCTGAAGGAGGCCGCCGCCACGACGGCCGGCCGGGGTGGCCTGAAGGTCGACGTGGCGGTGGGCTACGGCGGGCGCCGGGAGATCGTGGACGCGGTCCGGGCCGCCTTCGACAAGCACATCCGCGCCGGGGGCGACCCGCGCGACCTGGCCGCCGACTTCGACCTGGAGCACATCACCGACAACCTGTACTCCCCCGCCGGGCACGACACGGACTTCGTCATCCGCACCTCCGGCGAGCAGCGGCTGTCCGGGTTCCTGCTGTGGCAGTCGGCGTACGCGGAGGTGCACTTCGTGGACGTGCTGTGGCCCGCGTTCCGCCAGATCGACCTGCTGCGCGCGCTGCGCTCGTACGCGGCCCGCGAGCGGCGTTACGGCCGCTGAGCGGACGTCGGTCCGCGGTCGGCGGAGCGGTGAAAACCCCTGGCCAGGGGCGGTTTCGCATGCTGGAATGACCCGATGGAACGCACGGCTGACGTGGACCGGGGGACGTACCCGGAGGTGGTGACGCCCTGGGAGCAGGAGGCGTGGCGGGGCCAGGTCTTCGACTGGGTGGAAGGCCGACTCGCCGATCGTGGGCTGCGATTGAGCGGGGCGCCTCGGGTTCGGGTGCGGCCGTGGTCGGTGACGATGCGGATTCCGGTCGCCGGGGGCGACCCGGTGTGGTTCAAGGCGAATCCGCCCGCGAGCGCCTTCGAGGGCCCGCTGACCGCCGCGTTGTCCCGCTGGGTGCCGGAGCATGTGCTGCGGCCGCTGGCCGTGGACGCCGGGCGTGGCTGGTCGCTGCTGCCGGACGGTGGCCCGCTCTTCCGCGAGACGCCCGGCGATGTACCGCCGCGCGTGTGGGAGGAGTTGCTCACCGGATACGCCCGGATGCAGCGCGCCCTGGTGCCGCGCGCGGACGCACTCGCCGGGCTCGGCGTGCCGAGGCTGCGGGTGTCCGAAGTGCCCGCCTCCTTCGACCGGTTGCGGGCCGGGAACGGCTCCCTGGACCCGGACCAGCGGGCGCGGCTCGACGCGCTGCGCCCCCGGCTGGCGGACTGGTGCGCGGAGCTGGCCTCGCTCGGCGTCCCCGACTCCCTGGACCACGCCGACCTGCACGAGGGGCAGCTCTTCCACCCCGGGCCGGGCCGGTTCACCTACTTCGACTGGGGGGACTCCGTCGTCTCCCACCCCTTCGCCAGTCTGCGCGTCCCGGCCCAGCGGGCGTGCGAGCGGTACGGGCCCGAGGTGCTGCCGCGGCTGCGGGACGCCTACCTGGAGCCGTGGACGGACGTCGGGCTGTCGGCGGCGGAACTCCGGCGCGCCGCACGGCTCGCGTGGCGGCTGGGCGCGCTGGGCCGGGCCCGCTCCTGGACCCGGCTCTTCCCGTCCGCCGCCTCGGCCGCGCCCACCGACATGGCGGGCGCCCGCTCGCTGCTGGAGGCCGGCGACACTCCCCCGCTCTGAACGTCAGCGGGACCGGCGGGAGTTCAGCCGGGCGGCCTGGCGGGTCAGGTGGTCGCGCTCGGGGAGGCTGGTCGCCCGGTGGGCCGCCTCGGCGTACAGCCGGGCCGCCGTCGCCGGGTCGCCGTCCCGCTCGTGGAGGTAGGCCGCCACCGCGGTGTACCGGGGCAGCGAGTCGTCCAATGCCGCGAGCGCGGCCAGTCCGGCGCGTGGTCCGTCGGCCTCGCCGACGGCGACCGCGCGGTTGAGCCGGACGACCGGGCTGTCGGTCAGGCGCGTCAGCTCGTCGTACCACTCGACGATCTGCACCCAGTCGGTCTCCTCGGCGGTGGGCGCGTCGGCGTGGAGTGCCGCGATGGCGGCCTGGGCCTGGAACTCGCCGAGCCGGTCGCGGGCCAGGGCCGCCTGGAGGACGGCGACGCCCTCGGCGATCGCCGTGGTGTCCCACCGGCCGCGGTCCTGCTCGGCGAGCGGCACCAGGCTGCCGTCGGGCGCGGTCCGGGCGGCGCGCCGGGCGTGGTGGAGCAGCATGAGGGCGAGCAGTCCCGCGACCTCGGGGTGGTCGATCGCGGCCGCGAGCTGCCGGGTGAGCCGGACGGCCTCGGCGGCGAGGTCTATGTCGCCGGAGTAGCCCTCGTTGAAGACCAGGTAGAGGACGCGCAGCACGGTGGCCACGTCGCCGGGCCGGTCGAGGCGAACGCCGGAGACGGTGCGCTTGGCGCGGCTGATCCGTTGCGCCATGGTCGCCTCGGGCACCAGGTAGGCCCGGGCGATCTGGCGGGTGGTGAGGCCGCCGACGGCGCGCAGGGTGAGCGCGACCGCCGACGACGGCGTCAGCGCCGGGTGGGCGCAGAGGAAGTACAGCTGGAGGGTGTCGTCCCCGGCGGTCGCGGGACCGGGCGCGGGTTCCTCGTCCACGCGGTCCTCGCGCCGTCGGCGGGCGGTGTCCGCCCGGTGCGCGTCGAGGAACTTGCGCCAGGCGACGGTGATCAGCCAGCCCTTCGCGTCGCGCGGCGGGTCGGCAGGCCAGACGCGCAGCGCCTCGACCAGGGCGTCCTGCACGGCGTCCTCGGCCGCCGCGAAGTCCGCTCCGCGGCGTACGAGGACGGCGAGCACCTGGGGGGTGAGGCGGCGCGGCAGGGCCTCGTCCATCGTCCGGGTCAGTCCGTGACGTGGCAGTGGTCGCCCAGGAACGGGCGCAGCTCCAGCCATTCGTGGATCGGCTTGCCACCGGCTCCGGGGGCGGCCGACAGTTCCCCGGCCAGTTCGAGGGCCCGCTGGTGGCTGTCGACGTCGATCACCATCCAGCCCGCGATGAGGTCCTTGGTCTCGGCGAAGGGGCCGTCGGTGACCGGCGGGCGCCCTTCGCCGTCGTACCGGACGAAGGTCCCCTCGGGGGCGAGTGCCTGGCTGTCGACGAACTCGCCGGTCTGCTGGAGGCGGGCGGCGAACTCGTTCATGTACCGCAGGTGGGCCGAGATCTCCTCCGGCGTCCACTGGTCCATGGGTACGTCGTTGGCCGGGGCCGGGGCGCCGCGGTAGTGCTTGAGCAGCAGGTACTTGGCCATCGTGGTCCTCCTCGCCGATGCGACCCATTGTGGTCGCGTTCGCAGCGGGGACGGAGCCGGACACGGGTTCTCGACATCGCCCGGCCGGTTTTTTCCGCGCGTTTCTTCCGCGCGGTGAGGGTCAGCCTCTGCGCGCCGTGCCGCCGGTGGCGCGGAGGTGGTCGCGGCGGGCGTTGTTGTAGCCGCGCAGGTGGACCTTGGCGACGGCGCAGGCCGCGCCGTCGGCACGGCACTGGCGGCAGGTCCGCACGTGCTGCTCATAGGTGGTACGGGCGTTTTCCAACGCCTCATCGGCAGAGGACATGGTCATCTCCGGAGGAGGGCGCACCCGTGCGGGCGACGCCTGGTTGACTGGCTAGTAACTTCCGGAGAAAGATCATCATGTTACTGCCGGTACTGGGAAACCGGCCCGGCAAAGACCGGGTACGCAGTCCGTCTGCGCAGGTCAAGGGTGTGTGAACGCCGAAAGAGGGGGAACCGTCCGCCGACGGTTCCCCCTCCTGCCTCCCCTTCCCGCGCCGGTGACGCGGGAGGGGTCAGGAACGGCGTGCGCGCGAGGCGTACACCGTTCCGGCTCCCACGGCCAGCACGAGCGCGGCCCCACCCGCGAGCATGCCGACCGGGGCGCTCGCGCCGGTCTCCGCCAGCGGCGGGTTGCCGCCGTTCGGCGAGGACTTGGGGGCGGGCCGGCTCGGCTGGGCGGGCGGCACGTCCGGGTTGGTGGACGGCGTCGCGCCGGGCTTCGGGCTCACCGGGGGCTTGCCGCCCTCGGCGGGGGCACTCGGCTCGCTCCCGGCGGGCGGCGCGCTCGGCGCCGGGCTCGCGGAGGTCTCCGGCGCGGACGGGCTGGGGGTGGCCGACTCCGGCGTACCGGACTCGCACCGCTTGTCCCCGCCGTTCCAGGCGGCTATCAGGTGGTACGGGGTGAGGACACCGGCGCGCACGTCGGGCAGCGGGCCGTGACCCTCGCCCTCCTTGCCGTCGTAGGTCACGTCCTCGCCGTACAGGTCGATCTGGCCGAAGCAGTCGGGCGCCTTGACGCTCAGCTTCTGCCAGGTACGGCCGTCGTCGTCCTTGCCCGCGACGTCCTTCGCGGTGAGGCTGACGGTGGCCTTGTCGATCATTTCCTGGCGGCCCGAGGAGGCCCAGTCCGGGCCCTCGGTGGTGTACTCGGCCAGGGAGACGGGGTAGGCGCAGCCCTCCCCGACGCTCTGGCCCGGCGCGAGGCGGACCTCGACGGTGCCGGGGGCGGAGTCCCAGCGGTGGAACCCGCCCTGCGAGGACCAGTCGGGGCCGACGACCTTGCCGTCGGCCCCGACCAGGCGGTACTGCACGGTGGCGGACGAGCAGTCGCCGCCCTCCTGGGCGTGGGCGGCGGTGGCGCCGATCAGGGGCGCGGCGGCCGCCGCGAGGAAGGCCGCGGCGGTGGTGGCGAGAAATCTGGCTGGTTGCGAGCGTGCCAAGGTGAGCCTCTGTCCGTTCAAAGGTGTGGGAGGTGGCCGGGCGCGCGCGAACCGGCGCGCGGCGCCCATCGTCCCTTCGCCCGCCCGAGGCGGAACGAGGACGGTCAGAGTCTTGTCGCCTTTACAACTCCCGTCAATTTTCCACGAGTTGAGCATCATCACAGTCTCGGGGGACCGATTGCGCAGGTCAGCACGGACGGCAGATTTCGGTACGGGACCCGACATCCCCGAATTGCGCGGGTCGGCCCCACCGGGGCACGGCTACTCGCCCGGTGCCAGGGTGGCCGCGAGGAGGCGGGCCGTCTCCGCGATCAGCGCGTCGTCCACCGGCGCGTCGGGAGTGGGCTTGGTGGACAGCACGGACAGCAGCAGGGGCGTCCCCTTGCCGGTCCAGGCGACACCGAGGTCGTTGGCGGTGGCGTAGGAGCCGGTGCCCGTCTTGTCCGCGAGGAGCCAGCCGGGCGGCAGACCGGCGCCGAACCGCTTGGCGCTGGTGGTGTTGCCGCGCAGCCAGCCGACGAGCTGCTGCCGGTCGCCATGGCTCAACGCCCGTCCCAGGGTGAGCAGTTCGAAGGTACGGCCGAGGGCGCGCGGGGTGGTGGTGTCGCGCGGGTCGCCGGGTACGGCGGTGTTCAGGTCGGTCTCCCACCGGTCGAGCCTGCTCACCCGGTCGCCGAGGGACCGGAAGAAGCGGGTGAGTCCCGCCGGGCCGCCGATCCGGCGGAGCATCAGATTGCCCGCCGTGTTGTCGCTGTACTGGATGGCGGCCGCGCAGATGTCGCCCAGCGACATCCCGGTCTCCTGACGGGCCTTGGTCTGCTCGGAGTTGGCCAGGATGTCCGCCGGAGGGTAGTGGATCACCTCGTCCAGCGCGGCACGCCCGCCGTGGTCGCGCAGGACGGCCGCGGCGGCGATCGCCTTGAACGTCGAGCACATGGCGAACGGCTCGTCGGCGCGGTACGCCACCGTCGCGCCCGTGCGCGGGTTGTGCGCGTACACGCCGAGCCGCGCCCCGTACCGCTTCTCCAGCGCGGCCAGCTCGGGGCGCGGGGCGGTGGGGCCATGAGAGGCACCCCAGGCGGGGGCGGCGGAGGTCGCGGCGGCGGTCGCGGTGAGAGCGGCGCCCGCGCGGAGCAGGCTGCGGCGCGGCACCGGGGTGACACGGGTCATGTGCGTTTTCCTCCACGGGAGTTGGGCCGTCGGGGGCGTTGGATCACCGACGGGGACAGCGAAACAGCAGGGCACCGCTCATGTCCAAGAGTGAACTTTGAACGTGCCATGACTTATTGATATGACTCCTGGATGGATCTGCTCGCGCATCTGGCGGCTTTCACCGCTACGGCCGACGAGATGAGCTTTTCGCGCGCGGCCGAGCGGCTGGGGATCGCGCAGCCGCTCCTCAGCCGCCGCATCAAGTCGCTGGAGGCGCACTTCGGCGGCCAGTTGTTCGACCGGTCGCGACGGCAGGTCGCGGTGACGGAGTTCGGCGGCTCCCTGCTCCCGTACGCGCGGGACGTGCTGGAGCGGGCCGAACGGCTCGGGCAGGCCGCCCGCTCGGCACGTGCCGCGCGGGTACGGGTCGTGGGCGTGCCCGCGCACTGCGCGCCACTGGCACTGGCCGCGGTGATCCGCGCCGGTACGGAACACGGCACCACCCTGACGGTACGTGAACTCCCGCCCAGGCAGCGGCAGTCGGCCCTCGGTGACGGCTCGCTGGCCTACGCCCTGCTCCGCGTGGCCCCCGAGCGGGCCGCCTTGCGTGTCCCGCTCGGCCTGGCGGAGGCGGGGCAGCACGCACGGCGCTCCGTCCACCTGGAGGACCTGCGCCCACCCCGAGGCGCGGCCGGGCTGCCGATCCTGACCCTGGAGGAGGACGAAGTGCCGTACGCCCAGGACCGGTTGGCGCGGGCCGCCGCCCGTGCCGGGCTGCCGGAGACGCTGGTCGGACCGGCGGGCCCGGCCGCAGCCGCGCTGGCCGACACGCTGGCCGGGCGGGCGCGGCTGCTGTGCGCTGAGCCGCTCGCCCGGCAGCACGGCGCGGGCTGGACCCCGCTGGCCGACGCCTCCCTGCACCGGGGGTACGAGGTCGGCGCGAGCGAGTACCACGGGGAGAGCGGCGAGGTCCCGGCGTGGCTGACGACGACCCTGGCGGAGGCGGCCGGATGAGCACCGAGGTCGGCTACACCGCCACGGACGGCCCCCTGCGCGATGTGGCGGACGGCATCGCCCGCGGGTGGGACGCGCTCGGGGTACGGGGTTCGTTCCTGGCCCGGAACATCGACACCGGTGAGCAGCTGGGCTTCGACGTCGACGTGCCGGTGCCGCTCGCCTCGGTGGTGAAGGTGCCGCTGGCCCTGGTGGTGCTGGACCGGATCGCGGCCGGGGAACTGGACCCCGCCCGGCCCGTGGCCTTCGTACCCACGGCGGGCGACGCCGGTCCGACCGGGCTCGCCGCGTTCCGCCATCCGGCGACGCTGGCCGTCGGCGATCTGCTGCTGATGATGCTCTCGGTGAGCGACAACGTCGCCGCCGACCTCCTCCTCGACCTGGTGCCGGTGCCGGAGGTGGACGCCCGGCTGCGCGCCTGGGACTGCCCCGGCCTGCGGGTACGGCACCGGCTGCGGCACATGTACGCCTGCGCGGCCGGAGCCTGTGGCGACGACTTCTCGCTCGCGCTGGAGCTGGCCGTACGCGACGAGCGCACCGGCCGTCACACCATCGAGACGCTGGACCCGGCGCATGCCAGCACCGGGACGGCCGGGGCGCTGGTGTCCCTGCTGGAGCGGGTGTGGCGCGACGAGATCTCCGACCCGCGCGCGACCGCCGAGCTGCGCCGTCTGATGGGCCTCCAGGTCTTCGCCCACCGGATGGTGGGCGAGCTGCGCGCGGACTCGTTGCGGTTCAGCGGGAAGACGGGGTCGTTCCTGCATCTGCGGCACGAGATCGGGGTGGTGGAGGCGGACTCCGGGGACCGGGTGGCGCTGGCGGCGCTGACCCGCGCGGACCGCAGGGCGTCCCTGGCGCCGGACATCGACCTGGCCATCGGGGTCGCGGCCCGGCGCGCGTTCGAGGCACTGCGGGGGTGAACGAGGCTCAACCCCGGCCACCGCTGAGCCGACGCCACTCGGGCCCGACGCGCCTCCACTCCTCGTCCCACTCCGCGAGCCGACGCCGGACGAGCGAGTTGCACGCCAGCCGTCCGGAGGCCCAGACGACCGTGCCGGTGATCTGAGCGACCAGGAGGCCGGTGAGGACGGTCTGGAGCATGGCCTCGGCCATGGAGGCGGGCGGCGGCACGGTGCGCCCGGTGCCGTCCGTCCACAGGTCGACGCCGGTCCCGGCCGGGGTGCCGGGGCTCACCTTGGCGCGGTCGGTGTGCACGGCGCCCTCGCCGTCCGTCCAGCGCACCTTGGCCCATACGCGTTCGTCGTCGTAGCCGCCGCGCGCGGGCGGGGTCTTCGGCGCCGGTCCGGTGAGCACCGCGCGGACCTGGTGCACCTGGTCGCGGCGCGCGGACAGCGAGGAGTCCACGGAACTCGCGGCGGCCCAGCCCGCGAGCGCTCCGCCCAGTACGACGAAGATCCAGGTGAGGAGCACGACCCACGCCTCGACGAGGTCGCCGCGCCGTCGCAGTGGATTGCGCCGCCAGCGCCACAGCCGTACCGGGGTGGTCGCCTCCGGAGGTGTCCGAGCCATCGGCAGCCGCCTCCTCTCGCCTGCCCACACCACCATCGTGCACCTGACCCGGCGAGCCCGCAGTCCGGACGGCCGGGATGGAAGAACCGCAGGCGGGAGAGGGTGCCAGGTAAAACGGGGCGCCCCCGGACCGGTCGGTCCGGGGGCGCCCACGGCGGAGTGCGAAGGCTCAGGCGAGGTCGAACCGGCCGAGGTTCATCACCTTGTGCCACGCGGCGGCGAAGTCCTGGACGAACTTCTCCTTGGCGTCGTCGGAGCCGTACACCTCGGCGACGGCGCGCAGCTCGGCATTGGAGCCGAAGACCAGGTCGGCACGGGTACCGGTCCACTTGGCCGCGCCGGTGGAGGCGTCACGGCCCTCGAAGGTGGCCTGGTCCTCGGAGGTGGAGCTCCACGTGGTGCCGAGGTCGAGCAGGTTGACGAACCAGTCGTTCGTCAGCACGCCCGGCGTCTCGGTGAAGACACCCAGGTCGGAGTTCTCGTAGTTGGCGCCCAGGACCCGCAGACCGCCGATGAGGACGGTCAGTTCCGGGGAGCTGAGGGTCAGCAGGTTGGCGCGGTCGACGAGCGCGTACTCGGCGCGGGCCGGGTTGGCTCCCTTGCCGGAGTAGTTGCGGAAGCCGTCGGCGGCGGGCTTGAGCGCCTCGAACGACTCGACGTCCGTCTGCTCCTGGCTGGCGTCCACGCGGCCCGGCGTGAAGGGCACGGTGACCGGGAAGCCACCGTCCTTCGCGGCCTTCTCCACCGCGGCGTCACCGCCGAGGACGATCAGGTCGGCCAGGGAGACGTGCTTGGCACCGGCGGAGGCGTTGAACTCCTCCTGGACGCCCTCCAGGGTGCGCAGCACCAGGGCGAGCTGGTCCGGGTCGTTGACCTCCCAGCCGCGCTGCGGCTCGAGGCGGACACGGGCGCCGTCGGCACCGCCGCGCTTGTCACTGCCGCGGAAGGTGGACGCGGACGCCCACGCGGCGCTGACCAGCTGCGACACGGTGAGGCCGGAGTCGAGGATCTTGCCCTTGAGCGCGTCGGCGTCGGCGGCGTCGATCGGCTCGCCCTGCGGCTGGGGCAGCG
Organism: Streptomyces sp. NPDC090119; assembly: GCF_044747085.1. Classification (NCBI taxonomy): domain Bacteria; kingdom Bacillati; phylum Actinomycetota; class Actinomycetes; order Kitasatosporales; family Streptomycetaceae; genus Streptomyces; species Streptomyces sp. NPDC090119. The sequence continues at coordinate 1,574,079 of NZ_JBIVDK010000001.1, read as the reverse complement.
GGTCCTGCCAGAGCAGGGTCTCCTCCGGGACCTCCGGGCCGAGCAGCAGCGACTTCGGGCCCATGTCGCGGTGGGTCAGCTTGTACCAGGCGCGGGCGAAGGCGTCCGCGAACTCCTCGGGGTTCTCGTGGAAGCGCCGGGCGATGGGCTCGTAGATCGGGTCGAAGCGCAGCGACAGGTCCGTCGTGAGCATGTTCGGCGCGATCTTCTTGTCCGGGTCGAACGCGGTGGGCACGGTGTCCGCGCCCGCGCCGTCCTTCGGCTTCCACTGCTTGGCGCCGGCCGGGCTCTCGGTCAGCTCGTACTCGTAGCCGAAGAGGTTGTCGAAGAAGCCCTGGCCCCACTGGGTGGGGGTGTTGCTCCAGGTGACTTCGAGGCCCGAGGTGGTGGTGTCGGGGCCCTTGCCGGTGCCGTAGGAGTTCTTCCAGCCGAAGCCCTGCTGCTCCATCGGGGCGTCCATCGGGTCGGGGCCGACGTCGCTCGACGGGCCCGCGCCGTGGGTCTTGCCGAAGGTGTGGCCGCCCGCGATCAGGGCGACGGTCTCCTCGTCGTTCATCGCCATGCGGCTGAAGGTCTCGCGGATGTCGCGGGCCGCGGCGATCGGGTCCGGGTTGCCGTTGGGGCCCTCGGGGTTGACGTAGATCAGGCCCATCTGGACGGCCGCGAGGGGCTTGTCCAGCTCACGGTCGCCCGTGTAGCGCTCGTCGCCGAGCCAGGTGGTCTCCGGACCCCAGTAGACGTCGGCGTCGGGCTCCCAGGCGTCGACGCGGCCGCCGCCGAAGCCGAAGGTCTTGAAGCCCATGCTCTCCAGCGCGACGTTGCCCGTGAGGATCATGAGGTCGGCCCAGGAGATGTTCTTGCCGTACTTCTTCTTCACCGGCCAGAGCAGGCGGCGGGCCTTGTCCAGGCTGACGTTGTCCGGCCAGCTGTTCAGCGGGGCGAAGCGCTGCTGGCCGGTGCCGCCACCGCCGCGGCCGTCAAGGGTGCGGTAGGTGCCGGCGCTGTGCCAGGCCATGCGGATCATGAGCGGGCCATAGTTGCCGAAGTCGGCCGGCCACCAGTCCTGGGACGTGGTGAGCACCTCGGCGATGTCGCGTTTCACGGCCGGGAGGTCGAGCGCGAGGAACGCCTCGGCGTAGTCGAACTCCTCGCCCAGCGGGTTGGCGACGGGCGGGTTCTTGGCAAGGACCTTCAGGTTGAGCTGCTTGGGCCACCAGCGGTCGTTGCCGCTGCCGAGGGCCGGGTGCAGGGACGTGGGGCTGGTGGCGCCGTGCGCGACGGGGCAGCCGCCGGTCTCCTCGGGCTTCGGGTCGGTGACGATCGCGTCTTCGTTGTCAGGCATGTCGATCCTTCCGGAAAGGGCGAGATAACCCGGCGCTCAGGAGCTGCGGCCGGTGGAACAGGCGGAGCAGGTGCCCCAGTACACGACCTCGGCCTCGTCGATGGCGAAGCCGCGGTTGTCGGAGGCGGTCAGGCAGGGCGCGTGGCCCACCGCGCAGTCGACGTCGGCGACGGCGCCGCAGGAGCGGCACACGGCGTGGTGGTGGTTGTCGCCGACGCGTCCCTCGAACCGGGCGGCGCTGCCGGCCGGCTCGATGCGGCGTATGAGGCCCGCGGCGGTGAGCGCGTGCAGGGCCTCGTAGACGGCCTGGACGGAGATGTGGCCGACTCGCTCGCGGACCTGCGAGGCGATCGCCTCGGCACCGAGGTGGTCGCCCGCGCGAACGGTGTCCAGCAGCGCGACGCGGGCCGCCGTGACGCGGAGGCCCGCACCGCGGAGTTCCGCGGCGGCGGTGGTCGGAGGCTGGGATGCGGTCATGGGAGAAACCTACCGCCATAAACACGAGAGATTCAAGAAAACGAGCTGTGCAACTATTTGACTTCTTAGGGTGACCGGTCGGCACCAGAAGGTATCGAGCGAAACGGAACCCGAGGTTCTGGTTCCCCGCCGTGGCCCTGCTCACTCGTCCGGGTGCTCCGGCCCCGCCATCCGTGGCAGGGCGAGGAGTGTCTCGTTCGGCAGCAGTGTGACGTTTCCGGCATGACGTGAATGTGGGGGTCTGGCAGGGCAGCAGTCCCCTTCATGCCCCACGCGAACCTCCAGCGGCAGGTGATTGGATGACCACGGCGACGACCCGGACGCCCCGGACGCCGCCCGCACGGCCCGACGCGGCCGGCGCCGCCTCCCCAGCGGATGGCGTCAGACCCTCGCTGCCCTCGCTCACCGGACTGCGCTGGGTGGCGGCCCTGCTGGTGTTCGGACTGCACATCAACAACTTCGGCTACCTCGGCGGCCAGGCGGGGCGGCTCGTCTCCTGGGCCTTCACCCCCGGTGGCACCGGGGTGTCGTTCTTCTTCGTGCTGTCCGGGTTCGTGCTGACCTGGTCGGCCCGGCCCGGCGACCGGGCGCCCGGCTTCTGGCGGCGGCGGATCGCCCGGGTCTACCCGGTGCACCTGGCCACCGCCCTGCTCGCGGTCACCATCGCCTTCGCCATGGGCAAGCCCGCGCTCCCGACCTGGAAGCAGACCCTGGCGAACGTGTCGCTGGTGCACTCCTGGTGGCAGCCCTGGTGGCAGACGCTCAACCCGGTCAGCTGGTCGCTGGCCTGCGAGGCGTTCTTCTACGCGCTCTTCCCGGCCCTCTTCTGGCTGCTGCGCAGGCTGAACGCGCGCGGGACGCTGCTGCTCGGCGCGCTGGCGGCGGTGACCGCGCTGGTCCTGGCCTGGGCAGACGCCCACCACTGGCTGAACCAGCCGATGTACTCGCTGCCCCTGGCCCGGCTCCCGGAGTTCGTGCTCGGTACGGTCACCGCGCGGCTGGTGCTGCTCGACCGCTGGCGCGGCCCCGGCCTGGAGGGCTCGCTCGCCCTGGCCATCCTCGGCTACTTCCTCGTCCCCCAGGTGGCGCCCGGCTACGCGGCCACGTCCTGCACCCTGGCCGGGTTCACCCTGCTGATCCCGGCGGCGGCGGTCGCGGACCTGCGCGGGCTGCCCTCGCTGTGGCGGGGGCGGCGGCTGGTGCGGCTCGGGGAGCTGTCGTTCGCGTTCTACATGGTCCATCTGCTGGTGCTGCGCGCGGGCATCTCCGTCCTGGGTGACAAGCCGCGCTTCGGCGCGGCGGCCGGGATCGGGGTGACGGCGGCCGCGTTCGCGATCTCGCTCGGGCTGTCCTGGGCGCTGTTCGAGGGCGTGGAGCGTCCGGTGCGGCGCCTGCTGCTGCGGAGCGGCCGGCCGAAGGAGCGGCCCCCACTCCGGAAGGAACCGGTCGCGGCCGACTGATCCAGCACAGCCGGGTGCCGGCCCCTCGCGGAGAGGGACCGGCACCCTTCGCACGCGCCGTCAGGAGTTGGCGCAGATGTTGCCGAACGCGGGGTTCAGCAGGCCCACGACGTCGATCGTGTTGCCGCAGAGGTTGACCGGGATCTCCACCGGGACCTGGATGACGTTGCCGGAGGCGACGCCGGGGCTGTTGGCGGCGACGCCGGTGACGGGGTCCGGGTCGGCCGCCTGGGCCGCCGTGGCGCCGGAGAGGGCAAGGGCGCCCGCGAGAACGGCTGTTGCAGCAAGCTTGCGCATACGCATGAGATGCCTCACTGGTCGAGGTTGGGACTCTTCCATCAGAGCGGCAGCTCGGGCGGGGCGCCCGCCGTACTACTCCGTTCGGGCTGGTGGCCCCCGGTCCGGCGGTCGTCCGAGGCGGGAGCGAAGGCTCCCGGTGGGTGAAGTCGGCCCGGCCGCCCAGGAGTTGTCCTGGACGACCGGCCGCTCGGACGCCTGGCCGGGCCGGGGGCCGTGCACGGAGGACCGACCGGCCCGCCGTGCACGCCACCCTAGGCGCGTCGCGCGGAACCCGCCTTCCGGGCTCCGCGCGTCCGCGCTACGGGAACTGAGTGATCTTGGACGGGATGGTGTCCGACCCCGAGGTGGGGGCGCCGGTGTTGTTGACGACGTGGGCGTACTGGCCCTTGCCGCCGAGCGAGATCACCAGGATGTCGTGCAGCTTGACCCCGGAGTTCACCGGGACCTGGAAGCCGTGCGCCTGGACGATGGAGGAGTCCGTGGTGAAGTTGCAGTAGCTCCCCAGACCCCACGCCTCGTGCGAGGTGACCGAGTCGGCGACCTTGTAGGCCGCGTAGCCGACGATGCCGTCGTGGGTGATGGCGGCGGAGTTGGGCACGTCGTACGCCTTCTCGTTCTGGAAGAAGATCGTGCGCCCGCGCTGTCCGGCCCAGTACACGTCGTACTTGTTGTAGTGCTCGACGAACAGGCCGGTGGCCAGGACGTCGTTGCCGTTCACGCGCAGGCCGTAGTCGGCGCGGTTGGTGTTCCAGCCGACTCCGCTGCCGTGGTCGGCGCGCCACAGCCAGGTGTGGTCGATGACGACGTTGTTGCTGTTGACCACGACCGAGTTGGTGGCGAGGCCGGGTCCGGCACCGCCGATGCGCACGAACACGTCCTGCATGGTGGTGGGGTTGGCCGCGTGGTCGGCGGTGGAGCCGGCCGGGCCGATCCGCAGCAGAGTGTCGGAGTTGGCGCTGCCCGCGTCGATGAGGAAGCCCGCGAGCTTCACACCGTCCACGTCGGCCACGTGCATGGCGTCGACGCCGTTGTCCGGGACGATGGTGGCGAGACCCAGGCCGAGGACCACGGTGTTGGCGCGGTTGACCTCGATGGCCCGGTCCAGGTGGTAGACACCTGGGGTGAACAGGAGGTTGAGCCCCTGGGCGAGCGCCTGGTTGATGGTGGCCGCGGTGGCGCCGGGCTTGACCACGTAGAACTGGTCGAGCGGCAGCGAGGACCCCGCGTTGGCGGGCCAGGACACACCGCGCGCGTTGGTGCGCTTGGCCGGGACGAACACCTTGTACGTGGAGCCGTCGAGGTAGAGGAACGGCTTCTCGCGCGAGACCGGGGTGTTGTCCAGCGTGGTGTACGGGCCGCTGTCGAAGTTGGTCGCGGGCGCGCCCTGGACGCCGCTGAAGACCATGTTCCAGACGCCGTTGGTCCAGCCGCCGACCGAGCTGTCGCGGGTGTACCACTGCTGCTGGGAGTAGGGGCCCACCGTGCCGTCGATCTTCGAGTCCGCGATGTAGCCGCCGGACGCCCAGCCGTAGCCGTTGGGCGAGAGGTTGAGCCCGCCCTGGACGTGGATGCGGCGGAACGGCGCGGCCTGGGCGACGGCCCAGCGGTCGGTGCCGTTGACCGGGCGGATGGCGAGGTTCTCCGCCGAACGCCAGAAGTTCTGCGTGGCGTTGCCGTTGAACCAGCCCGCGTCCACGGTGATGTCACCGTTGATCTGGACGTCGTCGGGGTTGAGACCGAGGCCGGAGATCGAGGTGTAGAAGCCCAGCTGGGCGTTGATGTTGTTGTACGTGCCGGGCTTCATCAGGAACTGGTAGCGCGCGGAGCCGAACTGGTTCGACTCCTGACCGGCGAAGACGCTGTCGAACTTCTGCTGGAGGTTCGGCGTGCTCGGGTCGACGACGATCACATTGGGACCGAGGTCGCCGCCGCCCTGGACCGGCGGGACACCCGTGGTGCCGGTGTGCACGGCCATCTCCCACAGCGAGTAGCCGTAGGTGGTGCCGCGGGCGGTGGCGTTGATACGGACGTAGCGGCCGGAGCCGCTCACCGCGTACGCGGTGGTGCCGCCGGTGGCGCCGGTGACGGTCTTCAGCGTGGTCCAGTTGGTGCCGTCGGTCGAGCTCTGGAGCTGGAAGTCCTTGCCGTAGGCGGCTTCCCAGTTCAGGTCGATGCCGCACAGGTCCTGCACCGAGCCGAGGTCGACGCGGAGCCACTGGGGGTCGGCGAACGCGCTGGACCAGCGGGTGCCCGCGTCGCCGTCGAAGGCGGCGGAGGCCGGGGTGCCCGCGTTCTCGGTGGAGGACGCGGTCGCGGGCTTGCCCTGCGCGGCGTTGGCGGTGTTGCAGCCGGCCTGGGCGGCGTCCGGGGCGGCGACGGCCGGTGGTTGGAGGGTGGGCAGGGCGAGCAGTGCTGCCGTGGCGGCGAGCGCTGTCCCCAGGGATCTCAGTCTCATTGCGGCTCCCTGCGAATGCGGGACCGGGAGACCGGCCCCTGCTTAGTTCATGTTTTGATTTAAGGGATGAACCAAACGGGCGCAAGCCTTCGGAAGCCAAATCCTTCGCGCACAAGGGCGTTCACACCCAGCGGCTGTTCACATGCGGGCGGGACTGTCCGGACCATGTGCTTTGGTCCCGACAGCCCCGCCCGGTGTCCTCAGCGGCCCGGCCGCCCCTGGGTGCGTAGTTGACCGACCGTCTTCAGCAACCGATCGGCGGGGGCCAGCAGTTGGGGGTGGGCCAGCACCGTGTTGCGCAGTCCGCGCACCGGTCGGCGCCATACCCGCTGGGCCATGGCCACCGGATGGGCGCGGGCCGCGAAGCCCTCGCCGACCCGCAGTTCGCGGGTCTTGAGCCAGTCCTTGTACTCCTTGTCACCGCGGCCGAGGTCGACCAGGGTCACCCCGCTGCGGGCGGCACCCTCGGCCGTGCGCAAATGCATCATCAACCCCGGTGAGTAGTAGTGCAGTTCGGGGTCGTAGGCGGTGAACCAGGCGGCCAGGACGGTGCTGGAGCGGGGTCCGAAGTGGGCGGCGACCGGACGGTCACCCGCGTACAGCACGGAGAGCACACCGGTGAAGTGCTCCTCGCGGACGTGGAAGAGGTGGTTCACCAGGTCCACGATCCAGGGGCGGGAGAACCGGTCCATGCGGCCGGTACGGCGGTACTGGGCCGACTTCCAGCGCATCAGGGTGCGCAGCACCTGCGGGTCGCGCTCGTCGAAGACGAACCGCACCTCGCCGATGTCCCGCCCGAGCCTGCGTTCCTTCTTCAGGGTCGTCTTGGCGAGCCCGGGATAGGTGGCGCGCAGCCACGCGGCATAGGTGCCGTCGCCGGGCTTCACGTCGATGACGGGCGAGGCGAAGGTGCCGGTGAGGTGCGGGGCGAACGGCCGCTGTTCCTGGACGAGATGGTCGAACTCGAAGATGCTGAGCCCGCAGGCGCGCAGGAGTTCGGCCGTGTCCCAGGTGACGCCGGGCCGGTGCACCAGGGCCTGACAGTCGGACAGTCCGAGGCCGATGGCCCGCCCGGTGCCCAACGGACCCCGTTCGTACGGGAGGAAGCCGACCGGCTCACCGCCCTCGCGCAGCACCGCGATGCGGACGCCGCCGCGATGACGGCCGACTCCGATGGCGAACTCCGGTGCGAGGAAGGGGTTGGCGTACTCGGGTGACTCGTCCATCGCCCGGTGCCAGGCCCCGCGCAGCGCGGAGGTCAGTTCGCCGGGTCTGTGAATGGTGATCTCCACCGTGCTTCGCCCCGCCCTTCATGTGATCGTCCCCCTCGCGCACCGCCCACTCAAACATGGCGAAACGGTACGCACAGCGTCCAGGGTGCCCCAGAGGGCGGACGCTCCGCCACGGTTCCGCGCAGATCGGCGGGGATGACAAGTGCCCTGCACAGAGCGGGCGTTCACTTACCGCCGAGTAAAGAGACGGTTTGGTCCAGTCCAAAGACGCGTATTGGACTAGACCAAGTTGGGTGCCGTCCACGACTCTGGCATTCCCCCTCCCCCACCCCCCTCTGGAGGCTCGTAGTGAGACGTCTTCGGGCATGTCTGGGCGCGGCCGCCGCCGTCACGCTGGCCGCGGCCGGCACGACGGCACTGGTCGCGGGCAGCGCCTCGGGCGCCGCGAGCGCGCTCGACAACCGCTGGTACGCGGCGGCCCCCTATCTGATGCCGACGGACAACGACCCGCCGAACGCGGCCGCCATCATGGACGCCACCGGCCTCAAGGCGTTCCAGCTCGCGTTCGTGCTGGCGCCCAACGGCGGTGGCTGCTCCCCGACCTGGGGTGGCACCTCCCCGGTCTCCTCGGACACCGCCGTGCAGTCGGTGATCAACACCATCCGGTCCAAGGGCGGTGACGTCTCCATCTCGATCGGTGGCTACGGCGGCACCAAGCTGGGCCAGACCTGCGCCGACCCGGCGGCCACGGCGGCGGCCTACCAGCAGGTCATCACCAAGTACGGCCTGCACGCCATCGACTTCGACCTGGAGGAGCCGGAGTACGAGAACACCGCGGCCATCCACAACGAGATCGGCGCGGCCAAGATCCTCCAGCAGAACAACCCCGGCCTGTACGTCTCGGTGACCACGGCCGGTACGGCGGACGGCACCGGCTGGTTCGGCAAGCAGATGCTGCTGGAGGCGAAGTCCCAGGGGTTCACCCCGAACAACTTCTCCATCATGCCGTTCGACGGCGGCTTCAACGGCGCGGCGAGCCAGACCAGCGCGCTGGCCAACTTCAACGGCATTCTGCGCTCCACCTTCGGCTGGGACGAGGCCACGGCGTACGCGCACGAGGGCTTCTCCGGGATGAACGGCCGTAGCGACACCGGGGAGTACTTCTCCCAGGCCGACTTCCAGACCGTGCTGGACTTCGCCACCGGCCACCACATGGACCGCTTCACGTTCTGGTCCTTGAACAGAGATCGCCAGTGCACCCCGGCCGACAACGGCGGCCGTACGTCCGGCACTTGCTCCAGCGTGGCTCAGAGTGCCTGGGACTTCGCCAAGTTCTCGGTGAAGTTCGCCGGTGCGACCCCGCCGAACTCGACCCCCACGCCCACCCCGACCCCGACACCCCCGAACCCCGGCAACTCCTGCAAGGCCGCCTGGAGTTCGTCGGCCGTGTACGTCGCCGGGGACGAGGCGTCCTACAACCACCACAACTGGAAGGCCAAGTGGTGGACGCAGAACGAGACGCCGAACGGCTCCGACTGGGGCCCGTGGCAGGACGAAGGCTCGTGCTGACCGCGTGACCTCTTGACGGGCCTGGACCGGACCTTTAGCTTCACGGGTCATCGACGTCCAAGGATGCGTTCGGTGTTCAGCATGCTGAACGCATCCGGCCCGGCGACAGGACCCCCACATGACCCCCCACATGATCCGTTCCCGGCTGCTCACGGCGGCTGCCGCGAGCCTCGCCCTCACTCTCGGCGCTTTCGGCGGCACCGCGCACGCGGCCGATCCGAACAAGGCGCCCGGCGGCAACTTCGACCTCTCGGTCTGGCAGCTCCAGGAGCCGGTCGGCTCCCCCGGCTCCCCCACCACGATCTCCTCGTCCCGGCTGCGCGGCGCGAACGGCTACCAGGACGCGTACTTCTACACCGACACCCGCGACGGCGCGATGACCTTCTGGGCGCCCGAGAAGGGCGTCACCACGCCGAACTCGAACTACGCCCGCTCCGAGCTGCGCGAGATGAACCGCGACGGCGGCGCGGCCGACTGGGCGCTCGGCGGCACGCACCGGATGAACGCGACCCTGCGGGTGGTGTCGGTGACCAAGAACGTCTGCGTCGGACAGATCCACCTCGGCTCCGGCGGCTCCTCCACCAAGCCGCTGCTGGAGCTCTACTACCACGCGGACGGCGACATCGTCCTGGGCACCGAGAACTCCCCCTCCGGCGGCCAGACCCCGCACACGGTCGGACATGTGTCCATCGGAAAGACCTGGACGTACGGCATCGCCGTGACCGGCGGGAACACCATCGAGCTGACCGTCAACGGCAGCACCACGCGCTACCCGATCCCCGCGTCCTTCAACCCGTACAAGCAGTACTTCAAGGCCGGGTCCTACAACCAGTCGTCCTCGGACTCGACCACCAACGGCGCCCGCGTCGCGTTCTACGGGCTGACCGTCCAGCACGGGTGACCCACGCTCCCACCTGCGCGAGTGGTGCATTCGGGCGAACGGTCGTAGCGTCGGCTCACGGTCGGACACAGCACGACAGGTGGGAGCGACCATGCGCGGATCACTGGTGGGAACGACGGTCACCCTGGCGGCGGGAGCCCTGCTCACCGCGGCGATGACGACGGCGTCGGCCAGCCCGCCGACGGCCCCCCAGCCACAGCGGACCGCGCCCGTGCTCGTCGACTGCCAGTTCAAGAAGACCGTGCGGCCAGCCGACTTCCTCCTGGCCTGCGGTGACGGCAACAGCAGGCTCAGCGGGCTGAAGTGGTACAAGTGGGACTCGGAGTCGGCCGTGGCCGAGGGCGTGAACGTGGTCAACGACTGCAAGCCCTACTGCGCCAAGGGCGTCTTCCGCTCCTACCACGTGACCGTGCGCCTCGACCGTCCCTACGGATGGAAGAAGAACCCGGACGTCCAGCGCTACACCCGGATGAGCGTGACGTACGACGACGCGCGCCCGAAGGGCTTCACGCAGACCATGGTCTACCCGCTCTGGGACTGATCCCGCCCGTACGCCGTCCGCTCCGGCCCCCGGTACGAGGGGCCGGAGCGGACGGCGGCGGCTCAGGCCAGCTCGACCAGCAGGTCTCCGCCCTCCACCTGCTGGATGCGGTTGATCGCCAGCCGGGACACCCGGCCCGCCTTCGGCGCGGTGATCGTCGCCTCCATCTTCATCGCCTCGATGGTGGCCACGGTCTCCCCGGCCGCCACCTCGGCGCCCTCCTCCACCGCCAGCGTCACCACCCCGGCGAACGGCGCCGCGACATGGCCCGCATTCGAACGGTCGGCCTTCTCCGTCACCGGAACGTCGGTGGCGGCCGAGCGGTCACGGACCTGGATCGGCCGGAGCTGACCGTTGAGGGTCGACATCACCGTGCGCATACCGCGCTCGTCCGCCTCACCGACCGCCTGCAGCTCGATCAGCAGCCGCACTCCGGGCTCCAGGTCGACGGCGTACTCCTTGGCCGGGCGCAGTCCGTAGAAGAAGGACTTGCTGTCCAGCACGCTGGTGTCGCCGTACGCCTGCCGGTGGGTGTCGAACTCGCCGGTCGGGCCGGGGAACAGCAGCCGGTTCAGGGTGGGCTTGGGGTCCTTCTCCAGCCCCTCGCGGTCCTCGGCGGACAGCTCGCGCACCGGCTTGGCGTCGGCGCGGCCGCGCAGCGCCTTGGTGCGGAACGGCTCCGGCCAGCCGCCGGGCGGGGTGCCCAGCTCGCCGCGGAGGAAGCCGATCACCGAGTCCGGGATGTCGAAGCGGTCCGGGTCGGCCTCGAAGTCGTCCGGCGAGACACCCGCGCCGACCAGGTGCAGGGCGAGGTCGCCGACCACCTTGGAGGACGGGGTGACCTTGACCAGGCGGCCGAGGATGCGGTCGGCGGCCGCGTACATCGCCTCGATCTCCTCGAAGCGGTCGCCGAGGCCGAGCGCGACGGCCTGGGTGCGCAGGTTGGAGAGCTGACCGCCGGGGATCTCGTGGTGGTAGACGCGGCCGGTCGGGGAGGCGAGGCCCGCCTCGAAGGGGGCGTAGACCTTGCGCACGCCCTCCCAGTACGGCTCCAGTTCCTCGACGGCGTGCAGGCTGAGCCCGGTGGGTCGCTCGGAGTGGTCGGTGGCGGCGACCAGGGCGGAGAGCGAGGGCTGGGAGGTCGTCCCGGCCATGGAGGCGACCGCGCCGTCCACCGCGTCGACGCCCGCCTGGATCGCGGCGAGGTAGGTGGCGAGCTGGCCACCGGCCGTGTCGTGGGTGTGCAGGTGCACGGGCAGCCCGAACTCGCTCCGCAGCGCGGTGACCAGCTTCGCGGCGGCCGGGGCCCGCAGCAGGCCCGCCATGTCCTTGATGGCGAGGACGTGCGCCCCGGCGTCGACGATCCGTTCGGCCAGCTTCAGGTAGTAGTCGAGCGTGTAGAGCCGCTCGGCGGGGTCGCTGAGGTCGGCGGTGTAGCAGAGCGCCACCTCGGCGACGGCGGTGCCGGTCTCGCGCACGGCGTCGATGGCGGGCCGCATCTGGTCGACGTCGTTCAGCGCGTCGAAGATGCGGAAGATGTCGACGCCGGTCGCGGCCGTCTCCCGTACGAAGGCGTCGGTGACCTCGGTGGGGTACGGGGTGTAGCCGACGGTGTTGCGGCCGCGCAGCAGCATCTGCAGACAGATGTTGGGCACCGCCTCGCGCAGCGCGGCCAGCCGCTCCCACGGGTCCTCGGCGAGGAAGCGCAGCGCCACGTCGTAGGTGGCGCCGCCCCAGCATTCCAGGGACAGCAGCTCGGGCAGGGTGCGGGCGACGACGGGGGCGACCGCGAGCAGGTCCTTGGTGCGCACCCGGGTGGCCAGCAGCGACTGGTGGGCGTCGCGGAAGGTGGTGTCGGTGACGCCGAGCGCCGGGGACTCGCGCAGTTCGCGGGCGAAGCCCTCGGGGCCGAGGTGGACCAGGCGCTGCCGGGAGCCCGCCGGGGGCTCGCCCGCCGGGAGTGCGGGCAACTTGGTGACGGGGTCGAGGAGTTCGGGGCGCTCGCCGTGCGGCTTGTTGACGGTGACGTCGGCCAGGAAGGTGAGCAGCTTGGTGCCCCGGTCGGCCGAGTGACGGGATGTCAGCAGATGCGGGCGCTCCTCGATGAACGAGGTGGTGACGCGTCCGGCGCGGAAGTCGGGGTCGTCCAGCACGGCTTGCAGGAACGGGATGTTGGTGGACACGCCCCGGATGCGGAACTCGGCGACCGCGCGCCGGGCGCGGCCGACGGCGGCCTGGAAGTCCCGTCCCCGGCAGGTGAGTTTGACCAGCATGGAGTCGAAGTGGGCGCTGATCTCGGTACCGGCGTGGGTGGTTCCGCCGTCGAGGCGGATGCCGGAGCCGCCGGGTGAGCGGTAGGCGCTGATCAGGCCGGTGTCCGGGCGGAAGCCGTTGGCGGGGTCCTCGGTGGTGATCCGGCACTGGAGGGCGGCGCCGCGCAGGGTGATCCGGTCCTGGGCGAGCCCGAGGTCGGCCAGGGTCTCCCCGGCGGCGATCCGCATCTGGGACTGGACCAGGTCGACGTCGGTGACCTCCTCGGTGACCGTGTGCTCGACCTGGATGCGGGGGTTCATCTCGATGAAGACGTGGTTGCCGTCCCGGTCGAGGAGGAACTCCACGGTGCCCGCGTTGCGGTAGCCGATCTCGCGGGCGAAGCGCACGGCGTCGGCGCAGATCCGGTCCCGCAGCTCGGGGTCGAGGTTCGGCGCGGGGGCCAGCTCGATGACCTTCTGGTGGCGGCGCTGGAGCGAGCAGTCGCGTTCGTAGAGGTGGATCACGTCGCCCTCGCCGTCCGCGAGGATCTGCACCTCGATGTGGCGGGGGTCCACGACGGCCTTCTCCAGGAAGACGGTCGGGTCGCCGAAGGCGGACTCGGCCTCGCGGGAGGCGGCCTCGATGGACTCGCGGAGCTGGGCGGGCTCCTCGACCCGGCGCATGCCCCGCCCGCCGCCGCCCGCGACCGCCTTGACGAAGACGGGGAAGCCGATGTCGTCGGCGGCGCGCACCAGTTCGTCCACGTCGTTGGAGGGCGCGGAGGAGCCGAGCACGGGCACCCCGGCCGCGCGGGCGGCGGCGACGGCGCTGGCCTTGTTGCCGGTGAGTTCGAGGATGTCGGCGCTGGGGCCGACGAAGGTGATGCCCGCCTCCTCGCAGGCGCGGGCCAGCTCGGGGTTCTCCGAGAGGAAGCCGTAGCCGGGGTACACGGCGTCCGCCCCGGCGCGGCGGGCGGCGGTCACGATCTCGTCGACGGAGAGATAGGCGCGGACGGGGTGTCCGGGCTCGCCGATCTCGTACGCCTCGTCGGCCTTGAGCCGGTGCAGCGAGTTGCGGTCCTCATGGGGGAAGACGGCCACCGTGCGCGCGCCGAGTTCGTAGCCCGCCCGGAACGCGCGGATGGCGATCTCTCCGCGGTTGGCTACCAGCACCTTGCGGAACATCTGGGATTCCCTTCAGCCTGCCGGCGACGAACACCATGGTGTCAGCCACGTCCTGCCCCCGTACTTCGCGGAAACACTAGGGGGTGCGCGCCGGGGTCGAAGTGCGAAAACCGTCACATTGACGTGTCCGTGTCGGGTCGGTCGGAAGTACGGGCGGGATGCGGGGGTTCGGGACCGGAGGCACGGGCGGGGCGGCGGGCGGGGGTACCGGCCGGGATGGAGGCTGCCCGGCGTGCGGCAGGCGGAGGCGGCGGCCGCGCAGCAGGCCGAGGAGGACGGCGGCGGACACGGCGACGAGGTGCTCGCGCCCGGCGAGGTTGGGTACGGCGAGGGACTCCCACACCATCGATCCGCCTGTCAGGGTGAAAACCACGGGGGCGCGCCGGACCACGGCCAGATAGGTGAAGAGGCCCACGACGGCCGCCGACGGACCGGTGTCGAGGACAGCGCCGTACTCGGCGGGCAGACCGAACCCCCACCAGCCGGGGCCCAGCTCGATCATCAGCCGGGCGGTCAGGGTGCCGGCCAGCGTGGTGACGTAGGCGATGGCCAGGGTGCGGACGCGGCCGAGGACCAGTTCGGCGAGCGCGAAGGCGAGGAACAGCTGGGTGATGCCCGCCCATACCGGCAGGTCGAGCGCGGGGACGTACAGCGAGACGGGGGTGCGCAGCAGGGAGAGCCAGAGCGGGAGGTCGGCGGTGACGCCGCCGAGCCGCCGGACCCAGGTGGCGCCGAGGGGGTACTGGGCCAGGTCGTGGAAGAGGATGACGCCGGACGCGGCGACGAAGGCGAGGAGCAGCCCGGACAGTCCGCGGTGGGCGAGGCGGCGTACCGGGTCGACGACGACGGCGTGCCATTCGCCGCGCAGGGTGCGGCCGGTGAACCGGGCCGCGCGCACGAGGAGCGTCCCCGCTCCCGGGTCCCCCGCCACGCGCCGCTCCCCCTTCGCCGTCAACCCGCCGGGGCGGGCGGTGACAGTCCATCGGGCCGGGAAGCGGGAGTCAAGATCTACGGCTTCGGTGGATTCGCGACCAGCGCCCGGTTCACGGCCAACGCCACGTTTTGGACGTCCACTTCATGGAAGGCCGCTGCTTTCTTTCCATTTTGATCATCAACTCTCGTATAGTGACCGCCGGTTCACCCAAGACGCTGTTTCTTGTCGTTTCTCGTCTCCCGACCACCCCCGATTGCCGCGAGGACCAGACCGGACCGATGACCGCGCCCACACCCCCTGGCGACCGCCCAGCCCTCCGTACGCCCGCTCTCGCCCTGGCCGCCACCGCCGTCCTGTCGGCGCTCGCGCTCGGCGCGGCCGTGGCGGTGGCCCCGCACGCGGCGCGGACCGCGCTGCTGTGGGCCGGGGATGCGGCGGCGGTGGTGCTCTGTATCGCGGTGACCGTGGCCGCCCACGCCCGGGACACCGCCCGCAGGGCACGGCACCGGCTGGAGAAGGCGCTGGCCGACGTGGCCCGGCTGGAGCGGGAGCGGACCTCGGCGTCCGAGGAGACCCGTCGGGAGCAGCAGCGGCTCATCGACGAACTCGCGGCCCAACGCGCGGAGTTCAGCACCGAGCGGCTCCGGCTGGAGCAGGACGGCGCACGAGAGGCGGAGCGGCTGCGCGGCGAGGTGCTGCGACTGTCCGGCGACCTGGAGAAGGCCCGGCGCGAGCGGGCGGCGGCCATCTCGGCCACCTCCAACACGGCCGGCCGGATGCAGGCGTTGGCCACGGCCACCCTGGCCGACCTGCGGGCGATGGAGGAACGGCACGGCGACGAGGACGTGCTGGCCGACCTGCTGCATCTGGACCACCGCACCGCGCAGGCCGGACGGCTGGCGGACTCCATCGCCGTGCTGACCGGGGCGCGTTCGGGACGCCGGTGGGCGCGGCCCATCGCCATGGAGTCCATCCTGCGCGGCGCGATGGGCCGGATCGGCGGCTACCGGCGGGTGCGGGTGCACTCCGTCAGCACGGTCGCCGTCGCCGGGCACGCGGCCGAGGGCGTGATGCACGCACTGGCCGAACTGCTCGACAACGCCACCAACTTCTCCCCGCCGACCGCCGAGGTCCACGTCTACGTGGAGGAGGT
Organism: Streptomyces sp. NPDC090119; assembly: GCF_044747085.1. Taxonomy (NCBI): domain Bacteria; kingdom Bacillati; phylum Actinomycetota; class Actinomycetes; order Kitasatosporales; family Streptomycetaceae; genus Streptomyces; species Streptomyces sp. NPDC090119. Next base: position 1,558,278 of record NZ_JBIVDK010000001.1, on the reverse strand, counting down.
CCCGGCCGGGGTCATCGTCTCCGTGGAGGACAGCGGCCTGGTGATGGGCGACGTCCAACTACGGCGCGCGGAGCGGGCGGTGACCGGTGACGTGTCCGGCCTGGGCGGTCTGACCGGTACCCGGCTCGGGCTCGCGGTGGTCGGCAGGCTGGCCCGCAAGCACGGCCTGAAGGTGTCGTTCCGCCCCTCGGCGCGCGGCGGCACCGGTGTGCTGATGCTCGTACCGCAGGAGATCCTGACCAGCCCCGCTCCGGCCACCCCGGCGGCCGAGCGCCCCGCTGCCCCGGCCACCCCCGTCACGCCTGCCGCCCCCGTCCACGAGTCTCCCGCACCGCCCGCCGACGAGGTGCACGGGCTGCCCCAGCGTCGGCGCGGCCGCACGCTGGCCGAGGCCGAGCGGTCCCGGTCGGCCGCACCCGACGGCACCGGGCGGACCGCGCCCGACCCCGACCAGGCCAAGGTCCGCGCGGCCCGCTTCAGCAGCTTCCGCAAGGCGGTCCGGCCCGGCGGCGGAGCCGAGGACCCGGCCCCGCACACCCGGCCCGCCGAAGCGCCCCCGAGCGATCCGGCCGACACCCCCGATGTCTCCCGTCCCACCCCTCCCCCTGAGCAACCGCACACGCATCTGGAAGGCGACCCCACCTCATGACCGGCCCGACCACCGCCGACGACACCCTCACCTGGCTCCTCGAGGGCCTGCTGGAGAAGACTCCGGGCGCCCGGCACGCGCTCGTCCTCTCCCGTGACGGCCTCAAGCTGTGCCGCACCCCCGAGTTGTCCGTCGACCAGGCGGACCAGCTCGCCGCGATCGCCGCGGGCATCCAGTCGCTGTCGCACGGGGCGTCCGTGGAGTTCGGCGACGGCAGCGGCGGCGTCCGCTCGGCCATGGCCGAGTTCTACGGCGGTGTGCTGTTCATCGTCGAGGCGGGCCAGGGCGCCCACCTTGCCGTGGTGACCAGCGAGGACGCCGACCCCGGAGTGGTCGGCCACACGATGAGCGAGCTGGTGGAACAGCTCGGCGAGCATCTGACCGCTCCGCCCCGCTCCTCATGAGCCGACCGGGCAGGGACGACGCTCCCGACCGTCTCTACACCATCACGCGGGGACGGATCGGGACCGGCGTCGGCAGTCCGCTGGACCTGGTCACACTGATCGTCGCCGAGTCGGCGGCGGCCACCGGCATGCAGTCCGAGCATGTGGCCATCCTGCGGCTGACGGAGTTCCCCACCTCGGTGGTGGAGATCTCCGCCGAACTGCGCCTGCCCGTCAGCATCACCAAGGTGCTGCTGTCCGACCTCCTGGCCACCGGCCATGTCAGCGCCCGCCATCCGCGCCGCCCCGCCATCACCGACCCCGACATCCTGGAGCAGGTGCTCGTTGGACTCCGCAACCTCTGACGCGCGCACCCCGTTGGGTGCCTCCGCCGACAACGGTCTGAAGATCGTCGTCGTGGGCGGCTTCGGCGTCGGCAAGACCACGCTGGTGCGCTCGGTCAGCGAGATCCGTCCCCTCAACACCGAGGAGACGATGACGCAGGCGGGCGCCTCGGTGGACGACATCGCGCAGGTGGGCGGCAAGACGGCGACCACGGTCGCCTTCGACTTCGGCCGCATCACGCTGGACGCGCACAACGTGCTGTACCTGTTCGGGGCGCCCGGCCAGGAGCGGTTCTGGTTCCTGTGGGACCGGCTGTTCTCGGGCACGCTCGGCGCGGTCGTGCTGGTGGACACCCGCCGGATCGACGACTCCTGGTACGCGATCGACCGGCTGGAGCGGCACGGCACGCCGTTCATCGTGGCCTGCAACGACTTCGGCGGCCCGGTGCGCGCGGGCGCGGACGTACGCGCCGCCCTGGACCTCGACCCGCACGTCCCACTGATCGACTGCGACGCCCGCTCCCGCGAGTCCGCGAGGGACGTCCTGATCACCCTGGTCAGCCATGTGCGGGCCCGGTACGCCACGGCCCCCGCGGTCAGAGGGGAGCTGGTGTGATGTCCGAGGCCGTACCGCTCGGCGGACCCCGCTTCCAGACCGAACCCGCCTGCCTGTACCGGGAGATGCGTCGCGACCACGGCTCCGTGGTCCCGGTGGAGCTGGACGGCGGCATCCCGGCCTGGCTGGTGGTGGGCTATCGCGAGCTGCATCAAGTGACCGGCGATCCGGTGCTGTTCAGCCGGGACTCCGAGCTGTGGAACCAGTGGGAGAACGTCCCGGACGACTGGCCCCTGCTGCCGATGATCGGGCACCGCCAGCCGTCCATCCTCTACACGGTCGGGGAACGGCACCGGCAGCGTGCCGCGATGATCAGCAACGCGCTGGAGACGACCGACCCCTTCGAACTCCGGCGCCAGGCCGAGCGGTTCGCGGACGAACTGATCGACACCGTCTGCCTCTCCGGCGAGGCCGACCTCGTCGCCCAGTACTCGGCCCTGCTGCCCGTACGGGTCCTCGCGCACCTCTACGGCTTCCCGGACGACGAGGGTCCCGGCCTGGTCACCGCGCTCAACGACATGATCGACGGCCGGGAGCGGGCGCTGGCCGGGCAGTCCCACCTCGCCACCTCCATGGCCCGGCTGGTCGCCGACCGCAGGGAGCGGCCCGCCGACGACGTGGTCTCCCGGATGCTGGCCGACGACAGCGGGTTCACCGACGAGGAGATCGTCCAGGACCTGATGGTGATGATGGCGGCCGGGCACCAGCCGACCGCCGACTGGATCGGCAACTCGCTGCGGCTGATGCTGACCGACGACCGGTTCGCCGCCTCCCTGTTCGGCGGCCGCAACAGCGTCGCCGAGGCGATGAACGAGGTGCTGTGGGAGGACGCGCCCACCCAGAACGTGGCGGGCCGCTGGGCCGCGCGCGACACCCACCTCGGCGGTCGCCGGGTCCGCGCCGGTGACCTGCTGCTGCTCGGTCTCCAGGGCGCCAACTCCGACCCCCAGGTGCGTACCGACGCCTCCGCGCTGACCGGCGGCAACAACGCGCACTTCTCCTTCGGGCACGGCGAGCACCGCTGCCCGTTCCCGGCGCAGGAGATCGCCGAGGTCATCGCGCGCACCGGCATCGAGGTCGTCCTCGACCGGCTGCCCGACATCGACCTGGCGGTGCCCGCCGGGTCCCTCACCCGTCGGCCCTCGCCCTGGCTGCGCGGGCTGACCGAGCTGCCCGTGCGGTTCACTTCGACCCCTGCCCTGGGAGGCACGTCACGATGACCACCGGTACCGGGATTTCCCGTATCGCCCTCGACCCCTTCGTCTCCGATCTGGACGGCGAGAGCGCGGCCCTGCTCGCGGCCGGACCGCTCGCGGCGGTGGAACTGCCCGGCGGGGTGCCCGTCTGGGCCGTCACCCGGCACGCCGAGGCCAAGGCACTGCTGACCGACCCGCGCCTGGTGAAGGACATCAATGTGTGGGGCGCCTGGCGGCGCGGCGAGATCCCGGCGGACTGGCCGCTGATCGGCCTCGCCAACCCGGGCCGCTCGATGCTCACCGTGGACGGCGCGGACCACCGCCGGATGCGCACACTGGTGGCGCAGGCGCTCACCCCGCGCCGGGTGGAGCTGATGCGGGAGCGGATCGGGAAGCTCACCCAGGACCTGCTGGACGCGCTGCCCGCCGACGCCGGGGTGGTGGACCTGAAGGCGGCCTTCGCCTATCCGCTGCCGATGTACGTGGTGGCCGAGCTGATGGGCATCGACGAGGCCGCACTGCCCCGCCTCAAGGTGCTGTTCGAGAAGTTCTTCTCCACCCAGACCCCGCCCGCCGAGGTCATCGCCACGCTGACCGAGCTGGCCGGGATCATGGCGGCGACCGTCGCGGCGAAGCGTGCCGAGCCGGGCGACGACCTCACCAGCGCGCTGATCCTGGCGTCGGCGGACGGCGACCACCTCACGGACGAGGAGATCGTCGCCACCCTCCAGCTGATGATCGCGGCCGGGCACGAGACGACGATCTCCCTGATCGTCAACGCGGTCGTCAACCTCTCCACCCACCCCGACCAGCGGGAGCTGGTGCTGTCCGGGCAGGCGGACTGGTCGGCGGTGGTGGAGGAGACGCTGCGCTGGTCCACCCCGACCTCGCACGTGCTGATCCGCTTCGCCACCGAGGACGTGCCGGTCGGCGATCGCGTGATCCCCGCCGGGGACGCGCTGATCGTGTCGTACGGCGCGCTCGGCCGCGACGAGGAGGCGCACGGGCCGAGCGCCGGGGAGTTCGACATCACGCGGGAGACGAAGAACCGGCACATCTCCTTCGGCCACGGCCCGCACGTCTGCCCCGGCGCGGCGCTGTCCCGGCTGGAGGCGGGCGTGGCCCTGCCCGCGCTGTACGCCCGCTTCCCGCACCTGGACCTGGCGGTCCCGGCGGCCGAACTGCGCAACAAGCCCGTGGTCACCCAGAACGACCTGTTCGAGCTGCCGGTCCGCCTGAACGGGTGACTTGACTTCGAGCGCTCTCCAGCTCGTAGCGTCGCAAGCGCTCCGGTGCCCGGCATCCCTCCACGGGATGCCGGGCGGCCAGATCCGTCGCTAGATGGATGAAGGGGCCCGAACGCGTGCGAAAGGTTGGAACCACATGCGACAGCGCAGTCTGCGTGACCTGCAAGTTTCCGCAATTGGTCTGGGTTGCATGGGAATGTCGGCCTTCTATGGGACGGCCGATCAGGACGAGGGCGTGGACACCATCCGGCGCGCCCGCGAGCTGGGCATCGACTTCCTGGACACGGCCCAGATGTACGGGCCGCTCACCAACGAGTCCCTGGTCGGCGAGGCGATCCGGGGCCACCGTGACCAGTACGTGCTGGCCACCAAGTTCAACTACCGGATGGACGACGCGGTACCCGGCGACATGTCGTCCGTCGGCCGCCAGGACGGCTCGGCCGAGCATGTCCGGGCCTCGGTGGAGGGCTCCCTCCAGCGCCTCGGCACGGACCACATCGACCTGTACTACCAGCACCGGGTCGACCCGAACGTGCCGATCGAGGAGACGGTGGGCGCGCTGGCCGAGCTGGTCGCCGAGGGCAAGATCGGGCACATCGGGCTGAGCGAGGCGAGCGCGGAGACGCTGCGCCGGGGCAACGCCGTCCACCCGATCACGGCCGTGCAGAGCGAGTACTCGCTGTGGTCGCGGGACGTGGAGGCGGAGGTGCTGCCGACCTGCCGCGAGCTGGGCATCGGCTTCGTCGCCTACTCGCCGCTGGGCCGAGGCTTCCTCGCGGGCCGCTTCTCCTCCCCCGAGGAACTGGACAAGGACGACTACCGCCGCAGCAGCCCCCGCTTCACCGACGAGCACCTCCAGGCCAACCTGCGCCTCGCGGCCAAGGTCAAGGAGATCGCCGAGAAGAAGGGCGTCACCCCGGCCCAGCTCGCCCTCGCCTGGGTCCTCGCCCAGGGCGAGCACATCGTCCCCATCCCCGGCACCAAGCGCCGCTCCTACCTCGAACAGAACGCCGCCGCGGTCGACATCATCCTCACCCCTGAAGAACTCGCCGCCATCGACGCCGAGTTGCCCGAGGTGTCGGGCGAGCGGTACGACGAGGCGGGGATGCGCGCGGTCAACCGCTGACGTCCGCTGTCCGGCCGGGCCCGGGGCGATCCGGGTCCGGCCGGGCGGGGATCACTTCGCGGGCTTCAGGTCCGTGATCTTGCGGGTCGTCAGGTCCGACTGGACGTCGATCCGGGTGACCTGCGGGTGCTTGCCGTCGCTCCAGGTGAGGGTGACGCGGCTGGTGGCGTGGCCCATGCCGGAGCCGGTGTAGGCGACCTTCCACTTCACCGGCACGTTCTGGGCGAAGAGGATGCCGTCGGCGTGGTTCTTCTTCTCCCAGGCGGTGACCTTCTTGCGGGCGGGGGGTGAGAGGTAGAAGTTGCGCAGGGCCTTGGCGTCGGCGCCGCTCGCCGGGTCCTCGGTGTCCCAGACGGCGTCGATGTAGGCGCCGTAGAAGTCGGTGACCCGCTGGGTGACGTTGCGGGGGTCGCCCTGCGCGGAGGAGGCGGTGGCGGGCCTGGCCGCGGCGGTGGTCGTACCCGCGAGCGCCGGGGTCACGGCGGCCAGGGCGAGGCCCGCGGCGAGAGCGACGACGGTCAGCGGAGTCGTACGAATGCGGATGGACATGTGTCTCGATTCCCCGTATACCACGCGGCCGGGCCGATCCCGGTCGTTGACGGTGCCTAAGACCGCAATTCTCGCGTGCCGGTTCCCGTTTCCGGTGCTTTGGCCTCCTTGCGCCGCGCCCGTAGCCGACCGGCGTCCGGCCAGCGCACGTCGTAGGCCCAGCCGAGGCCCTCGAACCAGCGGATCAGGCGCGCGCTGGCGTCCAGTTGACGGGTGAGGACGCCGTGCCGGGCGCTGGTCGGGTCGGCGTGGTGGAGGTTGTGCCAGGATTCGCCGAACGAGAGCGGGGCGAGCCACCACACGTTGCCGGAGTGGTCCCGGCTGCGGAACGGGCGTGAACCGGCCGCGTGGCAGATGGAGTTGATGGACCAGGTGACATGGTGCACCAGGCAGATCCGCACCAGCCCGGCCCAGAAGAACGCCGTCGCCGCGCCCGCCCAGGTCCCGGTGAGCAGCAGGCCGAGCAGCGCGGGCAGGGCCAGCGAGAGCACCACGAACACCCCGAAGCCCCGCGAGATCAGCCGTAGCGCCGGGTCGCGTTCCAGGTCGGGCGCGTACGTCCGGGTGGAGGCGTGGTCGGTGTCGAACAGCCAGCCGAGGTGGGCGTGGAACATGCCCTTGGCGAGCGCGGCCGGGGTGCGGCCGTACCGCCAGGGCGAGTGGGGGTCGCCGTCGCGGTCGGAGTAGCGGTGGTGCTTGCGGTGGTCGGCGACCCAGGTGAGCAGCGGCCCCTGCACGGCGAGGCTCCCGGCGACGGCAAGTGCGATCCGCAGCGGACGGCGGGCCTTGAACGAGCCGTGGGTGAAGTAGCGGTGGAATCCGACGGTGATCCCGAGCCCGCTGACCAGGTAGAACACGGCGGCGAGGACGAGGTCGGTGGGGCTGAGCCCGTTCCGCCAGGCGAGCGGGACGGCGGCGAGCAGCGCGAGGAAGGGCACGGCGACGAAGACACCGATGAGGATCTGCTCGGCGTTCGGCCAGGACCACACCCGGCCGAGGGGCGGTACGGCGTCCGGGATCTGCGGCGCTTCCGGGACTTCCGGCACGGGTGGGACCTTTCGGCTGGGCACGGGCACGTTGTGGGCCCGGTGGGGAGTGACTACTCGGTGGCGGTGAAGGCCAGTACGGCGTTCTGGCCGCCGAACCCGAACGAGCTGCTGAGGGCGGTGTGCATCGGCAGCGGGCGGGGGGTCTTGGTGACCACGTCGAGGTCGATGGCGGGGTCGAGGGTGTGGAGGTTGGCGGTGGGCGGGACGAGCTGGTGGCGCAGGGTGAGGGCGGTGCAGGCGGCCTCGATGGCACCGGCGCCGCCGATGGCGTGGCCGATGGTGCCCTTGACGGCGGTCACCGGGGGCGGGCGGTGGAAGACCTGGTGGAGGGCGTTGTGTTCGGCGAGGTCACCCTGCGGGGTGGAGGTGCCGTGGGCGTTGACGTGGTCGACATCCTCGGGGGCGAGCCCTGCGTCGGCGAGGGCGCTGCGGATGGCGCGGGCGGCGCCGTCGCCGTCGGGGTGCGGGGAGGTGAAGTGGTGGGCGTCGCAGGAGGCGCCGTACCCGGCGACCAGGGCGGCCGGGCGGGCGGCGCGGGCGCGGGCGTCGGCGATGCGTTCCAGGACGAGGACGGCGGCGCCCTCGCCGAGGACGAAGCCGTCGCGGTCGCGGTCGAAGGGGCGGGACGCCTCGTGCGGGGCGTAGGAGCGGCGGGACAGGGCGCGCATCTGGGCGAAGCAGGCGGCGGTCATCGGCAGCCGCGCCGACTCGCTGCCTCCGGCCAGCACGAGGTCGCAGGCGCCGGAGAGCAGCAGGTCGCGGGCGAGGCCGATGGCGCTGGTGCCGGAGGCGCAGGCGGTGGAGACGACGAGGTTGGGTCCGGTGGCGCCGAGGTCGAGGGCGATCTCGGCGGCGGCCATGTTGGGCACGCTGCGCGGCAGGGCGAGCGGCGAGACCCGGTCGGGGACGCGGGCGGCGAGCCGGTCGAACTCGGCCTGCCAGCCCTGCATCGAGCCGGTGCCGACGCCCATGACGATGCCGATGCGCGGGCCGTCCCAGTCGCCGGGGGTGAGTCCGGCGTCGGCGACGGCCTCGCGGGCGGCGAGCAGGGCGAAGGTGGTGAAGCGGTCGAGGCGGCGGCTGAGCCGGTGGCCGAGGAGGCGGGGTGCGTCCAGGTCGGGCACCTGGCAGGAGAACGCCACGGGCAGCCCGTCGAGCCCGGGGTCGGCGGTGGCCGTGGAGATTCCGGCGCACAGGCCCTCCCAGGCGGCCGCCTGTCCGACACCGGCCGGTGTGACCAGTCCCAGTCCGGTGACGGCCACGGGGGCGCGCCGGGTCGCTTGACCTGCGTTCACGAGCTGCATGTGCGGTGATTATCCGGACGTCCGGGGCGGCTGCCGGGGCGCCACGACCCGTTCGGCCCAGGACGGCACCGGCTACCACCCAGATGCCCGAACGTCCTTGACGCGGTCCCTCATTTCCGGTCGGTGGCCGGGAGTACGGCGGGTGCGGCCTGGCGGCGGCGGGGCCGTGACCGGCCGGGCCCGGTCTGGGTGAGCAACGCCTCGGCGACGGCGCGTAGTTGGCGGGCGGTCGTGCGGCAGGCGGCGGCCTGGCGGGCGAGGGTGGGCCTGCTCCACTCCGGTGCGGCGGTGCGGCCGCTCAGGGTGGCGGCGGTGGCGAGGAGGCGTCGGGCGTAGCCGTCCATCAGGTCGGCGTCGGTGCGCAACCGCGCTATGCGGTCGAGGAGTTCGGCGGCGATCGGCTGGGCGGGGGTGGAGTGGCTCACCATGGCGGCTCCCGGTCGCGTGGGGTCGAGGAGGTTCAGCGCGGCAGGACGGCGCCCGCGGCACGGTGGACCATGAACTGCGGGCAGGCCACGACGAACAGCGGCCGGGCGGTGTCGATGCCGAGCCTGCGCAGCTGTCCGGCCATGGGTTCGGCGGCGGCGGTGTCCAGCCGGAGCCGTACTCCGGCCCCGGCGTGCAGACGGGGCCGTCCGGAGGTGCGGATCGCGGTGCGTACGGTGCTCTCGCCGCGCCGCCCGTACAGCGCCCAGTCGGGTTCGGGGCAGCGCACGCCGGGTCCGAGGCGGCCGAGCACGGCGATGCCGAGGCCGGGCGCGCTGAGCCGGAGCCGGTGGGCGGTGAGTTGGACCTCGGCGGCGGCGCGTACGGCGGGCAGGCCCCAGAGTTCGCGGGCGGCGACGCGGGCCTCCTCGGTGGTGACGGCGAGGGAGAGGACGTGGCGGCCGGTGCGGCGGAGGTCGGCGCGGCGCAGCACGTCGGTGGCGAGGTCGGCCGGGCGGGGCCGCCACAGGTCGTCCACCGGCACGGACAGGGCGACCTCGGTGTAGGGGCCGAGGGTGGAGCAGCGGTGCTCGTACAGCGAGAGCACCGCCAGGGTGTGCCGCCCGATGCCGCTGGGCCGCACCCAGGGCACGTCGGGCAGGAGGGCCCGGACCGCTTCGGTATCGACCGGGAAGCAGAGGTGGGCGGCTGCGGAGTCCTGGTAGCGCACGGGCACGCCGACCGGGCCGGTGGCCGTCGGGACCGAGGCGGTCGGCAGGGTGAGGAAGGGGTGACCCTCGGGCGGCCGGGCCGGGTCCTTGAGCTGGTACGCCTGACTGCGTACGACGGGGCCCCGGTACGGGGTGAGGGCCTGGTCGATGTGCTCCCGCGCCTCGGGGGCGACGGTACGCAGATGCCCGATGTACTCGCGCAGCAGGTGGGACTGCGGGTAGGCGCGGGTGGGTCCGGTGTAGCGGGCCTCGTACCGGCCGGGGTGCGGGTCGGCGGTGGTCGCGGCGGGGACGAGGTCGTGCTCGTTGGTGAGGTGGCCGACCCAGGTGCGGGGGTCGGCGGGGCGCCCGGCGGGGGCCGGGGAGCCGACCGCGACGACATGGGTGATCCGGTAGGCGCGGCAGAACGCGGCGTCCCGCGCGAGGTTGAGCAGTGCGGTGCCGCCCTCGCCGTGCCCGATCAGGGCGAGTTCGGCACCGCGCGGGATGCCGTGGTCCTCGATGGCGGGCCGGAGTGCGCGGGTGTAGGGCGAGTCGGCGGAGAGCTGCTCGCGCCAGGCGCCGACGACATCGCGCGGGGAGCCGTGGCGGGGGCGGCCGGGGCTGGTGCCGGGGGCCTGGACGACGTACCGGACGACGCCGTCGGGGCCGCGTACGTTCTGCACGAGGACGCGGCCCTCGGGGGCGAGGAGGTCGATGTTGCGGAGGAAGCCGAGGAGCGAGCCCTCGGTGGCGAGGGTCTGCTTCTCCCGGTCGCCGAGGTCGACGGCCTCGGCGGCGCCGTGTTCCGCACCGGGGTCCGGTTCCGTCTCATCGCGCGGTTCGGCGTCCAACAGGGCTCGTACGGTGAGGAGTTCCGCCAGTACGGGGGTGAGTGCGGCCAGGGCGCGCTGGGCGCCGGGGTCCCGGAAGAGGGTGCGCAGCGCGCGTACCGCCTCCCGGTCGCCGCGGGTGCCGAGGGCCGCGGTGAGGCGGCGTATGCCGGGGTCGCGGGCGAGTTCGGGGTGTCCGACGAGCACGGCGGCGATCCGCAGCCGCAGCGAGGTGACGGCCGTCAGCGCGGCCAGGGGTTCCCCGCCCCGGCGGGCACCGAGCAGTCTGGTGAGCCTTCTGCCGGTCCGCGCGGCGGGGGCGCCCAGGCCGCGTGGGTCGGTGAGGGTCCGCAGCAGCGCCCAGCGGGCGGTGAGTCCGGTGCGGGGGTGGCGGGCGGAGTCCTTGTGGGGTGGGGCGAGCAGGGCTTCCGCGGTGCGTTCGGCGACGGCGCGGACGCCCTCGGCGACCTCGGCGACCTCGTGGGCGCCCTCGCGCAGGAGTTCCTCGGTGGTGCGCCGGTCGGCGTCCTGCCCGCCGGGCGCGGGCCGTCCGGGTGCGTGGCCGTCCGCTCGCATCCGAGGCTCCCTCGATTCAGACGACGTACGACGGGATGCGACCGCGTCCGCAGGGACGCGGCCTCGTGACCCATCGTCGGCCAGGGGTCCCGCGCCCGCACCTTCGTCCGGCCGGTGGGGGCGGCGGGACCAGCGGTTTCCCGGTCCGGCGCCGGGCCGGGCGGGGACCGCGGGGGATGCGCGCGGGCACCGCCGAACGGGCGACCCCGGTGTCGGCCGAGCGGGCCCGGCGCACCGGTGTCAGCCGACGAGGCCCGCCGCGAGGACGGCGCCCAGTTCCCAGCACGCCTCGGTGTCGGCCTTGCCCGGTGCGCCGGTGACGGTGACCGGCTCGGCGGCGCGGCGCCAGCCGAGGCCGGTGGTGATGGCGTCGATGGCGCGGGCGGCACCGGTCACGTCGTTGCCGCCGTGCACCCAGTAGCCGAAGGGGCGGCCCCTGGTGTCGTCCAGGCAGGGGTAGTAGATCTGGTCGAGGAAGTGCTTGAGGGCGCCGGACATGTAGCCGAGGTTCGCCGGGGTGCCGAGGAGGTAGCCGTCTGCGGCCAGCACGTCGGAGGCGGTCGCGGCCAGGGCGGCGCGCCGGACGACTCGGACACCCTCGATCTCGGGCGCGGTGGCGCCGGACACGACGGCCTCGAACAGTTCCTGGCAGTTCGGCGAGGGCGTGTGGTGGACGATCAGCAAGGTGGGCACGCCCGCACCCTGCCCTGTCCACGCTTTCCGGCGCAAACGCGGGCTTCGCGGGCAAAGGCATGGGTACGACGATGCCGGGCACCGGTACGGGACACGGGAGGAGCCGTTTTGGCCGAGGAAGATCCGCGAGCAGAGGCAGCGGTGGTGTTCGACACGCTGGGCATCGCGTACGAGCAGGCGTTCGCCACCTCGGGGCCGCATCTGGCCTCGCTGAGCTGGCTGCTGGACCATCTGATGCCGGGCAGCCGGGTGCTGGACGTGGGCAGCGGGACCGGTCGGCCGACCGCCGAGGCACTGGCCAGGGCGGGGCACCGGGTGCTGGGTGTCGATGTGTCCCCGGTGATGGTGGATCTTGCCGCGCGCCAGGTGCCGGACGCGGAGTTCCGCGTGGCCGACATCCGCGAACTTCCCCTGGAGGAAGGCTCGTTCGAAGCGGTCTGCGTGTACTTCTCGCTGCTCCAGATGTCCCGTGCCGAACAGCGGGACGTACTGGGTGCGTTGGCGCGGGCGCTACGGCCGGGAGGTCTGGCGGTGCTGGCCACGGTCCCGGTGGACGTGGCGGACACGGAGACGGAGTTCATGGGGCAGCCGGTGCGGGTGAGCAGCTTCTCCCCGGAGGACTTCTCCCGGCTGGTCACCGACGCGGGGCTGACCGTGCTGTCCGAGGCCCACGCCACCTTCGTACCGGCCCACCCGGACGCCGGGCCGGAGCCGCATCTGTTCCTGTACTGCCGCCGTACGGCGCACTGAGCAGGCGGAGAAAGCACTGAGCCCCCGGTCCCACGAGGGAACCGGGGGCTCACGTCATGCTCGGGTCAGTAGCGCAGACGCCGGGCGCGCAGCAGCATCACCAGGCCGGACGCGGCCAGCAGCACACCGAGCGCGGCGGGCCACAGGTTGGCGCCGGTCTCCGCGAGGCCGCCGTTGCCGACCGCCTGCGGCTCGAGGTTCGCGGGCGGCGGCGTGGTCACGGCGGCGGCCTGTGCCGGGGCGGAGTCGGACACCTGGGGCGCCGCGCTGGTGGCCGGGGCGGTGGCCGGGGCCGCCGGGGCGGTGGACTCGTCCCGGCCGCCCTTGCCGCCGTCGTTCTTGCCGCCGTCGTTCTTGGTGGTGTTGGGCGGCGCGAACGTCGCGTCGACGCGGGGCGCCTCGACCGGGTTGGACTGGGCAGGGTTGGACTGGGCGGGCTGCTGGGCCGGGGCGGTCTCGGCGGGCTTGCCCGGCTGCTCCGGCTGCTCCGTCTTCTCCGGCTGGGACTGCGCGGGCTTCTCGGGGCTGGTCTCGGCGGGCTTCTCCGGCGCTGCGGTCGCGCCGGGCTCGGCCGTGTCCTGGCCGCCGGGCTCCTCGCCCGGCCCGGCCGTGGCGCCCTTGCCGTCGTCGCCGGGGCCGCACTGACGGCCGGAGTTGATGCAGTCGACCATCGTGCGCATCAGGTTCTCGTCGAAGACGTTGATGAAGTCGCCGTGGTCGGTGACCGGCTTGTGCTGCTGCTCCGGGAAGGAGTCGACCGCGAAGAGCGGGGTGCCCTTGCCGCCGTCGGCCAGGCTCGGCGCGTCCACGTCGTAGACGATCCGCTGGACCAGCTGCGGGATGGCCTTGAAGCCCTCGGGGCAGTTGCCCTGGGCGTCGGCGAAGGCCACGTGGGTGCGGTGGTTGGCGCTGTCGGCGTTACGGCCGTCCCAGCAGCTCTGGAAGTGGAAGCTGCGCACCACGTCGCTGCCGGACGGGCACAGCGGGTACTTGTCCTTGAGCTGCCGGTCCTCGAACCCGGTGCAGCTCCAGGAGGCGTTGGCGTTGGCGGGGCCGTTGACGAACGCCTTGGCGTCGCCGGTGATGATGCGCAGCAGCCGCGGCATCTCGGTGACCTGGCCGCTCGGGCTACCGACGAAGGTCAGGGTGACCTCCTTGGGCGTGACGATCTGGCCCGCGTTGCCCTCGGTTCCGCCACCCGGCGCTCCGGCGTCCCGCTCCTGCTTGCCGTTCTGCAGACGCAGCACCGGCCAGTAGTACGTCGACTTGTCGCCCTGGTCGGCACAGCTGGTCTTGGCGGCGGCGAGGTCCTGGTCGCTGGCGAAGGCGGTGTTGGACTGGTTGCCGACGTAGTCGTGGAAGTGGTGGGCGCCGTTGGAGACACCGGGGGCCACGATCACGTTGTCCGAGTTGAACAGGCCGTTCTCGTTGACCCCGCACTCGGTGCGGAAGGTGCCGCCTGGGGGCGCCTTGGGGGCGTTGGGCTGTACGGAGTCGATGGCCGCGTAATCGGCGGCGACGGGTCCGTTGCCGCCCTGCCCGGTGCCGCCGTTCTGCCCCTGGCCGCCCTGTTCCTGACCCTGGCCGCCTTGCTGCTGGCCCTGGCCCTGGTTCTGGTCCCCGCCTTGTGAGGGCGCGGCGGACTCGCCACCGGGCGCCGCCTCGGCGGGACGCAGGGTGCAGGGGGCGAACTGGTCGAGCTGGTCCGGGCGGTTCCCGGCGCGGCCGATGGCGTCGGCGATACGGCCGAGGGTCGCGGTCCGCTTGTCCTTCAGCGGGTTCATCACCGAGTTGTCGGCGGCGTTCGGGTCCTGGCGGAGCGCGTCGGCCGACTGCTGGAGCCGCTGGTACGCCTCCGCGATCTGCTGGTCCAGCCGGGCCAGTTCACGGTCGACGTCCGCGCGGGCCGCCTCGGGTACGTCGGTCAACTGGGCGCCCACGTCGGGGCAGTCGACGGTGGCCATGCCGGCCGACCTGAGAGATGCGTTGGTCGCGTCGCCGGAGCCCTGTCCGCCCCAGCCGCCTTCGCTGGCCGACGCGTAGACGTTCGCCGCGACGAGGCCGCCGCCGCCGAGAATCAGCGCGACCGCGGCGAGGGTCACGCGTCGTGCGCCGGTCGGGCGCCTGCGCCTGTTCGGTTCCAAGATCGTCCCCTGCGAGTCGTGGTCGGTGGGGGCATGTGGCGCCCCACACTCTTACGCGGGGTGGTGCCGATGTGTTCATCGCGGCCCGGATTTCTTGGCGAACTCTCAAGAAAACCCGGCCACATGGGGCGCATGCGGCCACGAGTGCACCCGTAGAGGGGAGTTGGCCGCACGGGCGCCTAGTCTGCCCATCCGAACACGGCGGCGAACATCACAAATACGTATCGGACATTCCACCCGACGACCTTCACACGAGTGACACAAGTTGGCTAGGTTGACCGCAGGCCGCCCGGCTCCCCCATTCCAGTGAGCCCGCAGCGGCGTCCGGTACGGGAGATTCGACCGACTTCCGGGCGCGCCGGGCCAACTGCCCCGCGGGGCGAGGAAGGAGTACGTCTCCCATGGCGCCGGAGAACCACGAAGAGGTTCGGCAGCGGATCGACTCCCTCTACGCGCGTGCCGAGACCGCGACGGGCAACTACAACGCGACCCGTGCGATGGCGGCGGCCTCCCGCAAGCGGGGCGTGCCGCTGGCCAAGCGGCCCGGCAGCCGTCAGGACCCGGCGCTCGACTCCGTGACCCGGCAGTGGTTCGACGCGGCCCGTGCCAAGGCCGGTCCGACCGTGGCCGCCACCCTCCCCGCCGACCGGATGCCCGACAACACCCCTGTGGTGGAGCGGACTTGGACCGCCGCCGAGCTGGGCCTGCCCAGCGCCGAGCCGGAGACGCCCGCACTCCCCGCCGGCCCCTCGCAGCGCCCGGTGGCCGAACTCACCGGCGGCCCGTCCGCCCCTGCACTGGAGGCGGGTACGGCGATCGTGCTCCCTCCGGCCGCACCCATCGCCGCGCTCCCTGCCGCGCCGGTCGCCCAACTCCCGCCGAGCGCGACCGAGTCGACTTCCGCGGTCCTGCCGATCGGCGGACCGGACCTCGGTGGACCGGACCTCGGTGGACCGGGCCTCGGCGGAATGGGCCTGCCCGCCCCCCTCGGCATCCCCCCGATCCCCGCGCCGACACCGCCCGGCGGTGCTCCCGGCGTGCTGCCGACCCAGCCGGCCGGACCGGCGCGCACCTCCCCCGCCGACCTCAAGGCGGGCAACCGCCGCAAGCTCGCCTCCGCCAGGGACATGATGTCCCGCCACTCCTGGACCGCCGCTCCGGCGCAGGCGTGGGGAGGCGGTACTCCGCAGGCGCCCGCACCGGGCGCCGCACAGACTGCCGCGCCGGAGATCGCCAGCTCCGGCGCGGCGCAGACACCGGCCGCTCCGACGGGCATGTGGACGGCACCCCCGGCCCCGGTCACGGACACCGGCCCGCTGACGTACCCCATGCCGGACGCGCTGGGTGACACCGGCTCGCTGCCGTACCCGATCCCCGGCCCGCTGACCGACACCGGCGGCCTGAGCTATCTGGCCCCGGCCCCGCAGACCGACACCGGCACCCTGCCCGCCGTGGACACCAGCGCGTTCGCCTACCCGGCCACGCCGCCGACCGCGTACGACACGGGCGCGTTCCCGGCGGGGGCGTCCCTGGCACCGACGTACGACACCGGCGCGTTCCCGGCCGTGCCTCCGGTGGCCGAGGCGGCCCCGGCCCCGGTCCCGACTCCGGCTCCCTCTCCAGCCCCGATGTACGGCACCGGCGCGTTCCCGGCGGCGCCTCCGGTGGCCGAGGCGGCTCCGATTCCGGCCCCGACGTACGGCACGGGCGCGTTCCCCGCCGCACCCGCCTTCCAGCCCGCACCCCCGACAGCCCAGCCGACCCCGCCACCCGCACCGGCACCGGCACCGGCACCGGCACCCGCGCCCGTCCCGGCAGCGCCCGCATACGACCCCACCCCCCAGCCCCCCGCCTTCAGCACCGGCACCTTCCCCGCCGCACGCCCCGCCTCCGAATCCGCGCACGTCGTCCGCGCCGCCAAGGCCATCGCGTTCGCCGCCGCCCAGGTCGGCAAGCCGTGCGTCTGGGGTGCCACCGGGCCCGACTCGTTCGACTGCTCCAGCCTCACCCAGGGCGCCTGGCGCACGGCCGGGGTCGAGCTGCCGAGGTCCGCGCACGAGCAGGCGGCGGCCGGGACCGAGGTGGCGCTCGCCGCGGCGCTCCCCGGTGACCTGGTCCTGTTCTTCGAGGACGACCGGCATGTGGGCCTGTACGTCGGCAACGGCACGATGATCCACGCGCCGGGGCCGGGCGCGACCATCCGCGAGGAGTCCGTCTACGGCGCCGGAGAGGCCGCGATCCACCGGGTGATCAGGCCCGCCTGACCGCCCATAAAACGTGTTTATGAGCTCATAGACCGGACCCGTGTACTAACTTAGGGCTGCCTTAGCTTAGGCTTCCTGATCGAGTCGCCTGTCCACACTCGAAGGGAACCTGATCATGCCGCGCCCCCTGCGGGTAGCCATCGTCGGAGCCGGCCCCGCCGGGATCTACGCCGCCGACGCCCTCCTGAAGTCCGAGACGGCCACCGACCCCGGTGTGTCCATCGACCTCTTCGAGCGGATGCCCGCCCCGTTCGGCCTGATCCGGTACGGCGTGGCGCCCGACCACCCGCGCATCAAGGGCATCATCAACGCCCTGCACCAGGTGCTCGACAAGCCGCAGATCCGTCTCTTCGGCAATGTCGACTACCCGCGCGACATCAACCTGGACGATCTGCGCGCCTTCTACGACGCGGTGATCTTCTCCACCGGCGCCATGGCCGACCGCGACATGTCGATCCCCGGTCTCGACCTGGACGGCTCCCATGGCGCGGCGGACTTCGTGTCCTGGTACGACGGCCACCCCGACGTGCCGCGCACCTGGCCGCTGGAGGCCGAGAAGGTCGCCGTCCTCGGCGTCGGCAACGTCGCCCTGGACGTGGCCCGCGTCCTCGCCAAGACGGCGGACGAGCTGCTGCCGACGGAAATCCCGCAGAACGTCTACGACGGTCTGAAGGCCAACAAGGCGCTCGAGGTCCACGTCTTCGGCCGCCGTGGCCCGGCGCAGGCGAAGTTCAGCCCGATGGAGCTGCGCGAGCTGGACCACTCCCCCAACATCGAGGTCATCGTCGACCCCGAGGACATCGACTACGACGCGGGCTCCATCGAGACCCGGCGTGGCAACAAGCAGGCCGACATGGTCGCCAAGACGCTGGAGAACTGGGCGATCCGCGACGTCGGCGACCGCCCGCACAAGCTCTTCCTGCACTTCTTCGAGTCCCCGGCGGAGATCCTCGGCGAGAACGGCAAGGTCGTCGGCCTGCGCACCGAGCGCACCGCCCTGGACGGCACCGGCAACGTCAAGGGCACCGGCGAGTTCAAGGACTGGGACGTCCAGTCGGTGTACCGCGCGGTCGGCTACCTCTCCGAGAAGCTGCCCAAGCTGCCCTGGGACCTTCAGACGGGCACCGTCCCGGACGAGGGCGGCCGGGTCATCGAGGAGAGCGGCGCCCACCTGGCGTCGACGTACGTCACGGGCTGGATCAGGCGCGGCCCGGTCGGTCTGATCGGTCACACCAAGGGCGACGCCAACGAGACGGTGGCCAACCTGCTGGACGACCACGCCAACGGCCGTCTGCACACGCCGTCCGCGCCGGACCCGGAGGCCGTGTACGCCTTCCTGACCGGCCGCGGAGTCCGCTTCACCACGTGGGACGGCTGGTACAAGCTGGACGCCGCCGAGCGCGCCCTCGGTGAGCCGCACGGCCGGGAGCGCGTGAAGCTCGTCGAGCGCGAGGACATGCTCCGGGAGAGCGGCGCCTGAGGACGTAGCGCCCGCTGCACGACGCGAGACCCCGACGAGACCGGTCGCCCGGCCCTCGTCGGGGTCTCGCGCGCTCGGGGCCCGGCCCCCTACGGGGCGCGTACGAAGCGCACCAGGGGCGCACACGACCGCGCGCGCCCCTGTCCGACGCGCCGCCCCGGGACCCGGCGCCCCGGTGCCGGGGCAGAGCGGTGATACTGGAACGCGCACTGGCCCCCACCAGCAGATTGGCCCATGTCGAACTCCGCCACCGACCGCGCCCCCGTCCCGCAGACGCTCTGGGCGGCCCGCGGTCGTCACACCGGTCCCGCCCCCGAGGACGTCGTACGCCGCACCCTGAGAGAACGCCACAGGAGCGGGGATCTGGACGATTTCTCGGAGCCGCCCGCGCCCGGGGACTCCACGCACCACGTCTTCGAGGCCCGCTGGCGCGCCGGGGGCGCGGTCACCGTGCGGGCCAGGCTCACCCTGGTGCTCCGGCCGGAGCGGCCGGGGCACGAGTGGACGCTCGTCGCGGAGGCCGAGCAGCCGTGGCAGGAGGACTGGCCCTCTCCGGCCACCCTGTTCTGGCCCGAGGGCGGCACGTCGTCCGACGGTGACGGCGAGTGGGACCACCACCCCACCGTGCCGGGTCTGCGCTTCCGGCAGGTCAACGCGCTGCCGCTGGACGACAAGGAGATGCGTCGGCGGCTGCGGGACGCGGCCCGTGAGGCATGGTGCGTCAATCTGGTCGTGCACGAGGCGATGACGCCGGACGAGCGCGGGAAGCTGCCGCTGGCGCGGCTGCTGCCGCCGGGCCTGCGGCACCGGGTGATCGAGCACCGGGCCACTCCGCAGCAGTTCCGGGCGGTCAACTGGGCCCTGAAGGATCTCGGGGTCGAGGTGCCGCGCGGTGGTGCCGTGCTGCTGCCCTGGGACCCGGCGCCGGACGGCTACGACCGGCAGGCGCACCGGGTGCGCAGTGTCTTCCTGGACGGCTCGGAGCCCACCGACCTGGTCGCGGCCCTGCGGGACTTCGCCGCGCTGTCCAGGCCGCGGCCCCGGGGGCTCGGCGAGGCGCTGACCGATCTGCGGGAGAACTGGACGCTGATGACCCCGCAGGAGGAGCTGGAGCGGGAGCGGCGCATGGTCGTCCGGTACCGGGAGGCGCTGGACGCGATGACGAAGTCGCGGGATCTGTACCGGGAGGCCGCCGAGCAGGCGCACGAGGCGCTGGCCGCCTACCGCGACACCCCGCTGCCCGGCCTTCCCCAGCAGCGGCCCTCGGCCCGTGCCCAGTCGCCGTTTCAGCAGCTGACCCGGACGTTCGAGCGGCTGCGGCTCCCGGCGCGGGCGCAGCGGCCCGAGACTCCTGACACCGACCCCGACCCGAAGGCCGCCCCGGAGGGCGAGGCCGAGGGCAGCGACCGGGTGTGACCGGGCGGCTGCCTCGCGCCACAGCGGGCAGTAGGAAGAGGGCGCGGGCAGGCCGCGGAGCGGGAGGGGACAGGGCTCATGGACAACTCCACGATCGTGCTGGTGCTCGCGGCCGTCGCGGCGGCCGTCGTACTGGTTTTCGCCGTCGTCCTGCTGGTGCGGCTGGTCAAGGCACGCCGCTCGCTGCGGGACGCGGGGCTGCCGACCGGGCCGCGCTGGGTGTTCTGGGGCGCGATCCTCTATCTGGTGCTGCCGACCGACCTGCTGCCCGACCCGGTCTACCTCGACGACATCGGCGTGCTGCTGCTCGCGCTGCGCAGCATGCGTGCCGCGACACGCCCGCTGCCGGACAAGCCCGGCGACTTCTGAGCGTCCGGCGCCTCAGGACGGTTCGGGTGATCCCGTACGGGTTTCCACCGACCGGGTGAGCAGAGGGTCGGCGCAGGTGAGCGCGGATCTACCCCACAACGCCCTTCACCTCGGGGGATGGCCTCGCCTGACGGAGCGCGGCAGTGTAGACATGGGCACATGGTGCGACTGCCCGGCCGACCCGACACGCGGGCGCCCCGTTCGTTCGGGCATCCGCGCGCGCCCTTCGGCGCGCGGCATCCGGGCGGTGACGGCGAGGGCGGTCCGCCCGGAGTCCCGCGCGCCTCGATGACCGGACGCAGCCTGGCGGGGCAGGTGTTCCTGCTCCAGGTGGTGATCGTGCTGCTGCTGGTGGTGTCGGCCGTGGTGGCGCAGGTGCTCCAGGTACGGCACGACAGCGATCTGGAGGCCCGTAACCGCTCCCTGTCCGCCGCCGGTGCCTTCGCCAACGCGCCGGGTACGGCGGCCGCGCTGCGTTCGCCCGATCCGACGGCGATCCTCCAGCCGAGCGCGGAGGCGGCCCGCAAGGCGACCAAGGTGGACTTCATCGTCGTGATGAACACCGAGGGCATCCGCTACACCCACCCCGACCGGGACCGGATCGGCAAGAAGTTCGTGGGGACCATCGCGCCCGCCCTGCGCGGGGAGACGGTGGTGGAGGAGCTGACCGGCACGATAGGTCCGCTGGTCCAGGTGGTCGTGCCGGTGCGGGACTCGGGCGGCAAGGTGGTCGGGCTGGTCTCGGCGGGCATCACCACCGCGCACGTCGGCGGGGCGGCCGACCAGCAGGTGCCGCTGCTCCTCGCGGCGGCCGCGGCGGCGCTCGCGCTGGCCACGGCGGGCACGGCGCTCGTCAGCAGACGACTGCTCCGCCAGACGCATGGTCTCGGCCCCTACGAGATGACCCGGATGTACGAGCACCACGACGCGGTGCTGCACGCGGTCCGGGAGGGTGTGCTGATCGTCGGTGACGGCGGCAAGCTGCTGCTCGCCAACGACGAGGCGCACCGGCTGCTGGACCTGCC
This sequence comes from Streptomyces sp. NPDC090119, assembly GCF_044747085.1. Classification (NCBI taxonomy): domain Bacteria; kingdom Bacillati; phylum Actinomycetota; class Actinomycetes; order Kitasatosporales; family Streptomycetaceae; genus Streptomyces; species Streptomyces sp. NPDC090119. Next base: position 1,537,129 of record NZ_JBIVDK010000001.1, on the reverse strand, counting down.
CGAGGACGCCGAGATGCGCAGCGTGCTGGACCTGGGGCTGGACGACGAGACGGCCGGGCTGCTCGCCTCCGGGCGGGTCGCCACGGACGAGGTGCATCTGGTCAAGGACAAGCTGCTGGCGATCAACCAGCGCCCCACCGATCTGGACGGCGGCCCGCCCGGCAGCGTCACCACGCTGCGCGACTCCACCGAGCTGCGCGCCCTGTCCGGCCGGGCGGAGGTGGCCCGCGAGCGGCTGAACATGCTGTACGACGCCGGGGTGGGCATCGGCACCAGTCTGGACGTGAGCCGGACGGCGGAGGAGCTGGCCGAGCTGGCGGTGCCCCGGTTCGCGGACTTCGTCACGGTGGACCTGTTCGACCCGGTGCTCAAGGGCGAGGAACCGAAGCCGGGCAACGAGCTGCGGCGGGCGGCGTTCAGCGGCATCCGCAAGGACGCACCGCTGTATCCGCTGGGCGAGCGCATCCGGTTCGTGCCGACGTCGCCGCAGGCGCGCAGCCTGGCCACCGGGCAGTCCGTGGTGGAGCCGGATCTGCGGGAGGCGCCGGGCTGGCAGGCGCAGGACCTGGAGCGCACCGAGCAGATCATCGAGTACGGCGTCCACTCGCTGATCACGGTCCCGCTGCGAGCGGGGAACCTGGTGCTGGGGGTGGCGAACTTCTGGCGTTCGGAGAAGCCGCAGCCGTTCGACTCCGAGGATCTGGCGCTGGCGGAGGAGCTGGTGGCGCGGGCGGCGGTGTCCATCGACAACGCCCGCCGCTACACCCGTGAGCACAGCATGGCGGTGACCCTCCAGCGCAGTCTGCTGCCCCGCACGCTGCCCGCGCAGGACGCGCTCGAGATCGCCTACCGGTATCTGCCCGCGCAGTCGGGGGTGGGCGGCGACTGGTTCGACGTGCTGCCGCTGCCGGGTGCGCGGGTGGCGCTGGTGGTGGGCGACGTGGTGGGGCACGGCCTGCACGCGGCGGCGACCATGGGACGGCTGCGTACGGCCGTGCACAACTTCTCCTCGCTCGACCTGCCCCCGGACGAGCTGCTGGGCCTGCTGGACGAGCTGGTGGCCCGCCTCGACCAGGACGAGACCCCGGAGGACGGCGCGGCCGCCGTCACCGGCGCGACCTGTCTGTACGCGGTGTACGACCCGGCGTCCCGGCGCTGCACCATCGCGCGGGCCGGGCATCTGCCGCCCGCGCTGGTCCTGCCGGACGGCACGGTCGAGTTCCCGGACGTGCCCGCCGGTCCCCCGCTGGGCCTGGGCGGGCTGCCGTTCGAGACCGCCGATCTGGAGCTGCCGGAGGGCAGCCGTCTCGTGCTGTACACGGACGGTCTGGTGGAGGACCGCGAGCGGGACATCGACGAGGGTCTTGACATGCTGCGGGACGCCCTGCGGCACGCGCCCGGCGCCTCGCCGGAGGAGACCTGCCGTGTCGTCCTCGACCGGCTGCCGGTGCGCCCCACGGACGACGTCGCGCTGATCGTGGCCGAGACCCGCGTCCTCGGCGCCGACCAGGTCGCCCAGTGGGAGGTGCCCGCCGACCCGGCGGCCGTCTCGGAGATCCGCGCCAAGGTGACCCGTCAGCTCGCCGACTGGGACCTGGAGGAGCTGACCTTCACCACGGAACTCATCCTGAGCGAGCTGGTCACCAACGCCATCCGTTACGGCCGGGGCCCCATCGGCGTACGCCTGCTGCGCGGCCGGGCCCTGATCTGCGAGGTCTCGGACGGCACCACCACCTCCCCGCACCTGCGCTACGCCGCCAGCACCGACGAGGGCGGCCGCGGCCTCTTCCTGGTGGCCCAGCTCTCCGACCGCTGGGGCACCCGCTACACCCCGACCGGCAAGATCATCTGGGCGGAACAGCCGCTGCCCTGAGGCGCTGCCGGACAACTGCCTTGAAGAAGTCAGCCGCCGGACGGCATGATCATGGGCATGTTCTTCCGCAAGAAGCGCCGCCGCCCCGAGTCCCCCGAACTGCAGGATGCCTGGGCCGCGTTGGATTCCTCCGACGTCCCCGGCGCCCTCCGGCTGCTGCGCCCCGCCGCCGAGGAGGCGCCGCTCGCCGAGGTGGCCCTCGTCGTCGAACGGGCTGCCACGGCCGCCGACTTCACCGATCTGGCCGAGGCCGCGTCCGCGCTGACCGGCGGCTCTCGGGAGCCGCGACCGCTGTTCCGCTTCGGGTACGCGTGCGTCGAGCGCGGTGTCCCGTTCCTGGCGATCCCCGCCCTGCGGGTGGCGCTGCGCGAGGCCCCGGACTCCCTCGCCATCATGCGGGAACTGGTCTCGGCCTACGAGCGTGAGGGCCGACACCGCGAGGCGGCCGACGAACTCGCCCGGTACGAGGGCCGGTTCGAGGAGTGGCCCGACCGCTACCTGCTGGTCTTCAACTCCCTCATGGTGGGCGACCTGGAAGCGGCCCGGCGCCACCACGCCCCGCTGGGCGATCCCGAGGACCAGGTCTGGCAGGCCACGCGGGAACGGCAGAATCTGATGCTGCGGCGCGCGGCGGACGCGGAGCAGGCCGGGCCGCTGGATCTCACCGACCTGCGCGGCTGGCAGTACGTGCTGGGCGGCACGGTCCTCGGCACGATCTCCCCGTACGGTTTCGACGCGGGCATGACCGGCCGGTACGCCTTCCTCCAGGACGAGGAGGAGCAGTGCCTGCGCGGTCTGCTGCGGCTGCGGACGCTGCTGGAGGCCACCGGGGTGCGGCCCCGGTCGGTGTCGCTGCTGCCGGACCGCGACTCCCGTGTGCTGGGCCTGGCCGCCGCCGAGGTGCTGGGCCTGTCGGCGGAGCCGTTCGCACCGGACCGGGAGGACACCGTGGTGGTGGCGTACGACCTGAACGAGCTCGCCGGGCACGAGGACGGCCCGGACATCCTCGTACAGTTGCGGGAGCGGACGCCGGGGCAGGTGCTGCACGAGCACGCGAGCTGCTGGACCGATCCGCCCGTCGTCGCGGCGGACAGCGTGACGCTGCTGCACCAGGTGGTGACGGCGCCGTGGGGCGCTCAGCTCCGGTCCGACGCGGAGGGCGGTGTCGAGCGGGGACCGGCGGACGACCGTCCGGAGCAGGAGCTGGCGGCCATGATCGTGGCCGCCTCGAAGGACCCCGAGGCCGACTCCGGCGACGGCGAGGGTCCGGACGACTCCGACGAGGCGTTCACCGTTTTCGCGGCCGCCGTGCGCGGCAGCTGGCTCCAGGGCTCGCGCTCGAAACTGCAGTCGTCGGGTCCGGTGCCGAGTTCGCGGTTCGCCTGAGCGGGCGGCGGCTCAGCCCAGCGCCTTGTCGAGGTTGAAGGCCGCGCTGATGAGGGACAGGTGGGTGAACGCCTGGGGAAAGTTGCCCTGTTGCTCGCCGGTGCGGCCTATTTCCTCGGCGTAGAGGCCGAGATGGTTGGCGTAGGTGAGCATCTTCTCGAAGGCCAGGCGGGCTTCGTCGACGCGACCGGCGCGGACCAGTGCCTCGACGTACCAGAAGGAGCAGATGGAGAAGGTGCCCTCGTCGCCGCGCAGGCCGTCGGGGCTGGCCTCGGGGTCGTAGCGGTAGACGAGGGAGTCGGAGACCAGGTCCTCGGTGAGGGCGTCGAGGGTGGAGAGCCACTTGGGGTCGGTCGGCGCGATGAACTTGGCGAGCGGCATCATCAGCAGGGACGCGTCGAGTACGTCGCTGTCCTCGCACTGGGTGAAGGCGCCCCGCTCCTCCGACCAGCCGCGGTCCATGATGCGGCGGTAGATGTCGTCCCGGGCGCGGCGCCAGACGGGCAGGTCGGCGGGCAGGCCGCGGCGGTTGGCGAGGCGGATGGCGCGCTCGATGGCGACCCAGCACATCAGGCGGGAGTACAGGAAGGGCTTGCGGCCGCCCCGGGTCTCCCACACGCCCTCGTCGGGCTGGTCCCAGTGCTCGCACACCCAGGTGACCAGGTGGCACACGTCGTCCCACTGGGCGCTGGAGATGGGCTGGGCCCACTTGTCGTAGAGGTAGATGGAGTCGATCAGGGCGCCGTAGATGTCGAGTTGGAGCTGTGGGGCGGCAGCGTTGCCGACCCGGACCGGGGCGGAGCCCAAGTAGCCTTCCAGGTGCGGGAGTTCACTCTCGGGTAGCTCGGTTCGGCCGTCGATGCCGTACATGATCTGCAGCGGGCCCTCGGTCGCGCCGTCGCCGGGGCTGATGTGGGTGGTGAGGAAGCGCATGAACGCCTCGGCCTCGCCGGTGAAGCCCAGGCGGAGCAGCGCGTAGACGGCGAAGGCGGCGTCGCGGACCCAGACATAGCGGTAGTCCCAGTTGCGCTCGCCGCCGAGCTGTTCGGGCAGGCTGGTGGTGGGGGCGGCGACGATGGCGCCGGTGGGGGCGTAGGTGAGCAGCTTCAGGGTGAGGGCGGAGCGGTGCACCATCTCGCGCCAGCGGCCCCGGTAGCGGGAGTGGGCGAGCCAGCGGCGCCAGTAGTCGACGGTCGCGTTGAACTCGTGCTCGGCCTCGGCGTGCGCGCAGCCGCGCGGGGCGATCTCGCCGCCCGCCTGGTCCAGGGCGAACACCGCCGTCTCGCCCTCGCCGAGCTTGAACTCGGCCCGGGCGTCCCGTTCGTCGCACTCCATGGCCACGGTGGCGGTGAGCGCGAGGGAGCGTTCCCCGGCGTCGAACAGCAGCCGGCCCTCCTCCTCGCGCACGGTGTGCGGTTCGGCGCCGTACCCGAAGCGGGGGGCGACCAGGGCCCGGAAGGGCACGGTGCCGCGTACGCAGACCACGCGGCGGATCAGCCGGTGCCGTCCCTCCTCGCCGGGCCGGGCGGTGCCGACCGGCATGAAGTCCTGCACCTCGCCGACGCCCTCCTCGGTGAAGAAGCGGGTGATCAGCACATTGGTGTCGGGGAAGTAGAACTGCTTGGTGTGGGCCGGGACGGAGGCGGCCAGCTCGAAGCGGCCGCCGCGCTCGGCGTCCAGCAGGGCGGCGAACACGCTGGGGGCGTCGAAGGACGGGGAGCAGTACCAGTCGATGGTGCCGTCGCTGCCGACGAGGGCCACGCTGCGCAGGTCCCCGATGAGGCCGTGCTCGGCGATCGGCAGATAGCGGTGGGTCTGCCTGGTCTCCTGCTGGAAGGGCGTCTCGGCCATCGCTGCGGCCTCCCGTGCTGGTGTGCGGCTGCCCATCCAGCGTAGGTCTCCGGATGCGCACGGGCGTCCGGCGGCCGATGGTGAGAGTGTGCCCCGTTCGGCGGCACCGGCACGGATGCGCCCATCCGGCCCGAGGAGGAGGCGTCATGTCGAGTTCCACGCCCGAAGAGTCCCGGTCGGCCGACGACCACTGCACCCCGGACGCCCTGCTGCACACCGCCCCCGCGGGCGGCATCACCCCGGAGGACCTGGTGATGGCTGCGGGCAGGGACGTCACCCCGAAGAGTCTGGACTGGGCCCGCCGCAAGCTGGAGACGGAGGGCTCGGCGGCCGTGGAGAAGCTTCTGCCCTGACCGGTCGGGAGCCTCACAGCGCCTTGCGGCGCAGCAGCACGGCGAGGGTGAGCAGGCCGGGCGGCAGGGGCAGCCAGACGGTCAGCATGCGGTAGCCGAGCACGGCCGAGGCGGCCGTCGCGGCGGGCGCGCCGGACGTGGTGAGCGCGAGGACGAGCGCCGCGTCCAGCGAGCCGAGTCCGCCGGGCGTGGGCAGGAGGGCGGCCGCGCCGCTCGCGGCGAGGTAGAGCAGGGCCACCTCGGGCGCGGGCAGCGGCAGCGCGACGGCACGCGCCACGGCGACGAGCACCCCGCAGTGCAGCGCGGCGAAGGCGAGGGACCCGCCCCACAGGGCGACGGCGCGCGCGGGCCGGGCGTGCACGGCACGCACGTCGCCCAGCAGGGCGGTCAGCGCGCGGCGGCAGCGCGGCCGGAGCGGTCCGGCGGCGACCGCCGTGACGAGCGCGGCCGCGCCGAGCGCGCCGACGAGCCAGATCAGCGGCAGTTCGGGTACGCGCAGCAGCCCCGGACAGAACGGCACCAGCAACGCGATCAGCGCCAGCCTGGACACTCCCCCGGCCCCGCCCTTGACGGCGAGCGCACCGGCGGAGCGGCCCATGGGCAGCCCGCAGCGCAGCAAGAACCGCAGGTTGACCGCCCCGGCGCCGATCCCGGCGGGCAGCAGATGGTTGGCGGCGCACGCGGCGAACTGGGCGGCGACGAGCCGGACGCCGGGCAGCCGCTCGGTGACGGCCCCCTGCTGGGCGAGCGCCGAAGCCGCCCAGGTCCCGACGGCGGCGACGGCCGCGACCGACAGCCAGCCCTGGTCGGCGAGCGTCAGCCGCACCGCCCCGTCGCGCACGGTGGGCCAGTACCGCTGGGTGAGGTAGGCGAGGAAGAGCAGGACGCAGAGCAACAGGGCCGTCTGCCAGACGAGGCCCCGCAGCCGCGGGCCCGGTCGGGCGTCCGGGGCCGGGAGCGCCTCGGGAGCCGGATGGTCGCGGGTGGCGCGCGTGTCCGTCATCGGCACCCCTCCCCCTCCACGGAAGCACCCGCCGACGGCGTCCGGGAGAACGGGATGCCGCGGCGAAATCACGGTCAAACTAACGTGGATCGACGCCGCCCGCCGCCCGCGTACGGCCATCCGGCGGTGGCCCTACGCGCTGTAAGGTGGAAGGCATGGCTGGTGCAGGGCCTCTCGGCAGGGCGGAGCGGCGGGGTGCGGGGGCGCTGGAGGGTGAGGTGCTGGCGGCGCTCTGGGGTGCGGGGCGGGCGCTGACCCCGGCGCAGATCCAGGCCGAGATCGGCGGGCTCGCCTACAACACGGTGCACACCATCCTCAAGCGGCTGTACGACAAGGGTCTGGTGCTGCGGGACGCCGACGGGCGGCGCGGCGCGTACCGTCCGGCGAAGGACGCGGCGCAGCTGACCGCCGAGTCGATGCGGGCGGCGCTGGACCGGAGCCCGGACCCGGTCGCGGCGCTGCGGCGGTTCGTGACCGGCCTGACCGCCGGCGAGGAGCGCGCCCTGCGCGACCTCCTCGCCGACGGCAAGGACGAGCACCGCTGACCGGCGCGGGTCAGAGCCCCTTCGGCACCCGGTGCGGTGGCTGTTCCGGGGTCGGGCGCTGGGTGAGCGGGGGCACGGTCCGCACGGCGGGTTCGTCGGTCTCCAGCGTCACGGTCTCCCCATGGTGCTCGATGATCAGCGGCGGCCCTTCGAGCAGGGTGTACGTCGTCTTGTCCGCGCCGATCTCCACGCGCAGCCTGCGCCCCCGGAACTGCAGGTGGAAGGCGAGCCGACGCAGCCGTTCCGGCAGCCGGGGCGCGAAGCTCATCCCGGCCGGGCCCCGCAGCACCCGCCGCATGCCGCCGAACCCGGCGACCAGCGCCATCCAGGTCCCGGCCAGCGAGGCGATGTGCAGTCCGTCGCGGGTGTTGTGCTCCAGGTCGTGCAGGTCCATCAGCGCCGCCTCGGTGGTGTAGGCGTAGGCGAGCCGCAGATGGCCCGCCTGGGCGGCGATGACGGCCTGGCAGCAGGCCGAGAGGGAGGAGTCGCGGACGGTGAGCGGCTCGTAGTAGGCGAAGTTCCGGGCGACCTGCTCGTCGTCGAAGTAGGACGCGCAGGTGTACATCGCCAGGACCAGGTCGGCCTGTTTGACGACCTGCTTGCGGTAGAGGTCGAAGTACGGGTAGTTCAGCAGCAGGGGGTAGTGCTCCGGCTCGGTCCCGGCGAAGTCCCAGCGCTGGTAGCGGGTGAAGCCCGCGCTCTGTTCGTGGACGCCGAGTTCGTCGTTGTAGGGGATGTTCATCGCCTCGGCCGCGTCCCGCCAGGCCGCGCTCTCCTCCTCGTCGGCGCCGAGATGCTGCGCCTCGTCGGGGTAGCGTTCCACCGCGTCGGCGGCGGCGAGCAGGTTCTGCCGGGCCATCAGGTTGGTGTAGGTGTTGTCGTCGGCGACCGCGCTGTACTCGTCGGGCCCGGTGACGCCGTCGATGTGGAAGGCGCCGCGGTGGTCGTGGTGGCCCAGTGAGCGCCACAGCCGGGCGGTCTCCACCAGCAGTTCCAGGCCCACCTCGCGCTCGAAGCGGACGTCGCCGGTGGCCTCGACGTAGCGGACGACGGCGTCGGCGATGCCCGCGTTCACATGGAAGGCGGCGGTGCCCGCGGGCCAGTACGCCGAGCCCTCCGAGCCCTCGATGGTGCGCCAGGGGAAGGCGGCGCCGCCGAGCCCGAGCTGGGCCGCGCGTTCCCGGGCGGCGTCCAGGGTGTTGTGGCGCCAGCGCAGCGCCTCGGCGACGGCGCGTGGCGCGGTATGGGTGAGCAGGGGCAGCACGAACATCTCGGTGTCCCAGAAGGCGTGCCCGTCGTACCCGGAGCCGGTGAGGCCCTTGGCGGGGATGGCGCGCTGCTCGGCGCGGGCGCCCGCCTGGAAGACGTGGAACAGGGCGAAGCGTACGGCCTGCTGGATCTCCTCGTCGCCGTGCACCTCGACGTCGGCGCGGGCCCAGAAGTCGTCGAGGGCCTCGCGCTGCGCGGCCAGCAGCCCGTCCCAGCCGTCGTGGGAGGCGGCGGCGAGGGCCGCGTCCACCTGGTCGGCCATGGCGGGCAGCGAGCGGGTGCCGGACCAGCCGTGCGCGACCAGCTTCTCCACCCGCAGGGTGTGTCCGGGCTCCAGTACGGAGGTGACGGTGAGCCGGGCGACGTCGACGCCGCTCTCGCTGCGGCTGGTGGTGCGGCCGGGCCCGGTGACGACGTGGTCGGCGCCGACCGCGACCCTGAGTCCGCTGCGCTTGGTGCGGTGCACCAGCCGGAGCCGCTCGCCGGAGGCGAAGCCGTCCTCCTGCTCCAGCGGCGAGCGCAGGCTCATCGCGGCGCGCGGGTCGCCGTTGGGTTCGGGGAGGCTCTCGTTGGCGACCAGCTCGGACTGGATCACGACGCGGCTGGGGCGGCCGACGGCCTCCACCTCGTAGGCGACGGCGGCCACCGCGCGCTGGGTGAGGGAGACCAGCCGGGTGGAGCGCACCCGGACCGTGGACCCGGCCGGGGAGGTCCACTCGCAGGTGCGTTCCAGCACCCCGCGCCGCATGTCGAGGACGCGTTCGTGGGAGACCAGGCGGCCGTAGCGCAGGTCGAAGGGTTCGTCGTCCACCAGCAGCCGCAGGATCTTGCCGTTGGTGACGTCGATGACGCTCTGCCCGGACTCCGGGTAGCCGTAGCCCGCCTCCGCGTACGGCAGGGGGTGCACCTCGTGCACGCCGTTGAGGTAGCTGCCGGGCAGGCCGTGCGGCTCGCCCTCGTCGAGGTTGCCGCGCCAGCCGACATGCCCGTTGGACAGCGCGAACACCGACTCGCTCTGGGCGAGGACGTCCAGATCGAGGGTGGTCTCGCGCACGTGCCAGGGTTCGACCGTGTAGGCCCGCTCAGTGATCACCGCTTGCCTCCCAGCTCGGCGAGGTCTTCCACGACGATATGCGCGCCGTGCGCGTACAGCGCGTCGGCCTGCCCGGTGCGGTCGAGACCCACCACGTATCCGAAGCCTCCGGCGCGGCCCGCGTCCATCCCGGCGAGCGCGTCCTCGAAGACGGCGGCCCGCTCCGGGGGCACGCCCAGGTCCTTGGCTGCGGCCAGGAAGGTGTCCGGCTTCGGCTTGCCCGGCAGGTGCCGTTCGGCGGCCACCACACCGTCGATCCGGACGTCGAAGAGGTCCTCGGCGTCGATCGAGCGCAGCACGTCCTGGCAGTTGGCGCTGGAGGAGACGATGGCGGTGGCCAGCCCGGCCGCGCGCACGGCGGCCAGGTAGCGCAGGGTGCCCTCGTACGCCTCGACGCCGTCGGTGCGGATCTTCGCCAGGAGGAGTTCGTTCTTGCGGTTGCCGAGGCCCTGCACGGTGCCCGCGTCCGGCGGGTCGTCGGGGCCGCCCTCGGGGAGTTCGATCCCGCGGGACTTCAGGAAGGAGCGGACGCCGTCGGCGCGAGGGCGGCCGTCCACGTACTCGTCGTAGTCGGCGACCTCGTCGAACGGCCGCGCGTCCGGGCCCTCGTGGTCGCGCAGGAAGGCGTCGAAGGTCTCCTTCCAGGCGGCCGCGTGCACGACGGCCGTCTTGGTGACCACTCCGTCGAGGTCGAACAGGCATGCCTGGATGGTGTCGGGCAGTCCGAGCTGAGTCATACCCTGCTCCCTTCCCCGGATCAGGCGCGGCGATCACGCCTCGCGGAGCGGAAACGGGGCGCCCGGCGGCCGCCCCGCGCACGCCCGGTGGCACACTCTGCTGCATGCCGCCGACCTTCGACGATCTTCTCCTCCGCGCCCGCAGCCTGGTCAAGGGCGGGCGGCGCGCGGTCCTCGGTATCGCGGGCGGTCCGGGCGCGGGCAAGACGACCCTCGCCGGACACCTGGTGCACGCCCTGAACGCGGACGGGCCGCCCTGGGTGGCGCACGTCCCGATGGACGGCTTCCATCTGGCCGACGCCGAGCTGGACCGGCTGGGCCGCCGGGACCGCAAGGGGGCGCCGGACACCTTCGACGCGGCCGGGTACGCGGCGCTGCTGCGGCGGCTGCGCGAGGCGCCCGCCGACGCGGACGAGGTGGTGTACGCGCCCGCCTTCGAGCGGGACCTGGAGCAGCCGGTGGCGGGTTCGATCCCGGTGCCGCCGTCCGCGCGCCTGGTGGTGACCGAGGGCAACTACCTTCTGCTGCGCGAGGGTTCATGGGCCGGGGTGCGGCCGCTGCTGGACGAGGTCTGGTACTGCGAGGTCGACGAGCCGGAGCGGGTACGGCGGCTGGTGGCCCGGCACGTGGAGTTCGGCAAGGAGCACACGGCGGCGGTGGCCTGGGTGCTGGGCACCGACCAGCGCAACGCCGAGCTGATCGCCACCACCCGGGACCGGGCGGACCTGGTGATACCGGCCTCGGCGCTGCCCGTGCCCGGCCGGGGCTGAACCGGCGGGGGTCCGGGACCGTATCCGGGGATGCGCGGCGGAGGGTCCGCCGAGCGGTCCGGCGGGGTGGTGGCACCGCCGGTCGCGGGAACGGTGCGCGGACACGGGCCTGACCGGGGCCGGTCGTCGCCGGGACCGGCGCGGCGCGTGCCACCGTGGGGCGGATGATGGCGAGCGAACACCACGGGACCGGGACGATTCCCGCACCGGCGCCCCCGGCCCCACCGCTCCCCCGGGTACGCGGGCGCCGATGGCTGGTACCGCTGTTCGTGGCGCTGCTCCTGGCCCAGCTGGCGGCGGCGATGGTCACCACGGCCGTCCGGCAGACGCCCACCATCGACGAGCCGGTGTACGTCGTCACGGCCACCGACTACCTGCGCGAGCACCGGCTGCGCTACAACCCCGAGCACCCGCCGCTCGGCAAGCTGCTGATCGCGGCCGGGGTCGCGGTGGCCGCCCCGCACTACGACCCGGACACCCCCGGCACCCAGGGCGACGCGGGACGGCACCTGCTGTACGAGTCGGGGAACGACCCCTGGCGGCTGATGCTGTGGGCACGGCTGCCGGTGATCGCGCTGACGCTGCTGGGCGGGCTGGTGGTGTTCGCGTTCGCGCGGGACCTGGCGGGCAGGGCGGCCGGGCTGGTGGCGCTGGCGCTGTACGCCTTCGCCCCCGACGTCGTCGCGCACGGTTCGCTGGCCACGCTGGACATGCCGATGACGGTCTTCCTGCTGGCCTCAGTCTGGCTGGCCCGGCGGGCCCGGGACCGGCCCCGGCGGTATGTGCCGCTCGCCGGGGCGGCGCTGGGCGCGGCGGTGGCGACCAAGATGAGCGCGCTGCCCGCGATCCCGCTGCTGATGCCGCTGGTCGCCTGGTCGGTGTGGCACGCGCGGGCGGCCCTGGGACGGCGGCGCCGGGTGCTGTCGGCGCTCGGCGGCGCGGGCACGGTGCTGCTGGTGGCCCTGGCCGTCGTGTGGGCGACGTATTTGGTGGTCAACCCCCGGCTGGGCTTCGCGCCCGCCGAACCGCTCCCGCCGCTGGCGGGCAAGCGCGCGCTGGTGAGCGGTCTGCTGCCGCTGCCGCCCGCGTACGGGGCCGGGCTGCGGACGCAGTTCGCGTTCGAGTACTACCCGTGGGAGGGCTTCCTCTTCGGCCGGGTGTACACGGGCGCCCTCTGGTACTACCTGCCCGTCGCGCTGCTGGTGAAGACGCCGCTCGGGCTGCTCGCGCTCGGCGCGGCCGGTGCCGTGACCGTGCTGGCGGTGCCCCGGCTGCGTCCGGCGGCCCCGTATCTGCTGCTGCCGCCCGCGCTGCTGCTGGCGGTGGCGATGACGGGCGCGCGGGACTTCGGCACCCGGTACGCGCTGTTCGTGCCGGTGTTCCTGGCGCTGGCCGGGGGCTGCGTCACGCTCTGGCGGCACCGGTGGGCCAAGGTGCTGGCCGGGGTGCTGATGCTGTGGGTGGCGGTGAGTTCGCTGCGGGCGTTCCCGTACTACCTCCCGTACGCCAACGAGGCGTTCGGCGGTCCGGCGCGGACCCATCTGCTGCTGCACGACTCCAACGTGGACTGGGGGCAGGACCTCGGCGCGCTCGCGGACCGGCTGCGGGAGCGGTATCCGGGCGAGCGGGTCTGGCTGGTGTACAAGGGCAGCGGTGTGCCGTCGTACTACGGCATCCGCGCCGGTGATCCCCGTACGGTGCCGCCGGAGCGGGTGCGGGGGCTGCTGGTGGTGTCGGACTCGGCCGTCGCCAAGGCGCGGGGGCGGCTGGCGGAACTGATCCGCACGAGCCGCCCGGTCGACGAGGTGGGCCACTCGATCACGCTGTACCGGCGCTGAGCCCGAGGGCCAACACGCCGAGTGGCCTGGGGCGGTGGGCTATGTTGGCTCGTCGTGGGAGACAAAGTCGACGGTCCGGCGCCCTCGCCGCAACAGGCACGCGCCCAGGCATCAGCGATCAGTTCGGGCGGGTCCGCCACGGGCGCCGGGGCCGCGCCGACCTCCCAGCTGCGGGCGCTGTTCGACGGGCCCCGGCTCTCCCCCGGACAGCGCCGGGTGGCGCGGTATCTCATAGAGCACCTCACCGAGGCCGCGTTCCTGTCCATCACCGAGCTGGCCGACCGGGCCGGGGTCAGCCAGCCCTCGGTGACCCGGTTCGCGGCCGCCGTCGGCTTCAGCGGGTATCCGGCGCTGCGGGAGCGGCTCCAGTCGATCGCGCTGGGCACGCTGGCGGGCGGCCCCGGTGAGGAGGACCGCGCCAACGAACTCCAGGCGGCGGTGGACGCGGAGATCCAGAACCTGGAGCATCTGCGCCGCGACCTGGCCGACCCGCGGCGGGTGGTCCGGGTGGGCCGCGAGCTGTCCCGCTCCACCCCGCTGACCGTGCTGGGGCTGCGCATCTCGGGGTCGCTGGCGGAGTACTTCGGCTACGCGGCCCGGCGTATCCACCCCGATGTCCGGCTGGTGACGCGGGGCGGCAGCGTGGCCTGCGACGCGCTGCTGCAGTCCCGTGAGGCGGGCGGCACCTGGGTGCTGGCGTTCGCCATGCCCCGGCATGCGCAGGAGACGCTCGCGGCGCTGCGGGTGGCGCGGGAGGCGGGGCTGAAGGTCGCGCTGGTCACCGACCTCGCGCTCGGCCCGCTGGCGGAGGCGGCCGATGTCACCTTCGCCACCGGCACCGGCTCCCGGCTGGTCTTCGACTCCTACGCCGCGCCGGGCCTGCTGGCCGCCGCGCTGCTCCAGGCGATGACCGACGCCGACCCGGAGCGCGCCCAGGGCCGCCTGGAGAAGTACGAGCAGGTCGCCGACCAGCAGCAGTTCTTCCTGCCGGAGTGAGGGAGCGCGGTGCTTTTCGCACCGGCGTGGATGAATGTTTTCATCCGTCTTGAAAAGCCGTTGGCATATATAAATACTGCTCCCGGACGACGAGGCACTCCGGAAGCGATGAGCATGCCGATCACCACCACGCGCATCAGCCCCGACTGGCCCTGCCAGGTCAAGCAGCCGGGCAGCTACGACTGGGAACGCTCGGCGGCCAAATGGCTGCGCGAGCTGATCCCGGCCCGCTACGCCAGCTATCCGGCGCTGATCCGGCACCCCGTGCTGCTCGCCCGGCACGCCGGGCTCCAGGTGCGGCAGGAGATCCGGGTGGCACGCACCGCGCTCCAGACCGCCCGCGCCGAACTGCCGATGCTCGGACTGCCCGAATCCGTCATCGAACACACCATCAAGCTGTACGCGGCCGAGCTGCTTCAGCTCCAGCACATCGCGCGCAGTGTCCGCGCCGTCTCCGAGGCGCTGGGCACCCGTGGCACCGGCCGCTGACCCGGCCTTCCGCGCCCCTCGTCCGACACCCGCCGCCCCTGATGGGAACGGTTGTGCCGGACAAGTGAGCGAGCGGCCGGGTTGTGCCATGCTCATCGCGTGACGAGCGAGCCCACCCCCTCCGCGGACCCCGGCTACGGCGCCGATGTCGCGGCGCTGGCCAAGGTCGTGGCCCGGCAGCGTGCCGAGCTGGAGCGGCTGCGCGATCTCGCCGCCTCCTCGGCGGTGCTGGAGCGGGCCAAGGGCGCGCTGATGGCCCTGACCGGCCGGTCCGTGGACGCCGCCCACGAGGAGCTGCTCGCGCGCGCCGAGGCTGGCCGCCGCACCCTGATCGAGGAGTGCTGGCTCACCCTGGGCGCGCTGGAGCGGCCGAAGCCGGTCACCCCGGACACGGCACCGGCCGGTGTCCTGGAGCCGGGGTCCGCCGTCTCCCGGCAGCCCGCGCCCACCGCGCCCGGCGACCTCGCGGACGTCCTCGGTGATCTGGGCCGCGACCTGGTGCGGGTCGGCTCACCGCAGGAGCTGGCCGGATATCTGCTGCGCCACCTGGGCCCCGACGCGGCCGCCGACGCCGTACTGCTGTACCGGCGCCTGCCCGAGGACGGTCTCGAACTCATCGGGTACGCGGGCATCGACGCCGCCCTCGCCGGGCGCTGGCACCACATGCCGACGCTGAGCAGGCTGGCCCCGCTGGAGTGCCTGCGCACCGGCGAGCCGCGCTGGCTGGAGGACCTGGCGGCGGACCGGCGTCAGTACCTGCTCGGGGACCCGCCCGAGCGGTGGCTGTCGCGGGCCTGGCTGCCGGTGCCCGCCGGGCACGGCTCCGGCGTGGCGCTCGGCGTACTGCGCACCCAGGAGGGGCCGTTCGAGCCGCGTGAACGCCAACTGCTGCTGGCGGCGGCCCGGTTGTGCGCGGGACGGCTGCGCGCCTTCGCCGCGGACCGGGACGGCGAGGCGGGCGGGGCCACGCGGTCCGTGCAGGCGGTGCTCGACGCGCTGCCGGGCGCCGCGATCCTGCTGCGTCCGCTGCGCGCCGCCTCCGGCGCGGTGGAGGACTACCGTATCGAGGCGGTGAGCCCGGAGGCGGTCGACGTGTTCGGCAACACCGGCCGCGAGATGCTCGGCCGGCACATCCTGGAGAGCTATCCCACCGTCGCGGGCGAGCAGTTGTGGCACGGCTATCTGACGGCGCTGACCACCGGAGTGCCCTTCGAGAGCGCGCCGTTCGCCTACCAGGACATGGTGGACGGGGTGCCGCTGACCGCCACGTACTCGGTGCGGGCGGCACCGCTGGGCGACGGCCTGCTGGTGACGTGGCTGCGACTGGACCCGGAGGACCGGCAGGAGCAGCGGCTGTGGGACGTGCAGCGGCTGGGCAATCTGGGCTGGGCCAACTGGAACCTGGTCACCGGGGAGACCTCCTGGTCGGCGCAGACGTACGCCGTGCTCGGTCTGAACGCGGCACGCGGGCCGGTGCCGCTGGCGGAGCTGCCCGCGCTGGTGGCGCCGCAGGACGCGGCACCGCTGCGCGGCGCGATCACCGAACTCGTCGACCACGCACGCCCCTTCGACGTGCCCTTCCGTGTCGACGCGCCGGGCGGGGTGCGGCACCTGCGGATCGTCGCGGAGGCGGTGACCGAGCCGGACGGGACACCCGCCGAGGTGCACGGGTTCGTGCAGGATCTCACCGCCCAGCGCAGCGCCGAACTCGCGCTGGTGGAGAGCGAGCGGGCGATGCTGCTCCAGCGCGGGGTGCTCCAGGCCGAGCGGGCGCTGGCCGACCGGTTGCAGCACGCGCTGCTGCCGCTGCCCGCGGGGCCGGTGCGGCTGGCCGGGCTGCGCGTCGAAGTCGCCTATCTGCCGGGCCAGTCGGGCATCCAGGTCGGCGGTGACTGGTTCAGCGCCGTCGAACTCTCCGACAGCACCGCGCTGTTCGTGGTCGGCGATGTGGCGGGGCATGGCATCGGGGCGGTCGCCACGATGGCCCAGCTCCGGTTCACCGCCAAGGGCATGGTGGGCACGGGCTCCTCGCTCACCGGTGCGCTGACCCGCCTCAACACCCTGCTGCTGCACTCACGGGACGGCCGCTCCACCGCGACGATGGTCCTCGCCCGGTACGACCCCACCACCCGGGTCCTCGCCTGGGCCCAGGCCGGGCATCCGCCGCCGCTGCTGGTGCGCGGGGGCACTGCCCGCTTCCTCGCCCGGCCCGTCGGCATGCTGCTCGGGGCGAGCGCGACCCCGGTCTTCGAGGCGGCCGAGGCCCGCCTGGAGCCCGGCGACCGGCTGCTGCTGTACACCGACGGCCTGGTGGAACGCCTCGGCGAGGACGTCCACGCGGGTTTCGCCCGCCTCGCCGACACGGTCCGCGCGCACGGCGGCGACAGCCTGGACGCCCTGCTCGGCACGATGCTGGTGGACGAACACCGCGACGACGTGTGCGTGGTGGACATCCGGCTGCCGGAGGAGTGAGGTTCACCCGGCTCGCTCCGGCTCACCCCGTGCCGGTGCGGAACTCCAGGGCGCGGCGGGTGTCGTCGCCGTAGACACCGGTCTCGTCGCCCCGGATGCCGTACCAGAGCTGGAACCGGGCTACGGCGGCGGTGAGTTGGGGGTCGTAGGCGCCGGTGGCGGCTCCTTCGTGGAAGACGTCGGGGATACGTAGCAGGCGGCGGCGCAGGTCGGTGACCTCGGGGCCGGAGTCGCCCTGGCGGAGGGTGCCGGGGCCGTCGGGGTCGGTGACCGAGGGCGCGGTGGAGGCGGTGGCGGCGGGGGCGGTCGCCTCGGCGGGTGGCGGTGCGGGGCGGGCGCTGGCCTCCTCGCGGCCGGGGAGCAGGAGGGCGCCACCGAAGCCGACGAGGGTGGCCGCGGCCAGGCCCAGGCCGATCGCCCAGCGCCGGTGGGCGGAGCCGGACGGCGCGCCGGGGCCTGTGTGTCGGCCTTGGGCTGGGCGCGAACGTGTGTCGTCGGGCGGTACCGGTGGCAGTTCCTCGGTGTCGGCGTCGGCCGGGGGCGCGGTGGGTGGCTCCGTCCGCACCCCGGCCCCCGGCTCCGGCATCAGCTCGCGCATCAGCTCCGCGAGGGCGTCGGTGGGGCGGGCCCGCAGGACGCGGACGGGTTCCACGACCCTTGCGGGGCGCGGGCGTTCGGGATCGGGGGGTGTCGGCACGCTGCTCTCCTTCCGTCCCTCGCCGGGAGATACGGAGCGCGGGGCGGCGTCGTTCAGCAGGCCCCCGTCACGCCGGAGCCAGGGCTCCCGCCAGCACGAAACGGCTCAGGGACGCGGTGAGGGTGCCCACGAACGCGTCCTGGTCCTCCTCGCCGAGCACGTCCAGGGAGAGATACGGGTTCAGGTCCTCCAGCTCGACCAGGAGCAGGTCGCCCTCGAGGGTGCGGCACGCGTCGACGCGCTGGATGCCGTGGCCGAGCGCGTTCCAGTCGATGAAGCCGCGCGCGAACTCCAGGTCGGCTGCGGTCGCCCGGTACGGCTTCAGGGTCCAGCGGTCGCGGGGGTCGGGGGCGTAGAGGGCGTACTGGAAGTCGTCGTCCACGAAGTAGAAGGACACCTCGTGGACGAAGTCGATGTGCGGCTGGACCAGGACCGAGCCGTCCGCGACCGGGGCGTCGGCGACCCGGCTCGCCGGGACGGTGCGCAGGCCGAGGGAGTCCGCGCCGTAGGTCGGCTTCACCACGTAGCGGTCGGCGACGGGCAGCCGGTGCAGGTCCTCGGCGCGGTCGACGGTGGGGATGACCGGGAGCCCGGCCTCGGTGAGGTCGAGCAGATACCCCTTGCCCGCCATGTCGGCCTTGCCGGTCAGCGGGTTGTAGACCAGGGTGCCGGTCTCCAGCGCGCGGGCGCGGAACGCCTCGTACTCGGTGTGATAGCCCAGCACCGGGCCGCTGTTGCGGACCACGACGGCGTCGAAGCCCTCCATCAGCGCGGCCGCGTCCATCGGATGGCACAGGGCGAGATCGAAGCGGTCGCGCAGCCGGGAGGTGAGGAAGACGTCCTCGTCGCCGTAGCGGCGCCCTCGGGCCGGGTACGCCAGGTCGGTGACGTAGAGCAGGCGGGGGCGGGCGGAGGGCATACGGGATCTCCTCGTACGGGCCGGGTGCCGACAGGGTGGAGAAAGGTTACGTCGCAGCGGACGGACGATGATCGCCGGGCCCGCACGGAGCACTCGGTTCCCTCATCAGGACCTGTCGGCTGCACTCAGTGCCACAGATGGCCCCCGGATGCTACTTTCCCGTCCATGAGCACCAGCAGTGCGGCGCCGCCCGCGAAGCCGCCGATGCGCGACGCCCTGGTGGCGGCCGCCTTCCAGCTCTTCCTGGAGCGCGGGTACGAGCAGACCACGGTGGACGACATCGTGGCGCTGGCGGAGGTCGGACGGCGGTCGTTCTTCCGCTACTTCCCCTCCAAGGAGGACGTGGTCTTCCCCGACCACGAGAGCTGCCTGGCCGACATGACCGCGTTCCTCGCGGCGGGCGAGGACGACGAGGAGCCGGTGCGGCGGGTGTGCGACGCGGCCCGGCTGGTGCTGCGCATGTACGCGGAGAACCCGGCGTTCTCGGTGCAGCGCTACCGGCTGACGCGCCGGGTGCCGGGGCTGCGGGCGTACGAGCTGTCGGTGGTCTGGCGCTACGAGCGCGCGCTCGCCGCGTATCTGCGCGGCCGGTTCGCGGACCGGACGGACGGCACGCTGCGCGCGGACGTGATCGCGGCCGCGGTGGTCGCCGCGCACAACAACGCCCTGCGCTCCTGGCTGCGTTCGGACGGCAAGGGCGACGCGGAGGCGGCCGTGGACCACGCGCTGGGCTGCGTCCAGACGGCGTTCGCCGACAACCCGGTCCGGCCCGCGCCCTCTCCCTTCCCGCCCGAGTCGCCGCGCCCCGACGACGTGGTGGTCCTGGTGGCCCGCCGGGACGCTCCCCTGTGGCAGGTGGTCCGGCAGTTCGAGGCGGCACAGGGCGAGGGCCGCTAATTCAGGGTACGCAGTGCCTTTACGAGTGACACTGAGTGCCATACGCTGTCGCTCGTGCACGGTGGCACGGCATCGGGCATGAGCGGATTCCGGCCCAGTGCAGGGAGTTGACGAGCGTGTACCACCACTCAGCAGGAACGGCCCAGCCGGTGGCAGGCTCGGCGGGCCTCCTCACCGAGCGCCCCGCCGACTCCATCGAGTACCAGCGCTGCGGCTGGTGCGGCACCGCGATGTACCACCGCCTCCTCTGTCCGGTCTGTCAGGGCAGCGACCTGCGCACCGAACGCAGCGAGGGCGTCGGCACGATCCGCCACTCCACGATCGTCCACCGCAACACCCCCGCCGCCCGCAACGTCTCCCTGGTCGAACTGGCCGAGGGCTTCGTCGTCCGCGGCCGCGTCATGGGCCCCCCGGTCGGCATCCACAGCGGCGACCGGGTCCGCCTCTCCACGGCCAAGGACCCGGTACGCGGCGAGCCGGTCTTCCAGCTCCTGGACGAGACGTGCCGGGCCTGGACCTGAGAAGCGCGCCCTCGCCGGGAGGGACGGGCCGAGGGCCGGCGGCGAATCAGCTCCCGGGCTCCGGCAGAGACCGGTCCGGACGACCGCGGAGCTGCGGCGAAGTGAGTTCGAGGGCCCGGTTGTCCCGGCCCCGGGACATGTGGTCGAGCCACCGCTCGTACCAGGCGAGGAAGTCCTGGGCGGAGGACACGTCGGGGCCCCAGTGACTGTCGGCGTTACCGGTCACCACCCGGCCCGCGAGGGGGCCGGTGAGAGCCAGCAGGCCGACGTCCGAGCAGCCCATCTCGACGAAGTGCAGAAAGAGGTCTCCGTCCTGCGCACCGCTCGGCGGACGGAAGCCGCGTGGCTCGCCGGGCCCCGGGCTCGGCTCCATCACGAGCAGCACGCACTTGTGGAGGGGCAGAAGACCGTAGAAGGGCCCCGCGCCCGATCCGCCGATGTGGAGCAGAAACTGTCGGTAGGCGTCGGGGAGAGTGACCGACTTCTCCGCCTCGAAGGCCGCGATCCGCCGGTCCGACAGCCGTGGGCCGAGGCGGAAGCGATGGCTCTCCTCGCCGAAGGAATGGCTGCGCAGCGGCTGGAACGGTACGGCGGCCAGTTTGCGCCGCACCCGGGGTATCCGGGGGTCCATCGGGCCACTTCTCCCGTCCGGAGTCATTGGCTTCCCCTAGGCGGGGAACGTCACCCGAATACCCACCGTGCCCTCGGTCCCGCGTCGCAGCTTGCTGCCGAGGAGTGTCAGGCGGCCCGCGATGCCGTACTTGCGGGCGATCAGGGTGCGGTAGCGGGCCGTGGTGGCGGGGTCGGCGATCTCGGCCTTCGCGGGGAGCTGGGCGCCGGTGGGGCGGCCACGCATGTCGCAGGGGCCCACGAGGACGTCGGCGCGGCGGCGGATGCGCTTGACCTTGTAGCTGTCGGCGGCCGTCCAGACGCCGAGGGCGTCGCCGTCGGGCACGACCCAGACCGGGGTGGCCACCGGAGTGCCGTCCTTGCGGTAGCTGGTGACCAGCAGATACTTGCCCGAGCCGAGCCGGGACACAAGCGCGTCGTCCATGCCCCGAGTCTACGAGGCGGGCCGCTGCGGGCCCCGGCCGACACCCCCCAATGCCGCGGACCTGCGGCGAGGATCAACTCCGGCGTCTAGATTGCGTCTTGACCGGTACCTCTCGCATCAGGCACCCCAGGAGCTGACCCCCGTGACCGACAACCCGGCCGTCACCAACGACGTGGCCGTGTCGCTGCGCGCCCGCATCAACACCGGCCAGCCGCACACCGCCCGGATCTGGAACTACTGGCTCGGCGGCAAGGACAACTACGAGGTCGACCGCGCGGCGGGCGACCAGATCCGCCAACTGCACCCCGGCATCGGGGAGTACGCCCGCCACGACCGTCTCTTCCTGGGCCGCGCCGTGCGTCACCTGGTCGGCGAGGTCGGCATACGGCAGTTCCTGGACATCGGCACCGGCCTGCCCACCGCCGACAACACGCACGAGGTCGCGCAGAGCGTGGCGCCGGAGACGCGGGTCGTCTACGTCGACAACGACCCGCTGGTCCTCACGCACGCCCGCGCCCTGCTCACCAGCACCCCCGAGGGCCGTACCGACTATCTGGACGAGGATCTGCGCAACGTCGACGCGATCTTCGAACACGCCGCGAAGACACTGGACTTCAGCAAGCCGGTGGCCCTGATGCTGCTCGGCGTGGTCATCTTCATCGGCGACGAGGAGGACCCGTACAGCCTGGTCCGGCAGCTGCTGGAGCGGCTGCCCGCGGGTAGCTACCTGGTGCTGTCGCACACCGTCACCAGCCCCTCGATGCCGGACGTGGACGAGGCGGTGAAGTTCTGGAACGAGCACGGCACCCCGAAGCTCACGCAGCGCACCCCCGAGGACGTGACCCGCTTCTTCGACGGCCTGGAGCTGCTGGAGCCGGGCGTGGTGTCCTGCTCGCGCTGGCGTCCCGAGGGTGCCGGGGAGGGCGAGCCGGAGGAGGTCGCCATGTTCGGCGGGGTGGCCCGCAAGAACTGACCCCGCCGACCGGGCGGAATCATGCCGTCCGGTGAACACTCCCGGCCCCGGACCCGTACTGACGGGGGGCGCTCATGACCGGAGGGCCCCGTGCCGCCGGTACGGGCGGTGCGCGCTCGGGGTTCGGGAGTCTGGCATGAGGCACGCACGACGGCGGGTCGTCCGGCGAGTGACACGGCTGGCGGCGGTCGGCGGACTCCTCCTGGGAGGAGGGATGGTCGCGCAGGCGGCCATGGCGAGCGAGACCCCGGCCGCGCCCGCGACGACGTTCAGCGCGGCCGGTACGGCCGGGGACAAGGGCGCGGCGCTCGCGGCGAAGCTCGGCACGGCCCGCTCGGCGGGCAACTGGGTGGACGCCGAGGGCCGTCCGGTCGTCGCGGTGACCGACGAGCGAGCGGCCGCCGAGGTGCGGCGGGCGGGGGCGCTTGCGAAGGTCGTCGGGCACAGCATGAATGAGCTGAAGTCGGCCACCGGCGCGCTGCGTTCGGCGCCCCGCGTGACCGGCACCGCGTGGGCGGTGGACTACCGCACCAACCGGATCGTGGTGAGCGGGGACCGTACGGTGTCGTCCGGCGACTGGACGAAGATGACCCAGGTCGCCTCACGCATCGGGAACTTCGTGACCATGGAGCGGACCGAGGGCAGGTTCACCACCCGCCTCAACGGCGCCCAGCCGATCCTGTCGACCGGCGGCCGCTGCTCGGCGGGGTTCAACGTGACCAACGGGCAACAGGAGTTCATCCTCACGGCCGGGCACTGCGGGCCGACCGGCTCCATCTGGTTCGCCGACGGCCAGGGCACCCGGCAACTGGGCGCGACGGTCAACAGCAGCTTCCCCGGCGGTGACTTCTCCCTCGTCCAGTACGACACCGGCAAGGCCGGGCAGGGTGCCGACGTGGTCGCGGTGGGCGGCGGCAAGGGGGTGCGGATCACCGGGTCGGCCGACGCGGCCGTGGGCCAGCGGGTGTTCCGCAGCGGCAGCACCAGCGGGCTGCGCGACGGCCAGGTGACCGCACTCAACGCCACCGTGAACTACCCCGAGGGCACGGTCACCGGGCTGATCCAGACCAATGTGTGCGCCGAACCCGGCGACAGCGGCGGCCCGATGTTCTCCGAGGGCATCGCGCTCGGCATCACCTCGGGCGGCAACGGCGACTGCACCACGGGCGGTACGACGTTCTTCCAGCCGGTGACGAAGGCGCTCGCCGCGCTGAACGTCAGGCTCATCACCGCCACCCCGCCCCCGGGCGCCGCCCGGAGCGCCTCCCCCACCCCCGCGACGGAGGCCGGCCAGAGCGGGATGACGCCGAGCGCGGCCCAGCCCGGTTTCTCGGCGCCGGTGACCGGTGTCGAGGGAGAGACCCTGCTGGCCCGGCTCACCGACCCCCGGAACGTCGGCCCCGGACTGCTGGTGATCGCGGGCAGCGTCATCGCGCTGATCGCCACCCGGTACATCCGCGCCGAGCAGGACCGCAAGGCGTACCAGCGGTACTACTCCGCGACCTGGGGCTGACCCCGGCCCCGGCGGGCGCGACGAAGGAGGGCACCCGGTCACGGGTGCCCTCTCGGCGGTACGACGATGGCTGCGGGGTCCGGTCAGACCGAGCGGCGCGGTGTGGGGGCCGCGGCGGCCCACTCCATCACGAGGCGCTGGTACTCCGCGCGCTGCTCGCTGGTCAGGATGCCGCCCGACCGGCGCCACAGGGCCCGGATCTCCTCGTTGACCTCCGCGGCCGAACGCCCGCAGGAGGCTTCAGCAGTGGTGGTGGACATGGTGTGAAGCATATGCCGGTCCCCGTGAAGGCAGCGTGAATAAGTACGCGCTATTCGGGCATTTCGGACCGTGTTACTCATCACGTCAAGAAGCCGCGCGGAAGGGCGAGTTCGGCTCCACCGCTCGCCCCGCCCGTCCGCGCGCGGGTCCCGCTCAGGTGCCGGGCTTGCGGCCGTAGACGAAGACGTCGTCGCCGTTCTTCAGCAGTGACCAGTACTTCTTCGCGTCCTTGGTGGTCATGTTCACGCAGCCGTGGGAGCCCGGCGGGTTCCACATGCTGAGACCGACGGAGTGGAACGCCTGCCCGCCGTCGAAGAACTGGCTGTAGGGCATCGGCACGTCGTAGAGGTTGGAGACGTGGTCGATGTCACGCCAGTAGATCTTCTTCAGGCCGGTGCGGGTCTCGTACTTGTCGCGGCCGGTGCGCACCGGGACCGGCCCGTAGACCAGCTTCTTGCCGTCCTGGACCCAGCTGAGCTGGAGGGTGAGGTTCACGCAGGCGATGCGGCCCTTGTTCACCGGGCACTTGCCGTCCTTGTTGGGGTTCTTGCCCACGGCCTTCTGCCGGTTCATGAGGTCCATCACACCCCAGGTGACCGGTCCGGCGTAGCCGATGTTGGGGGTGATGCCGTGCTTGTTCTGGAAGCTGCGGATGGCCGAGCAGTCCCCCGAGGACTGCTTGCCGTCCGCGGTGCGGCCGAGGAACCGCTCGACCTGCTTCTGGTACGGGCCCGCCGTGGTGGTGCAGCTCGCGGCCTGGGCCGGAGTGGCGGTGGCGGCGATGGTGAGCGGCGCGACCAGCGCGCCGACCCCGAGTGCGACGGCTCCCCGTCTGCGTATGTCGCCCATGGTCGGCCCCATCCCTTCTCCCCTGCGGGTCCCGGGGACGTCCCCCGGGCGGTCGCCCCGTGTTGTTCTCGGGGCTTCGGCCTACTAGACCGGCTCATCGGCCGGATGGTTGTGTTTCCGGCATGCTGTGACGAAACGGTGAACTTTACCCCGGCCCGGTGCGGCTCCCGTCCAGCGCGGTCCGGAACCCGGTGTGCACCGAGGTCAGGCCGCCGTCGACGACGAGGGTGGTGCCGGTGATCCAGGCCGCGTCGCGGGAGGCGAGGAAGGCGACGGCCGCCGCGATGTCCTCGGGCTCGCCGACCCGGCCGAGCGGGTAGCAGTCGCGCACGGCGTCCAGGTCGTCGTCCCGCCCTTCCCAGGCGGAGGTGCGCACGGTGCCCGGCGCGACCAGGTTCACCCGCACCCCGCGGGCGGCCGCGTGCCCGGCGAGGGTGCGGGTGAGGGAGCCGAGACCGGCCTTGGCGGCGCTGTAGGCGTGGTTGCCGAAGTCCATCAGGCCGTTGACCGAGCCGATGCTGACGATGGCGCCGCGGCCGGAGGCGGCGAGGTGGGGCAGCGCGGCCTGGCTGCAGCGCCGGACACCACCGAGGGTGATGTCCAGATCACGGGCCCAGGACTCGTCCGGGTCGTCCTCGAACGCCGGGCCTTCCGGGGAGCAGTGGGCGGCGCAGTTCACCAGCACGTCCAGCGAGCCGAAGGTCTCGACCGCGTGGGCGACGGCCGCCTCCACCGAGGTCCGGTCGGCCACGTCGCACGTCGACGCCGCCGCGGTGAGCCCCTGTCGGCACAGCTCGGCGGCGACGCGTTCCGCCTCGGGTGCGTCCTGGTCGGTCACCAGGACCCGGGCGCCCTCCTCGGCGAGGCGCCGGGCGACTGCCGCGCCGATGCCCCGGCCCGCGCCCGTGACGAGGGCGCCGTGGCCCGGGAAGCGGTGGGTGAGATCGGTCATGGGCCGACGGTAGGGCAGCGGGAACCACCGCGACAGAGGCTGTTCGGCCGCGGTGATCCCCTGTCGGGTCGTACGGCTCAGTGGCCGCGCTCGATCCATTCCTGGAGGTGGCCCGACTCCTCGCCGATCGTCGTCGGGTCGCCGTGGCCGGTGAGCACCTTGGTCTCCGGGGGGAGGGTGAGCAGCCGGTCGCGGATCGAGTCGATGATCGTCGGGAAGTGCGAGTACGAGCGCCCGGTGGCGCCGGGGCCGCCCTGGAAGAGGGT
The DNA here is from genome assembly GCF_044747085.1 of Streptomyces sp. NPDC090119. Taxonomy (NCBI): domain Bacteria; kingdom Bacillati; phylum Actinomycetota; class Actinomycetes; order Kitasatosporales; family Streptomycetaceae; genus Streptomyces; species Streptomyces sp. NPDC090119. The sequence goes on along the minus strand of NZ_JBIVDK010000001.1, from coordinate 1,511,552 downwards.
GTCGCCGCTGAACACCGCGCCGAGACCGGGGTCGTAGAGGCAGACGGCGCCGGGGGCGTGACCGGGGGTGTGCAGCACGGTCAGGTCGGCTCCGGCGGCCTCCAGGACCTGGCCGTCGACCAGGTGCTCGTCGGGCTCGCGGTCGGGGTGGGTGAGCTGCCACAGCGGCAGGTCGTCCGGGTGCAGCCAGATGGGGGCGCCGGTGCGTTCGGCGAGCGCGGGGGCCGCGTTGACGTGGTCGTTGTGCGCGTGGGTGCACACGATCGCGGTGAGCCTGCGGTCGCCGACGGCCGCGAGGATGGCGTCGGCGTCGTGGGCCGGGTCGATGACGACGGCCTCGTGGTCGTCGCCGACGATCCACACGTTGTTGTCGACGTCCCAGCTGCCCCCGTCGAGGGTGAACTGGCCGGAGGTGACGAGTCGTTCGATGCGGGCGGTCATCAGAACTCCACCACCGAGCGCAGCACGTCACCGTGGTGCATCCGCTCGAACGCCTGCTCCACCTGGTCCAGTTGGATGGTCTCGGTGACGAACGCGTCCAACGGCAGGCGCCCCTGGAGGTGCAGGTCGATCAGCATCGGGAAGTCCCGCGAGGGCAGGCAGTCGCCGTACCAGGAGGACTTGAGGGAGCCGCCGCGGCCGAAGACGTCCAGCAGGGGCAGTTCGAGCTTCATCTCTGGCGTGGGCACACCGACGAGGACGACGGTGCCGGCCAGGTCGCGGGCGTAGAACGCCTGCTGGTAGGTCTCCGGGCGGCCGACGGCGTCGATCACCACGTCGGCGCCGAAGCCTCCGGTGAGTTCGCGGATCGCCTCGACCGGGTCGGTCTCCTTGGAGTTGACCGTGTCGGTGGCGCCCAGCGTGCGCGCGGTCTCAAGCTTGCGGTCGTCGATGTCCACGGCGATGATCTTCGCGGCCCCGGCCAGCGCGGCACCGGCGATGGCCGCGTCCCCGACACCGCCGCAGCCGATGACAGCGACGGAGTCACCGCGGCCGACGGCGCCGGTGTTGATGGCCGCGCCGATGCCCGCCATCACACCGCAGCCGAGCAGTCCGGCGACGGCCGGGGAGACCTCGGGGTCGACCTTGGTGCACTGCCCCGCCGCGACGAGCGTCTTCTCGGCGAAGGCGCCGATACCGAGCGCGGGGGTGAGTTCCTGCCCGGTGGAGGCGAGGGTCATCTTCTGCTTCGCGTTGTGGGTGTTGAAGCAGTACCAGGGGCGGCCACGCAGACAGGCCCGGCAATTGCCGCACACCGCACGCCAGTTGAGGATCACGAAATCACCGGGCGCCACCTCGGTGACGCCGTCCCCCACCGACTCCACGACACCGGCGGCCTCATGGCCTAGCAGGAAGGGGTAGTCGTCGGAGATGCCGCCCTGCTTGTAGTGCAGATCGGTGTGGCAGACACCGCACGCCTGGATGTCGACGACGACCTCGCCGGGGCCCGGATCGGGAATCACGATGGTCTCGATCCGTACCGGCTCGTCCTTCCCCGGTGCGACAACGCCGCGTACTTCCTGCGCCATGGTCTGGCCCCTTTTCGTCGGTGTCCCTGTCCGCTCGACCCTACGCCACCGGGGGCAGCCGCCGGGAAGGCTCGACAGGGCTGGGACCAGCGGGTTTCCCGGCATGACAGAGGGCCGCCCGGTCACGGACGGCCCTCCTGGATACGGCTGTTCAGACGGGGCGCCTACAGGCCGGGGAGCAGCCCGGTGACGGGGGCGGCGAGGTCGGTGACCTGGTGCAGTTCGTTCAGCCGGTTCAGCTCGCTCACCTGGTTCAGGCCGCGCAACTGCTCGCCGACGCGCGGGACCTGGCTCTGGGCCTGGGGCGGGAGTTCGCTGACGGCGGCGTCGTCCAGCACGGTCATCGGGTTGAGCTGCCCGCCCGCCGGTGCGGTCGCGTCGGCCGCGTTCGCCATGGGTACGGCAAGGCCCGTGACACCGACGGCCAGACCGACGGCGGCGACGATGCGTCGTGTTGAGATCATGCCTTGAGCAACGCCCGTACCCCGTCGCCGGACACGGGCGGTGGCCGTCGCTCACCCGACAGGCGGACCCGGTCTCTTGCGTTTGCCGTGTCCGCCGGGGCGGAGGAGTCTCGGATGTGGGCCCCTGCGGCCCGCCGCCCGCCGGGCCGCGGGCGTACCAAGGAGGTCACCATGGGCAGCAAGCAGGACTCCGCCTTCACCACCGAGGCGTTGCGCGAGGCCATCGAGGCGGACTCCGGAGAGGGTCTGCTCGCGCTGTACGAGGACGACGCGCAGATCCGCGTCATCGACCACGCCGACCAGCCGAGCCATCCCAAGGTGCTGCGCGGCCGGGGCGAGATCGAGGAGATGCTCGCCGACATCTACAGCCGCGAGATGATCCACCGGCTCGACCAGTGCGTCATCGACGGCGACCACGCGGCGTTCACCGAGTCGTGCCAGTACCCCGACGGCAACAAGGTCTACGCCGAGTCGATGGTCACGCTGCGCGACGGCCGGATCTCCGACCAGATCATCATCCAGGCATGGGACGAGTAGGCGCGTAGCTCGCACGGGTCCAGGTCGGCTCTCGGCCGACCTGGACCTTCCCGGCCCGGCGCCGACCGGATCAGGTGGTGAGGACCATCCGGAAGCGGGCCTTGCCCGCGAGCATCTTCTGGAAGGCGGAGTCGGCGTCGTCCAGCGGCACGGACTCGCTCATCGGGCGGATGCCGTGCAGCGCGCTGAACTCCATGGTGTCCTGCACGTCCTGGGAGGTGCCGGAGGGGTGGCCCTTGACCTCGCGGCCGGCCATCAGGAGCTGGACCGGGCTGATGTCGAGCGGCTCCATGGTGGCGCCGATGACGACGAGCTGGCCGCGCGGGGCGAGGCCGTCCACGGTGGCCGACATGGCGTCCGAGTTCCCGGCGGTGGCCAGCACCACCTTGGCGCCGCCGAGCGCTTGGAGCGCCTCGGCGACCGGGGTGCCCGCCGTGCTGTCGATGTAGTGGTTCGCGCCCAGTTCCCGCGCGAAGTCGGCCTTCTCGGCGCCGCGCGCGATGGCGACGGTCTCGAAGCCCATCGCGGCCGCGTACTGCACGCCGAGGTGGCCGAGGCCGCCGATCCCGAGGACGGCGACCAGGTCGCCGCCGGGCCGGGCGTCGGTGTGCCGCAGCGCGTTGAACGTGGTGACGCCCGCGCAGGCCATGGGGCCGGCGTCGGCCGCGTCGAGGCCCTCGGGGATACGGGCGAGCGCGTCGACGGGGACGATCACCTGCTCGGCGAAGCCGCCGTCGTAGGCCCAGCCGGGCACCTGGAGGCGGACGCAGGTGATGAAGTCGCCCTCGCGGCAGGGCTTGCACCAGCCGCAGCTGCCGCCGAACCAGCCGACCGCGACCCGGTCGCCGACTTTCCAGTCCCGCTCCGCGGTGCCCTCGCCGAGTTCCGCGATCCGGCCGGCGATCTCGTGTCCGGGGACCTCGGGGAAGGTGATGCCGGGCAGCCCGCCCTCGACGAACATGGCGTCGCTGTGGCAGATCCCGCACGCCTCCACGGCGATCCGCACATGGCCGGGGCCCGGCTGCCGTACCTCCCGCTCGACCAGTTCGAAGCCGCCGCCGGGTTCCGTCACCTGCGCCACTCGATAGGTACTCATACGCCTCTCCGGAGAACGTCACCACAGCCCGCGAGGGCCCTCGCTCCAGCAGACCAGCCCCGCCCCGATCCCGCGCGCCGGAGCGACGGGCTACGGGAGTGCGTGCGTGGTGACGTCGGTCAGGGCGCCGTCCGCCACGGTCATGGTCATGTACGTGCAGTGCGGCTGGCGTCGGCGGTCGGTCGGTGAGCCGGGGTTGAGCAGGCGGAGGCCGCCGGGGGCGGTGGTGTCCCAGGGGATGTGGCTGTGCCCGAAGACCAGGACGTCGAGGTCGGGGAAGCGGGCGGCGCAGCGGGCCTCGCGGCCGGTGGCCTGGCCGGTCTCGTGCACCACGCCGAAGCGCAGGCCACCCAGCTCGGCGTACGCCACCTCCGTGAGGCGGGCGCGCAGGTCGGGGCCGTCGTTGTTGCCGTACACGCCGATGAGGCGGCGGCTCCGGGACTCCAGCACGTCGAGGGTGGCGGTGTCCACCCAGTCCCCGGCGTGGAACACCACGTCGGCGTGCGGGAGTTCGGCGAGCAAGCGGTCCGGGAGCCGCTTGGCCCGCTTGGGGAGGTGGGTGTCGGACATCAGGAGGAGGCGCACGGTCCCAGCGTAGGGAAGCCCAATGGACAGGTAAAACTGAACAGTCTCAACTGGACAGGCTGGGCTGACGCTCCCTACGGTGGCGGACATGGTCCACATCTCCGGCTCGGCCGCCCGCGCGGCACGCGATCTCCGCGTGGTGTTCAGCAGGCTGCGGCGCCGCATCCGTGAGGTGGCGCGGGACGCCGATCTCACGCCGCCGCAGGAGTCCGCGCTCTCCCTGGTCGGCAAGCACGGCGCGGCGACGGCGAGCGCCCTCGCGGCGGCGGAGGGCGTCCGGCCGCAGTCCATGGCGACGACGCTCGCCGCGCTGGACGGCCATGGGCTGATCCGCCGCGCCCCCGACCCGGACGACGGCCGCCGTCAGCTCGTCACCCTCACCGAGGCGGGCCGGGCCCGCGTGGAGGGCAACCGGCAGCTCCGCGAGGAGTGGCTGGCCCGCGCCTTCCAGGACCGGTTCACCGAGGAGGAGCGGGAGACGGTCCTGACCGCGCTGGAGCTGCTGGAACGGCTGTCCCGCCCCTGAGACCGGCCCCCTCCCCTCATCCCCCACCCTTTTCGAGAGGCCCCCGCATGTCCGTCACCACGCTCGACCCCCGTACCGCCCTCGTCGTGATCGACCTCCAGGCCGGGATCACCGCGATGCCCGTCCAGCCGCACTCCGCCGCCGACGTGGTGGCCCGCAGTGCCGAGCTGGCCGACGCCTTCCGCGCCCGTGACCTGCCGGTGGTGCTGGTCCGGGTCTCCTTCGCGGCCGACGGCGCGGACGCCGTGCCCGGCCGTACCGAGCGCCAGGCGCGCGGCCTGTCCTTCCCGGAGGGCTGGGACGTCATCGTGGACGAGCTGACCGGCCACCCCGGTGACATCCAGGTCACCAAGCACAACTGGAGCGCCCTGTTCGGCACCGACCTGGAGGTGCAGCTGCGCCGCCGGGGCGTCACCCAGATCGTGCTGACCGGCATCGCCACCAGCATCGGTGTGGAGTCCACGGCCCGTGACGCGTACGCGGCCGGATACCACGTCACCCTGGCCACGGACGCCATGTCCGACGCCGACGCCGACGCGCACACCAACAGCGTCGAGCGGATCTTCCCCCGCCTCGGGGAGAGCGGTACGACGGCGGAGATTCTGGACCTGCTGGCCAAGACCCACGCCTGAGCGCGCCAGGGCGGCCCGGCACCCACACGGGTGCCGGGCCGTTCCGCCATCGTCGTCCGGTCAGTCCCCGGCTGCCGCCGCCCGTTCCACCTCGGCCTCGACGTCGGCGCGGGCCCGCCCGGTCTCCCGGGCGTAGTCGCTCAGCGCGGTCTGCACATCGCGGGCCAGGTCACGCCAGGCGCGCAGGGCGGTCTCGTACGTCCCGGACTGCGCGCCGGTCATCGCCCGCTCGGCCGGGGGCCCGTAGGTGTCCCGCAGTTCGTCCACGGTGGCGTGGGCCGCGGCGGCCGCGCGCTGCTTCTGGACCAGTTCTTCGAAGGTGTGTGCCACACCAACCGACCCTAGGCACGCGGGGCGAACGCGCCACTCGGGGCCGCCGTCCGCGCCGTCCGCCGGGGTCCGTCTCGCCGTGCCGTCGCCCGCCTCGTCAAGCTCGCTCATCCCCCACCCGTCCCTCACGCCTCGTCCGTCATCAGCTCCGCCCAGACCTGTTTGCCGCCGCTGACCGGGACGGTGCCCCAGGCGCTGGAGACCGCCTCGACCAGCAGGATGCCCCGGCCGCCGGTGGCCTCCCAGCCGACACTGGTCGGTTTGAGGGGGCCGCGCGGCGAGGAGTCGGTCACCGCGATGCGCAGCCGGTCGCCGACCAGGCTCAGGTCGAGCCGTACCTGCCCCTCGGTGTGCACGAGGGCGTTGGTGACCAGCTCGGACACGATCAGCAGGGCGGTGTCGGCGGTGTCCTTCGGCAGGTCCCAGACCCGCAGGGTGCGGCGGACGAAGCGGCGGGCGTGCCGGACCGCCTCCGGGACCCGCCACACGCTCCAGCTCTCGCGCCGCGGACGTACGGCCATGCCGTCGTAACGCACCAGCAGCAGCGCCACGTCGTCGCCCCGGTGAGCGCCCGCGAGCAGGGCGTCGGCGGTCTGTCCGAGGTGGGCGGGGTCGGCGGCGGCGAGGTCGCGGGCGAGCCGGTCCATGCCGGTGTCGAGGTCGGTGCCGGTGGATTCGACCAGGCCGTCGGTGGTGAGCGCGAGGACCGTGCCGGGCTTCAGCTTCAGCGGGGTCATCGGATACTCCGCACGGGTGAGCACTCCGAGCGGCGGCCCGCCCTCGGCCTGCACGATCTCGGTGCTGCCGTCCGGGTGGCGCAGCACCGGCTGCGGGTGCCCGGCGCGTACGCACAGCGCGGTGCCCTGCTCCATGTCGATGTCCACGTACACGCAGGTGGCGAAGAGGTCGCTCTCCATGTCCAGCAGCAGCCGGTTGGCGTGGGCGGCGACCACGTCGGGCGGGTGGCCCTCGGCGGCGTAGGCGCGCAGGGCGGTGCGCATCTGGCCCATGAGGGTGGCGGCGCCCGCGTTGTGGCCCTGGACGTCGCCGATGACGAAGGCCACGTGGTTGTCGGCGAGCGGGATCACGTCGTACCAGTCGCCGCCGACCTCCAGTCCCTCGGTGGCGGGCAGGTAGCGGGCCACCGCCTTGGCGCCGGGGAGGCGGGGCAGTCGGCGGGGCAGCAGGGTGCGCTGGAGCATGCCGACGAGTTCGTGCTCGGCGTCGAAGGCGTGGGCGCGGCGCAGGGCCTGTCCGGCGAGGGCGGCGCAGGCGGTGAGCAGGGCGCGTTCGTCGGGGGCGAACTCGTGCGGGCGGTCCCAGCCGATCAGGCAGGCCCCGGCCATCCGGCCGCCCGCGGGCAGCGGCAGCACGGCGAGCCCGCCGGGGCCGACTCCGGCGAGGCCGGGCTCCAGGTCGGAGCCCGCGGGCCAGACGTGGGCGCGGCCGTCGCGCAGCGCGGCGGCGAGGGCGGGCATCGCGCGCACCGGCGCGTCGGGCCACTCGCCGCGCCACTCGGCCCGCCAGAGTTCGGGCCACGCCTCGGGTTCGGGCGGGTCGAGGACGGTGACGACGAGCCGGTCGTTCTCCAGTTCGGCCAGGGCGATGCGGTCGGCGCGCAGGGGTTTGCGCAGGGCGTCGACGACGGCCTGGCCGACGTCCTTGACGGTGCCCGCGGTGGCGAGGTCGGCGGCGAGGCGCTGGACGCGGGCGACGTCGGTGACGTCGGAGCGCAGCTTGGTGGCGTCGGCGACGGTGCCGACGAGCCGGGCGGGGCGGCCCTCGCCGCCGGGCAGCGGGCGGCCGCGCAGCCGGAGCCAGCGGGGTACGCCGGAGGGCTGGCGGACGCGGAACTCCAATTCGCGTTCGTCGAGCGACATGTGGTCGGGTTCGACCACGGACATCAGCGCGGGCAGGTCCTCGGGCACGGTGAGCCCGAGCAGCGTCTCCACCTTGCCGTCGAAGTCGTCGCGCGTGATGCCGAACAGCCGCAGGATCTCGTCGCCGACCTCGACCCGGCCGGTGTCCATGGCGAGGCTGAAGGCGTCGGCGGCGGGCTCGCGGGAGTCGGCCGGGCCGGAGTCGGGGACGGCGATGGCGCGGGAGATCAGTTCCAGCGCGGCCCGTTCGCCGGGGTCGAAGCCTTCGGGCCGTTCCGCGACCGCGAGCAGGCACCCGCTGCCGGGCCCGGCGAGCGGCAGCACGGCCAGGGAGAAGTCCGGCGACGGGGTGCGGCGGGACTCGGCGCGGTCGGCCAGCTCGCCCGGGCCGAGCCAGCGGGGGCGGCCGGTGCGGCTCGCCTCGGCGACCGGCGCGCCGCTGTCGGCGGGGTAGCCGTCGCGCAGCCCGAAGAGCGTGCGGGGCAGACCGGCGGACTCGGCGAGCCGCAGCACGGAGGGGTCGTCACCGGGGACGTACACCCCGGCGAACGCGGCCCCGGCGAGGACGAGCGCCTGTTCCAGGAGGCGGCGCGGCAGGTCCGGGGCGGCGGGCGCGGCCATGAGTGTGGCGAGGACGTGCTCGGCACGCCCGGCTCCCGTCCTGCGCACCGCAGCACCCTCACTCGCCACATCGGCCATTACAGCGCGTGCGGGCGCGCGGCGCAGCCCCTGTGCACCGACCACGCGCGGTTTTTCCCTACCTCGCGATCGCCGTAAAAGCCCTGAAGGGCTACGTACTCGCCCTTTCCGCGCCCGCTTGAGCCGTGTCCGGACCGGGTACTCGGACGATTCCCCGGATCCGGGACTCGTCCGCAGGCAAGGGCGCGAGGGGCCGTACGAGGAGGTGGTCGGCGTGTCCGACACGCCGGACCCCGCGCGGGAGCCCTCGGGGGCCGGACGCCCCCTGCTCTCGGTCACCCTGACCGCGATGATGGAGGACGTGGGCGCGCACTCCGGCGCGGTCTACCTGCTGCGGCCGGATGTGCCGGTGCTGGAGATGGCGGTGATGGCGGGACTGCCGCGGGCGTTCGCGGCGCCGTGGGAGCGGGTCGGGGTGAGCGCGCCGATCCCGGTCGCGGAGGCCGTGCGGCAGCGGCGGCCGGTGTGGGTGGCGGGCGGGGAGGAGATGGCGCGCCGTTTCCCGCGCGTCGCGGTGGTGCTGCCGTACCCCTTCGCGCTGGCGGCGCTGCCGCTGGCGACCGAGGACACCGTGCACGGCTCGGTGTTCGTGACCTGGCCGGCCGGGCACGGCCCGGAGCTGTCCGAGCGGGAGCGGACGCTGCTGGCGGCGGGGTGCGAGCGGCTGACCCGGCTGCTGGAGCGGGCCACGGCCGAGAACCGGACGCTGGGCCCCGAGCGCGATCTGGTGGCGGCGCCGGACGCGGCCGTCGCGGACACGCTGGGTCCGGTGGAGGCGGCGCGGATGGTGGCCCGGCTGCCGTACGGGCTCGTGTCGCTGGACCTGTACGGCCGGATCGGCCATGTCAACGCGGCCGCCGCCGAACTCCTCGGCCGTCCCGCCGCCGAACTGCTCGGCACGCTGCCCTGGGTGTCGGTGCCGTGGCTCGACGACCCGCTGTACGAGGACCGTTACCGGGCCGCGCTGATCAGCCGCCGCCCGACCTCGTTCGTGGCGCTGCGGCCGCCCGACCACTGGCTGTCCTTCCGGCTCTATCCGGGCAGCACCGGGCTGAGTGTGCGCATCACCCGGGTCCGGGTGCTGACGGAGCCCACGGATGTGCCCGCCGGAACGCGGCCGCACCGGCTGGTGACGATCTCCCGGCTGCTGAGCCTGACGGGGGCGCTGACCGAGGCGGTGGCGGTGGACGATCTGGTCCAGCTGGTCGCGGACGAGGTGGCTCCCGCGGTCGGCAGTCACGCCCTGGTGCTGCTCGCCGCCGAGGAGGGCCGGATGCGGGTGCTCGGACACCGGGGGTTCCCGGACGAGCGGGTGGTGCGCTGGTTCGACGGCATGCCGCTGACCGAACGGACGCCGGGTACGCGGGCGTTGAGCAGTGGGGTGCCCGCGTTCTTCGAGTCGGTGGAGCATCTGGAGCGGCTGTATCCCGTGCGGCGCGAGACCCGTGACGGCTACGCGGCCTGGGCGTACCTCCCGCTGGTCGCGTCCGGGCGCCCGGTGGGGACGTGCGTGCTGGCGTACGCGGAGCCGCACTCCTTCCCCGCCGAGGAGCGGGCGGTCCTGACGAGCCTCGGCGGGCTGATCGCCCAGGCGCTGGAGCGGACGCTGCTGTACGACGCCAAGCACCGGCTGGCACACGGGCTCCAGGAGGCGCTGCTGCCGCACTCGCTGTCGCCGCCGCCCGGCATCGAGGCCGCCGCGCGCTACCTCCCGGCGACCCGTGGCATGGAGATCGGGGGCGACTTCTACGACCTGGTGCCGACCCGGCCGCAGGCGTCCGCCGTGATCGGCGACGTCCAGGGGCACAACGTGACGGCGGCCGCGCTGATGGGCCAGATCCGCACCGGTCTCCGCGCGTACAGCGCGGTGGGGCAGGCGCCGGGCGAGGTGATGGGCAGCATCAACCGGCTGCTGATCGACCTCGGCACCGAACTCTTCGCCAGCTGCCTCTATCTCCGCCTCGACCCCGCGCACGGCCGGGCCGTGATGGCGCGGGCCGGGCATCCGCCGCCGCTGCTCAGGCGTCCGGACGGCCGGGTACGGGTGCTGGACCTGGCCGGGGGCCCGCTGCTCGGCATCGACTCGACGGCGGCGTACCCGACGACGGACGTGACCCTGGCGCCGGGCTCGGTGCTCGCCCTCTATACGGACGGACTCGTGGAGTCGCCCGGCGTGGACATCGAGGACGCGCTGATCGATCTGGGCGCGCTGTTCTCCGAGGCGGGCGACGGACCGCTGGAGGACGTGGCGGACGCGCTGGTCCGGCACGGCACGGCGGACCGGGAGCGGGTGGACGACGTGGCGGTGCTGCTGCTCCGGGCGCGGGACGGGAGATGAGCCCCGGCACACAGAGGGTCCGGCCCTCCCGCCGGAGGGCCGGACCGTCCCCGCCCGACACCCTCGTACGGCCGGGCGGGGGGCTCGAGTGCGGCTCAGCGGAGCCGCGGTGGGTCAGTTGGAGCCGGTGAGGGACGAGGTCCCGCCGCGCTGACCGCCCCGGTGGTGCCGCTTGGTGCCCTTCTCCTCGGCGGCACCCGCGCCCGCCTGGTCGTCGGCACCGGCACCCGCGCCCGCACCGGCCTGGTCTTCGGCGCCCGCACCGGCACCGGCCTGGTCGTCGGCGCCCGCACCGGCCTGGTCGCCCGCACCGGCTTCGTCACCGGCGCCCGCCTGGTCGTCACCGGCACCCGCACCGGCACCCGCGCCCGCGCCCGCGTCGCCGAGGGTGGCGCCGGTGGCCGCGAGGGCGGCGGTGACCGGCTGGAAGAAGGTCTCGCCGCCGCTGGTGCAGTCGCCGCTGCCGCCGGAGGTCAGGCCGATCGCCGCGCCCTCCTGGGTGAACAGGGAGCCGCCGCTGTCGCCGGGCTCGGCACACACGTCGGTCTGGATGAGCCCGGTGACGGTGTCGACGCCGTTCGGGTCGGTCTCGCTCTGGAAGTTGACGGTGGCGTCGAGGCCGGTGACCTGTCCGTCGTGCAGTCCGGTGGTGGAGCCCATGCGGAACACGGTGGAGCCGACGGTGGCCTCGGCGGCCTGGGTGATCGCCACGGTCTGCCCGTTGCCCGCGTTGACCTCGCTGGGCGCCTGGGTCGCCGGGTCGTCGTACTTGACGAGGGAGAAGTCGCCCTCGCCGGGGAAGGTGGCCTGGTCGACGGTGGCGATCGGCTGGCCGGTCTCGGAGTCGGACCACTGCTTCGCCGCGACCCCGCAGTGACCGGCCGTCAGGAAGGCGGGGCTGCCGTCGGAGGCGGTGACGTTGAAGCCGAGGGAGCAGCGGACGTTGCCGCCCTGCACCTGGGAGAAGATCGCGTCGCCGCCGGAGACGAAGGTCTTGAAGGTGCCGCCGGTCTTCTTCAGCGTGGCCGTGCCGGAGCCGAGACCGTCGACGGTGGACTCCAGCCGGTCCCACTTGGCGCCGGTCACCGTGGAGTCGGCGCTGACGATCACCTTGTTGGTGCGCGGGTCGACGGCCCAGGCGGTACCGGGGATGGACGCCTTGGTCCGCAGGGTCTGCGCGGCGGAGCGGAGGTCGGCGGTGCTGTTCTCCACCTGCCGTACGACGGCGCCCGAACTCTTCGCACGTGCGACGGCGGCCCCGTCACCGACGGCGTTGACGACGAGCTGCCGCTTGGCGCTGTCGTAGTAGGCACCGGCGAACTGGCCGCCGAGGGACTGCTTCAAGCGGGTGGCGAGCGTGGTCGCGTCGGTGGTCTTGAGGGTCCTCGCGGTGCCCGCCGCGGCCGCCCCCTGGTCCTGGGAGTTGTCCTGGGAGGCCATGGCGTTGGGCAGCAGCAGGGCCGCCGCTCCGAGGGCCGCGACACCGCCCACCGCTATCGCGGCCTTCCTCTTGGGCATGCGCTTGTGACTCAACTTCTCGACCTCCTGGGTACGGGGGTCTGCCGCTGTCGGGCAGTTCGATGGGGGGTGCCGGCTGGCTACAGGTACGGGCGTCCGGCCCGGCGCGTTCAATCCCGATTGCCAACTTCGTTGTGTGCGTGGGGAATCAGCCACGACCAGGCCCGACCTGACACACCGGCATCTCGATCACCACACGTCACGGAGCGGTGGCCCTCCGTCCAACACGCGGAGCGGAATCCCCGCTTCAGGGAATCTGCACATCCCGCACCCAGGCAGGTCACGGACCGCGAGGTTTGCGCACCGGTACGGGTGTCCCGGACACGCCTTTGGAGAGGTGTGCCGGATTCGCGTTACCCGCGGTAGTGGAGACGGCGCGATGACGGCGGGGGGAATGTGAAGGAGAACCGTCCACGTCGTGCGCGCCCCTGCACGAATGCACCGCACCGTGGGCCGAACTCGCTGGTGAGAGCCCTGCGCAAGTGGAATCCGGCGCGGCGTGCGTGCTTTGATCCATCGCATCGCAGGAACCGCCCCACGGCAGCCGGAGACGGCGGCCGGAAGGTCTGGAACTCCTAGCGGTCGCGGCCGTCATCTGTCCCCAGAGGGGGCCGCTCCCCCCTTGTGAAGACCTATACGAAGGGAAGTTCCCCCATGAACTCCACCCCCCGTGTCGAGACCGTCGAGATCTCGGACGCCGAGCTGGACAACGTTTCCGGCGGTCTGTCCGTGAACGCCCTCTCCACCGTGACCGGCGCCGTCAACGGCATCGCCCCGGTTTCCGGCCTGGTGGACACCGCCGTCGGCACCGTCGAGGGTGTCACCGGCCTCAACACGGCCCCGGTCACCGGCCTGGTCGCCGGTCTCTGACCGCACCTCGGTGTCACCGAGAGTCCCGGACCCCCTCGCGGGTCCGGGACTCTCGGGCGTCCCGAAACTTTTTCCGTGACATCGTCTCTCCTCGGGTGAGGGAAGTTCCGTGCAGTTCCGCCAACAGGCCCTCGCCAAGCTCCAGTCACCGGAGGATCTCGACCTCCCGGTGCGGCTGGCACGCCCGCAGGGGTGGCTCGTGCTGGGCATCACCGTCGTCGTGATGGCGGCCGCCTCGGTGTGGGCGGTGACCGGTACGGTCGCCTCCACCGTGAGCGCCCCGGCCATCCTCAACCACGGGCAGGGCAGTTACGTCCTCCAGAGCCCCGTCGCCGGTCAGGTCACCGGTGTGCTCGCCAGGCAGGGGCAACGGCTGCCCGCGAACGCCCCCGTGCTCAAGGTCCGTACCGCGCAGGGTGATTCCGTGATCCGGACGGTCGCCGCGGGCCGGATCACCACGCTGGCCGCGACCATCGGCCAGATCGTGCAGACCGGCGCCGACGTGGCCGCCGTGGAGAAGGTCGCGCACGACTCGGACCCCCTGTACGCGACGGTGTACGTCCCCGCGGAGAACGCCGCCGCCATCCCCGCGCACGCCACCGTGGACCTGACCCTGTCCTCCGTACCGGCCGAACGCTACGGCGTGCTGCGCGGCCGGGTGAAGTCGGTGGACCGTACGGCGCAGTCCGCGCAGTCGGTCGGCGCGTTCCTCGGCGACAACCAGCTCGGACAGCAGTTCACGCGTAAGGGACGTCCGGTCGCCGTCCTCGTCGCGCTCGACAGGTCGGCGTCCGCGAAGAGCGGTTACCGCTGGTCGACGGCGGGTGGGCCGCCGTTCGGGCTCGACTCCATGACCCTGGCGTCCGGTTCGGTGCATCTGACCGACCAGCGCCCGATCGATTGGCTGCTCCCGTGACCGCCCCGACCGACACCGCGCAGGAGAACCGCGGCCGCAGACGGGCCGCACCGGCCCGCCGCCCGGTACCCAAACCCCGTGGCGGCACGGTGCGTACGCCCACCGTGCTGCAGATGGAGGCCGTCGAGTGCGGCGCCGCCTCCCTCGCCATGGTGCTCGGCCACTACGGCCGCCATGTCCCGCTGGAGGAGCTGCGCATCGCCTGCGGTGTCTCCCGCGACGGCTCGCGTGCGAGCAACCTGCTGAAAGCGGCCCGGAGTTACGGGCTGACCGCCAAGGGCATGCAGATGGACCTGGCGGCGCTCGCCGAGGTGCGCGCCCCGGCCATCCTGTTCTGGGAGTTCAACCACTACGTCGTCTACGACGGCATGGGCCGCCGCTTCGGCCGGCGCGGGGTGTACATCAACGACCCCGCCAAGGGCCGCCGGTTCGTGCCCATGGAGGAGTTCGACGGCAGCTTCACCGGTGTGGTGCTGGTGCTGGAGCCGGGCGACGGCTTCAGCAAGGGCGGCCGCAAACCCGGAGTGCTCGGCGCGATGCCCGCCCGGCTGCGCGGCACGGCGGGCACGCTGCCCGCGGCGGTGCTGGCGAGCCTGCTGCTGGTCGCGGTGGGCGCGGCGGTGCCCGCGCTCAGCCGTACCTATATCGACATGTTCCTGATCGGCGGCCAGACCTCCCTGCTCGGCGTGCTGTTCGCGTCGATGGCGACCTGTGTGGCGCTGACCCTGGTGCTGACCTGGCTCCAGCAGGCCAATCTGCTGCACGGCCGGATCATCTCCTCCACCCTGTCCAGCGCGCGCTTCCTGCGGCATCTGCTGCGGCTGCCGGTCACCTTCTTCTCCCAGCGCTCCCCCGCCGACCTCGTCCAGCGGCTCCAGTCCAACGACCAGGTCGCCGAGACCCTGGCCCGCGATCTCGCGGCGGCGGGCGTGGACGCGATCGTGGTCGTGCTGTACGCGGTGCTGCTCTACACCTACGACCCGCAGCTGACCTTCGTCGGTATCGGCGTGGCACTGCTGAACATCGTGGCGATGCGGCTGGTGATCCGGCTGCGCGCGACCCGCACCGCCAAGCTGCGGGCCGACACCGCGCGGCTGACCAACACCTCGTACACCGGGCTCCAGCTCATCGAGACGATGAAGGCGACCGGCGGGGAGGACGGCTACTTCCGGAAGTGGGCCGGGCAGCACGCGGCGACGCTGGAGGAGCAGCAGAAGCTCGGGGTGCCGAGCGCCTGGCTGGGGGTGGTCGCGCCGACGCTGGCCACCTTCAACAGCGCGCTGATCCTGTGGATCGGTGGCCTCAGGGCGGTCGAGGGGCACATCTCGGTCGGTCTGCTGGTGGCGTTCCAGGCGCTGGTGGCCCGCTTCACCGCGCCGCTCACCCGACTCAACGGCGTGGCGGGCCGCATCCAGGACTTCGCGGCCGACGTGGCCCGGCTGAAGGACGTGGAGAACTTCCAGGCCGACCCGCTGTACGCGCGCCCCGGCGGCGCCGACGACACCCGCAGGCTGCGCGGGCACGTCGAGCTGGAGGGCGTCACCTTCGGCTACAGCCCGCTGGACAAGCCGCTGCTGACCGACTTCGACCTCACGGTGGGTCCGGGGCAGCAGGTGGCGCTGGTGGGCGGTTCGGGCAGCGGCAAGTCGACGGTGTCCCGGCTGATCTCGGGGCTGTACTCGCCCTGGGAGGGCGTGATCCGGATCGACGACCGCCGCCTGGAGGACATTCCGCGCGGCGCGCTCGCCGCCTCGGTGTCCTTCGTGGACCAGGACGTGTTCCTCTTCGAGGGCTCGGTCCGCGACAACGTGGCGCTGTGGGACCCCTCGATCCCGGACGAGGCCGTGGAGGAGGCGCTGCGGGACGCGGCGCTGTACGACGTGGTGGCGCGCAGGCCGGGCGGGGTGCACAGCAAGGTCGAGCAGGACGGCCGGAACTTCTCCGGCGGCCAGCGGCAGCGGCTGGAGATCGCGCGGGCGCTGGTGCGCAGGCCGAGCGTCCTGGTGCTGGACGAGGTGACCAGCGCGCTGGACGCGGAGACCGAGCTGACCGTGATGGACAACCTGCGCAGGCGCGGCTGCGCCTGTGTGGTGATCGCCCACCGGCTGAGCACGGTCCGGGACAGCGACGAGATCGTGGTGCTCCAGCACGGCACGGTCGTGGAGCGGGGCAGGCACGAGGAGCTGGTGGCGCGCGGTGGCGCGTACGCGGCGCTGGTCAGGGAGCGGTGAGATGACGTCCACGCACGATGGTGATCTGGTGCTGGGTGCCCTCGGCTCGCTCGGTACGCGGGTCGACTGCGCCGGGCTGAACCGGCTGGATCTCGAAGGTCCGCAGGTGCTCTGGCTGGTGGCGGCGGGCGCCCTCGACCTGTTCGCGGTGGACGCCGCCGAGCAGGGCCACTGGCACCACCTGGGCCGGGTGGAGGCGGGCGCGCTGCTGCTCGGCCCGGTCGCGGGACCCCAGCACACCCTGGTGGCCCGCCCGGTGCGGGACTGTGTGGTGCACCGGGTGAACCTGCGCGAGCTGTACCAGGGCGCGCACACCGAGACCTGGTCGTACGACGAGTACGGCAACCCGCAGTACGTGCCGCCCTCCTCCAGCCCGCTGGAGTACGCCCTCGCGCTGGGCGTGGGCCGCGGCCTGTCGGTGCTGTTCCAGGCGCCGCTGGCCGAGGACCGGTCGGTGGCGCCGTCGGACGACGACGTGTTCTGGATGCAGGTGCCGCCGGGCAGCGCCCAGTACGGCTCGATGTACGGCGCGGAGGCGGCCGCCGATCTGCTGATGGACCCGGCGCTGTGGCAGAGCCTGGTCGACCAGCAGTACCGGCTGCTGACCGCGCTGGACCGGTGGATCGAGCAGCTGGAGCGCACCCACGAGACGCGGGCGGCGGCCGGTATCAAGGCCGGTGAGGCGGTGCGCGCCCACGCCGACCAGACGCTGCTCGCCTCCATCGGCAAGCGCTCGGCGCAGCGGACGACGGCCGCCGACGCGGACGCCGGGTACGCGGCCTGCAAGCTGGTCGCCCGGGCGGCCGGGATCACGCTGGCCGACCCGGCGCGCGGGATCGGCGAGAGCGAGCGCCTCGACCCGGTGGAGCGGGTGGCGCTGGCCTCGCGGGTGCGGGTGCGGGCGGTGCGTCTGGAGGGCAACTGGTGGCGGGAGAATGTGGGCCCGCTGGTCGGTCATCGGGCGCTGTCCGGGGCGCCGGTGGCGCTGCTGTGGCGGCGCGGCGGCTATGTCGCGGTGCAGCCCGCGAACGGCCGGGAGACGCCGGTGGAGAAGGCGAACGCGGAGGAGTTCGAGCCGCGTGCGGTGATGTTCTACCGGCCGCTGCCCGAGAAGCGGCTCGGCCCGCTGGGCCTGCTCCGGTTCAGCCTGGGCGGGACCCGGAACGATCTGCTGAACCTGCTGCTGGCGGGGCTGGTGACGGTGGTGATCGGCGCGCTGGTGCCCATCGCCACGGGCAAGGTGCTCGGCGAGTACGTGCCGCAGGCGCGGGAGAACCTGATCGCGCAGGTGTGTCTGGCGGTGATGCTGAGCGGGGTGGTGTCGGCGGCGTTCACGCTGCTGGAGAACCTGACGATCCTGCGCCTTGAGGGCCGGATCGAGGGAGCGCTGCAACCGGCGGTCTGGGACCGGCTGTTGCGGCTGCCGACCCGGTTCTTCAGCGGGCGGTCCACCGGTGAGCTGGCGAGTGCCGCGATGGGCATCAGCTCGATCCGGCGGCTGCTGGCGGGCGTCGGCCCGGTGGTGGCGCAGTCGGTGACGATCGGCGCGATGAACGTCGGTCTGCTGCTGTACTACAGCGTGCCGATGGCGCTGGCCGCGATCGCGATGCTCGTGGTGATCGGCGGCGTCTTCACGGGGCTCGGGCTGTGGCAGGTGCGCTGGCAGCGGCGTCTGGTGACGCTCGGCAACAAGCTGAACAACCAGGCTTTCCAGACCCTGCGCGGGCTGCCCAAGCTGCGGGTGGCGTCGGCGGAGAACTACGCGTACGCCGCGTGGGCCGGTGAGTTCGCGCGCAGCCGGGAGCTCCAGCAGAAGGTCGGCCGGATCAAGAACCTCAGCTCGGTGCTGGGCGCGGTGTATCTGCCGGTGTGCACGCTGGTGATGTTCATGCTGCTGGCGGGCCCGGCGAAGGGCTCGATGTCGGCGGCGTCGTTCCTCACCTTCAGCACGGCGGTGACGATGGTGCTGACCTCGGTCACCCAGCTCACCGGCGCCTTCGTGTCGGGCGTGGCGGCGCTGCCGCTGTTCGAGGAGATCCGCCCGGTGCTGGACGCCACCCCGGAGGTGCGGGCGGGAAGCACCCGGCCGGGTCCGCTGACCGGCGCGCTGGAGGCCCGGCGGCTCTCCTTCCGGTACTCCGACGACGGCCCGCTGGTCCTGGACGACGTGTCCTTCGCGGTGCGGCCGGGCGAGTTCGTCGCGGTGGTCGGCCCGAGCGGCTGCGGCAAGTCGACCCTGCTGCGTCTGCTGATCGGCTTCGACAAGCCGGTCTCCGGCAGTGTGCTGTACGACGGCCAGGATCTCGGCGCGCTGGACCAGTCGGCGGTGCGGCGGCAGTGCGGGGTGGTGCTCCAGCACGCGCAGCCGTTCAACGGTTCCATCATGGACGTGGTCTGCGGCACCGAGCCGTACTCGCCGGAGGAGGTCATGGCGGCGATCGAGCTGGCGGGCCTCGCGGAGGACGTGCAGCGGATGCCGATGGGACTGCATACCATCGTCGCCGGGAGCGGCGCGGTCTCCGGCGGGCAGCGCCAGCGGCTGATGATCGCCCAGGCGTTGATCCGCAGGCCGCGCATCCTCTTCTTCGACGAGGCGACCAGCGCCCTGGACAACGAGACCCAGCGCACGGTCATCGAGTCGACCCGCAAGCTGAACGCGACCCGGATCGTGATCGCGCACCGGCTGTCCACCGTGATGGACGCGGACCGGGTGGTGGTGATGGAGGAGGGCAAGGTGATCCAGCAGGGCACCCCCGCCGAACTGCTCGCCGACACCGGCGGCCGGCTGCACGAACTGGTGCGCCGCCAGCTGGCGTAGGGGCAGACGCAGCTGGATGTGCCGCTTCCCGGCGAGGCCCCCCACGGACCTGCCGGGAAGCGGCTGTGGGTCCGGAAGGCGGCGGCCCCACTCCGCCTCGCCCTCCCGGTACGGGATCGCCGGTCGCTCCGCCGTAGGGGCCGCACTCCCCACTCGCGAAACCGGCCCTGTGCACGGAGCCCGTGCGATCCCGGTCTAGAACGCGAAGACGCTGCTGTCGAGCGCGTCCTTCGCGCAAGCGTTGCCGAACGTGCGCTCGTAGGCGACCCGTTGGCCCTGCCAGACCCCCTGCACGGTGACGACCACCGGGTCGTACTGGCGGGTGCAGTGCACGTCGGGGCGGGCCTTGAGGGCGGTGAAGTCGCCTCTGACCCCGCGCAGTTCGGCGCAGGCGGCGACCGCCGCGGGGTGGGTTCCGGTGGCCGTGGGCGCGCAGCTCAGGGTGACGGCGCGTTCCGGGGTGACCGTGGTCGCGCCGTCGCCGTGTCCGGTGGTGAGGACCAGTGCCGAGGGCGCGTACAGGGAGGCGGGCGCGGCTGCGGCGGGCCCGGTCAGGGCTCCGCAGACGGCGGCGGCGGTGAGGCCGAGGGCCCCGGCCCAGCGCGCGGTGTTCCGCATGGTGTGCATCCTTCCGCTCGATCAGTTGAGGGTGTGCCGCCCGGAACCCTGTGGGGCGCCGCTGCGGCGTGCGCCACTCTGCCGAGTCCGCAGCCGGAACACACATCCCACCCATGACTTTCAGTAACATTGCGTATTGAATCAGTGGCGCGAAGTCACGGAATTCGAACACGTCGGCCCCGTAACGCCGGGGATTCCGCATACCCGCATCGGCCCGATGGCCGGAACTCACCGCCTGAGCAATCGGCCTGAAACATTCCGGTCACGCATGTCGGGGCCGCTTTCACGATCCGCCCGTGACACCTTCACGATTCCTCGCGTTCGTACGGGTGGCGCCGGGCGGGACGGGTGGGCGAACCCTCCATCGGGGCGGTTGAGGATGGATGAAACATCCCCTGGCCGCACGCTCCGATCCGGCCGTACGGTCGGCAGACCCCGTACCTGGAGCCCCAGTTGACCTCACAGCCCACCGACTCCCCCGCCCCGGCGCCCTCGCTCACCGAGGTCGAGCCCTACGGTGTGGAGCGGATTCCGGACGCGGAACGCACCGCGACCCCGTTCGATCTGTTCCGGGTCGCCTTCGGCGGCGCCAACACCTTCTCCACCTGTGTGCTGGGGGCGTTCCCGATCCTGTTCGGGCTCTCCTTCTGGCAGGGCCTCGCGGCGACCGTCCTCGGGGTGCTCGCGGGCGCCCTGATCCTGTGTCCGATGGCGGTGTTCGGCCCGGCGAACGGCACCAACAACGCGGTGTCCTCCTCGGCCCATCTGGGCGTGCACGGCCGCGTGGTGGGCTCCTTCCTCTCCCTGCTGACGGCGGTGGCGTTCTTCTCCATCTCGGTGTGGAGTTCCGGCGACGCCCTGGTCGGCGGCGCGCACCGGCTGTTCGGCCTCGGGCGCGGCACGCTGTCGTACGTGGTCGCGTACGCGCTGTTCGCCGGGCTGGTGCTCGCGGTGTGCGTGTACGGGTTCCGGTTCATGCTGTTCGTCAACAAGATCGCGGTGACCTCGGCGACGGTGCTCTTCCTGCTGGGCGCGGTCGCGTTCGGCGGTGACTTCGACCCGTCGTACGCGGGCACGTTCACCGCCTCGGCGGACGCGGCCACGCAGGCCATGTTCTGGCCGTCGTTCATCGGCGCGGCCCTGATCGTGCTGTCCAACCCGGTGTCGTTCGGGGCGTTCCTGGGCGACTGGTCGCGGTACATCCCGGCGGACGCCCCGCGTCGGCGGGTGGTCGGCGCCGCGTTCCTCTCCCAGCTCGCCACGCTGCTGCCGTTCGTGTTCGGGCTGGCGACGGCGAGCATCATCGCCACCAAGGCGCCGAA
The DNA here is from genome assembly GCF_044747085.1 of Streptomyces sp. NPDC090119. Lineage (NCBI taxonomy): Bacteria > Bacillati > Actinomycetota > Actinomycetes > Kitasatosporales > Streptomycetaceae > Streptomyces > Streptomyces sp. NPDC090119. Next base: position 1,490,643 of record NZ_JBIVDK010000001.1, on the reverse strand, counting down.
GTACGTCGACCCGGCCGCGCCCGACTTCGTGGGCGGGCTGCTGGCGATCTCGCCGAGCTGGTTCTTCCTGCCGGTGTGTCTGCTGGCCCTGATCGGCGGCATGTCCACGGGCACGACCGCGCTGTACGGCACCGGGCTCGACTTCTCCTCGGTGTTCCCCCGGCTGTCGCGGGTGCGGGCGACGCTGCTGGTCGGCGTGGTGTCGATCGCGTTCATCTTCGTCGGCCGGTTCGCGCTGGACCTGGTGCAGTCGATCTCCACCTTCGCCACGATGATCATCACCTGCACCACCCCGTGGATGGTGGTGATGATCCTGGGCTTCTTCACCCGTCGCGGCTGGTACGACCCGGACGCACTCCAGGTCTTCAACCGACGCCAGCGGGGCGGCCGTTACTGGTTCACCCACGGCTGGAACTGGCGCGGGATGACCGCCTGGTGGGTGTCGGCGCTGCTGGGCGTCCTCTTCACCGACATTCCCGGCCAGTTCGTCGGCCCGCTGGGCGACCTGGCGAACGGCGTCGACATCAGCCTGCCGCTGTCGCTGGCCGTGGCGGCGGTGCTGTACCTGGCCCTGCTGTGGCTGTTCCCGGAGCCTCGGGCCGCGTACGGACCACAGGGCGCGCGGTGGGTGCCGACCAAGGAGGCTCCGGTGCCGCCGATCACGGAGGCGCCCACCCTGACCACCGTGTGACCTCCGCCACAACCCTGTCGCTTTCCTCTAGGTACCTACTGTCCTCGCGACAGTAATTTCGCCGTGCACGAGGCAAGTCGGACTCGGGACGGAGAAACAACATGATCGTGGTGACCGGAGCGACGGGGAACGTCGGACAGCCCCTGGTGCGGGCGCTGCTGGCGGCGGGCGAGCGGGTGACGGCGGTGTCCCGGCACGGCTCCGACCGGCTCCCGGAGGAGGCGCGGCAGCACCGGGCCGACCTGGCCGACCCGAAGAGTCTCGCCCCCGCGCTCGACGGGGCAAAGGCGCTGTTCCTGCTGACCTCGGGCGACTTCGCGGCCACCGAGGGCGCGTTGGGCGACCTGCTGGACGTGGTCCGGTCCGGGGGTGTCGAGCGGATCGTCCTGCTGTCCTCACAGGGGGTCGGCACGGGCGACCATCCGTCCGGCCCGGAGGACGCGGTCCGCGCCTCGGGGCTCGGCTGGACCGTGCTGCGGGCGGGCGGCTTCCACACCAACACCCTGCGGTGGGCGGACGCGGTGCGCGCGGAGCGGACGGTGACGGCGCCGTTCGGGGATGTCGGGCTGCCGACCGTCGACCCGGCCGACCTCGCGGAGGTGGCCGCGCTGGCGCTGCGGGACGCCACCCATGCCGGGCGCGGGTACGAGCTGACCGGACCGGCCCCGGTGTCGCCGCGCGAGCAGACCGCCGCGATCGGGGAGGCGCTGGGGGAGCCGGTGCGGTTCGTGGAGCAGACGCGGGAGGAGGCGAAGGCGGTGATGACGCGGTTCATGCCCGAGCAGGCCGTGGACAGCACGCTCGACATCCTCGGGTCGCCGTCGGCCGGTCTGCGGCGAGTGAGCCCCGACGTGGAGAAGCTGCTGGGCCGGGCGCCCCGGTCCTACGGCGAGTGGGCGGTACGCCATGCGGCCGCCTTCCGCTGAGGGCTGGGCCGGTCAGTCCGGCTTGCCCAGCAGCCGGGTCACCTCCTCCCCCGTCGCCGGGGTGAGTCGGCCCGCGCACTCCAGGCCGAGCGCCTGGGCCAGGTCCTTGCCGTGCAGGTCGACCAGTGCCTCCGCGAGTTCCGCGAAGGACGCCGCCGCCGTGCGGCCGCGTACGGCTCCGGTGGCCGCCGTGACCACGCCGACCAGCGCGGCGGGCCACCACCAGGCGGCAAGCAGGAGGTAGGCCAGGCCCCAGGCGGTGAGCCGGGCGGCGGCACTCAACGCGGCGCGGGCGGAGCCCAGTTCGGCCCGTGTGCTGTCGGGGGCGAGCAGCCAGAGGTGGGGCCAGGCGACGGTCAGGTCCAGGCGGTAGGCCCGCCAGACGCGCCGGTCGGGGGTGGTGACCCGGTCGCCGGTCCAGCAGGGGTGGCGGGGTGCGACGAGACCGACCTCGTTGCGGCGGACGTACCGCGCCTCCGCCTCGTCCGCGAGAGCGTCGGCGTCGGCCGCGCCGCCCAGCCGGGCCCGCCCGGCCGCGACCAGCGCCGTACGGTAGGCGTCGTCGGCCGCCCGCCACCGGCGCAGCCGCCGTGCCGTCAGCCACCGGGTCACCGGGCCGCGCGGCCCCGTCAGCCAGACCCGCTCGACCAGCGCGCCCACCGCCTGCACACCGGTGCCGGTCAGCGCGGCCCCGGCCAGCACACCGACCGCCACCACCGCGAGCACGCCCACGCTGTGCGCTCCCGGCGCGGCGGCGAGGGTGTCCAGGCGCTCCCGCAGCCGCCCGGTGTCCTGCCAGTGCCGCTGGCCGAGGGTAACCGCGACGGCCAGGGCGACGAGGTACACCAGGCCGGGGATGGCCAGCAGGGCCAGCCAGCGTTCGGCCAGCTTGCCGCCGAGCGCGTTGAGGAACGCGGTCACGGGCGCAGCCCGGTCTCCCGCAGCGGCCGTCCGAAGATCCCGCACCGCGCGGCCGGGCCGCCCTCCGGCGCGGGCGCCTCGACGCGGGCACAGCCCCCGCCCGGACAGGCCAGTACCCGCAGCAGGGGGTGCCCGGCGCCGGAGAACCTCCGGTAGACGGGCGGTGTGTCCGTCCGGTACGAGCCGAGGCCCGCGGTGAACCCGGCGGCCAACAGCAGGTCCTCCAACTCGTCGAAGGACTCCTCCAGTTCCTCGGGTGAGCGGCCACCTCGCACCTCGGCGGTGATGTGGTCGATCAACCGGTGCCCGTCCGGCCCGAGTTCGGGCACCCGGGAGGCGCCGAGCCGGTGACACAGCGCCGCGAGCCGCTCGTGGCCAGGCCCGTCGTGGCCGTCGTCGCCGTCGACGTCACTCATCCCCGGACCTCCCCGTGTCGGCCGACAGACGACTCAGCATAACGAGAGCCTCCGGTGGACCAGTTGGGTAAAATCGGGCTCAGGGACTCCCGTGGGGCAAGCCACGGGTCAGAGCCCGCGGCGAGACATACGGGGGCCGTCATGGCGGACGCGCACGGAGCCGTCAACGACGCGCTTCGCCAAGTCGCCGCTCTGGTCGATGAGTTCGACCGCACGGGTGAACGCCATTCGCTGGACCGCGCGGTCGGCGTCTGCCGGGACGCCCTGCGCACGACACCGACGGACGACCGCGGACGCACCGCGTTACGGGCGGGGCTGCGCAGCACCCTCGTGATGCGCTGGTCGGCGCTCCGCGACCGGCGCGACCTGGACGAGTCGATCACCCTGGGCCGTCTGCTCGCCGAGGGCACGGCACCCGACGAGCAGGACCTCCGCCTGCTGGGCCACATGCTGGCCGAACGCTACGAACTCGACCGTGATCCGGCCGACTTGGCGACAGGGATCACCGCGTTACGGCGCGCCGCCGAACTGCCCGTGCGCGGCTGGGACAACCGGCCGTTCATCCTCGACACGCTCGGCGGCCTGCTGGAGAAGCGCGGCGAGGCGACGGGCGACGGCGCCGACCTGGTGGAGGCGGAGCGGCTGCGCCGGGTGGCCCTGGCCCTGCTGCCCGAGGACTCGCCGGAGCTGCCCACCGTACGGAACAACCTGGCGGCGACCCTCCGCCACGCCGCCGAGCTGTACCGGAACCCGGACCAGGCGCGGGAGGCCGTGGAGCTGCTGGGCGCGGCCCTCTCCGGCACCCCGCCCGACTCGCCGCGCCGTCCGCAGGCGTTGTTCAACCTGGCCACGGCCTGGCAGACGAAGGCCGAACTGACCTCCCAGACGGCCGACGTCGAGGCCATGGTCGCCGCACACCGCGCGGCCCACGCCGAGACCCCCCAGGGGCACCCCCTGCGGGTGCGGACCCTCACCGGGCTGGGGGTGGCGCTGCGGCTGGCGGCCGAGCACACCGAGGACACCGAGCCACTTCGGGAAGCCGTGGCCCTGCTGACCGAGGCCGTGCGGGAGACGCCTCAGGGAAGTCGGCCGCTCCCCCACCGGCTGAACAGCCTCGGCAACGCCCTGCACCGGCTCGGGGAACGCACCGGCGACGCGGCCCTGCTGGACGAGTCGGTACGCGTCCTGCGCGCCGCCATCGCGGAACCCTCGCCCCAGGAGGAGGGCCACTTCGACCGGGTGGCGAACCTCGCCCTGGCCCTGCGCGAGCGCTACCACCAGACGAGCGACCTGGAGACGCTGCGCGAGGCCGCCCGGCTGGCCCGGCTGGCGCTGAACACGCCCCGTACGGCGCGGGACTCCGACACCCCGCTCGCCAACCTCGGGGTGATCCTCCAGACCTGGTCCGACCGGACGGGTGACCCGGACGCCGCGAGCGAGGCCGTGGACGCGGCCCGCGAGGTGCTCGCCCGGACCCCACCGGGCGGCACGAAGCGGGCCATGCGGCTGAACCACCTCGGCAACGCCCTGTTCAAGCGGTACGAGTCCGGCGGCGCCCCGGCCGATCTGGCCGAGTCGGTCGCGATCCTTACCGAGGCCGTGGAGCGGACGGCGTACGGCACTCCGGAGCACGCCGACCATCTGCACAACCTGGGTCTGGCCCAGCTCACCGGCGCCCGCGCGGCCGAGGACCCGGCGCTGCTGAACCAGGCGGTGACCACGCTGGGCCGGGCGGTGTGGGCGTCGGCCCCCGGCGCGCCGCACATCGCCAACCGCCTCCAGTCGTACGCGTCCGCGCTGCGCACCCTGCACGAGGTGACCGAGGACCCGGCCGTGCTGCTCGCGGCGGAGGACGCCTACCGGCAGGTCGCCCGGATCGCGACGCTGCCCGCGGCGCAGCGGGTCCGGGCCGCGTACTCCTGGGGCATCGCCGCGGGGGACGCGGGCCGCTGGGAGCAGGCGCTCGAAGGGTTCGAACTCGCCCTCTCCCTGCTGCCGTTCAGCATCACCAGACGGCTGAACCGCAGCGACCAGGAACACGGGCTGACCAGTGTGCAGGGGCTGGCCGCCGACGCCGCCGCGTGCGCGGTGCACCTGGGCCGCCTGGACCACGCGGTGCTGCTGCTGGAGCAGGGGCGGGGGGTGCTGCTCGGGCAGACCATCGCGGCGCGTGCCGAACTGGAGCGGCTGCGGGCCGCGTATCCGGAGGCCGCCGACCGTTTCACGGGGCTGCGCGACCTCATCGAGGCGCTGGACTCGGCGGAGGACGAGACCGGCCAAGGGGTGAACGCCGACGAACGGCACGCGCTCGCGGCGCGGTGGGAGCGGCTGGTCGCCGAGATCCGCGCGCTGCCGGGCTTCGGCGGCTTCCTGGCCGGTCCGACCACCGCCGAGGTCCAGGCGTGTGCCGGGCCGGGGCCGGTGGTCGTGGTGTACGCGAGTCCGTACCGCAGTGACGCGCTGGTGCTGCTGCCGGACCGGGTGCTCCTGGTCCCGCTGCCGGACGCGGGACCTCCGGCCGTGGAGAGGCAGGTGGGGCGCCTGATCGCCGCGCTCGCCGGGGCGGCCGACCCGGACGGGGAGCGGGCCGCCCAGGAGACGGTCGCGGAGGTGCTCGGCTGGACGTGGGACCACGTCACCGGGCCGGTCCTGGACGCGCTGGGGCTGTCCGCTCCGCCTCCGGACGGCGCCTGGCCGAGGCTGTGGTGGTCGCCGGGCGGGCCGCTCGCCGCGCTGCCGCTGCACGCGGCCGGTCACCACGGCGACCCCACGCGTACGGTGCTGGACCTCGCGGTCTCCTCCTACACACCGACCGTCCGCGCCCTCGCCTACGCCCGTGCCCGCGCGGCGGGCCGTCCGCCGACCGGGCGCCTGCTCGCGGTGGTCGTGCCGGACGCCCCCGGTGCCCGCAGGCTCGGCGGGGTGCGCCGGGAGGTGCGGGAGCTGAGCGCGCTGCTGCCGACCGAGGTGGTCGCGGGCGCGCGTGCCACGTTCGCCGGGGTGCTGGCGGCGCTGCCCGCGCATCCGTACGTGCACTTCGCCTGTCACGGGGTGAGCGAGCCGGACGACCCGTCTCGGGCGCGACTGCTGGTGCAGGACCACCAACAGCATCCGCTGACGGTACGTCATATCTCGCGCCTCGAACTGCCGGACGCCCGGCTGGCCGTGCTGTCGGCCTGCGAGACCGCGCGGGGCTCGGAGCGGCTGGCGGACGAGGCGATCCACATCACCTCGGCCTTCCAGATCGCCGGGTACCCGCACGCGATCGGCACCCTCTGGCCGGTGCACGACGCTGTGGCGGTACGGGTGACCCGGAGCCTGTACCGGGGGCTGCGTGGCGAACCCCGCGCCGAATCGGTGGAGTTGGACGCCGAACGGGCGGCCCTCGCGCTGCACCACGCCGTCCGGGAGTGCCGGACGGCCTTCCCCAGCAGCCCCAGCCTGTGGGCCGCCCATGTGCACTCCGGGGCGTGAGACCCCGGAGCCGGACGAGAGAGGAGGGGTCGGGAGATGGCCCTTGGACGACGCGGGAAGCGCGGGGACGACGCGGGGCGGGACGCCCGGCCGACGCCCCCGCCGGAACCGGAACTGCCCCCGGCCGCCGACCTGGTCTTCACACTGCTCGGGGACGACGGCAGCGAGCAGGAGATCTCACGCGTCGGCCTGCCCCCGCACGAGTTCTACGGCATGCGGGCCAACGCGGCCCATCAGCGGCTCGGCCCCGAACACCCGGAGACGCTCCTGGCGTTCCGCGACTACGCCCGCGTGCTGACCCATATGGAGGGCCGCCAGGAGGAGGCGCGCGAGCGGCTGTGGGACCTGGTGCGCATCCAGTCCCTCACCATCGGCTACGTCCACGAGGACACCCTGACGACCGCCGCCGACCTGGCCGGTCTGATGCACGTCACGGGCGAGCTGGGCAAGTCCGAGGAGGTGTGGCGCAGCGTGTGGACCAGCCGGGCCGAACTCCTCGGCCCCGACCACCCGCACACCCTGGACAGCGCGGCCTCACTGGCCTCGGTGCTGGAGGACCTGCGCCGGGAGGCGGAGGCGGCCGCGCTGCGCCGGGATGTGCTGGAGCGCCGGAAGCGGCTGCTCGGCCCGGACGACCCGGCGGTCCTCTCCGCCACCGGCAGCCATGCGGCGGCGCTGGTCAAGGCGGGCCACTGGGCCGAGGCGGAGCGCGAACTGCGCCTGATGGTCGCGCGGTTGGAGCTGCTCGGCCTCCAGGACGACGGCATCGGGCTGGCCGCGCGGGCCAACCTGGGCGCCGCACTGTGCCGACTGGACCGTCTCGACGAGGCCGAGGCGGTGATGCGCTCCGTACTCACCGCCCAGCAGCGCGCCAAGGGCCCGGACCACGACGACACCCTCTCCACCCGCAACAACCTCGCAGCCGTGCTCCACGCCCGCGGGCGCTACGCGGAGTCGGCGCACGTCCTGCGCGAGGTCCTGGCCCTGGTGTCCCGCCGGAGGGGCGAGGCCCATCCCGACACCCTCCACGCCCGCGACAACCTGGCCAACGTCCTGATCGACAACGGCGACCACCAGGAGGCCGCCACCCTCCTCACCCGCTGCCGGGCCGACTACGCCAGGATCTTCGGCCCCCACCACCCCCTGACCCGCACCGCGGCGGAACGACTGGCCTGGCTGCGGGACAACTCGTCCTGACCATTGCCCCCTTGAGCCCGAACGGTGGCCCGACCAGGCTCCGGTGCACTCTCTGAGGCACACTGAGCTGAGCATGACACCGTAGAGAGAGGGAGCGGCGGCGTGGGCGCTCGGTGGGCCGATTTCCAGTACGAGATCTATCTGAACGGCATGAACGGGACGGTGCCCCGGCTGCCCACCGATCTGACCCGGCTGGCGGAGCTGGCGGAGCACCGGCTCGGGCCGGGCCCGGTCGGGTATGTCGCGGGAAGCGCCGGCGACGGGAGCACCGAGCGGGCCAACCGGGCCGCGCTGGAGCGTCGTCGGATCGTGCCGCGCATGCTGCGGGACGTGTCGGAACGGGACCTGTCCGTGCGGGTGCTGGGTCGTACGCTGCCCGCGCCGCTCGCCCTCGCGCCCGTCGGCGTGCTGTCGATCATGCACCCGGACGCGGAGTCCGGGGCCGCACGGGCCGCCGCCGCGCAGGGCGTGCCGTACACCCTGTCGTCGGCGTCGAGCACACCGATGGAGACCGTCGCGGAGGCGATGGGGGACGCCGAGCGGTGGTTCCAGCTGTACTGGGGCAGCGACCGTGAGGTGACCCGGAGCTTCCTGGGCCGGGCGAAGGCGGCCGGGTTCTCGGTACTGGTCGTCACGCTGGACACCCCGTTGCTGTCCTGGCGCCCGCGCGACCTGGACCGGGCGTATCTGCCGTTCCTGCAGGGGGTGGGCACCGCCAACTACTTCACCGACCCCGCCTTCCGTGCCGGACTGGCCAAGCCGGTGGAGGAGGACCCGAACGCGGCCGTCCTGCACTTCCTCGGCCTGTTCGGGGACGCCGGGCACACCTGGCCGGACCTGGCGTTCCTCCGGGAGCACTGGGACGGCCCGATCGTCCTGAAGGGCATCCTGCACCCGGACGACGCCCGCGAGGCCGCGGAGGCCGGGATGGACGGGGTGGTGGTCTCCAACCACGGGGGCCGTCAGGTCGCCGGTTCGATCGCGGCGGCGGACGCGCTGCCGGGGGTCGTGGACGCGGTCGGCGACCGGCTGGACGTGCTGTTCGACAGCGGCATCCGTACCGGCGACGACATCGCCAAGGTCCTGGCCATGGGCGCCCGCGCGGTACTGCTCGGCCGCCCCTACGCGTACGGGCTCGGCCTGGACGGGCAGGCGGGCGTCGAGCATGTCATCCGCAGCGTGCTGGCCGAACTCGACCTCACCCTGGCCCTCTCCGGCCACGCCACCCCCGCCACCCTGAACCCGGCCACCCTGACGGAGGGACCTGCCTAGTGGCTCGCCTCGGCTCGTCGGCCGGGTGATGGAGGAGCCTCGGGCGTGGGCCGGGGGTTGGCTCGGGTCCGGCCCCGGAGACAGGCTTTGCACAACGGTCGACCACTTGTTTCCGCTGCGCGGATAGCTTTCAAGGCATCCATTGGTCCTTAGGTGCGGGCTCGTTCGGTATGACCGACCAGGCCCGTGAGGAGGGGTGTGCCATGAGTGCGATCGACCTGGCGGAGACTGCGGCCGGCCTGCCGGAGGCATGGAGCTCTCGCATGCTGGGCATGGTGGGGGCGGCCTGCGTAAAGGTGCTGCGCATGGACGCGCTGCCGGTCGAGGAGGAGAGCCATGGGGCCGCCGAGGCGCTGCTGGTCCTCGACGGCCGGCTGGAGCTGGAGGTGGACGGCATGCCGGTGTCGGTGCGGGCGGGCGAGCTGTTCATGGTGGCGGCGGGAGCGGCACACGCGGTGCGCCCCGGAAGCCGGGGCACATTGGTGATCGTGGAACTGCCGGAGGAGTGACGGCTCTTCGGGCTGCCTCGGCCGGAAGCTACGCGCGCACCTCACTGGGCGACGACGGTCCAGACGTCCGGGACGCCTGTCCACCCTCCTGCGCCGAACTAGGCGCCGACGGGGTGTCGGTCAGCCAGTGCTGGGCCGACGAGCGGTCCCGGAGCGAGACCACGATGTCGGCGCCGGGACGCGCGTCGGCCGACGCCAGGGCGAGCGTCTCGTCCCAGCGGGGCAGCAGCTCGCCCTGCACGGTGAGGTCGTAGCGCACGTCGTCGCCGCGCTCGGTGCCCGCGTCGTCGCAGGTGCCGAGGATGACGACGGCGGCGTCCGCGTGGGAGTCCAGGCAGAGCTGGGGGTCGGCCTGGCTGTGCAGGAGGCCGTCGGCGTCGTAGGTCCACTGCTGGGTGAGGGCGTCGGAGCACAGCGCCAGCGTCACCAGCGCGCCGCGCTCGGGCTCGCCCTTGATGCCCAGGCAGAGCCCGGCCGCGACGTTGCGCAGCCGGATCGGCCGCCCCGCGAGCGGCAGGGCGGGCTTGGAGGCGGCCGCCGAGGGCCGCGCGGTACGGGGGTCGGCGGCGGGCGCGGCCCCGGCGGAGGCCACGGGGGTGCGGCCGCCGTCGTCCTCGGGCCATACCGCGACGGCCAGGCCGGTCACCAGCAGCCCGGCCGAGACGAAGCCCGCCCCGGTACGCAGCGACCAGCCGGTGCCGCGCCCGCGCCCGGACCGGGCACCACGGGCCGGTGCCCCCCGCTTGCCGCCGCGCCTGCGCCCGCCGGAGCGTGGGGCGGCCTCGGCCCGGGTGACGGACTGCCCCCGGCCGGGGCGGGAGTCGAGGTAGCGGCGGGCGCCCCAGCCGAGGACCGCCTCGGCGAGCAGCAGCCCCGGGCCGGTGTCGATCTGGCCGAGCTGTTCGGCGGCGTACCGGCAGTAGGAGCAGGCGTCCAAGTGCTGGCGGACGTCGGGCAGTACGGCCCCGCCCCGGCGCACGGGCACGTCGAGCAGCCGGTTGTAGTGGCGGCACTCCCCACTGGGGGCCAGCTCACGGTGTGCGCGCAGCACACCCGCGCGCAGTTTCTCCCGGCTCTGTTCCAGCGCGGCGGCCGCGCCCACCGGGTCCACGCCGAGCAGCGCGGCGGGGACGGCCACCGGCTCGGCCTCCACCTCGGTGTGCCACAGCAGCGCCTGTTCGAGCCGGGGCAGCAGGTGGAAGGCCCGCTCGGTGAGGGCGCGGTTCTCCGGGGTGAGCGAGTTCGCGGCGCGCATGCCGCGCCCTCCGGCGGGCTTGGCGAGGCCGGGCAGGGCGGCGGTGACCCGGTCGGTGGCCGCCCAGTCGAGGACCGTGTCCCGTACGGCCACCAGCAGCCGGGGCCGCAGCGCCTCGGCGGGCTCGCCGAGGGTGAGCCGGTCCAGGGCCTGGTGGAAGACGGTGGCGGTGACCATCTGGGCCAGTGGTCCGGGGCCCGCGAGGCAGATGACGGCGTAGTCGGCGGCGGGCTGCCAGTGCCGGGCCATCAGCAGGGCGGCGGCCCGGGACGCCTCCACGTCCGAACCGGCGCGCAGCGAGGCGGCCGTGGACTCGTCGGACTCCCCCGCCGCCGTGCCGGGCAGGTAGGGAGGAAGAGGCGGCTGAGGGGTGGTCACTGAGCGGATTCCTTTGGCGCGTGCGGAGCGTCGGAGCGGACCTCCGGGAGGCGCACGGGGAGCGGGGACCCTTGCGGCCCACGACCGGCGTGGCTCCGGCCCGGCCGTCCAACTGCCGAATCGGTCCCGGACTTCACCCCCCGCACGGGAGTGTCACCCTCGCACAACATCTCCACACGCAACAAGGCGCACGTCCCACATCGGCGGGTTTGCAGGGAAGTCGGAGTCGGGTGGGTTCCGCGCGCCCCGTGTGAAGCCCGCGCACACGACGGCCGCCCGCGCGCGCTTCACCCGGCGCGCGAGGCGGGTGTGGACTGGGCGCGGTCCCGCCCGGAAGACCCCCCGGCCGATCGCCGTACGGCTTCCCCCGTCCGCCGGGGCGGTGTCAGATCCGCCAGGACCGCAGCCGGTCGGCCGCGCCGTACACGTCGGCGCGGCCGTCGGTCACCTCGCGGACGAGGTCGACGAGGGCACCGTACGGCGGGTCGATGCCCGCGCCGCTGATGTGCAGATAGGCGACGGCGGTGGCGCAGGCGAAGCGGGCGTTGGCCGCGGGCAGCGGGCGGAGCACGGCGAGGGTGTGCAGCAGGGCGGCGGCCCGCCAGGCCGGGTCGGAGTCGACGCCCAGCCGGGGCGGGTCCACGCGGTGCCGGGCGACGGCGGCGACCAGGGCGGAGAAGTCGTCCACCGAGGGCTGGTCGGGCAGGACGTCCTCATGACGCTGGAGCAGCCAGGGGACGTCGATGTGGATGACGGGTGGCATCGCCGGTCAGGCGGCCTCTCCCCTGGCCTGGACGGCCTCGTCGTCGGGGAACGCGGCGGCGAACTCCGCGGCGTGCGCGGTGAAGAAGGCCCGGAAGGTCTCCGCGCCCTCCTTCAGCGCCCGGTGCCGGGCGATGTCCGCCGCGGCCGCCTCCCGGACCAGGGCCTTCATCGACGTACCGCGTTCCTTGGCGATCTGCCGCAGGTCCGCGAGTTCGCGCTCGCTGAACTCCACGTTGAGAGCTGGCATGCCCTCACGGTACCGCGAGGGTACTCACCCGTAAATCGAGCCAGATCAGCCGTCCGCTCCCCCGGTACCCGGCGCCCCGTTCTCCTCGCCGGGCCGACACCAGCAGACGCGCCGCCCTCAGATCCCTCACATATGAGCACAAAAAGTGTCTTATTTCCTTCATGCATACACCTTCGCGGCGTACTCTCCTCCGCGTCCCGCTCGCTGCCGCGGGCGCGGGACTCCTGGCCGCCTGCTCCGACTCGGGCCCCCGGCCCCGGCCCGGACCGCGCGGCACGATGATGGCGGCGGGGAACTTCGTCCCGCCGGGGCCCGCGGGTTACGTGGAACCGTCGGGTCCGGAGGTCCGGGCCGCCGAGCGGCGGCGCGGCTCGGGCCGGGTGCGCATGTTCACGCTCACGGCCGGCGAGACCACGCTGGACCTGGGCGGCCGGTCCGTGCGCACCTGGGCGTACCAGGACGCGCTGCCCGGACCGCTGGTGCGGGCCACCGCCGGTGACGTGCTGAGCATCACGCTCGCCAACCGGCTGCCGGAGACCACCACGCTCCACTCGCACGGGGTCCGGCTGCGCTGCGACATGGACGGCGCGCCGGGCCTCACCCAGGAGTCCATCCCGGCCGGAATGGACTTCAACTACCGCTTCACCGTCGCCGACCCCGGCACCTACCTGCTGCACAGTCACGTCGGCATGCAGCCGGACCGGGGCCTGTACGCGCCGCTCGTCGTGGACGACCCCAGGGAGCCGCTGAAGTACGACAAGGAGTGGGTGGTCGTCCTCGACGACTGGGTGGACGGGGTCGACGGCTCCACCCCGGAGAAGGTGCTGCGGCAGCTCAAGCCGGGCGGCGGCATGGCGATGATGGGCCCCGAACACCCGGCCCGCCCGACCGCCCACCCGCACGAGCACCCGATGTCGGCCATGCCCAGCCCGCCGAAGAGCACCGGCCCCAACCGCATGCTGCACGGGCCGAAGAGCCGCATCCTGGACGGGGTCGGCGGCAATGTCGCGTACCCGATCTACCTGGTCAACGGGCGCAGGCCGGGCGCGCCGACCTCGTTCAAGTGCCGTCCCGGTGAGCGGGTGCGGCTGCGCATCATCAACGCGGGTTCGGACACCGCCTTCCGGGTGGCGCTCGGCGGTCACAAGATGACGGTGACGCACACCGACGGCTACCCGGTCCAGCACCGGGAGACGGACGCCCTGCTGATCGGCATGGCGGAGCGGTACGACGTGCTGATCACGGCCAAGGACGGGGTGTTCCCGCTGGTCGCCCTGGCCGAGGGCAAGGTCGGGCAGGCGCTGGCGGTGCTCCGTACCGATAACAGCAGAACCGTTCCTCCTGCCGATGTGAAGCTGCCCGAGCTGGACCGCGAGGTGGTCCCCGCGCGCCGTCTGCTGCCCGCCGACTCCGCCGCCCTGGACCACCGTGAGCCGGACCGCGAGATGCGGATCAGGGTCACCGGCACCATGGAGAAGTACGACTGGGGCTTCGACCACAAGCAGTACGACGTGCGCGAGCGGTACGCGGTACGGGCGGGCGAGCGGGTCCGGATGACCCTGATCAACGCCACCGACATGTGGCACCCGCTGCATCTGCACGGCCACACCTTCGCGCTGACCGGGATCGACTCGGTGGGCGCCCGCAAGGACACCGCCGTGGTGCTGCCGCACCGCAAGCTGGTCATCGACTTCGACGCCGACAACCCCGGCCTGTGGATGCTGCACTGCCACAACCAGTACCACTCGGAGAGCGGCATGATGACGATCCTCGGCTACAAGAAGTAGGCCGACCGCGCGACATGAGCCCGTCCCCCGGACCCGCCCCAGCGGCGGGTCAGTGGGCGCGCAGCCAGGGCCGCACCCGCTTGCGGGCCTCGTGCAGCCGGGACTTCAGGGTGCCGAGCGGGATGCCCGCGCGTTCGGCGGCCTCGGCGTAGTCCAGACTGCACAGGTCCCGGTAGACCAGCGGCGCGACCAGGTGCGGGTGTTCGCGCTCCAGCCGGTCGAGCGCGTCCAGCAGGTCGAGCCGGGAGCCCGCGATGACGCTGGTGGTGCGCGGGTCCACGGGTTCCGGCACCTCGGCGGGTGCGGGCTGTTCCGCGGCCCGCCGCTTCAGCTCGCGGTACTTCTGGCGGCAGCAGTTGGCGACGACCGTGTACAGCCAGGTGCTGAAGCGGCTGCGGCCCTCGAAGCCGCCGATGTGCCGGGCGACCTGGAGCAGTACGTCCTGGGCGGCCTCCTCGGCGTCCTCCCGGCAGGGCAGGAAGCGCCCGCAGCGGCGCACCACCTCCGGCCGCAGCTCGGTCAGCAGCTGGTCCAGGGCCGCCCGGTCACCCGCCGCCGCCAGACCGGCCAGCTCTTCGGCCCTCGCCGCGTCCGGCACGTCCGCTCCCCCCCTCGGAGTCGATCTCAGGGCAGGCATGATAGTCGTATGCACCCCCCGGAGCGGATCGGCCGGTACCGCCTTCAACAGCGCCTGGGCAGTGGCGCCTTCGCCACCGTGTGGCTCGCGCACGACGACGAACTCGACGCCATGGTGGCGGTCAAGGTCCTCGCCGACAACTGGTCCCACCGCCTCGACGTGCGCGAGCGTTTCCTGTCCGAGGCGCGGCTGTTGCGCCGGGCCGGGTCCAGCCGGGTGGTGCAGGTCTACGACATCGGTGAACTGGACGACGGCAGGCCGTACTTCGTCATGGAGTACGCCGACGGCGGCACCGTCGCCGACCTGCTCGCCGCGGGTCCGCTGCCGGTCACCGAGGCGCTGGAGCTGACGGCGCTGGCCGCGCGGGGGGCCGCCGCGCTGCACGAGGCCGGGATCGTGCACCGGGACGTCAAGCCGACCAACCTGCTGCTGCGCACCGCCCCGGACGGCGGGCGGCGGCTGCTGCTGGCCGACCTGGGGCTGGCCAAGAGCCTCGCGCAGGCGTCGGCGCTCACCCTCGCCGCGGGTTCGGCGGGCTACCAGCCCCCGGAGCAGGCCGAGCCCGGCGCGGGCATCGACGAGCGCGCCGACGTCTACAGCCTGGGCGCGGTGGGCTACGAGCTGCTCACCCGGGCCGTGCCGGGCCCGCCGGGCAAGGTGCTGCCGCCGGGCCGCCTGCGGACGGGCCTGGACCCCGCCGTGGAGCGGGCGGTGCTGCGGGCGCTGGAACCGGACCGGGAGCGGCGCTGGCCGTCCGCGCGGGCGTTCGCGGACGAGCTGGACCGGCTGGCGGCGGGCCCCGCCCGGCCGGGCTGGTCCGGCGCGGTGCGGGGCAGGCGCGCGGTGTTCGCGGTGGCCGCCGCGGTGGGTCTGGTGGCGGCCGGGGGCGCGGTGGCGCTGGTGCTGCACCGGCCCGCCGGGGGCGCCGAGGCGGCGCGGGTGCGGGACGCCTCCGGCCGGATCGCGGTGGAGGTGCCCACGGGCTGGGACCGGGAGCTGCGCGACTCCGGGTGGGACCCGCGGGCGCTCGGGCTGGCGGCCGGGCGGGAGCCGGGGCTGGTGGTGGCCGACGACCTGTCCCGCTGGTCCGACCTCGGCGCACCGGTGAACGGCGTGTTCGTGGGTGTCGGCGAAGGGGATCTCACCGGCCGGGTGGACGCGCTGGCGCACTCCGGCTGCCGGGGCGCGGACCGGCGCGCGTTCTCGGGGTCCGGCTGGCGGGGCACGGTCCGGGTGTGGAGCGGCTGCGCGGGCGGGGGCTCGGTCACCGAGACCGCGCTGCGCCCCTCGGACGGCGCGCACGGCCCGCAGCTGTACGTGCAGGTGCGCCAGCACGGCGACCCGGACGCCACCGACGGCATACTCCGCTCGCTGCGGGTCACCTGATCGGGGGGAACCCTCGTCCGGCGTGGCGGGGAGGCCCCGGTGAGCGGAGACTTCTTCGGGCGCGGAAGTTTTTCCCGCCGCGTCCCGAACTTTTCCGCCGGACGGCGCATCGGAAGGTGTGACGGCGCATCGGGCGCCGACGGCACGCGGTCCCCGTGTGCCGTGGATTTCAGGGAGGCATGTGCGACATGGCGAACTCATCCCCGGCCAGGCGGCGCGGGACCCTGCTCGTGGGCACCGCCGCCGTACTGGGCCTCCTGACCGCCTGCGGCAACGGCGACGTGGGCGCGGCACCGGCGAAGACGGTGTCCGGCTCGGCCGCGCCCGCGACCGAGACCTCGAGCCCGGCAGAGTCCACCGGGTCCACCGGCTCGCCCGACCCCGTCGACACGCCCTCGCCGGTGACCCAGAGCGGCGGCACCTCGAACCCCAGCTCGGCGCCGGACACGTCGACGCGGACCGTCAAGCCGGACAGCGCGAAGAGCACCCGCTGTCACACCTCGGAGCTGCGGGCCGCCGTGGGCCGCATGGACCCGGGCGCCGGGCAGGAGAACTTCCCCGTCGTGCTCACCAACAAGTCGTCCCGCACCTGCACCCTGCGCGGCTATCCGGGCGCGGCCTTCGTGAACGCCTCCGGCACCCAGCTGGGCCCCGACCCGCAGCGCACCTCGGGTTCCCCGGTGACGGTCACGCTCCGCCCCGGCCAGAGCGCGTGGGCCGGGCTGACCTTCTCCAACCCGCAGATCAGCGGCGCGAAGACGGCGAAGCCGACCTCTCTGGTGGTCACCCCGCCCGATGAGCGGGACCCGCTGAAGGTGACCTGGACGGGCGGTGCGGTGCCGGTCTCCGGGAACGCGTCCTCGGTCCGGCTGACCGTGTTCGCGCCCGGTTCGGGCGCCTGACCGGGCACGACGGCGCCGGGCCCCGGTCGGCCCGGCGCATCGGGGTCTGTTTTCATGAGCGGGCACATCACCCCAGGTCCGGAGGAACGCCCTGAACACCCCGCTCGCCGAGGCCCTGTCGGCCGTCCTGCTCGTCGCCGTGCTCGCCTGGGCGGTGATCCGGCCCTTCGGCTGGACGGAGGCGGTGCTCGCGGTGCCCGCCGCCGGTGTCGCCATCCTCACCGGCGCCATCTCCCTCGACCACGCCCGCGACGAGGTGGCCCGGCTGGGCCCGGTCGTGGGCTTCCTGGCCGCGGTGCTGGTGCTGGCCCACTTCTGCGACGTGGAGGGCCTGTTCCGGGCCTGCGGCGCGTGGATGGCCCGCTGGTCGCGGGGGCGGCCGGTACGGCTGCTGACGGCGGTGTTCGCGCTGGCCTCGGTGATCACGGCCGTACTGAGCCTGGACGCGACGATCGTGTTGCTCACCCCGGTGGTGTTCGCCACGGCCGCCCGCTCCGGCGTGCGCCCCAAGCCGCACGTCTACGCGTGCACGCATCTGTCGAACACGGCGTCACTGCTGCTGCCGGTGTCCAATCTGACGAACCTGCTGGCGTTCGCGGCGAGCGGGCTGTCCTTCACCCGGTTCGCGGCACTGATGGCGCTGCCGTGGCTGGCCGCGATCGGCGTGGAGTACGTGGTGTTCCGGCGCTTCTTCGCCCGCGACCTGTCGGCGGCGGCACCGGCCGCGCGGGACACCGGGGAGGAGCCGCCGCTGCCGGTGTTCGCGCTGGTCACCGTGGGCTGCACGCTGGCCGGGTTCGTGGTGGCGTCGGCGTTCGGTGTCGATCCGGCGTGGGCGGCGGCCGCGGGCGCGTTGGTCATGGCCGGGCGGGCGGTGCTGCGGAGGCAGGCGACCCCGCTGTCCGTGGTGCGGGCGGCTTCCCCGCCGTTCCTGGCGTTCGTGCTCGCGCTGGGCGTGGTGGTGCGGGCGGTCGTGGACAACGGGCTCTCGGACGCGCTCGGGCACCTGCTGCCCTCGGGGAGCGGGCTGCCCACGCTGCTGGGGATCGCCGCGCTGGCCGCCGTGCTGGCCAACCTGATCAACAACCTGCCCGCCGTGCTGGTGCTGCTGCCGCTGGCCGCGCCGGGCGGGGCCGGCGCGGTGCTGGCGGTGCTGCTGGGCGTGAACATCGGCCCGAACCTCACCTACGCCGGTTCGCTGGCCACCCTGCTGTGGCGGCGGATCGTGCACCAGCACGACGAGGGCGTGGACCTCGGGGAGTTCACCCGGCTGGGTCTGATCGCGGTGCCCTCGGCGCTGGCGGTGTCGGTGGTGGCACTGTGGGGGGCGCTGCAAATCTTCTGACCTGGTGGCGTGGAGCGAGGAGGACATCGGATGCGTGCGGTCGTCTGGCTCGTCGAGGGCACCTGGCCCGCCTGTGTGGACGCGGTGCGCGTGCACGCCCCGCACGCCCGTGAGGTGGTGCTGCTGCATGTGACGGGACCCGAGGTGCCGGATGTGGCGCATGGCGCGTTCGCGGGGCTGATGGGGCGGGGGCGGGCCTGGGGGCAGGGTCCGGCGGAGGGCTGGGAGGCCGATCCGGGGGACCGGCTGGCGGCCCTCGGCGACGGCTCGGCGGCGGAGCTGCTGGACGCGGCCGCCGAGCGGCTGGGCCGCCCGTGCCTGCGCGAGGAGCGGTCGGGGCGGCCGGAGCGGGAGGTGGTCGCGGCGGCCGAGGGCGCGGGCCTGCTGGTGCTGGCCCGCGACGGCGACCGGTCCCGGCTCGGCCCGCACAGCCTGGGCCCGGCCGCGCGCTTCGTCGTCGACCACGCCCCCTGCCCGGTCCTGCTGGTCTGGCCCGGAGAGGCTCCCGACCTGGGCACGATCCCGCCACCCCCGCCGCACCACCGCTGAACGACGGCTCAGCGGTGCCTGCCTCCGAAGCCGCCGCCACCGCCCCCGTACCGGCGTCCACCGCCCCCGCCGTCCCAGCCGCAGCGGTCCCGGTACGGGGAGCAGGTGTCGTCGTCCGTCGCGCTGGGCGTGGGACTTGCGGTCGCCGTCGGAGCGGGGCTGCTCGGGGCCGTACTCGTGGAGTGCTCGGCCGGGGTGGGCTCCGCCGGGGTCCGGCGGGCCGGGGCCTTGGTGGCTCCCTTGCCCTTGTCCCAGTTGACGACCTCCATCTGCGGGTCGTTCCCGGCGGTGTCCACCACCCAGCGCTGGACGGCGGTCTCGGCACGGTTCTTCAGCACCAGCGCGCCGGAGCCGTCCGTGGCGGCCGGGGTGAGGGCCAGGTTCTGGTCCCAGCGGGGTACCAGGGTGCCCTGGAGGGTGAAGTCGTAGCGGATGAAGCGGCCGTCGGTGCCGGTGGCCGAGCAGGGGGCGAGCCGGACCGAGTAGCCGAGCCGGGAGTCCAGGCAGAGGGCGGGCGCCGCGTCGCTGCGCAGCCTGCCGTCCGCCTCGTACCGCCAGCGCTGGCCGGGTGCCGAGGAGCAGGTGACGACCTCGGTCTCGGCGCCCTCGACGGCCTTCTGGCCGACGATGCCCACGCACCGCCCGGAGGCGACGTTGTGCAGTCGGCCGCGCACGGTGGGCCGGTTGCCCTCCGCCCCCGCCCAGGACGGCTGCGGCGCGGGAGTGGAGGTGCCAGGTGTCGAGGTCGGGGCGGCGCCGCCGCCCGTGACAGGACCGCCTTCGGTGCCGAGCACGGACCACAGGACGAGGGGCAGCGCGACCAGGGCGCTCACGGTGGTGACGGCCAGCGAGACGTTGCGCCTGCGGGCCCGCCGGGCCGCGCGTTGGGCGGTACGGGCGTTGGGGGCCTCGTCGGCCGTGACGGGTGCGGCGGCCGGGGGCGCGAAGTCCTCGCCGCCGGAGGGCAGCGGCGGCGCGGGTACGGGCGGTGCGGCGCTGTCGTCGGCGCGGGCGGCGAGGTAGGCGGTGGCGCCCCAGCCGAGGACGGCCTCGGCGAGGGCGAGGCCGAGCCCCTCGTTGAAGCGGGCCAGCTGGTCCGCGGTGCGGTCGCAGTGGCCGCAGCCGTCGAGGTGGCCGCGCAGGTCCGGGTCCATGGCGAGGCCGCCGCCGCGCCGGAAGGTGACGTCCAGCATCCGCAGATAGCGCCCGCACTCGGCGTCGGGGGCCAGTTCGCGGTGCGTCTGGAGGCACTCCTCGCGCAACCGGTCGCGGGCGCGGCCGAGTTCGACGGCCGTGCTCTCCTCGTCCAGCCCCAGCAGCGCGGCGGGCACGGCGAGGGGCTCGCCCTCGACCTCGGTGTGCCAGAGGACCGCGCGGGAGGGCTGGGGCAGCCGCTGGAAGGCGCGCGCCAGCAGCCGCCTGCCGGGCGCCGGGAGCAGCCGGGCGGCGGCGCGCTGCCCGCTCGCCTGGTCGGGCCGCAGCGCGGGGTGCAGGAGTTCCTGCCTGCCGTCGGTGTCCCATTCGGCGGCGATCCGCCGTACGGCGACCAGGAGTTGGGGGCGCCAGGCGGCGGACGGCCCGGCCTGGCGGAGCGACTCGCCGAAGAGCCGGGTGAACGCGGCCGTGGTCAGCATGCCCGCCGCGCGCGGTCCGTCGGCGCAGAGTCGGGCGTACGTGAAGGCGGCGGCCCAGTGCCGGTCGAGGAGTTCACCCACGGGGTGCAGCCCCGGCGTCGTTCCCGTCCACTTCATGAGTTCCGCGCTGAGTTCACCGTCGGATATACCGAACGGCCTCGTGGAATCCTGGGAATTCGACAGCCCTTCGCCCTTCACGCTCTGTTCCTCCAGAATCCACCCGGAATCAGGTCCGTACCAATCGGCGGGAGGGTGGCCGAGCCGACATCAACTCCCGTTCGGTGAGGGACAATCACTCCCGTCACAGCGACGCACACTTTCGCACAGGGCCACAGTGGGGAACAAGAGATCTCCCGTCGGAAAACGGGTTCACGGGAGATCTTTGACCCGTATTCAGGAGACACGAAATCGTTGACGCGTCATAGAAAGCCCGGTGCCGGGAGCCGAGCCGTTCTGCTCGCCCTCACCCTGCTCCTCACCGGCTGCGGCACCGGGAACCACCCGGCACCCCGGCTGCCGCCCCGGCACGCGGGGTTCGACTACCAGATCGGCGGCGCCTATCCCCCGCCCGCCGGGGTCCGCGTGGTCACCCGCGACCGCGCCGACTCCCCCGCCGAGGGCCTGTACAACGTCTGCTACGTCAACGCCTTCCAGGCCCAGCCGCAGGAGCGCGCCGACTGGCCGGCCGACCTGCTGCTGCGCGACCGCGCGGGCCGGGTGGTCGTCGACGAGGACTGGGACGAGCCCCTGCTCGACATCGGCACCCCGGCCAAGCGGGAACGGATCGCCGACCGGGTGAACCGCTGGACCGACGGCTGCGCGGACCAGGGCTACGACGCCATCGAGCCCGACAACTACGACAGCTACACCCGCTCCCGCCACCTGCTCACCCCCGCCGACGCGACCGCCTTCATGCGCCTGCTCACCCGGCACGCCCACGCCCGCCACCTGGCCGTCGGCCAGAAGAACACCCCGGAGCTGGCGGGGCGGCGCGAGGGCACCGGTCTCGACTTCGCGGTGGCCGAGGAGTGTGGCCAGTACGACGAGTGCGGGACCTACGCCCGCGCCTTCGACGACCGGGTGCTGGACATCGAGTACACCGACGACGGCATGCGCAGGGCAGTGGCCGACTGGGGCTCCCGGCTCAGCATCGTCCGCCGCGATCTGGACGTCTCCCCACCGGGCGAGGCGGGGTACGTACGCCGGACGGGTTGATGCCCTCAGGGGCGGTCCAGCAGCTCGAGACCGCCTACCCAGTCGAACCCGCCCGGCACCCGCCCCTCGCCGAAGCGGACGCCGAGACCGCGCAGCCGGGTCAGGCTCTCCTGGTAGGCGGGGTGGGCGGCCAGCGCCTCGCCCACGCTGGGCAGGACCGCGATGGGCACGCCGAGCCCCAGCGCCTCGCAGAGGGTGCCGACGACCAGGGTGTCCGCGATGCCCTGGGCCCATTTGTTGAGGGTGTTGAAGGTCGCCGGGGCCACCACGACCGCGTCCGGCGGCGGGAAGGGGCGCGGGTCGGCCGGGGAGCGCCAGGCGGAGCGGACCGGGCGGCCGGTGCGGGACTCGGTACCGGCCGCGTCGAAGAAGCCGTTCATCGCCGCCGGGGTGGCGATCACCCCCACCTCCCAGCCCCGCTGCTGGGCCCCGGCGATCAGCGTGCCGACGCCGGAGGCGACACCGGCCGCGCAGACGACGACGTAGAGAAAGGGTTTCCCGGTGGGTTCGGTCACCGGGAAACCCTACAAGTCCTGCTGAGCGGTGGTCAGTTCTCGGTGACGGTGATCGCGCCGACCGGGCAGGCGCGGGCCGCCTCCCGGAGCATGGGGCTGCCCGCCCCGTCCTCGGCGCCGGGCAGCAGCGTGCTGTAGCCGTCGTCGTCCTGGGTGAAGACGCTCGGTGCTGCCAGCGTGCACTGGCCCGCGCCGATGCAGAGGTCCTTGTCGATCTCGATGTCGGTGTGCATGGCGAGAAGCCTCTTACCAGGTCACGGGGAGTTCCAGCATCCCCTGGATCGTGTCGCCGGGCTTGAACGGGATCTCCTCGGCCGGTACCGCGAGGCGCAGGCCGGGCAGCCGGGCGAGCA
Organism: Streptomyces sp. NPDC090119; assembly: GCF_044747085.1. Classification (NCBI taxonomy): domain Bacteria; kingdom Bacillati; phylum Actinomycetota; class Actinomycetes; order Kitasatosporales; family Streptomycetaceae; genus Streptomyces; species Streptomyces sp. NPDC090119. Next base: position 1,468,269 of record NZ_JBIVDK010000001.1, on the reverse strand, counting down.
GGGTGCCGAGGGCGATCTCCAGCTCCGCGCGCGCCAGGTTCTGGCCCAGGCACTGGTGGATGCCGAAACCGAAGGCGACGTGATGGCGGGCGGAGCGGTTCCAGTCCAGGGCGTCGGGGTCGGCGTACACGGAGTCGTCGCGGTTGATCACCGAGGTGGAGAACATCACCCCTTCCCCGGCGCGGATGGTGACGCCGTCGATCTCGATGTCGTCGACGGCGACCCGGACCAGGCCGTCCGCGATGGACAGCATCCGCATCAGCTCCTCGACGGCGGTCGGCAGCAGCGTGGGGTCGGCGCGCAGCTCGGCCAGCCGGTCGGGGTGCTGGAGCAGGGTGTAGGTGCCGAGGGAGATCATGTTGGCGGTGGTCTCGTGCCCGGCGACCAGCAGGATGACGGCGAGCGAGACGAGTTCGCGCCGGTCGAGCGCCCCGTCGCTGAGCTGCTTGTGGACCAGGTCGTCCAGTACCCCTTCGCCGGGCTCGGGGTGGGCGGCCTTGGCGTCGATCAGGCCGCCGAGGTAGCTCTCCAGCTCCTTGCGGGCGTTCTGGCTGTCCTCGGCCGTCGGCCCGCGCAGCAGCTTGCGGGACTGCTCCTCGAAGAACTCGTGGTCGGCGTACGGCACCCCGAGCAGGCCGCAGATCACCATGGACGGCACCGGCAGCGCGAACGCCGAGACCAGCTCGGCCGTCGGGCCCCGCTCGATCATGGCGTCCAGGAGGTCGTCGACGATCTCCTGGATGGCGGGCCGCATCGCCGCGGCGCGTTTGACCGTGAACGACGGGATCATCATCCGCCGCTGGATCTGGTGCTCGGGGTCGTCCAGGCCGAGGAGGGCGACCCGGCGGTCCCGGACGCCCGCGAACCGGGCGGTGGGGATGGGGAACTCCGGGCGGCACCGGTCGCTGGACAGCCGGGGGTCGGCGAGCAGCGCGCGGGCCGCGCCGTGCCCGGTGACGGCCCAGACCTCCCGGCCGTCGTACAGGGTGACGCGGGCGACCGGCCGCCCTTCGCGCAGCGGGCCGTACCCGGTGGGCGGGTGGTAGGGACAGGTGCGGTCCTGCGGGAAGGCGACGGGGTCTGCCGCCTTCGCGGGGCCGGTGGTGTCCGTCAGTTCCGTCATGGGGGACCTCGCAGACGAAGAAATACCTCGAACCGATCTTCATTAGATGCCCCGGGCACCTATAGGGCGACGCCAAGTTCGGCCAGATCGGCGACCCGTCGGATCTGGCCGAAGAATTGCGTCCGCCGGGGGTGTCCAGGCACCGGAATCCGGTCGTCCGACGCACATCGGTCCTCCCAGTGTCGTCGCCCGCGCCCCTTTTCGGCCACCCCCGGCCGGAGACGGCCGAAGAGATCCGGCTATTCACCCGCGTGGCCCAGGGATTGCGCGGTACGGATGATTCCAGCGGCCCTCCGTGTTGCGGTGGATCGCAGACGTGAAGCCGTCGGCACGAGGAAACACGACGAAGGGGACGAAGCCATGCCTCTTGAGGGCGAGTACGAGCCGAGCCCGGAGCAGTGGGTGCGCGATCAGGTCGAGCTGTACGAGAGCTCCGGCGGGACCGAGGGGACGACGCTGCGGGACACCGGAATGCCGGTGATCGTGCTGACCACGCGCGGCAACCGCAGCGGCAAGATCCGCAAGACGCCGCTGATGCGGGTGGAGCACGACGGGACGTACGCGGCGGTCGCCTCCCTGGGCGGCGCGCCCAAGCACCCGGTCTGGTACTTCAACGTCCAGGCCGATCCCGAGGTCGAGCTCCAGGACGGGCCGGTCAAGCGGGAGATGCGGGCCCGCGAGGTCACGGGCGACGAGAAGGCGAAGTGGTGGGAGCGGGCCGTCGCCGCCTATCCGCCGTACGCCGAGTACCAGGAGAAGACCGACCGGGAGATCCCGCTCTTCGTGCTGGAGCCCGCCAAGGCGAGCTGAACGGGCGCCGGGGGACGGTTCGCACACCTTCCGCGCGTCGCGGGTGTGAACCGTCCCCCGGCGGGCACGTGAGGGTCAGGCCCCGCCGCGCTCCCCCGTCGCGGCGGGGCTTTCGTGCACGGCACGCTCGCTGTGGTCGTGGTTCGTATGATCGTGGTCCGTGTGGTCGCGGTCGGTCACGTCGAGGAAGATCTGCCCGGCGTCGGGGAACATCTCGGCCACGGACCGCTTGATGCGGACGGCGACCTCCTCGACCTCCTCGCTGTCCATGCCCGGCACCAGGTCGACGCGGGCGGCCACGAGGGCGGAGTCGATGCCGGTCTTCATGGTGAACAGCGCCTCCACGCTGTCGATCTCCGGCTGGGCCCGCAGCAGTTCCCTTATCCGGCCGGTCAGCTCGGGGTCGGCGGCCTCGCCGATGAGCTGGTCGCGGGCGTCGCTGCCGAGCCGGTAGGCGATGTAGACCAGCAGGGCGCCGATCAGGATCGACGCGCAGCCCTCCCAGACGGCCTGGCCGGTGAGCATGTGCAGCACCATGCCGATGGCGGCGAAGGTCACGCCGAGCACCGCGGTGCCGTCCTCGGCGAGCACGGTACGCAGCGCGGGGTCCTGGACATCGCCGACGCTCTCCCCCTGCCGATGCACCTGGCGCACCGCCCGGATCAGGGAGATGCCCTCGGCGACGAAGGCGACGCCGAGGACGATCAGGCCCGCTATGTAGCCGCTGAACGTCTCCTCACTGCCGTTCCTGATCGCCTCGAAGCCCTGGAAGAAGGAGAAGCAGCCGCCCATGACGAAGATGCCGACCGCGGCGAGCAGGGACCAGAAGAACCGTTCCTTGCCGTAGCCGAAGGGATGCCGGGCGTCCGGCGGGCGGCGGCTGCGCTTCAGCGCGGCCAGCAGGAACACCTCGTTCAGGCTGTCGGCGACCGAGTGCGCGGCCTCCGACAGCAGGGCGGGCGAGCCCGCGAAGATCCCGCCGACGGCCTTGGCGACCGCGATCACCAGGTTCGCGCCGAGTGCCACGAGGACGGTCACACGGGTATGGCTGTCGGTCTTGGCGTCCTCCTGGCCGTCTCTGTCGTCGGTCTTCGTGTCCGGCTGCTGTTCCGAAGTAGCGCTCACCTGTCGCCGACTGCCCCCGGCGGGGAGGATCACACGGGCCCGGACGGGGGAGGTCGGGGGCTCACGGGAGAGGACGCGGGCCCGGTGAGGAAGGAGTGACACATGGCGAAGAAGAACAAGAACATGAGCAAGATCAAGGCGCCCCTCCTGCACAAACCGGTCGGTTTCGCGATCAGCTGGGCGGGCGGTGCGCTGGCCGGGCTGGCGTTCCGGAAGGCGTGGATGGTGATCCGGCACGAGGAGGAGGCGCCCGATCCGCTCGACCAGGACCGCGGCTGGGGCGAGATCCTGCTGGCGGCGGCGATGCAGGGCGCGATCTTCGCGGTGGCGCGCAGCGTGGTGGACCGGACGCGGGCCAAGGCGGTCATGCGCTCCACCGGCACCTGGCCGCACCCGAACGCCACTCCGGCCGTCAAGCGGGGCTGATCACAAACGAACAGATTCGAACTGACTACGTCAATCTCGAAGACATATGTCAAGCGAACATGCTCAAATTCCTCCTGTCGAGCTTGGTTGCCCAGGCGGCGCGGTGCGTCGCGGGCGCGGGTGGGAGGTGGTGCCGTCGTGCGGGAGGAACCCACCCCGCCCACCCGGCATCTGCGCGTGCACGAGGACCGCGGGTACATCGTGCTGGAGTTACGGGGTGAGATCGACATCGCTTCGGCGGCGGAGATCTCGCCCCTGCTGGACCGGCTCACCGGCCGCGAACACGCCCGTGTCGTACTGGATCTGCGCCCCGTGGAGTTCTTCGACTGCTCGGGGCTGCGCCTGGTGAACCGGGCCCGGCGCCGCGTCCTGGAACGCGGCGGCCACCTCCATCTGGTCTGCGTCCACCCCCTGACCCTGCGCGTCCTCCGGGCCACGGGCCTGACCGCCATCCTGCCCCCGCACCCGACCCTGGAGTCGGCCCTGCGGTCCGGGGACCTCCGCTAGGCCTCCGCGGGCTGCTCGAAGAGCGCGCTCACCGATTCCCCGTCATGGATGCGCCGTACCGCTTCCGCGAGGGCCGGGGCGATGGACAGTACCCGGAGCTTGTCGGTGCGCTCGTCCTCCGGGACCGGCACGGTGTTGGTGCAGACGATCTCCAGTACGTCGGGCTGCTCGCCCAGCCGCTTCAGGGCCCCGGCCGCGAACAGGCCGTGGGTGCAGGCGACGCGGATCGAGCGCGGGCCCAACTCCCTCAGCCGGTCCAGGAGTTCGAGGACCGTGCTGCCCTTGGCGACCTCGTCGTCCAGCACGATCACGTCCCGGCCGGTGATGTCGCCGATCACCGAGCTGATGCTGACCCGGTCGTCCGCGAACCGCTGTTTGGCACCGGCGGCGACCCGCGCGCCGAGCAGCCGGGCGAAGGCGGCGGCCTCCTTGGCGTTGCCGAGGTCCGGGGAGACGACCGTGGTGCGCGAGAGGTCGTACTGCCGGAAGTGCGCGGCGAGTTCGCGCAGCGCGTGCAGGTGGTCGACCGGCACCGAGAAGAAGCCGTGCACCTGCGGGGCGTGCAGGGTCATGGTCAGCACCCGGCTCGCGCCCGCCGCCACCAGCAGGTCCGCGACCAGACGGCCGCCGAGCGAGATGCGGGGCGTGTCCTTCTTGTCGGAGCGGGCGTAGGAGTAGTGCGGCATGACGACGGTGATCCGGGCCGCCGAGGCGCCGCGGGCCGCGTCGCACATCATCAGCAGCTCGACCAGGTGCTCCTGCACCGGCCGCACCAGTGGCTGGAGCAGGAAGACGTCCCGTTCCCGGCAGTTGGCCCGGAGCTGGACCTCCAGGCAGTCGTTGGCGAACCGGCTGACCCGTGCCGGGCTGAGGGTGACGCCCAGATGCGCGCACACCTCCTCGGCCAGCCGGGGGTGGGCGCTGCCGCTGAAGACGGCGATGTCTCGCACGATCCGCTCCTCGCATGATCGGTACGGGCTGGGCGGCCATGCTATCGGCCCTCCCCCGCCCGCCCCGGACGCCTGGCGTGGCGGGTCTCGTACGGGAGCGGCAGGGGTACGTACGTCAGCGGCGGGGGATGGTCAACTCGCTTGCTTGTTCGCTTACTTGGTGGGCATCCGAGGAGGGGGAAGGGAGAACCGTGGAGAAGACGACTACGGCCGGCGGCACGACCGAGGTCCAGCGGCGGCCCCGGCGGCGGACGCCGCTCTGGGTCAAGGTACTGGCGGGCATCGCCCTGGTGCTGGTGCTGCTGTTCGCCGGGATACGGCTGGCCGTGCTGCCCGGCATCAAGGACCTGTTCGGCACCGAGTCCCGCGACCGCTCGGGCCCGGCGCTGCTGCAGTCCATCCAGGACATGAGCCGCTACCAGGCCGCCTCGGGCAACTTCCAGGTCGTCGTGGACCTGGAGAAGAACGCCAAGTACCTGCCCGACGCGCTGCGCGGCACCCGCACGCTGTACGTCGGCGCGGGCACCGTGGACGCCTATGTGGACCTCGGCAAGGTCGGCGAGAAGGACGTGACGGTCAACGACGACCGCACCTCCGCCGTGCTGAAGCTGCCGCACGCCCAGCTCGGCAAGCCCGCGCTGGACCCGGACCGCTCCTACGCCGTGTCCAAGCAGCGCGGCCTGCTCGACCGGCTCGGCGATCTGTTCTCGGACAACCCCAACGGCGAGCAGGCGGTGCAGAAGCTGGCCGTCAAGCACATCGGCGAGGCCGCTCAGGACAGCGAGCTGACCACCCGCGCCGAGTCCAACACCACCGGCATGCTCCAGGGCCTGCTGCGCTCCCTCGGCTTCAAGGACGTACGCGTCTCGTACGGCTCCTGAAGCTTGGCCCGGACCGGCATCACCGGCCGTTTACCGGGCACTCGCTGCTTCTCACGGGGATGTTCACGACTGGAGGACCACCGCATGGCCCGTACCGCCCTTCGCCTGCCGACCGTACTGCGCACCCCTTTGCGGCGGGGGCGCCTGGAGAAGGCCGAGCCCGCGCCGGTCACCGAGCCGGAGACGGTGACGGAACCGGCGCCGGTGGTGGCGGAGCGCAGGCCGCTGCCGCTGCCGATCCGGCTGCCGATCATGCTGCTGGCGTTCATCTTCATGGTGGCGTTCGCCATCGCGCTGGCCCGGATCACCCTGGAGCCGTCGCCCGCGTCGGAGGCGCTGACGCACAGCAACATGCACCCGGGCAACTCCCTGAAGGCGTATTTCGAGTACGGCACGGTGCGCGACACCCTGAAGCAGATCGGCGGCAACGTCCTGCTCGGCGTGCCGTTCGGCGTGCTGGTGCCGGTGCTGGCTCCGCGGGCGCGGGGCGTGCTCCAGGTCCTGTTCCTCACCGCGCTGGTGATGCTGATGGTGGAGCTGACCCAGGGCGCGCTGATCACCGGGCGCGCCTTCGACATCGATGACGTCATCCTCAACACCACGGGTGCGCTGCTGGGTTGGCTGCTGCTGGGTCGCAGGCTCGGGCGGGCGGTGCACGCGCGGCGGCCCAAGGTGGTGGCGGACTGAGCGTCCTCCACCGGTTTGTCCGAGCCGTCGATCGCTGGTCTGTACCAAGGTATTGACGGCCCCGGTCCCGATCTCTACAACAAGAGGCGTCACTCCCCCCATGTGAAACGGAGAGTCATGGCATCCCCACGCCTGCTCCGCAGATGCCTCCTTGCCGCTCTCTCCGCCGCGCTGGTCGGTTCGGCGGCCGTCGGTCCCGCGAGGGCCGATACGGCCGCCGCCCCGGCCGTCGCGGCGGCGACGTTCTCGGACTCCTTCGACGGCCCGGCGGGTTCGGCCGTGGACGGCTCCAAGTGGACGCTGGAGACCGGAGACAACGTCAACAACCACGAGCGGCAGTACTACACCTCGGGCACCAAGAACGCGGCGCTGGACGGCCAGGGCCACCTGGTCATCACCGCGAAGCGGGAGAACCCGGCGAACTACCAGTGCTGGTACGGAAGTTGCCAGTACACCTCGGCCCGGCTGAACACCTCGGGCAAGTTCAACGCGCGGTACGGGCATGTCGAGGCCCGGATGAAGATCCCGCGCGGGCAGGGCATGTGGCCCGCGTTCTGGATGCTGGGCACGCCGGTGAACTGGCCGGACTCGGGCGAGATCGACGTGATGGAGAACGTCGGCTTCGAGCCCTCCACCGTGCACGGCACCATCCACGGCCCCGGCTACTCGGGCTCGGGCGGCATCGGCGCGGGCTACTCGCTGCCGAACGGGCAGGCGTTCGCGGACGCCTTCCACACCTACGCGGTCGACTGGGCGCCGGACTCCATCACCTGGACCGTCGACGGCAACGTCTACCAGCGGCGCACCCCGGCCGACCTGGGCGGCCGGACCTGGGTCTTCAACAAGCCGTTCTTCCTGATCCTGAACCTCGCGGTCGGCGGCTACTGGCCCGGCGACCCGGACGGCTCGACCCAATTCCCGGCGCAGCTCGTCGTGGACTCGGTGTCGGTGACCACGAGCGGCGGCTCGACGGGCGGCAAGGCCATCCGGGGCCTGGCGGGCAAGTGCGCGGACGTGGCGGCGGCGAACTCCGCCAACGGCACCCCCGTACAGCTCTACGACTGCAACGGCAGCGCCGCGCAGCAGTGGACCGTCGGCTCGGACGGCACGATACGGGCGCTCGGCAAGTGCCTGGACCTGAAGGACAACGGCACGGCGGACGGTACGCCCCTGCAACTGTGGGACTGCGCGGGCAGCGCCAACCAGAAGTGGGTGGTCTCCGCGGCCAACGACATCGTCAACCCCCAGGCCAACAAGTGCCTGGACGTGACGGGCGCCAACGCGGCCAACGGCACCCGCCTCCAGCTGTGGACCTGCAACGGCACAGCCGCGCAGAAGTGGACGGTGGGCTAGTCAGCCCTCGCCTCGGCGGGCGCCGCGCACCCGCCAGGTGAACTTGTCGCCGCCGACCCAGCGGACCACGTCGGGGTCGTCCAGATCGTGGATGACGATGCCGCGGGCGGCGGCGGCCTCCAGCACCCCGGTGATCGACGTGACCTCGCCGATCACCTCGCCGTCGATCTCCATGACCCGGAAGGGCGGCGACCCCGGCTTGCCCGGACAGACCCCGAGCACCCGGATGCGCGGGTTGGACATGTACGGAGCTGATTGTTCGGTCATGTCTCCGAGCGTAGAACGCGAGGCGCGGGGACGGCTCGTCCGCACGGGCCGTCCGGGCCGTCACCGTGCGGAGACCGCGCCGGTGGGCAACCCTGGAGGTCCGTGCGGAGCCGGGAGGTGGCCATGGAACCCGTCGCGGCGCTGGACCGGATCGCCTTCCTGCTGGAACGCTCCCTCGCGCCCACCTACCGGGTACGCGCGTTCCGTACCGCCGCGCGCGTGCTGAAGGACCTCCCCGAGGACGAGATCACCCGGCGGGTCTCCACGGGGACGCTGCAGACGCTGAAGGGGATCGGGCCGAAGACCGCGAAGGTGGTCGAGGAGGCGGTGGCCGGGGAGACACCCGCGTATCTGCGCTCCCTGGAGGAGGACGCCGGGGGCCCGCTGACGGCGGACGGCGGCGAGGAGCTGCGGGCGCTCCTGCGCGGCGACTGCCACACCCACTCGGACTGGTCGGACGGCGGCAGCACCATCGAGGAGATGGGCTGGGCGGCGGCCGAGCTGGGCCATGAGTGGACCGCGCTCACCGACCACTCCCCCCGTCTCACCGTGGCCCGCGGCCTCTCCCCCGAGCGGCTGCGCGAGCAGCTCGACCTGGTCGAGACGCTGAACGAGCGCTGGGCACCGTTCCGGCTGCTCACCGGCATCGAATGCGACATCCTGGACGACGGCTCGCTGGACCAGGAGCCGGAGCTGCTGGAGCGGCTGGACGTCGTGGTGGTGTCGGTGCACTCCAAGCTGAAGATGGACGCCGCCGCGATGACCCGGCGGATGGTGGCCGCCGTGTCCGACCCGCACGCCGACGTGCTGGGCCACTGCACCGGTCGGCTGATCACCGGGCGCGGGCGGCCCGAGTCGTCGTTCGACGCGGACGAGGTGTTCGCCGCGTGCGCCGAGGCCGGTACCGCCGTGGAGATCAACAGCCGTCCGGAGCGGCTGGACCCGCCGAAACGGCTGCTGCGCAGGGCGGTGGACGCCGGGACGCTGTTCTCGATCGACACCGACGCGCACGCGCCCGGCCAGCTGGACTGGCAGATCCTCGGCTGTGCCCGCGCCGAGGAGTGCGGGGTGCCCGCCGGGCGGGTGGTGAACACCTGGACGGCGGACCAGTTGCTGGACTGGACCCGCGAGGGGCGCCTACCCACACCCTGACCGGGTGACCCGGATCACCTCGCCGGGCGGGAACGCCACCCGCTGGTTGTCCGTTGAACCAGACGTGGACGCGGGCCCGACCTGACCTGGACCCCGTCCGCTGATGGACCGCCCCGGTCGTGATTCCCCCGTCACGGCCGGGGCATCTTCGTGTTCCGGCTCGGGTCAGCGCGGGGTGCGCTCGTCCAGCGCGGCCCGCCAGGCGGGCGGCCGGTCCTCGGGCGCCGGTTCGGCACGACGGCCGCCCCGGCCGAAGAAGTCGGCCAGCGGCAGGATCGCCGCGCCGACGGTGACCGCGTCGGGCCCGAGCCGCCCCAGCTCGATGGTGACCTGGTCCGCCGGGTACCTCAGCGCGTAGGTGGCCGCGTGACGGCGTACGGCGGGCAGGAAGCGGGTGCCGAGCTGGAGTCCGGCCCAGCCGCCGATGAGGATGCGCTCGGGCTGGAAGAGGTTGATCAGGTCGGAGAGGCCCGCGCCGAGGTACTCGGCGGTCTCCTCCAGCACGGCGAGCGCGACCGGGTCGGCTTCCGTGTCCCCGGCCGGGTAGGCGGCGGCGAGCATCGCGGTGAGCGCGGTCTCCTCGTCGGTGCCCTCGGGCGGGCGTCCGCCCTCCTCACGCCAGCGGGCCAGCAGCGACTCGGCGCCCGCGTACGCCTCCAGGCAGCCCGGCGCCCCGCAGCGGCAGCGGCGCCCGCGCACCCGTACCGTCAGATGGCCCCACTCCACCGCGCGGCCGTGCTCCACCTCGGGGGTGACCAGGCAGGCGCCGACGCCGGAGCCGAAGAGGACCACCAGGGCGTTGCGGGCACCGCGCCCGGCGCCGAACCACATCTCGGCCTGGCCGAGCGTCTTGGCGCCGTTGTCGATGAAGTACGGCACGCTCTCGGGGAGCCCGGAGGTCGCGCGGAGCAGCCGCTCCAGCGGGACGGCGTCCCAGCCGATGGTCTGGCCGTGCACCACGGCGCCCCGGTCGGCGGTGTGCTCGATGATGCCGGGCACGCCCACGCCGACACCGAGCAGCCGCTCGGGTCGGGCGCCGTCGGCGGCCAGCACCTCGGCGACGCCGTCCCGGATGTGGCCGGTGATGTCGTCCACGTCGTAGCCAGGGCGGGTCAACGGGCGTTCGGCGCGGGCGAGTTCGGTGAGGGCGAGGTCGAACAGCTCGACGCGGACGCGGGTCTCGCCCACGTCCACGCCGATCATCTGGCCGCTGTGCGGGGCGACCCGGAGCAGGGTGCGGGGGCGGCCGCCGTCGGAGTCGACGCTGCCCGCCTCCTCCACGAGTCCGTCCGCGATCAGGTCGGCGACGACATTGCTCACCGAGCCGGAGCTGAGTCCGGTGGCCGGGCCCAGTTCGAAGCGGCTGAGGGGGCCGTCGAAGTACAGCCTGTGCAGCACGGCCGTGCGGTTGCCCCGCCTGAGATCGCGTACCGTGCGCCCGTTCCGCCCCGCCATGTGGCCCCTTCCGAACCGTGCCCGACCTGCAACATACCCTTCGCGACAGGCCGGGCACGACTTCTCGGGCCCCCTTATTTCATGCTGTGAGATTTCCAGGGGGTGCGGGTGGGGCGGGGTGTGACTCAGCCTGCCGCGTACACGTCCTCCACATAGCGGCCCGCGCCGACCAGCTCGTCCAGCCAGCGGGTCGCCGCCGCCTCGTCCGCGCCGGGGGTGCGCTCGCGGTACAGGGTGCGGAACGCCTCGCGGACGCCGGGTGCCATGCGGGCGCCGTCGCCGCAGACGTAGATCCGCGCCCCGGCGCCGAGCAGCTCCCAGACCTCGTCGGCCTCGGCGGCGATCCGGTGCTGGACGAACATCGCGCCGTCGACGGGGGCCGCGCTGAAGGCGGGACGCAGCGAGACGGCTCCGGCGCTCTCGGCGGCGCCCAGTTCGGTCGCGTGGAGGTAGTCGGCGTCGGGGGCGTCGCAGCCGAAGTAGAGCAGTGCGGGCGGGAGTTCGGCGCCCCGGGCGCGGTCGGCCACCCGGTCCATGACGACGCCGCGGAACGGCGCGAGACCGGTACCGGCCGCGATCAGCACGATGGGGGTGGAGGTGTCGGTGCGGAACGCCTCGCGGCAGGGCTGGACGCGGGCGTACACCGTGTCGCCGGGCTTCACGCCGGCCAGATGGCCCGAACCGGTGCCCCGGTAGCGGCCGTTGCCGGAGCGGGCGGGGGCGTCCAGCACGGAGACCATGAGGTCGGCGTGGCGCGGGTCGGCGGCCGGGGAGGAGGAGATGGAGTAGTGCCGGGGGCGCAGCGGGGTGAGCAGGTCCAGCAGCCGGGGCCAGTCGAGGGCCTCGCGCAGGGCGGGGTGGTCCTCGATCAGTTCGAGCAGGGTGCGCGGGTCGCCGTCGGTGAGGGCGGCGAGGGCGGCGCGCTCGGGCGGGCACGGGTTGGCCGCGGCGAGCAGTTCGCGCTGGCGCGCGGTGGGCTTCTCCTGCAACTCGACGTGCCGGGTGAGGAGTTCACGCACGGTGAGCGGGCGGTCCACGGCGAGTCCGTCGCGGCGCGGCCGGGTGGCGCGGATGTCGAGCACCGTGTAGGGGTCGGCGCCGAGTGCGGCGAGGGCCCGTTCCACGGTCTCGGGGGCGTTGCCGGGCAGCACGGTGAGGTGGTCGGCGGTGCGGTAGGTGACGCCGTCGGGCAGGGCGACGCGCAGGAACCGCTTGACGCGGGGGTGTCCGGGCGCGGTGAGGTCGTACGCCTCGGTGACGGTCATCGGGAGCAGCTCGTGCCGCTCGACGAGGGCGTCGAGCGGGCCGCCGGTCAGGGCGCGGACCTCGTAGGCGGTCTCGGGCTCGTCGGCGGGGGTGGTGGCGTCGGGGTCGCCGTACTCGGTGAGCAGGGCGGTGCGCAGCGCGGTGGTGTAGTCGCGGACGGCGCCGGTGAGGTCGCCGGAGGCGTCGGCGGCAGCGCGCGGGGTGAGCCGGGTGGCGCCCAGTTCGGCGAGGCGGGCGTCGATGCGGGTCGGCATGTGCTGGTAGGTGGCGGCCCAGTTGCGGTCGCCGACGCCGAGCACGGTGTAGGTGACGCCGGTGAGGTCGTGGTCGCCCTCCAGCCAGGCGGCGAAGGCGACGGCGTCGTCGGTGGGGCGGCCGTTGTAGGAGGCGGCGGCGATGACCACGGGGCGGTCGGTGGGGAGGCCGTCGGCGTAGGCGTCCAGCGGGGCGACCTCGGTGGCGGCGCCGAGGGCGGCGGCCTCGTCGGCGAGCTGTCCGGCGAAGTCGCGGCAGGTGCCGTAGTTGCTGCCGTGCAGGAACAGGGCGGCGGTGCCGGGGCGGACCCGGGCGGGCAGGCCCTGCGCGCCGGTGTCCTCGACGGCCGTCACGGCGGCGGCGCCGGGCAGCGGGGAGTGGACGCGGTCGGCGTCGGTGCGCGGGGTCAGGCTGAGGGTGAAGCCCTCGGGCTTGAGGGTGAGGGTCTCCTTGATGTCCAGCGCGTAGTCGGCGTGGTCGTGCAGCCGGTAGCGGTGGACCAGCATGGCGAGCAGCATGGTCGCCTCGTGCAGCGCGAACTGGCGGCCGATGCAGGCGCGTTCACCGGTGCCGAAGGGCTTGAAGGCGTGCACGGGGCGGGCCGCCTCGGCCTCGGCGGTGAAGCGGTCGGGGTCGAACAGCTCGGGGTTGTCGCCCCAGACGGGCTGGCGGTGCAGCATCGGCACCAGCACGCTGACGGCCTGCCCGGCGCGCAGCGGGACCCGCCCGCCGAGCAGGGTGTCCTCGCGGGCCTCCCGGCTGAAGGCGGCGGCGGTCGGCCACAGCCGGAGTGCCTCGTTGAGCACCTGGCGGGTGTAGGTGAGCTTGCCGATGTCGTCGTAGGACGGCTCGGGGTCGGCGGTGTCGCCCCACAGGGCGTCGGCCTCGCGCTGGACCAGGCGGAGCACGGCGGGGTGCTTGGCCAGGTAGTACAGGGCGAAGGACATCGCGCCGGAGGTGGTCTCGTGCCCGGCGATGAGGAAGGTGATGACCTGGTTGCGGATGTTCGCGAGGTCCAGGGTCGTGCCGTCGGCGGGGTGCTCGGCGCTGAGCATCAGCCCGAGCAGGTCGGTGGCCTCGCTCTGGTCGGTGCCGGTGCGGGCGGCGATGACCTCGTCCACGACCCCGGCGAGGTAGTCGGCGTCCTCGCGGAAGGCGGCGTCGGCCTCGGTGTAGTCGCCGCCGGGCACGCGGGCCAGGCGGGTCATGCTCCACTGGAGGCAGCGCACCATCGACTCGACGAAGGGGTGCGGCTCGGGGCGCTCGAAGGAGCCGAAGTCGTAGTCGAACCCGGCGAGGCCGATGGTGTCGAGGGTCATCCGGGTCATGTCGTCGGGGACGTTCACCGGCTGTCCGGCGCGGGCGGAGCGGTCCCATGCCTCGATGAGCCGCTGGGCCACCTTCAGCATCACCGGGTGGTAGGCGCGCATGGAGCCGAGCGCGAAGGCGGGCATCAGGATGTCGTGGGCCTTGGCCCAGTTCGGCTCGTCGTTGTACGCGGTGAAGAGGCCGTCGGCGGCGAAGGCGCGCACGTTCTCCAGCGCGGGCCCGATGTGCTTGGCGAACCGGTCCTCGTCGGCGAGGTCGGCGATCAGGTCGGCGTCGGCGACGAAGAGGGCGTCGCGCCCGTGCAGGCGGCGCACCAGCACCGGCCCGTGGGTCCGCATCAGCTCCATGACCTGCTGGATGGGGGTGCGGGTCGGCCCGGTGGCGGAGATGTCGACGACCGGCACGCCGGTGAGTGCGGGGGGCTCGGGGTGCGGTGCGGTGGGGGGCATGGCGCGGCAACTGCCTTTCGCGGGGCGGGGACTGGCGTTTCGCGTGGGGGCTGGCGTCTTCCAGCGTGCTCCAGCGGCGGGGCGCGCCCGTGCCGGGCCACTACACGAACGTGCAGTGGAAAGTGGGCGCGGGCACTTGCGCACTGCCTGCGAAGTTGCCGCTGACCTGGGTTTTCGTCTTGGATGGTGGGGACGGTTCGGCACCTGGGAGGCTGGCGTGGAGTGGGGGCTGGCGGATGCCGTGGTGTGGCGCAACCGGGCCCTGATGCTCTTCGACCGGGTCGCGGTGCCGGTCGCGGTGTGCGACGTGTACGGCAAGGTGGCGATGGCCAACCCGGCGATGGCCGCCGAGTGCGGTACGTCGCCGGGGCAGCTGCGCGGCCGTGACGTGCTGGAGCTGTTCCGGCCGCAGGAGGCAGGCCAGGTGGAGCGGATCGCCCAGGCGCTGCGGCTGCGGCACCGCTCCCGCTACCAGGTGTCGGTGAGCTGGAGCGGGCCCGGCGGGGTGGAGCGGCACGGCGAGCTGACCGCCGACCCGGTGAGCGACTCCACGGACGAGACCCCGGCACTGCTGGTGATGCTCCGGGTACTCGGGGAGACCGAGCCGGACCCCGCCCCGGAGCCCGCGCCGGTAACCCCCGTGGAGGGCGCGGTGCTGGCGCTGCTGGCCCAGGGCGCCACGACCGGCCGGGCCGCTCGCGAGCTGGGCCTGAGCCGGGACGGTGTCACCTATCACCTGCGTCGGCTGTCCGCCCGCTGGCACGCGGCCAACCGCACGGAACTGGTCGCCCGCGCCTACGCCCTGGGTGTGCTCGCGCCGGGCGTGTGGCCGCCGAGGGTCCGGGAAGCCGAAGCCGACGAATAGCCGACGGGCAGCCGGCGAGCAGGGGGCGCACGGAAAACCGCTTGGCCCGGCACGCCGGACTTCTATACCCTCATAAACCTAGACCCCCTAGGCTCACGGCTACAACAGAAGGACTCCCCCTATGCGCCCCCTCACCGAGCAGGACATCCGTGCCTCCTTCGTCAACTGCTCCAAAGGTGACGCCAAGCGGCTGGCGGTCCCCCGCGACCTGGGCGAACGCCCCTGGGACGACCTCGACTTCCTGGGCTGGCGCGATCCGGGCGCGCCCGACCGGGGCTATCTGGTGCTCGAACGCGGCGCGGACGTCGTCGGCATCGCGCTGCGCTCCCCCACGGTCCGGCGCGGGTTCCAGCACCGCAGCATGTGCTCGGTGTGTCTGACGACCCATCGGGGCGGCGGGGTCTCCCTGATGACCGCCCGCAAGGTGGGCGCGGCGGGCCGTGACGGCAACTCCGTCGGCGTGTACATGTGCTCCGACCTGGCGTGTTCCCTGTATCTGAGGGGGAAGAAGGTGCCGGAGTCGGGGTCCAGGTTCGAGGAGAGCCTCACGACGGAGGAGCAGATCGCCCGCGCGGGCGGCAACCTGACGGCCTTCGTCGATCAGCTGTACGCCTGAGGGGGAGCCCTTTCGCGTGCACGGTGCTCGAACGGCCCCGTTCGACGCGGTGACGGAAAGGGAAGACGCCAAAGGATGCCAGACGTACGGAAGTGGATGGACGCGTCGCAGCGACGCAAGTGGGCCGACGCGCTGCGGCGCCTGCTCGCGCGCCGCCGGGAGCCGGTGGTCGTCCAGACACTCAGGTCGGCCGCGGCGGCCACGGTCGCCTATGTGATCGCGCTGCGGCTCAGCCCGGAACCGGCGCCGCTGACCGCGCCCCTGACGGCCCTGCTGGTCGTCCAGGTCACCTTCTTCGCCACCCTCACCAACGGCATCCGCCGGGTGAACGCGGTGGTGACCGGTGTCCTGGTCGCCATTGTCTTCAGCCTCCTGGTCGGCCTGACCTGGTGGAGCCTGGCGCTGCTGCTGGTCGCCGCGCTGAGCATCGGTCACCTGGTGCGCGTGCACGAGTACGTGAACGAGGTGGCGATCAGCGCGATGCTCGTGCTCGGCGTCACCACGGTCGGCTACACCGCGTGGGCGCGGATCGTGGAGACCCTGATCGGCGCCATCATCGGCATGGCCTGCAACTTCCTGCTGCCGCCCCCGGTGTGGGTGGACGCGGCCGGGCGGTCCATCGAGTGGCTCGCACGCCGGGTGCGTCAGCTGATGCTCCGGATGGGCGAGGAGGCGTCGGGCACCATTCCCTGGCAGCGGGCGGCCGAGCGGCTGCACGAGGCGCGTCGGCTGGACCACGACATCATCCAGGTGGACGCGGCCCTGCGGCAGGCCGAGGAGAGCCTCCGGCTCAACCCGCGCGTCAAGGAGGGCCTGCTGCACCGGGTGGTGCTGCGCACCGGCCTGGACACGCTGGAGATCTGCACGGTCGTTCTGCGCGTACTGGCCCGCTCCTTCACCGACCTGGCGAAGTCACGGGGCGCCAAGGAGCTGTTCCCGCCGCCGATCGGGGCGACCGTGGAGCAGGTGCTGTCCGAGATCGCGGACGCGGTGGTGAGCTTCGCGGTGCTGGTGACCACCGATCTGAGCGCGAACGCCGAGTCGGCCGAGTCCCGGCTGACCGCCGAGCTGCACATGGCCGCCGCCACCCGCGACCGGCTCGCGGAACAGCTCCAGGAGCACGTCGAGGAGGACTGGGCGGACTGGCAGCTCCTCGGCGCGGTCCTGACCGAGGTCAGCCGGATCATCGACGAGCTGGACACCGAGCACCGCAGCCACCGTCTGCTGGAGGAGCTGGACCGGGTGTCCCGGCAGCAGCGCGCGAAGATGCCCCGGATCAACCGGTTGCGCCAGCGCCTCGGCGTCCAGGAGGACCTGTGGCGGAACCGTGCGGGGGTCGGCGGACGTTCTGGGTGACGGGACACCGGACAGCACCGGTGCCGCAGCTTCGAGGGGGCGGGCCGATGGCCGAGCGGGCCGGGGTACGGATCGACGGGAACACCTTGCGGCTGGGTGACGGGGTGGTGGTGCGCTTCGTGCGCACGCTGCGGCTGCCGGAGCGGGGTACGCATCCGCTGCCGCCGGGGCTGGGCGAGTTCCCGCTGCGCCGGGTCGCGGACTACGCCGACCGGGTGCCGGAGGCATGGCGGGCGCGCGGCGGGGTGCTGCTGCCGATGTACCTGCGCGAGGCGATGTGGCTCAACTTCGCCGGTACGACGGAACCGGCCGCCCTCCAGGTCGGCGTCGGCAAGGTCTGCGCGGTCTCCGGCAAGCCCTGGCGGGGGCGGCTGGCGCGGGACCCGCAGAACTACGTCACGCTCCCCCGGCAGCCCTGGCTGGACGGCGTCAACTCCGGCAAGGGCACCGTCCGCCAGTTCGTCGCCGTACCCCTCGGGCTCGGCGCGACCGTGGAGGGGCAGGTGACCGGCGAGGAGACCTGGGGCGGGGTGCAGTTGCAGGCGTTCGGGCTGCGCCCGGAGGTGCTCGAGCGGTGGCGGGCGGCCGAGCGGGCCAGGAGCGCGCCACTGGCCGGGGGTTACGGCGCCGCGCCCGCCTTCGCCGCCCCGGCCCCCGGCGGTCCGCCGCCCGCGGGTGCCGCTCCCCGGCGGGCGGCGGCGATGGGGCTGGGCGTGGGCGGTTCGATGCGCCAGGAGGTCTACCGGGACGAACGCCCCGCGTCGGACTGGTCCGACACCCCGTCCGGCCGGGTCTTCGTCCACCTGGTCACCCCGCCGGAGTGGCGCCGCATCACCGGCGAGGAGCCCCCGCCCTCGCCCGTGGACCGGGCCGCGTACACCCGGGCGGGCCTGCCCTGGTTCGAGCACTACGACGACGAGGCCGACGACCTCTCCCCCGCCGACCCCCTGAAGCCGGTGCGTCCGGTGGGCGACTGGCTGGGCGACGACCTGGACCCGTGGCAGCAGCCGACGCCGGGGCAGGTGGTCCCGCTGAAGGACGCGCCGGGCAAGCCGGTGGCTGACGGGGACTGGTGACCGGCCGCACCGTCTTGCCTTCGGCGGGCGGTCCGCGACAGGGTGGCCGGGACCACGGTGACGGGTGAGGGACTCAAGGGGCGGCATGGACAAGGCGGCGCGGGCGGAGCGGGACGGCTGGAGCAGGCGGCGCTTCGTCGGCGCCATGGCGGGCACGGCCGCCGTCGTGACGGTGCCCGCACCCGCCGCACCGCCCCCGGACCCGACCCCGGACCCCGCCCCGGCGCCACACCGTCAGGCGGCCGCCGAACCGGGGCCCCGCCCGCTCCACCTGGGCACCTACACCTCCGTGGAGGGTGGCGGAAAGGGCGTGTCCGTGGCCCGGTACGACCCGGTGTCGGGCGCGGTCACCGACGCGGAGCCGCTGGCCGAGATCCCCGACCCGTCGTATCTCGCCGTCCACCCAGACGGGCACACGCTGTACGCGGTCGACGAGCGTGCGGACGGCGCGGTCACCGCCGTGCGGCTCTCCGACCGCGAGGTGCTGGGCAGCCGCAGCACCGGGGGTTCGGGTCCCTGTCATCTCTCGGTGCATCCGAGCGGCCGCTGGCTGCTGAGCGCGAACTACGGCTCGGGCAGTGTCGCCGTGCACCCGGTCGACGCCTCGGGCGCCCTCGGCGAGCGCACCGCGCTGGTCACGCACACGAGCCCGGCGCCGGGACCGGGCCAACAGGGCCCGCACGCGCACCAGTTCATCACCAGCCCGGACGGCGGCCATGTCCTCTCCGTCGACCTGGGCACCGACACCGTCTACACCTACCGGCTGGACGCCGAGCACGGCACGCTGACCGAGGTCTCCCAGGCGCACACCCGGCCGGGCGCGGGCCCGCGCCATCTGACGTTCCATCCGAACGGGCGGTACGCCTACCTGGCCAACGAGGTGGACGACACGGTGGCCGTCTGCGCGTACGACCCGGCGACCGGTCGGCTGACCGTGGGCGAGCCGCAGCCCTCGGGGGCGAGCGGGGACGCCACCAACTATCCGGCGCAGTTCGTGGTGACGCCGGACGGCGCCTTCGCATTCCTCGCCAACCGGGGGCACGACAGCGTCGCCCGGTACGCCGTCGAGGAGGACGGCTCCCGGCTGCGGCTGCTGGGCACGGTGCCGGTGGGCGGGGACTTCCCCCGTCAGTGCGCGCTCTCGCCCGACGGCCGTCTGCTGTTCACGGCGAACCAGCGCTCCGGCACGGTGAGCGTGTTCCACGTCGACACCGGTACCGGAGCGCTCAGCCGCGCGGGTGAGCCGTTCGTGTCACCCGTCGCCGTCTGCGCGGTGCCGCTGTAGGGCGCGCGGGCAGGCGGCGGCGCTGGCCTGGGTGAGCAGCGCGTGCATGCGCTCGGTGAGCTGCGAGACGTCGTCGGCGGGCGTGTGGAACGCCAGCCGTACGTCGCCGTGCGCGCGGGTGCGTTCGATGCGCAGGGTGAGCCCGTGCCGGTCGACCGCGACCGGGGCCACGCGGGTCACGGCGTGCAGGCTCTCGGGTCGGACCAGCCGGGTGAGCCGCTCCACGGCGTCCGGGTGGGAGTCGGCGAGGTGGGTCAGCAGCTGCGCCTCGGCGGTGGCCAGCGGGTCGGGGCGGGCGGCCGCGAACTCTTCCAGGCCGATCAGTACCGCTCCCGAGGGCTGGCGCAGCACCACCCGGGTGGGCTGGAACAGCAGCCGCGCGCCGCGCTGGGTGAACCAGCCGGCGAGCCACAGCCGGGCCCGGATGCGCTGGCGCACCGGTACCGGGGACACATCGGCGAACTCCAGCACGGCGGTGGGCTCGCCGCGCGGGGCGCACAGCGCGGCGGCGAACAGCGCGCTGTCCTCGGGGATGTCGAGCAGTACCCCGCCGTCCCCCGTCACGGTGTGCGCACCGACGTACTCCTCGCGGGCGCCGTCCGCGGTCACCGCGCACGACCACGCGGCCGCAAGGACCGACCGCGCCCGCTCCGCCGCTCCGGGTCCTGCCGCCCAGTCCTGCGTGTCACCCATCCCGAGTCCTCCTTAGGTAAGCCTTGCCTAACCTATCGAAGTTCCGGGCATACGCCAACCACGCTGCGCCGATCGGGTGACACGCGGTGGATCAAACGCCCCGTCAGGCGATGGCGCCGAGCAGCGCCCGCGCGCACAGCTCCCGCACCTGGTTCCGGCCCGGTTCGCCCTCGCGCAGCCACTCCAGGCAGACGGCGGTGGTGAAGGCGAGCCAGCCGCGCACGGCCAGCCGGGCCTGCGGGGCGCCCTCGAAGGCGGGCCCGAACTCGGGGTCGGCGGCCAGCGCGGCGAGGATCTGCCGCTCCTGCGCGGCCAGCGCCCGCTGATAGACCCGGCGTACGGCCTGGTCACCGGCCGCGTCGGCCCGGTGGAAGGCGCGGAAGCCGTGGGCATGCGCCTCGACGTACCCGAGGTAGGCGTCGAGCCCGGCGCCGAGCTGTTCGCGCACCGGTACGCCGGGGACGGCGGCGGTCATCCGCAGCATGCGCTCGCTCTCCCGCTCCACCACGGCGGCGAAGAAGTCCCGCTTCGTCGGGAAGTAGTGGTACAGCAGCCCCCGTGAGACCCCGGCGATCTCGGCGACCCGCTCGATCCACACGTCGTCGTACGGGCTCTCGGAGAACAACCGCGCCCCGACCGCCAGCAGTTGCTCGCGGCGCTCCTCGGTGCTCAGTCGGCGCCGGGCGCGTTCCCCCTGGTTGGCGGCCATGCCGTCACCCTACTGGACGTGTTGCTTGACGTCGGTTCAGTAGGCGGACCAGACTGCCAGCACTATTGAACTCGCGTTCAACACGCGGGTGGTGGACGGACAACAGGCCACCGGATCAAGGGAGATCGCGTCATGGCCGACACGACGGGGGCGGGGCTGCCCAAGGGGTTCCGTAGTGCCGAGCAGGGCTGGCCGGAGCTGGAGCGCATCCCGCATCCGCCGCGCCGACTGCCCCTGCTAGGCGATGTGCTGGGCGTCGACCGGCGCACCCCGCTCCAGGACTCGATGCGTCTCGCACGCGAACTGGGTCCGATCTTCCGACGCCGGGTGCTCGACCGGGAGTTCGTGTTCCTGTGGGGCGCGAAGCTGGCCGCCGACATGGCGGACGAGACGCGGTTCGCCAAGCACGTCGGGCTCGGAGTGGCCAACCTGCGCCCGGTCGCAGGGGACGGGCTGTTCACGGCGTACAACCACGAGCCCAACTGGCAGTTGGCGCACGACGTGCTCGCGCCGGGCTTCAGCCGGGAGGCGATGGCCGGGTACCACGCGATGATGCTGGCGGTCGCCGGGCGGCTGACCGGTCACTGGGACCGCGAACTGGCCGCCGGGCGCACGGTGGACGTGCCCGGCGACATGACCCGGCTGACGCTGGAGACCATCGCCCGCACCGGCTTCGGGCACGACTTCGGCTCCTTCGAGCGCGACCGGCCGCACCCCTTCGTCACCGCCATGGTCGGCACCCTCGCGTACGCCCAGCGGCTCAACAGCCTGCCGATGCCGCCGCTGCTCCAGCGGGGCGCCGCCCGGCGCAACGCGGCCGACATCGCCTACCTGGACGACACGGTCGACGCGCTGGTGGCCGAGCGCCGCCGCTCCGGACGCGGGGACGGCGACCTGCTGGACCGCATGTTGGAGACCGCCCACCCCGAGACCGGGGAACGGCTGTCACCGGAGAATGTCCGCAAACAGGTGATCACCTTCCTGGTGGCGGGCCACGAGACCACCTCCGGCGCCCTTTCGTTCGCTCTGTACTACCTGGCGAAGCATCCCGAGGTGGCCGCCCGCGCCCGCGCCGAGGTGGACCGGGTCTGGGGCGACACCCCGGAGCCCGGCTACGACCAGGTGGCCCGGCTGCGCTATCTGCGCCGGGTGCTGGACGAGTCGCTCCGGCTCTGGCCGACCGCGCCCGCCTTCGCCCGCGAGGCCACGGAGGACACCGTGCTGGCCGGGGAGCATCCGGTGCGCCGGGGCGGCTGGGCGCTGGTGCTCACCCCGATGCTGCACCGCGACCCCGAGGTGTGGGGCGAGGACGCCGAACGGTTCGACCCGGACCGCTTCGACGCCAAGGCGGTACGGGCCCGCGCACCGCACACCTTCAAGCCGTTCGGCACGGGCGCGCGGGCCTGTGTGGGACGCCAGTTCGCCCTGCACGAGGCCACCTTGGTGCTGGGCCTGCTGCTGCGCCGCTACGAGCTGGTCCCCGACCCCGGCTACCGGCTGAAGGTCACCGAGCGGCTGACGCTGATGCCGGACGGCCTGCGTCTCGGCCTGGAGCGCCGGACGGCTCCCGCCGCCGCACCGGTGGGTGCCCCGGAGCCGGACGCCGGTTCAGCGGGACGCTGTCCAGTGCGCGGGGCGGACGAGTGAGCCCGGCAGCCTGGTGCCGGGTCCCCCGCGGGCGGCGTTGACCTGTGGCTGGGTGAGGAAGAGCGCGCCGGTGAGATCGGCGTCGGTGAGATCGGCGCCCCGTAGATCCGCCCCGATGAGGTCGGCCTGCCGCAGGTCGGCGCCGGTCAGGTCGGCCCCGATGAGGCAGGCGCCGCGCAGGCTGACCCCGCGCAGGTCGGCGCCCTTGAGCTTCGCGCCCGCCAGGTCCGCGCCCCGCCGGTCCCGGCCCTTCCTGCGACCCCTGCGGGCCAACTCCGAGGCCTGAAGCAGGAGTTCAGCCACCTCGTGCCAGTGTTCGGCCGGGTCCAACGTCGCCAGCTCCTCGGGCTCCTGTGCGGCGAGGCGCTCGGTGTGTTCCAGCGCGCGGCGCAGCTCCGGGTGGAGGGGGCGGGCGGCGTCGAGGGCGAGCGCCTCGGTGAGGTACCGGAGCAGCTCGTGCAGGCGCCGGACGACCGGGAACACTTCGAACATCAGCCGGGCGTGCTTCTTGCCACCGGTGCGCCAGTCCCGGCCGCCGAAGGTGACCTGGGAGACGCGCTGGCCCGCGCCGAAGCAGTCGTACACCGTGCATCCGGCGTAGCCCTTGGCGCGCAGCTCGGTGTGGATGCCGCAGCGGTGGTCCTCGCGCAGGTTGGCGCAGGGTTTCCCGGCGGGCTTGTCGTGCGCGAAGTCGGCGGAGCGGGCGAAGGGCAGGGCGACGCAGCAGAGGCCGAAGCAGTTGGCGCAGTCGGCGCTGAGGACGGGTATGTGATCAGGCATCGCGGCAAGGGTACTGACCTGCGCGGTCCCTCTTCCGCCGGGCTCCGGTCTGACTACGCTGCCCCTGTCCGATCTTCGAGGCCCGAGGAGACGCGATGCGTGTGGCCCTGTTCCTGACCTGTGTCAATGACACGCTCTACCCGGACACCGGCCGCGCCGTGGTGAGACTCCTGAACCGCCTCGGCGTCGACGTCGACTTCCCCCTGGCCCAGACCTGCTGCGGCCAGGCGCACTACAACACCGGCTACCGGCACGAGACGGAACCCCTGGCCCGGCACTTCGCGGAGGTCTTCGGGGAGTACGACGCGATCGTCACCCCGTCCGGCTCGTGCGCGGCGATGGTGCGAGAGCTGTACCCGAGGCTGGGCGAGCGGGCCCGCGCGGAGGGGCGCGGGGAGGACCTGGCCGACGTACTGGCGCCGGTGGTGCCGAAGACGTACGAGCTGACGGAGTTCCTGGTGGACGTGCTGGGCGTCACCGACGTCGGCGCCGCCTACCCGCACAAGGTCACCTACCATCCCACCTGTCACGGCCTGCGCTCCCTCGGCCTCGGTGACCGGCCGCGCCGCCTGCTGGCGGCGGTGCGGGGTCTTGAACTGGTCGAGCTGCCCGGCGCCGACGAGTGCTGCGGGTTCGGCGGCACCTTCGCGGTCAAGAACGCCGGGGTGTCGGCGGCGATGGGCGCGGACAAGGTACGCAACGCCGAGTCGACCGGCGCCGAGGTGCTGTGCGCGGCCGACAACTCGTGCCTGATGCACCTGGGTGGCACGATGAGCCGGGCGGGCTCTCCGGTGCGGCCGGTACACATCGCGGAGATCCTGGCGAGCACGGAGGAGGAACCGGCCCGGTGAACGAGACGACCTTCGTCGGAATGCCCGCCTTCCCCGAGGCGGCAAAGGAAGCGCTGGCCGACAGCACCCTGCGCGGCAATCTGCGGCACGCCACCCACACCATCCGCGCCAAACGGGCGGCGGCCGTGGCGGAGGTGTCCGACTGGGCGGAGCTGCGCGAGGCGGGCAGCCGGATCAAGGAGCACACACTCCGCCATCTCGACCGGTATCTGGAGC
The DNA here is from genome assembly GCF_044747085.1 of Streptomyces sp. NPDC090119. NCBI lineage: Bacteria > Bacillati > Actinomycetota > Actinomycetes > Kitasatosporales > Streptomycetaceae > Streptomyces > Streptomyces sp. NPDC090119. Next base: position 1,444,140 of record NZ_JBIVDK010000001.1, on the reverse strand, counting down.
AGTTGGAGGAGTCGGCCACCGCGGCGGGCGGCACGGTCCACTGGGCGGCGGACGCGGCGGAGGCCAACCGGATCGTCACCCGACTCGTCCAGGAGACAGGCGAGTCGGAGGTCGTGAAGGTCAAGTCGATGGCCACGCAGGAGATCGGGCTCAACGAGGCGCTGGAGGCGGCGGGCATCCGGGCCTACGAGACCGATCTGGCCGAGCTGATCGTGCAGTTGGGCGAGGACCGCCCCTCGCACATCCTGGTCCCGGCCATCCATCGCAACCGGGCCGAGATCCGCGACATCTTCCGTACCACGATGGCCGGTTGGGGCCGTCCGGCGCCCGAGGACCTCTCCGACAGTCCCGCCGAGCTGGCGGAGGCCGCGCGGCTGCATCTACGGGAGAAATTCCTGCGGGCCAAGGTCGGAGTGTCCGGGGCCAACTTCATGGTCGCGGAGACCGGCACGATGGTGGTCGTGGAGTCCGAGGGCAACGGACGGATGTGCCTGACCCTGCCGGAGACCCTGATCTCGGTGGTCGGCATCGAGAAGATCGTCCCCACGTGGCGTGACCTGGAGGTCTTCCTCCAGACCCTCCCCCGCTCCTCCACGGCCGAGCGCATGAACCCGTACACCAGCATGTGGACCGGCACGACGGACGGCGACGGACCGAAGACCTTCCACCTGGTCCTGCTGGACAACGGTCGCACCGACACCCTCGCCGACGAGGTCGGCCGCCAGGCACTGCGCTGCATCCGCTGCTCGGCCTGCCTGAACGTGTGCCCGGTGTACGAGCGCGCGGGCGGCCACGCCTACGGCTCGGTCTACCCCGGCCCGATCGGCGCCATCCTCAGCCCCCAACTCCGGGGCACGGCAAGCGAGATCGACGCCTCGCTGCCGTACGCGTCCTCGCTGTGCGGGGCCTGCTACGAGGTGTGCCCGGTCGCCATCGACATCCCCGAGGTACTGGTCCACCTGCGCGAGCGGGTCGTCCAGGGCGGCCCGGCGGTGCGCGAGGGCAACCGGGTCGTGCTGAGGCCCGCCAAGGGGCACGCGGCGGAGCGGGCGGCCATGCGGGCGGCCCGCTGGACCTTCACCCGCCCGGACGCCCTGCGCACCGGCCAGCGTCTCGCCTCCCGTGCCCGCCGCCTCCGCCCGCGCACCCTGCCGGGGCCCGGCGCGGCATGGACCCGGACGCGCGATCTGCCGGAGGTTCCGGCCGAGCCGTTCCGGGACTGGTGGGAACGCACCCGAGGCGGCGAGGAGGAGACGAAGTGAGCGACCGGGAACGCGTCCTCGGCCGGGTCCGGCACGCGCTGGCCGACGTACCGGAGGACGACACGCCGTACGACCGGGCGATCCCGCGCGACTACGCGCGCGAGCACGGCGAGCGCACGGTCGCGGAGACGGTGGAGCTGCTGGCGGCGAACCTGGCCGACTACCGGGCCGTGGTGCACAGGTGCGCGGGGACGGATCTGCCCGCCCTGATCGCCCGGCTGCTGGCGACGCGGGGCGCTCGGAAGGTACTCGTGCCGGACGGGCTTCCGTCGGCGTGGCTCTCGGGCGCCGACCTCGTACCCGTCCCCGACCGCGCGGAGAGCACCCCGTACGAGCTGGACGCCGTCGACAGCGTGGTGACCGGCTGCGCGGTGGCGATCGCCGAGACCGGCACCCTCGTCCTGGACGGCGGGCCCGGCCAGGGGCGCCGCCGGATCACCCTCGTGCCCGACCACCACATCTGCGTGGTCCGCGTCCCCGACCAGGTCGTGGCGTCCGTGCCGCAGGCTCTCGAACGCCTCTCCCCCACCCGCCCGTTGACCTGGATCTCGGGGCCGTCGGCCACCAGCGACATCGAGCTGGACCGGGTGGAGGGCGTGCACGGGCCGCGCACGCTGGAGGTCGTGTTCGTCGGGGTCATCCCTTCGGTCGGCGGGACCGGGCGGCCGGACGGGACCCCGGCTAGCGTGGGGGAATGATCCGGTTCGAGCAGGTCAGCAAGCGCTACCCGGACGGTACGACGGCCGTGGACGACCTCTCCTTCGAGGTGTCCGAGGGCGAACTCGTCACGCTGGTCGGCCCCTCGGGCTGCGGCAAGACGACCACCATGATGATGGTGAACCGGCTGATCGAGCCCACCGCGGGCCGGATCGTCGTGGACGGCGAGGACATCGCGCGGGTCGACCCGGTCCGGCTGCGTCGCCGGATCGGGTACGTCATCCAGCAGGTCGGCCTCTTCCCGCACCGCACGGTGCTGGACAACACCGCGACCGTGCCGTCCCTCCTCGGCTGGAAGCGGGCGAAGGCGCGGGCCCGCGCCGCCGAGCTGCTGGACCTGGTCGGCCTGGACCCCAAGACGTTCGGCGCGCGCTACCCCGAGCAGCTCTCCGGCGGCCAGCGGCAGCGGGTCGGGGTGGCGCGGGCGCTCGCGGCCGACCCGCCGGTGCTGCTGATGGACGAGCCGTTCGGCGCGGTCGACCCGGTGGTGCGGGAGCAGTTGCAGGACGAGTTCCTGCGCATGCAGCAGGCGGTGCGCAAGACGGTGCTGCTGGTCACGCACGACATCGAGGAGGCGGTCCGCCTCGGCGACCGGATCGCGGTGTACGGCGAGGGCCGCATCGAGCAGTACGACACCCCCGGCGCGGTGCTGGGCGCCCCCGCGACCCCGTACGTCGCCGGGTTCGTCGGCGCCGACCGGGGCCTGAAGCGGCTGTCGGTGACCGCGATCGAGCCGGACGACCTGGAGCAGCCCCCGGTGGCCCGCCCGGACGAGCCCGCCGGGTCGGCGGCGCGGCGGCTGCGCGAGGAGGGCGCTCGCTGGGCGGTCGTCCTGGACGCGAACGGCGACCTCAACGGCTGGGTGGGCCTGGAGGAACTGGCGGCGGGCGGCACGGTCGGCGAGCTGGCCCACCGGATGACGGCCTGGGTCCCGGTGGGCGCCCCGCTGAAGCAGGCGTTCGGCGTGATGCTCCAGTACGACGCCGGGTGGGTCGCGGTGCTGGACGGCTCCCGCCTGCTGGGGGTGCTGACCCCGGCCAAGCTGCACGAGGCGCTGCGCCGGTCGGTGGACGCGGACGTGCTGGGGGTGGCGCGGGGTCAGGTGCCGTTCGATTCGGTGTCGGACGCGTAGGTCACTTGATGAGGCCCTTGTCCTTCAGGTACGTGCGGGCCACGTCGGCGGGCAGCCGACGCCAGCTGTCGACCTGTTGGTTCATGTCGGCGAGGTCCTTCGTGGTGAGGACGTCGTTGAGCTTCCCGAGCGCCTTGGCGACCCGCTCGCTCCCGGCGCGGGCGCGGTTGACGACGGGGACGATGTAGTCGGCGTTCTGGAGGTGCTTGTCGTCGGCGAGCAGGACCAGGCCGAAGGAGCCGAGGGTGGCGTCCGTGGTGGTGGTCAGCACCATCTGGTCCCGCCCGGACTGCACGGCCTGCTTGGCCGGGGTGGTGCCGACGCCCTTGGGATCGACGGCGGTGATGTCGATCCCGTACACCTTCTTCAGGCCGGGGGCGCAGTACGGCCGCTTCACGCACTCGTCGCCCGCCGCGAGGCGCACCTTGAGGCCCGAGGCGCCCAGGTCGCTGAGGGTCTTGAGGTGGTGGCGGCGGGCGTAGGAGGCGCTGACCGCGAAGGCGTTCTGGTCGACGGCCCGGCCCGGCGGGAGGACGGTGAGCCCGCGCGGGGCGGCCAGGGCGCGCAGGTTCTTCATGGTCTTGGCGAGGTCGGGCGAGCCCGCCGGGGGTGCGTCGGCGCCGTGCGCCTTGGCGTTGAGCCAGTCGGCGAAGGTGGCGGCGTACTCGGGAGCGACGTCGATCTGCCCGGACTCCAGGGCGGGTTCGTACAGCTCCCGGTTGGCGACGGTGATGAGGGACGTCTGGTATCCGGCCTGGTCGAGCAGCTGGGCGTAGAGCTGGGCCAGCAGGTCGCTCTCGGTGAAGCCCGCCGAGCCGATGACGAGGTGGTGGCTGTCGCCGGGCGGCGCGGTGACGGCGCCCTGGTTCTCCAGGGAGGGGCCGGAGCCGCAGGCTGTGAGGGTGGCGAGGGTGGCGGCGGTGAGGACTGCGCGGGCTCTGACCGGCTGCCGTACGCCGGGGCGGGGTTTCACCGGTCGACGCGCATGGGGGCGGGGTTTCACCGGCCGCCCCTCGCCCAGGCGGGCCCCAGCCGCTCCACGACCTCGAAGACGCCCTCCACGAGCAGCGCGAACAGGGCGACGAGGATGGCACCCGCGACGACCTGCGGGGTGCTGGCCAGGTTGAAGCCCGCGGTGATGATCCGACCGAGGCCGCCGCCGCCCGCGAGCGCGGCGATAGTGGCGGTGGCGACGAGCTGGACGGCGGCGATCCGTACCCCGTTGAGGATCATCGGCAGCGCGAGCGGCACCTCGACCCGGACCAGTGTCTGCCGCCCGGTCATCCCCATGCCGCGCGCGGCCTGGACCACGCCCCGGTCGACCTCGCGCATGCCGACGTAGGCGTTGGTGAGCAGCGGCGGCACGGCGAACAGCACCAGGGCGACGACGGTCGGCCCCTCCCCCCACTTGCCGACCGGCGTCAGCAGGAGGAGCACCAGCACGGCGAAGGTGGGCACGGCCCGGCCGACGTTGGAGATGTTGACGGCGAGCGCGCCGCCCTTGCCGAGATGCCCGAGGACCAGCGCGACGGGCAGCGCGATCAGGCAGCTGACGATCAGGCAGACCACGGTGAGCAGCAGGTGCTGCAGCAACCGGTGCCAGACCCCGTCGTCGCCGGACCAGTGGGCGGGGTCGGCGAGCCAGTCCCAGGTGGAGCCGAGCACGTTCATGTACGGCCCTTCCTGGCCCACGGCGTGAGCAGCCACTGCACGCCCAGCAGGAGCAGGTCGGCGGCGACGGCGATGAGCACGCACAGCACGGACGCGGTGAGGACCTGGGCCTTGAAGTAGGTGTTCATGCCCGCGTAGATCAGATTGCCGAGCCCGCCGAAGCCGACGATCGCGCCGATGGTGACCAGGGAGACCGCCGAGACGGTGGCGATCCGCAGCCCGGCCATCGCGGCGGGCAGCGCGAGCGGCAGCTCCACGGCGAGCAGCAGCCGTACGGGCCCGAAGCCGAGCCCGCGCGCGGCCTGCCGGGTCTCCTCCGGCACGGCGCGCAGCCCGGCGAGGATGTTCCGGACGAGCAGCGTGAGCGAGTACAGCACCAGCCCCGCGACGACGAGCGTGGCGGAGAGCCCGTACACCGGCAGCAGCAGGGAGAACATCGCGAGCGACGGGATCGTATAGAGCACGGTGGTGACCGCGAGCACCGGTCCGGCGGACCAGCCCCAGCGGCGGGCGAGCACGGCGAGCGGCAGCGCGATGACGAGCCCGATCAGCACGGACAGCGCGGTCAGCTCCAGGTGCTGGCCGACCGCGTCGAGGAGGATCTGGCGGCGGGTGCTCAGATAGTCGCCGCAGATCCACTCGTTGCGCGCGAGGCAGTCGTCCGGGGCGGCGGTCACCCGTCCATTGCACCGGCCGGGGCAGCGGGTCGGCGCGTTGTGGTGACCCGTACGGGGGCCGGAACGCCCCTTTTGGTATCACTTCTGGCATCCGAAGCGAGGAGTGTGGCGGCTGTGGAACGCATCGTCGTGGTCGGCGCCGGCCACATGGGGTCGGTCATCGTACGGGGTCTGCTGGACGGGCTGCCGGGGGTCGAGGTGGTGATCGTGGAACCCTCGGCCGACCGCCACCCCTCCCTGGACAGCCGCGCGGAGGTGACGGCGGCGTACGACCCCCGCCCGGACGACCTCCTCGTCCTCGCCATCCCGCCCCAGGCGTTCGACTCCTTCGCGGACGGCCTGCCGCGCGGCGCGTGCGCGGAGGCGACGGTCGTCTCGATCATGGCGGGCGTACGGCTGGAGACCCTGGCGTCGGCGCTGGGCACGGGGACGGTCCTGCGCGCGATGCCGAACCTCGCCGCGCGCGTGGGCCAGAGCATGACGGTGCTGTGCCCGGGCGACCAGGTGCCCGCCGACGGGGTGGAGCGGGCGAAACGTGCACTGTCGGTGATCGGCAAGGTGCTGGTGGTCCAGGACGAGTCCCTGCTTGACGCGGCGACGGCCGTCGCGGGCAGCGGCCCGGCTCTGGTGGCGTACCTGGCCCGGTCCTTCACGGACTTCGCGCGGGGGGCGGGTTTCGACGCCGCCGACGCCCTGCTGCTGACCAGCCAGGTGCTACGCGGCACGGCGGACGTACTGGCGGAGCCGGGCGTGACCCCGGAGTCCCTCTACGAGCAGGCCAGCACCCCGAACGGCACCACGGCCGAGGGCATCGCCACACTCCGGGAGCACCGGGTGGGCGAATCGGTGCGAGCGGCACTGGAGGCGACGGCGGAGAGGGCGCGGAAACTGGCGGGGTGAATGGCTTGGCGTGGTCGGCCCGCGGCCGAGAAGTCGGCCGGGTGAGACTCGGCCCGGTCGGCCAGGAAGCCGCGGCGGAGAGGGCGCGGAAACTGGCGGGGTGAGGACTCCGCCGGGCCGGGCGCTAGGTTGGCGGCATGAGCAACCTTGACCTCGCGCCGGAGCCGAGCGCGTGCGGTGGCCGTGGCTTCGTCGTCGCCGAACCGGTCCGCGAACTGCTGAGCCCCCGTACGGTGAAGCTCGGGGAATCCACCGAAGTCCGCCGCCTGCTGCCGAACCTGGGCCGCCGCATGATCGGCGCGTGGGCTTTTGTAGATCATTACGGGCCCGACGACATCGCGGACGAGCCCGGCATGCAGGTGCCCCCGCATCCGCACATCGGCCTCCAGACGGTGAGCTGGCTGCACGAGGGCGAGGTGCTGCACCGGGACTCGACCGGCAGCCGCCAGACCATCCGCCCGCGCGAGCTGGGCCTGATGACGGCGGGCCGGGCGATCAGCCACTCGGAGGAGAGCCCGCGGTCGCACGCGCGCTACCTGCACGGAGCCCAGCTGTGGGTTGCCCTGCCGGACGAACACCGCCACACCGACCCGCACTTCGAGTACCACGCGGACCTGCCGACGGTGACGGCCCCCGGTCTGACGGCCACGGTGATCCTGGGCACCCTGGACGGCACGACGTCCCCCGGCACCACGTACACCCCCCTGGTCGGCGCCGACCTCACCCTCACCGAGGGCACCCGAACCCAACTCCCCCTCGACCCCGACTTCGAGTACGGCGTCCTCGCGATGTCGGGCTCCGTCCACGTGGACGGCGTCCCCGTCACCCCGGGCTCCATGCTCTACCTCGGCTGCGGCCGCACGTCCCTCCCCCTCCACGCGGACTCCGACGCCTCGATCATGCTGCTCGGCGGGGAGCCGTTCGCGGAGGAGTTGATCATGTGGTGGAACTTCGTGGGGCGTACGCAGGAGGAGATCGAGGAGGCTCGGGAGGAGTGGATGAGGGGTTCGCGCTTTGGGGAGGTGAAGGGTTACGACGGAGATCGGCTTCCCGCCCCCCAACTCCCGCCCGTGCCAGTGAAACCACGAGGGCGAGTGCGTTGAACTGGCACTTCTCAAAGCTCCACCACATACGGCTGGACAACGGCAAACCATCTCGTCGGGCTAGCATCGCATCGCAGAAGCAAACACTCCTCTGGCCGGTCATACGACCCACGCGCGACGTGCAAGTTTCGCCAGGCTTGACCGCCCTTGCTCGGACTGATGCTGACCCAATGCTGACTTTGCTGACGGCTAGTCAGGCTTTCACGTGGGGCTCTGCTCGTGCTTGTCGCACTGCTCTCACCACGCCGTTCTCGAACTTGCGCCCCACATCGTCGACGCAGCACCCCTCGCTCAGCACACACAAAAGCTCGGCCCCCTCAGGGACGATGCTGACCGGGGTCGGTGAAGTTGGCCTGGGCCTTCGGCTTCGGGCGGGCCTTGGCGGCGGCCTTCTCACCGGCGTCGGTGACGGCCTGCTCGTCGCTGCTGCCCGCACGGGCCTGGCGGCGGCGCTCGATGTCCTCAGCATGCTTGCGGGCCTTGTCGGCGGCTTCGGCCTCGATCTGGGCGCGGGCTGCCTGCAGGCGTGCGAGGCGCTTTTCGCGTCGGTCGAGTTCGGCGGGAAGGTCGGTGTCCTTGCCGTCGGGGCCGAAGGCCTGGTCCTCGGCAGCGTCGGTGGCCTCGGCGTCGGCGAGCAGGGCGGCGGCCTTGGCCTCCAATGCGGCGATCTCGGTCTCGATCCGTTCCTCTCTGTCGACCAGACGGCCGTAGCTCATCGCCTTGTGCTTGGAGGCGCTGGCTTCGAGCTTGGTGCCGTCCAGGGCGACGCGGCCCATCTTGACCATGCCGAGCTTGGTCGCGAGGTGCAGCGACTGGGTGAACAGGTCGGCGAGGGCGTCGAGGTGGCGGCGGCGGAACCGGGCGATCGAGCGGAAGCCCGGGGCCGCCCCCGCGGCCAGATAGCGGAAGGCCACATCATCGGTGCACTTGCGTTCGATCGCCCGCGACGAGCGCACTCCGGTGGTGTACCCGTAGATCAGCAGCCGGACCATCAACCGCGGGTCATACGGCGGGAACCCGCGCTTCTCGGTGTAGGACGCCAGGATCGGGCCCAGATCGAGCACCTCGTCGACCAGTTCGGCCACGAATCGGGCCAGATGCCCCTCGGGCAGCCACGCATCCAGCGACGGCGGCAGCATCAGCATCTGATCGGGGACGAACGCCCGGAAGGTCTTCTTCACCGCCACCGTCGGCGCGGTCTCCTGCTTCACCACCGCCGCCGGATCCACCTCGAACAGGCCATCCCCACCAGACATACCAGGATTCTCCCGTATGGAAGATCGCGAACAGGATGCGCCGTCGGGCTCAATCGCCTGATCGACTGCCAAGATCCGCGGACAGCGCCGCATAGATGTACTCGCTGCCCCAGCGATCCCCGTCGAGGTCGTTCTCGACCAGGTGTGCCTCCCGGCGCATCCCGAGGCGCTCACAGACCCGCACAGACCCGGTGTTCTCCACATCCAGCCGTGCGTAGAGCCGGTGCACGCCCAGCGTGTCGAAGGCAAACCCGGCCAGCGCCGCGGCCGCCTCGGTCGCGTAGCCGTACCCCTGGTGACCTGGGTCGAGAGTCCAGCCGATCTCGGCCTGAGCGGCGCGGGCATCGGCCAGGGTGAGGCTCACCTCGCCAAGGACGCCGGGCTCATCGCGTCGGCAGACAGCGAGCGCCAGCTTGTCCCCGTCGGCGCGCCAGGCCGTCTGCGCCGCACGCTCGGCGGCAACCTGCTCGCTGCGCTCACGCGTGTGCGCCGGCCGGTACAAGTAGCGCGCCACGCTCTGCAGGCTCTGGTAGGCGTACAGGTCGTCGGCGTCGCCGGGAGTGAACAGACGCAGCGACAACCGGGACGTGGTCAACGGCAGCAGCGAGGCGATGTCCATGCGGACCTCCGGGACGCGGATGTGGATCAAGTTGCGGACGGATTGTCGCATCACGACTGCCCGGCGGCCACGCCTTTTCTAGAGCAGCGCTCGGCAGCCGCACTTCACCACGACGCGCGTTATTCCAGGAGTTGTTTACTGACCCACGCTCCTAGGTGCTGAACAGCGTTCCACCGAGATGGCCACCGGACTCAGCCTCATAGGGGTTCGTCTCTACAACTCCGCCATCGGGCGCTTCCTGTCCACCGACCCGGTCTACGGAGGCAACACAAACGCGTACGAGTACTGCGTGGGCGACCCCGTCAACTGTTCCGACCTCAACGGAACTTTCCGGTACAGCTATTGGAAAAACGCCTGGTGGTCGCCCATCAACTGGAAGCCCCTCGCCCACCGCAGTCGGGCTACCCGGACGGCTGCCCTGTGCGGGTCTGTTCAGCAGGAGGAACAACAGACACCGTTGCTGTTTCGGCCAACGGGCACGTCCTTCAGGCCGATTGCGCCTCAATGCGATGCAGGGACATCTTCGGTTCATTCTCTGGCCACTTCGCCTCACCAGCCTCACCCGTGCCGATCACCAGCTTCCAGGTACGCGGGGGTACGAATGCGAAGACGTGAAGTGCACCGAGGAATAGCCACGATGGCGGGGGGCGTGGTTCTCGTGCTGGGTTCCATGCCGGCCGCGCAGGCGGCTCCGCCGGCCCTCACCGATCCCGTCAAGGCCGAAGCGATTGCTGAGCGCTTGGGCAGCGATCGGACGGCAGGTGTCTACTACCGCAACGACCGAGTTGTCGTGGCCGTCACCGATCAGGGCGCTGCGGAGACCGTACGCAACGCCGGCGCGACACCGGAGGTCGTCTCCCACAGTGCGGCCGAACTCGGATCAGCAAAAGCCAGACTGGATCAACTGCCCGGCATCCCGAACACCGCATGGCGCGTCGACCAGGCAAGCAACCGGGTGGTCGTCCAGGTGTATGACGGAGTTTCCTCAGCCGACCGGTCCGTCATAGAGGACGCCGTCTCCAGGTACGGCGACACGGTCGAGATCACGGAGCACTCCGGAAAGATCGAGCGATCCTCCTACGAGATGCGCGGCGGTGTGGGCATCACGTCGACTTACCAGCGCAGCGGCCAGTGGTGGAGCACCTTTTGCACCGCCGCCTTCAACGTGCAGAACAGCTCCGGCAAGAAGTACTTCCTCACCGCCGGACACTGCTTGGAAGACGGTTATGCCGAGTACTGGAACCGACGCAGTGGCGATATCCCTCTCGGCAAGAACACCGCCAACTGGGAATACGGCAACGACTCGAACCAGTCCGACTACGCAGTGGTCGAGTACACCAATGCCAATGTCGTTCCGTACGGGACGGTCCAGTACAGGGACGGCTCGTCGAGTCAGATCACTCGCTCCGCTTCTCCCTTCGAAGGCGAGAAGGTGAAGCGTGTCGGTACGGTGAGCCAGGACCTGGACGGAATGGTGCTGGGGACTGAGGCGACGGTCACCTACGACGACGGCACCACCCTGCGTCACATGATCGAGGCGAGTACCTGCGATATGCATGGTGACAGTGGCGGGGCGCTGTTCAGCGGCGAGACGGCCCTGGGCATCACCTCGGGCGGCAACTATCTGGAAAAGCCCTGCGGGGACACTGACGGCCAAGCAGATCGCAGTAGTTGGTACGAACCCGTATGGCGCGTGCTCGGCTGGGAGAACCTGGCGGTCTACTAGCCGGTGGTGCCGGAGGCCGTCCCCGCACCGCTTGCGTCCGCCGCTGAAAACGGGCCCGGCCGGCGGTGCGGGGAGCCGTCCATGAACCCGGCGGCCATCTTCTGCGTCGAAGCCATGGACCAGGGGCGGCATCCCCGAGTTGGCGAGTCACAGTGTCGCTCTTCGAGCAGGGCATCCTTCACAGGCGATCTCGAGGTAACTCCATGAACACACATGCCAAAGGCGTTCTCGGCACGTTGCTCGTGACCGGGCTGGGTTTCTGCCTCCTTGCCTCGTGCGGCAAAGGCTCCCCCGGAGACGGCAGTCACACCGAGTCAGCGCAGAGTCAGAAAAGGCGTGCTCGCCAAGTGGCAGAAGCCTGGGAGGGATCTGCGTCCGCGAGCATCTGGAACAAGGGTTACTACCCGATGGGAGACGTCGTACAGGGGCCGCCGTCCGGTTGGCACAGCCAGGCGGACAAACGAGCCTTCGAGGCCAAGAACTATGTCCTGAGCGGCAAGTTGCCGACGGCCGGTGCCCAGCAGGGGAAGGTGAGCTGGAAGAACGGAGACGCTCTCGATCGCCCACTGTCGAGCGCTCAGGCGGCGTACGATTCACTCGCCCTCAACAACACCAAGGGACCTCACCTGACCGTGACGGGAGCACGGCTCGGCGAAGCAACAATCGTCACTTCCCGCGGCGAGGCGAAGGTTCCCGCCTGGCTGTTCACTCTGCACGGCTACGACGAACCGCTGAAGCGCCTCGCGGTTTCCCCCTCCCGCCTCCCCAAATCGCCCATCAAGCAACTCGGTCAAGGGGAATCCGGTGGACTCCGGAGCCTCGCCGGGCTGGCCGACATGCCGAACGACGGTCGATTCGTCACGGTGGTGGCCACACATGGATCCTGCGACGACGGACCTGTTGTGAAGGCTTTTGAGACCGACCAGAGTGTCGTGCTGTATGCCGCGGTCGTCGGCGAGCGCGAGGGGCCCTGTAACGCCTCGATGGCTGAGCAGAGGGTGAAAGTGGAACTGCGAGAGCCAGTCGCTGACCGCATCCTCATCGACGCCCTCACCGGCCGGCCGATCCCGTACGCCGACCGGAACGGATCGTCGCCCAGCTGGACGTGACTCAGCCTCGATCTTGCCTGAGGAGCAGCAGCCGATCGGGCGGCCCCGTACAGGATCAGAGTTGGACCGCGCCCCTGCCGGAGCTCGCCTCGATGAGATCTATCGTCCGTTTCGACGAGCTGGCGGCGGGGGTCGGCGATGCGAGTGAGCCTCGCGGAGGCCGTGCCACCGCCCGCCATCGTCGCGGTGACCTCTTGCTGCCCGCGGGTCGCGACACCAGACACCTCCACATCCAATGGGCCGGGCCGGTCACGGAGCGCCAGCGGGGAGCGGGAGGCGACCGCCAGGTCGAACAAGCGCAGGATGCGCTCGGTCTCGCCGCAGAGCGGGGCGTGCACCGCTTCGGTGGCCAGGGTGAGGACGCGTTCGGTGACCGGGCGGGTGCCGCCCGCGCGCGAGGCGGCCTAGGTGGTGCTGCACTACCCGGACATGTTGAAGGCGCTCGCCGCCCTGGTGATCTTCCTGGTTACAGCCGTGGTCTCGGCGCGGGCCGCGCGCGGCCCGGCTCAGCCACGAGACCTGGTGCCACCTGCATCTGGCGACCTACGCCGCGGTGTTCCTCGCCTTCGGCCATCAGTTGTCCATGGGCGCCGACTTCGCCGGTGATCCCGTGGCGCAGGCGTGCTGGTACGGCGTGGTCGCGGCACTGGTCTGCTGGTTCCGGGTCCTGAAGCCTGTCCGGCTGTCCCGCCGGCATCGGCTGCGGGGTCGCCGAGGTACGCTCCGAGGGTCCGGGGGTGGTGTCGGTGCTGATCACGGGCCGTCGCTGACCGATGTCGACGAGATCGCGCGTGTACGGGCGCGGCTGGATCTGGTCCTGCTCGCGGTCGCCGGAGCGCCCCCTCCCCCGCCAACTCCGCCTCGGCCAGCGTCATGACGACCGTCGGCATGGTCGAGGAGGGCGCCATCCGGGAGCACGTCCGCAAGGGCGGACGCTGGCGCGACTCGGTCGTTCACGCGATCCTCGACCACGAGTGGGCCACCGTGTCCGCAGGGCCCGCCTGCCCGTCCGCGGGGAGAGCGGCCGGGCCTGGCGAGCAGTAGCCGGCACCTTCAGGAGTTCCCGCGCCTGCGGCGACGGAGCGTCCGTCGCGCCAGCGTCCTGCTGCCGCTGAGGAAGTCGTTGAACCGGTCCACCCCGGAGATGGTTCGGAGGACGAACGGCTGCATCAGCAGCGACATCGACGCCGAGTACTTCGAGGTGTTCGACCAGATACCGGCGAGGTCGTCCGCCATCTCACCGTCGACCATGTAGTCGGCGAGCTGATGGGCCACGTACGGCACCTGACAGAGGCCGTGGCCGTTGCAGGCCATCGAGTAGAAGACGTTGTCGCCCACCTGCCCGGCGACCGACAGCCAGTCCGGGCTGATGCCGATCCAACCGCCCCAGGCCCGCTCGATGGCCACGTCGGACAGCGTCGGGAACCGGTTGGCCAGGTCCTTCCCCATGTCCTGCACCACAACGGGGTCCGGGACCCGGTCCGGGAGCGGGAACGTCTGGCCGCGCTGCGCCTGGCGGACACCGCAGACGATGGTGTTGCGCTCGGTGAGCCGGTAGTGGGTCATCACCTGGTGCTGGGTGATGATGCCGCACCGACTGGTCCAGTCCAGCTCGGCGAGCCGCTCCGGCGCGATGGGCTCCGACTCGATCTCGATGACGTACAGCGGCGTCGCGAGGTTCTTGGGCGTGATGTCCCACTCGCCACCGTAGGCGTTGGTCGCGAGCATCACCTTGCTGGCCCGCACGGTGCCGTGCGGTGTCGTGATCTCGACGATGCCGCGTGTCCGCCGGACATCGCTCACCCGCGTCTGCTCGTAGACCTGGGCCGAGGAGGCGAGCACCGCGCGACGCACACCGCGAGCGAGCTTGCCCGGGTTCAGCATCCCGCCGATGGATTCCCGCATACCGCCCACGAAGCCCATGGGGAGGCCGAGTTCCTCGCGGTTCCCGACGGTCCCGCCGCCACCGAAGGCGCGCAGGATCGCCGCCTGGGTGCGCACCCTGAGCATCATGAGGGGCGAGACCGCACCCCACACCAGGCCGTTCGCCACGTAGTCGCACTCGATGTCGTGCGTCTTCATGAGGTTTTCCACGTAGCGGCCGGCGTGCTCCGCCAGTTTGGCCATGACGGGCATCTTCTTCGGGGACTGGACGCTGAGCATCCGCAGGTCGCCACCCGGCGCCCCGGCGATCTGACCGCCGTTGCGCGAGGCCGAGCCGTAGCCGCAGAACTCGGCCTCCAGCAGGACCACGTCCTGGCCGCGCTCCGAGAGGCGCAGCACGGCCGCCATGCCACCCATGCCGCCGCCGATGACGGCGATGTCGCAGGTGAGGTCCCCGTCCAGTGCGGGCCGCACGTCATCCGGCCGGTCGATCCAGCCGGTGAAGTTGCTGTACGTCGTGGTGTCGGTCCTCATGGTGTCCTGATCTCCTTTACGTGGGTTTGTCCTGCATGCTCCGCGTCAAGGTCTGCTCGGCGGCGCGTCCGAAGCGCTCGCTCCCGTTCAGCGGATCGACCGTGACAGGCAAATGACTAAGTCATTTGATCTACTTTTACGGTACCACGGCCCCATCACGGGCTCAGGTGTGGTTGTCAGGGCTGTTCACGGGCCGGTGGACGCTTGCCCCCTCACCGGTTCCCGTCCTGCGTCGGCGCCCGCTACGTCCGGGTTCAGCCCGGGTGGACAGCCACGATGTCGGGCGCGATGTCCAGCACCAGCAGTGCCGCCGCGACGTGCGCCGGGTTGTCCTCCACCTTGACGGCCGAGAGCTCATTGGCCCGCGATACCCGCCGCTCGACGGTGTTGCGGTGCGCGTAGAGGTTGGCGGCCGCGCGCGTGGTGTTGAAGCCGCACTGCACGTAGGTGAGGAGCGCCTGCCGTAGAGCCGGGTCGGCCTCGGCCAGCGGCCCGAGGGTGTTGACGACGAACCGACGCGCGCTGGCACGGTCCTTCGTGAGCGCGTCGATCAGCTCGACGTCGGCGTAGGCGGTGAATCGCCGGGCGGACCCGAGCCGGATGACCAGCGCCTGCGCCGCCAGGGCGCCTTGGTGGCTGGACCGGAAGCCTTCGAGACCGCGTCCGGGCCTTCCCACCGCCGCGTGGACCTGGTCGGTCTCCGCGAGGGCCTTCGCCACATGGAGAAGGTCGGGGACGGCCTCCCCCGAGAGCCAGATCCACCGCGACGTGGCACTGGCACGCGCCACCAGGGCGCACCGGCCCCCGGCCGCGGAGCGCACGGCGGAGACCGCCTGGTCCAGGGCGTCGGCCTGCCGCGGGTCGTCGATCCACAGCACGAGACCGACGTGCCACCGCGCCATCCGGTAGCGCAGGCGCCCTTCGGCGAGATCCTCCGCCATCGGTGCCCCGCTGGCGATGAGCTGGATCAGTGCGATCCCCTCGGAATCCGTGTTGTCCATCGCCGCGGCCAGACCGGCCTGGCGCAGGGCCGCGACCGAGTCGAGGGCGTACTGCACCAGCGACTTCCCCGTCACGTCCAGCACCCCTACGAGGAGGTCGGGGTCGGCGCAGTCCGCCACGCACTCCTCCAGCCATCGCCGCCAGCCGATCCCCAGTGCCACGCGCCAGGCGACGGCGAAGTCCGGCGCGATGCCACGGCAGACGAGATCGTTGATGTACGCCGTGGTCCGCGGGCCGACGTAGGGTTCCACCCGCCGTCCCGGTTGCTGCACGTTCGAGGTCAGCCACTGGACGAGATCGGAGCGGTTGAGCTCGCGGTCCTCCTCGACCAGCGACGCGTCCGCGAGGAGGGCCGGATCGTTCTGCGCGAGGAGCGAGGGCCTCGCGAAGGCGTCGACCATGGCCTCCGTTTCCGTGAGCAGCCGCTGGCACAGTGACCTGATCACATCAGCGACCTCGTGGGAGGGCGCGGGCCACAGCTCTTCCATGTCCTTAGTTTCCCCTGATCGCGAGGGGCCGATGCTGCCGAGGTGCCGGGTCACCAACAGTCGCACGGCCCATCTACCACCGCGGGCATGGGTCTCCAGGAGTCCGCGGGCAGCGTTTAGCTTCACTAAACCGCGCGGCAGGTTTATCAGGCTGGCGGCACGGCCGCAAGGGACTCGACGCGAAGTACCTGAGCGAGTTCGGGTAGGTCCTGTCGCCCACCCCGCCGCCCGCGGAGCTCCTAGAGCTGATCGAAGACGGCCGGTCGGCGTGCGCGCAGGACGAGAGCCTGCACCGCCCCGGCCACGGCCGAGAGGACGACGAGCCCGCCCATCACCCAGGCGCCCGCCACGGTGCCGACGAGCAGCGGGAAGTTGATGACCATGAAGAAGACCACACAGGCCAGACCGAGGAAAGCCACCACCGGAGCCACCACCGTGCGCCACACCGACTGCCGCTCAGCGGCGCGCCGGAAGAAGCCGATCACCGCGAGGCTGGTGGCCGCCATCAGCAGGACGATGCCGAGGGTGGCGGCGCCGGAGAACCAGGCGTAGAGATCTCCGATCGGGTCGAGTCCGAGCGCGGCGACGACGAGCGTGATGGCGAAGGCGACCGCCGAGGCGACGGCCGAGGACGCCGACGGCGCGCGGTGCCGGGGGTGAACGACCCCCAGCGAGGCCGGAAGGACACCGGCCCGGGACAACGTGAACTGGTAGCGCGTCACGACGTTGTGGAAAGCCAGCACGCAGGCGAACTGACTGGTGATCAGGAGTACCTGCATCACGTCGGCCCAGACCGCGCCGACGTACGTCCGGGCCACGGTGAGGACCAAGCCCTCGGGGTCGGCCTTCGCGGCCCCGGTCACCGCGTCGACGCCCACGCCCACCGCGACCGCCCACACGGTGAACGAGTAGAAGACGCCGATGATCAGGATCGCGACATACGTGGCCTTCGGGACCGTGACATCGGGGTCCTTCGCCTCGTTGCGGAAGACGGCCGTCGCCTCGAAGCCGATGAACCCGAAGACGGCGAACATCATGCCGAGGCCCGGTGAGCCGGTCCCCACCATCGAAGGGGACAACGGTTCGGCCGTCAGTCCGTGGGCGCCCCCATGGCCCACGATGCCGAAGTCCATGACCAGGAGCAGCAGGGACTCCACCACCAGCACGACACTGAGCACCTTGGCACTCAGCTCGATGTCGCGATAGCCGAGGAAAGCGATGACGCCCAGCGACACAAGTGCCCACAGCCACCACGGGGAGTCGATGCCGGGGTACCGCGCGATGACGTTGCGCGTCGCGACGCCGACGTAGGCGTTCACCCCCACGAGAAGCAACGTGTAGGAGAAGAGCGCGAGGGTCGCGGCCGACAGACCGGGTATCCGGCCCAGCCCCGCCTGGACGTAGGCGTAGAAGGCGCCCGCGTCACGTACCCGGCCGGCCATCAGCGTGAAGCCGACCGCGAAGACCAGCAGCAACACGGTCGCCAGCGCGAAGAAGAGCGGCATTCCCGGGCTGTCGCTCGCCGCGAAGCCGAGCGGCACACCGCCGATCACCAGCCCGAGCGGCGCCGCCGCGGCTACGACCATGAACACGATCTGCGATACGCCGAGCCCACGGTCGAGCAGGGCCACCGATCCTGCCTCACCCCCGGATGCTTCGCCGTGCCCTGTCTTCGAGAGGCCGCTCATGTCGACCGCCTTTCAGCTCATGGGCCGGTTCCGGCCGCCGATCACCGTAAGGGCGCGGCTGTGCGACTGGCTTGTGCACGGTGCACCTGACCTGGGCGAAGCAGGTGCTCACTGTCGTTCTCACCGCGTTCGTGGCTGACGACAGTGAGATGACCGCCACAGGAACAGCGAGGAAACGCCATGACAGCTGAGGTGTTGGACGCCGTCGAGGAGTTCGACGTGGTGATCATCGGAGCAGGGATCTCCGGGATCGGCGCGGCCGCTAATTTCAGCCGGGAGCTCCCCCACAAGTCGCTCGCCGTGCTGGAAGCGCGAGACGACATCGGGGGCACCTGGGACCTGTTCCGCTATCCCGGCATCCGCTCCGACTCCGACCTGCACACGTTCGGTTACGACTTCAAGCCGTGGCGCCACGAGGTCGCGATCGCCGACGCTCCGCTCATCAGGGAGTACCTGCGGGAGGCGGTCGAGGAGAACAAGGTGGACCACGTCCTCAAGCTCCGCCACCGGGTCGTCAGCGCGGAATGGTCGTCGGCGGATTCGAGGTGGACCCTCACCGTCCAGACGCCGGACCCGGTCACGGGTGCCACCCGGACCAAGACGATCCACGCGGGATGGGTCTTCGCCGCCACCGGCTACTACCGGTACGACCAGGGATTCTCCCCGGAGTTCCCCGGCCAGGACGACTTCGAGGGGCAGATCGTCCATCCCCAGCACTGGCCCGAGGGTCTCGACTACAGCGGGAAGAAGGTCGTGATCATCGGCAGCGGGGCGACCGCGATCACGCTGGCGCCGTCCATGACCGCCGGGCCGGGCGCCGCCCGGCACGTGACGATGCTGCAGCGCACTCCCACCTACGTCATGGCGCTCCCCCGGATCGACCGGATCGCCCTCGCGCTCACGAAGCTGTTCGGAGAGAAACGCGGGTACTCCGTGACCCGGTTCAAGAACATCTGGTTCGACCGGGCCGTCGTCAAGGGGCTGCGGACCTTCCCCAAGGCCGGGCGGGCGCTGATCCGGCGCGAGAACATCAAGCGCCTGCCCAAGGGATTCGACGTCGACAAGCACTTCAACCCGCCGTACGACCCCTGGGACCAGCGGCTGTGCCTGGCACCGGACGGCGACTTCTTCGACGCGATCAAGGAGGGCAGGACGTCCGTCGTCACCGACACCGTGGCAAGGTTCAGCAAGCGCGGCATCGTCCTGTCGTCGGGCGAGGAGCTGGAGGCCGACGTCATCGTCACCGCGACGGGACTGAACCTGCGGCTCTTCGACGGCATGCCCATCACGGTCGACGGGCGCCAGATCGACGTCGCGGACACCCTCTGTTACCGCGGCATGCTGCTGAGCGGGCTCCCGAACTGGGCGATGGCGATCGGCTACACCACCTCGTCCTGGACGCTCAAGGTGAGCCTGATGTGTCGTTACTTCATCGACCTGGTCCGGCACATGGACGCCCGCGGATACGACACGGTGGTACCGGTCGCGCCGACGGGGACGGCACTCCGGCCCGTCATGGACCTCAAGGCCGGATACGCGAAGCGCGGCGAGAAGTTCCTGCCGAAGCAGGGGCCGTCCGCCCCCTGGCGGATGGCGATGTCCTACCCGGAGGACGCCAAGGCCCTGCGCGGTCCGGTGGTCGACGAGAATCTCGAGTTCGGTGTCGGCCGGTCCGGCGCGCGGCGACCCGGCGGGAAGCGGGCGACCCGTGTCTGAGACGAACGGCGCCGACCAGTACGCGACTCTGCCGTCCGGACTGACCATCTGCTTCCGGGACTTCGGCGACAAGGCCGACCCCGCGATACTGCTCATCGCCGGACTGGGCGAGGACCTCACCTTCTGGACCGACTCGTTCTTCGGCTCACTCGTCAGCCGCGGCTTCCGAGTCGTCGCGATCGACAACCGCGACGTGGGCCAGTCCACCTTCGTCGCCACTCCCCCTCCCGCGCTCTGGCGTCAGATCGCCGCCCGGCCGCGCGGCGACGCGTACACGCTGGCCGACATGGCTCAGGACGCCATCGGCGTACTCGACCATCTCGGGATTTCGCAGGCCCACGTGGTCGGCCGGTCGATGGGCGGAATGATCGCGCAGACGATCGCGGCCACAGCACCTGAGCGGGTCCTGTCCCTGACCTCGATCTACTCCACCACCGGGGCACGGAAGATCGGCCAGCCGGCTCTGTCGACGATGCGGCTCCTCGCCGCCCCGCCGGCGAAGACCAGGACCGCGGCGGTCCGTGCGCACCTGCGGCTCACCCGGCACGTCGCGGGACTGGGACATCCGATCGATGACGCCGCCGAGGCGGCTGTCGCGGCGCGTGGCTGGGACCGCAGCGCCGGTGATCAGGCGGCCGGCGTCGCGCGCCAGATCCAGGCGATCCAACGCTCTGGAGACCGGACCGCCCAGTTGACCGGAATCACGGCACCGACGCTGGTCATCAACGGTGACCGGGATCTGCTGGTGCACCCGAGCGGCGGCGCCGCGACCGTACGGGCGATCCGTTCGGCGCAGCACGTGGTCATTCCCGGTATGGGCCACCACCTTCCCGAGGCCCTCGTCGGCCCGGTCACGACGTACATCTCGCAGCACGCGAACCGCGTGGGTGAGGGGGGAAACCATGTCCGGATCTCGTAAGCACGGTTCTGGGGACACCGCGGTCGACGTCGTGGTCGTCGGTGCCGGCTTCGCGGGGCTGAGCGCCGCCGAGCGGCTGGTGAGCACCGGGCGGTCCGTGCTGGTGCTGGAGGGCCGCGACCGGGTCGGCGGCC
Source organism: Streptomyces sp. NPDC090119 (assembly GCF_044747085.1). Taxonomy (NCBI): domain Bacteria; kingdom Bacillati; phylum Actinomycetota; class Actinomycetes; order Kitasatosporales; family Streptomycetaceae; genus Streptomyces; species Streptomyces sp. NPDC090119. Next base: position 1,423,603 of record NZ_JBIVDK010000001.1, on the reverse strand, counting down.
GGTCGTTCTCCGGCGAGGTGGCAGGCGTGAAGGTCGACCTCGGAGCGACGTGGGTGGCAACCCGCCACACGGCCATCCGGGACCTCGCGAGCCGAGTCGGGTGTACCACGACCGACCAGTTCGCCGAGGGTCGCAACGTGCTGTGGATGGCAGGGCGGCGCCGCACCTACAGCGGCACCATTCCCAAGGTGTCCCCCGCGGCCCTGGTGGACATGGCGCGCATGCAGACGGCGGTGAACAAGCTGGTCGCGACCATCGACGTGAACGCCCCATGGGAGACGCCCGGGGCGAGCCGGCTCGACGCCATCTCGTTCGGCGAATGGCTGGACCGTAAGAAAGCACTGCCCAGTACCCGTGCGCTGATGACCGTCATCAGCAAGGTGCAGTGGGGCTGCACCCCGGGAGACGTCTCCCTGCTGCACGTCCTGCGCTACATCCGCGCAGCGGGCGGGCTCGACCACATGCTGGACGTCGAGGGCGGAGCGAACCAGGACCGGTTCGTCGAAACCACCCAGGAGATCGCCAAGCGGGTGGCGGAGCGGCTCGGCGACCGGGTGCGGCTGGAGACACCGGTGCGCGGCATCGCGCAGGACGACAACGGCGTCACTGTCCGCACCGACTCCAGCGAGATCCACGCCAGGTACGCGATCGTCACGGCCACCCCGGAGCACCGTGCCGCCATCGAGTTCGACCCCGCTCTGCCCAAGCAGGCCGAGGGGCTCACCCGAACCTGGCGCATGGGTGTCCTCAGTAAGGCCTTCGTGGCCTACGAGAGGCCGTTCTGGCGGGCCGACGGATGCTCCGGTGAGGCGGTGACCGACACCGGAACCGTGTTCATCACCTTCGACGTGTCACCCGCCCACAGCGGACCGGGCGTCCTGATGACCTTCTGCGACCCCCGCGTCTTCGACGGCTTCGACCCCGAGACCCGACGCGACCTGGTCGTCAAGCAGCTCGTCGACCTCTACGGTCCGCAGGCCCGCACCCCGATCGACTACCTGGACCACTGCTGGGGATCGGAACCGTTCGCCCCGGGCGGCCCCCATCCTGTCGCCGGCCCGCACGCGACCGTGAGCTACGGCAAGGCGCTGACCGAGCCGCACGGCCGCATCCACTGGGCCGGCACCGAAACCGCCGGCGAATGGGCCGGCACCATGAACGGCGCGGTCCTGACGGGCCAGCGCACCGCCGAACGCGTCGTCACCCTCCTGTCCCGCGACGTCCAGGCGGGGGTGTCGCGGTGAAGGACGCGCTCTTCCTGCTGGCCGACCTGTGGATGATCTTCGCCGGGTACTTCTACGGCTGGAAATTCATCCGCCGGTACGGCAACTACCTCCTCGGTCTCGAGTGGATGGTCGTCGCGACGTCGGGCAGCAACTTCCTCATCTGGTCGCTGTCCGGAGCCAACAGCGGCAGTGTCCTGTACGACGTGGCGTACTTCTTCGACGCGTTCTCCAGGTCGGTGGGCATCACGCTCATTCTGGTCATGGGCCTGATGCAGGTCACCCACCGCTGGAAGCCGAGCCTCGGCGTCGATGTCGGCGTGTTCGGGGTCGCGGTCGTGGCGGGCCTGTTCCTCCGGCCCTTCCACGGCGCGGATCTCCACACCGACCGGGGCGCGTTCTCCGTCGCCGCCTTCTATGTCGTCGTCAATCTCCTCACGGCGGTCTTCCTCGGGTACTTCGTCAAGCGGCTCTGGACCGCGGGCGCGAAGCGGTCGGCGATCTGGACGGGTCTGGTCACGGCCGCGGGGACCACCATCGCGTTGACCTACGACTTCTTCCCCCTGCCCTTCGACGACGCGAACCGCACGATCTTCTACACCGCGGCGCTGGCGACGTGGGGCACCCAGGGATTCCTCTACTTCCGCGCCTACCGCACGCTGCACGACCTCAACGCGGCCCCGGACGCGAACGCCATCGGACCGATCACCCGAACCCCGGACACGAAGAGGGAGTCGATATGACGGACAAGCACCTGTACGCGGTGGTGGACCCCGCGACCGGCGAGCTGGTCGAGGAGTACCCCACCGCCACGGACGCGGCTGTCGACGCAGCGCTCGACGCGGCGGTCAACGCCCACGCTCAGTGGTCGAAGCAGACCTCGGTGGCTCAGCGTGCCCAGTTGCTGAGCACCGTCGCCAAACTGCACAACGAGCGCAGTCAGCGACTCGCCGAGATCATCCACCGGGAGATGGGCAAGCCCCTCGACCAGGCCGTCGCGGAGGTGGAGTTCAGCGCGGCCATCTACCAGTACTACGCGGACAACGCGCCCACGTTCCTCGCCGACGAGCCGATCGAGCTGCTGGAAGGAGAGGGCACCGCCTTCGTCCGCCGCCAGCCGGTCGGCGTGCTGCTGGGGATCATGCCCTGGAACTACCCGTACTACCAGGTCGCTCGCTTCGCCGCCCCCAACCTCGCGCTGGGCAACACCATCGTGCTCAAGCACGCACCGCAGTGTCCGGAGTCGGCCGCGGCTCTGCAGCAGCTGTTCACGGACGCGGGTTACCCCGAGGGCGCTTACGTCAACGTCTACGCCACCAACGAGCAGGCCGCCGGCATCATCGCGGACTCCAGGGTGCGAGGCGTCTCCTTCACCGGCTCGGAGCGAGCGGGCGCGGAGGTCGCCGAGAAGGCCGGGCGCAGCCTCAAGAAGGTGGTGCTCGAACTGGGCGGCTCGGACCCCTTCATCGTGCTGTCGACCGACGACCTGGACGCCACGGTCGACGCGGCGGTGGAGACGCGGTTCGAGAACACGGGGCAGGCGTGCAACGCCGGTAAGCGCGTCATCGTCGCCGACGACCTCCATGACGCCTTCCTGGAGAAGTTCACCGAGAAGGTGCTCGCCATGGCCGACGGCCTGGCGCCCCTGTCCTCGGTCGCCGCCGCCGAGCGCCTCGAGGAGCAGGTCGAGCGGGCCACCGCCGAGGGCGCGACCTTCGTCTCCGCGGGACAGCGCGCGGGAGCGTACTTCCCGCCCGGCGTTCTGACCGGCGTGTCACCGGCGGCGGCGTCGGCAGTCGAGGAACTCTTCGGCCCGGTCGCGACCGTCTACCGGGTCGCCTCCGAGGACGAGGCCGTCGAGCTGGCGAACGCGACCCCGTACGGACTCGGTTCCTATGTGTTCACGACGGACGCCGAGCAGGCGATACGCGTCGCCGACCAGATCGACGCGGGCATGGTCTTCGTCAACGGTGTCGGCCTCGAAGGCGCGGAACTGCCGTTCGGCGGTGTCAAGCGGTCCGGCTTCGGCCGCGAACTGGGCCGGGCCGGAATCGACGAGTTCGCCAACAAGAAGCTCATCCGCACCGCTCGGACCTGATCGCCACAGCGCACGGAAGGACACCTGACATGACCATCGAATTCGACGCCGCCGTTTTCCGGACCCCGAACGAACCACTGACGATCGAGAGGGTGACTGTCCCCTCGACACCCCCGCCCGGCGACGTGCTCGTACGGCTCAAGGCGAGCGGGGTGTGCCACAGCGACCTGCACGTGCTCCTAGGCGAATGGGACGTGCCCGCGCCGATGATCCTCGGCCATGAGGGGTCGGGCGTCATCGAGAGTGTCGGCGACGGCGTCACGACGCTGAAGCCGGGCGATCACGTCGTGCTGTCCTGGACGCCTTCCTGTCGCCGCTGCCGCTACTGCATCAGTGGCAGGCCGGTCCTCTGCGACATGGTCAGCGAGCACTCGGCGAACCACCTGTCGTTCGACGGCCGGTCCCGGATCACGTCCGTCGGCGACGGCGACGTGTACAGCTTCGCCGGCCTCGGAACGTTCGGCGAGTACGCCGTGGTGCCGGAATCCGGCGCGATCGCCATCCGGGACGACGCCCCGTTCGAACAGTCGGCTCTGGTCGGATGCGCCGTCACGACCGGAGTCGGCGCGGCCGTCAACACCGCCAAGGTGCGTCCGAGCGACACCGTGGTGGTCCTGGGCTGCGGCGGCGTCGGCCTGAACGCGATCCAGGGAGCCCGGCTCGCCGGGGCCCGGAAGATCATCGCCGCGGACATCTCCGACGAGAAGCTCGAGCAGGCACGCGTCTTCGGCGCGACCGATCTGATCAACAACGGCCGCGAGGACTTCGCGGACCGGGTGCGCCAACTCACCGACGGGCGCGGCGTGGAGATCGCCATCGAGGCGATCGGGCTGCCGCGCACCATTGAAGCGGCCTACGAGGTGCTGGCGCGGGGCGGCACCGCGGTGGTCGCCGGGCAGGTCGCGGACGGCATGCGGGTCTCCATCGATCCCTTCGTCATGTCCGATCAGGAACTCTCGCTCATCGGCTCCAACTACGGGTCCAGCAAGCCTGCTTCCGACTTCCCGTTGCTGATCGACCACTACATGAACGACCGCATCGACCTCGACTCCCTCGTGACGAGCGTGATCGGTCTGAAGGACATCAACGAGGCGTTCGACCAGATGAAGCGCGGCATCGGCATCCGCTCGGTGATCACGTACTGAAAGGCGGGGACTGTCACATGGCCCTGGAATCATCACGCTCGGCCTTCGAGCGGGCCCGCCGGAGCATCGGCGGGGGTGTGGGTTCCGGCCTGCGCGCCACCATGCCGCCCCATCCGCTCTTCGTGCGGGAGGCGCGGGGCGCGTACGTCTGGGACCTGGACGGCGACCGGTACACCGACTATGTGATGGCCTGGGGCCCACTGGTCCTCGGTCACGGTGACCGGCGCGTGCTGTCCGCCATGTCCGAGGTGGCGGCGAAGATGCAGGTCGTCGGCACCGGCCACCCGCTGGAGTATCTCGCGGCGGAAGCGGTGCTCGATGCCGTGCCGCACGGCGAGCGCCTGCTGTGGAGCAACACGGGGACCGAGGCGGTGCAGGTCGCACTGCGGCTGGCGCGCGCCGCCACCGGGCGGCGCCGCGTGCTCAAGTTCGCCAGGAGCTACCACGGTTGGCATGACACCGTGTACGCCGGGATGTCCGAGGACGACTGCGATCGGGCCGCGACGCCCGGCGGACCGGGGCAGTCGGCCAGCGTGCTGGACGACCTGGTCGTGGCACGCTTCAACGACGTGCGACTGGCCGAGCGCCTGCTGAGCGAGGCCGTCGAGCGCGACATCGCGGCAGTGCTCGTCGACCCGGTGATGAGCAACGCGGGCGTCGAGGCACCCGCACCGGAGTTCCTGTCGACGCTGCGCACTCTCTGCGACCGGCACGGCGTGGTCCTCGTCTTCGACGAGGTGATCGCCGGGTTCCGGATCGCCCGGGGCGGGGCGGCCGAGAAGTACGGCGTACGGCCCGACCTGTCCGTCTTCGGCAAGGCGATGGCGGGCGGTTTCACCCAGAGCGCCGTCGTGGGCCGGGCGGAGCTGGTGGATCAGGTGGCGACCGGTGTCGTGCATGCCGGAACCTTCAACGCCAACCCGATCGCACTGGCCGCCGTCGAGGCGACGATGCGCGTCCTGGCGGACCCCGCGGTCTACGAGCTGCTCGACCAGCGGGGGTCCGAGTTCGAAGCCCTCGTCGGTGGCGTCCTCCGTGCGTCTCCTGGCGCCGGACGCTTCAACAGGGTCGGCTCGCTCCTGCAGTACGTCCCCGCCGACGGCGCCACCGGACTCCACGGAACCGGCGGACTCTGGACCAAGATCCTCGAAGGGATGCTGCGCCGAAGTGTCCTCTTCATGCCGTCCGGCAAGGTCTTCCTCAGCACGGCGCACACCACCGCCGACATCGAGGCGACCGCCGAGGCCCTGGACCGAACCCTGCGGCAGTCGTGACCGCTCCATCAAGCCACCTCTGATCCCCACCCACTCCGGGCCAGGCCGTGTGTTCCATGCTCCGCGGCCTGGCCCGGCCCCACCCTCCCGGAAGACACCATGCTGAACCTGTCGGTCCTGCTCGAGGACTCCGCGCGCACGCACCCGAACCGGGACGCGGTCGTCCTCGGCACTACGCGCCTCACCTACGCGCAAGTCGACGCCGCCGCCAACCGGGTCGCCAACCTCTTGGCCGACCGAGGTGTCCGGCCCGGTGACAAGGTCGCGCTCAGTTGCCCGAACCTGCCCAGCTTCCCGATCGTCTACTACGGCATCCTCAAGGCCGGTGCGGTCGTCGTACCCCTCAACATCCTGCTCAAGCGCCGGGAGATCGCCTACCACCTCGCCGACTCGGAGGCCAAGGCGTACTTCTGCTTCGAAGGCGACGCGGCCCTGCCGATGGGTGCGGAGGGACACGCCGGGTTCAGCGAGACCGCGGGCTGCGAGCACTTCTTCCTCATCACCGCCGATCCGGCGGCCAAATCCCCGATCGAGGGCGTCCAGACCATGGGCGCCGCGCTGCGGGGCACGGCGACGACGTTCGACAGCGTGGGCACCTCGGGGGACGACCCGGCCGTGCTCCTCTACACCAGCGGTACGACAGGGCAGCCGAAGGGCGCCGAGCTCAGCCACGCCAACCTGGTTCTCAACACCCTCGCGTGCAACCGGGTGCTGGAGAACAAGCCTGCCTCGGACACTCATCTGGTCGTGCTGCCGCTGTTCCACTCCTTCGGCGCGACCGTGCAGATGAACGCCGGCTTCTCGACGGCGAGCACACTGGTGCTGCTGCCACGGTTCGACGCCCGGCAGGCGGTGTCCCTGCTGCGGCAGGAGGACATCACCGTCTTCGCGGGCGTCCCCACCATGTGGTGGGGCCTGTTGGGGGCGCTCACCGACGATGTCGACGTCGAACGCATCGCGCGGAACCTGCGCGTCGGTGTCTCCGGCGGTTCCGCACTCCCCGCAGAGATCATCAAGAAGGTCAGGGAGCGGCTGGGCGTCCAGGTCCGGGAGGGCTACGGCCTCTCCGAGACCTCGCCGGTGGTGACCTTCAGCGACCCGGCGCGGGAGCCTCGGCCCGGTTCCATCGGCGTGCCGATCTGGGGAGTGGAGCTCAAGCTCGTCAAGCCGGACTGGTCGGAGGTCGAGGACGACGGCACGGGCAGCGCCATCGGGGAGATCGCGGTCAAGGGCCACAACGTGATGAAGGGTTACCACGGCCGCCCCGAGGCGACCGCCGAAGCCGTCAGGGACGGCTGGTTCCGCACCGGCGACCTGGCCCGCCGGGACAAGGACGGCCTCTACTACATCGTCGACCGGGCAAAGGACCTCATCATCCGCGGCGGCTTCAACGTGTACCCGCGCGAGATCGAGGAGGTCCTGATGACGCACCCGGCGATCAGCCTGGCCGCGGTCGTCGGCGTGCCGCACGAGAGCCACGGCGAGGAGATCAAGGCGTTCATCATCCTCGACCGTGACGCCGAGGCCCATCCCGACGAGCTGATCGCCTGGGGCAAGGAGCAGATGGCCGGGTACAAGTACCCGCGCATCGTGGAGATCGTGCGGACCCTTCCGATGACGTCCACCGGGAAGATCCTCAAGCGCGAGCTCGCGTGACGGCTCGGCACACGCATGGACCTCGGCAGGAAGGACGACAGATGACGATGGATGAGGGTCGGCAGGGGGCCACGTCTCTCGACGGGTCCGGTACGGCAACGGCTTCGGCCCCCGCCTCACTGGTGGCCGCGTGGCAGGACCGGGTGGCGCGGAACCCGGAGGGCGTGGCGCTGCGCTACTTCGACGGGGCCCTGTCCGCAAGGGAGTTGGACTCCGCGACGGATGCCCTGGCCGCCGCGTTCGAGGCGCGCGGAACCAAGCGGGGCGACCGTGTCGGCGTGTACCTCCAGAACGTGCCGGGGTACGTGCTGGTGTTGCTGGCCCTGTGGAAGCTGGGAGCCACCGCGCTGGGGCTCAACCCCATGTACAAGCGGCAGGAGTTGCGCCGCATCATCGACGACTCCGGGGCGGTCGGCGTCGTCTGCGCGGACGCGGACGTCCACGAGACGCTCGGCACGCTGGCGGGCAGCTCGGTGCGGTGGCTGGTCAGCACGTCGGCCCTGGACCACCAGTCGAGGAACGACCCGCGCGTCCTCGCGACGACGCGGCGCCACGCCCCGGCGCCGGACGGCGACCTGGTGGCCCTCATCGACGAGTTCGCGGGACGCGGCCCCTCGCCGGTGCAACTGACCCGCGACGACGTCGCGTTCCTGACGTACACCTCCGGTACGACCGGCCCGCCGAAGGGTGCCATGAACACCCACGGCAACGTCCTCGCCGTGGTGGCGACCTGTGCGCCCTGGACCGGGGTGAGCGCGGGGGACGTCGTGTTCGCCATGGCCCCGCTGTTCCACATCACCGGCGCGGTGGTCAACGCGGCGATCTCCCTGCTCACCGACACCACGCTCGTCCTGGCCGGCCGGTTCCACCCCGAGGTCGCCCTGGAGGCGTTCGCCGAGCACGGGGTGACCTACACGATCGGCTCGATCACGGCGTACAACGCGATCTTCGAGCTGCCGCACGCCGGGCCGGAACACTTCGCCTCGGTGAAGAACCTGTACTCGGGTGGGGCGCCGATCCCGCCCGCGACCGTGGAGCGGTTCCAGGAGCGGTTCGGCGCCTACATCCACAACGGTTACGGGATGACCGAGACGACGTCCGCCGTCATCGCGGTGCCCGCCGGGCTCAGGGCGCCGGTGCACCTGCCGAGCGGCACGCTGTCCATCGGCAAGCCGCTGCCCGGTCTCACCGCGCGGGTCGTGGACCCCGAGGGACGGCCGGTGCCGCACGGGGAGCAGGGCGAACTGGAGCTGAGCGGGCCGCAGGTGGTGCCGGGGTACTGGGGAAAGCCCGATGTCACGGAGCTGACGATGCCGGAGGGGCGGCTGCGCACCGGTGACGTGGCCGTCATCGACCAGGAGGGCTGGGTCTATCTCGTGGACCGGCTCAAGGACCAGATCAACGTGTCCGGCTACAAGGTCTGGCCGCGCGAGGTCGAGGACGCGCTGTACGAGCACCCCTCGGTGCTGGAGGCCGCCGTGGTCGGGCGGCCGGACGAGTACCGCGGCGAGACGGTGGTCGCCTACGTCTCCCTCAAGTCCGGCCTGAGCGCCACCGAGGACGAGCTGATCGCCTTCACCCGCGACCGGCTGGCCGCCTACAAGTGTCCCCGCCAGGTCCACTTCATCGCCGACCTGCCCAAGACCCAGACCGGCAAGATCCGCCGCGCCGAACTCCGCGGCCTCGACGGACCGGGGGCGTTCTCCCCCACGAAGGACTGATCCATGAGCGACAACCACACCGATCGGGGCCGTTTCTCGGGCCGCGTCGCCGTCGTGACCGGAGCGAGCCGGGGCATCGGCCTCGCCGTGGCGGAACGGCTCGTCGCCGAAGGTGCGCGCGTGTGCATCACGGCGCGTAGCACCGGCCCGCTCGAGGAAGCCGCGGCTTCCTTCCCTCCGGGCAGCGTCATCACGGTCGCCGGTAAGGCCGACGATCGCGAGCATCGCCGCGAGGTCTTCGACACCGTCGCCCGCGAGTTCGGCGGGCTGGACGTCCTGGTGAACAACGCGGGCATCAATCCCGCGTACGGCCCTGTCGTCGGACTCGACCTCGACGCCGCACGCAAGGTACTGGAGGTCAATGTCCTCGCCACCCTCGCCTGGGTGCAGGACGCGGTGGCCCACCCGAAGCTCGGTTTCAGCGAACGCCGCGGCACGGTCGTGAACCTCTCCTCCGTCACCGGCGAGACCCCGGCACCCGGCATCGGCTTCTACGGGGTGAGCAAGGCGGCGGTGTCCCACCTGACCAGGACTCTCGCCGTCGAGCTCGGCCCGGAGATACGCGTCAACGCGGTGGCTCCCGCAGTGGTGAAGACCCGGTTCGCCGAAGCCCTGTACGAGGGCAAGGAAGCCGAGGTGGCCGCCGACTACCCCCTGCGGCGTCTGGGCGTGCCGTCCGACATCGCCTCGGCGGTGGCGTACCTGGCCTCGGAGGACTCCTCCTGGGTCACCGGCCACGTCCTCACCGTCGACGGCGGCCTCACGGTCGCCGGCGGCACCGCGTGACGACCCTGACCACCGACGAAGGACAACCATGACTTTCCCTCACCTTCCGCCCCACGTCGCGGACCTGCGTGAGCGCACCCGCCGGTTCGTCCGCGAGGTCGTCGTCGACGCGGAGCCCGCACCGGGCGAACGCCTCGACCGCGCCACCCGTGACCGGCTGCAGTCCGCGGCGAAGGAGGCGGGTGTCTTCGCGCCGCTCGTGCCGACGGAGTTCGGCGGGCAGGGCCTGCCCATCGAGCACTGGTCACCGATTCTCCAGGAGGCCGGCTACTCGCCGGTCGGCCCGGTCGCGCTCAACTGCATGGCACCCGACGAGGGGAACATGCACATGCTGGAGCAGATCGCGACCGAGGAGCAGAAGAAGCGCTATCTCGCGCCCCTGGCGGCGGGGGAGGTCCGTTCGTGCTTCGGCATGACCGAGCCCCACCCCGGAGCGGGGTCCGACCCGGCCGCGCTGCGGACCAAGGCCGTGCGTGCCGACGGCGGCTGGATCATCGACGGCCACAAGCGCTTCACCAGCGGTGCCGTGGGTGCCGCGTTCTGCATCGTCATGGCGCGTACTCCGGCCGTGGACGGCTCTCCGGAGGGGGCCACGATGTTCCTGGTCGACATGACGAACCCCGGGCTCCGGGGCGGCGAGGCGATCCACACCGTCGATCGCTCCATCGACGGCGGTCACCCGCACCTGTACATCGAGAACTGCTTCGTCCCCGACGACGCGGTACTCGGCGAGGTCGGACTCGGGTTCCGCTACGCGCAGGTCCGGCTCGGACCGGCGCGTCTCACCCACTGCATGCGGTGGCTGGGGCTGGCACGGCGGGCGCACGACATCGCACTCGACCGGGCCGGGAAGCGGGAGTTGTTCGGCGGCACGATCGATTCACTCGGCCTGGCGCAGCACCTGATCGCGGAGTCCGTGATCGACATCGAGACGTCCGACGCGATCATCACCAAGACCGCGGCGCTGCTGCAGAGTGACCCGAAGGCGGGCTCGGCGATGTCTTCGGTCGCGAAGGTGCACTGCTCGGAGGCGATCTTCCGGGTGATCGACCGTGCCATCCAGATCTGCGGCGGGGACGGGGTCTCCGACGGACTCCCGCTGGCGCAGTTCCTGAACGAGGTCCGCCCGTTCCGCATCTACGACGGCTCCAACGAGACCCACAGGTGGGCCATCGCCCGCCGCGCCTCGGCAGGACGCGGCGCCGCGGTCCGGGCCGGGGAGTCGTACCAGGGCGATGCGGTCGTGGGCCGGGACGGAGGCGCGTGATGCTCACTGTCCCCGACGGCGTGGAAGTCGTAGCGAGTTGGGAGAGCGCCCGTCGTCTCGACAGCCCTCCGCTCCTGATCCTCGACTCGGTCACCGGCTTCCTCGACCAGCACGGCATCGGCAGCGGCCCGATCGCCTGGCAGCGCATCGGTGACGGCCACTCCAACGTCACCTACCTGATCGAGCGCGGTGACAGGTCCGTCGTCCTGCGTCGCGGGCCGCGTCCACCACTGCCGAAGTCGACACACGACATGGTGCGCGAGGCCCGTATCCAGAGCATCCTCGGCCGGCACGGGGTACCGGTGCCGGAGATCATCGCCGTGTGCGAGGACGAGTCGCTCCTCGGTGTGCCGTTCTACGTCATGTCCCGGCTCGACGGCACGGTCATCACCGACACCATCCCGCCGCACCTCTCCTCCGCCGGACAACGCGTGGCCACCAGCGAGGCGGTCGTCGATGTCCTGGTCGCGCTGCACAGCATCGACGTGACCGAAGGCGAACTCGCCTCCCTGGGCTTCCCCGAGGGATACCTCCGCCGTCAGGTCGACAGGTTCCGCGGGCTGTGGGAGGTCAACACCACCCGCAGCCTGCCCGCGGTGGAGCGCATCGGGGACTGGCTCGGCCGTAACCTGCCGACGAGCGGTACGGCCTCGGTGGTGCACGGCGACTACCGCATGGGCAACCTCATGTTCGCGCCCGAGGCTCCGGCCAGGGTCCTCGGTGTCCTCGACTGGGAGATGGCCACCCTCGGCGACCCGCTCGCGGACCTGGGGTACCTGACCGCCACCTATTCCGAGGCAGGCAGCCCCGCCACCCCTCTCGAACTCACCCGGGTGACCCGGTCGCCCGGCTACCTCACCCAGCGCCAGCTGGCGGAGCGTTACCAGTCCCGGACGGGCCTCGATCTCACCGCGCTGCCCTGGTACCAGGCCCTCGCCCTGTGGAAGGCAGCGATCTTCTCCGAGGCCATCTACACCCGCTGGCAGCGTGGTGAGCGACCCCATGACACGTCCTTCGGACCGTCGCTCGAAGCGGGTGTCCCCCGACTGCTGGAGCGGGCCGGCCAGTACGCCGGTCTGACGGCGGCCACGCGCCGCTGATCTCACCGACTCGGCCCGGTCCCGGTCTCCAGCTGCACCAAGAAGTCACGTGACCAACGAAGTTCACGCCAAGAAGGAGATTCCATGACAGTGGAGAAGCAGACCCAGACCTTGTCGTCGGTGACGACCGACACTCCGACGGAGGAGATTCTCGGGCTCCTGGCCCGTGACGGAGGCGTCATCGTCAAGGGTTTCCTGACGACGGAGCAGATGAGCCACTTCAACACCGAGATCGAGCCGCCGTTGCAGGCGCTCCGTCCGGGCTCGACCCACGAGAACGAGATGGTGGCCGCCTTCCATGGCAGCAACACCAAGCGGCTCACGAACCTCGTCACGCACAGCGCGACGTTCCGCAACGAGATCCTCGAACACTCCCTGGTCCACGAGGTCTGCGACCAGATCTTCCTCCCGGAGTCGGGGACGTACTGGATGACCACCGCCCAGGTGATCGAGATCGGCCCCCACAGCCAGGCCCAGATGCTGCACCGGGACCTGGAGAACTGGTTCCCGTTCATCGGGATGGGGCCCGACGGCCCGGAAGTCACCCTCAACTTCCTCATCGCCCTGACCGACTTCACGGAGGAGAACGGCGCCACGCGCGTCATCCCGGGGAGCAACCACTGGAGCGACTTCGAGGACCGCGGGACTCCTGAGCAGACCGTCCCCGCGATCATGAACGCCGGAGACGCTCTCCTCTTCAGCGGCAAGACCGCGCACGGTGGTGGCGCCAACCAGACCGACGACGAGTACCGGCGGGCCGTGGCCTTCGCCCTCAATCCGGGCTTCCTCACCGGTGAGGAGGCGTACCCCTTCCTGGTCGACATGGAAGTCGCCAGGACGCTCTCGCCGCGAGTCCAGCGCATGCTCGGGTTCCGCTCCCAGTACCCGACGGGCTCTCCCGGCCTGTGGCAGGTCGACTACGCCGACCTGGGTGACTACCTCGATCTCTGAGAGACGAGCCGCAGCCTCTCGACGCGGAGATGGTTCCGCATTCCCTCACCTTTAGGCGAGAGGCAGGTCTCATCCTTCGCCGGAGCCCAGACGCGATTTTCCATACAAAGTATGTTTCACTGGCAGAAGTTTCCATACGACGTATGGAACTCGGGGTGCAGCCCATCGTGGCGTCCTCTCGTCCGGACAGCACCCCGCGAATCGCACCAGTGATCTCAACAGCCTTTGCGCTGCTGGACCACTCCAACCGAAGGAGAAAACTGTGAAGAACTTCGCGAAGCGCATGAGCGTCGCCGTCGCCTCTCTGACGATGGCCGGCGGAGCCCTTCTGGGTGCCGGCGGCGCGGCGTCAGCCGCGACGCCGACGTCCGGGCAGGTCAAGAGCGTGGCCGTCAGCACCGAGGCGATGGACCACGGCCGGGGCGGCATCCACCACCACGACCGGGACCACCGCCAGCACGCGGACCGCGACCACGACCACCGGGACGGCAAGCACGGCCAGCGCTGGAGCCGGGACCACGACCACCGCTGGAACCGTGGCCACGACCACCGCTGGAACCGGGACGCCGACTGTCGCTGGGATCGCCACTACGACTGGCGTGGGGACCACCGTGACGGCGACCGGCACGACCGTCACAACGACGACCGGCGTCACAGCACGGACCGTGACCGTGCGAACGGCCACGGCGCCAATCCGTACAGCGCCGCTCGCTGATCCAAAGGCCGCGTCTGCCCGTAAACCCGACCACACGTCGGACGGGCGCCTCTGACCGGCGGAACCGGAACCGCCCGCGGGCGGTTCCGGTTCCAGGGCGAGGACACCTCTACGTCAGCGACCCGTCCAGTAGTGAGGGCGGCCAAGCCTCAGCGGACGCGTTCCAACTGCTTGCGGTGCAGCCACTTAGGCAGTCCCGGCGCTTCCAGGAAACCCTCGGCCCGGGCGGCGGCCAGCCCGATGCGCAGTACGTCGGTGCTCTTCTCGAACAGCATGTAGCGGGGTTCCCAGGCCGGGCGGTACTTCGCGTTGGCGCGGTACAGCGACTCGATCTGCCACCAACGGGAGAAGAAGGCGAGCAGGGAGCGCCACAGCCGCAGTACCGGGCCCGCGCCGAGCCGTGCGCCACGCTCGAAGACGGAGCGGAACATGGCGAAGTTGAGCGACAGTTGGCTGATCCGGGCCTCGTCGGCGCGCTGGATGAGGTCCAGCACCATGAACTCGATCAGCCCGTTGTCGGACTCCCGGTCCCGGCGCATCAGGTCCAGCGAAAGCCCCTTGTCCCCCCAGGGGACGAAGCTCAGCAGCGCCCGCAAGCGGCCGTCAGCGTCCGTGCACTCGAGCATCAGGCAGTCACCGTCGGCAGGGTCACCCAGCCGCCCGAGCGCCATCGAGAAGCCCCGCTCGGTGTCCCCGTCACGCCAGTCATCGGCGAGGCGCACCAGCTCAGCCATCTCCCCGGCGGGGATCTCGGCGTGGCGCCGGATACGCACGGTGTACCCGGCCCGCCGGACCCGGTGGTACGCCTGCCGGACGCCGCGCATGGCACGGCCTTCCAGGGTGAAGTCCGCGATGTCGACGATCGCCTCGTCCCCCAGCTCCAAGGCGTCCAGGCCATGCCGCGCGTACACAATTCCGCCGCGCTCGCTCGCGCCCATGACCGCGGGCGTCCAGCCGTGTTCGCGGGCCTCGGTGAGCCAGCGGTCGATCGCGCCCGGCCACGCCTCGGGGTCGCCCAGCGGATCGGCCGAGGCCAGCGAGACCCCGCCGACCACCCGGTAGGTCACCGCGGCCTTGCCGCTGGGCGAGAAGACGACGCTCTTGTCCCGGCGCAGCGCGAAATAGCCCAGCGAGTCCGCCTGCCCGTGCCGCACCAGCAACTCACGCAGCCGGTCTTCATCGGCGGCGGTGATCGGGTCCGTGGCGCGCACCGAGCGGAACGCGGCCCACAGCACGGCCACGAACACCGCCGCGCTCGCGATGTTGATCACCGCGTCGGCCCAGCTCGGCGTGGAGATACCGGGGAAGTCGCCCTGCGCGGGGTCCATGGAGACCGCGCGCATCAGGCCGTAGGCCCAGCGGTCGACGAAGGTGGAGGACCGTGCGGGTGCCTCGTCTGCGACGGTGACCAGGAGGGCGGCCAGGACCGAGGTGACCAGGAGACCGCCGGCCGCGGTCAGGACGGCACGCCTGGGGTTGGAGCGATCCCCCTTGGCGTAGAACTCGCGTCGCCCCGCCAGCAGGGCGCCCGCGAACAGCACGGTCAGCGCCAGTGAGAGCCAGTTCTGCGCATGTGCCCGGAACTCGGGGACGAACGCCAGGACCGCCGCGAACACCGCGCCGAGGAGGCCGGACAGCGCCAGGTTGAGTATCCAGGCGGCCCGCTTGCGCCTGCGCAGGGTCACCGCCAGGAAGACCGCGAACGCGCCGGACGCGAAGCCGGGCGTGACCAGATAGGGCGTGAACAGTTCCGCCGTGTTGTGCCGCCGGATGTCCTCACCGAAGGACACCCACACCGCGCCGAGCACGTTCACGGCGGCGACCACGCGGAGATACCCGATCCCGAAAGCGGCGCCCCGCCGTGCCCATCTGCCGTCAGGCCGGTCCTCACCCGTACTCAAGCGATGTCTCCAGACCTTGACGAGGATGGTTTGCAGACATCCACACTAAAATGCGATTCGATATCGAGTGCTGGCTCAGCCGGTCCGCCGGGCGGATTGGGATACAGATCACGCCTGGTACGGCCCCACTACGGAGACGTGGGCAGCGCCC
The DNA here is from genome assembly GCF_044747085.1 of Streptomyces sp. NPDC090119. Taxonomy (NCBI): domain Bacteria; kingdom Bacillati; phylum Actinomycetota; class Actinomycetes; order Kitasatosporales; family Streptomycetaceae; genus Streptomyces; species Streptomyces sp. NPDC090119. The sequence goes on along the minus strand of NZ_JBIVDK010000001.1, from coordinate 1,407,615 downwards.
TGCCTGATTCGTTCGGAGCCGGTTCCACGCCTGTCGCCACGTTGTGGTCGTGCAGCGCGCGGTAGGCGATGAAGTAGACGAACGCCTGGGTTCCCCAGGTGGCGAGAGCGAGGATGTAGAAGGTGGTGCGGTATTCGTCGTCGCCGGACAGCGGGAAGAAGTCGTACGTGAGCGCGATGGCCGTTCCCGCCGCGGTGGCGAGCGCGACGCCGATGGCCGGCCCCCTGACACCGCTCTTCCAGAGGCGCCACGAGAACCAGGCGAGGAACAGGGTGGCGAGCAAGTTGACCACGACGAAGAACGTCGCCGGGACGACGTGCAGCTCATGGCCGTGGAACTTCCTGAGGTAGAGCCCGGCGACGACGCCGAGCGCGAACACGGCGATGTCGACGGGCAGAGTCGGCTTGTACCGATGGGTCACCCTCAGGAGGCCCATGACGAGGATCAGGGCGACACCCACGGATCGTGAGAAGGCGTCCAAGAAGTACGCGACGACGTACATGGGGCTGCCCTCGTCGCCGCCGAGGAGGGACCAGGCGAGGAAGTTCGAGGCGGAGATGGCGAGGATGAACCACTCCAGGCCGAGCAGGTAGTTGCCGTACCGGCGGATGAATTTCCATCCGTAGAAGAAGCCGGTGAAGATCAGCCAGCAGTCGGCCAGTACGAAGAGCAGCTCTTTCACGATTGCAGTTCCTCGGGGTCGGGCCTCCGGCGCTGAGCCGAGGGCCGGTCTGCATGGGATCGAGCGCGTGACACCAGCACGGTCGCGACGACCAGCAGGGCGAGAACTGCCGACAGCCAGTAGCCGGTCCCGTAAAGCCCTCCTGCGGCAACCTCAAGGCCGGTGCCTCGCACCGGAACCAGGTAGGCACTGAGGTCGCCGCTCACCAGTGCCGTGCCGAGGGTGAATCCCACGGCCATGAAGGTGCCTGCGGCGCCGGCCGCCATCCCCGCCTTCTCCTCGGGCGCCGCCATCTGCACCACGGTGAAGCCCGCCGTGTAGCCGATCCTGCAGCCGAGCCCCATGACGGCGGCGCCGACGAGGTAGTGCCACCGCTGGTCGTGCTCCACGGCGAGCCAGGTCAGCCCCAGCGCGTTGATCAGGGCCGCGAGAACGAACACGGATACGGCGTGGCCGTTGAGCAGAGCGCGGTCGAGCACGGCACCACGGATCAGGAACGCCACCGCGAAGGGCGCCATGAGCAAGCCGGTCCCCAGAGCACTGAGCCCGAGGCCGTACGCGTCCGCGGGGCGCAGGAGCGTGGGGGTGGTCTGTGCGTATGTGCTGAGCAGGAGCATGAACGCCGAGTTCATCGCCGCGATCAGCGCGATGCAGACGCACGAGGCGGTGACCAACGGCGCCTTCATCAGCGCGACGTCGAACACCGCCGAGGACGATCTGCGCTCCGCGCGCACCCAGGCGACACCGCCGAGGACGCCGGCCACCAGCGGAATCACCGCGGCTCTGCCCCACACGAGGCCCTGCGTCAGGGTGAGCAGGAGGGCGGCGACCCAGGCGATCATCCATATCGAGCCGAGCACGCCTATGCGGCGGGTGCGCTCGGCGGGTGGCATGCGCGGAATCGTGGCGTGGCACACGACAGTCGTGGCCGCGCACGCGGCGGTGAGGACGATGAAGAAACTTCGCAGCGACAGGTCCTTGACGACGAGACCGCCGCCGACCACACCGACGACGATGCCGACACCGGTGGCGATGACCAGGACCGCGACGCCCACCGCGATGCCGCTCTCGCCGAGCCCGCGGCGCAGAAAACCCAGCGGGAGCAACTGTGCCGCGCCGCCGAAGCCCATCAGTGCGCAGCCGACCAGCAGAGCCGGGTACGAGTCGCCCACGGCAGGGACGAGCGCACCGACCGTGAGGAGTGCGGAGGCCGCCACGGTGGCCTTCCGGTCGCCGTACACGTCGGCGACGCGCGGCAGCAGGATGAAGCCCGCTCCCCCGCCGAGGGTCAGCGCCGAGTAGAGCCACGTCGTCTCGGCCACGGTGGCGAGACCGTACCGCGCCTGGATGACCGGCAGGAGCGGCGGCAGGACGAAGACGACCGCGTTGGTCAGGACGACCAACAGCGCGCCCACGCCGATGAGAACGACAGGTCGACGGATTTCTGTCATGACTTCCCCGGTTCCTGATCAGCACGGCGACGACCGGATGTGCGGGGGTGTCACGACCTGGCGCGTTGGTCTGGCCATGTCAGGTTCAGCCCCGGCGTCCGCACGCTAGGGCGAAGTTAGTCATCTGTTCAAGACGTATGACCCAGAAATATCGAGCGCGGTCGCGTCCGCGAGGGAGGCGGGCGCCCTGTCGGAGGGCGTGACCATCACACCGTCGGCGAGCATCCCGCCGAGGGGTTTCGTTCGCGCTCGCTCAGGTAGGACTTGAGGATCGCGCAGGCGGTGGCGGTGTCGCGCAGCGTGCGCTCCTTGTCCCCGTCGGTGAGCAGCTGCAGGGAGAGCCCGTCGACCATGGACATCGCGACCCGCACCACCGAGTGCAGCTCCTCGTCCGAGAGCGACACGTCGACCTGGCGCAGTACGGCCTCGGTGGACCTGAGGAAGGTGTCGTAGAAGCTGACGGACAGCTCGGGGTCGTTGCGCTCGGCCCACAGCGTGACCTCGATCATGGCCCGCACGCGCACGGGGTTGTCGACGCTCCACCGTATGGCGTTCGTCAGGCTCTGCTCCATGACGTACGACAGCGTCGCGCTTCCGTCCTCGGGCAGGACGACGTCCACGGGCATCTCCGCGGAGAGCTGCTTGAACACGGCGAGCAGGAGGTTTTCCTTGTTCTGGAAGCAGTAGTGGAGGGAGGCGAGGGGCGCTTTGGCCTCGTCCGCGATCTTCCGGGTGGTGGCCCCGTCGGCACCCTCGCGGGCGACCACCCGAACCGCCGCCTCGAGCAACTGCTGTCGCCGCGCTTCCGCCGACACGTACGCCATTCAGCCCTCCGGAAGACCGTGACCGAGAGTATTGACTCAGTCATTTGAACTACTTCAACGGTAGCACGGCCCCTTTGCCGGATTTTGCCGGATTTGATGAAACGACCAGGTCAGGGGACACACCCGACGGGCGCGCCCCCTGACGTCGGGGTATCTGTGGTCAGCCGACCCAGACGTCCTCCACGTACCGGCCGGACTCGACCATGCCGGCCAGCCAGGCGCTGGCCTCCTCGTCGCCGGAGCCGGTGTGCTCGCGGTGGACGGCCATGAACGCCTCCCGCACGGCGGGGGCCATGCGGCGGCCGTCGCCGCAGATGTAGACCCGGCCGCCCGCTTCCAGGGCGGCCCAGACCTCGTCGCTCTCGCGGGCGATCCGGTCCTGGACGAAGCGGGCCCCGTCGACGGGTGCGTGCATGAAGGTGGGACGCATGCTGACGGCGCCCGCCGCCTCGGCGGCCTCGAACTCGTCCTGGTGGAGGTAGTCCACGTCGGGGTGGTCGCAGCCGAAGTAGCACAGCAGGGTGCCGGTCGAGCCCGTGTGGTGCCGGTCCAGGACGGCGCCCCGGAAGGGCGCGAGACCGGTGCCCGCGCTGACGAGGATCACGGGTACGGAGGTGTCCTCCGGGAGGCGGAAGGACTCGCTGCACGGCAGCACCCGCGCCCGTACCGTGTCACCGGCCTCGATCGTCTGCACGTAGTGCGAGCCGATGCCGCGGAACGTGCCCTCGCCTCCGCGGTGCGGGGCCGCGAGCAGCGAGACCATGAGGTCGACCTCGCCCGGCTGGGCCGCCGCGGAGGAGGAGACCGAGTAGTGGCGGGGGCGCAGGACCGGCAGCAGTTCGAGGAAGCCCTCGAAAGGCAGCTCGCAGGCGCGGTATCGCTCCAGCAGGTCCAGCACGCTGGTACCGGGTACGGTCACCTGCTCCCGGAACGTCTCCTCGTCCGCCGCGGCGAGCCGGGCCAGCGGCTGCTTCTCCGGCGGGCAGGGGGTGCGCTCGGCCAGCACCGCGATCTGCTCGCTGGTGGCGGCGTCCTGGAGCTCGACGAAGTCGGTCAGCAGGCGGCGCAGCGTCAGCGGCCGGTCGACGGGCAGGGCGTTCCGGCTCCGGCGCCGGGTCCGCAGCCGGACCGTGCGGTCCAGGTCCAGGCCGAAGCGGTCGGCGACCCGCCGCACCAGCTCCTCCGGGTTGCTCGGCAGCAGCGCGAGGTGGTCCGCGGTGCGGTAGGTGACGCCCTCGGGCAGCCGCAGCCGCAGGAAGCGCTTGGAGCGGCCGAGTTCGTGGTCCGTGTCGACCAGCTCGTATGCCTCCAGGACCTCCATCGGCTGGACACCGTGGCGGGCGGCGAGTCCGTCCATGACCGACTCGGTGGTGTCCTCCAGCTCGTACAGGCCCTCGCCCTCGTCCTCCGCCTCGGCGGCCGGAGCGGCGGCTCCTTCGACCTCCGTGCCGTACTGGTCGAGCAGCGCGGTCCACAGGTCGGCCGTCCACCGGTCCACGGTGCCCCCGAAGTCACCGGAGGCGTCGGCGGCCGCACGGTCCAGGATGCGCGTGGCGCCTGCCGCGGCCAGACGCTCGTCGATGAGGGTGGGCACCCGCTGGTACGTGGCGGCCCAGTTGCGGTCGCCGACGCCGAGGACGGCGTACCGCAGGCCGTCCAGCTCGCCGGGCTGCAGACCCTCCAGCCAGGTGACGAACTCGGCCGCGTCGTCGGTGGGCCTGCCGTTGTAGGAGGCCGCCACGATCACCACGGGTCCCTCGGCGTCGAGCAGTCGGCCGGTGTGGTCGTTCAGGGAGGCCACGGCCGGTGCGAACCCCTGGTCCGCGCCCTCGACGCCGAGGTCACCGGCGATGCCGGAGCAGGTGCCGAGGTTGGAGCCGTGCAGCAGGGTGAGGGCGGTGCCGTCGGCGCGCCGGACCGTGGCCGCCGCGTCCTTCGCGCCCGAGACCACGCTCGTGGCGACGGGCTTCCTGCGCTCGTCGCTCGTGCGGCGGGCCAGCTTGAGGCTGAACCCGTCGGGCTTGATGGTGAGCGACGCCTTGATCTTGAGCTGGTAGTCGGCGTGGTCGAGCAGCCGGTAGCGGTGCACCAGCAGACCGAGCAGCAGCGTGGCCTCGTGCAGGGCGAACTGCCGTCCGATGCAGGCGCGTTCACCGTTGCCGAAGGGCTTGAACAGGTGCACCGAGCGGGCTTCCTCACGCTCGGGCGAGAAGCGGTCGGGGTCGAACAGCTCGACGTTCTCGCCCCAGGCCGGGTCGCGGTGCAGCGCGGGGGTGATCACCATCAGCGGCTCGCCCTTGCGTACGCCGTACTTGCCTCCGATGACCGTGTCCTCGAGGGGCTCCACGGCGAAGCCCGGAGCGGTCGGCCACAGCCGCAGGCTCTCGTTGAGCACCTGACGGATGTAGGCGAGCTTGCCGATGTCGTTGTAGTCGGGGTCGGGATTCTCCGTGTCGCCCCACAGGGCGTCCACCTCGGCCTGGGCCCGCTTGAGGACCTCGGGGTGCTTGGTGAGGTAGTAGAGCGCGAAGGAGAGGGCGCCACTGGTGGTCTCGTGGCCCGCGATGAGGAAGGTGATCACCTGGTGGCGGATGTTGACGTCGTCCAGGGGTTCGCCGGTCACGGCGTCCTTGGTGTGCAGCATCATGCCGAGCAGGTCGTCGGTGCTGGTGTCGCCGGATTCCCTGCGCTGCCGAATGACGTCGTCGACCAGGTTCGCCATCAGCTCGGCGTCCTTGCGGAACTGCTCGGCCTGCTTGCGCCGGAAGATCTCCGTACCCGGTATGGACTCCCCCTTCTCCTGGAGGAAGTGCAGCGCGCGACCCATCGCCTCGACGAAGGGGTGCAGGTCGGTGCGGCGGAACGAGTTGAAGTCGAAGCCGAAGCCGCACAGGCCGATGGTGTCGAAGGTCAGCCGGGTCATGTCGTCGGGCACGTCGACCGACTGCACTTCGGCGAGCCGGTCCCACTTGCCGATGAGAGAACGGGCGACCGTGAGCATCGTGCCGTGATAACTGCGCATCGCGCCCAGTGAGAACGCCGGCATCAGGATGTCGTGCGCCTTGCGCCAGTTCGGCTCGTGGTTGAAGGCGGTGAACAGCCCGTCCTTGGCGATCTGCCGGACCTCGACCAGCTCGTCGTGCACGTTCTTGCGGAAACGGCTCTCGTCGGCCAGCTCCTCGACCAGGTCCAGACCCCCCACGATGACGGTCTCGTTGCCGAAGACACGCTGCCGGTACACCGGCCCCAGCTCCTTCACCTCCTTCAGGACGTGGGTCAGGAACTCGGCGCCTCCGGGGAGGGTCAGGGCGTGGCCGATCAGGGGGAGCGAGGGACGCTCAGGAATCGCCTGGGTCCCGCCGACGGTCGTCTGGGTCATGAACGTACCTTTCGTTGCTCATCAGCGGTCGCTTGCCCACCACCATACAGACGACCTTGTCACCTGCTCATGTCGAGTGACCGTATTGCTCGACACAGTCGTTCGCGGGAACCAAAGAAGCAGGTGGAACGTAGGGCTCGACACGCTTGACAGCCGCCCGCGTCACACGACACGGTTATGTGACTTGAGCGACTGACCAAGTCGCCTTGGCGCCACATTTCGCGCGCTTCTCCCGAGCAAGAATCGAGGGCCCACCATGAGCAGCATGCTCGCCGGACGACTCCGCCTGGACAGCCGAACCTTCGCCGTCGAAGAGGTCCCGATCCCGGTCCCCGGTCCGGGCGAGGTCCTGATCGAGGTACGCGCCGCCGGGGTCTGCCTGTCCGACGTCCACCTGATCGACGGCAGCCTGAGCCCCTTCTTCCCGGTCGACGCCGTCACCAAGGCGGGCGCCGTGACGCTCGGCCACGAGGTCGCCGGGGTCGTGCACACGCTCGGCCCGGACACGAAGGGCGACTGGACCCCCGGGCAGCGCGTGGTGCTCCAGGCCGGCGAGGCCTGCGACGACTGCCCCGGCTGTCTGCGGCGGATGATGTGCCAGCGACCGCTGACCCGCGGTCTGGACTACGACGGCGGCTGGGCCCAGTACACGGTCGCCCGCGAGGCCACCCTGCTCCCGATACCGGACGACCTGCCGTTCGACCAGGCGGCGATCATCCCCGACGCGGTCTCCACCCCGTACGCCGCGATCGTGGGCACCGGTGCCGTCCGGCCCGCACAGGCGGTCGGCATCTGGGGCGCGGGCGGTCTGGGCGCGCACGCCGTGCGGCTGGCCCGGATGGTCGGCGCGGCCCCGATCATCGCGATCGACCCGCTGCGCTCCGCCCGCGAACGCGCCCTCACCTTCGGCGCGGACGTGGCCCTCGACCCGCTCGCGCCGGACTTCGCGGACGCGGTACGGGAGGCGACGGCCGGACGCGGCCTGGATGTCGCGTTCGACTTCGCCGGGGTGGGCGCGGCGCGTGCCCAGGCCGCGTCGGTGCTCGGTCCGTTCGGCTCGCTCGTGCTCGCCGGTCTCACCCCGGAGCCGGTCACGATCGCCGACAGCATCGGCTTCTGCTTCAACGCCAACCAGGTACGCGGCCACTACGGCTCCGAGGCCGAGCACGTGGAGCAGCTCGTCGGTCTCGCCTCGGCCGGGCGGATCGACCTGGCTCCGTCCATCACCGCCCACGTGCCGCTGGCCGAGGCCGCGGAGGCGGTCGCCCGTCTGGAGAACAAGGTGGGCGACCCGATCCGCCTGGTGCTCACTCCCTGAGACGAATCCCGTGTGCGTGCAGCCCTTCCGGGGTCCCGGAAGGGCTGCACGCACGGCTATCGGCACGGGTGTCCGCCTCACCCGCCCCGGAAGGACAGACAGCGTGATCTTTCGATAGGTTCACCGTATGAGCGCAGAGGTCGACAAGCTGCTGCATGGCCTGGTTCAAGGGCTCCGCCCCCAGGTGGGTGAGCGGGCAGACACGCTCATCGATCGGCTGCGCGACGAGTTGCCCGGTCTCTGGGAGCACGAGGACCTGGCGGTACTGGCGCTCCAGGAGATCACCGGCCACCTGACGACCTTCCTGGACCTGCTCGACGGTCAGGTGGCCATGGACGAGGTCGCGCCGCCGGATCTGGCCATGGAAGTCTCCCGTGAATGCGCTCGCCGTGGCCTGCCGCTCAGCGGGCTCCTGCGGGCGTACCGGATCGGCCACATGATCCTGCTGCGGCAGATGCAGGCCGAGGCCGCCCGCCTCACCGACGACCCGGAACTCGTCAGCGCCATCGTGACGCGGATGACGGACTCGGGGTTCGCCTACGTCGACATCGGCTCGGAACTGGTGGTCACCGCCTACCAGGAGGAACGCGAGCGCCGCCTGCGACGGCGACTCGCCCTGACCGACGCGGCGGGACGGCGCATCGGCACGACCCTCGACATCACGCGTACGGCCGAGGAACTGGTGGAGGTCGGCACGGAGGACTTCGCCGACCTCGTGGTGGTCGACCTCCTCGACAGCGCGGTGAGTGAAACCCCTGTCACGGACGACGCGTCGCTCCGCCGTGTGGCACTGGGTACCCCCGGCGCCGTCCAGGACTGCCCCGTCGGCGGGACGGGCCACCGCTACCCCGAGGGGTCCGCGCAGGAGCGGGCTCTCAGGAGCGGGCAACCGGTGCTCCGCGTCGGCGTGGAGGCACCCGGGTCCGCCCCGTGGGAGCCGCAGGCCGGAGATTCGGTCCTGCTGCTTCCCCTCCAGGCTCGCGGGGCCGTCCTCGGCCTCGTCCAGCTCTTTCGCGGCCCCTCCGCCGCCCCGTTCGATCACGAAGATCTGTCGCTGGGCCAGGAGATCGCGGCGCGGGCCGCGGTGTCCATCGACAACGCCCGCCGCTACACCCACGAGCGCCTCACCGCCCTCACGCTCCAGCGCAGTCTGCTGCCCCAGCGGCCCGTGCGGAGCGCGGTGGTCGAGACGGCTGCCCGCTATCTGCCGAGCGGGGGCCGTGCGGGGCTGGGCGGCGACTGGTACGACGTCATCCCGTTGTCCGGGGCCCGGGTGGCGCTGGTCGTGGGCGACGTGGCGGGCCGGGGCCTGGAGGCCGCCGCCGCCATGGGCCGTCTGCGGATGGCGGTCCGGGCCTTCGCCGACATCGACCTGATGCCCGACGAACTGCTCACCCACCTGGACGACGTGGTCATCCGCCTCAGCCGCGAGGAAGGCAGGGACGAGGGCGGACTCGGCGCCACCTGCCTGTACGCCGTCTACGACGCCTCCACCAGGACGTGCTCCCTGGCGAGCGCCGGTCACGTCCTGCCCGCCCTGGCGACAGCGCCGCCCCTGGACGCGTCCTCCGGATCGGTGGCCAAGTCCGTCGAGTTCCTCGACGTACCCATGGGACCGCCCCTGGGTCGGGGCGGACTTCCTTTCGAGACCGCCCAGTTCGACGTCCCCGAGGGCAGCCTGCTCGCCTTCTACACCGACGGGCTCATCGAGGGCGGCGCGTCCGGCGGGACCGGTTCGCATGCGGTGCTCCGCGAACACCTCGCCTCGGCACCGGAGTCGCTCGACGCGGTCTGCGACGGGCTGCTGGACGCGCTCATGCCGGATCAGCCGGTCGACGACACCACGGTGCTGGTCGCCAGGACGCGCGCGCTCGACCCGCGGCACATCGCGGTGCTCGACGTCCCCTCCGACCCGGCGGCCGTGTCCCGCGCCCGTCGCTTCGCGGCCGGTCGTCTGGAGGAGTGGGGGCTGGAAGACCTGTCCTTCGCCACGGAACTGATCGTCAGCGAGCTGGTGACGAACGCCGTCCGGTACGGCCGGAGCCCCATCCAGCTACGGATGATCCTGCAGGCCTCACTCACCTGTGAGGTCTCCGACGCCAGCAGCACGGCTCCGCACCTGCGTCGTGCGCGCACCTTCGACGAGGGCGGCCGCGGTCTGCTGCTGGTCGCCCAGATGGCCGACCGCTGGGGCACGAGGCACTCCCGCGACGGGAAGGTCATCTGGGCCGAGCAGCCCCTCCCCCGTGCGGACGACGGCTCCGGCGAGGGTGCACAGGCCGTACCGGGAGTCGATCTCACGATCACCGTCCCCTCGACGCTCGACGACGCCTTCCCCTCCGCCTGAGGCGACCGGCGGCGCTACGCGGGGCCGGTCCGGGACCCCTCCCCGCCGTCGGCGATCACGGCGCGCCGTCCCAGCCACCGGGCGAGGGGCTCCGCCGTCACGCCGTGCAGGATGACGCTGAGCAGCACCGTGGAACCGGCCAGCTTGAGGACGAGCGAGGCGTCTCGCGCTCCCAACTCGACGTAGGCGAGGACCGCGAAGACGATGGACGTCACCCCGCGCGGGCCGAGCCATCCCATGACGTTCCGTTCGGCCCGGGTGAAGTCCGTGCCGGTCAGTGAGAGGACGACCGGCACGTACCTGGCGGCGGTCAGGGCGAGGAAGCCATAGGCGACGACGGTGAGTTCGATGCCGTGCGCGAACTCGTCGGCGACCAGCTTCCCGAAGGCGAACCACGCCCCGATGGCCATCAGCTGGCTGGCGTCGTGCACGAGATCGAGGTGGTCGCGTCCGACGTCATGAGCGGTGCGGGCGTAGCACATGCCGGTGACGAACGCGGCGACGAAGCCGTTGCCCCCGATCAGGACGGCACCGGCGTAGGCGAGGAAGGGCAGCGCCAGACCGGCGAGGCGCAGGACCCGGGGCTCGGCCCAGCCTGCCAGGTGACTCCGTCGGACGAGCCAGGAGGCACCCAGGCCCAGGGCCGTGCCGACGAGTACCGCGAGTACGGCACCCTGGAGCGCGTTCAGCACCAGATCCGCGAACGAGTCGTCGCCGTGGCCGACCGCGTTGGCCACGGCGAAGACGAAGAGCGGGGAGATGAGGCCGTCGTTGAAACCGCCCTCGATGTTCAGCGCGGCCCTGACCCGCCACGGCACCCGCTCGTCCTTGAGGAGGTTCAGCACGGGGGCGAGATCCATCGGCATCACGACCAGCGCGGCCACCACGAGCAGCCACCAGCCGGTCCCGGGGAAGAGGGCCGCGCCGAAGAGGGTCGCGAGCCCCACGGAAGCGGGCAGGGCCAGCCCCAGCAGCCGGTGCTCCACCGTCGGGTTTTCCAGCCGCTCGTAGCTCCTGGCCTCGGTCGCGTCGGCGAAGAGCATCACGGCCAGTACCAGTTCGACGCTCCGCCGGAAGGCATCGGTCTCGAAGTCCAGGCGTAGGACGGGGTGGTCCCCACCCGCCAGCACGGCACCGGCCAGGACGAAGGCGATCGGTGCGGTGATGCTCCAGCGGGCCAGCCGGTCCGATACCAGGGCCCACAGGAAAATCAGAGCCATGACGACGAGCAGGACGATCACAGGAGCCACCTTGGTCCTCCGGTTTGCTGCGAAATCGAGACTTAGTCAAACGACTGAGTCGATATAGTGGCACGCATGGCTCACGTAACCGCGGCCGAGCGCCGCCCACAGTTGATCAAAGCCGCCATCGACCTGATGGCCAGGGAAGGCGTGGCCGCCGGCAGCACGCGCGCCATCGCCGCCGAGCTCGGAGTCGCGCAGGCCACGGTCCACTACACCTTCGGCACGAAGGAGGACCTGTACCGCGCGGTCATGGACCAGATCACCGATGACCTCGTCGAGCAGGTGTGGCGGGCGGCGCCGGAGGACGCGGGATTCGAGGAGACCTTCAGCGCCCTGGCGGCCCAGTTGTGGGGCGCCATGCGTGAGCCGTCCTCGCACCATCAACTGCTCAACGAGCTGGCCATGTTCGCCCGGCGCGTGCCTGGACTGCACGAGGCCCGGCAGGGGCATTACCGGCGGGTCGTGGAGGTGACCGCGCGACTGATCAGCGAGACGGCCGCGAGGGCCGGACAGGAGCTGACCCCGCCCGCGGACACGGTCGCCCGGTTCTTCCTCTCCGGCTTCGACGGCCTGACCCTGCAGGCCCTGTGGCTCGGGGACGAGGCCGCGGAGCAGGAGGGACTGAGGGCGCTCGTGGCCGCGACGGTGGCTCTGGCCAAGGGGCACGTCGCGTTGCCGGAGATGCCGACGGTCTGAGCATCGCACACGAAGGGACATCCATCGGAGACATGACATGATCGGCTGCCTGCTCCTCCTTCTCACCGTCAGCCTGACGGCCGGTGTACCGGCCGCCCGACGACTGGACCGGGCGACCTGGCCCGATCGGGAGCCCGTACTCGGTCTGTGGGTGTGGCAATGTCTGGTCGCCACCGCTTTGCTGAGCTGCCTGACCGGACTGCTGCTCGGCACGGCCGCGGTCTTCCGGACCGTGCGCGACTCCCTCTTCGAGTCGGCACCGCCAGGCGTCCTCGCCGCCTACGAATTGGCCGCGGCCCCCGCTTGGACCATCGGGCTCACCGTGCTCCTGGCGGCGGGCGCGGTGTGGACGACGGCCGTGCTCGCCGGACGGTTCTGGGCGATCAGCCGGACCCACGCGGTGACCCGCGACCGTCTGCGGCGACGGGCGCCGGATCTACCCGGCGGCCTCCCCACCGCGAGCGGGCCCCTGCTGGTCCTGGAGGACGAATACCCGGACGCCTGGTGGCTGCCCGGCAGCCCGTCCCAACTCGTCGTCACCACAGGTGCGATACAGCGGCTGACCGACCGCCAGCTCGATGCCGTCCTCACCCACGAGCGCGGCCACGCGCGTGCCCGCCACGACTGGCTGCTGCACCTGTCCGCCGCCCTCGCCAGCGGGTTCCCCCGGGTCCCCCTGTTCACCCACTTCTGCGAGCGGACCCACCAACTGGTGGAACTGGCCGCCGACGACACCGCCGCGCGGCGCTGCGGGCACGTCACCACCGCCCTCGCCCTCATCGAACTCAACCAGCACCGGGGGGTCCTCTCCTGCGCCTCCAGCCGCCGCGCGCTGGGTGACCGGGTGGACCGCCTGCTCAGTCCCCCGCCGAGACTGAGGCGCCGCGACTGCGTCCTCATCGCCATGGCGGCGGCGCTGACTCCGTCGCTGCCCCTGCTCATCACCCTCGCACCGGGGATCGACGCACTCGACTGGAGTGCCACGGGCAGTCAGGGGATGTGACAGGCTCTCGCACGCATGCCTTAGCCTCGGTGTCCATGGACGACAACGGGGAAGCACGCGGGGCACCCAGCGGCTCCCAGGTTTTTGACGAGTCCACAGGCGCGCGGCTCAGGGAGATCAGACTCGGCCGTGGGCTGTCCCTGACGGAGGTCGCACATCAGGCAGACGTCACCAAGGGCTTCCTGAGCCAGCTGGAGCGCGGTCTGAGCAGAGTGTCCGTGCCGACGTTGCTGCGGGTCTGCGATGTGCTGCGGATCGGGGTCGGAGAGCTGTTCGCCTATCCGGATGAGCCGATCGTCACCGGCGGAAGCCCGATCGACATGGGTGGTGAAGGCGTCTCCGAGTACCTGCTCACCCCTGCCGACAGCACGGCTTTCCAAGTCTTCCGTTCCGTCGTCGAACCAGGCGGGGGCACCGGTGGCCCCTACCGGCTCGACACCGACACGATCTTCGCACTGGGACTGAGCGGCACGACCCGCCTGATCGTGGGCGGCGAGACACGGATGCTGTCCGCCGGCGCCTCCACCTCGTTCTCCGGCCGGACACTTCACCAGTTCGACAATCCGGGTACGACGGCGAGCGAGGTCCTGTGGGTCCTGTCGCCTCCGCTGCTCAGCAACACGCGCGGAGAACGATGACGGCGCGCGTCGCCGGGGGGTGTCAGTGCGCCTCGCTCGAAGACTCGAACTCGGCTTGCTCCTCAAGGTTTCGTGGTCTCCCGTGACGTCCGGGCTGCTCGTCGCGCCCCCTTGGCCGCGACCGCACGGGTGGGCAGATCTCCCATCGACAGGAGACCGGGTTCCGCCGCGACGACCGCGGCGGCGGCGTTGACGGCCGCTGCGATCGTGCTGAGGAAGGAGTCGAAGCCCACGCGGGAGCGAAGGTCGATGACCTGCTCCTCACCGACGATCCGATAGTCGTCGCCCGCGGTCACCTCGTCAGTCGGCTCGAAGAAGCCGAACATGATCTCCAGGTCGATCACCGCTTCACCGTCGAGCACCCCGCGCGCCGCGTGCGTGACGGCCGAGATCCGCCCCGGCTCGATGCGCAGGTGGTCCCCGACTCGCGGCGACGTCGTCACGACAGCGGGCTCGACCTCCCCCACCTCCACCGAGTCGAGATCCCACCCGAGCCCCGCCGCGAGCGCCGCGATGGCCTGCTCGAAGCCGTAATGGCCGACGACGTCGCCACGGCTGCGAGCCGCCTCGAACTCCTCCGGGTCCAGACCGAGACCGAACTTCGAGAGGATCGCTCCGTAACGCGACATGTTCGTGCGTCGGCGGATGCGCACGCTCTCCACGCGCTGGGTCAACGCGGTCAGCAGGAGCGGAAGCGTGTCCATCAGGACGCCCGGGTTCGCCCCGCCGCCCAGAACCGTCACACCGTGCGCCTTCGCCGTGTCGTCGAGCCGCCGGGCCAGCTCCGGATGGCTACGCCAAGGATGGGCGAGTTCCTCGCAGATGCTCAGGACGTTGTACGACCGCTCCAGCAGGGGCAGCAGGGTGCCCACGACCTGGTTCAGATCCGAGGTGGTCGCCACGACCGCGAGGTCAGCGGCAGGCAGATCGGCGAGGTCGCTCACGACGACGACGCCGTTCGGTGCGCCGCCGAGCACCACTCCGAGATCCTGACCGACGACGCGCGGGTCTCGGTCCACCGCTCCCACGATGTCGACGTCCGTGCGCTCCAGCAAGGAGGAGGCGATGGCCCGGCCGGTGGCACCGAGACCCACGACGACTGTCTGACTGCTCAACTTCGCTCCCTTGCACGACTGAACGAGCGTGACCGCGCGGCGTGTTTAGTGGCACTAAACACAGCCAAGCTCTATCACGCCGTGGGGGTCACAACAAGGGGTGCCCGCATTGAGGGCGCGGTCCGAACGGGGCACCTCGGGTGAGCTGCTGGCTCACCCCTCGGCGAGCAGATGGGTCAGCAGGGCGTCGGTGTCCACGTGCCGGGACTCGGTGCCGGTGGGGACCACCGCCTCCGTGGCCCGCAGAAATGCCGCGATCTCCTCGGTCGGGGCTTCGAACAGGGCCGTGCCGGTCGGCGAACTGAGCCGGATGCGGACGGCCTTGCCGGCCGTCCTGCGGGCGGGCCAGATCCGCACGTCCCCCTCACCGACGGGTTCCGCCAGACCCGCGGCGAGCAGGTCCCGGCCGATGATCCACTCCACGGTCTGTCCGGTGCCCGGATGGACGAACGAGACACGGACGGCATAGGGATCGTCCAGCTCGTACGCGAGGTTCATACGCAGTGGCAGGGTCACCGGTCCGGGCGCGAAGAGGAACTGTACGGGCAGCCCGGTGATCGCGGCCTTCGACGGTCTCATCGGTCGTGCTCCTCAAGTCGGGCGGCACCTGCTCGGCGACGGCGGGAGGCTCGGATGCGTCAGTCAGCGAACGGCGCCGGACCGGACCACGACGATGTGGCGGCTCGCCTCGCCCCGCTCCGGGAAGCGATGCGCGTCGTACCCGTTGCCACAGAGCTGGCTCAGACCGTGGTCCCAGCGGTAGAAGTCGGGGTCGCCCGGACCGGGCAGCAGGGCGCAGGGGTCGCGGCCGTCACGTGAGCGCGGGGCGTGGACGGCGGGCGCGCGGTGGCCGTCGGAACCGTCGAAGCGCCCGTCGTGACCATGGACCCGGCCGTGGCCACCGGCGTCCGTACCGACACTCGCGTGGTGCCCGGTCTGCGGCGCGGCGGACGCGATGCCACCGGCGCCCAGCACGGCCCCCCCGGCCAGCAGCAGCGACGCGAAGACGACGCCCATGTGCTTCGTGGTGGCGGTCATGTGATTCCTGCGGATGCGCACGGGGTTCTCCTCGGTTTCGACTCGCTTTCCATACGTCGCATGGAAGCTGCTTCAGTTTTACCATACGTTGTACGGAAACACGCAAGCCGGCGAGCTTGAGGCGCGTACCGGTGCATGCCGGGGGCTCTACCGCACCAGGGTCGCCGAGGGGCTGGGCGCCGCCACGTCTCAGCGGGCCGTCACGCCGTGCCACACCCCGATGAGCGCGCAGCGTGTGCCGTCCGAAGACTGACGCCCTAGTCTGGCGAAGGCGGCGCAGCCCGTCCCTCGCATGTGCTGGGAGTCCCATGCAGATTCGCTACCAGCTCCAGGCCCAGCGTCGCGAAAAGGCGCGGGAACGGGAGAGCCTCACCGTCGCCGAACTCCTTCAGGAACTGCGCGCGGTGCAGACGGGCGTGCAGATCCTCTTCGCTTTTCTCCTCGGCCTCGCTTTCAGCGGTCGTTTCACGAATTTGGACGATGTCGAGCTCGGTATCTACGTCGCGACCCTGGTGCTGACGGTCATCACGACAGCCCTCATCGCCACTCCCATCGCGCTGCACCGCCGGATGGGCCACGGCGGCTCCAGTCCTCGCATCGTCCCTATCGCGGCGCTCATGGCAGAGATCGGATTCGTCCTGTTGGCCCTGGCCCTCAACGGCGCGATCCTGCTCGTCACGACCTTCGTACTGGGGCGTCTCGCGGGCATCTGCATCACGATCATGACGACGTCGGTCTTCGTCGCGCTGTGGCTCGTACTGCCGTGGGTGCTGCGTCCTACGCGGGCCGCGAGGGTGTCGCACCGCCAGTCCGGCGCCGGTCAGCGGGTGAAGGCGTCACGCACCCCGTGACGGGCGGAACACGGGCCGGTCACGACGCCATGTGGCGGGTGATCAGCTCCAGCAGGCGCAGCACGGCGGGGTCCGCTTCCGGCCGGTGCACCGCCACCAGGGAGGTTTCCAGGTAGGGCGATTCCCCTCGTAGAGGCACGAAGGTGACTTCGGGCACTCGGAAGTCGCGCAGCCGCTCGGGCAGGAGGCTGACACAGAGTCCGGAGGCGACGTAACTGAACAGGCCGGTCAGGTCGTCGGACACGGCACGACTGCGCGGAGTGAACCCCGCTTCGTGACAGGCCAGTTGTACTTGGTGCGCCAGGGCTGGGAGTACCGCGGGATCGGGCAGGACGAAGTCCTCTTCGCTCAGGTCGCCCAGCGTGATCTCGGCGGCGTCGGCCAGCGGGTGATCGTGGGGTACCGCCGCGGCGATGCGTTCGACGGCGAAGCCGCGGCTGACCAGGTCCGCCGAGAGCGGTGAGGGGTCGCGGAGGAATCCCAGATCCAGGGTGCCGGAGCGGACCATCTCGGCGAGGGCTGCCGCCGAGTCCTGGTGGAGGTGTACGCGCAGGCCGGGCAGTTCCTCGGCGGCCGCGCGCAGCAGACGCGGCAGGTAGTGGTGACTGAGAATGCTGACGTATCCCACCCGGACGTCACCGGCCAGGCCACCGGCCACCCGGCGCGCGCGCTCGATGGCCGCGGACTGCGCATCCAGCAGACGCCGCGCGTCCGCGGCGAACGTCTCACCGGCAGCGGTCAGCGACACCCCGCCCGACCCGCGCTTGAACAGACGCACCCCCAGCCCCCGCTCCAGACGCTGGATCGACTGACTCAGCGGGGGCTGGCTCATGGACAGGCGTTCCGCGGCCCGACCGAAGTGCTTCTCGTCCGCGACCGTCAGGAACTGCTCCAGCAGGCGCTTGGTCAGGTGAATATCGTCAATCATATCGGTCATGACTCAACTATATATTGGACAGACCCACATTGCTGGGTGTCCACTGAGTTGTGGGTGCTCAGCACGAAGCGCCCTTCCCCCGAAGAAATGCGATTCGGGAGAGGTCCGCGCGTATCTCCGCGGACCACGACAGATACCCCGCCTCGCCCTCTGCGTGGCGCGCTTCTCCCCAGGAGGCTTTTATGCAGAAGCAGGATGTCGCCCGGCTCTTCACCACTCCGGTGGACGCCCCCGCCTATGCGCCCACCAGGTACCAGTTCACCAACCGCGAGTACCTCAACATCTACTACCGCACCGACCCCGACGCGCTGCGCCGACTGGTTCCCGAACCGCTGACGGTGACCAACCCCGTCGTCCGGTTCGAGATCATGCGCATGCCCGACGTCACCGGCCTGGGCGACTACACCGAGGCGGGCCAGCTCGTCGCCGTCGAACACGAGGGCGAGGCGGGTGAGTTCAACCTCGCGATGTACGTCGACAGCGTCCCGGCGATCTCCAGCGGCCGCGAATACAGCGCGTACCCGAAGAAGTCCGGCTCCCCCTCCCTCTACGTGGACTCGGACACGTTGGTCGGCACGCTCGACTACGGCACCCTGCGGGTGGCCACCGCCACGATGGGCTACAAGCACCACGCCATGGACCTCGACGAGGCCCGTGCGGAGATCTGCTCGCCCAACTTCATGATCAAGACGGTGCCGAACTATGACGGAAGCCTGCGGGTGTGCGATCTCGTCCGCACTCAGGTCACCGACGTCACCGTGAAGAGCGCCTTCACCGGTCCCGCCCGCCTGGAGCTCTTCGCCCACGTGATGGCTCCGCTCTCGGACCTGCCCGTCCTCGAGGTCGTCAGCGCCAGTCACATCGTCACCGACCTGACGCTCAACCCGGTCAAGCCCGTCTACGACTACCTGGCCGCCTGATCCAGCGGCGACCGGGACAACTCTCACCACCTCGTACTTCTCGAGAAAGGCTCGACCCATGACCCCCACTTCTGAGCCCGCTCTGGGTTCCTACCAGCGCGCCGCGATCATCGGCGGCGGCGTGATCGGCATTTCCTGGGCCGGTCTCTTCCTCGCCCGCGGCATCGAGGTCGTCATCAACGACCCCCGCAGCGACATCGAGGACCTGGTCCTGGCCGGACTGGCTGAGATCACCCCCGCCTTGGCGGAGCTCGGACTGCCCACCGAGAACCTCGCCGCCGGTCTCACCTTCGAGGCCGACCTGGCCACCGCGGTCTCCGGCGTCGACCTCGTCCAGGAGAACGGCCCCGAGCGTCTGGAGCTCAAGCAGCAGATCTGGCAGACCATCGAGCAGAACGCCCCGGCGCACGCGCTGCTGGCCACCTCGACCTCCAGCATCCCGGCGACGGCCATCGCCCAGGCGATGTCGCAGCCCGAGCGCCTGATCGTGGGCCACCCCTTCAACCCGCCGCACCTCGTGCCGCTGGTCGAGATCGTGCCCGGTGAGAAGACCTCCGAGGCCACCGTCCGCCAGGCCAAGGCGTTCTACGCCGTCCTCGGCAAGAAGCCGCAGGTGCTGCGCAAGGAGATCCCCGGCTTCGTCGCCAACCGCCTGCAGTCCGCGATCTTCCGCGAGTGCGTCTACCTCGTGGCCCAGGGCGTGGTGACCGAGCAGGAGCTGGACGACATCGTCACCTCCTCCATCGGGCTGCGCTGGGCGGTCGGCGGCCCCTTCCGCACCTTCCACCTCGGGGGCGGCCCGGCCGGACTGCCCCACTTCATCGAGCACCTCGGCCGCGCCATGGAGGCCGACATGTGGCCGGCCCTGGGCAACCCCACCTTCGACGACACCACCGTCGCCACCCTCGTCAACCAGGCGAACGAGGCTTTCGGCGGTGGCACCGTCGAGGAGCTCGCCGCCGAGCGGGACCGGGCGCAGATCGCCCTCATGCGCGCCCTCGGCGAGACGCCGGACGCCGCCACCAGCAACGTCTGACCAGCCTTTCCCCCCACCGCACCACACGTGAGAAACGAAGAGATCATGTCCCTCCCTGACAAGTCCCTCACCGGCAAGATCCAGAAGGCGATCGCCAACCCGGCCACGGACGACGCGTTCGACGTGCACGCCGAGACGAACGAGGTCCTCGCGGGCATCGGCCTGCGGCCCGGCGACACCGGCGGCCACATCACCTTCGAGGGCGCCGACCCGGTCGTGCCCAGCACCCTGCGCCTCGGCGCGGCCTCCGGCATCTCGCTGGTCGCCAAGTCCGCGGCCATCGCGGCCCTGTGGAAGGACCGCACCGGCCGCGGTCAGGACATCCACATGGACCTGCGCAAGGGCCCGCACCGCCTGTGCCCCTTCTACGAGGGCAAGTGGGAGCTGCTCAACGGCTACACCAGCGGCACGCCGTCGATCATCAACATGGCGTACGCCAACAACTTCTACCGCACCGCGGACGAGCGTTGGATGATGCCGTTCAACATCTATCCCAACATCAAGGTCGCCGCGCAGCGCCTGCTCGGCGTCGGTGACGTCCCCGAGCACGTCGCGGCCGCGATCTCGAAGTGGAACGCCCGGGAGCTGGAGCAGGCCGGTGCCGAGGCCGGCTGTGTCATGCCGATGGTGCGCACCCCGCAGGAGATCCTGCAGGAGGAGCAGTACAAGCAGGTGCTCTCCAAGCTGCCGCTGGTGGAGATCACCCGCATCGGCGACAGCGACCCCGAGCCGCTGCCCGCCAACCCCGTCGCCCCGTTCGACGGCGTGAAGGCGCTGGGCATGGGCCACATCATCGCCGGTGCCGGGGCGGGCCGCGCCATGGCGCTGCACGGCGCCGACGTGCTGAACCTGTGGCGGCCCTACGAGCTCGAGCACGACGTCACGTACAACACCACCAGCGTGGGCGTGCGTTCGGCCACGGTGAGCCCGTACACCAAGGAGGGTCTCGCCCTCATCCACAAGCTCCAGTCCGAGGCGGACGTCTTCTACGCCAACCGGCGTCCCGGCTTCCTGAACCGCGTCGGACTGTCCGAGGAAGAGGTCATCGCCCGCCGCCCCGGCGCGATCTACGCGACCGTGTCGCTGAACGGCAAGACCGGCCCGTGGAAGGACTACCTCGGCTTCGACCAGACCGCGGGTGCCCTCACCGGCCTGCTGCACCTGGAGGGCGACGGCGACCAGCCCGCGCTGCCGCCGATCACCGTCGTCAACGACTACCTCGTGTCGTGGTTCATGACGGCCGGCATCGCCGAGGCCCTGCGCCGCCGGGCCAAGGACGGCGGCAGCTACCGCGTCCACGTCTCCCTGTCCCGCGTCGCCCTGTGGATTCTCTCCATGGGCATCTTCGACCAGGACTACGCGAAGCAGATCGCGGGCACGGGCGAGCTGCACGCCTACCCGGACCCGGAGCTGTTCACCGCCGAGACCCCCCTCGGCCACTACCAGGGCATCACCGACCAGGTCCGCATGTCCGACACGCCCGGCGCCTACCGCCAGATCCTCGTCCCCCGCGGCTCCCAGCGCCCGGAGTGGCTGACCACCGCCTGACCGTCGGTCTCCGACAGTCCACCCGTCCGTGCAGCAACCCTGACGGGCTGACCGGGCCGACCGCCCCACAGGTCACCACCGTGCCCGACCCCGCGAAACGGAGCCGGGCACGGTGGTTCCTGCGGCGGCCCGCGTCGAATCCTCCCGCGCCGTGTCACCCCGCCAGTGCCGCGCGCTCGTATCCACGTAAAAGGAGCCGGCCTTCATGACCACTCCGACCGCCGTCCACCCCACACCCGTACGAATACACCACGCCTCCCCCAGTCGGCGCTCCACCGTCGTCCGGCTGGTCGCCCTGATGATCGGCCCGGTCCTGGTGTGCCTGGGCCTGGGGCTGAGCTACCTCGGCGCGTTCCACGACCCGCAGCCCAACGACATGAAGGTGGCGGTCGTGGGCTCCTCGCCCGAGACCAAGGTCCTGGCGCAGACCATCAAGGACAAGGCCGGCAACGGCCTGGACGTCACCACGGTGCCCACCCGGCAGCAGGCCCGTGAGCACCTGCTGGACCGTGACCTCGTCGGCGCCTACGTGCCGACCCCGAAGCACCCCGAACTCCTGGTGGCCCGGGCCGGTTCCAATTCCGACGCGAACACGGCCCAGTCCATCTTCCGGATGGTCACCGACAAGCAGGGCGTGCCCCTGAAGGTCACCGACGTCGCGCCGCCCACGCCGCAGGACCCCAATGGCGGCGGCCTGTTCTTCCTGCTGATCACCCTCAGCGTCGCGTCGTACTGCTGTGTGCTCGTCCTGGCGCCCCTGGAGCAGGCGCTCGGTATGCGGGCCCGCGCGCTCATGGGGCTCGGGGCCTGCCTTGCCGTGAGCGGTGTCGGAATCCTGCTCGCCGGACCCGTCTTCGATGTCGTCGACCACTCCTACGGCTCCGTCTGGGCCATGAGCCTGCTCTACTGCGTCGGTGTCTTCGCCGTCGGTCTCGGGCTGCAGACCTTCCTCAAGCAGCTCACCCCGCTGGTGCTGATGGGCCTGTTCGTCATGCTGAACCTGACCAGCGCCGGTGGTCTGATGAGCCCGGAGCTGCAGAACGACTTCTTCGGAGCGCTGCACTCCTTCTGGAACGGCGCCGCGTTCGTCGAGGGCGCGCGCAGCATCCTCTACTTCGACCACCACGATCTCGGCTCGCACCTGCTCTCCCTGTGGCTGTGGCTGGCTGCCGGAGTCCTCCTGACCCTGCTGGCCGCCCGCACCGAGACGCGCCGCGGGCTTTCCCGTCTCTCGTTCGAGCAGCGGGGTCTTTCTTCGGACCAAGTTAGTGAATGTGTTCACATTCACGAACAGGGAGAGTGCTAGATGAACCTGGCCATGGCACCCGAGACCCTCGCCCGCTGGCAGTTCGGCATCACCACCGTCTACCACTTCCTCTTCGTCCCGCTCACCATCAGCCTCGCGGCGATCACGGCGGGCCTGCAGACCGCATGGGTGCGCACGAGCAAGGAGAAGTACTTCCACGCCACCAAGTTCTGGGGGAAGCTCTTCCTGATCAACATCGCGATGGGCGTGGTCACCGGCATCGTGCAGGAGTTCCAGTTCGGCATGAACTGGTCGGACTACTCCCGCTTCGTCGGTGACGTCTTCGGCGCCCCGCTCGCCATGGAGGCGCTGATCGCCTTCTTCTTCGAGTCCACCTTCATCGGCCTGTGGATCTTCGGCTGGGACAAGCTGCCGAAGAGGCTCCACTGCGCCTGCATCTGGATGGTCTCGCTCGGCACGGTCCTCTCCGGCTACTTCATCCTCGCGGCCAACTCCTGGATGCAGCACCCCGTCGGCTACACGATCGACGAGAAGACGGGCAAGGCGCGGCTCACCGATGTCTGGCTCGCCCTCACCCAGGAGACCACGCTCGTCGGGTTCGCCCACGTCCTCACCGCGGCCTTCCTGACCGGCGCGGCCTTCATGGTCGGCATCTCCTGCTTCCATCTGTGGCGGGCCAAGCGCGCCGAGGCCGGGGGCGAACAGCCGAGCGAGAAGCGGTCCAAGCAGATATCGGCACTGCGCGTGTCGCTGCGGACCGGTCTGGTCATCGCGGTGATCGCGGGCCTCGGTACCGCGCTGAGCGGCGACCGGATGGGCCAGGTCATGTTCGAGCAGCAGCCGATGAAGATGGCTTCCGCCGAAGCGCTGTGGGACACCCGGAGCCCCGCACCGTTCTCCGCCTTCGCCGTAGGCGATGTCGACCAGGGCCGCAACAGTGTCGAGGTGGAGATCCCCGGACTGCTGTCCTTCCTCGCCCACCACGACTTCCACGAGGCGGTGCCGGGCATCAACGACATCGCCGCACACGAGGCGAAGCTCTACGGCGGCTCCCCCGGCGACTACCTGCCGAACATCTTCATGACTTTCTGGGCCTTCCGTCTGATGATCACGTTCGGCATGACGTCCTTCGCGTTCGGACTGGTCGGCCTGTGGCTCACCCGCCAACGCCGACTGGTGGCACCGCGGTTCCGCACCAAAGCTGACGAGGTGCCTCGCCTCATGCTCACCGCCGAGCGCGAGTTGCACCCCACCCTGACCAAGTGGTTCTGGCGGATCGGCGTCCTCACCATGGGCTTCCCGCTGATCGCCAACTCCTTCGGCTGGATCTTCACCGAGATGGGCCGTCAGCCCTGGGTCGTCAACGGCCTGATGCGAACCGCCGACGCCGTCTCCCCCGGCGTCAGCGACGCCCAGGTGATCACGTCCATGAGCGTGTTCACCCTCCTCTACGCGGTCCTCGCCGTCATCGAGGTCCGGCTCATGGCCAAGTACGCGAAGGCCGGCCCCGACATCACCGAGAAGCAGCCCGTGAGGGACCCGCTGTTGCGGGGACCACGCGGCACCGGCTCCGGCTCCGGCGAGGACACGGACGCCGACCAGCCCCTGTCGTTCGCCTACTGATACCCGGAAAGGAGACATCGGGTCATGCACCTTCACGACCTCTGGTTCGTACTGATCGCCTTGCTGTGGATCGGCTACTTCTTCCTGGAGGGCTTCGACTTCGGCATCGGCGTCCTCACCAAGGCCCTCGCCAGGAACCGCGCCGAGCGCCGGGTCCTGATCAACACCATCGGACCCGTATGGGACGGCAACGAGGTCTGGCTGCTGTCCGCGGTCGGCGGCACCTTCGCCGCCTTCCCCGACTGGTACGCCACCCTGCTCAGCGGTTTCTACCTGCCGTTCCTGCTCATCCTCGGCTGCCTCATCCTCCGTGGCGTCGCCTTCGAGTACCGCCACAAGCGCGGTGAGGAGCGCTGGCAGCGCAACTGGGAACACACCACCTTCTGGTGCTCCCTGATCCCCGCATTCCTGTGGGGCGTCATCTTCGCCGACATCGTCCGCGGTGTCCCCATCGGCGCGGACCACGACTACGCCGGGGACCTGGGCGACCTCGTGAGCGGCTACGCCCTGCTC
This sequence comes from Streptomyces sp. NPDC090119, assembly GCF_044747085.1. NCBI lineage: Bacteria > Bacillati > Actinomycetota > Actinomycetes > Kitasatosporales > Streptomycetaceae > Streptomyces > Streptomyces sp. NPDC090119. The sequence goes on along the minus strand of NZ_JBIVDK010000001.1, from coordinate 1,383,185 downwards.
GGCGGCTTCTTCACTCTGGCGCTGTTCACCTTCCACGGCGCGGTGTTCGCCACCCTGAGGACGCTCGGCGACGTGCGGGTACGAGCCCGGAGCCAGGCCCGCGTGCTGGGCCTCCTCGCCCTGGCCCTGGGCGCGGCGTTCCTGATCTGGACCCAGGCCGACCATGGCAGGGGCCGCAGCCTGGTCGCCGTGGTGATCGCGGGTGTCGCGCTGGCGGCCTCGCTGCTGCTGAACAGGCGTGGCCGGGAGGGCTGGGCGTTCGGGCTGTCCGGAACCGCTGTCGTCGCCGCGTTCTCCTCGCTGTTCCTGGCCCTCTTCCCGGACGTGATGCCCTCCACGCTCGACCCCGCGTGGAGCCTGACCGTGACCAACGCGGCGTCCGGCCACTACACGCTCACGATCATGACCTGGGTCGCCCTGATCGTCACCCCGCTGGTCATGTCCTACCAGGCGTTCACCTACTGGGTGTTCCGCCGCCGGATCGGCGTCCAGCACATCCCCGGCGCAACGACGTCCGCCGCGCCCTCCCCGAAAGGAATCACCATGTCCCCCGCCCACGCGGCCCAGCCGCCCCGCATTCTGATCGTCGGCGGTGGCTACGCCGGTCTGTACACCGCCCTGCGCGTGCTGAAGAAGCTCCGCGGCGACGAGGCCACGGTGACCGTGGTCGACCCCCGCTCCTACATGACCTACCTGCCGTTCCTGCCGGAGGCCGCCGGAGGCAACGTCGCCGACCGCAACCTCGTCGCCCCGCTGCGGCCCACCCTCAAGAAGGCCGAGGTCGTCACCGGACACGTGGTCGCCGTCGACCACAGCCGCAAGACGGCGACGATCGTCCCCCCGGCCGGTGACGAATACGAGCTCGGCTTCGACCATCTCGTCGTCGCCACCGGCTCCCTCCCGGACCTTCCCCATCCCCGGTCTCGCGCAGTACGGCATAGGTCTGAAGACCGTCGAAGAAGCCGTCTCCTTGCGCAACCACGTGCTCTGGCAGCTCGACAAGGCCGACTCGACCACCGACCCCGAGGCGCGTCGCAAGGCCCTCACCTTCGTCTTCGTCGGCGGCGGCTTCGCCGGTGTCGAGGCCGTCGGTGAGATCGAGGACATGTGCCGCGACGCGGCGAAGAACTACCGCACCATCGGCCGTGAGGACATGCGCTTCATCCTCGTCGAGGCCGCGAACCGCATCCTGCCCGAGATGGGCCCCGACCTCGGTGTGTGGACGAAGGAGAAGCTCGAGGAGCGCGGCGTCGAGGTGTACCTGAACACCTCGATGGAGTCCTGCACCGACCAGCGGGTGCTGCTCAAGAACGGGGTCGAGACTCCCGCTTCCACCATCGTCTGGACGGCCGGCGTCAAGCCCAGCCCGCTCCTCACCGGCTTCGGGCTGCCGCTCGGACCCCGCGGGCACATCGACACCGCGGCCACGCTCCAGGTCCAGGGCTTCGACTACGTCTGGTCGGCGGGCGACAACGCCCAGGTGCCCGACCTCGCCGTCGGCGACGGCGCCTGGTGCCCGCCCAACGCCCAGCACGCCTACCGCCAGGCGAAGGTACTCGGCGACAACATCGTCGCCCGACTGCGCGGCCGTCGGCAGAAGGAGTACAAGCACGCCAACCTCGGCGCGGTCGCCAGCATCGGCCTGCACAAGGGCGTCGCCATCATGTTCGGCAAGATCAAGCTCAAGGGCCTGCCTGCCTGGTGGTTCCACCGCCTCTACCACGGAGCCATGATGCCCACCGTCAACCGCAAGGTCCGCGTCTTCCTCGACTGGACACTCGCCATGTTCCTGCGCCGCGAGACCGTCGGACTCCCCGAAATGGCCCACCCCCGCGACGCGTTCATCGACGCCGCCCTGCCGCAGCCGCAGCTGCGCCGGGCCGACCGGGGCAACGGCTTGTCCCTCGTCACCGGCAACGACCACTCCGGTGGTGTGACGACCACTCCATGACATCCGGGCCTGTCGGCGCGCGGGAGGGCTCAGCCGTCCCGCGCGCCGACGGGTTCGCCATGCGGCGGCGCGCGGTACCGGAGTCGCCCTGGCAAGCTGACGCACGCATGCCGATGGGGCGAGAAACTGACCGTTTCTCGCCCCATCGGCATGCGTGTGTCAGAGAGCGCCCTTGCCCGGCTCTCCGGCCGGGAGCGCTTCGAGGACGACCACCTCCGGCGGGCCGTCCAGGGCGCTGGCGAGGGCCTCTCCGACCCTGGCCATCACGGCTCCCTCGCGGTGCGCCTGGAGGTCCTGCTCGGAATCCCACTTCTCCACCATGACGAAGTGGCCGTCCGACCCCTTCTTCTTGTGCAGGGAATAACGGGAGCAGCCGCGCTCGGCGTGCACTTCCGGCACCACTTCCCGAAACACCTTCTCGACGAGTTCCTCTTGTCCGGGCTTCGCAATCAGCTGGGCAACGATGACAACCGGCATACCAAATACTCCTTCAATCGAGTTCTTCTTTAGACAGCCTCAGCCGTGACAGAGGGCTGGTACGTCACCACGGAACTGCACCAACTGGTCGTACACCCAGGGGTAGTAGCGACTGTCGAGGCTATACGGGTCCTCACATCGGGTGATGTGCCGATGGCTGAGGCCGCTTTCATCGGCGTGCTCTGCCGTGCTCACATGAGAACCGTGTCCGCCGACCGGCGCGACGGCCGCCGAGGCAGAGCCGCCCGCGGCGAACAAAACAACTCCGGCAATCATTACAGAGGTGGCCGCTGACGCCATGCGCAATATCAGCTTACCCATAGTGATCCCCTTGCCTTGTCCGCTTCTCCATTTACCCTGATTCATCCTCGGAAATGGAGGCGATCGAGTTTCACTACGACCGTACGCGCCAACCCTCTCACCGCAGTGCGGCCTTACTACATGTTCCTGTAGGCCGTCACCCGTGAAAGTCCTTGATACTGCCGGTGACCTGTACCTTTCCACTCCGCCCACCGAGGTGTTTCAACGCCCTCGCGGCAGCGTGGGCGCCGGGACCGGGCATGTGCAACCACGGCTGCTCGTTCACCGCGTCGGCGACCTTCCAGTGGCCCCGTTCGACGACTCCGAGGGCGGCGTCGATCACCTTGTAGTGCTGCACCGCGGAGTGGATGGCCTGGGACTCGACCCAGACGACGACCCACTCCCCCGGCGCGAAGCCGACGCGCCTCTGCACGGCGCGGATCAGATCCTCGTCGTGGAGGTGACCGTCTCCGAAGTTGAACCCGACCAGCGAGTCGCACCCGAACTCGGCCTCCCGGACGGTCCGGAACTCCAGGTCGGGGAGGGCGTGTGCCAGCACGCTGAGCAGACCCCGCCCCTGACTGTGCATCGACCGCCGTGCCACCGGCTGCTGCATGGTGATCTCTGCTGCTTCCGGGGAGTATCCCATCGCCCCTAGCCGGTCGATCTGGTTCACGGTGGGCCGGCGGGCCACCGTGTTGAGCTTGGCCTCCGCGCCCGGGGCGCGTGCCGCCGACGTGTGCCATGAAGGTCGCGAGCCGCGACGGGCGCAGGTCTGCGGTGGTCGGCAGGCGTTTCTGCTTCTGCCGGACGGGGCTCGCGCACCTGAAGACGTCCTGGTGGACAACGCGGTCGCGCCCAGATCCGACGTCGGGCACGCGGCCGCCGTGCAGTTCCTTTGCTCACGCCGTATTCAGGACGGCGGGAGCGAAGTCTTCGAGGCCGGCCGTCTCGCGGTGCGCTGGTTCGAGCAGCAGGTCGGGCCTGAGACACATCAGCTCATGACCTCGTGACCAGCAGCGGGATGCTGCTGACACGAGGCGGTGTCCAACGTCTGCGTCTGGCCACCGCTCCCCCAACCGTTCAGATGCGGAACAAGCTTTAGAGGTTGTCTCACGTGGCACGGTTCCGCGAGCTGCTTGTAGCAGCTCAGGGCGGTGGCTTCGGCCAGGCTTCGGCCTCTTGGGCGCTGCGGTCCGCGTACGGGATTCTTGAGGCCACGAGTAGCCCGTGGCAGGCTCATGCCGCATGATCGATGACTTCGCGAAGGACAACCTGCACGGGAGACTGCGGCGGGACCGCAAGTCGCTGCTCTGGAAACTCGACGGCCTGTCCGAATACGACGCCCGCCGACCTTTGACGACGACCGGGACCAACCTCCTCGGCCTGGTCAAACACGTGGCCGGCGTCGAGGCCAGGTACTTCGGTGAAGTCTTCGACCGGCCGTCCCCGGAACCGCTGCCCCGGTGGCAGGACCACAACGGCAGCGATCTGTGGGCAGCTGAGGACGAGACGCGCGATCAAATCATCGAGTCCTACCGGCGCACGTGGGAGCACTCAGACGCGACGATCGACGAGCTTGCCCTCGATGCCCCCGGCCACGTGCCGTGGTGGCCGGAGCCTTATGCCAACACGAACCTGTTCGCCATCCTGGTCCACGTCCTCGGCGAGACCAACCGGCATGCCGGGCACGCCGACGTCCTGCGCGAAGGCATCGACGGCCGAACCGGGATGCGCCCCGAACACGAGATGCAGATCGATGAAGAAGCCCGCGCCGCCTACTGCGCGAAGATCGAGCAGGCCGCCAGATTGGCCGCGTCAGGCAAGGGTTAGAGGGTGTCCCACGTGACTTGATGTCCGAGCGGCATCATGCCGACCGTGAGTGCTGATCTGTCGAAGCGTCTGGTTCCTGATGAGCTCTGGGAGCTGGTCGCCCCATTACTGCCGTCGTTCGCGGCTCGACCGCAAGGTGGCGGGACCGCTCCGCGTGACGAGCGGGCCGTGTTCACCGCAGTGGTGTACGTGCCGTCCGATGCCCAGGGCGTCCCGCTCGCCGTGGCCGTGTCAGGTGCGAACATGCACGACAGTCTCGCCCTCGAGCCGCTCATCCTCGGCATCCCCGCCGTCCGGTCCCGTCGGGGACCACGGCGGCGCCGGCCCGTCAAACTCCGCGCGGACAAAGCGCACTTCCCCGCCGAACACCTCAGCTGGCTGCGCGAGCGTGGACTCGTCGCGCGCATCGCGCGGCCAGGCATCGAGCCCGGCGAACGCCTTGGCAGGCACCGCTGGAAGATCGAGCGGTCGATCGCTTGGCTCTTCGGCTACCGCCGCCTGACCGTCCGATACGAACGCAACCGCTCCCACTTCCTCGCCTTCCTCGGCCTGGCCGCTGCCCTGACCCGCTACGAGAAGCTCGGGAAACTTGCCACGTGAGACGCCCTCTCAGGCGACCGTGCGAGCAAGGATTCCCAGCGTGGCACGCAGACCGGCTTCCGGGATGACCGGGAAGATGCCCGACTCCCGGTACTTGTCGTCGATCTGGCTCCAGTCGTAATACGAAGTGACGAGCGTGCCCGACTCGTTGGGCGTGAGACGGTACCCGTACAGGTGGCGGATGGGTGGCTGGATGGTGCCCGAGATCGTCCACTCCAGGAGCGCGTCCGGTTCGTAGCGGGTGATGATCACGGTCACGTCGTAGCGGCCCATGGGGAGATCTCCGAGAGCCTCCCGGTCCATGTGGACGACGAACTGGTCGCCCACCGCGCTCACGAGCTCGCCCTCCGCCGATTGCAGCATCCCCGAGCTGTCGATGGCCACGTGGCCCTGGGGTGAACGCAGCACGTCGAAGATCGTGGAGGGGGACGCGGCCAGCTGGCGCGTGACTTCAAAACGGTCCGTAGTCATGCCCAACCCTTTCATGCGTACGCCGACAGACCGCGCTACTGCGCGACCCACGCACCCGTCATGCCGAGGACCCTCGACCCGTCCGGGTCGGCCAGCTTCGAGGAGACGAAGGCCCGGGCGCCGTCGGAGGTCTGTACACGCAGCGCAGGCTGCTCGGTGTTCAGCACCTCGACCACGACCGCGGCGGCGTCCCGCGCCGACTGGGCCGCGGCGAACGCGTCGGCGGTGCGCGTCAGGTAGGCGTCCATCGCGGGGGCGTAGGGGCCCATCCGGTCCGCGAGGGCGGCCCGGTCGTCGGGGATGCCGACGTTGGCGACGAACTCGCTGGCCACCGCACCGGGCTCGATGAGCGTGACGCTCACCCCGACGGTGGCGGCGACGGGTGCGAGTGACTCGAGGTAGCCCTCGACGGCGAACTTGGCAGCGCAGTAAGCCTCGTTGAAGGGCTGGCCGACGACACCGCCGACGCTGGAGACGGTGAGGACCCGGCCCCCGCTCGCCCGCAGGTGCGGAAGGGCGGCGGAGGTGGTGTTCAGGACGCCGAAGAAGTTGACCTCCATGACGCGGCGGGCCGCCTCCACCCCGTCCGTCTCCAGCGTGCCGACGTGTCCGGAGCCCGCGTTGTTGATCAGCGCGTCCAGCGCGCCGTGCTCCGCCACGACCGCGTCCAGGCACTCCTGGACGGACGCGGGCTCGGTGACGTCCAGCTTCCGCACCTGGATGCGCTCGGTCACCCCGGCCTCGGCGGCGGCCTCCTCGAGGAGACCGGCCTTCGTGGTGTCCCGCATGGTGGCGATCACCTGCCACCCGGCGCGCGCGGCCCCGAGCGCCGTCTGCAGGCCGATGCCACTGGAGGTTCCGGTGATCAGAACAGTCTTGCCGGTCATGTCGAGAACTCGCATTCGTCGGAACAGCCACGAGCAGGTCCCACTCGGTGAACCCGTGTTCCCAGGCTGTCGTGGACCCTGCGGTTCAGATCATGACCCTTGGAGTGCGCTCCAAGGCAAATGCGACACCCATCGGTGCAGGTCCCGAGCGGCACAGACGCCCGGCCACCCCCGCCACTTCCAAAGTTTCATACGGCGTATGGTAATACTGGAAGTACCCAAGCGAAGGAGAAACCCATGACTATGGGAACCAAGGGCCGCTCCAAGGTCACGGCAGTCGATGTCGTGATCGTCGGTGCGGGCTTCGCCGGTCTGAGCGCCGCGGAGCGGCTCGAGAACATGGGCCTGTCCGTCCTGGTCATCGAGGGCCGGGACAGGGTCGGCGGCCGGTCGTACTCGGGTGAGGTGGCCGGGGTCAAGGTCGACCTCGGGGCGACGTGGGTCGCCGAGCGCCACACGGCGATCCGGGACCTCGCCCTGCGACTGGGGTGTTCCACGACCAGCCAGCACCACGAGGGCCTCAACGTCCTGTGGATGGCCGGCCAGCATCGCACCTGGACGGGCACCCTGCCGATGGTCGAGCCCGTGGACCTGGAGGACCTCGGCCGCGTCCAGGTGGAGATGGACAAGCTGCTGGAGACCATTGACGTCGACGCCGCCTGGAACTCCCCCAACGCCGGTGAGCTGGACTCGATCTCGTTCGGCGAGTGGCTGGACCAGCAGCAGGCGGGCACCAGCACCCGTGCACTGATGGCCATCGCCAGCAAGGTGCAGTGGGGATGCAACCCGGGCGACGTGGCGCTGCTGCACGTACTGCGCTACATCCAGGCCGTGGGTGGGCTCGACCACATGCTCGCCGTCGAAGGCGGCCAGCAGCAGGACCGGATCACCGAGACCACTCAGGAGATCGCCCACCGGCTCGCCGAGCACCTCGGCGACAAGGTCGTGCTGGACACCCGCGTCAACCGGATCTCCCAGGACGACAACGGCGTCACGGTTCACACCGACGACGCCGTGATCAACGCCAAGTACGCCATCGTCACCGCGGCCCCCGAGCACCGCGCCTACATCGAGTTCGAGCCGGCCCTGCCGGAAAAGACCGAGGGGCTCATCAGGACCTGGCCCATGGGCGCGCTGAGCAAGGCGTTCGTCGCCTACGACAAGCCCTTCTGGCGCGAGGCGGGGCTCTCGGGCGAGTCCCTGACCGACACCGGGACGGTGTTCATCACCTTCGACGCGTCGCCCGACGACGGACCGGGCATCCTGATGGTCTTCTGCGTCCCGCGCGTCTACGACGGGTTCAGTCCGGAGATCCGGCGCAGCCGGGTCACCCAGCAACTGGTCGACCTGTTCGGCGCCCAGGCGAGCGAGCCCATCGACTACGTGGACCACTGCTGGGGCACGGAACCGTTCGCCCCGGGTGGCCCGCACCCCGCTGTGGCTCCCTTTGCGTCCACCAGTTACGGCAGCGCGCTCACCGAGCCGCACGGACGTATCCACTGGGCCGGGACCGAAACCGCGGGCGAGTGGGTCGGCACCATGAACGGCGCCGTCCTGACTGGTCTGGACACCGCCGAGCAGGTCGCCCGGCGACTCGGCGTCGAAGGCGCCCAGGCTTGAGCGATCCGCCCCCCTTGAAGCAGCGACCCGGACCAGCGCCGTCAGCGGCACCGGTCCGGGTCGCCGCGGTCGTACGTGCCCGGTCCCCGGCGGATCAGTGGCCGACCGCACCACCAGCGGCGAGCCGGGCTTCCAGGCCCGCGATCAGCGTGTCCACCGCGAGGAGGAACATGCGCTCCTGGTCAGGACCCGCAGGGGCCACGTCCGCGGGGTCGGGGCCCTCACCGTCGTTCGCGGGAGGGGACTCGAGGGTCGCCCACCGGTGGAGCGAGCCGTTGAGCTCGGCGGCGAGCACACCGACGACGACGGCGATCATCAGCGCCGCGATCTCCGGGACCTCCGACCGCGGAATCCCGGCAGCCTCCACGATCGCGGTGAGCGCGATCCAGAACGGGTCGTCGGCCCGGATGAAGTCGGGCTGCTGGGTGATCGAGTAGGCCATGAGCTGGGGGTGACGATGCGCCAGGGCCCGGAAGTCCGTGGCGAGCAGGCGGATGCGCTCCTGCCAGGAGACGTCCTCGGGCAGCTCCGTGCGGAACTGGCCGCCGACCACTCTCGTCACGCCGCGCATGAGCGCGTCCTTGTTCGGCACGTGGTAGTACAGCGACATCGGGTTCGCGTCGAGCGCGGTGGCGAGCTTGCGCATGCTGAGCGCCTCGACGCCTTCCGCGTCGATCAGCCGCAGGGCGGCGGCGTAGATCCCGGCCTCGGTCAGAGGCACATCCCTCTTCCTCGTTCCCCGCGCAGGACGACTCACCTTCTTTTCCATACTGCGTACGATACCAATGTCATACGGCGGAGGAGTTCGCGACGAATCGGACGTGCGCAGTAGGCGCTATCGCCCGTCCTTCTTGTACTTCAGGGTCCGCTCCTCGTTCAAGCGCTGGACCAGGTCGTAGGCGGCCAGGGCGAGGGGCTGGAGGTCCGCGGTGCGCAGGTTGTCCGCCATCCGGCGCAGCTCGGCCACCAGGGCGACGGCCTCCTCGCCGGGCCTGCCCACCTTGTCGTCGACCGTGCCGAGCGCGCCGAGGGAGCCGTGGATGTGCTCCCAGCCCTCCTTGCGGTCTCCGACCTGGTTCTTCTCCTCCTCGGTCAGATGCTTGTAGTTCCGCAGCAGGTCCTTGCCGACCGGGATGCCGTCCAGCCATTCGGAGCGGGTCAGCGGGATCTGCTTCCGCTCACGGTGGCCCGCCTCCCCGTGCTCGACGGCCCGGGAGTACAGCGAGACGTCCCCGCTGCCCGGCAGTCCCGCCGCCCTGAGGACGAACGCGGTGAACTCGCCGGGGTTCGCGCGGTAGTGCACGCGCAGCGGATGGGGCAGCAGCGTGAAGTTGTGGGCGAAGGAGGTGCGGGACATCATGCCGCCCGCGATCGACTTCGAGTTCGCCTTGTCGCCCAGCTCGGAGCCGTACGCCAGGTAGCTGCCGAGCAGGGTGACCAGACCCACCAGCTCGCTGGTGGGCTCACCCCGGGTGATCTCCTCGGGGAGCGCCCTGGCCTGGTCCTCGGCCGACCGCCGGATGCCGTCGACCCTCTGGAGGCTGTCCTGGTGCAGGTCCTGCCTGGCCTCCTTGCGCTGCTCGAACGCGGACCGGCCGGTGAACCTGGGCGCCTGGTCCGGCAGTTGGAGGTACTCCAGCAGCCGGGGCAGCTCGGACAGCTTGAACCCGCCGGTCATCTGCGGTGTGTAGACCAGCTCGCCGTTCAGCGGGAACACCCTCATCCCCGGTTCGGCGTCGAATCCGGGCACCCGGACGTCCGCGAGGGAGAAGGACTCGGCGTCCTTCCGGGCGTCCAGGGCGGCCGAGACGCTGGTGATCGCGGTCATCACCGCGACGACCTCGTCCCTCGTGCTGAGCGGGTCGGTCACCCATTCCAGGGCCGAGCCGCCGGTCGGGCTGACGTCGGAGGTGAGTCGGTAGTTCCTGCCCCGGCCCACCGTGCCCATCTTGGGTATGTCGCGGCCGCGCACCGGTGTCTCGCGGATCAGATTCTTCATGAGCAGCGGCAACTCGACGGTGGTCATGAGTTCTTCGTACTCGGCGGAGAACTTCTGCCGCAGCGTGTCGAGCCGTGCCGCGCCCTCAGCGGTCGGCAGGTACTCCCCCGGCTCACCCCCGGGCACCGGGGTGAGCCACCTGTCCTTCAACTTCTCTTTCGAGGACTCTTCGGACGGCTCCAGGAGACGGGCGTAGGTATTTTGGGTGGCGATCGTGGCGAGGACCCGCGCGCCGCGGAGCGCGTCGCGCTCCGCTACCTCGTTCTGGTAGTTCTGCTCGTCCTGGTCGGTCAGGTCGTTGTGGTCGCGCACCCGCCACTGCGACTCGAACTCGAAGCCCACGCGGCGCTGGACCGCGGTGCGCTGGACGCCCTCGTCCCGGTGCTCCCCGCCGTCCCCGGTGTGGTGGTGGACGCTCTGCCCGCGGGCGACCCGGGCACCGACCTCCGACGCCTCACGCTCCCAGCCGTCGCCTGGATCGCTGAGGCCCGCGGGCGCGTCGAGCTGGGTGGTGTGATGGATCTCGTGGGCCATCGTCTCGACGTCCCGCAGGACGCTCGCGCTCTGTACGACGATGTCGGTGCCCACCGTGTACGCCTTGGCGTCGATGCTCGCGGCGGCCTGTTCGTCGACCTTGACCCTGAGATGGTCGAGCGGGGTGCCGAAGGCGTTCTCCATGGTGGTGCGCATGCTGTCCGGCAGTCGGCTGCCCCCGCGCCCGGCCGCCCTCGCGGCCTCCCGCACGGCGTCGGACCCCGTTGCGTCGCCTCCCCCGAACGCCTGCACGGCGCCACGGTCCGAGCCGGTGGCACTCCGGTTCCGCTCGCGCTCGACCATCCGCGCGGTGGCCGTGTTCCCGACCGCCCGCTGCAGGGCGCCCAGCGGACCCGCAGGAAGGGGCCTGCCCCCGTGGGCAGCGGTCATGGCGGTCTGCGGTCTGCCGGTGTTGCGAACGGGGGCGCGTCCCTGAGTCTGTTGACGGTCGGGGGCCGCGTTCCCTCGGGGTTCACTGGTATGCCGCATGGCGCAATCCGTTCGAACGAGGTCTCGTGCGTCATCTCTTGCGTCGCCTCGAAACACGATCCTGCCGCACGCGTACGGCGCGCCGGAAGGGCAGCGCGGGCCGACAACAGGGCAGTTCCCGCTGCCCGAACGGCCATCCGGCAGACGGCCCACCCGGCCGCCCGCGACGCCACGCCGCACGGACGGGCAAGTTCACCTGAATGCCTCGCGTATGAGGCGGGCCCAAGGGAGGGGCGCAAGCCTGAGGGCCTGGGCGTCGTGCGGCGCCCTCACCCCTAGGGAGCGGCATGAACGTATCCGGCAGGTCGCCTCGCCACGCGAAACTCGTCCGCTGGGGAGCGGCCCTCCTGGCCGTGTCCGGGACCGCCGCTCTGGCCACCGTGGCCGCCTACGCCGGTGGTCCCGACGCCGGGGACGCACCGAACGCGAAGCCGACGATCGTTCTGGTGCATGGCGCGTTCGCGGACGCGTCGAGCTGGAGCGGTGTGGTCGAGCGGCTGCAGAAGAGCGACTACAAGGTCGTCGCGCCCGCCAACACCCTGCGCGGCATTCCGCAGGACTCGACCTACCTCGCGAGCCTGCTGAAGTCGATCAAGGGGCCGATCGTACTCGTCGGTCACTCCTACGGTGGTGAGGTCATCTCGCAGGCCGCCGCCGGGAACGACAACGTCAAGGCGCTCGTGTACGTCAACGCGATCATGCCGGACGTCGGAGAGTCCTTCACCAGCCTGTCCGCGAAGTTCTCGCCTCCTCCGCTGCTCAGCGCCCTCAACCAGGTGCCCTACCGAGCCGGTGACGGCAGCAGCGGTACGGATGTCTACGTCCAGACCGACAAGTTCCACCAGGTCTTCGGCGCGGACCTGCCGAAGAACCGCACCGACGTTCTCGGCGCGTCCCAGCGGCCGATCGCGCAGTCCGCCTTCACGGACAAGGTCACCGGAGCCGCCTGGCGCGACAAGCCCGTCTACGTGCTCATCGGCCGACAGGACCTCGCGATCAACCCCGACCTGCAGCGTTTCGAGGCCAAGCGGGCCAAGGCCCGCAAGACGGTGGAGATCGACGCCTCCCATGTCTCGCTCATCTCGCAGCCACAGGCGGTCGAGCATCTGATCGTCGATGCCGCGGATGACTACGAGTGGCAGAAGAAGTAGCGCCGGACGCCGCTTGCGCAGGCCCCGGCTTTCGCGAGACGACGAGGATGGCCATGTCGTCCCGCTGCCGTCAGGAAACGGCGAACGGCACCGGTCGCGGGGGCGAACCCCGGGGCCGGTGCCGTTCCGTTCCGCCGTCCGGTCGTGGAGTCGCACATGCGGGCGCGGGGCCCGGCGGGAACTCCGGCTACGCGGACGGATCGCCGGTCGCGGTCAGTGCGAACGCCGACCGGTCACGAGGCGGTACAGCAGGAGCACGATCACCGAGCCGACGACGGCGGCGATCCACGTCGAGAGGTGGAAGAAGCCGTTGATGGAGTGCACACCGAAGATCACCTTGCCGAGCCAGCCGCCGAGCAGACCGCCGACGATGCCGATGAGCATCGTGACGAGGCAGCCGCCCGGGTCCTTGCCCGGCATGAGCGCCTTGGCGATGGCGCCCGCGATGAGGCCGATGAGAATCCAGGCGATGATGCCCACGGTGCTTCCTTTGCTGTAGGGGATGCCGAGGAAGACCCGACGGGAATTCCGCCGGGGCTGCCCGCCGGTCGCTCCGCGCGGAGGACCGGCGACACACGAATATCCACTCGGGAGCACTCCACACGGCATCCCGTCCCCGTTTCCTCCAACTGGCCCGCCCGGCACCCCCGAGAGCCATGTCCAGTTCGTCGGCAGCAGCCTCACCCCCGTCACCGAACAATAATTACACGTTGTCATTGACGTCACGTAAGTGGAGTCCTAGCCTCGCCCTATGACGAGACAGAAGAAGAGGATTGTCTTCATCGGCGCGGCGGGTGACATGTGCCGAGTCGCGATCGAGCGTTTCGCCGAAGCCGCCGGGGGCGCGGACTGGAAGCTGGAGCTGTACGACATCCGGCCCGACGCCCTCGACGCACTGGTCGCGAGCCTGCCCCCCGGATCGGCGAGCTCCGGCTCCTTCGACCTGTTCGACCCGGTCGCCCTTCGTGAGGCCATCGAGGGTGCCGCACTCGTCGTGCTGGGCGCCGGGCCGTACATCCGCACGGCGGAGCCGGTCATGGAAGCGTGCATCGAGAAGGGGGTCCCCTACCTGGATCTCGATGACGACGAGGCCAGCACCCGAGCCGCGATGGAGCTGGACGCGGAAGCGAAGGCGGCCGGCGTGCCGATCTTCGTCGGCTGCGGCGCGTCCCCCGGACTCACCAATGTGATGGCTGCCGATGCGACACGCGACATGGACAGCGTGGACCAGATAGACGTGGGCTGGGCGACCGGTGACGAGGGGCCGGTCGAGTTCGGGCGTGCCGTGCTCGATCACGCGATCCGAGGCTTCGCCGGACCGTGCCAGACCTGGGAGAAGGGACGGGCGGTCACCCACCAGACGTTCGTGGAATCGGATGTGTTCGACCTGGGTGGTTCGTTCGGCTCTGCCTATCGGCTGTACGAGTGCGCCCATCCGGAAGCGGTGACCATGCCGCGACGATGGCCCGGCGCGGACAGGATCCGTGTCCTGGGAGCCCTCGACCCGGCGCCGGTCAGCGGCGTCATGCGCGGAGTCGCCGTCGCGGTGGAGGACGGGAGGATCTCGATGGACCAGGCCATTGATTTCGTCAACGCCGTCGTCACCGACAAGCCGGGCTCGCCGAAGGTGTGGCGCCACGCCCTCGCAGGGCTGTGGGGTTCGGTTCGCCGGGGTGAGATCGCCGTGGGTGAGGTGGCGAAGTACTTCGCGGCCGCAGCACGCAAGAAGCACCCCGACTTCCGCGGCATCAACTACGTCCGGGTGACGGGCAGGCGCGACGGCAGGAGGGTCGTCTCGATTCGGCGCGTTCCGGTCAGCGGGCCGGGCACACCGTGGACGAGCATGGCGGCGGGAACCGGATCGGCGACCGCGGCGTTCATGATGCTCGCGGTCGACGAGCTGGGCGGTCTGGCGGGTGTCCTCGCGCCGGAGGACTGGGCGAACCCGGAGAGGTTCTACGCCGCGATGGCGCGGGCCGGGCGGACGTCGGTCGATCAGGTCGTCGAGGTGCTGCAGCCATGAGCAGGCGCCCGAAGCACGACCCCAAGGAGTCGGAACGCGAGATCCTCCACGCGGCGGAGGCCTTTCTCAGGGAGCGGCCGTTCCGGGAGATGACGGTGGACGCGGTCATGAGCCGGACCGGGCTCAAGCGGCCTGCCTTCTACGTACACTTCCGCGACCGTCACGACCTGGCGCTTCGCGTCGTGGAGGAGCTGGGCCTCGAACTCGGGGCGATGATCGACCGCTGGCTGACGGGCGTCGATCTGACCGTCGACGCCAGGTCGGCGTTCCAGGGCCTGGCCGAGGTCTACGCCGAGCACGGTCCTGTACTCCGGGCGCTCTCGGAGGCGGCGGGCAGCGACGACAAGGTCGAGGCCGCCTACAACGCCCTGGTGCAGCGGTTCATCGATGCCACCGCCATCCGTATCTCCGCCGACCAGGCCGCAGGGCTCATCAGTGCGGATCTGGATGTCGAGGAGACTGCCCGCGCCCTGGTCTGGATGGACGAGCGCTATCTGACGCAGGCGTTCTCGAGACAGCCCCACCCGGATGTGCGACGCGTGGTCGACGTCCTTTACAACATCTGGTTCTCGGCGCTCTACGGAGGGGATTGAGTTCATGAAGGAAGGCGCTTTCATACTGGCCGACCTGTGGATGATCTTCGCGGGGTTCTACTGCGGCTGGAAATTCTTGCGGCAGTACGGCAATCATCTGCTCGGCCTGGAGTGGATGATCGTTGCTACGTCAGGCGTCAATTTCCTGATCTGGGCGCTTCGCGGCGGGGACCAGACCGATCCGCAGGGCATGCTCGTGTCCTTCTTCGACGCATTCTCCCGAGGGGTCGGCATAACCCTCATCCTGATCATGGGCCTGCTGCGGGTCACCCATCGCTACCGCCCCGGACTGGTCCTGGACATCGGAGCGTTCACCCTCGCCACCGCGGCCGGGCTCTACCTCGTGCGGTTCGGCGGTCATGGGTTCCACCTGGGCCCGGCGACCTTCTTCGTCGTCGTCAACGCGCTCACGACGCTGTTCCTGGTCTACTTCACGTGGCGAGTCTGGAAGACGGGCGCCAGAACCCGAGCGGTATGGACGGCGCTCGCGACCGCGGCGGGAACCGTCATCGCGATCACCTACGACTTCTTCCCACTCGCCGGTGACGACGCCCACCGCACGATCTTCGCCAGCGCCGCGCTGGCGACCTGGGGCACTCAGCTCTTCGTGTACTTCCACGCCTATCGCGCCCTGGCGCGCCACGACCGGGCGGCCGAAGCCGACGGGATCGCGATGCCGCTGAGCGCGGCAGGGGGGAACCGCTGACGAGAACCGGCGACATGGCAGGACCCGGCCATCGGCTGTCATGGGATCTTGAAGCCCGGCAGTAGCAAGGCCACACAGGACGGCGCGGTGCCGTGCCCCGGCGGAGGCGAGGGGCGCGGCACCGCGGTGCGTCGGCCGGGCGGCCGCCGGAGCCGACTGCGGGGACGCGGAGCCGGTGCCGTCACGCATCCGCCGCGCGGCACCCCCGGGCCTGTCCCCTGACGTGGCGACCGGACCCCCGCGAACCGCTTCGCGGGGGTAGGCGCGTGGCAGGGGCCTCGCAGGGGGCCTTCAGCTCCTGCCACGGTTGAGACGATCCGCCAGCCGGTCGGCCATCCATCCGGCCGTCAGCGTCGCGCTGTTGAGGAAGGGCGACGGAGCGAACCGCGGCCGGTCCCGCCACAGGGGGGCGAGGTCGTCGTGGAGTTCGTCGCCGGCGAGCCGGTCGGCGAGCAGCGCGCCGAGGTAGGGAGCCTGGGCGAGGCCGTGGCCGTTGCAGGCGATGGAGTAGAAGACGTTCTTCGTGGACTCTCCGACGACCGGCAGCCACGACGGAGTCATCGCGATCCACCCGCCCCACGCCCGCTCCACCGCGACATCCCGGAGTGAGGGGAACCGGTCGTGGAAGCCTCGGGTCAGGTCCGCCACGACCGAGGGGTCCGGCTGACGAGAACCCAGCGCCGAATGCGCCAGCTGCAGTCGGCGAACACCGAACGCGATCGTGCCGCGGGGCGTGATGCGGAAACTCTGCATCAGGTTGTGCAGGGTCACGAGGCCCGCCCGGCTCGTCCAGCCGGTCGCCTCCAGGCGCTCGGGCGCGATGGGTTCGGTCTCGGCCATGCTGACCCAGACCGGCGCGGCCAACCGCTTCGGAGCGAACGCGAGATCACGCGAGTGGGCGTTCGTGGCGAGCACGACCCGTCCGGCACGGACTCGTCCGCGCGGCGTGCTCAGGTGGACCGACCCGCCGTGACTTTCCACCGCGCGCACGGGAGTCCGCTCGAACACCCGCACCCCAGCGCCGCGGAGTGCCTTGCGCACACCGAACGCCAGCAGACCGGGGTTCAGCGTTCCTCCGCCGCGCTCGAAGCTGCCGCCCAGGATGCCTTCGGGCACACCGAAGTCACCCCCCTCGACGAACTCGGCGTCCGCCCCTGCCTTCTGGAGGATCTGGGTGTTCCGCTTGGCCTTGCGAAGCTGCCCCTTGGAGACGGCGGCCATGAGGTTGCCCGTCCGCTCGTACCCGCAGTCGATGTCGAACCGGTCGAGCAGGCCCTCGACGAAGGGAACAGCTCCCTCGGCGAAGCGCACGACGTCCCGGAAGCGGCGTGGGTGCATCGTGCTCAGGATCTGGGGGTCGCCCGCGGGGGCGTTCGTCAACTGCCCGGCGTTGCGCGAGCTCGCCCCGGCGCCGCAGACTCCGGCCTCGATCAGGACCACGTCGACGCCTCGCTCGACCAGTCGCAGGGCCGTCGCCATGCCGCCCAACCCGCCACCGACGACTGCGACATCACATTCGGTGTCGCCCTCGAGCGCCGGCAGGACATCGGCGGGGGTATCGGCCCAACCGGTGAAGGCCGAGTACGTCACTCCATCAATGATCGTCACCTCACGCTCCCACGGCTGAACATATGCCGCCGACGACGTGGGCTTCGCGTGGTTCCGGTGGGCTGTCGAACTCAGTCACATGAGCCTCCCTGATCATTCGAAATTAGATCTCGATTCGACTTCGACTCTATGGATCGTAGGAGGAGCCGTCAATTCGCGTGACGAGCCACGCCGCGAGCGCGTGGATCACCGAACGAACGCACCCGGAAGCCTCCGGCGCGACTTTCCGTACAAGGTATGGTTCACTGGTAGCGGGTTTCCATACGACGTATGGAACTCTGGGTACGTCCCGTCGCGGCAACCCCGCTCGCTCCCGGTGCCCCGGCGCGGAGCGGCCGAGGACCACGGCATCAGCCACGCGGGGGACGACCGGCGTCACAGCGCGTCCCGCGACCAGGCGGTCGACCACGGCGCCAACCCGTACAGCGCCGCTCTCTGACACGAAGGCCGCTTCTGCCCGTGAACCCGACCACGCGTCGGACGGGCACCCCTGACCGGCGGAACCCGAACCGCCCGCGGGCGGTTCCAGCTCACAGATCACGGAAGGCGATTCGCCACCATGACCGAAACCCGACTCTCACCGCAGCCCGCAAGCCACGACTTCTCCGTCGTCGACGCTTCCACGGCTTCGACCAGCAGTACGTTCCTCCAGGGCCTCATGGACGTGGCCCGGCAGCAGGGTCCGAACTTCGTCCTGCGTGAACAGGGCGAGGACGCCCTCTACGTCAGCGGCCTCGACCTGGTCACCGAGCTCTCCGACGAGCAGCGGTTCCGCAAGGCGATCGGCCCGGATCTGGAGAACGTCCGCGAGTTCGCCCACGACGGCCTGTTCACCGCGTACAACGACGAGCCGAACTGGGCCAAGGCGCACGACATCCTGATGCCGGCCTTCGCTCTCGGGTCGATGCGCACCTACCACCCCGTGATGCTCAAGGTCACCCGTCGGCTGATCCAGGCCTGGGACCAGCGGGGGGCCGCAGGCAACCCGGTCGATGTGTCCGACGACATGACCCGGATGACTCTGGACACCATCGGCCTGGCCGGGTTCGGGTTCGACTTCGGTTCGTTCGACCGTGACGAGCCGCACCCGTTCGTCGATGCCCTGGTGCGCTGCCTCAGCTGGTCGATGGACAAGCTCGGGCGTACCCCGGACGGCGACTACACGGAGGCCGACGAGGCGTTCCGCGAGGATGCCGCCTTCCTTGCCTCCGTGGTGGACGAGGTCATCGCGGCGCGCACCGCCCCGGACGCTCCGGTCCTGGAGCACGAGGACCTGCTGGACCTGATGCTCACCGCCACCCACCCCTCCGACAGCACGACCCTGGACCGGGAGAACATCCGCAACCAGGTCATCACCTTCCTGATCGCCGGGCACGAGACCACGTCGGGCACGATGTCCTTCGCTCTCTACAACCTGGTGAAGAATCCGGCCGCGCTGCGTCTGATCCAGCGCGAGGTGGACGAGCTGTGGGGCGACACGGCCGACCCCGAGCCGTCGTACGACGACATCGGCAAGCTCACCTACACCCGCCAGGTGCTCAACGAGACGCTGCGGCTGTTCCCGACGGCCCCCGGCTTCTGGCGCGAGGCCCGCCACGACACTCACCTGGGCGGCATGCCGCTGCGGGCCGGACAGTGGGCGGGGGTACTGACCCCGATCCTGCACCGCGACCCCGTCTGGGGTGACAACCCCGAGCTGTTCGACCCCTCCCGCTTCTCACCGGAAGCGGAGGCGGCGCGTTCCCCGCACGCCTTCAAGCCGTTCGGTACCGGCGAACGGGCCTGCATCGGAAGGCAGTTCGCCCTGCACGAGGCCACCATGCTGCTCGCCATGCTGGTCCACCGCTACCGGCTGCTCGACCACGCCGACTACCGGCTGAGCATCCAGGAGACGCTCACCATCAAGCCCGAGGGATTCACCCTCGCCATCGCCCCGCGCACCCCGGCCGACCGTGCCGCCAACCGTGCGGCCGTCCCCGCGTTCGGCGTCGCCGCGGCCGCCGACGAGGAGTCGGCCGACGCCGACGGCCTGCCCACCCGAGTGCGGCAGGACACCGGCCTCCTGCTGCTGCACGGCTCCAATTACGGCACCTGCCGTGACTTCTCGGCCCAACTGGCGGACTCCGCCGCAGAGATCGGATGCGAGACCGCCGTGTCCGCGCTCGACGCACACGCCGACGCGCTGCCCACCGACCGGCCGGTGGTGATCACCGCCGCCTCGTACAACGGGCAGCCCACCGACGACGCGGCCGCTTTCGTCCAGTGGCTCGAGAACGCCGGACCCGGCGCCGCCGACGGTGTCACGTACGCCGTCCTCGGCATCGGCGACCGCAACTGGTCGGCCACTTACCAGCGCGTCCCCACCCTCATCGATGAGCGGCTGGCCGCGCTCGGTGGAACCCGGCTGCTGGAGCGCGCCGAGGGCGACGCCTCGGGTGATCTGACCGGCGCGGTCAAGGCGTTCACCGGCACGCTGCGCACCGCCCTGCTGGAGGGCTACGGTGACCCCGCCACGGTCGGCGCCGCCCCGGAGGTGGACGCCGACGCCCCCGCGTACACCGTCACCGAGGTCACCGGCGGCGTACTGGAAGCACTGGCCGCCCGGCACGGGATGGCGGCGATGACGGTCACCGAGACCGGCAGCCTGACCAGTCCCGGCTACCCGCGCGCCAAGCGCTTCGTGCGCCTGGCACTGCCCGAGGGCGAGACCTACCGCACCGCGGACCACTTCACCGTGCTCCCCGCCAACCACCCCGACCTGGTCGAGCGTGCCGCCGAGATCCTGCGGGCGGACCTGGACACCGTCCTCAACATCGCGGCGAGCCGCCCGCGTCGTGACGGCATCGCGGTCGACCGGCCGGTGACCGTACGCGAGTTGCTCACGCACTTCGTCGAACTCCAGGACCGCCCGACCGCAGGGCAGTTGACCACTCTGTCCGACCTCAACCCGTGCCCGCCCGAGAAGAAGGCACTGGGGGCCCTCGCCGACGACGCCGAGGCCCTGGCCGCCGACCGGCGTGGCCTGCTCGACGTGATCGAGGACAACCCCGCGCTCGGCGAGGTCCTGACCTGGCCGGTGCTGCTGGACCTGCTGCCGCCGATCCGGCCGCGCCACTACTCGGTCTCGTCCTCGCCGACGAGCGACCCCCACCACGTCGATCTGATGGTCTCCCTGCTCCAGGCACCCGCACGCTCAGGCCGGGGCACCTTCCGCGGCACCGGATCGGGATACCTGAACGGCGTCCGTGCGGGCGACACCGTGTACGCCCGGATACAGCCGTGCCGGGAGGTCTTCCGGATCGACCACGATGCGGCGACCCCGGTGATCATGATCTCGGCCGGTACCGGCCTCGCCCCCTTCCGAGGCGCTGTCGCCGACCGTCTCGCCCTTGCGCTGAACGGCTCCGAACTCGCCCCCGCGCTCTGCTACTTCGGCTGCGACGCCCCGGACGCCGACTACCTGCACGCCGAGGAACTGCGCGCCGCCGAGCTGGCGGGCGTGGTCGCCATGCGTCCGACCTTCAGCGAGGCGCCGGTCGACGACCAGATGTTCGTCCAGCACCGCATCGCCGCCGAGGCCGACGAGGTGTGGAAGCTGCTCGGCGACGGCGCCAAGGTCTACGTCTGCGGCGACGGCGCCCGGATGGCCCCGGGCGTACGCGACGCCTTCCGGGCCGTCTACCTGGACCGCACTCCCGGTGCCGACGACGCCGACGCCACCGCCTGGCTCGACTCGCTGGTCTCCGACGGCCGCTACATCGAGGACGTCTACGCCGCGGGCTGAGCCGCACGATCCGCTCCAGCGGAAGCCAAGAACCGACCACCCCACAGAAGTCAGAGGTTCCATTCCATGAACACCATGCTTGCCGGACGCCTTCACGTTCCCAGTGGTGCGTTCCGCGTCGAAGAGGTCGCCATACCCGTCCCCGGTCCGGGTGAGGTACTGATCGAGGTCAAGGCCGCGGGTGTGTGCCTGTCCGACGTGCACCTGATCGACGGCAGCCTGAAGCCGTTCGTACCCATCGAGGAAGTCACCCTCGGGCACGAGGTCGCCGGAGTGATCCACACCCTCGGCTCCGACCTGCTCGGCGACTGGTCCCCTGGGATGCGCGTGGTCCTGCAGGCCGGCCAGGGCTGCGGGCGGTGCGACGACTGCCGCCTTCGCATCGGGACGTGTGTCGAGCCCCTCACCCGCGGCCTCGACTACGACGGCGGCTGGGCCCAGTACACGATCGCCCGCGAGGACACCCTCGCCCTGATCCCGGACCACCTGCCGTTCGACCAGGCGGCGATCATCCCGGACGCGGTCTCCACGCCGTACTCCGCCATCGTGACCACCGGTGAGGTCCGCCCGGCCCAGGCCGTGGGCGTGTGGGGCGTGGGCGGCCTGGGCGCCCACGGCATCCAGCTCGCCCGCCTGGCCGGTGCCGCACCGGTCATCGCCGTCGACCCGCTGCCCAGCGCCCGGGAACGCGCGCTGGCCTTCGGCGCCGACCTCGCACTGGACCCTGTCGACCCGGGCTTCGCCGGGGCCGTGCACCAGGCCACGGCGGGCCTCGGCCTGGACGTCGCCCTCGACTTCGCCGGTGCGCCCGCCGTACGGGAACAGGCCGCAACCGTCCTCGGACAGAACGGGATCATGGTCCTGGCGGGGCTGACCCCCCACCCGCTCACCATCACCGACAGCACGCAGTTCAGCTGGAAGAGCAACCAGATCCGCGGCCACTTCGGCTCCGGCTTCCGGGACCTCCACCAGTTGATCCGGCTGGCATCGGCCGGGCGCCTCGACCTGTCTCCCTCCATCAGCGCCCACATCCCGCTGACGGACGCGGCGGAAGCGGTCCACCGGCTGCAGAACAAGATCGGGGACCCGATCCGCCTGATACTCGTCCCCTGATACCTCGATCTCCCCGCAGGACGGGACCGGCCGTGCCGGCGCGCGGCCGGTCTCCCACGGCTACGACTCTCAGGTCTGTGGCGTGATCACGGCGCGGCCTTTGATCCTGCCGTCGTGCAGGAGCCGGTACGCCTCTGCGGCGCGATCGAGGGGGAAGTGTTCCACCAGCAGCTCGATCTTGTTCTGCCGGGCCAGGGTGACCACTTCCATGAGTTCGGTGAGGGAGCCCCAGTAGGGCGCGGTGACCGAGCACTCGTGGGGCGGGCTCAGGAAGTTGACCGGGAGGGCGCCGCCGCCGAGACCGACGAGGGTCAGGTCGCCGAGCACCCGGGCCACCTGCGCGGCCATGCGCAGCGTCGGATCGACGCCCACCATGTCCAGCACGAGTTCGGCGCCTTGGCCCCGTGTCATGTCCCGGATGCGCTCGACCGTCTCGCCGTCGGAGGTCAGCGCCTCGTCCGCGCCCATGCGCTTGGCGGTCTCCAGCTTGTCCGCCGCCGTGTCCACCGCGATGACGGTGGTGGCCGCGCTGAGCGCGCGCAGGATCTGGATGGCCATCTGCCCCAGCCCTCCGGCTCCTATCACCACCGCGGTGGAGCCGGGCCCCAGCAGGTGCAGCGACCGCTTGACAGCGTGATAGCTGGTCAGGCCCGCGTCGCTGAGGGGAGCGGCGTCCCGGGGGGCGAGGTCGCCGAGCGGGATCAGGAACCGCGTCGACGGGACAAGCAGACAGTCGGCCATCCCGCCGTCGTACTCGGCCAGACCGCCTCCGACACCGTTTGTCTCCAGGCAGTAGTTGTCCTGGCCCTGTCGACAGTTGGCACACACCCCGCAGCCCCACGGACCGTAGACGATGACAGGATCGCCGACGGCGACGCCGGAGGCACCGGGGCCGGTCGCCTCGACCCATCCGGCGTTCTCGTGGCCGAGTGTGAGGGGCAGTCCGGTGCCGTCTTCCGGTCCCGGTTCCTCCATGATGTGCAGGTCGGAGTGGCAGGCGCCGGCGCCTCCGATCCGGATCAGGACCTCTCCCGGCCCCGGTTCGGGCACCGGTACCTCGCGCAGCTCTGCCGGCTTCTGCCATGCGACGAGTCGGAAGGCCCTCATGGCGCTCCCTTCGAGCGGATCAGTGTCAGCCGCGAACTCCGTCGGCGTCCATCAGGACGTGACGCGGGCCGCGGAAGACCTGGTTGTGACGGTACGGCGGCGGGTCGGTGACCAGGCGCGGGTTCTCGACGCGGCGGATGAACTCCTGCACCGCGACCTGGACCTCCAGCCGGGCGAGTGGGGCGCCGAAGCAGAAGTGGATGCCCTGGCTGTAGCCGAGGTGCTCGTTGTCGGGGCGCTCCAGGTCGACCTGCTCGGGGTCGGGGAACCGGTTCGGATCGCGGTTGGCCGAGCCGTACACCAGGAAGATCGGCGAGCCCTTCGGGATGGTGGTGCCCGCGATGTCGATGTCCTCGAGCGCGGAGCGGGTGAACCAGAACTGCACCGACGACTCCAGGCGCAGCATTTCCTCCACCCCGGGCACGATCAGCTCGGGCCGAGCGCGCAGTTCCGCGAGCGCCTCCGGATGCCTCAGGAGGGTCAGCAGGCTGTGGGCGATCAGGTTGACGGTGGTCTCGTGCCCGGCGAAGAGCAGGAGGAGAGCGTTGCTGATGATCGCGTCCCTGGGCATGGGACCCGACGCGCTGTCGTCGTGCACCATCGCCGACAGCATTCCGGGTCCGGGCTCCCTGGCGTATCGGTCGATCAGCCCGGACATGTACCGATGGATGTCGGCGTAGGCCGCGTCGCCCGCCTGCTGTCGGCCCAGGACCTCCTCGGACTTCGCCTCGGGGCCGAAGTCCAGGGAGTCCAGGGCCGATTCGATCCATGCGTGGAAGAGCGGTTCGTCTTCCAGCGGCACGCCGAGGATCTGGCAGATCAGGGACACCGGCAGGGGATAGGCGAAGTCGTCGACGGCGTCGAAGCGGGGCTTGTCCCGCAGCTTGTCCAAGAGGTCGTCCACGATGCGGTGGATGTCGGGCTCCGTGCGGGCGATCCAGTCAGGTGCGTCGGGAGGGCCGTAGAAGTGCCGCGTCATCAGGCGGCGGAACCGGTCGTGCTCGGGCGGGTCCGAGCTGATGATGTCCGGCGTGCTGAACTCGTCCGCCGTCGTCTCGCCCTCGCCCCCCGCGATCCAGGACAGCCGGGGACACTTGGTGGGGTCCGAGCTGACACGGGGGTCATGGAGGAGTTGGACGACCTCCCAGTAGGTGCCGACGACGTAGGAGCCGTCCGGCTCGCGGGTCACCGGCGTCTTGCGCAGCTCCTCGTAGAACGGATAAGGATCGGCGCGGTTGGCATAGCGGAGTGCCTGCTGCCAGGGGGTTTCCTCGTCCATGATGTTCCTCCGCTCGTGAGGCGCTGTTCGGCCGCGCGCGTCGGCCGAAAGCCACGTCACCGGCCGGGACGCTGGAACTCGGCCCTGCGTTCGGTCGGGTCGTGACCGGTCAGGACCACGTCGGGTACTCCGGCCGGGACGCCCGGCGTCGGGAACTCGGCCGGCATCGGCTGCATGAAGTCGGGCAGGTCCCAGCCCGCCCGCGGGGGCGGGAACGGCGCCGACTGCTCGATCAGCCGCCCGTAGTGCTCCAGCCACTTGCCCCCGTCGAAGGCGACGGCGGCGACGATGCGCCCTCTGCGACCGTAGGCCGCGACGAAGCGGCGCTCTCGGACGGACCCTTGCGTGAACACGATCTCGTCGCCGAAGGGAGGCACCCCCACGGACTTGATGTTCCGTCCGAACTGGCCGGACCAGAAGCCGGGAAGCAGCAGGTTCGGCCGGTAGTCGGGCTCAAGGTTGATCATGTTGTGGGCGGCGACCTCTGCGCCGAAAACGGCGTTGTCCCAGTGCTCCATCGCGAGGAACTCGTAGTCGTACAGCACGTACGGTGAGCGGGCGATGTCACCTGCCACGTAGACGCTGTCGGTCGCCACACCGTTGATGTCGAAGGCACGGCCTCCGGCGTCGCAGCCGACGCCCCAGTAGCCGGCCGCGAGACCGGAGCCCTCCAGCCATTCGACGTTGCGGATCGATCCGAGCGAGGCCAGCACCAGGTCGGCCTCGACGGTGGTCCCGTCCGAGAGCCGCGCGCGCCGCACGTGTCCGGCGGTGTCACCCTCCAGCGCCGACACACCCACCCCGCAGCGCAGATCGACCCCGTGTTCGCGCTGCATCTCAGCGGCGATCTTGCCGATGACTCCGCCGAGGGCGCCGACCAGCGGTGCCGAGGCCCGCTCGGCGACCGTCACCGGGATGTCGAGTTCCCGGCAGACGGATGCCGCCTCCGAGCCGATGAACCCGGCGCCGATGACGAGCACCCGCGACGGGCGTGCGGCCAGCGCCTGCCGCACCTGTGCCGCGTCGTCGCGCGAGCGCAGGGTGTGCACCCCGTCGAGGGCGGCCTCGGCCGGGTTGGGCCACTGCCGCGCCCGGGTTCCCGTGGCGATCAGCAGTCGGTCGTACGGGACCTGCTCGCCGCCGGCCAGGTGTATCAGTCTGTTGGCCCGGTCCAGTTCGACGGCCGCGTCCCCGAGCCGCCACGTGGCGTCCGAGCCCCGCAGCCGGGGCAGTTTGGTGTTGTCGGCCGACACCCACCCCTTGAGTACCTGCTTGGACAGGGGAGGACGGTCGTACGGCTCGTAGGGTTCGTCCCCGATGATGGTCAGCGGACCGGTGAACCCTCCCTCACGCAAGGCTTCGGCGGCCCGGAGCCCAGCGAGCGAGGCACCGACGATGACGATCCTGCCGTTGGCCCTGAAGTCGCCGACCAGTTCCGCGAATGTCTCCGACAGGTTCATGAGGCGGCACCCCGGTCCGCGTCGTCCGGCTCGACGTCCACCCGGTCTATCTTGATCGCCTGGACCGGGCAGGCCGCCGCGGCCCGCTCGATGTGCAGGCGCTGCGATTCGTCGGGATTGGGTTCGTAGGAAAGGGCCTCGTCGCCGGTCAGCTTGAAGACCTCATGGGCGAGGTACACGCACTGCGCGTACCCCTGGCATCGGTTCAGGTCCACGACGATGCGCATGACACTGCCTCCGTCCGCAGGTCCCAGCCGAAGCCGAGTGCCGAGAATCCGGACTCCGGTCAGCACGTCCGGATCGGGTGAACGGGCCCGGCAGCGGTGCGGTCCCCGGCGGGGGCATCTGGATTCGGGCCCATTGACGAAAAGGCTTCTCCGCCCCGCCTCTTTGTGACGATACCGACCCATTCATCACCTTGCATGCGCCGTACGGGGCCGGGCTCGTCAGGCAGTCACCGTCGGCGGGGTCCCTCAGCCGTCCGAGATCCAGCGGTGCAACCGGCCCGGCAGACCCGGTTGCTCTCGAGCAAAGCCTCCAAGACCTTGACGACGGCCGTTGGCCCACCCTTAGACTGAAAGCCGATTCGAAATCGAATTCCTGTCATCCGGGCTACCGGACGAATCGGGACACGGATCACGCCGGATGCACGGGTCGTCGGACCACCAGCAACAACGGAGCGGAGAGAGTCGTGGCTCACTGTTATGACATTGGCATGCGCGGGCTTCAGGGCACCGGAGGTGCCGCGTGACGGCGCGGAGGGTCGTCTTCATCGGCGCGGCCGGGGAAATGTGCCGCGTGGCCATCGAGCGCTTCGCCAAGGCCGACGGGGACTGGGAGCTGACCCTCTGCGACATCCGGCCCGAGCTGCTCAAGCCCCTGCTGAAGCGGCTGCCGCCGGGCCGGGCCAGGGCCAGGCGCCTGGACCTCTACGACCGCGCCGACCTGAGGGAGGCGATCGACGGCGCCGCCCTGGTCGTGCTGGGCGCGGGACCGTACATCCGCACCTCGGAGCCCGTCATCTCGGCCTGCCTGGAGGCCAAGGTGCCCTACCTCGACTTCGACGACGACGTGGAGAGCACGGAGCACGCGCTGACCCTCCAGGACAAGGCGCGCGAGGCCGGGATTCCCGTCTACGTGGGCTGCGGTGCCTCGCCGGGCATGAGCAACGTCCTCGTCGTGGACGCGGCGAGCGAACTCGACACCGTCGAGGACATCGACCTGGCGTGGCTCGTGGGCGACGAGCGGCCGCAGGTGGGCCGGGCGGTGCTCGAACATCTCATGCACATCGCCGCCGGTGACTGCCTGACCTGGGAGGACGGCGGCCCCGTCGTCCACGAGTCCTACGTGGAGACCGACTCGGTCCCGATGGGTGCCGGTATCGGCGAGATCCTGCTCTACGAGACGGCCCACCCGGAGCCCGTCACCCTCCCCCGCCGGTACCCCGAGGCGCGACGCATCCGATGTATCGGCGGCCTCGCCCCCTCGCCCTTCAACGGTCTGGCGCGCGGTCTCGGCCTGGCCATCCAGGAGGGGAGGATCACCGTCGACGAGGCGCTCGACTTCCTGGAGGCGATCCTGAAGAACCGGGTCAGCGATCCCAAGGCTCTGCGATACGCGCTGCGCGGGATGGTCGGCCAGGTGCGCCGGGGCGAGAGCGGGGCGGGCACGCTGGCCAAGTTCCTGCTCTCCTCGGCGCTGGGCCGCAAGGAGAAGTGGCAGGGAGGTCTGCTGGCCCGCGTCACCGGTACCCGCAACGGCCGGCCGGCGGTCGCCGTCCGGCGCACGCCGGTCAGCGGCACGGACACCTACCTGGTCAGCAGCATGGGCAGCCTGACCGGCACCGCGTGCGCGGCGTTCATGGTCCTGGCCCTGGACGAGACCGGCAAGCGGTCCGGCGCCTTCTCCCCCGAGGACTGGGCCGACCCCGAAGCCTTCTACAAGGCGCTGGAGCGCGTCGGCACTCCGCGCCACGAGATCGTCGAGGCGCTCGTCTAGGGCCTTTCTTCCGGATCAGGCCGGCTCGGGCCGACGGCGCCTTCTGGCTGACCCGAGCGGGGTCTGGTGCGTGCAGCTGCAAGGCGGAGGAGGGAGTCGACGCGGAGCGTCGGCGAGTGACGACAACGCCGCAGATGTGCGTGCCAGACCCCGCGACTACGGCAAGATCCGGAAGACAGGCCCTAGCCCGTCTCGCCACCGGATCTGGCGGCCGGGGCACCGAAGCGGCGGTGCCCTGGCCGCCTCGTGCCGAGAGCGGCACGGTTGCTCCGGTCGCACCCCCACCCGTACCCGCACCCCGAATGGAGCCGCCGCATGAGCCGCGCAGTCATCGAGATACCCCGCTCCACGTGTCCGTTCCCCCAGGACGCCGTGGTCCGCGGCGCCGACGGTGTTCCGCGCTACACCGATCTGCCCGAGACCCTGCTCGACGTGCTGCGGACGCATGCCGAACGGCGGCCGGAGGGCGAGGCGGTGGTCGAGTTGGGCGGGGAGCGCCTGACCTACGCCCAGCTGTGGGCGCGCGCCGCGCGGGTGGCGGGGGGCCTCCGGGCGGCCGGGCTGGAGCGCGGCGACCGGGTGGCCGTGCGGTATCCGGCGGGCATGGACTGGGTACTCGCCTTCTGGGGCACCCTGCTGGCCGGGGGAATCGTGGTGGCGGTCAACACGCGGTCCGCTCCGCCGGAGGTCGAGTTCGTCCTCACCGACTCCGGCGCCCGCGTCGACCTGGCGCCCGGCACCCCGCTCCCCGACGGCGACCCGTACACGGCCGAGGGCCTCGGCGCCGACGACGTGGCCGCGCTCTTCTACACCTCGGGCACGACCGGCCGCCCCAAGGGCGTCCCCACCACGCACGCCGCGTTCCTCACCAACGCCGAGAACATGATGCGCTGCCTCGGACTGCCCCGGACCGTCGGGCCGGAGCTGCGCACGCTGGTCTCCGTACCGCTCTTCCACGTCACCGCGTGCAACTCGCAGTTCGTGGTGGCCGCGTACGCGGGTGGCACTTCGGTGATCATGCCCGCACTCGACCTGCCGAAGCTGGCCGGTGCGCTGGCGGCGGAGCGGATCTCCTTCCTGGTGACCGTGCCCGCCGTCTACGCACTCCTGCTGCGGCACCCGCCCTTCGCGGACGCCGACGTCTCCGGGGTTCGCACGGTCGCCTACGGTGGCGCGCCGATCGCCCCCGCCCTGGTGCGGTCCCTCAAGGCGGCTTTCCCCGGCGCGGCACTGATGAACGGGTACGGCATGACGGAGACGGCCTCACTGATCACCGTGCTGCCGGACCGGGACGCGGCGGAGCACGCCGACTCCGTCGGCTACGCGGTGCCCGCGGTCGACCTCGGCGTCGCCCCGATCGGGGACGATCCGCAGGTGGGCGAGCTGGTGGTACGGGGCGCCAACGTGACGACCGGCTACTGGAACCGGCCGGAGGCCACGGCGGAGGCGTTCGTGGACAGCTGGCTGCGTACCGGCGACATCGTGCGCGTGGACCCGGCCGGGCGGGTCCACATCGTGGACCGGGCCAAGGACATCATCAACCGGGGCGGGGAGAACGTGTCCAGCGTGGAGGTGGAGACGGTGCTGCTGACGGCGCCCGGCGTGGCCGACGCGGCGGTCCTCGCGGTGCCCGACGACGTGATGGGCGAGAAGGTCGGAGCGGTGCTCCAGGGCGACGGGGCCGGGATCGACCTGCCCACCGTGCTCGCGCACTGCCGGGAGCGGCTGGCCGACTTCAAGGTGCCGCAGTACGCCACGGTGACCGTGCATCCGCTGCCCCGCAACGCCGGGGGCAAGCTGCTGAAGAAGCAGCTCCGCGCCCAGGTCGAATGGGGCGACCCGTTGCGTTAGCGACGGTACGGCCTGACCTACGCGTCTTCGGGGGCGTAGGTCAGGAAGTAGGCGGTGAGCATGCGACGGGCTTCGTCGATCGTCGCGTCGTCGCCGTCCGGCGAGCGCCGGAAAGCCACGTCGAAGAGCCGGTTGGCGGCCTCGAAGGCCATTTGCGGGACGAAGCGCGAGGTGTCGGCGGCGATCAGCTTCCGCTCCAGGAGGAGGAGCCAGAGCCGCTCCGCCTGGGCCTCGTCGAAGGTGCGGACCAGCTCGTCCAGCGCCTCGTTGCGCCCCGCGAACCACAACTCGGTGCAGCTGCGGTGGCGTCGGAAGTACGTGAGCACGACGTCGATGAGGGCGTCCGCGATCTCCCGGACCGTGCCCGGCCCGATGTCCCGCAGCACGGTGTCCACGACGGCGTCCAGAGCCCGCATGTGCTGCTGCAGCAGCTCGGCGTCGACCTGGTGCCGGTCCGGGAAATAGTGGTACATGGAAGCGGTCGGAATGCCGGCCCGCTCCCCGATGGCCTTGAGCGTGGCCGCCTCGTAGCCCTTCTCGGTGAGCAGGGCCTCCGCCGCGTCGAGGATGGCGCGCCTGCGCTCCACGCCTCGCCGCTGCACCACGGGAGGCCGGGTCGGAGCCGTTGAATCCTTGTCGAACACGACTCGAAATCATATCAGCCGCGACCTGGGAAGACCTTGCCGACGGAGGTTGACACTCTATGAACGGCCCATAAACTCGACTACGATTCGTATTCGAATCCCGTACGACCATGCCCGGTGCCATCGACCGCGCCCTGCTCCCAGGTGCCACGTCGAGCAGAGACGGAGAAGGTCATGACCGAAAGCTCGTGCGAGGGTCTGCTCCGATCGCTCGGCGGCTTCGGGGCTTTCCTCGACGCTGCGGGATTCTGGTCGATCGAGGGCGGGACCGAACGCCTGCCCCACGCGATCCCCGGCGAGCCCGAAGCCGCCCTCCGTCCGACAACGCCGGTCGGCGCCGTCGAGGACGACGGCTCCGGTGTCCGGGCGCTCGCCGACGGTCCGTCGTGACCCGGCGCCGCGCAGCGCCTGCGGTCGGCCCACCGCAGTCAGGCAGTCAGCACGACCCCGCCGCCGTGACGGCGGCAAGGAGGCACCATGACCAACACCACCAACGGCTCGGCCGCCGATGTCGATGTGCTGATCGTCGGCGCCGGGATCTCCGGCATCGGCGCGGCAGGTCATCTGACGTCCCGGCGCCCCGGTACCACGTTCACGATCCTGGAGGCCCGGGAGTCGATCGGTGGCACCTGGGACCTGTTCCGGTATCCCGGTATCCGCTCGGACTCGGACATGTCCACCTTCGGCTACGGCTTCAAACCGTGGACCCACCGCAAGGCCATCGCCGACGGCCACCTCATCCTCGACTATCTCCAGCAGACCGTCGCCGACAAGCGCCTCGCCCGGCACATCCGGTTCGGGCACCGGGTGATCGGCGCGGAGTTCTCGACGGCCGAGCGGCGCTGGACGGTCACCGCCGAACGGACCGACACCGGGGAGCAGTTGACGTTCACCGCCCGCTTCCTGCTCCTGGGCACCGGCTACTACGACCACGGGGAGGGGTTCACCCCGGAGTTCGCCGGGGTCGAGGACTTCCACGGCCGGGTGGTCCATCCGCAGCACTGGCCGGAGGACCTCGACCACACCGGCAAGCAGGTGCTGGTGATCGGCAGCGGCGCCACGGCGGTCACGCTGATCCCTGCGATGGCGGGCCGGGCGGGGCACGTGACGATGCTCCAGCGGTCTCCGGGGTACATCTTCTCGCTGCCGTCCGAGGACGCGGTCGCCGGTGTACTGCGGAAGGTGCTCGGCCAGCGGCGGGCGCACGGACTGGTCCGGCGCAAGAACATCTGGCTGACCCGGAGCATGTACAAGCTGTGCAGGCGGGCCCCGAAGCTCGCGCGCAGGCTGCTCATCGCCGGGGTGCGGCGGCAACTCCCCCGGCACTTCGACGTGGACACGCACTTCACGCCCAGCTACGCCCCCTGGGACCAGCGGCTCTGCGTGGTGCCCGACGGCGATCTGTTCAAGGCGCTGTCGAGCGGCCGGGCCTCCGTCGTCACCGACCGGATCGCACGGTTCACCGAGTCGGGCATCCTGCTGGAGTCGGGCCGGGAGCTGGCCGCCGACATCGTCGTCACCGCGACCGGGCTGAACATGTCGCCCTTCGGCAAGGTGCGGCTCCAGGTGGACGGACGCCAGGTCGACCCGTCCGACACCACGGCCTACAAGGCGATGATGCTGTCCGGCGTCCCCAACCTGGTCTTCGCACTCGGCTACACCAACCTCTCCTGGACCCTCAAGGTGGACCTGGTCTGGGAGCACTTCTGCCGCCTGCTCGACCACATGAGCTCCCACGGCTACGACACCGTCACCCCGGTGCTGCACGACCCGGCGATGGAGCGGGTCCCGTTCATGGACCTGTCCGCAGGCTACGTCGAGCGCGGGATCGGGGCCTTCCCCAGAGCTGGGACGCGTGGTCCGTGGACGGTGGAGATGGCGTACGAGAAGGACGTGGAGCGGCTGCGCGACGGGCCGGTGGCGGACGCCGCCCTGCACTTCACCGGGACGAGGCGCGCCCGGTGAGCCGCCAGGTCACCTTCCCCAGCCACGGCGTCACCTGCGGCGCCACGCACCTACCGGCCAAGAGCGACGCGCTGACCGGTCCGGCCGGGCGCCCGTGCGTCGTCATGGCCCACGGCTTCGGCGGCACCCGCGACAGCGGCCTCATGGGATACGCGCAGGGCTTCGCCGACGCCGGGATGGACGTGTTCCTGTTCGACTACCGGGGCTTCGGCGACTCCGGCGGCACGCCCCGGCAGGACGTGTCGGTACGACGGCAGCGGCAGGACTACCACGCGGCCCTCGCCGCCGCCCGGCACCTGCCCGGCGTCGACCCGGACCGGATCGTCCTGTGGGGCACGTCGTACGCGGGCGGCCATGTCGTCGCCGTCGCCGCGCAGGACGGGCGCGTCGCGGCGGCGGTCGCGCTGACGCCCGCCACGGACGGGCTCGCCACCCTGGCGCACGTCGTGCGCCTGGCGGGGGTGGGCCGACTGCTGGAGCTGGCCGGGCACGGCCTGCGCGACGTGGCGCGGGCCCTCACCGGGCGGCGGCCGCACCACCTGCCTGTCGTCGGCCCGCCGGGGACCGTGGCGATGATGACCACGCCGGACATCGACCGGATCAGCGTCGTCATGGCCGGTCCGACCTGGCGCAACGAGGTCTGTGCCCGCGCCGCGCTGAAGGTGGGGGCCAACCGGCCGGTCGGGTACGCCGGGCGGGTGTCCTGCCCGGTGCTGTTCCAGGTCGGCCTGCACGACCGGGTCGCCCCGCCCGGCGCTGCCCGCCGCACCGCCCGCCGTGCCGGTCGGTGGGCGCGGCTGGCCGAGTACCCCCTGGACCATTTCGACGTCTACGACGGACCCTGGCAGGAACGCGCGCTGGCCGACCAGCTCGGCTTCCTCACCCGCGTCCTCGGTCCGTGTTCCGCGCAACTCCCGCTCTCATCGAAGGAGATGGAATGAGCTCGTACGACTACGTGATCGTCGGTGCCGGATCGGCGGGCTGCGTGCTGGCCGCGCGGCTGTCGGAGGACCCCGAGGTACGGGTGGCGCTGATCGAGGCGGGCGGTCCCGACACCGCGCCCGAGATCCATGTCCCGGCCGCTTTCCCGCAGTTGATGAAGAGCGAGCTGGACTGGGACCTCGACAGCGAGCCCGAACCGGGCATCGGCGACCGGCGGACCTATCTGCCGCGGGGCCGGGTGTTCGGCGGTTCCAGCTCCCTGAACGCGATGATCTACATCCGGGGTGCCCGCGCCGACTACGACGGCTGGGCCGCGGGCGGGGCCGAGGGGTGGTCGTACGCCGATGTGCTCCCGTACTTCCGGCGCGCCGAGGACAACGAGCGCGGTGAGGACGAATTCCACGGCGTGGGCGGGCCGTTGACGGTGAGCGACGGTCGGTCCGGGCATCCGCTCGCGTCGGCCTTCGTGGACGCCGCCGAGCAGGCCGGGTACAAGACGAACGACGACTTCAACGGTGAGCGCCAGTTCGGCGTCGGCCGTTACCAGGTGACCCAGCGCGGTGGCATGCGGTGCAGCGCCGCCGTCGCCTATCTGCATCCGGCGCTCCAGCGGCCGAACCTGACCGTGCTGTCCTCGGCGCGCGCCCACCGGGTGGTGATCGAGGGTGGTCGCGCGGCGGGCGTGGAGGTGGAGCGCGGCGGCACAGTCGAAGTGGTGCGCGCCGAGCGGGAGGTGATCCTGTCGGCGGGGGCGTACGAGTCGCCGAAGCTGCTGATGCTGTCCGGGATCGGGCCGGGCGCGGTGCTGTCCGCCTTCGGGATCGGGGTGGTGCGGGATCTGCCGGTCGGCCAGGGCCTCCAGGACCACTACATGGCACTGCTCAACTTCCGTACAGGCACGGAGTCGTTGATCGCGGCGGCGACCGAGGAGAACGCGGCGCTGCTCCAGAGCGAGGGGCGCGGTCCGCTGACCTCCAACATCGGTGAGGCGGGCGGTTTCTTCCGTACCCGCGACGAACTCGACGCCCCGGACGTGCAGTTCCACGCGGCCCCGGTGCTGTTCCATCAGGAGGGCCTGGGCGCGGCCGCCGAACACGGCTTCGCCTTCGGCCCCTGCGTGCTCGCTCCGACCAGCCGGGGCGCGGTGACCCTGCGCTCCCCGCGGCCGGACGCCGCACCCCGGATCGTGCACAACTACCTGACGACACCCGAGGACCGGGACGCCATCGTCGCCGGGATCAGGATCGCGCTGGACATCGCCGCCCGACCGGCGGTGTCGGACCTCGTCACCGGTCCCTTCGACGTGCCCGCCTCCGACTCCGACGCGGACCTGCTCGCCTGGGCGCAGCGGGCCGGACAGACCCTCTACCACCCGACGTCGACCTGTGCGATCGGCTCGGTGGTCGACCCCGAACTGCGGGTGCTCGACGTGCCGGGCCTGCGGGTGGTCGACGCCTCGGTGTTCCCGTCCGTGACACGGGGCAACACCAACGCACCCGTCATCATGGCCGCCGAGAAGGCTGCCGACCTCATCAAGGCGGGCGACCGACGACAGGGAGCGACACGATGACGGCCTCCATACCCGCGACCGGCCGGGCGGCGGAGATCGACCGGGCGCTCGACGAACTGACCCGGGGCGAGGCGGCCTGGGCCGCGCGGAGTCTGGCCGAGCGGCGCGAGCTGCTGGAACGGGTGGGCGCGGCGACCGCGGCCAACGCGCGGGACTGGGTGCGCGCGGCCGTCGCGTACAAACGGCTGCCCGAGAACGATCAGCTCGTGGGCGAGGAGTGGATCACCGGCCCGTACCCGGTGCTGACCTCGGTGGGCGCACTGTCCGCGAGCATCCGGGCGTTGGAGCGCGGGGCGAGCCCGGTCGACGGCTTTTCCGTCGGGCGAGCGCCCGGTGACCGGGTCGCGGTGCGCGTGCTGCCGCACGGTGTCTGGGACCGGCTGTTGCTGAACGGGTTCTCCGCCGAGGTGTGGATGCCGCCGGGCGTCCCGGAGGAGCGGGTACGCGCCCGAGCGGGTCTTTCCCTGCGTCGGCCGACCGAGACCGGGGGCGTCGGTGTCGTGCTCGGGGCGGGCAACATCACCTCGATCCCGGTGCTGGACGTGCTGTACGAGGTGTACGCGAACAACCGGGTGGTGGCGCTGAAGCTCAACCCGGTCACGGATGGTCTGTTCGAGGTGTTCAGCCGGGTGCTGGCCCCGCTGATCGAGGCCGGCGCCGTCCGCATCGTCACCGGCGGCGCGGACGTGGGTGCGTACCTCGTGCACCACCAGAGGACCGGGCACGTTCACATGACCGGGAGCGCGGCCACACATGACGCGATCGTGTTCGGTACGGGCCCGGAGGGAGCCGCCCGCAAGAGGGCCGGGACGCCGCTGCTGGACAAGCCGGTCACCAGCGAGCTGGGCGGGGTCTCCCCCACCATCGTGCTCCCTGACGTCTGGACCGACGCGGACCTGCGCTACCAGGCCGGGCACATCGCCACCCAGCGCCTGCACAACGGCGGGTACAACTGCGTGGCGAGCCAGGTGGTCGTGGTGGCCGCAGACTGGCCGCAGAAGGACCGTTTCCTGGCCCACCTGCGGTCCGCCCTGTCGGGAGCGCCTGAGCGGCCCGCCTACTATCCGGGCAGCGACGAGCGCGTACGCGCGGCCCGTGCCGCGTATCCGGGCGCCGAGGCCGTCGGCGGCGGGCGGGTACTGATCGAGATCCCCGATTCCGACGAGCCGGGTCCGGCGCTCACCGAGGAGTACTTCTCACCGGTGCTGGCCGTCCTCGAACTGCCGGGTGACACACGACAGTTCCTTGATCGCGCGGTCCGCGCCGCGAACGAGCGGTTCACGGGCACGCTCGGGGTGAACCTCGTCGTGCATCCGCGTACCGTCTCCGCCCTCGGCCCCGAACTGGACCGGGCGGTGGCGGCGCTGCGCTACGGCACCGTCGCGCTGAACGCCTGGACCGGCGTGGGCTACCTGACCGCGACCGCCACCTGGGGCGCGTTCCCGGGGCACACCCCGGACGACGTGCAGAGCGGGATCGGCGTGGTCCACAACGCCCTGCTGCTGGACGAACCGGAACGCACCGTCGTCCGTGGGCCGTTCCGGCCCGCGCCGCGCGCGCTCCTGCACGGGAGCGCGGTCATGTCGCCCAAGCCGCCCTGGTTCGTCGACAACCGCACCGCCGCCACCACCGGCCGGCTCCTCACCGAGTTCGCCGCGGCCCCCCGCTGGTCCGCACTGCCGGCGATCTTCGCCTCGGCGCTGCGCGGCTGAACCGGGCCCCCACCACGCAAGTCGCTGCGCCGGTCCGCCCCGAGGGGACCGGCGCAGCGAGAAACAAGGAACGCCAGACAGATGCATCACACGCCGGGGCGGACCCCCGTCCGCCGTACTCCCCACCGAGCCCCCACCGGAGCCCCGGCATGATCGGCTGCCTTCTCCTGCTCGCCGCCGTCAGCCTGACGGCAGGCGTACCGGTCGCCCGCGCGCTGAACCGGGCGACCTGGCCGGAGCGGGAACCCGTGCTCGGCCTGTGGGTGTGGCAATGCCTGGTCGCCACTGCCCTGCTGGGTTGCCTGACCGCGCTCGTCCTCGGCACGGCCGCGGTCTTCCGTACCGTGCGCGACGCCCTGTTCGACTCGGCACCGCCCGGGGTCCTCGCGGCCTACGGCTTCTCCGCCGCCCCCGCCTGGGCCACCGGGCTCACCCTGCTCCTGGCGGCGGGCGCGGCCTGGACGGCGGCCGTGCTCGCCGGCAGGTTCAGGGCGGTCCACCAGACCCGGGTGGCGACGCGCGACCGCCTACGGGATCGGGCACCCGAACTACCCGGCGGTCTTCCCGCCGCGAACGGGCCTCTGCTGGTCCTGGAGGATGAGTACCCCGATGCCTGGTGGCTGCCCGGCAGCCCCTCGCAACTCGTCGTCACCACAGGTGCGATGCACCGGCTGACCGACCGCCAGCTCGATGCCGTCCTCACCCACGAGCGCGGCCACGCGCGTGCCCGCCACGACTGGCTGCTGCACCTGTCCGCCGCCTTCGCCGAGGGCTTTCCCCGGGTACCGCTGTTCACCCACTTCTGCGCGCAGACCCACCGCCTGGTGGAACTGGCCGCCGACGACACCGCCGCGCGGCGCTGCGGGCACGTCACCACCGCCCTCGCCCTCATCGAACTCAACCAGCATCGCGGGGTCTTCTCCTGCGCCTCGAGCCGCCGCGCGCTGGGTGACCGGGTGGACCGCCTCCTAGCTCCCCCGCCGAGACTGAGGCGCCGCAGGCGCGCTCTCATCACGGTGGCGGCGATGCTGACTCCGTCACTGCCGCTCCTCATCACCTTCGCGCCGGGGATCGACGCCCTCGACTGAGGCACCGCGGACCCTGCTACGGTTTCGACTCCGATTCGACTTTCAGCGTGAGCCGAGAGATGGGTGGCGCACATGGGCGCGGAATACACCGAGGAGACCTACGGAGGCGTCGCGGTGCTCGTGGGTGCCCGGCGGGGCGCCTATCCGTACGCCAACTCGCTCCTGGTGCGGGGGACGGACGCCACGCTGGTCGTCGACCCTTCGTTGTCGCTCGTCGGCGGGGCACCGCCCGCCGATCTGGTCCTGGTGAGCCACGCGCACGAGGACCACATCGCGGGGCTCGACGGATACGACGTGCCGGTCCACGTCCACGAGGAGGACCTCGGCCCGCTGCGGTCCCGCGCGGTGATGGTCGCCGGGTTCGGCTACCCGCCCGAGGAGGCCGACGCCGCGGACCGGATGCTGCGCGACGACTTCCATGTGACGGGGCGCCCGGACGCGCTCGGCTTCACCGACGGCACCGTCTTCGACCTCGGCGGTCGCACGGTCACCGCGGTCCACCTCCCCGGCCATACACGAGGCCACAGCGGCTTCCTGGTCGAGCCGGACGGCTTCCTGTTCGTCGCGGACATCGACCTCACCTCGTTCGGCCCGTTCTACGGGGACGCCGGCAGCGACCTTCCGGACTTCGAGGCGTCGATACGCCGGTGCGCGGACATCGACGCCCGCTGGTACGGCACCGCCCACCAGAAGGGCGTGATCGAGGGCGCGTCGGACTTCCGGCGCGGGCTGGCCGAGTTCGCTGAGGTGATCGAACGGCGGGAGGCGGCGCTGCTTGCCTTCCTCGCCGAGCCGAGGACGGTCCCGGAGATCGCCGAGCACCGCCTTGTGTACCGGCCACATGTGGCGGGACCACACGTGGAGCCGGTGGAACGACGTACCGCGACCCACCACCTCGCCCGGCTGGCCGCCAGGGGCCTGGTGCGGGAGACCGAGCCCGGGCTGTTCAGGACGGCCTGATCCGCGGCTGCCCCTCCTCGGCCGCCGCCACGAGCCGGGCGCGGCGGTCGAACCAGCGGGCCAGGGGCTCGACCGTGATGCCGTGCAGAAAGATGCTCAACAACACGGTCGCGCTCATCGCCTTGACCACGAAGGCAGCGTCCTGGCTGTTCAACTGGGTGTACGCGAGCACCGCGAAGACGATCGAGGTGACCCCGCGGGAGCCGAGCCAGCCGCTTGCCCAGCGTTCGGGCCAGGTGAAGTCGGTGCCGATGAGGGACACCAGCACGGGGAGTATCCGTACGACGGTGAGGGCGAGCAGCGCGTAGCCGATGAACGCGAGATCGACACCCTCCGCGAACACGTCGGCGATGAGCTTGCCGAAGGTGAACCACACGGCGAGGGTCATCAGGTAGGTGGCATCGTGCACCAGGTCGAGGTGATGCCTGCCCAGCGAGTGTGCGGTGCGTGCGTACCAGAGCCCGGTGACGAACGCGGCGACGAAGCCGTTGCCGCCGAGCAGCACGGATGCGGCGTAGGCGACGACGGGCAGCGCCAGACCGGCCAGGCGCAGATCGGCGGCAGTCGCCCACCCGGCGGCCAGGGAGCGGCGCACCACCCCGATGGCGAGGAAGGCGACGACGGTGCCCGCGAGCACCGCGTAGGCGGCGCCCTTGACCGCGTCGAGCACGAGGCTGCCGAAGGAGTGCCCCTGAGCGGTGACGAGGTTGGCCACGCAGAAGACGAACAGCGGTGAGATCAGGCCGTCGTTGAAGCCGCCCTCGATGTTGAGGGCGGCCCGCACCCGGAGCGGCACCCGCTCGTCCCGCAGGAACATCATGATCGGCGCGAGGTCCATGGGCATGACCACCAGGGCGGCCACGCCCAGCAGCCACCAACTGGTGCCGGGGAAGAGCACAGCGCCCGCCAGGACGGCGAGAACGAGAGACGCGGGCAGAGCCAGGCCCAGCAGCCGGATGTCGCCGACCGAGCCCTCCAGCCACTCGTAGTCGCGCGCCTCGGTGGCGTCGGTGAAGAGCATCACCGCCAGCACGAGTTCGACGCCCCGCTGGAAGGTGTGCGTCTCCATGTCGAGCGTGAGGATCGGATGGTCGCCACCGGTCAGGAGGATGCCGGCCCCGGCGAACGCGATGGGCGCGGTGACGCTCCACCGTGCCAGCCGGTCCGAGACCGCTCCCCAGAGGAACAACAACGACAGCAGGACGAGCAGTGCGATCACGGGATTCACCCTAGTCGGTCACGTGACTGATGGATTTGCCGGTTCAGTCCGCGATGGCGCCGACATCCGCGCGCACCCCTGCGAGCCCCACGAGCATCTCCGTGACGGCT
Source organism: Streptomyces sp. NPDC090119 (assembly GCF_044747085.1). Classification (NCBI taxonomy): domain Bacteria; kingdom Bacillati; phylum Actinomycetota; class Actinomycetes; order Kitasatosporales; family Streptomycetaceae; genus Streptomyces; species Streptomyces sp. NPDC090119. Next base: position 1,343,141 of record NZ_JBIVDK010000001.1, on the reverse strand, counting down.
TCGAGGTCCTGCCGGGAGCGGGCCTCGTGCGGGTCGCACACATACTGCATGATCAGCCCGTCGAGGCTCGCCACGACAAGCCTGGCCAGTTGGGCGAAGGGCACCGCGCAGCTCTCCCCGGCCCGCTGGGCGGCCTGCTGACACCAGTCCGCGATGACGGCGCCGTACCGCTCGTACTGCCAGCGAGCCAGGCTCTCCATCCCGGCGGTACGCAGGGCATGGTTGGTCAACTCGTACTGCATGACCTGGAAATCGGGCCGTCCGTCGACGAGACGGGACCAGAAGTCGGCGATGCCGAGCCGGATGGCGTGCTCCAGGCCGCCGTCCAGGTCGGCGGCGGCCCGGAAGACCCCCGCCGTCTCCTCGATCACGTCCTCGATGACGGCGCGCAGGAGGAGTTCCTTGGAGGGGAAGACGTACTGCATCGTCCCCAGCGGGAGGCCGGCCTCGGCGGCGACAGCCCGCAGCGACGTGCCGCTCACTCCGTCCCTGGCCAACGCGATGCGGGCTGCGGCGACGCACTGCCGGTGACGAACCGATGCTTCGACGTAAGGCATAGCTCTACTTTCTCAGTCGTATGACTGAAATGTCGAGAGCTCAGCGCTCCTTGACGTCACCGTGCCCGGGCCAGGACGCGCCGCAGACGAGCGACGTCGTCAGCATCGACTCCGGCCGGACGCAGCACCGCGTTCCAGGCATCGGCGTACTCGGCTCCATAGCGGTGCCCGTGCCCGGCGGGGACATTGGTGGCGAACGGGAGGTCGGCCGTGACCTGCCAGAACGTCACGAACGGGACCCAGAACATGGACTCGAGCACATCGTGGCCGGGGGCCTCCCCGATCCAGTCCGGCTCCTCGTAGGTGAGCTGCGGGCCCCACCACACGATGGGGTCGGACGGGTGGACCAGGTACAGCACCCGCGAGCCCTTCCAGGGCGCGCCGGGCGGTGGGATGGTCGCCCCGGCGCCGTCGACGAAGCGCACGGTGCGGCCGTCCTTGTAGACGGGCTGGATCTCCGGGCTGCCGGGTTCACGCTGGTCGGTGAACCGCCGGAACAGCGTGTTGAACTGGGGCGGCCCCGCGAAGACCGCACCCGACGTGCGATTGCGGAGGTCGTACTCCCCGCTGAACGCGGTCTCCGCGCCGAACGAGCCGAGGCTCTCGCCCGCCACGAAAAGGCGCGGGCGGCTGTCCGGGGGCAGCTTCGACCAGACGTCGTACACGGCGTCGAAGAGCTCGCGGCCCGCCTCACGGGCCTTGGACTGGTCGACGAGGTAGGACATCCAGGAGGGCAGATACGAGTACTGAAGGGCCACGGTCGCGCAGTCGCCGCCGGTGAGGTACTCGAAGCTGTCCACGGCGGCGGGGTCGACCCAGCCACTTCCGGTCGTCGTCATGACCAGCAGGTCCTTGCGCCGGAACCCACCGGCGCGGCGCAGGTCGGCCACCGCGCGGGCGGCCCGGCCTTCGGTGCTCCCGGCCGTCTTCAGCCCCGCGTAGACCCGGATCGGTTCCTGCGCCCGGTGACCCGTGAAGTCCGCGATCCGCGCCGCCGTCGGACCTCCGGCCGTGAACGTCCGCCCCTTCATGCCGAGTGTGTGCCAGGGCACGGTCGAGCCCGCAGCGCCCGAGCGCAGCGCGCTCGCCGGACGGCTCACTCCCGCCTCGGTCTGCTGGTCACGCAGCGAGAAGGCGTGGTTGGCCGCCGCCACCAGGCCGTCGACCAGCAGGCCGCTGAGGACCAGGAAGCACCCGGTGGCCACCAGGATTCCGCCGACGGCCCGTGCCGCCCGTGGACCGATCCAGTGCCGCAACCGGGCGGCGAGCTTGCGGTGGACCCACCGGACACCTCGGGCCCCCGACACGATGAGAGCGAACACCAGCAGGGCGATCAGCGGCATGAGGATGGTCTGGAGGGGGCTGTAGTCCGTCACCTCGAGCAGTTGGCGGATGCGGTGCTGCCAGTACTGCCCGAGCCCGAAGGCGACGCCGAACAGAACAACCGCGACCACCGCGAAGACGGCCCAGGACCGACGCGTCGCGGGACGCGGTCCCCGGTCGGCGAAGGCGCGCCAGATCCAGGCGGCCACGACCGCCAGCCCGTAGCCGATCGAGGCCAGGATGCCGGTGATCACGCCCTGGAGGATTCCGCCGCGGGGCAGGAGGGACGGGGTGAAGGACAGACCGGCCAGGAGGAGAGCTCCGCAGGCTCCGGGCAGCGTGGCCCGCGGCATCCTCGCCGTCGGGGTCGGTGTGTCCGTGGACACGGGCAACTCCCTGTTCGTCAGCGTGCGGCCGGCTCAGGCCGGTTCGTCCGTGAGCGCCGACCGGGTGAACACCCGGTAGCCCTGCGCCGGGTCGAAACCGTGGATCTCCTTGGTGTCCAGAGCGTCCATGAAGTCGAGGATGTCCGTGCTGAACTCCTGGCCGGGCACGAGGATCGGGAAGCCCGGTGGGTACGGGGTGACGAAGATCGCCGAGACCACCGGTTCGCCCGCTTCCAGCCGGTCCCGCACCTCGCCGGAGCCGAGGAACTCGCACAGCTCCGCACGGTAGGCCAGGTAGTACGCCTTGCGGATGTTGCCGTCCCGCGTCGCGCCGCCGGGGTCGGCACGGAAGGTCGCGTGGAAGCGGGAGAAGTCGGGCAGCGGCGGGTGGTCGTGCGCGAGTGCGTCGGCCTGTCGGTGGAACCTGCGCCTCTGGTCGGGCGACATCTGGGCGGCCGCCTCCTCCAGGTCCTCCGCGATGCCGATCAGGGCGCGCAGCAGGTGCGCGACGGCGGTGCGGGTGGTGCCGATGTTCGTCATCGCGAGCACCGTGTTGCGCGTGGTCTTGTTGACCTGGATGCCCCAACGGTCCATCAGCTGCTCGTGCTTGAAGGTGTCACCGTCGATACCGGTGGCGGAGGTCTCGATGGTGAGCCGACAGGGGTCGAGGACGAACTCGTCCATGCCCCATGCCTCCTCCATGGCGAGGGGCCCGGCGTGCAGCGGGCATTCCCCGGCCCACGACCGGTACTCGGGCGGGATCAGGTCGGCGCTGGTGAGCACCCGGAAGTACTTGGACAGCAGGGGATGCTCGGCGATGCGGTCCCGCACGGTCATCGCCAGTTCGAGCTGGCGCAGCACGAGTTCGTATCCCTCCAGCTCGACCTGGCACCGGCCTGCGTCGAGGGAGGCGAGGATCTGGTAGTTCGGCGAGGTCGACGTGTGCGTCATGTACGCCTCGTGGAACTCCTCCTCACCGCGCAGGCCGAAGTCGTCGTCGTGGATGTGGATCATCGAGCCCTGGCGGAGGGAGGTCAGCGTCTTGTGCGTCGACTGCGTGGCATAGGCGCGCACGCGGACCTGATCCGGGTCCGGGAGCAGCGGTTCGCGCACCAGCTCCTCGTCCGTCATGTCCCGGACCCGGGCGCGGTGGCGCTCGTACTCGGCGCGGTACTCGTCCGTGGCGAAGCGCTCGGACAGTCGCGCCGCCGCCGCCATGGCGGTGCGCCGCCGGTAGACGGGGTGGCAACGGGCGAAGGCGAACCACGCCTCGTCCCACAGGAACGCCAGGTCGGGCTTGATCGCAAGGCATTCCGTCATGACCCGTTCGACGTCGTAGACGATCCCGTCGAAGGTGCAGTTGGTCAGCGAGATCAGGGCGATCTCGTCGAGCCGTCCCTCGCGGCGGTACGTCAGCAGCGTCCGCTTGATGTCCGCCAGCGGGATCGCGCCGTACATGGCGTACGCGTCGAGCGAGTAGCTGTCGAGGTAGGCGACGTTGGACCCGGCCAGCACCTGCGCGTAGTGGTGCGACTTGTGGCAGTTGCGGTCCACGAGCACCACGTCGTCCGGAGCCACCAGCGCCTGGATGGCGATCTTGTTCGCGGTCGAGGTCCCGTTGGTGACGAAATAGGTGCGCCGGGCGCCGAAGGCCCGGGCCGCCAGGTCCTGCGCCTCCCTGATCGCACCGTGCGGTTCGAGGAGCGAGTCCAGCCCCCCGGCGGTGGCGGACGTCTCGGCCAGGAAGAGATTGAGACCGTAGAAGTCACAGAGGTCGTGGACCCACTCAGAGCGCACCACCGAGTTGCCGCGTGAGACGGGCAGCGCGTGGAAGACGCCGGCGGGCCTGCGCGCGTACTCGACCAGGGCCGAGTAGAACGGCGTCCGGTACCGCTTGCCGACGCCGCGCAGAATGGTCAGGTGCAGGTCGAGAACGTCTTCCTGCTGGAGGATGATCGAGTCGTACTCACGCCCGATCTCAGTGGCCAGCCGTTCGACCGAAGCCTGTTCCACCAGGTAGAGGTCCAGTTCGGGTCGTATCGCACGGACCTCGCGGGCGAACACGCGGGCGCGGTCGGCAGCGGTCATGTAGTCCAGTTCCGGTACCAGGGAGGTGGGAACCAGATCGCGCAGCAGCGTCTGGTCGATCGCCGAGCGGGTGCGGAAGTCGGGGCGCGTCACGACCGCCTGGACCCAGGGGTTGATCATGATCGCGATCAGCGCGCTCTCAAAGCTGGACACCGTGATCGCGTCATAGACCAGGGGGTCCTCAGGACGGCGCAGCGCACGCAGTTCGCGGTGCAGTCTGGCTTCCTCCGCCTCGGACAGATCGGCGACGACCAGTACGTCGAAGCCGGGCCGACGGATCACGGGATGATCCGCCACCCTGTCGTCCCCACCGTGCATGCCGGTCAGCGACGCGGCGGTGACCGGCGGGTCACCGATCAGGCCGCGTCCGATGCCTTCCGCCGCCCGGCTCAGGCCGAGGTACGAATGCTCGCGCTGGTCCCGCAGGGTCGCGACGGCATGCCGGCCGGGACGGCTGAAGTAGTGCGACAGGACCTCGATGTCCGCGAGCGCCGCGTCCAGCGCGGCTTCGGCCCCGGCCCGCTCGGCGGGGTCGAGGCCGGGCACGGCCAACCGGCGGGCCAGGTCGCTGATCGACCACCAGAGGTCGGTCTGCAACTGGGCGACGCTGGTGTAGGCGTGCACTCCCTCGGATTCGCTCGGCGCGGTCGACTGCGCCGCGGGCCCGCTGGGCTCGGCTTCCATGGGTATCGGCTTCCTGGATCAGGCGATTCGACAAAGGGTGGAACAAGCGCACTCGCTCCGAGCCTCGTGCCCGACCCGGGTCGCAGCAGCACGGGGTGGTCCGAACGGGGCTCCTCCGCGCCCGCCGTGCCGGCTCACCCTTCGGCGAGCAGGTGGGTCAGCAGGGCGTCCGTGTCCACGTGCTGTGACTCGGTGCCGCTGGGGACCATCATCTCGGTGGCCCGCAGGAATGCCGCGACCTCCGCGGCCGGGGCCTCGAACAGGGCCGTGCCGGTCAGCGGGCTGAGCCGGATGTGGACGGCCGCGCAAGCCGCCGTGCGAGCGGGCCAGATCCGCACGTCGCCCTCGCCGACGGGTCCTGTCAGGCCCGCGGCGAGCAGGTCCCGGCCCATGATCCACTCCACGGTCTGCCCGGTGTCCGGGTAGGTGAACGAGACACGGACGGCATAGGGATCGTCCGGCTCGTACGCGAGGTTCATCCACAGGGGCATGATCACCGCCCCGGGCGAGAGAAGGAGCTGTACGGGCAGCCCCGTGATCGCGACCTTCGACGGTCTCATCGGTCGTGCTCCTCAGCTCGGGCGGGACCTGTTCCGCGACGGCCGGACCGGGCGGCGGGCTCAGACGCCTCGGTCAGTGAACGGCGCCGGTCCGGACGACTATCTGGCGGCTCGCCCCGTCCCGCTCCGGGAATCGGGGTGCGTCGTACCCGTTGTCGCAGAGCCGGCTCAGACCGTGGTCCCAGCGGTAGAAGCCGGGGTCTCCGGGGCCGGGCAGCGCGGCGCAGAGGTCACGGCCGCCACGCGAGCGCGGAACATCGGCTTTGGGCGGACGGTGACCGTCGGGCCGGTCGGAGTGGCGGTCGTGGTCGTAGCCCCGGCCGTGGTCGCGGGCGTCCGCATCGACGCCCTGATGGTGCCCGGTCTGCGGCGCGGCGGACGCGACGCCACCGGCGCCCAGCACCGCTCCCCCGGCCAGCAGCAGTGCGGCGAAGGCGGCGCCCATGTGCTTCTTGGCGGTGGCGGCGGTCAAGTGGCTCTTGTGAATTCGCATGGGGCTCTCCCTCGATTCGGTTCGATTCGGTTGGGTCCGCCTTCCATACGTCGTACGGAAGCGTGGTTCCAGTACTACCATACGTTGTATGGAAATGCGAACCCCCCGCCTCAGGTCGAGGCCGGAACGGCGCGGACAGACGGCATGGGCGGTAACATACGACGTATGGAACCTGGCAAGAAGCCTCCGCGAGGAACACGGAAGAGGGAGGTGCCACTCACCGAGAACGGCATCTATGACGTGGCACTGCGGTTGATCGAGACCGACGGGGTCGAGGCGCTCACCATGCGCAAGCTGGCGACGGCACTGGACGCAAACCCGATGTCGCTGTACCACCACGTACCGAACAAGGAGGCCGTACTGCGCGGAGCAGCGGCCCGCGTCGGCTCACGGTTCAGCGCGCAGGACCCGGAGGGTCTGCCCTGGCAGGACCGCCTGCGCCACATGTTCCTGGATTTCCGCGAGTTGGCACTCGAGCACCCGAAGCTGATGACCTACTGCCTCGTGCGCGCCGAGTACATACAGCCCGACGACTCCTTCTGGCTGGACCTCACCGACGTGCTGGCCTCGGCGGGCCTGCCGACCGGGGAGATCCCACGGGTGGCCGCCACCCTGTGCGCGACACTCACGGGACTGATGATCAGCGAGCTGACCGGTGTCGTGCAGCAGTGGGCCACCCTCCCCTCCGCTCCCGGCAGTGACGAATGCCCGGCGCCCACCCGGGCCGAGCTGGACGCGATGGTCCACTTCGCCCTGGACGCGGCGGTCACGGGCGTCGAGAACCACCCGGCCCGGGTACGCGAGCGGGACTGAGGCACGAACCGACGCTAACCGGGTGTTCTAGCAGATGAACGGCTCCATCTCGCGCGCCCTGCCCAGCAGGAGGGTCGCAGTCCCGCGACGCGCCTCGCAGTATGAGCTCGCGAAGAGCTCTACCGCTGCGCACGCTCGGCAAGCATGCCGACCATGTAGAGGGAGCCGTAGGCGATGAACACGTGGTAGAACACGCGCAACGCGACGCCCTTCGCCTTGCGCCTCTCGTTCATCCTGTCCGTGTCATGTCGCTCGCTGGTCAAGGCGCTTGCTCTTTCTGGAGGCGTGGAGGTCTGGAGTTCCTGGAGTCACGCACGGCTGGTCGGCCCTGGTCGGCCCTGGTCGGCACCGGCACGGAGCCCGCGTCAGCTCTTCAGAGCCGCGAGTACCGCCTTCGCCGCGTTCTCGCCCGACGTAGCCGCGTCAGCGAGTGAAGGCATGTCGAGCTGGTAGTCACCGGCCAGGTGGATCGGGCCGAGGGGAGCCCGCAGCGCAGGCAGCGACGCGCGGCGTCCGGGGGCCCAGAAGGGGACCACACGGTGGTGTCGCCGCACGATGCCCTCACCGAGCTTGCCTCGGAGCTGGGGGTAGACCGAGATCAGGTCCCGTTCGAACCGGCCGGTGATCTCGTCGTCGGACAGCTCGAAGAGGTTGTCGGCGGCGGCGCCGCCCGCGAAGCAGGCAAGAGCGCCGCCCGGCTTGCGCGTTCCGCCCTTGCGCATGGCGGCGGCGTGGTTGAACATCGCCTGGAACGAGAGCTGGGGCGTGGACACGCCGAAGAAGTCGTCCCAGGGCTGGGGCCCCTCCTCGTCGGTGAAGAAGCCGACGATCACGTAACGGCCGTAGCGAATGTCGTCGAACGCGTTGCGGTAGGTCTGCGGGAGTCCGGGGAGGATGCGCGTCGCGACATCGCTGGGAACCGCGACGATGGCTCGCTTCGCGCGCACCCGCACCGGTCCGTTCGCGTCCACGTAGTTCACGACGACCCCGCCCCCGTCCGATTCGACGGACCGGACGCTCGCGCGGAGCCGGAGGCTTTCACCGAGACCGTCGGCCAGAATGTCGGTCAGCGTCTGGTTGCCTCCCACGGGGAGCGCGAAGTTGGGCACCTTCGCCGGGTCCGTCAGCGCGATGCCGATCGACGTCACCAACTGGGTCGCCGCCGTTTCGCCGGGCTCACATCCCATCCACTGGCCGGACCACGACCGGACGATGTCACGAGTCAGCTCGGAGCGGACGCCACGCAGCAGGTCCGACGCCAGACGCCTGTCCATCTTGGCGCGCACCCGCCGCGCGAGGCCGCTGTCCGACTCCAGGAACGGGGCGGCCGAGATGATGCGGGCCCCCACCATCGCCATGCCGATGCGGTCCATCAGGCTCATCCGCGTACGGAACATGAGCGCGAAGAGCTTGGAGGTGTCGACGATGCCCCCGTTGAGGGCCAGCGCCACGCTCTTGCCGGTCAGCGATCCCATCTCGATGTCGTGGTGGTGGAGAGCGTCGATCAGCGGCCCGGTTCCCTCGGTGAACTGCGTCCCGACGTTGATCCAGTAATCGCCCTTCCGCACGGTCTCGACGCGTCCGCCCGCCCGTTCCGACGCCTCGAGCACGACGACATCGGTCTTGCCGTGGAGGGTCGTGGCCGCCATCAGCCCGGCCATGCCGGCACCGACGACCACGACGTCGCGGCTCTCCTCGCGCACGGCCTGCACCGCGTTCGCCATCTTCTTCCTCGCTTCATCCCGCAGGGACGGCTCTCGACGGTGGGGGTGATCAGCCGAGAGACGTGATCCGATCTCGAATCGAATTCGACTTTAGCGGCTGGGTAGCGTGCGGGGATCACCGCCCCCCTCCTGCGTGTAGGCGCCGAACCGGCTTGCGCAACGGCTGATGCGACGGTCGTTCCCAGCGCCTCGGACAACGCTGTGGCCTGGGGAGACGTCGTGCTCGTAATTCCTTCGCCGGTCGCACGGGACGCCGATAGGCTTGGCGGGTGATCAATATGGCGGTGCGCGGTGACCGTGGGAGCGTCGTGGCTCGGGGCGAGGGCGGTGTGGAGTGGACCGCGGCCTTCGCGGACCTGGACCAGGCTGCCTTCCCGATGCTCTGGGCCCTGACCCCGTACGGGGACGCGGTCTTCAACAAGCGTCAGGTGCCGCTGCTGTTGGCGGAACTCGACCGACTACCGGCTGCTTGTGGCGGGGACTGGGTCGGACAGGCACGCGAGTTGTGCCAGGTCGTCGAGCGGGGAACGCATCTGTATCTATGGTTCATCGGCGACTGACCGGGGTCAGGCGATGGTCCCGTTCAACCGTTCGATGCGTTCGATGCGTTGCGGGCAGCTTGCCCGGTGTGTGGGGCGTCATCCCGGCCCGGCTTGTCGCGGTGAGATCACCGAGGCCGGTCGCGTGCTGGGGGCGAAGGGACCGCGGCCGGTTTCCGGGCGACGGCGAGGATGGCCATGTCGTCCTGCTGCCCGCCTCCCGTCCAGCGGTGGACGTCCGCGGTGAGCGCGCGGACCAGGGACTCGGGGGTGTCGAAGCCGCGCCCGGCGAGACAGGACGAGCAGGGATCGTAGAAGAGGCCCTCGCCATTGCGCGCCTCGGTGACGCCGTCGGTGACCAACAGCAGCAGGGCTCCGACCGGCAGTGGCAGGACGTCGACCTGCGCGGGCTCCGGGCCGGGGGCGAGTCCCGTCAGGCCCATGCCCAGGGGCAGCTGCGGAACGCCGGTGTCGAGCCGGGTCAGCCGTCCGCCGTGCACCAGGTACGGTGCCGGATGGCCGCGGTTGAGGAGTCGGACGACATCGCCCCGCGCGGACACCTCCACCAGCAGGGCCGTGACGAAGGCCTCGGTGGCGATGTCCTGTGACAGGCCCCGGCCTGCCTCCCGGGCCAGTGCGCCGTCGAGCCGTTCCGCCAGGGCGGCCAGATCGCGGGCGTACTCGGCTTCCTGGCGGAACGCGCCGATCGCCACCGAAACCGCGGCGACGGCCTGCAGACCCTTGCCGCGCACATCCCCGATGATCATGCGGATGCCGAACGGGGTGTCCTGCACCGCGAACAGGTCCCCACCGATCCGCGCCTCGGCCTGGGCCGCGATATAGCCGGAAGCCACGGCCAGGGGCCCTACCCGGTCGGGAGGTTGCGGCAGCACAGCCCGCTGGACGGCCTCCGCGATGCCCCGGGCCTGTGCGAGATCACGCCGTTGGCTCTCCACCAGCGCGTTCACCGCCAGGGCCAGGGCCCCGATCACGCCGATCACGGCCAGATCCACCCAGAGCGCCGACGCCGGGCGCCCCCGGTAGAGATCCAGGCCCACCGAAGCGGCGACCGCCACGCACGCGAAGCCCAGAGCCGTCCGGAACGACAGCGTCGCCCCGGCCATCAGCGGCGACGCCGCCAGCAGGGGAAGCCCCACGTAGGGGCGCGGCGCGAAAGCGGTGAGCAGCCCGCCGACCACGAGGACGCATGCCGCCAAGGCCCAGGGGGACTTCCCGGACGCGCGTCGCAACCTCTCCACGGATGTCTCCTCGCCTGGCCTACGACGGTACTCAAAGGGGCATACCCGTTGAATTCACCCGCGGATCACTCGATGGGGGCAGCGGTTTCCCCGGGACCAATGGAAGCCTCCGCCGGTGACCACGTTGCCGGTGACCGCGACGTCGCTGACGGGCGAGACGTACCCGACCGTGTCCGCGCTGATACGGACCGCGTTGCGCGAGGCACCCGAGGCGCCTGCCTCGATCGTCACGTGGTTGTCGATGATGTCGACCCGGCCGATCCGTCCACGGCCCGGCCCCGGCCCGCTCGGTGCGGGCGGTGGCGGTTTCACCCGGGGCGTGGACTCGGGTCCTCCGTCACGGGCAGGCACTCGGCGAGCAGGGCGACGATGTCGCGCCAGGCCCGCCGCGCATGCCGGGGGTGGTGGCCGACGCCGGGACGCACGGTGTGACCGACCGTTGGATGGTGGAAGGCGTGCAAGGCGCCGCCGTAGACCGTGAGGCGCCAGTCGACGCCCGCGGCCTGCATCTCGGCGGTGAACGCGTCCCGTTGTGCGGGCGCCATGATCGGGTCTTCCGACCCGACCCCGGCCCACACCGGGCAGCGGATGCGCGCCGCCTCGCCCGGTCGGCCCGTGATCAGCCCGTTGACCGTCGCGATCGCACGCAGGTCGACGCCGTCGCGCCCGAGTTCCAGCGCGATCGCGCCCCCGGTGCCGTAGCCGACGGCGGCGATGCGGTCGGGGTCGGTTCGCGGTTCGGCCCGCAGCACGTCGAGCGCCGCGTGGCCGATGCCCCTCATCCGGTCGGGGTCGCCGAGCAGCGGCATGCAGCGGGCCAGCATCTCCTCGGGGTCACCCAGGTAGCGCCCACCGTGAAGGTCGAAGGCCAGCGCGACATGTCCCAGCTCGGCGAGAGCATCGGCCCTGCCTCGCTCGACGTCGCTGAGCCCCGTGCCCTCCGGTCCGAGCAGCACCGCGGGCCGGCGGTCGACACCGGCCGGGAGCGCGAGGTGGCCGATCATCGTCAATCCGTCGGCCGGATACTCGACCGTACGCGTCGTGATCGTCGTCATGAGTACGGACTGTAGGGATCGTCGGGCCCGTTCCGGCCGCTGTTCTGCCGCTGGCGGAACAGCCCGGTCATCCCGGATACGGCGAGGCTCACATGAATGCATCACAGTCGGCGTCCCGGCGGGATGTCGGCCGAAGGTGCGGGCGGGGCGAGGGACCGAGTGCTCCAGGACGTGGTGCCCGCGGACTCGTCACCCGGTGGACGACGCGGTTCCCTCGGCCACGGAGCGCCACACTTCTGCGGCGAGGTCGAGCATCCCGGCGTGCCGGACCTCGGCGGCGAGCCCGCGCAGTCGCAGGAGGGCGCCTTCGTCCCCGGCGCGCGCGTCGAGCAGTCCGCGGAGCACCTCAAGCCGGATGCGGTCGCGGTAGGAGAGCAGGTGGGCGCCGTCCTGGGCACGCTTGCACAGCTCTCGGGCATCGTCCAGTTCACCCTTCTGGAAGGCGAGTTGGGCCCGGAGGAACAGGCTCTCGTGATGATGCTGAGGGGTGCCGGCGAGCTCGAGCGCGGGCTCGACGGCCCGGAGATAGCCCTCGGCCTCCTCGATCCGGGCAGGTTCGGCCTGCAGCGCGAGTGATGCCGCCGCCAGCCGCATGCGCATCCAGAGGGTGAGATCCTCGCGGCTGTCGAGTGCCGCCAGAGCCCGATGGAGCAGGGACGTGGCCTGCTCGTACTGGCCGAGGCGGGTGTGGACCGTCGCGCTGACCCAGAAGCACTCGGCGGCGAGCGCACCCTCGGTTCGCGGGAGCGAGCCGCACGCGTCCGCGCTCTGTCGCGCGGCTTCGGCGAGGTTGCCGAGTTCGGCCTCGACGGAGGCCAGCAGAAGCTTGCTGCGGAGCAGGTCCGCGGTGGGCACATGGAGATGATGCCGCTCGCACAGGGCGAGAGCCTCGCGTACGCACTGGCGAGAGGCTTCGGCATCGCCCAGGTTACGGACGCTTCTGGCGAACCTGATCCGCGAGTGCACCCTGAGCAACGGGCGTTCCATGGCGTCGCTGAGGTCCCGCAGCTCTTGGAGTACGCCGCGCTCGTCCTCGTAGTCGCCGAGCGCTCGGTGCAGGCCGGCCAGCTGGGAGAGGGCCTGCCAGCGGGTGTGCGGGTCGATGTCGAGGGTCTCGGTGAGCGCGCTCTGGAGCATCGCGCGCGTCTCGGCGTCCCGCTCCTTGTCGAAGAGCGTGAAGCTCGCGGCCAGGACGTCCCCGAGGTCGGAATCGGGCGGCGTGTCGAACGACTCGCCCGGAAGCTGCAGGTGTTCGACGAGATAGTCGACGGCTCGCTGCGTGGGCGGGCGCGCTCCGGACTCCAGCCTGGAGAGGTACGCGGCGGACATTCCGGGGCCGGTCAGATCGGCTTGCGACTTGCCTTGCAGTCGCCGCAGCTGGCGCAGGCGTCGGCCGAATGCGGGTTGCTCCAGCATCCGTACCACCTCGTGACATCTTGGTTCTCTTTGACCGGGCAGGGTTGCCCCTGGTAACCGTTGCCCGAATTAGGCAATGACCATACCAGGGGCGACAACTCCCCGCGGCCGATCAGGGCCAGTCGATGTTGCGGTACGGGGATGCCACGACGGCTGTCGAGGTCGCTCCCTCCGCAGCGGTGTGGCTCGCCGAGGTATTGCCGAGCTGGATGGCCCCGAGGGCCAGGAGTGCGGCAAGGCCGAGGCCCACCGTCGCGTGCAGAACAGCCGTCATTGACTTGATCTCCCCCACTTGCGGCCCATCAGAACATCCCCGTCCGCCTGTTGGCGACCGGCGTCCCCCCCTGGGGTCAATGGATGCAGGTGAAAGGTAATCGCACGTGACGAGCTTGGCAAGCATTGACAACATTCGGCAAGTGTCTCTACCTTCAGCGGCGAACCGCTGGGACCGCTGGCTGAATCCGGACGCCCGGCCACAACGGAAAGGGCGACCATGACCGCAGAGCTGTCCCACTCCCTCCAGGCGGAGGACCCGGTGCTGGCCTACCACCGCGCCGGAAAGATGGAGATCTCCGCGACGGCACCGCTGCGTGACGCCGACGACCTCTCCCTCGCCTACACCCCGGGGGTTGCCCGGGTGTGCACCGCGATCGCGGCCGACCCGGCGCTCGCGTACGAGTACACCTGGAAGTCCACCTCGGTGGCCGTGGTCACCGACGGCACGGCCGTTCTCGGCCTCGGCGACATCGGTCCGGAGGCGTCGCTGCCCGTGATGGAGGGCAAGGCGATCCTGTTCAAGCAGCTCGGCGGCATCAACGCCGTACCGATCGCGCTGAACTGCACCGACCCCGACGAGATCGTCGAGACGGTGGTGCGGCTGGCACCGGCGTTCGGCGGTGTCAACCTCGAGGACATCGCGGCCCCGCGCTGCTTCGAGATCGAGAGTCGGCTCCAGGAGCTCCTGGACATCCCGGTGTTCCACGACGACCAGCACGGCACGGCCATCGTGACGCTGGCCGCGCTGTGGAACGCCGCCCGCGTGACCGGGCGCGAACTCGCGGACCTGCGCGCGGTGGTGGCCGGCGCCGGGGCCTCCGGCATCGCGGTGGCCCGCATCCTGCTCGACGCGGGCATCGGGGACATCGTCGCCTGCGACAGCAAGGGGATCGTCCACGAGGGGCGCGACGACCTCAATCCCGCCAAGCGGGCCCTGGCCCGCGACTCCAACCGCGACGGCCGCACCGGCTCCATCGCGGACGCGATGCGCGGCGCCGACGTCTTCATCGGCCTGTCCGGCAGCCCGATGGCCGAGGAACCCTTCGCGACCATGGCCCCCGACGCCATCATCTTCGCGCTCTCCAACCCGAACCCGGAGATCCTGCCCGCCGCCGCGCGTCGCTACGCGGCCGTTGTCGGCACCGGCCGCTCCGACTTCTCCAACCAGGTCAACAACGTGCTCGCCTTTCCCGGCATCTTCGCCGGAGCGCTCCAGGTACGGGCCACCCGCATCACCGAGTCCATGAAGCTGGCCGCGGCCCGCGCGCTGGCCGACGTGGTCGCCGACGAGCTGACGCCCGACCGGGTGCTGCCCGACTCCTTCGACACCCGCGTGGCGCCCGCCGTCACCCGCGCGGTCGCGGCCGCCGCCCGCCACAGCGGAGTCGCCCGCGTCTAGAGAACCAGGCGACCGAGCCGGACGAACGAGGAACGAGAAGACATGACCCTGCACGCAGTCGTCGGCATCAACTGGGGCGACGAAGGAAAGGGCCGGATGATCGACTATCTGGCCCGCGACGCGGACCTGGTGGTCAGATACCAGGGCGGCAACAACGCCGGCCACACCGTCATCAACGACCTTGGCACCTTCAAACTCAGGCTGATCCCCTCCGGCATCTTCAACCCGGGCACCGTCAACGTGATCGGCCCCGGCACGGTCCTCGACCTGGAGTCCCTCGACGAGGAACTCTCCCAGCTCCGTACGCGCGGCATCGACACCTCCGGGCTGCTGATCTCCGACCGGGCGACCGTCTGCTTCCCCTTCCACCGGGACCAGGACGCCCGGGAGGAGGACCGCCTCGCCGACCAGCCCTTCGGCTCCACGCGTCGCGGCATCGCCCCCGTCTACGGCGACCGCCATCTGAAGAAGGCCCTCCAGCTCGGGGAGCTCTTCGACGAGGAGCTGCTGCGCGAACGGCTCGCCCCGGTGATCGAGTGGAAGAACCTCGCCCACGGCGCGCTCTACCCGGACGCCCCGCCGATCTCGCTCGACGACATGGTCAAGTGGGGCCACGAGCACGCCGAGCGGCTGCGCCCGTTCGTCCGCGACGTCAGCCCCGAGCTCCTGCGTGCCGAGCGCGCGGGACAGCACATCATGTGCGAGGCGCAGCTGGGCGCCCTGCGCGACATCCTGTACGGGATCTTTCCGTACACCACCTCCTCCTCGACACTGGCCGGTTACGCCCCGGTCGGCTCGGGCCTGCCCGGTACGCCGCTCGCCCGGGTGACCGGCGTGATGAAGGCCTTCTCCACCTGTGTGGGCGAGGGACCCTTCGTCACCGAGGAGGACGGCGAGTGGGGCGACAGGCTGCGCACGGCCTCCGGTGAGTACGGGGTGAACACCGGACGCCCGCGCAGGATCGGCCACTTCGACGCCGTCGCCTCCCGCTACGGCGTCCGCGTCCAGGGCGCGGGCGAACTCGCGCTCACCAAACTGGACAGCCTCAGCGGCCTGCCCGAGCTGCGGATCTGCACGGCGTACCAGATCGGCGGGGTGCCGGTCACCGACTTCCCCATGACCCATCTCCTCGGCGGCGCCCGCCCGGTGTACGAGACCGTGCCCGGCTGGGACGAGGACCTCACCGCGATCCGGGACTTCGACAGGCTCCCCCCGGCCGCGGCCGCCTACGTGCTGCGCGTGGAGGAACTCGTCGGCGCCCACGTCCGGTACGTGTCGGTGGGCCCCGAGCGCGAGCAGCTCATCGATCGCGGCCCGCGGCGCCCCTGAGCACTCCTCCCTGCAGCCACCACGAAAGGCTCGGCCAACCAATGTCAGCCGAAAGCGACGCAGTGCCGCGCTCCGACCGGGCCCGGCGGTTCGCGGTCGTCGGTATGGGAGCCAGCGGCGTCGGCGTCTTCGTCGAGCTGGTCCGCTCGCTGGCCGCGAGCGACCTTGCCGCGGACGCGGAGATCCACATCTTCGAGACCAAGGAACGGCTCGGCGCGGGCGTCGCCTACAGCACCCCGCACGACTGCCATCTGCTGAACATGCGGGCAGGCACCATGAGCGTCCACGCCGACGACCCCGGGCACTTCGTGCGCTGGCTCGCGAGCCAGGAGGACGGGACGCGGGCTTCGTCGGGCACCGACTACGTGCCGCGCCGGCTCTTCGCCGTCTACCTGCAGGAGTTCTTCGAGGAGGCGCTCACCCGGGCACGCCGGCACGGCATCAGGGTCGTCACCCACAGGTCCATGGTGAGCGACTGCCGCGAGGACTCCCGCGGAGTCCATCTCATCGCCGGGCTCGACCACTTCCTCTTCGACTACTCCTTCCTGTGTCTGGGCGACCTGCCCTCGACCGAGTATCTGGAGTTCACGAAGGTCCCCGCCTACGTCCATTCGATGTGGCACGGGGCCGGCCTCGAAGCGATCGACCCGGACACCACGGTGGGCATCCTCGGCACCAGTCTGACGGCGGTCGACGCACTGCTTCAGCTTCGTGCGTCCGGCCATCGCGGCGTCATCACCTGCTTCTCCCGGCGCCGCTCCCTGCCCAAGGTCCAGGGCCCCCGGGTACGCCACACGCTGCGTCATGTGACCGAGGAGAACCTGCGACTGCTCACCGAGGACCACACCAGGAAGCTGGAGTTTCCCGAGGTCGCCGAACTCTTCCAGCGCGAGCTGGAGGACGGCCTCGGACTCGCGATCGACTGGCGGCGGGTACTGACCGAGCCCTCGGCGGCGTTCACCCCGACGCTGGCCAGGGACATCGAACTCGCCGAGAACGGCCAGACGCTCTGGTACTCGATCCTCGACGCCACCTCGGAAGTCGTCCCGCAGGTCTGGCGGTCCATGTCCGCCGACGCCCGCGCGGCCTTCATGACCGATCACCTGTCGATCTGGTCGATGTTCCGCCACTGCATGCCGCTGGACAACGCGCACCGGTTGCTCGCGATGGCCACGGAAGGCGCGTTCCAGGTGGCCAGCGGCCTGACCGCGGTGACGTACGACGAGGAGCGTGCGGTCTTCCGCGTCGAGGTCGCACCGGTGGGTGGCGAGGCCGCGGCGTACGACGTCGACCATCTCGTCAATGCCACCGGCACCGGCTTCGCGCTGGAGCGCAGCGACTCCTCACTGATCCAGAACATGCTGATGCGCGGCGACATCAGTCCTCATCCGCTCGGCGGTATCGACGTCGACTTCGACACCATGCGGGTGGCCCGGCGCGACGGCTCCTTCTCCGAGCGCGCGTTCTACGTCGGACCGCTCACCCGCGGCGTGCACTTCTACACCAACTCGTTCGAGACGAACCTCGCGAACGCGCACAGCGCGGTGGCCGCTCTCGGCACTCTCTCGTACGCCCACTAGGAGATCCCTCATGCGGGTGGCGTTCTTTGTCGGCAACGACATCACGTCCCACTTGATCGTCGGCCAGGTGCTCAACGATGTCCTGCGCGCCGGCCACACCCCTTACATCTGCTACACCAACCAACAGCCCGGCGCCCGTGCCGAACCCGAGCTGCGTGAGCTGTTCCACTACGAGCGCACGCTGCTCGGCAGTTGTGTCTACCCCTATCTCGACAGCCTGTCGGCCCCGCTGCACGGTGCCCTGCTGTCCCCGGCCGGCATCGCCAGACTGCACCGCGACAAGGTGGTGGTCCGGGTCGTCGAGGACGTCAACGACCCGGCGTTCCTCGCCTATCTGGCGGCCGAGGACGTACGAGCCGGATTCTCCGTCCGCTGCTACCAGAAGTTCCGGGCGCCGCTCATCGACCACTTCCGTCCGGCTCCGGGAGCGCCCACCCTCTTCGCGAACCTGCATCCCGGAATCCTGCCGCGGTACCGCGGCGTGCTGACCTTCGCCCGCTCCATGCTGCACGCGGAGGCCGAGGCCGGCTTCACCCTGCACCGGGTCGACGAGGACTGGGACGCGGGCGGCGTCATCTCGCTGTCGCGCGCCCCACTCCATTACGGACGCTCGGTCCTGGAGAACATGGCAGCCCAGCGCGGGCAGGCCGCCGGGCTCCTCCTCGACGCGATCCGGCGGGCCGCGGACGACGGCCGGTGGGAGGACCGACCGCAGGACCCCGCCGCGGCCGGGTACTACTCGCATCTCCGCCGGGACGACCTCGACGAGCTGCACCGCAAGGGCATCGAGCTGTTCCGGCCGCGCCCCCTCATCGACCTCATCGTCAGCGCGTTCACCCCCGCCGGATCGCCGGAGAGCTTCGAACTCGGCGGAATCCTCACGGGAATCACCAGCCGACGTCCCGACACCGTGGGCGCGCCCGCCTGACCCGGCGCCCCTCCCACCCGTATCACCATCAGAAGGGACGCCCCCATGGCGTTGAACCGTAATGACATCGAACAGATCCTCAGCGAGATCTGGGAGGACCTGCTCGATGTCGACGTCGAGCCGGACGACGACTTCTTCGAGCTCGGCGGCTACTCGCTGCTGATCGTCAACGTCGTCACCGAGGCTCGCAAGCGCGGTCTGGAACTCGCGGCCAACGACATCTACACGCACAAGACCGCGGCCGCGATCGCGGACGCCCTGAGTGCCGCGACCGCGACCGCCGCGCCTGCCGCGGGCGCCGACCCCGACTTCAGCACGGTGTGGGAGAGCGGCCTGAGCCCGATGCGGACCGAGCCCTCGACCACCCTGGTGGCGCTGGCTCCGGAAGGCACCGGCACTCCGGTCTTCTGCTTCCACTGGGGCACGGGCAACGTCCGTTTCATGGCCGACCTGGTCGACACCTTCCGTGGCGAACGGCCCGCCTACGGGCTGGAGATGGCCGGGCTGTGGGGTCGCGAGCGACCCGCGCTCTCCATCGTGGAGATGGCCTCGCGCTATCTGAAGGAGATCCGCGCGGTCCAGCCCGAGGGCCCGTACCTGTTCGTCGGCCCGTGCGCGGGCGGTCGGATCGCGTACGAGATCGCGCGGCAGCTGGAGGCGAACGGCGAGGAGGTCGCCGTGCTCGCCGTGATCAACACCATGCCGCCCGGCACCACCGAACTGGACGCGGCCTGGGGGCTGCGCGAGCTGTACGACTTCCGGCTCACCTCGCTGCGCGAGCGGTACTCGGTGCCCGACCTGTACACCGACCAGGAGCGGGTGCTGCGCGGCATGGTCGACATCGCCTGGCTGGACGAGGGCGTCGACCCCGCCGACCTGCACTGGCGGCAGGCTGTCTGGGCCGCCGGCGTCTTCGCCCAGGAGCACTACGAGCCGCGCCCGTACGGCGGTGAGGTCACCGTCATCCAGCTCGCCGAGGACGCGGACCGCCCGGAGGCCGACTGGGGCCCCCTGGCCGGCTCCACGGAGACCCACGCCTTCACGTCGGCCGGCACGCTGGCGCTGCTCCGTGACGCCGCCGTCGCGGAGGTCATCGCAAAGAAGCTGGCGAACCACAGCGCCTGAGCCGCCGCGACGGCCGTCCCGGGACCCCGACGGACCCCGACGGGCAGTCCCACCGAACCGACCATGACCGATGAGACTCGAAGGTAGACGCGACTGTGGCAAGCAATCCGGCCGTCAAGGCGATCCGCTCCTGGGCGAGCGACCTCGTGCCCGCGCGGGGGCCGGCCCGCCGGCTCGCCGTACTGACCGTCGTGCAGGCGACCGGTTTCGGACTCTTCCTGACCGCCAGCGCCATCTTCTTCCAGAGTGCCATCGGCCTGTCGGCAGGCCAGGTCGGCGCCGGACTCTCCGTCGCCGGCCTGGCCGGGATGGCGTGCACGGTGCCCATCGGCCGCCTCGCCGACCGGTTCGGGGCCCGCCTTCCGCTGCTCGCCTCCTACGCCGCGCTGACCATGCTGTTCGCCACGTACTGCGGTGTCACGGGGTTCGTCGGCTTCCTGGTGCTCGCCGCCCTCGTCTCGGTCTGCGAGACCTCCTCGCATCCGCTGCGGATGACCCTGACCCACGAGGTCTTCCCGGCGGACGAACGGGTCCGCGTGAGCGCCCAGATGCGCAGCCTGTTCAATGTGGGCTTCATGCTCGGCGCGGCGATCGCGGGCAGCGCGCTCGCGGTCGGCAGCCGGTCCGCCTTCTACGCGGTCGCCCTGCTCACCGCGGTGGCGCACGCCTGCTGCGCCGTGATCACCTGGCGACTGCCGGGCAGGGCGAAGAAGGCCGCCGAGCCGGACTCTCCCGCCGAGCCCAGGTCTCGCTCGGGCCTTCGGGACATCAGGTTCGTCTCGCTGGCGCTGCTGTGCGGTGTGCTCGAGTTCTACCAGCCGATCCTGATGGTCGCTCTCCCCCTGTGGATCATCGGTCACACGGAGGCCCCGAGCTCGGTCAACGCCGTTCTGCTCATCCTGGACACCGTCCTGGTCATTGCCTTCCAGGTGGCCGCGAGCCGGGGCGCCGAGACCGCTGCGGGCGCCGCGCGGACGCTGCGCCGCTCCGGGGTGCTGCTCGCGGCCTGCTGCCTGGTGTTCGCCTTGACCGAGAACGTCTCGGCGGTGGTGGCCGTACCGCTGCTGCTCGTCGGAACGGCCGTGCTCGTGCTCGGAGAGCTCAGCCAGGCCGCCGGCTCGTGGGGACTCTCCCTCCATCTGCCGCCGGCCGGCAGACAGGGCGAGTACCAGGGGGTGTTCGCGCTCGGCCGCGGGCTGCAGCAGACCGCGGGCCCGTTCCTCGTCACCGCCCTCGCGGTCGGCCAGGGCCGGATCGGCTGGGTGCTCCTGGCGACCCTGCTGCTGTTCGCGGGCCTCGCCTGCCCGCCCCTTGCCCGAGCGGCCGAAGCGGCCAAGCAGGCTGCCGCCCAGGCGGACCCGAGCCCGGCGCACCCCGAGCCGGTGCGCTGAATCCCGCACCTGTGCCGCTGGTCCCGCCCCTTCTCGAGAATGTGTGAGACGACGACCGATGACGAACTCTCCCGCCGCGTCAGCAGACCGGCGTCCGATCGATGCCGCCACCTCGCTGCTGGAGCTGTTCCGGCTGGTGGCCGCGGGTTCCCCGGACGCGGAGGCGGTCCATGACGACGGCCGAACGCTCAGCTATGCGGAGTTGGACGCGGCGTCCGACAGGCTCGCGGCACGCCTCGCCGCCGCCGGTGTGGGACGCGGTGACCTGGTCGGGCTGCTGCTGGAGCGGTCGGCGGACATCCCGGTGGGGATTCTGGGCGTGATGAAGGCGGGGGGTGCCTATGTGCCGCTCGATCCCACGTATCCGGCCGAGCGGCTGCGGTACATGGTTCAGGACGCGGGCGTACGCATCGTCGTGGGCGCGGTGGAGGAGGCCGCCGACCACGGGCTGGACGAGGTCGCCGTACTGGCCCCGCATGACGCGACGTCTGCCGAACTTACCGTTCCCATCGTGGAGTTGGCCGGGGACGAGTCGGCGTACGTGATCTACACGTCGGGTTCGACGGGTAATCCCAAGGGCTGTGTGGTGACGCACGGGAACGTGCTGTCGCTGCTGCGGGGCGCGCTTCCGCTGTTCGAGGTGGGCGCGGACGACCGCTGGGCGTTGTTCCACTCGTTCAGTTTCGATGTGTCCGTGTGGGAGCTGTGGGCGTGTATCGCTTCGGCTGCCACGGCCGTGACGGTGCCGTTGCGGGTGGCGCAGTCTCCTGCCGAGTTCCTGGAGCTGCTGGCCGGGCAGCGGGTGACGGTGCTGGGTCAGGTGCCGTCGGTCTTCCGGTCGTTGGCGATGGCCTACGAGGAGGCGGGGCGTCCCGCTCTGGCCCTGCGTCATGTGGTGTTCGCCGGCGAGAGCGTGGATCTGGATGTCGTCAGTGGCTTTCTGCAGAAGTACGCGGGCAGCGCTCCGGTGGCGGTGAACATGTACGGGCCGACGGAGACCACGGTGTACGCCACGCATCGGGTGCTGACCCAGGCGGACTTCGACGGATCGGTGCGTTCGCCGATCGGGGCCGGACTGCCCCATCTGCGGCTGGAGATCCGTGACGAGGATCTGCGGCCTCTCGCCGACGGCGAGGTCGGGGAACTGTTGATCGCCGGTACCGGCGTCGCCACGGGGTATCTGGGCCGACCCGAACTCACCGCGGAACGCTTCGTGACGCTGGACGGACCGCAGGGACCCGACCGCTACTACCGCACCGGCGACCTGGCACGGAAGCTGGCCGACGGTTCCTTCGAATACCTCGGCCGCAACGACCAGCAGGTCAAACTCCGCGGTCACCGGATCGAACTCGGCGAGGTGGAAGCCGCACTCCGCGCCCATGAGTGGGTCCGTGACGTGGCCGTCACCGTGGTCGACACCGCGGCGGGCGCGACGTTCTTCGTCGCCTGTGTCGTGCCCATCGAGGGCGCGCCCGCCGAGACCGCGGGCGAACTGCGCCGGTACGCGCGGACCGTGCTGCCGCGCTACATGGTGCCGGACCGCTACCAGGTGGTGGAGACACTGCCGCTCACCGGCTCCGGCAAGCTCGACCGGAAGGCCGTGACCGCGCTGGCGGCCCGCCCACCCCGCGTCGGACAGGCGTCGGCCGCGTCGACCGGGGACCCGCACATCGATCTGGTGGCGGAGGTCTTCGCCGAGGTACTCGACCTCACCGGGGTGGCACCGGACGACGACTTCACCGCGCTGGGCGGTAGTTCCCTCGGAGCAGGCCGGGTCTGTGCCCGGCTGGCGGCCCGGCTGCGGCACCCGGTGCCCGTGTCCGCGCTGTTCCGCCACCCGACGCCGGGCGCACTCGGAGCCTGGCTGCACACCGTGGAACACGTCACCCCGGCGGACGCCCCCGCGGAGGGCGGCACCGACCGCACGCCGCTCACTCCCGCCCAGGAGGGCTTCCTCACCCGGCACCTGATCGCGCCGGACGATCTGGCGGGGCACTGCCTCGGTGCCTGGGTGGGCGAAGGCGACCTGGACGAGCGGGCCATGGGCCGCGCGATGGCCGACGTACACGGCCGGCACCCCGCACTGCACTCCACGTACACGATGGACCGCGGACGCACGTTCGTGCTGCCCGGCGCCTCGGAACCCCCGGAGCTGGTGCGGCTGCCGGGCGCCTCGTCGGTGCCCGAGGCGCTGACAGCCGTCCGTACCGCGCTCGCCGCGCCCCTCGACCCGACGTCGGGCCTGCTCTGGCGGGCCGTCCTCGCGCCGGTCGCGACCGGCGGCTGGGTGCTCGGCCACGCCGTGCACCACGTGGCCTTCGACGGCTGGTCGGAGTCGGTCCTGGCGGACGACCTGGCCGTCGCCTACAACGCCCGCCGCGCCGGTGACGAGCCCGCCCTCCCCTCCGTTCCGTCCTCGCAGCAGGCCTGGACGATGCGGGAAGCGCATCTGCGCTCCGCCGGCCTGGACGACCAGCGAACGCGCCTCAAGGCCGCGCTTCAGGGCGTGCCGGACCTCAGCTACCCGTCAGCACCGGAGGGCGCGAGAGGCGAGGTGCCCGAGGTGCTGCGCGTCGAAGTGCCGCTCGGGGCCGCGGAGACGGCGGCACTCGACCGGCAGGCGGCCGCCGCCGGGCTCACCCGCTTCCCGCTTCTCCTCGCCCGCTACGCCCAGGCGCTGTCCGAACTCACCGGCCAGGACGACTTCGGCATCGGGGTTCCGGTGGCGCAGCGGATCGACACCCGCCTCGAGTCGGCCGTCGGCTGCCACATCGGCACGGTCTGCGTGCGTGTGGGCGGCACCGTGACGGCGGGCGGCGACGCGGCCGTGGCCGAGGCCGGACGGCTGGTCCGGGCGGCGTTCGCCTGCCAGGACGTGGGCATCCCGGAGATCGTCCGGCTGGTGAACCCGCCGCGTACGACCCGTGCGCCCTTCTTCCAGACCCTGTTCGCGTACCAGGACAACGCGCCCGCGCGTCTGGCCCTCGACGGGGCGCGAGCCGAGTTCCGCCGTCTGCCGTATCTCGGCATCCCGGCGGAGATCCAGGCCGAGGTGTGGCCCGCCGGTGACGGCCTGCTCGTCGTGCTCAACGCCGTACGGCCGCAGGTCCCCGAGGACTTCGCGCACGGCCTCGCCAAGACCTTCGCCGACCTGCTCCGTGCCGACGGCTCCGCCTGACCCGATCGCCGCCGCGGCACGCCATTACCCGTTCTCGAGAAGCTGTGAGACCCGCATGAGCGACACCTCCCTGCCCAGCTCCCCCCGACCGCACCTCGATGCCGCCACGTCGCTGCCGGAGCTGTTCCGGCTGGTGGCGGCCGGCCGCCCGGAGGCCGATGCGATTCACGACGACGGCCGCACCCTCAGCTACGCGGAACTCGACACCGCCTCCGACCGCCTCGCCGCCCGGCTGACCGCACACGGTGTGAGCAGCGGTGACCTGGTCGGCCTGCTGCTGGAGCGGTCCGCCGACATCCCGGTGGGCATCCTCGCGGTGATGAAGGCGGGCGCGGCGTACGTGCCGCTCGACCCGACGTATCCGCAGGAGCGGCTGCGGTACATGGTCCAGGACGCCGGGGTGCGTACCCTCGTCGGCTCTCCCGACCGGGCCACGGCCTGTGGTCTGGACGAGGTCGCCGTCCTGACCCCGGACGACGACGGAGCCGCCGAGCTTCCCATCCCGGTCGTGGAGTTGAGCGGTTCCGAGCCCGCCTACGTGATCTACACGTCCGGCTCGACCGGCAACCCCAAGGGCTGTGTGGTGACGCACGCCAATGTGCTGTCGCTGCTGCGCGGCGCGCTTCCCCTGTTCGACGTGGACACCGAGGACCGCTGGGCCCTCTTCCACTCCTTCAGCTTCGACGTGTCCGTATGGGAGTTCTGGGCGTCCATGTCCACGGGCGCCACCGCGGTCACCGTGCCCCTGCGCATCGCCCAGTCGCCCGCGGAGTTCCTGGGGCTGCTGTCCGAGCAGCGGGTCACCGTCCTCGGCCAGGTACCGTCCGTCTTCCGCTCGCTGGCCATGGCCCACGAGGAGGCCGGCCGCCCCGGTCTGGATCTGCGGTACGTGGTGTTCGCCGGTGAGAGTGTGGACCTGGACGTGGTCGACGGCTTCCTCAAGGCGTACCCCGGCACCGCACCGGTCGCGGTGAACATGTACGGGCCGACGGAGACGACGGTGTACGCCACGCATCGGGTGCTGACCCAGGCCGACTTCGATGGCTCGGTGCGTTCGCCGATCGGGGCCGGACTGCCCCATCTGCGGCTGGAGATCCGTGACGAGGACCTCAGGGGGGTTCCCGACGGTGAGAGCGGTGAACTGCTCATCGCCGGCACCGGCGTTGCCGAAGGCTATCTGGGCCGACCCGAGCTCACCGCGGAACGCTTCGTGACGCTGGACGGACCGCAGGGACCCGACCGCTACTACCGCACCGGCGACCTGGCACGGAAGCTGGCCGACGGTTCCTTCGAATACCTCGGCCGCAACGACCAGCAGATCAAACTCCGCGGCTACCGCATCGAACTGGGCGAAGTCGAGGCCGCGCTCCGCAGCCATCCCACGGTCGAGGACGCGGCCGTCACCGTGATCACCACCGCGGCGGGGGCGACCTTCTTCGTCGCCTGCGTCGTGCAGGCCGAGGGCGCTCCCGAGAAGCCCACCGGTGTGCTGCGCGAGCACGCGCAGACCGTGCTGCCGCGCTACATGGTGCCGGACCGCTATCAGGTCGTGGAGGCACTGCCGCTCACCGGCTCCGGCAAGCTCGACCGCAAGGCCCTCGACGTGCTGGCGTCGACCCGCCCGGCCCGCTCCGCCCGAAGGACACGCGCCTAGCCGTTCCCCGCACCATCGGCTCCCCCCCTGTCGCCCCTGCCATTGGAGAACTGTGAACACCTTCGACCTGGCTGTCATCGGCGCCGGCCCCGCCGGCCTCGCCGCCGCCCAGCGACTCGCCGGCTCGTCGATATCGGTCGCGTTGATCGACGGCGGGAAGCCCGTCACCGAGCGCGACCGCTATGCCGCCTCCGACATGACGCGCGGCCATGGCGGAGCGGGCCTCTTCTCGGACGGCAAGTTCTCGTTCTTTCCGTCGGCCAGCGAGCTGTGGACCCTGCCGCGCTCCTCCGACCTGCGGGACGCCTACGCCTGGACCTGCGAACTGCTGGGCTCCTACGGGCTGGACACCCCGCCGTTTCCCTCCGACCCGACCGCTTACACGGTCGGCGCCGGGGAGTGGGTCCTCAAGGAGTATCCGTCGGACTACCTGCCCCTGGAGGCGCGACTGCGGCTGACCGCCGACATGGTCGCCGCGACCGATGCGACCGTCCTCGACGAGTTCGAGGTCGAGAGCGTGGCGTACGACCGCGACGCGGACCACTTTCGGCTGGCGCTGCGCGACTCCAAGGGACAGGAGTCGGAACTGGTCGCCCGGCGACTGCTGTTGGCCAGTGGCCGGTTCGGCCCGCTCGGCCTGCGTGAACTGACCGAAGAGCGGTCCTTCCGTCGGCTCGAGGTGGGATTCCGGATCGAGCAGCCGGCCGACCGGGCGTTCTTCCGCGACATGAGGCAGCTCGACCCCAAACTGCGTTTCCGTGAGGGTGACGGCAGCGTGGAGTGGCGGACGTTCTGCGCCTGCCGGGACGGCGAGGCTGCGCTCACCGAGACCCAGGGCCTGTGGACCGTGTCCGGGCGCTCCGACTGCCCTTCCACGGGGCGCTCCAACGTGGGCTTCAACACCCGCATCCTGGACGAGACCGTGGCCCGACGGGCGTTGGCACCGGCGCTCGCCGCGATGGGCGACGAGGAGTCGTACTTCGTCCTGTCCATGGACGCGCTGGTGAACGACGAGCCGGAACAGCTCGCGGCCTTCGACCGCGTCTACGGCCCGGAACTTCGCGAGATCATGCTGCGGGGACTGTCCCGCCTCGCGGAGGCATATCCTGACCTGCGGAACAACGGGACCCAGCTCATCGGCCCCACGCTCGAGGGCGTCGGCTGGTACCCGAAGGTGGACGGTGACCTCAGGCTGCTCGACACCCCTGCCTGGGTCGCCGGTGACGCGTGCGGCCTGTTCCGCGGCATCGTCGCGGCCATGATCAGCGGTCACTACGCGGCGGACTCCGCGCTGCGCGAACTCGAGGGGTCCCGATGACGGCTGCTTCTTCCGGGCACCGTACGCCCGTTGTCGGTGTCGGCGCCGTGGTGATCCGGCCCGACGGCGCCGTATTGCTCGGCCACCGGATCAAGCGGGGGGAGTCCGCGAGCTGGTGCCTGCCGGGAGGCCACGTCGAGGCGGGTGAGTCCTTCGAGGCCGCCGCCGTGCGCGAGATCGCCGAGGAGAGCGGCATCCACGAGGTGAGTCACGCACGGGTCTTCACGGTCGCCCTGCACACCGCCGCCGACCGTACCCGGGTGACCGCGGGTGTGGTGGCCGAGGTGACGGAGCGGAGCGCGGTGCCGGCCGTCCTGGAGCCGGAGGTGTTCGACGAGTGGATCTGGGCCCGCCCGGAGGCCCTGCCCGCGCCCTTGTTCCCGGCCAGCGCCGCACTGCTCGCCTTGTGGGCGGGTGGGCGTGCCCCCGACGGCTGGACCCCGTACGCGGCGGCGTCGCCGGACGGCGGGCCGGTCCTGCCATGAGCCGACTGCATGTGTTCGACATGGACGGCACCCTGCTCAGCGGCACCACCGCGAGTCTGGAGATCGCCCGCCGTCTGGGGTGTGTGACCGATCTCGTACGGCTGGAGGAGTCCTTCGCCGCCGGAACCGTCGACACCTCGGCCTTCGCCGCCCGGATCTGTCAGCTCTGGCAGGGCCTGACCCCACGCGTCACGGCAGAGGTGTTCGCCGCCGCCCCGTGGATAGGTGGTCTGCGGGACGTACTGGCGGACATCCGGCGTCGGGGCGAACGCTCGGCCGTGGTGACCCTGTCGCCGGATTTCTTCGCCGAGCGACTCACGGCCTTCGGGGTGGACGACGTGGTCGCCTCCCGCTTTCCCCCGCTGCCGCTGCGCGCCCTGCCGGACCCGGCGGGAATCCTCACCCCGGCGGGCAAGGTGGAGGCCGTGGACCGCCTCCGCGCCGTTCACGGCCTGGAGCGTGACTCCTGTGTCGCGTACGGCGATTCCGGCTCGGACATCCCGCTGTTCCGCGCGCTGGAGCACACCGTCGCGGTGAACGCCACCGAGAGCCTGCGCAAGCTCGCGCGCAGTCGCTACGACGGCGACGACCTGCGCGCGGCCTACCACTTGGCCAGATCCCGATCGGCGCCTGTCCCGGCGCCTCGCCGACCCGTCCCGTCGCCACCGTCCAAGACGTTCAAGGAGCCCGAGCGGACATGAGTCCGGAACCATCCGAGCCCACATCATCCGAGCTCGACTTCCATTTCGGCACGCGGGCCTGGACGAAGCTCCTCGTCCTCTGCACGGCCATCCTCTTCGAGGGGATGAGCCTGTCGAGCATCAACGTGCAGCTCGCCGGCATTCGCGGCAGCCTCGACCTCCGGCCCGACCAGCTGCAGTTGGTCGCGGGCGCCTTTCTCGCCACCTATGCGGGACTGCTCCTGGTCGGCGGCGCGTGTGCGGACCGGTGGGGCCGACGGCGCATGTTCCTCACCGGAGTGGCTCTCTTCGGCGCGAGCTCACTCGGCGCGTCACTGGCCCAGGAGGACGTGCTGCTCACCGTCGCCCGGGCACTGCAGGGCGTGGGCGCCGCCGTCACCGCGCCCGCGGCGGTGGCGTTGATCGTCACGAGCTTCCCGGAGGGTGCCGCACGCAACCGGGCCCTGGGTGTCTTCAGCGCGATGGGCGCGGCGGGCTTCTCCCTCGGAGTCGTCGTCGGCGGCGTACTTACCGAGGCTTTCGGCTGGCGGGCCGCGTTCTTCCTGTATGTGCCGCTGAGCCTGCTGGTCGTGGCTCTCGGCACCCGGGTCCTCGACCGTGACACCACGCGCTCCGGGACGGCCCGGAGGCGGATCGCCTGGCCGCCCGCGCTGCTGATCACCGGCGGCCTGATCGCCGTGGTGTACACGATCGGGCGGCTCGGGACCGGATCACCGGCCGGGATCGCAGTCGTCGGCGGTACGGGCCTCGTGGCGACGGCCGCGTTCTTCGCGACCCAGGCCCGGTCCCCGGTCCCGCTGCTGCCCCCGGCCCTCATGGCCGATCGCCGCGTCGTCGCTTCCTGTGTCGCTCTCGGCAGCGCGTTCGCGGCGATCACGGGTGCGATGTTCCTGGTCGCCCTTGATCTGCAGGACCGTCAGGGCTACTCCGCCATGGCGGCGGGGCTCGCCTTTCTGCCGCAGGGACTCGCCGTGGGCGTCCTCTCCACTCCTGCGGCGCGCCTGGCCGACCGTCGTCCCACCACCCGGCTGCTGCTCGGCGGACTCGCCGTGATCGCGCTGGGGCAACTGCTCTACACCACCGTGCAGAACGGCGGCTACCTGACACACTTGCTGCCGGCCGCCCTCCTGGTCGGCGGCGGCATCGCCCTGACGTACCCAGCCGCGGTCATGCTGACCAGCTCCGCCGCGTCACTGGACGACCAGGGCACCGCGTCCGGTGCCCTGACCGCCGCCCAGCAGGCCGGGGGCGCACTGGGAGTCGCGGCGGTGACCGGTCTCCAGAGCATGGCACCCGGCAGCTTCGGAACCGGAACCACCGGCCTGTGGGGATGCTTCGGTTTCGCCGCTGTCGGCCTGCTCGGCTGCTCCGTGCTGCTCCTGCGCGGCGAACGGTCCGGCGCGGCTCTGCGCGGACCTGAGGCCGGGTGACGTGGTCGGCGAGGGAGTGGCTATGTTCTCGGCATGAACGATGCTGAAGTCGCCGCGCTCTTGGCCGGATGTGCTCGGTGCCCGTACCCCGGGGTGTGGCTGGACTCCCCTCTTGCCGAACGCACGGTCGAGGGTGTGCGGTATGCCCTGGTCGCGGTCGACCCAGGGCTGAGCGCGCTCGCCCTACGGCGTGCTGACGGCTCGCTGTGGTGTGTGCCGGAGGGCGGTGCTCCGCAACTGGTGAACTCCAGCGTCGAGGCGTTCGTCGCCTTCAACCGCGCTTACGAGGAAGCCGCTGGTGAGGCCGCTGCATACGAGGGGCCCGGTGACGGTCTGAGCGAGGACGAGACCGTGGACCTGGCCGAGCGGGCCGCGGACGCGCTCACGGAAGCGTTGCTGGAACGATTCGGGATGCTTGACGCCGAGGCCGTTGCCGACGAGAACTCCTTCTGGCGCATCGGGGCCGAGGAGCTCGGCTACGGCATGATTGTGTGACCACGCGGATCATCGGGGCAGGCTGCTCAAGCTGCGACGACAAGGGGGCGTCCGCCCCGGCGGAGGCCCTTTTCGGCGGGCGAGCAGGCGGCGTAGCGCCTCACGGCCGATGCGGATGATCCGGCCGTGGACTTTCCACAGGTAGGCGACGTATGACGAAGTTGGTGCTGCCCCGACGCGGGATCTGCCGCTACTGGATGCTCCAGCGGTGCGGATGCTCGGGATCGTCAGGACAGGCGAATATGTTGAGCTCACCCCAGCGGCCCACGGTGACCTCCGTGGGAGTGGCACAACGGTGAGTGGGCTGGTCATGGTCCTCCAGCGGTTTCCAGCTGCCGCTGCCGCCGTCCCATTCCGAGCTGTCGATGGTCAGCAGCAGGTGCATCGGTGTCGCGCAGGTCGGACAGTCCATGGGGCAGGGGTCGGTGGCGTGCCAGGAGGCGAAGCCGCCCGCGCGCCAGCCCGGCGGGATGGACAAGTCGTACTGGTAGCCGAGGGGTTCGTCCGTGCTGTCGTCCGCCGACTGCTCGGCTTCCTCTTCCAGGGCTTCCTCCCAGGCGTCGATCCGGGCGCGCGGTTCCTCCGGCAGCAGGCCGGCGAACGGGTAGGTGACCACCTGCTCCGGGTGCAGCACACAGGGCTCGGGTACGAAGCCGTCGGACCCGACGACCAGCGGCTGCGGCGGCACGGTCAGCACCTCGCCGACCTCCCACGACCGTCGCCAGCGCAGGTGCAACTCCAGGTCGTACCCGCCCGGACCGTGCGCGTCTAAGGGACACCAGAACACTTGGAGCAGATCGCAGTCGGACGGCCCCGCCCGCAGGTCCGGCACATCCCGCCGGTACAGCTGCGCGAGGCCGATCATCGGCAGCGGGTCGGTCTCGGACGCCCCGGGAATCCGGTGCTCCCGGTGCAGCTCGTCCAGGAGCTTCCGTTCCTCATCCGTCGGGCCGGGAGCCTGCTCGCGGGCCCATGCGGCAGACAGAACCTGCCGATGGCGGTGGATGTCGGCCGGGCGTCGACCACGCCCGCGGGTGTGTGCCTCGCCGCACACCGGCCAGGGCTCGTCCGCCGGCCACAGCAGAGGACCGCCCACGGAACTGGCGGAAGGGTCTGGCCTGCCCGGCCGCGGATGGAGCCGAGTCGTCGTTCCCCGAAAGGTGACCAACTCCGGGAAGAGCGCCTCGACATCGAGCGGCCGGGTGGGAGTGGTCCTCGTCATGGACACGACCCTATACGCCTCGAAGCCCCGGTCAGCGGCTGACGAGCAGGCCGTCCACCAGGGACTGGAGCCCGTCCCGATAGGTGTCCTCGGCGGTCAGCGGAGCCCAGCGGTCCGCGGCCTGTGTCAGGCGGGGCAGCTCGCTCGGGTCGAGATCGGCGAAGACCTGCTCCCGGTAGGTCGCACGGTCGTCGTCCGCGCGCCGTCGGGCCGCCGATGCCCTGACCACGATCTCTCCGGCGGTGTAGTACCAGATCGCCCGGTAGCCGTGCACGGCCCGGTCGAGGGAGAGGCCGCATTCGACCAGGCCGTCGACGATCTGCTCGACGAACCACAGCGCGCTCGTGGACAGCAGGTCGTCGGCGGTCAGCACCTCCACGATCCAGGGGCAGGCGGCGAGCGCCTCGCGGACGGCGGTGGCGGCAACGATGATCCGCTCGCGGGGCTGGGCGGGCAGTTCCGGGCGGCGCAGGGTCCGGGCGGCGTAGTCGTCCAGCAGGAGGACGAGCAGTTCCTCCTTGTCGCGGACGTGGTGGTACAGCGCCATCGGTGTGCTGCCGACCTCCGTGGCCAGTCGGCGCATGGTCAGCCGGGCCACGCCTCCCTCGTCCACGATCCGGCGGGCTGTCTCGATGATCTCCTCGCGAGAGATACGGGCAGGCCGACCCGGGGTCTTACGCGGTACGGACGGTTGCGGCATGCCGCCCATCATTCCCCAGCCGTCGACAACGGCGAACCCCGGCGCTATGTTTTCTTACATGTATAGAAACTCTCGCGGGCGGCCCGGAGTGGTGCTGGCGGCAGCAGCCGTCGCCCAGTTCGTCGTCGCCCTGGACATGTCCGTGGTCAACGTCGCGTTACCCGCGATCCGCACGGCGCTGGGATTCGCGCCGCTCGACCTGTCATGGGTCGTGCACGTGTACGCGCTCACGTTCGGCGGGTTCCTGCTGCTGGGGGGACGCGCTTGCGACCTGTACGGCCGACGGCGGATGTTCGTGCTGGGGCTGAGCGTCTTCGGGCTGTGCTCCCTGGTGGGCGGCCTGGCCCAGGAGCCCTGGCAACTGATCGCCGCACGCGCCGGTCAGGGCCTGGGCGCCGCCGCGGTGGCACCGGCCGCGCTCGCGATGCTCACCACCACCTTCACCGAAGGCCCGCAGCGGGTACGGGCGTTGGGGGTGTGGAGCGCGGTGAACGCCGCAGGCGGCGCGCTGGGCGTACTGGCAGGTGGACTGCTGACCGAGTACGCGAGCTGGCGCTGGGTCATGCTGATCAACCTGCCCATCGTCGCGGCGGCGCTCGTCTTCCTCCCCGCGGGGGTGTCCGCCGGAGCATCACCCGAACCCGCCCGGCGGGAGAGGCTGGACGCACTGGGCGCCGTCCTGGCGACAGCCGGAGTCGGGCTGCTGGTGCTCGGTGTCGTCCGGACCGACACCCTGGGCTGGGGCTCCCCCACCACGTGCGCGACGCTCGCCGCCGCGGCCGTGCTGCTGGGCGTCTTCGCCTTCGCCGAGGCGAGGGTCGCCGCACCGCTGCTGCGCCTCGGTCTGCTGCGCGGCCGCTGGGTCGCGGGCGCGAACGTACTGGTGTTCCTGGCCGCCGCCGGGCAGTTCGCGGCGTTCTACTTCGTGTCCCTGTACATGCAGCAGGTCCTGGGTATGAGCGCGGCGGCGACCGGCACCGCTTTCCTGCCCTTCTCCCTGGGGCTGGTCGCGGGAACCGTGGTCGCCACCCGTGTCACCGCGTCCCGGACCCCCCGCGCGTCCTTGGTTCCCGGCGCCCTGCTGGCCGCCGCGGGCCTGGGCTGGTTCGCCCTCATCAGCCCCGACGGCGGCTTCGTCGCCGACGTGCTCGGGCCGTCCCTCGTCACCAGCTTCGGCACCGGACTGGTCCTGGCTCCGGTTGCCGCTGCCGCCACCACCGGCGTAGCTCCACATGAGGCCGGCATGGCCGGTGGTCTCATGAACAGCTCCCGCCAACTCGGTGGCTGCATCGGCCTGGCCGCCCTGGCCACCATCGCCGCGCGCCACTCCGGCGCGACCGCCACCCCCGCCGCGCTCAACGACGGCTACGCCCTGGGCCTGGCCATCGCCGCCGCCATGTTCGTGCTCGCGGCGGTCGTGGCCATCGGCGTACTGCCGCGCCGCCGAGCCACCATCTCCGTCCCGCGATCCACCGATCCGGCAGAGAACCAGCTGGAAGGAACTCCGTCATGACGACCACCGCCGTCGACCTGTTCGCCTCGGCACTGCGTTTCCACCCCGACGGCGAAGTCCGAGCCGTCGAACGGCAGATGACGAGCGGCGACTCGGGCACCTGGCAGATCGCCACGTTCCACGTCGAGACCGACGCCGACGTGCACGCCGACCACTGGGAGATGCACCCGGAGGCCGAGGAGGCGGTGTGCTGCCTGACCGGCGGCATCCGCCTCTACTTCCGCCCCGACGCGACCGGCGCGACCGAGGACATGGTGCGACTGCGGGCAGGCGCCGCAGTCATCATCCCCCGCGGCCGCTGGCACCGCCTGGAACTGGACGCCCCCAGCGACCTGATGTCGGTCACCCGCCGACACGGCACCCGCCTCGAAAAACGCACCGAAGCCCACTGATCGGTGCGGCTGCCGACGAGTAGGAGCTGACCAGGACCATCGCCCGCCACCGCGCGACCCGAGACCGGGGCTCTTCGGTCACGACCGAAGTGGTCGCAAGGCACCGGCGATGACAGCGGTCACCATCCTGCGGACCGAGGCGATCTGCGGTGGGGGGCCTGTCCGGTCGGCGAACAGCAGATGTCCGGATCGACCTGCTCGGCGGCCACGCCACGATGCCCTACACATCCGTCGTGATCACCTCGACCCGTCATCCAGGATGACCAGGTTCACCGCGAGCGGCGACATCGACCCCACGAAGGTTCGTCGGCAAGGCTGTCGGGGTCCCCGACAGCCGTCGCGGTGGCTATCTCTTGCCCTTCTTGACCCTGCGCTCGTACATCGTCCAGGAGACGGAACTGATCACGACAATGACGATGATCATGATTACCCCGGTGGGCCAGAAGCTGCCGTCACCCTCGGAGGCCAAGAAGAGGTGATCCACGAAGGTCCTTCCCTGTCAGCAGACGATCGGGTCCCGTCCCATGCCCGATGCGAGCCGAAGTAGTCGATGGTGCGGTCCGCCGCGGTGTGTTGGCAGTGTCTGGACGGGAGGCCGACTTCGGATTCCCTCCGGCTCCTTCCTGATCCCCCGCGAGCGGAGGGTGTCGCGGGCGTCCGTGCCTATTGTGTACCGAAAACTCTCTTTTGGTTCCTCCGCGTCACCCAACGCACCGAAACGCAACCGTCGGGACTCGCTCCGGCATCCTTCCGTGCAGGTCGCTGGAGGCCATTTACCCAACGATTAGCGGGCAGTTGACCTCAAGGTTTCGTGGTAGCGTCCTTGTTCTGAGGGATAGCGCAACCTGAAAGGGAAATCGTGAACACGGAGAAGATCGCCGCTCGCCGCCTCTCATTGGAAGAGGTGACGAAGCTCGATGTGAAGGACAAGCTCTTCGTTTCCGCCGACACGGCGGAACTCAAGCTTCCCGGCTGCTATGTCCCTGCTTTTCTTACCAAGTCCGGTGAGCATTTCGAGGGTGGCTCGATAACGGCGAGGACCATATTCCAGGAGGAGGTTTCCTGCCTCCCCGACGACGAGAACGAAGCCGGAATCTTCCTGGCCGACGAGAACGGCTCGGCGACCATCGAGGTCCTCCAGTCCGCCGGTGTCGTACTGGATCTGGCACTCTTCGTTCCCAGTGGGGACAAGGGCGCCCTCTCGGCCCTCTACGCCGCGGCCCGGCAGGCGTTCGGCGCCGACGTCGTGCAGATCTGGCGCCAGGGCCTCAAGGAGGTTCCCGACGTCAAGGTCGACATCTTCGAGGAGCAGGTTCCCCGGGGCCGCAAGGGGGGCGACACCCCCAAGCGTGACCGTCGCGCGATCGACACCTACCCCACCCGTGCGGACTTCATCGAGTTCACCGCGGGATGGAAGCCGGTCGTCGAGATTCACCGTCCGGTGATTGACGACACCCCGACCATTTGATGCGGCGTCATTTCTGACGTCGCCCCAGGCTGCCATAGCGGCGCGGGGGTGCGCTGTCCAGCCACCACCGCGCACGTGGCCACCGCCCGGCGAGATAGATTGACCGGACCGACAGCACGGGTGCCGTCCGTGCGGGCGTGGGGGCGGGGTGGGCATGGGGGGTGCCGCGGGTATCTCGGACCGCGAGTTCGAGGTCCTCAAGACGGACTACGAGATGGCGCGGGAGGACGAGCGCACCTTCGCCACCATCCAGGCGGCGGTCGCCGGGATCGTCGTCGCGCTCCTGGCGGCCCTGGCCACCGTGCTCACCCAGACCTGCCAGCTCAACCACCGGGCGAAGAACTGCACCGAGGCGCCCGCCCTGTTCCTGGCCATCGCGCCCGCCATCCCCTTCGCCGCCCTGGCGCTGCTGCAACTTCTGGGCCTGGTCGCCACGTTGCGCAGCTACTATCTGCGGGCCGTGGAGGCGGAGCTGCGCCGGGTGGCCGCCGTCCCCCTCGGTGAGCTGACGGGTGTCGGCCTCAGCTCCCCCTCGTACGCCGCGCTGATCGCCGAGGCGTCCACGATGCGCCGCGGCCGCTCCCGGTACCGGATTCTCAGCATCCTGGTCCTGCTCATCACCCTGTCGGTCTTCTCCGGTCTGACGGCCTTCATCGCGGTGAGCCTGGGCGGCCGCACCGGGCTCGTCATGGCCATCGGCTACGGCTGGGCCTTCCTGCTCCTCGTCGCCGATGTCGCCGCCGCCACCATCGGGGGCCGCTCGACCTTCCTGCGCCTGGCCGAACAGCTCGCCGTCCGGCAGGGCACCGGCCTCCTCGCCGGGAGCCCGCCACGTGGCCCTCGCCGACGCGGCCTGCTCTCCTACCTCGTCCTGCCCCGTCCCGAGGACTGGGTCAAATGGCTGCTGATTCCCCTGGCGTTCACCGTCGTCGTCCTCGCCCGCGACCTCACGCCCCAGTGGGGACGGCTGCTCCTGACGATGCTCCTCGTCGAGTACCTGGTCTATGCCGCCCGCTACCAGGTCAACGACATCCGCGGCTACGCCGAGGACGCCTCCCATCCCGAGGCCGCCGCGCGCATGCGTCTGCCCCACCCCGCCGACCCGGCGGCACGGCGTCTTGTCGTGGTGTGCAGCGCGCTGGTCGCCGCGTTGCGCCTCGTCACGGCCTTCGGCGTCGCCGCCGCCACCGGGCTGACCCGCGGCCTCCTCGCGGCGACCGCCGTCATCGTCGTGGCCGGGATGCTCTACGAGTACCTGCGCACCGCCGAGGCCCGCCCGGGCGGCGCACACCGTGCCGCCGCCCTGGGCCTGTGGCTCCTGGTGGGCACCGGGTACGCCCTGCGCTACGCGGTGGGCGCGCACGCCGCCGGGCTGCCGGTCGGCGACCCGCTGGTGTGGACGGGTGCCCTGTACGCCTACGGCCTGGGCGTGATGTTCGTCCTGCTCACCTGGGTCCTGGAAGCGAGCGCGTACTGCGACGCGCCGCGCCCGGGCCGCTGGTACGCCTCGCCCGTGCTGCGTGCCAAGCCGCACCTGCTGCTCCTCCTGCGGCACGTGCGGGGCGTCACCCTGATGCCCGGGCCGCCGCCCGCCGGGCAACCGGCCCACGCGAGCTGCGGGGAGGTCCCCGTACTACGCGGCCGATGCGCCCCGGCAGCGCCGTGGAACCTGGCGTACTGGGCCACCGTCGCGGCCGCCGCCCCGCTCGCCCTGTGCCTGACCGGCCTCACCCCGGACGATGCCGCCGGAGTGTGGGTTCTGGCCGCCTCGGCACCGGTTGCCGCGCTGCTGCCGCTGGCGGGCGGTCCGGCGACGCGGACGCTGCTCCTGGCGGCGGGCACCGTGCTGCCCGCAGTCGGCGTGGCGCTGCTCGCCGGTCTCGGGGCCGCCCTGTTCACGGCGCTGCCCTTCGCGGTGTGCGGCGGCCTCTACACCTCCTTCCGGCAGCAGTCCTACCGCGACCTGAAGCACTTCCTCCCCGACCTGACCGCCGCCACCCGCCAGACCGCCGCTCGCGCGCTCCGCGCCCTGGTCGGCCGCGCCACCTGGGACGACCTGACCCACTGAGCGCCCGCCACGTCGCCACGGACGCGGCCGACGGGCGGCCGGTCGGGCTCGGACCTGACGCAGGTCGGCACACAGGTGATCTTGACAGGACACGTACAGAATCATGCAAGATCCCTCACATCCAGCTTCTTGATCAAGAAGCAGTCGCTCCCTCGATGGAGCCGTGCGGAGGGACGAGCACGTATGCCACTCGACGAAACCGGCCGCACCTCGACCGCAGGCCGAAGACGGATGTCTGCGCGAGGTCCTCAGCGATGCCGACAACTTCGTGATCATGCGTGCGAGGCCCGAATGGTCCTGACCCGGACACGGAAACCGGCACTCACGGGTGTGCTGTGCGCGGCCGTTCTGGCCACCGTCGCCTTCTTCGCCCTCCGGGGTCCGGACCTCCCTTACGGGGTCGCGGCGTCACCGGCCGTCGATGTGCAGGTGGCCGGGGACGAGCCCGAGAGATCCGACGCCGAGACGGTGATGCGCGCGTACGTGCAAAAACTCGTGGCGAAAGACGCGAAGGGCATCGAGAAGCTGGCGCGGCCCGGGAACCTGGACACGCGATGCGTCGCCGACCACTGGGTGTCCAAGTACGGCGAAGCCGCCGAACTCGGGCGGGTGTTCGTCCGCGTCTACGCGGCGGACACCCCGAGCCGGACGCACGCCTTGCTCATCTACGACGGCACGCAGGACGAACAGAAAGTCAGGCTCCAGAAGGTCGAGAACGTCTGGTGGATCAACATGGGGCGCGTGCGGGGATCGGGTGTCGATCCCTGCGGGGCTCCGGCGCACGACTGATCCCCGCCCCCTCAGGACACCTGCCGTCCCCGCGGTCCCCTGGAGGGATTTCGGCGTGAGATCCTCACCCCCGTGGCTACCGAGAACCAGGTGGGAGAGCTGTTGCACCAGCGCGGCTGGCGCACGGAGTTCAGGGTCGCTGAAAGGGTGAACGCGTGGGCCGCCCTGGTGAGCGCCGTCGAGCGCGGCTACGGCGACCATGTCGACGAGTACACCAACGACCTCTACTGCCGAAACTGGCTGCACGAGGCATGGCTCCTGCTGGACGAACACATCGTCCAGCTCTGGACCCCGCAGATCAAAGCCCTTGACGACCGGTACAAGGCCGCGACCATCGACGACGACGGCATGGCGCTCGACCAGTTCCACGGGCTTCCCCGATACGGCCTGTGGTGGTGGCGGCGTCACCCTCGCATCCTCACCGGGAACCTCGGGCGTTCCCTTCGCTCGGCCGGTGCCATCGGCGTCGCCCCGGACACCGCCTGACCCTCGGCGCACGGGTTTCGGAACAGTCCTCAGTCCCTTCCGCCTGAGGTGGAATGCTGGGTACGACGATGGGTTACCCGTGGACGGGCAGAGGGAAGTGACACACGCATGACCTACCCAGCAGCCCTTGACGGCGAGGACCTCCTCGCCCCGGCCGGCATTCTGGAATTCTCCGACGACCTCCGCAGGTCTGACGTTCGCCCGCTCCGGGACTTCCTCGCCGCGCGCCTGGATGAGATCACGCTGGCCCAGCCGGTGGGCAGCGATGCCCACTGGGCCGCCGGACACCTCGCCGAGACCGTGGACGCGGCCTGCCGCGACCTCAGCGACGCACTGGTCTCGTGGGAGATCGAGCTCCTGGAGGGAAACATCAACCGTCCAGGTCTCGTGCAGAGCCTGCGTCAGAGCCTGGGAATCGACTGGAACCGGCTCATCAACACCGCCCGGCGCTTCGCCGACCACCCCGACTACCTCCCCCGCTGGCGCCCCCTGCGCCACTGCTGCGTCGAGCACGCCGAGTTCCTCGACCACGCCCTCGGTGACGAGGCCGACGGCGGCATCCTGCACGCCCCGGACTCGGGCTCCGACCCGTCGTAGCCGTTGCCGAAACGCCCCGTCCCGGGGACACTGATCGGCGGCAGACGCCGTGAACGCTCACGCCGCGGTGCCCGGTCCGGCCTCCCGAGGGTCTCCGATCGGCCAGGTCGCTCCCTCGTCCGCTTGTCGACGACGGCCGCGGTCGGTCTCGTCCAGCTCCCAGTGATGTCGGCACTCCTCGCACCGGACGCCGTCCACGAGTTCGGTCTCCCCGTTGGGGCAGTCGGTGCCGTCTCCGCGTCCCGTGCACGCTTCCGTGGTGTCTGCCATGGGGTCGACGGTGCGGCGGCCCTCCGAGGCTGCGGGAGGGGGCGTGGCGGGGCGCACGGGCGCTCGCTGCGGGCAGCACGGCACAGTTGCCACCAGCAGCCCCATTAGCGTTCACGCGGACTGCTGAGCAGCCTTCCCCGAGTGGGCGACCGGTGAGCGCTTGAAGGGCTGGGTCAGGAGTCGGGGTCGACCTCGGGGTGGGTGAACCGGGTGGGCTTGCCCAGCGACCGGGCGTAGGCGATTTCGGCTCGGGTGCTGTCTCCGATGTAGTCGCCGACCACGAGCACCTCGTCGGCGAGCCGGATCTTCGCCCGGTGCAGGTCGTCGAGTCGGACCTTCAGCGCCTCGGCCTCGGCCGGGTCGGCCCAGAGTTCGTGCGGCGACTTCAGGTCGCACCCCGGCTTGACGACGATGTTCCCGGCGCTGGTCTCCCGCAGATCGGCCTCGGTCATCTCGGCCATGAAACGGGTGGAGCCGCAGATCACGACGATACGCGGGAGGCTCAGCCGCTTCTTCGCGTCGGCGAGGTTCTCCTCGGGGGTGAGCGGTCGCGGGTATGACACCGGTTTTCCTCCTGCGGAGACGAGGACGAGGGCGTCCAGGATCTCCCGGACGCTGTGTCGGCCAGGGACACAATCGGCCATGCCGGATCGACCCCGTCGTCACGGCAACGCGAGCACCTCGTCGATCGCGGACGAGATCTCCTCGTGTTGCAGGAAGGCCCGGTAGTCCCCGTACTCCGAGAGCCGTCGGTCGGAGCTCCGGAGCGTGCGCAGGGTTGCCCGGGCCGCCGGGGAGACGGTGCCGATCCGGGCGAGGGCGCGCAGGGCGTCGAGGAACGGGCCGTAGGCGTCCCCGCCACCGGCGACGGGAAGGAGGTACTCCTCCAGGACGGAGACGGTCGGCTCCGGTTCGCCGGTCATCGACCACAGTGCGACCGCCGCGTCCAGCCGCAGCCGGTTGTCACCGTGCTCCATGACATGCCGCACCCGGTCCGCGTAGCGTGCGGCCGCCGTTCCGAAGTCACCCAGTAGGCCGAGGGCGACGTGCAGCGGTTCGTCCTCGGTCAGTACCGTCTCGCCGATGAGCCGCAGCGCCGAGTCACGGTCGCCGCCCAGGCGCCAGGCCGCCCAGGCCACTCTGAGGTGGTTGCCCGAGAAGTCGGGGACCGCGCAGCCGCGTACGGCGGGCTCGGTCGACTTCGCGGCAGGCCCCATCGCCGCCAGCGCGTCGATCGCGTGGAACGCGTACCGGGCGTCGCCCAGCAGAGCCACCACCTCCGGCAGCGCGGGCGCCGCGGCCGGGCCCCACGCCGTGAGGACCTTCAGGAAGCGGCAGGTCACCGGGGAGCCCGAGCCGTCCTCCCGGAGCAGCTCCCGCACCCCGGGCAGTAGCGCCTCCGCGTGCGCCCCCAGCGGGATCAGGACGTCCTCGACCTCCGGCAGGTGCGGGTCGCCCAAGACGTACCCGCGGGCGCCCGCGCCCCGGTACGGCGCGTACAGCCGCTCGACCAGCCCCGGCAGGGCGCGCACGTCGCCGATGCGGGTCAGCGCCCAGCGGGCGTGGTCGCCCACGGTGCCCTCGAGGACATCGGCCTCGCCCGGGTCGTCGAGGAGGGCGGCCAACTCGTCGGCGTACGGCGCCGCCCGCGACCCCAGCACGGCCAGCAGGTGAGCCGCCCGGTACCGTACGCCGTCGTCCGGGTCGGCGAGCAGCGCGCCCGCGAGCGGCAACAGCGACGACGCCGCGAACGGCCGGTCCACCGACAGCCGCCATGCCTCGTCCAGCGCGGCGCGGCACAGCAGGGTGTCCCCGTTCCGGCGGGCCGTGTCGATGAGCCGGACGACGAAGTCGAGCGCCGTCCGCGGCGCGTTCTCGAACAGGTAAGCCGTCCAGGAGATGACGTCCTCGCGGGTGAAGGCACTTTCGACATCCGGTATGTACCAGATCGCCTCGAACTGTGGGCGCACGGCCGGGTCGGAGAGAACCTCCACCAGTCGATCCAGCTCACGGACCGACGCCCGGGAATCGAATGCGGCCCAGGCGTGCACGGCCGCGATCCGCATGACGGGACCGTCCGTACGCAGCACCTCCGCCACCACCGTCCGTACCCGGTCCACCGGTTCGGCTCGGGCGGAGCGGGCCGCGGCGGTCCCCAGGGCGAGCAGCAGCGGCAGCCGTACCGTCGGGTCCGTCTCCGTGTGCCACCGTTCCAGCAGCACGCCGACCCCCTCTGCGAGCGGCAGGGCTTCTCTCCGCACGTCGGGCCGGGGGTCCGCGAGCAGGGCCTGGATCGTGGGGTGTTGAGCCCGCCATGCGTCACGCCATCCCGCGTCCACCAGGGCGGGGTCCGCTTCGGCCGCCGTCCTGGACAGACTCGCCAGCAGCTGGACGAGCGTGGTCCGGGCACCCATGTCCGCATCCTGGGCGAGTGCAATGATGAACGGCAGCGCGGCGGTTACGACGGAGGCTATGCGGCCGGTGCCCGGCGCGTAGCAGTCGAACAACGGATAGCAGTCTTCCTCGGTCGCCGAGGCGCCCTTGCGCGCCAGGCGACGCAGCGCTCGTCCCATCTCCTCGGCCGGATGGTGCCCGAGCGTCGACTCCAGCTTCTCCCACGGCACATCGTCCAGCGCCTCAAGGACTGTCCGCACCACCCGTGACCCCCGTGACCTCGTGAATCGGCTTCCCCGCCGGACATCCTGTCATCGAAAGCCGACTGCTTCGATGTACTCGGTGCCGAGTCGCGCCGGCTCCGCCGACTGTCCAGGATGGACAGCGGAACGCGCGTCGATGACGAGACCTTTCACCCCCTACCGCGGAGGCGTCCCGTGCGAGCAGTCGTGATGGACCAGTACGGCGGCCCCGAGGTCCTGAAGGTACGGGACATCCCGGTGCCCGGCGTCGAGCCGGAGCAGCGGCGGATCGAGGTGACCCGCTCCGGGGTCAACTTCGCGGATCTGCTGGTCCGCGAGGACGACTACCTCACCGGGGTGCCGTTGCCCTTCGTTCCGGGGAACGAGGTGGTCGGCCGCTCGGAGGGGGAGCGCGTGGCCGCGTTGATGCGCGGCGGTGGCTACGCGCAGGTCTCCACGGCGCGGGTCGCCACCACGTTCCCCGTCCCGGACGACATCGACGACGACACCGCGCTGGCGCTCACCCTGCAGGGCCAGAGCGCCTGGCACCTGCTGCACACGGTGCTGCGGGTGCGGTCCGGGGAGACCGTGATCGTCCCCGCGGCCGCGGGCGGTGTCGGCTCGCTCGCCGTCCAGCTCGCCAAGCGTGCGGGGGTCCGCGTGGTGGCGATGGCCGGTACGCCGGAGAAGCGGGCGTTCGTGGCCGGACTCGGGGCCGACGCCGTCGTGGACAGCAGGTCCGACACCCTCGCCGACGATCTCGCGGCGGCGGCCGGGGGTGGCGCTCAGGCCGCGCTGGAGATGACCGGCGGGGACACCTTCCGCGCCACGATGGACGCGCTCGCCCCCTTGGGGCGCATGGCCGTGTACGGCGGCGCCGAGTCCATGGAGACGCCCGTCGACACCCGTGAGCTGATGTCCACCGGGAAGGGCGTCCAGGGCTTCTGGCTCCCGCTCCTCTACGGCAAGCGCGAGCTGCTGACCGAGGCGGCGGACGACCTGTTCGCGGCGGTCCGTTCCGGCGACCTCCGGGTTCCCCCCGTCACCGTCTACCCGCTCACCGAGGCGGCCCGGGCCCAGGAGGACCTGCGCGCCCGCCGCACCGTCGGAAAGGTCGCCCTGGACCCAGCGGCCTGACGACCGGGTCCGCGGGGGGCCACCCGTCAGATCGCTTCGAGTTCGAGGCCGGAGCAGCCGCCGCCGACGGGGTAGTTCCGGGCGCGGCGGGGACGGCTTCGACGTCTGGGGGCTGCCCACGGTCTACGTCAGCGGGGACAACGCCTCCCTCGACACGGTCAGGGAGATCGCCGAGCGCTTCGCCCTGGTGGACACCGCCATCCTGTTCGCCGGTGCGCCTCGCTTCCCCGCGCTGTTCGACGGCGGGCTGCTCGTGCTGGACAGCGCGGAAGCGGCCTGCACCGCCGCCGGTCTGGCCGACCGCCTGGACCAGGACTGGACGCGACGCGCCCGAGCCCGGGCACCGGCATCCAAGGGCCGGTCCCGCCCGCCGAGTTACAGGAACTCGCTCCGATAGGTCGAGGCCAACTCGGCGGCGAGGAGGCGGCGTTCGGCGCGCTCGTCCTCCGACAGCGGCGGGGGCGGCGCGTCCTTGCCCGCGACGACGTCACCGATGCGCAGGAAGTACTCGTCCTGCCCGGCCGGGGTGCACATGCACAGCATCCGGGCCGAAGCACCGGACACATTGCGGAAGTTGTGCGGAGCGTTGGCCGGGATGTTGATCGTGGACCCGGCCCGTACGGTGTGCTTCTCGCCGCGGAAGGTGAACTCGAGCTCGCCCTCCAGGATCGTGAACATCTCCTCGAAGTCGTGCCGGTGCGGCGGCGGGCCTCCGCCGTCGGGGACGTGCATCTCGATCAGGCAGTAGCGGCCGTCGGTCTGCTCGCCGGTGACCAGCATGCCGTAGGTGTTGCCCACCAGGGAGACGTACGTCGTGCCGGGGTCGTCGGGGTGCGCCACGGTCAGCGAGCGCGCCGGATCGTCGTCGGGGATCATC
Organism: Streptomyces sp. NPDC090119; assembly: GCF_044747085.1. NCBI lineage: Bacteria > Bacillati > Actinomycetota > Actinomycetes > Kitasatosporales > Streptomycetaceae > Streptomyces > Streptomyces sp. NPDC090119. Next base: position 1,298,800 of record NZ_JBIVDK010000001.1, on the reverse strand, counting down.
GTGGTCCTCTCCTTCACCGATCGGTCAGACTGGCGTGACGACGATCTTGCCGTTGGGCAGCGTGCCCGCGGCGGCGTCGGCGTGCAGCGCGGGCAGCTCGGCCAGCGGCACCCGCCGCGCGACCTCGACGCGCAGCCCGGCGCCGTCGACCAGCTCCACCAGGTGCGCCAGCTGCTCCGCGTCACTGCGCACGAACAGGTCGATGCCGCGCACGTCACGCTCCTCGTCACTCGGCGCGGGCATCCACACGGTGGTGTTGACCAGAACACCACCGGGGCGGATGACACCGAGGAGTGCGGCCAGTTGTGCCGGTTCGACCGGCGCGAGATTGAGGACGACGTTAACCGGCCCGCTCACCGCCGCGACGACATCGGTGGTGGTGTGGTCGATGACCTCGTCCGCGCCCGCCTCCGTGACGCGTGTGCTACTGCGCGGACCTGCCGTGGCGATCACGAAGGCGCCCGCCTGCTTGGCCAGTTGCACGGCGTAGCCGCCGACCGCGCCGCCCGCGCCGTTGATCAGTACACGCTGTCCGGCGGTCAGCCCGGCGTGCTCGAAGAGCGCCTGCCACGCGGTCAGGCCCACCAGCGGCAACGCGGCCGCGTCGGCCGGCGCGATGCTCTTGGGCGCCGGGGTCAGGGCCTCGGCCGGTGCCAGGACGTACTCGGCGGCGGCGCCGGGCTCCCCCATAGGCAGGAAGCCGATGACCTGGTCCCCCGCCCGGAGGCCGGTCACGCCCTCGCCGAGCGCGTCGACCGTGCCCGCGACGTCGATACCGGGCGTGTGCGGCAGCGTCACCGGGATCGGCCCCCGCATGAATCCGGCGCGGATGTTGGCGTCGACCGGGTTGAACGACGTCGCCGCGACCCGGACCAGCACCTGCCCGGCGCCCGGAACGGGCTGCTCCACGTCCTCGTGACGCAGGACGTCGGGGTCGCCGTACTGGTGGTAGCGCACTGCCTTCATGGTTCTTCTCTCTTTCACCCGAGGAGACCGCGGGCGAGGGATAGTCGGGGAGGTCGAAGCGCCTGCCCAGCGTAGGAACAGGCGTACGGACGAGGGGTGTACCTTCGCGACACGGGATGGGATCGCGGCGACATCCTCTTCGCCGCGGCATCCTCATCGGGGCGGAGGACACATGGTGAGCGGGCGGCGTTTACCCGGCCCGGTCGGCAAGGTGGGCACGTTCGCCGTCGACGCCGACTCCACCGGCACCGGCCGGGGCACGTGGGAGCCGTTCATCGACACCTGGAACGACCGGATGGGCGACCTGTATCCCCTGCCGGAGTTCAGCGCCTCCACGGTCGACGGCTTCCAGGGCACGATGCGCTCGGTGGCCCTGGAGGACACCGCCGTCAACGAGCTCTGGGCCTCCTCCCCCGTGAGCACCCGGGCGGTGGGTACGCACGAGCACGACCAGGTCAGGCTGTACGTCGGGCTGCGCGGCGCGGTGACCCTGCGGGACCCGCACGATCAGGGCGGTGACGCGGACGTCGTGTCCGGCACCTATTTCATGCACCACGTCGTGACGGAGAACCACTTCCACACCACGCCCGTGATCGGCACCCGCATCTTCATCTTCCCCGGCGACGCCCTGCGGTCCCTGGTCGCCGGGAAACCCCGCACCGGCCCGGCGGCGTCGCCCGCCGCGCAGATCCTCATGGCACACACCAGCATGGTGCAGCGGACCGTGAGCGGCCTCGGCCCGGCCGGAGCGCACGCGTCCCGCAACGCCCTGCTCGAACTCGCCAGAGGGCTGGTCCTCGACCACTTCGACGACCGCGAGCCCATCTTCACCCCGGCCCTGGCCCAGGCGGCCAGGAACCTGGCCGACACCCGGCTCACCGACGCCGAGTTGTCGCCCACCACGATCGCCGGTCAACTGCACGTGTCGGTACGCACGTTGCAGCGGGCCTTCGCAACTCTGGACGAGTCGTTCAGCGCCTACATCCGCCGCCGACGCCTGGAAGCGGCGGCCGAGGCGCTCACCGCCCCCGGATCACGGCTCAGCGTCTCCGAGGCCGCCGCGCTCTGGCACTTCACCGACAGCAGCCACTTCATCCGCGCCTTCAAGAAGCAGTACGCCGCGACCCCGGCGCAGTTCGCCCGCCGGGTGACGTGAGGACTCAACGGGGCACCTGCCGGCCCGTAAGCCGGGCTGGGCGAGTCGGCCGATGTGGCCGGACAGCGGGCCCGGTCGCCCAGATGCCGCTACCTCGGTCGTGGGACCTGGGCCGCGACGAGCTGGTCATGGAGAGCGGCCGCCCAGGGGTGGGGCTCGCGGCGCGGTGTGATCGTGTAGAGGCCCCGGGTCGGGGGGTCCACGAGGCCGACCGTGACGACATCGGACCGCAGCGCGCGCGTCAGCGCTCCGGGTATCAGCGCGATGGCGTGACCCGTGGCGACCAGGGCCAGCTTGCCGGGCAGGTCGGCCGCGGTGAGGTCGATACGGGCGGTGACACCGGCGCGGGCGGCGTGCTGGCGCAGCAGCGCCGCCGAGCCCTCGTTGTCCTCGACCCAGATCTGGTCGGCCAGCGCCCGCACGGGTACGGGACCGCGCCCGGCCCGGGGATGGCCTGCGGGCAGGACGGCGACCATCTCGTCCAGCCCGAGGAACCGGCGTTCCACCCTCGGGTCCGCCGCCAGCCCCGGTGGTGCGTCGGTGACCACGGCGATGTCGAGGTCACCGGCGATCACCCGGTTGTGCAGCTGTGCGCTGAGCGCCGGGAGCAGGCTCCACCGGACGGGTCCGGCCTGGTTCAGCAGGTTCCGGACGGCCTCGGGGACGATCCCCGCCGCGAGTGAGGGCGTCGCGCCGATGGCCAGGGGCCGGTCGGCCACCCCGTCCCGCACGTCCCGTACCGCGCGAACCGCACGGTCGGCCTCCGTGAGCGTCGCCAGGGCGTGGCGCCGGAAGACCTCACCTGCCGGTGTCGGGCGCACGCCCCGCGCATGACGCTCCATCAGGGTCACGCCGAGCTGCCGTTCCAGCCCGGCGATCTGCCGGGAGACGGCGGACTGGGTGTGGTTCAGTTCGGCCGCCGCCGCCGACAGGGACCCGACCCGGCACACCGTCACGAAAGCACGCCACACGTTCAGATCCATGGCGGCAGTATGGCCTGTCGGTATGCGACTGTCGCAGGGCCGGTGTGCGAACTCTGCGCTTGTCGCACCGCTCGTGGTGCACCAGGGTGGCGGGCATGATCACACCGCATTCGATCGCCGTCCTCGGCCTGGGGCGCATGGGCGGCGCCATCGCGACACGACTGGCGGGCGAGGGCGGGGACGTCGTCGGCTGGACCCGTTCCGGGCGCGCGTCGGGCACCGTCAGGACGGCCGATGACCCGAAGAAGGCCGTGGCGCGGGCCGACCTCGTCCTCCTGTCGCTGTTCGACGGACCGGCCTGCCGACAGGTCCTGGACGACGTGAGTGACTCGCTGGGAGCGGACACGGTCGTGCTCAACACCAGCACGATCGCTCCCGCCGAAGCCTCCACGCTGGCGCGGCGGTTCGGCAGGTCCTACGTCCACGCGCCCGTGCTCGGCTCGGTGCCCGCGGCCGCCTCCGGCGCACTGCGGGTCCTCGCCGCCGCCGACCAGGACGTACTCGACCGGGTCCGGCCGGTCCTCGAAGTCCTGGGCAGCGTCCGGCGCGTGGCCGACGCCCCCACCGCCGCCGTGCTCAAGCTGATCGCCAACAGCGGCCTCACCGGCGCCGTCCTGGCACTGCGCGACTCGCTGCGGCAGGCCGACGCCCTCGGCGTGACCCGCGCTCAGGCGCTGGACATCCTCGAACTCGGCCAGCTCGGCGGGCTCGTGGCTCGCAAGCGCCCCTTCCTCCTCGGCGAACCGGACGCGCCTACGGCCGAGTTCACGATCGGCGCGCTGGCCAAGGACATGGCCCTGCTGACCTCCGCGTCGGGAGTCCCGCTGCGCGGCAGTTCGGGCCTGTCCGGCGCTCCCGAGGCCGACATCGCGTCGGCCGCCACGGTCGCCGCCGTGGAGGACTCCCTGCTCGCACCGCTCCGTGCCTACATGCGCGGACACGCCACCGGCGACTCCGCCCACTTCCGCGACGCGTTCCTGCCCACCGCCCACATCGAGGGCATCCGGGACGGCGCCTTCGTCTCCTGGCGCCTGGACGAGTACTGCGCCCTCTTCCCGGGCCACCCCGCCCCGGACGAGTCGACCCGTAGCCGCCGCATCGACACCGTCGACGTCCACGGCACCGTCGCGACCGCCACCATGACGCTCTCGCACGGCGCGGACACGTTCACGGACGTCTTCCTGCTGGTCCGCCAGGAAGACGGCTGGCGGATCGCCAACAAGGTCTACCACCGGGAGCCGCACGTCCCGGGCGAACGTCCGCAGTGACAGCCCCCGGACTCGACGACGGGTCGCCGCCGCAGGCGGTCTGTCGGCGGTGGCCGCCTTCTGCGACGATCCCACCGGACCGCCTACCGTGCTGCGAGGTCCATCCGTGCCGGGCCACCGGGGCGGAGCGGCCCCCGACCCCACGACGCGAGGACCTTCCCGTGACCTACGACGTCAACGCCCTGCGCGCCCAGTTCCCCGCCCTCCGCGCCGGTATCGCGCACTTCGACGGCCCCGGCGGCACGCAGACGCCGACGCCCGTCATCGAGGCCATCGCGGGCGCCCTCGGCAGCCCCCTGTCGGTGCGGGGCACGGTCGCCCCCGGCGAGATCAACGCCGAGCGGATCGTGGGCGACTTCCGGCACGCGATGGCCGACTTGCTGGGCGCCGATCAGGCCGGGATCGTCTTCGGCCGCAGCGCGACCCAGCTGACCTACGATCTGGCCCGCACGCTCGCCGCCGGGTGGACGGCGGGCGACGAGGTGATCGTCTCCCGGCTCGACCACGACGCGAACATCCGGCCGTGGGTCCAGGCCGCGGAACGGGTCGGCGCGGTCGTCCGCTGGGCGGAGTTCGACCCGGCCACGGGTGAGCTGCCCCCGGAGGCCGTCGGCGCGCTGCTCTCCCCGCGCACGCGACTGGTCGCCGTGACCGGCGCGTCCAACCTGATCGGGACCCGGCCCGACGTCCCGGCCATCGCGTCCCTCGTGCACGCGGCGGGGGCGCTGCTCCATGTCGACGCCGTCCACCTCGCCGCGCACGCCCGCGTCGATGTGCGTGACCTCGGTGCCGACTTCGTGGTCTGCTCCCCGTACAAGTTCTTCGGCCCCCACCACGGTGTGCTCGCGGCCGACCCCGCGCTCCTGGCCACCCTGCGCCCGGACAAGCTGGCCCCGTCCAGCGACGCGGTCCCCGAGCGCTTCGAGCTGGGCACCCTGCCGTACGAGGCGCTGGCCGGGACCATCGCGGCCGTGGACTTCCTCGCGGACCTCGCCCCGAGCCGGGAGGGCGGCAGGCGGGACCGGCTCCGGGCGGCCTACGCGGCGATCGAGACCCACGAGAACGCCCTGCGGGAGACCGCGGAGGACGGCCTGTACGCCCTGGACGGAGTGACGGCGTACGCACGGGCGGCGGACCGGACCCCCACCCTCCTGCTCACCTTCCGGGACCGCCCCGCCGTGGACGCGTACCACTTCCTCGGCACGCTCGGCGTCCACGCCCCGGCAGGCTCCTTCTACGCCCTCGAAGCCTCCCGGCACTTGAGCCTCGGTGACACCGGCGGTCTGCGTGTGGGGCTGTCGCCCTACAGCGACGCGGAGGACGTGGAGCGCCTGGTCGCGGGGTTGGCCATGTTCCTGAAGAGCTGAGCGGCCGCACCGTTCACCCGGGGGAAAACGGGTACCCGGCAGGGAATGCGGACACGAGGAGACGAGGTGCGTTCCATGCCCCCCACCGATGACCAAGGCGCCGCTCGCGCGGCCGTGTTCGACGTGGACGGCACTCTCGTGGACACCAACTACCTGCATGTCACGGCGTGGTGGGAGGCGCTGCGGCAGGCTGGGCACGACGTGCCGACGCAGGCGATCCACCGGGCCATCGGTCTCGGTTCGCGTGACCTCGTGGCCCATCTGCTGGGCATGGACAGGGCCCGCGAGGAGGCGGAGGCGCTGGGTGCCGCCCACAAGACCCTCTACGGCCAGTACTTCGGGCGCCTGACGGCTCTCCCGGAGGCCGGGCGGCTGCTGCGGCGCCTGGCGGACGACGGCTGGAAGGTCGTCCTGGCCACGTCGGCGGGCGGCCAGGAGCTGTCCGCGCTACGGACCGCGCTCGACGCCGACGACGCGATCTCCGGCATGGCGAGCGCCGACGACGTCACCGAGGGCAAGCCCGCCCCCGAGCCGGTCGAGCAGGCGCTGGAGCTGGCGGGCGCGGGGCCGGAGGGATCGGTGTTCGTCGGCGACACCGTGTGGGACATGCAGGCGGGTAGCCGGGCCGGGGTCACCTGCGTGGGGCTGCTCTGCGGCGGGATTCCCCGCGAGGACCTCGAGAAGGCGGGCGCGGACACCGTATACGACGACCCGGGCCAGCTGCTCGCCTCACTCGCCCGGAGCCCGCTGGGCCGCCGTCCCTGAGTCCCCCCACCCGAGGTCGTTTCAGCCGGTCCGGCAGAACCTGCGGTCCCGCTCGGCCAGTCGCGTCCGGGGACCGGCCGAGCGCAGGACGACGTCCAGGACCCGGTCGGAGTCGGCGGCGTAGCAGTTGCTGAACCAGGCCATGTTCGCCTCCACCACCGCCCATTGACCGGCGGTGCCGTGCTCGGGCGCGGTGAGCAGTCCGATGTCCAGGACCACCGCGCTGGGCAGGCCGTCGCCGCACCTGGTCAGGAGGTCGTCCGCGAACTCCCGGGCGGCGTCCTCGTACCGGTGCCCGTGCAGCGGTTCGGCGTCGAGACGGCCGAAGGTGGTGTACTGCGAACCCGTACGGACCTCGCCGTCCAGGATGTGCAGGCGGAACTCCGCCGCCCAGGTCACCACGTCGCTGATCAGCACCGGCACGTCCGGTGCCAGTTCCGGCCCGGTCGGGAGGTGGCTGCCGTCGGCGTAGACGGCGGCCGGGAAGCTCTTTTCGCGGGGCGGCTTGACGAACGCGGGCCGGGTCAGAGTGCGCGCCTCGCCCAGGGTCGCCGTGGTGATGTGCCGTCCGGTGTACTGGCGGGGCAGCGTGGCCAGCCAGTCGTCGGACGGCTCCAGGAGCGCGACGTCGAGGTCGTCCACGACGCGTGCCGCGAAGGCGGGGCCGCCGTAGTAGTGGCCGCCCGCCCTGCGTACGGCGGTGGGCGTGAGGACGTCCACGTCCATCCCCCGCCGCCGCGCCGACGTCGAGAGCAGCTCGGACGTCGTGGTGTACTGCGGCGCCAGCGCCAGAAAACCCTGCTTCGTCACGGTCACCGACCATGCCATCCGCTCGGCCGGACGGTCCACAGCATTCCTGCCGGGGGCCCGAAGTGCCGCTCGTCGGCCACCACCAGAAACTGTTCCAACAGCCTCCTGATGAGCTGAATATCCTCAAGCATATTGCTGATGGCTACATCATATATTGGACGGACAGGGGCGATGAGGTGTCCACTGGAACACGAGCGTCACCGGAACAGCGTGTCGCACTTTCCCCCACGGCCCTCTCCCTGGAGGCCCCTCATGCGCAAGCAGGACGTCGCGCGGCTCTTCACCACCCCGGTGGACTCCCCCGCCTACGCCCCCGCCCGGTACCGCTTCACCGACCGCGAGTACCTCAACATCTACTACCGCACCGACCCCGAGGCGCTGCGCCACCTGGTGCCCGAGCCGCTGGTCGTCACCGACCCGGTCGTCCGCTTCGAGATGATGCGGATGCCCGACACCACCGGTCTCGGCGACTACACCGAGGCCGGGCAGCTCATCGCCGTCGAGCACGAGGGCGAGCGGGGCGAGTTCAACCTCGCCATGTACGTGGACAGCGTGCCGGCGATCTCCAGCGGCCGGGAGTACAGCGCGTACCCGAAGAAGGGCGGCTCCCCGCGCCTCTACGTCGACTCGGACACCCTGGTCGGCACCCTCGACTACGGCACCCTGCGCGTCGCGACCGCCACCATGGGCTACAAGCACCACACGCTGGACCCGGACGAGGCCCTGACGGAGATCAGCACCCCCAACTTCATGGTCAAGACGGTCCCGAACTACGACGGCACCCCGCGCATCTGCGAGCTGGTCCGCACCCGGATCACCGACGTCACCGTCAAGAGCGCCTTCACCGCCCCGGCCCGGCTCCAGCTGTTCGCCCACGTCATGGCGCCGCTCGCCGACCTGCCGGTGCTGGAGATCGTCCGGGCCGGCCACATCGTCACCGACCTGACGCTCGCTCCGGTCGAGCCGGTCTTCGACTACCTCGCCGCCTGAGCGTCACCCGATCGAGAAAGCCACCGAACCATGACCTCTCCCACCGACCCCGCCCTGACCTCCTACCGGCGTGCCGCGATCATCGGCGGCGGCGTGATCGGGATCTCCTGGGCCGGTCTCTTCCTGGCCCGCGGCATCGACGTGGTGATCAGCGACCCGCGCGAGGACATCGAGGACCTCGTCCGTACGGGCCTCGCCGAGATCACCCCGGCCCTGGCCGAACTCGGTCTGCCGACGGAGCACCTCACCGATGGGCTCTCCTTCGAGGCCGACCTCGCCACCGCCGTGTCGGACGTGGACGTCGTCCAGGAGAACGGCCCCGAGCGCCTGGACCTCAAGCAGCAGATCTGGCGGACCATCGAGGACGCGGCTCCGGCGCACGCGCTGCTGGCCACCTCGACGTCCGGCATCCCGGCGAGCGCCATCGCCACCGCGCTGCGGCAGCCCGAGCGACTCGTCGTCGGGCACCCCTTCAACCCGCCGCACCTGGTGCCGCTGGTGGAGATCGTGCCGGGCGAGAAGACGTCGGCGGAGACGGTCGAGCGGGCCAGGGCGTTCTACGCCGCTCTCGGCAAGAAGCCGCAGGTGCTGCGCAAGGAGATCCCCGGCTTCGTCGCCAACCGGCTCCAGTCCGCGCTGTTCCGCGAGTGCGTGCACCTCGTCGCCGAGGGCGTGGTGACCGAGCAGGAGCTGGACGAGATCGTCACCTCCTCCATCGGGCTGCGCTGGGCGGTCGCCGGGCCGTTCCGCACCTTCCATCTGGGCGGTGGCCCCGGCGGACTCCCCCACTTCATCGAGCACCTGGGCCGCGCCATGGAGGACGGCATGTGGCCGGCCCTGGGCAACCCCACCTTCGACGAGGCCACCGTCACCACGCTCGTCGACCAGGCTGACGAGGCGTTCGGCGGGCACTCGGTCGAGGAGCTGGCCGCCGAGCGCGACCGGGCGCAGATCACGCTGATGCGTGCTCTCGGCGAGACGCCCGGCTCCGCCGGTACGCACGCCTGAACCACCGACCACGCACACACGAGGCGAAGAAGCATGGACCTCACGCAGAAGATCAAGAAGTCGATCGCCAACCCGGCCACGGACGACGCGTTCGACGTGTACGCCGAGGCGGCGGAGGTGCTCGCGGGCATCGGCCTGAAGCCGGGCGACACCGGCGGTGACCTCACCTTCGAGGGCGCCGACCCGGTCGTGCCCAGCACCCTGCGCCTCGGCGCGGCCTCCGGGATCGCGCTGGTCGCCAAGTCGGCCGCCGTCGCCGCGCTGTGGAAGGACCGCACCGGCCGCGGCCAGGACATCCACATGGACCTGCGCAAGGGCCCGCACCGGCTGTGCCCGTTCTACGAGCGGAAGTGGGAGCTGCTCAACGGCTATCCGGGCGGCACCCCGTCCATCATCAACATGGCCTTCGTCAACAACTTCTACCGCAGTGCGGACGGCCGTTGGATGATGCCGTTCAACATCTACCCCAACATCAAGGTCGCCGCGCAGCGCCTGCTCGGGGTGGGTGACGTGCCCGAGGACGTCGAGGCCGCGATCTCGAAGTGGGACGCGCGGGACCTGGAGCGGGCGGGCGCCGAGGCCGGGTGCGTGATGCCGATGGTGCGCACGCCCCAGGAGATCCTGGACGAGGAGCAGTACCAGCAGGTGCTGTCGAAGCTGCCGCTGGTGGAGATCACCCGCATCGGCGACAGCGACCCCGAGCCGCTGCCCGCCGACCCGGTCGCGCCGCTGGACGGGGTGCGGGCGCTCGGCATGGGCCACATCATCGCCGGTGCCGGGGCCGGACGGGCCATGGCGCTGCACGGCGCGGACGTGCTGAACCTGTGGCGGCCGACCGAGCTGGAGCACGACGTCACGTACAACTCGACGGGTGTGGGCGTGCGTTCCGCGACGGTGAGTCCGTACACCGAGGAGGGGCTCGCCCTCATCCACCGGCTCCAGTCGGAGGCGGACGTCTTCTACGCCAACCGGCGCCCCGGCTTACTGGACCGCATCGGCATGTCGGAGGAGGAGGCGATCGAGCGCCGCCCCGGTCTGATCTACGCCACCGTCTCCCTGAACGGGCGGACCGGCCCGTGGCAGGACTACCTCGGCTTCGACCAGACGGCAGGCGCGCTCACCGGTCTGCTGCACCTGGAGGGCGACGGCGACAAGCCCGCACTGCCGCCCATCACGGTGGTCAACGACTACCTGGTCTCCTGGTTCATGACCGCCGGTATCGCCGAGGCACTGCGGCGCCGTGCCATGGACGGCGGCAGCTACCGCGTCCACGTCTCGCTGTCCCGCGTCGCCCTGTGGATTCTCTCCATGGGCATCTTCGATCAGGAGTACGCGAAGCAGATCGCGGGCACGGGCGAGCTGCACGCCTACCCGGACCCCGACGTCTTCACCGCCGAGACCCCCCTGGGCCACTACCAGGGCGTCACCGACCAGGTCCGCATGTCCGACACCCCCGGCGCCTACCGCCAGATCCTCGTCCCCCGCGGCTCCCAGCGCCCGGAGTGGCTGACCACCGCCTGACGCACCACGCCGGGACGGTCACGGCCGTCCCGGCACGGTCCGCCTCAACGCACGGCGGCGCTCACCGGCCCCGCCAGGACGGGCGGCTCACCGGTTCTCCAGACGGGGCGTACGAGCGTCCGGCTCATCCGCCAGCCGCCACCGGTGAGCCAGAACTCCGCCTCCCAGACCCCGCCCACCGTGAACAGGGGGTCGGCGCCCTCGCCCCGTGCCGGCCTTGAACCGGCGGAGGGCCTCCTCCGTCAGCCGTACCGCGCCCTCGGCCGTGCCGACCGGTGTCGCCGTCCGCATTCGACCTCGACAAGGCTTGAGGTCAAGGCCCCCTCACCGGGGAGCGTCTCACCCGACGACGCAGGCCAGGGCCGTCAGGACGAACGCGCCCGTGGCGAACAGCGTCCGTACGGTGTGCAGCGCCCGCCACCGGCCCTCGAACGCCGTGCGGGCGGCCCGCTCGTCCCCCCGCTCCCGCGACGAGTCCAGCGCGTTGTTCAGGGGGATGTTGCCGACCGCGGTGATCGTGTGGCCGACCAGCGCGCAGGCGGCCGCCGCGCCCAGGAGCACCGTGGCCTCACCTCCGCGCCCCTCCGGTGCGACGAAGCAGGAGACGAGTGGGAGGACGGGCGAGCCCAGGAAGAGGAGCAGGAACAGCGGGCCCGGCACCTTCCGGTTCACCGCCCTCATCACCAGGGTGAACGACGCGTCGTCCACCTCTCCGAGCGCGGGCATGACGCCGGACTGGAACGCGATCATGTATCCGGCGTACAGACCGGTGCAGCACAGGGCGAGGATCTCGATCGCTTCCGACATGGCGGTCATCATCGCGGCTCGGGAATGGCGCACACAGGTATGGTTTCGGACGCGCCACGGGGTGCGCGGCCGGTTTCCGACGCGGCGGCGCCGGGGTCGTGCGGCGTCTCGGGACGACGGCGCACGACCCCGGCGAGGGTACTCAGGTCAGTTGACGCCCACCGAGAAGCTGGTGACCGCCAACCCCGCGCCGTTCTCCCAGGGTTCGAAGCCCGCCTGGACGCTGGTGAGGTACCAGTCCGGGGTGGCGAGGCCCTGGGAGACGGTGTGGTCGATGAACTCCTTGATGTCGAAGTTCAGTCCGGACAGGGACGAGGGAGCGACATAGGAGATCACGTCGTTCGAGCCGTTGCTGCCCCGCCACACGTCCCAGGTGTGCCCGGCGAGGGTGACGGTGCCGGTCACCGAGCCGATCGGCTGGATGGGCCCGGTGCGGTTGAGCCAGATCATGATCTCGGTCTTGTTGACGCCGTCCGTCTTCGGCGTCGGGTCCAGCCAGATGTCGTACGCGGCGTCGTACACCGCCCCGCCGACGTACTGGTACGCGATGCTGCTGGGCGCGCTGCCGATGCTTCCGATCCGCTTGGGGAGGTTCGTGCCCGGCGAGCAGTTGGTGTAGTGGCAGCCCGCGAAGATCGAGGGGTACGACTTCGGGGCGCCGTTGGTGGGCACGGAGCCGTCGGCGCGGGTGAGCTGGAAGCCGTCGCCGACCTGGGTCACGCACTGCGGGGCGGAGGTGCCCCAGGCGTTGTTCTGCACGACGTAGCCGCCGGGCGTGGTGACCGAGCCGAACTGGTCGCAGACCTGTGCGTCCGCCTCGGCCGCGCCGGAGGTGGCGGTGAGGGCGGTGACGGAACCGGCGGCCAGGACCAGGGCGGCCACGAGGGGGCGTAACTTGCGGGACTTCAGGTGCATGGGGGGAGTTTCCTTCCGTACCTGCGTGGGGGGGACTGCGCTTTACGGCTCGACGCCCCAGGCGAGCGTGCCGTTGACGTAGACGGTCACCTTGGGGGCGTCGGCGTACGACGTGCCCGTGCCCCGGCTGTAGTCGTCCGCCTCGTCGAAGTTCGACCAGTCCGACTTGGCGACCCGGAGCTGGAGGTCGCCCGTGCTCGCACCCGCGGCCAGCGAGCCCGAGGTGAAGGTGACGTCGAGGGTGCGGTCGGCGCCGGTGCGGGCCGCCGGGAGCGTCGTGACGGAGGTCTTCACGGCGGAGCAGCCGAGCTGGGCGTAGTCGCACCACGTCTGGTAGCCCGCGGCGGCGGACTCGCCGGTGAACCAGTACCGCACGGTCACCTTGGACAGATCGACGGCGCCGGAGCCGGAGTTGACGAGCTGGATGCCGGGGCGGATCTGGTTGTCGGCGGCCGAGGAGTCGTTGTTCTTGTACTGCGCCTTGAGCCCGGTCGAACCGCCTCCCCCACCGGACGCCTTGGTGGTCGCGGAGAGGGCCGCCGAGGCCGCCGAGACGTTCCCGGCCGCGTCCTTGGCCTTGACCGTGTAGGTGTAGGTGGTGGCGGCGGACAGGCCCGTGTCGGTGTACGAGGTGCCGGTGGCGCTGCCGACCTTGGTGGCGCCCCGGTAGACGTCGTACCCGGTCACGGCGGTGTTGTCGGTGGCCGCGCGCCAGGTGAGGGAGACGCTGTCGGCCGTCGTGGCCGTGGCGGCCAGTCCGGTGGGTGCGGTCGGCGCCTGGGTGTCGCCGCCTCCGCCGCCCGAACCGCTCAGCGGCGGGTAGGCGTTGGCGAGCAGCTGCCGGAACTCCGCCGAGAACCAGTGCCCGGCCAGCGGGGAGTTGGGCAGGGCGCCGGTCGGGTTGTTGCCGTTGCGCCCGTTCCCGGCGTACGTCGGGTCGCACATCCGGTCGAAGCCCTTGCCCTCGTCGTTGTCGAGCGGCTGGCTGGCGCCGTCGGACTCACCCGGGGGCTTGGCCCAGACGTACGCGTCGATGCCGGTGTCCGGCGCGGTCGCCGGGCGTTCGCCGATTCCGGCACCGCTCTGGTTGCACCAGTTCCCGGCATGGATGCGCCGGTCGATACGGCCGCCGTCGACATAGGCGTCCACGCTGGTCGAGGGGCCGGGACCGGTCGGCCGGGCGGAGCCGCCCCAGCCGTTGCGGGAGGTGTCGATCAGCATGCCGATGCCGCTGTCGAAGCCCTGGGCGACGAGGGCGGAGCGCAGCCCCTGCGCGAACGTCGTCTCGTCGTCGTACTGGTTCCAGTCGATCCACTTCGACTGGCGCACGGTGGTGCCGTTGACCGTGTCGGTGATCTTGACGTGGGGTTCGCGGGTGGCCGAGTAGTTGGCCGTGTTGACGATGAACCCCGTCACGTCGTTCACGGTGGCGCCGCTGGTGGTCGCCGCCTTCTTGAACTCCTGGGCGGACGGCACCAGGTTGGAGTCCCAGCCGAGCCAGCCGTGGTGTCCGGCGTCGATGTAGTTGTAGGCGTTGGGCAACGCGCCGAGCTTGTGCAGGGCGTAGCCGACGCCCTTCTCGTAGTTGCCGTTGGCCTTCATGGTGGCGCACTGGGGCGTGGAGCCCGCCGTGCCGCCGGCGTTGGTGACCAGGTTGGGCAGCGAGTCGGGCTCGATCAGGTTGACGATGCGCAGGCTCGCGTACGCGGGGTCGGCGAGGACGACCGCGATCGGATCGATGTAGTCGGTCTGGTAGCGGCCCAGTTCGTCGGCGCCCAGCTCGCCGTTGGAGGCGAGGGCGGCGCAGTCCCGGCCCGGCAGGTCGTAGATCACCAGCTGGACGAGGTTCGCGCCCTGCGCCTTCGCCGCGTCGAGGTGGGCCTTCAGGCCGCGCGCCTCCGAGGTGCCCTTGATCGCGGCGATCCGGTCCAGCCAGACGAAGGTCGGCTGGTTGGACACCGCCGAACCACCGGGCTCCGCGGCCGCCTTGGCCGACCAGTCGGGGTTCACGTACGGCTTGGCGCCCACGTAGGGGTTGTCCAGCTTGGCGGCGGCCGAGGCGTGCTGCGGCAGGGCGCCGAGGGAGAGCGTGCCGAGGAGGGCGGCGGCGGCCAGTACGGCGGCTCGTCTCGGGGCGTGCGGGTGTGCGGCTCTACGGGAGGACATGCGGGTCTCCTGAAGGTCACGGTGAGCGGGTGGGGGGTACGGCAACGCGCTGACGGTGCCCGGCAACGGGCCGTGCACCTACCTTGGGAGCGCTCCCACCGTGCGGCCGCTCAACGGAACTGTCAACACCTGATGCTCGAACTCGCGTTGACGGCCGCACCTTTGGCGGCTTCAGTTCCCTCGCGCGGGCTCCGGCACGGCGATGGTCCCCTGCGCCACCGCGCACAGCGTCACCTTGCCCGCGCCGTCCACCACCGACAGATCGCAGCGGCACACGACACGGGACCGGCCCGCCCGCACGACCTGGGCATGGGCGCGCAGCAACGTGCCCTCGGCCGGGCGGAGGTAGTCGATGGTGAACCCGGCGGTGAGCAGCCGCGCGCCCACGACGGTGCCCGCGGCGAACGTCAGCGTGTTGTCCGCCGCGTAGGCGAGCACGCCGCCGTGCAGGAAGCCGTTCTGCTGGCGCAGGTCGTCGCGGATGTCCAGCTCCAAGGTCGCCTCCCCGTCCCCGAAGGCCACCAGGCGGGCACCGAGCAGATTGCTGAACGGCTGGGCCGCCAACACCTTCTGGGCGAGGGTCAGATCTAGGGCGTCCGTCACTTCACACCTGGTCTTCCGTGTTCGTCAGGGGGTCGCCGGGCCGCTCGGCGAGGGTCTCGGCCCAGCCCTCGGCCCAGCGGGTGAGCGGACCGAGGGCGCGGCAGGCTTCCTCGCCGAGTGGGGTGAGGGTGTAGTCGCTGTCGTCCCGCTGGGCGACGAGCCCCGCCTCGGCGAGTTCGAGGAGGCGTCGGCGCAGGACGCTGGAGGACATGCCGTCGCAGCGCTGCTGCAGGGACCGGAAGCCGCTCGGCCCCTGGTGCAGCTCCCAGAGGACGCGCAGGCTCCAGCGCCGCCCGAACAGGTCGAGGGCGGCCATGATCGGACGGCCGGTGGCGGACCCGCGCACCGGCAGCCCTGGCCTGGGTGCCTCTGTCATGCGACCCGACATCCCCCCTGGTGCTTCGTTTTCCGAAACGCTAGCATCCCTGTCGCTTCGGAAACAGAAGCAGAGTCGGGAGAGACCAGAGTCGGGAGAGACAAGTGACCGCTCGTATCGCCCCCGTGTCCCAGCCCTATCCGGAGTTCGCGCAGGAGCCACTGGCGCGCCTGTCCTCGCCGGAGGGCGATCCGCTCGTCCTCTTCACCACCCTGGCCACCGACCGGCGGCTCTTCGAGCGCTTCTTCGGCGGGGGCCTGCTGGACCGTGGGCAGCTCACCCTCAGGCAGCGCGAGATCGTCATCGACCGCGTCACCGCCCGGTGCGGAAGCGAGTACGAGTGGGGCGTGCACGTCAGCGTCTTCGCCGAGAAGGCCGGACTGACCCGTGAGCAGATCGTGTCCACGCACGCCGGTGGCCCGGAGGACGGCTGCTGGTCCGCGGAGGAAAGCTGCCTGGTGCGGCTCGTCGACCGGATCGACGCGGGCTGTCGGCTGGACGACGCGGACTGGTCGGACGGCCTGCGGTACTTCACCCCGCAGGCCGTCCTGGAGATCCTCATGCTCTGCGGCTACTACCGCACGGTCTCGTACGTCACGGGCGGCCTGGACCTCCCGCTGGAGCCGTGGGCCGCGCGGTTCGCGCAGTACGGGACGTCCTGAACCGTCACGGTGCCCACGGCGCCGCCAGGGTCCAGCTGCTGTCCGCCGTCAGGGTCTGCGGACGGTTGAAGCCGTCGCCCGCGGTTCCGGCGGCGATGTACACCTGGGCCTCGAAGTGGCGGAGGTAGGAGCCGGGCAGGTTGAGCGACTCGAAGGTGACGCCGGTGCCGCTCAGGCCGGGGCGGGCGCAGAAGGTGGCGTCGGCGCGGAAGAGGGCGGAGCCGTCGTCGGGCGAGTTGCGGGCCCGGCTGTCGGCGTGCCGGAGGAACTGGCCGGGGAAGTTGACCGACTCGAACGAGTAGCAGGAGGAGTCGGCGAGCCCCCGGCGCACCGTGTAGGTGGCGTCCTGCTTGAGCTGGGCGCTGCTGCCCGCGTCCACGACCTCGGTGTAGGCGAGGCTGTTCGCGTGCCGCAGGTAGCGGTTGGTGAAGCCCCAGGTGGTCACCTGGAGGGAGCGCCGTACGTCGGTGGGCAGGAGGACGGAGCTGCGCCACAGCGCGGGCTGGGCCACGTCCCAGGTGGCGTCGGCGGTGAACGAGGTGGCGGTGTCCCAGGCGTTGGGGCCGCCGCTGCGGGCGAGGTACACGTTGTCGGCGTAGTGCCGCAGATAGGAGCCGGGGAAGTTGGCCGACTCGAACGAGGTGCCGCCGGAGGCGAGTCCGGGCCGGGCGCACCAGGTGGCGTCGGCGGCGAAGGAGCCGGCGGTGTCGGAGTCGATGCGGACCCGGCCCGAGGCGTGGCGCAGGTAGCGGCCGGGGAAGTTCACCGACTCGAAGGAGTAGCAGCGCGGGTCGGACAGGCCGGTCACGGTGCGGAACGAGGCGTCCTGGCGGGCCCCGTCGGCCGAGGCACCGCTGAGCACGTCGGTGCGGGCCGGCGAGTCGGCGTGGCGCAGGTAGCGGTCGGTGAAGCCGGGCGTGGTGACCTTGAAGGACCGTACGTGCCCGAGGGTGAGCGGGGCGGGCGAGTTGAGGTTGCGGGAGGCGGCGATCAGGTCGCGGTGGGCGGTGCGGAGCCGGGCGGTGTCGACCTTCTGCACCCGCCGGTCGTAGCTGAACAGCCCGTTGTACTCGCCCTCCACGTCGGTGATCTCGGTGTAGACGTACGCGGAGACCCCCTTGGTGGTCATGAGCTGCTGTACGTCGCGGACCATGCCGGTGTAGCGGTCGTCGAGCTGGGCGCCGCTGGAGACCTGCTCGTAGGCGAAGAACTGGCCGTTGGGGCTGTACTCGTGGCCGGGGGTGCGCAGTCCGATGCCGCCGAACTCGCCGAGCACGGAGACCCTGGAGTCGGTGGGCCTGGGTGCGTCGGGCCCGGTGTAGACGTGCCAGTCGAGGATGTCACCGGTGCCCGGATCGCCCTTGGACTGGCAGCAGTTGTAGCCGCTGTGGGGGTTGACGAGGCGGGAGGGGTCGTAGTTCTTGAGGTCGGTGGTGACGCGCCGGGTGGCGTTCAGGTCCCACTCGCCCCAGCCCTCGTTGAACGGGACGTAGGTGACCACGGCCGGGGAGAAGCGGTGTTCGTCGATGATCTCGCGGGCCTCCGACTCGAACTCGGCGGTCTGCGCGGAGGTCCGGTTCTGGTCGGCGGCGGTGGTGGAGGGGATGTCCTGCCACACCAGCAGGCCGAGCCGGTCGGCGTGGTAGTACCAGCGGGCGGGTTCGACCTTGATGTGTTTGCGGACCATGTTGAAGCCGAGGTCCTTGTGCTTCTGGATGTCGGAGGCGAGGGCGGCGTCGGTGGGCGCGGTGTACAGGCCGTCCGGCCAGAACCCCTGGTCGAGGGTGCCGATCTGGAAGACGAACTCCCCGTTGAGGGTGGGCCGCAGCACGCCGTTCAGCATCTTCTTGCCGATCTCGCGCATGCCGAAGTAGCTGGTGACGCTGTCGACGGCCGCGCCGGAGGCGTT
The DNA here is from genome assembly GCF_044747085.1 of Streptomyces sp. NPDC090119. Classification (NCBI taxonomy): domain Bacteria; kingdom Bacillati; phylum Actinomycetota; class Actinomycetes; order Kitasatosporales; family Streptomycetaceae; genus Streptomyces; species Streptomyces sp. NPDC090119. The sequence continues at coordinate 1,280,528 of NZ_JBIVDK010000001.1, read as the reverse complement.
GCGCAGGGTGACCTTCAGGTCGTAGAGGAACGGGTCGTCGGGCGACCATCGCCGGGCGTTCGGCACGGGTACGGAGAACTCGGTGAAGCCGCCGGTGGCGCTGCCCACCACGGTGGTGCCGTTCAGCGCCTCGGCGCGCACGGTGTGCCCGGTGACGTCGCCACGGGTGAAGACCTTCACGCGGGCGGTGTTGGTGGCCAGGTCGGCGCGGATGTCGACCGAGTAGATGGAGGAGGCCGGGGTGGGCTCCAGCCACACGGTCTGCCAGATGCCGGAGGTGGGGGTGTAGAAGATGCCGCTCGGGTTGGCTACCTGCTTGCCGAGGGGCTGCTTCTCCCCGCGCCCGTCGGTGGGGTCGTAGACCCGTACGACGATCTCGTTGGTGCCGCCGTTGAGCCGCGCGGTGATGTCGGTCTCGAAGCGGTCGTAGCCGCCTTTGTGGGTGGCGACCTGGGTGCCGTTGACCCAGACGGTGGCCTCGTAGTCGACGGCGCCGAAGTGCAGTTGGACGTGGCGGCCGTTCCAGCTCTGGGGGACGGTGAAGGTGCGCCGGTAGAACATCAGGTCGCGGTTGTCGTTGCGCATGATGCCCGACAGCGCGGACTCGACCGGGTACGGGACGAGGATGCGCTCGGGGAGGGTCTGACCGAGGGGCGGGGCGGCGTTGCGGTTGACGTTCCCGGCGCCGTCGGTGGGCGGGTTCAGGAACTCCCACTCACCGTTGAGGGACTGCCAGTCGGGCCGCGTCATCTGCGGGCGCGGGTACTCGGGCAGCGGGTTGGTGGTGGACACCTGGCTGGTCCACGGGGTGGTCAGCGGGGGCGTCTTGGGTACTACGGCGGCGGCCGCGGTGCCGGTGGTGCCGACGAGGATTCCGCCGACGGCCATCAACAGGGCCGCCACACAGGCGATCAGGCGACGCATCGAACTCCTCCAGGGCAGAGCTGGACGGGCAGGACGGTGCGCGGATTCCGTGGCGCTGACCATCGTGCGGGCCGGGAGCGGGAGTCCGTGCGGTGGGACGGGCGGCGCGTGAACGGGGACGAACCCCGCACCCCGGCCCGGGCGTCGGCCCGGCGGTGAGGTGCGGGGAACGTAGCACGGAACATTCTTCAACGGAATCACTCAGGACCGATCAGAAACCAAACCCGTTCGCCCGCGTGGGTGTGGATCAGGCTCCGAGGTGGCCGAGCACGCGGCCCATCGCCTCCCGTATGACCGAACGCGCCTCGTCGGTGTGGTCCATCGTCTCGAAGCCGTGACGGCAGTGCGGGGCGGTGATGACCTCCACCTCGGCGCCGCACTCACCGGCGGCTGCCAGGAAGTGCTCCACGGTCGCGTCGAGCATCGGGTCCTCCAGACCGACGCGCGTGAGCACGATCGGGAGGTCCCCCGCACCGCGCACCGCCGCTGCCGGACGGAACTGGTCGGCGTCCGTGCCGCGCCCCGGAAGCGGCTCCAGCAGGGGGTAGTTGGCCGCGACGCACCGCAGCCACGGCGGAGGCGCGGAGAGCCACGGTGCCGCCATCGGGCTGCCGCCGGAGAAGAACCAGAGGGCCACTCGGTCGCCGTCGACCCGAGGGTGCGCGCGGATGAGGTCGACGGCCGCGGACACGTCCTCGGCGGCCCGGGCGAGGTCGTCCGGGGCGTGCAGGCTGTGGTCCAGCGTGACGCCCACGGCTCCCAGTTGGGCGGTGAGTGCGCCGTACCCGGTGAAGGCCGGCCAGTCCCGTGGTGTCGGCTGGATTCCGGCGGGCAGCGGGCCGCCGTGCACGAACAGCACGGCGGGGCGCGGCTCTTGGTCGTCGGGCAGATAGAGGTCGACGTGCTCCCCGCGCTCCCGTGGCCGGTCCGGCACCTCCACGGCGAACGGCCGCAGGTGGTCCGGGACATGGTCGGCGGGGAGCGCGAGGCTCTCCCCCTCACCCGCCGCGGCCTGCCGCAGGGCCTTGGCCAGCAGGTCCGGCTCGGACAGCATCGGCCAGTGTCCGGTGGGCACTTCGAGGAAGGTGTTGCCCGGCTGGGTGAGCTGGCTCAGCCGGGGGACGCCGAGGGAAGCCATCCAGCGCAGCCGGTCGATGGTCGAGCCGTCGGCCGGGCACAGGACCCCGGTCCTCGGGATGCGGGCGGCGCTCTCGGAGAGCCGGAGCGGCTGGGTGAGCGTGGCGGCGGGCTGCGGCAGGGCCCGCGCGGCGAGCTTGTCGAGTACGGCCGGGGTGAGCCCCTCGGTGCTGCCCATGCGCTGCCATTCCTCGCGCGTCGGCGGCGGCACCTCGGTCGCCCCGCTCGCGGGGCGGGGCAGGGCGGGGAGTACGTCGAGGGCGGTGTCGCCGTCCTCGGGCAGCCCGGCCGCGTCCAGGTGGACGACCCGGACGACCCTGTCACGGCGCCGGTCGGCGGCGCCCAGTGCGGGGAGCAGTCCGTAGCCGTGTCCGACGACCACCACCCGCTCCCCCGCCGCGTCGATCTGGCGGATCACCTCCGCGATGTGCGTCTCCAGATCGGAGGAACTGCCCTTGGAGAGCGTCGCGCAGAGCACCCGCGCCCCCGCCCGCCGCAGTACCGCCGCCACCCGGTCCCACACCCAGTCCCCCGTGTGTGCCTCCGGCACCAGGACGAACGCGGCCTCGACCCCTGTGTCCACCGTCATCCCCGACTCCTCCCGCTGGTCCGGCGCGGCCCTGTCGTCGGCCGCGCGCGCCGCTACCGTAGGAACTCCCCCTGGAGGAGGTTCAAGGCGTGACCGGCAGTACTTCGTGGAGCATCGGGGAACTCGCCGCGCGGGCGGGCGTCACCGTGAAGACCGTCCGCTTCTACTCCGACCAGGGGCTGCTGCCCGAGACCGGACGCAGCTCCGGAGGCCACCGCCGCTACGGCCAGGAAGCACTGGGGCGACTGCGGATGATCCGCTCCCTGCGCACCCTGGACCTGCCGGTGCCGGACGTGGGCCGGGCACTGGAGCGGGACGACGCGCTGGAGGGGCTGGTCGCGGACCGTCTGCGTGAACTGCGGCCCCAACTCACCTCGCTGCGCTGGCGGGAGGCCGCGCTCCACCTCCTCACGGACTGCACGCCGGACGAGCGGGCCTCGCGGCTGGACCTCATCGGCGCCATGGGCCTGCCGCCCGACACCGACGTCCTCGCCCGCTTCTGGCGGCGGTGGCTCTTCCCGGCCCGGCTGCCCGCACCCCTGCTGGCCGGGATCGTCGACACGGCGGTACCCGCACCGTCCCACGACCCCACCCCGGCGCACGTCCTGGCCTTCGGGCGGCTGCGGGCGATCGCCACGGCACCCTGCCCACCGGGCCTCCTGGACCGGCCGCCCGCGCCGAAGCGGTTCGGCGACGGCTTCCGCCCCGCCGTCCTCTACTCCGGGCTCACGGAGGCGTACGACCTCGCCGCCCCGGAGCTGCGGGCCGGGCGGGCCCCGGCCGGGGGCGCGGCGCTGGACCGGTTCGTCGGGGCCTGGGCGGAAGCCGGAGGTGCCCGCGACGACGCGGCGTTCCGGCACCGGCTGACCGGTGTCCTCGCCGACGAGCCCCGCCTCGACCACTACTGGGACGTGGTGTCCGAGCTGGCGACCCCGCCCGGCGCCGCACCGGTGCCGACGCCGGGCGCGGCGGAGGCGTGGCTGCGCGAGGCGCTCAGCGGCACGGCCGGAGACGGGGACGCGATCGTGCGCGTATGACTCGCGGCCGACCCCGCACGGGCCTAGGGGCGCGGTTGCGGGGACGACGGCGCCTTGCGGTTCACGTCGCACTCCTTCTCCGTCAGGGGGCGCCGGTCGCCCGCGCGGCGGGAGCAGAGGACGGTGCGGTCGTAGTGGGCGCCGCCGGTGTTGGCGACGCGGACCAGGGAGATGGCGTAGTTGTCGCGGGTGCCCGGTTCGAGGCCCTGGTCGTGGGCGTTGTCCTGGGTGACGGCGGTGAAGTCGATGCGGCCGGTGGCGAGGTTGTCGATGTTGGTGCGCAGGAGGCCGGACCACGCCTCCGCCCGGCCGCGTGGCTGTCCGTCGCCGGTCGCGGCGCGGTAGAGCACCTCGGTGGCGTCGTGCATGAGCATCGTCTGCCCGTCGCTGAGCGCGCTGTCGGTCTGCGGGGTCGCCGCGCTCAGGCCGAGGATCTTCTCCTGGTCGGGGCCGAGTTTGCGCAGGTTGTTGACGAAGATGGTGCCCTGGTTCTTGGTGCCGGGGGCGGTGAGGACCAGGTGGTAGAGGGTGACGTTGGCGGCGACGCTGCTGCGCTCGGAGTCGAAGCCCGCCTGGGAGAGGTCGTCCCCGGCGAGGACCGCGATCTGCTTGCCGTTGCAGCCGGGCTCGGAGGTGATGCCGTCCATCAGGGCATTGACGTCCTCGGTGCGGCCCGCGAAGTAGACGACCCGGGGCACCTCGCCCTCCTGGCAGATCTGATCGACCTGGCGGCCGAGGACCGGGCGGCCGTTGCTCAGTTCGTACCGTTCCAGCCGGTCGACGCGGTAGCCCACGTCGGTGAGCATCCGGGCGCCATGGTCCATCTGCTCGCGGGTGTAGCGGTCGTGGGTGACGGGGCTGCGGCCGAGGACGACGGCCCGGCCCGCGGTGCCGTAGCCGTGGGTGCCGGGTGCGCGCAACTGCTCGGCCAGCAGCCTGAGTTGCCGCACCTGCCACTGGTCCGTGGCGGCCAGGTTGAAGAAGTTGGGCTTGTCGAGCAGCCAGGTGCCGGAGTTGGTGCCGGAGACGACGGGGAGTTCGGCCTGCCGCAGGGTCTCCAGCACCTGGTCGGTGTCGGTCATGTCGCGCCCTATGCCCACCACGCCGACGATCGTACGGTCCCGGCGCGCCACCTCCACGATCCGCTCGGCCATGGTGGCCTGGTTGGCCATGTCCGTGCCGCCGTTGGCGACCAGCAGGCGCAGCTTCACCGGCTGGGAGGCGTTGTTGGCACGCTGGGCGATATAGGCGCCGCGCAACTCCTCGAAGCCCTTGACCAGTTGGTCGTCGTTCTTGCCCTCCGGGTCGGGTCCGCTGAGTGGACCCGCGTAGACCAGCGTGACGTAACCGCTGTTGCCGATCGACTCGTTCTCCTGACGGATGAGTTCCTGGAGCTGCCGTGCGACCGGGAAGGTGACGCCGCCGGTCGCCACGCCGACGCACTCGGAGCCTTTTCCGCTCGACGCCTCGACACGGCGGGTGTCCTGGTTGGCGCCGCGCAGGTCGCTGGAGCAGTACTGGCTGGTCAGCCGGTGGTCGCGGACGCCGAGCCCGAGCCCGGTGGCGGCGAGGACGAGGGCCAGTGCGGGCAGTGACCACAGCCAGGTCCAGCGGGGGCGCCCGGTGGACAGCCGGGAACGGCGCGCGGAGCCGACGCCGAGGTCGGGGTGGAGCAGCAGCCCCTCCGGCAGCGGCACCCGCAGCACCCACGGCAGGGTGCTGCCCTCCAGGCTGGGCGACTGGCTGACCCGGCGGGCGCGGTTCCAGCTCGCGTACCAGGCGGGCAGGTCGGCGCCGGAGCCGTTGAGATGGCTCGCGGCGGGCTCGGCCGCGTAGCTGCGCTGGAGCAGGCCGATGTCCTCGTGCCGTACGGCGGCGATGACGAGCAGTGGGTCGAGTTCGCTGCGGATGCTGCGGATGTCGCTGACGGCGCGCAGGAGTTCGATGAGGCCGTTGTCGGGGGTGGCGTCGGGCAGGACGAGCACCGGCGGGGTGGGGCGCTTGCGGCCGCGCAGGTCCAGCGACCAGGCGCGGTGCGCGTCGCGCAGGTCCTCACGCAGGGCGTGCACCCGCAGCTGGAGGTGGCGGCGCTGGGCGTCCTCGTCGCCGCTGCCGGTGCGGTGTTCGTCGAGGAGGCCGCCGTCCTGGATGTCCCGCGCCACGGCGGCGACCCGCTGGCGCACCGCGCCCGGCGGCCAGAGCCGCAGCAGGCGCCAGGTGAGGCCCTCGCCCCGGTCGGCGCGCGGGCCCTGGTTGAGGTAGGTGGTGCTGAGGAACCAGCGGACCTCGCGGCGCAGCCCGAGGAACACCGGCGCGCGTCCCGGCAGGATGCTCAGGGCGAGCAGCGCGGCCATCACCACGGCGAGGAACAGCAGTGTCACGTACCAGGGCTTGTCGGTGATCAGGACCGCGACGACCGCGATGAGCAGGGCGGGGACGGTCCGGGAGGCGTCGGTGGCGGCGTCCCGCAGCCGGGCCGTCCACTGGATGCCGCCGGGCCGCCAGCCGGTGCGGTTCAGTCCGTGCAGCAGCTCGTCCGGTTCGGCGTCGGGCCCGGCCTCCCGGACAACGTTCTCTATGGCGAGGAGCAGCTCGCTGCGCGGGAAGGTGTACTGGCCGTACTGGCGTCCGCCGCCGCGCCAGGCGTGCGGCTCGACGTACGGCTCGCTCCCGGAGCGGGCGGGCTTGCCACCGAGAGCCTGGACGACCCGCAGGGCGCGCACCATGGGGCTGCCGCCGTCGGTGGGGTCGACGAGCGCGGACTGCCGGACGGCGGCGAACGGCACTCCACGGGCCCGTAGTTCCTGCCGCAGCTCGGCGAGGCTGCCGCGGGCGGCCTCGTCGCCGTCGTGCGTGCCGCCCTCCGCGTACAGCACGAACTCCGGCAGTGCCATGGGGCTGCGGCGCCGGAACGCCTGGAAGATCGCGTCGAGCATCTCGATGAGATGCGGGGTGGTCGCGTAGTGCCGTCGGCTCTCCGCGCTGCCCGGCAGGGTCACCAACTCATCCTCCTCAGGGTCGACTTCGTACTCCGTTCGGACAATCAGTGCTGTGCAGTCTGCCCAGCCGGTGTGCCGTGCGAGGGAGAGTGGCACAAATGTGACCAGGCCGCGGCGGGACGGGCATCAAAGGACGGAAGCGGGCGATCGGCGGGTGGCTTTGCGATCATTGGCCTTTCGCCGATCGAAAAGAGTGGGTCTCGGATGGACGAGGACTGGTTGTCCCAGCGGGTGCGCAACGCGGAGGCGTCCGTCGCGGGCGGCTTCGACCTGTCGGCGTGCGTGACCGAGCGGATTCACCTGCTGGGCGGTGTGCAGTCGTACGGCACGCTGCTGGCGGTGGACGCGGCGACCGGGCTGGTGGACACCGCCGCCGAGAACACCGGGGCGCTGCTCGGGGCGGACGCGGCGGAGCTGGTGGGGCGGCCGGTGACCGCGGTGCTGGACGCGGCGGACTGGGCGGAGGCGGTGGAGTCGGCCGTCGAGGGCGATGCGGTGGCCGTGGCCTTCCCGGTGACCGCGGGCGCGGAGCCGGTCCGGTCGGCGTTCGACCTGGGGGTGCATCGCCGGGACGGGCTGGTGATGCTGGAGTTCGAGCCGCGGGAACCGGGCGACACGCTCCGCTTCGCCGGTTTCTACCAGGGTGTCCGGCGGGCGCTGCGGCGGCTGCGGTCGGCCACCACCGTGCTGGACTGCTGCCGGGCGGCGGCCCGCGAGGTGCGGGCGCTGACGGGGTACGACCGGGTGGTCGCGTACCGCTTCGACGGCACCGACGGGCCCGGCGAGGTCGTCGCCGAGGACCTCGCCGAGGGGCGCGAGCCGTGGCTCGGGCTGTGGTTCCCGGCGACGGACATCCCGCCGCAGGCCCGGCGGCTGTACGAGGAGAACTGGATCCGGGTGATCGCCGACGTGAACGACCCGACCGCCCGCCTGCTGCCCCCGGTCCGCCCGGCCACGGGTGAGCCGCTGGATCTGTCGGGGGCGGCGCTGCGTACCGTCTCGGAGTTCCATCTGGAGTATCTGCGCAACATCGGGGTGCGGTCCTCGATGTCGGTGTCGCTGCTGCGGGAGGGGCGGCTGTGGGGGCTGATCGCCTGCCACGGGGACACTCCCACCCGGCTGGCGCCCGAGGTGCGGTCGGCGTGCGAGCTGTTCGGGGTGGCGTTCTCCATGCAGCTGGCCGCCATCGAGGAGCGGGAGCGGGCCGACGCGCTGGCGCGGTCCGGTCGGGACGCGGCGGCGGTGGCCGAGCTGCTGGACGCCGATGTGGACGGTTCGCTGTTGCGGCACGAGGCGGAGCTGCGGCGGCTGGTGGACGCCGACGGGGTGCTGCTGGTGCGCGGCGGGCGGGCGTCCGGGGCGGGCCTGGCGGTCCCCTCGGAGCTGGCCGCCGCGCTCGGCCGGTACGCGGCGCGGCTGCGGTCCGGCGAGGTGTGGGCGACGGACCGGCTGGGCGAGCTGCTGGCCGAGGACGGCGTGGACGTGCCCCTCACGGCGGACGGTCCGGCCGGGGTGCTGATGCTGCCGCTGAGCCCGGACGGCGACTACCTGGCCTGGCTGCGCGCGGAGCGGCCGCTCCCCCGCGCCTGGGCGGCGGACCCGGCCCGGCCGGTGCTGGTGGGTCCGCGCGGCGAGCGGCTGACCCCGCGCGGCTCGGGGGCGGTCTTCCGGTCGATGATGCGGGGCCGCAGCCTGCCGTGGAGCACCCACGACGAGGCCGCCGCGCTCGAGATGGGACGGCTGTTCACCCGGCTGGTGCTCCGGCACGCCGATGAACTGGCCGCGCTGAACGACGAGTTGCGGCTGACCAACCTGGACCTGGACTCCTTCGCGCATGTCGCCGCGCATGACCTCAAGGAGCCGCTGCGGGGCATCGCCAACGCCGTCACCTTCACCCTGGAGGACGCGGCGGACGGCCTGGACGCGACCAGCGTGCGCCGACTGGAGACGATGCGGCGGCTGGCCGCGCGCATGGACGACCTGCTCAACTCCCTGCTGCACTACGCCCGGATGGGCCGGGCGGGGCTGCGCCGCACCGATGTGTCCCTGGACGAGATCCTGGACCGCGCGCTGGAGGTGGCGGGCCCCCGCCTGGCCGAGGAGGGCGTGACGGTACTGCGCCCCGAGCCGCTGCCCCGGGTGAGCGCCGACCCGGACCGGGTCTACGAGATCCTGCTGAACCTCCTGGTCAACGCCGCGAAGTACGCCGCCGACCGGCCCGACCGCACGGTGGAGATCACCATGGAGGACGCGGTGCCGCCCGGCGCGGACTCCGCGGTGCCCGCGGTGGTGGTGCGTGACAACGGGATCGGCATCGCGGCGGAGCTGCACGAGGAGGTGTTCGACCTGTTCCGGCGCCTGCACGCCCCGCAGGAGCACGGCGGCGGCACGGGGGTCGGCCTCGCCGTGGTCAAGCGCATCGTGGAGCGCCACGAGGGACTGCTCTGGCTGCGCAGCGCGCCCGGCGAGGGCACCGCGTTCTACTTCACGCTGGGCGAGGACCGGCCCGCCGACTGACCCTTGTTCTGCTGCCAGTAGTCCAGGGCGCCCTTGAGGACGGTACGGAAGAGGTCGAAGTTGAGCGGCTTGTAGATGTAGCTGTCCGCCCCGGCCGCGTAGCAGGCGTCGACCTCGGCCGGGGCGGTGGAGGAGGTGAAGACCACCAGGGTCATCTCCGCCAGCTCCGGCCGGGCGCGCAGCGACTTCAGCACCGCGAAGCCGCTCATGCCGGGCATGTTGAGGTCGAGCAGCACGATGCCGGGCACCTCGGGGGCGGCCAGCAGCCGGTCGACCAGGCCGTCGCCCCGCGAGGTGAACTCCAGCCGCAGGTGCGGGTGGGTCCGGGACACGGCGCGCTCGATGGCCTCCGCGTCCTCCTGGGAGTCCTCCAGGACGAGGACGCGCTCCATGTCGACGGGCTTCAGGGGTACGTGGTCGGGTGTCATCGCTGTCCTCTCACCCGTGCGATCAGCACGGCCGTGTCGTCGTCGCCCAGGTGCCGGAACGCGGAGGCGGCGGCCACGATCCCGGCGGCCGGTTCGTCGCCGCCCGCCAACTCCCGTACGGCGGCGGGCAGGTGTTCCTCGAAGTGGGTTCCGTCGGCCGAGCGGGCCTCGATCAGCCCGTCGGTGAACATCAGCACGGCGTCGCCGTCGCCGAGCCGGACCCGTACGGGCTCGTACGTGGTGCCGGGGACCACCCCGAGGAGCAGTCCGTGCGCGGGTACCTCGGTGACCTCGCCGTCGGCGCGGCGGAGCAGCGGCAGGGGGTGGCCCGCGGCGGCGATCTCGGCGTCCCAGCCGCCGTCGGCGGGGGTGAGGACCACGACCAGGGCGGTGACGAAGCGGGTGGCCCGCTCGTCGGTCAGTGCCCGGTTCAGCCTGCTCAGCGCGGGGCCGGGCGCGGTGCCGTCCTCCAGCAGCGTGCGCAGGGTGTGCCGGGCCAGGGCGGTGAAGGCGGCCGCTTCCGCGCCACGGCCGCACACGTCGCCGATGAACAGGGCGACCTTGCCGCCCGCGGCCACCACGTCGTAGAAGTCGCCGCCGACGTCGAGGCTGGTGTCCCCCACCTCGTAGGCGGCGCTCAGTTCGAGTCCGTCGACCTCGGGCAGTGCGCGGGGCAGCAGATGGTGCTGCAACAGCCTCACGTGCTCGCGCCGTTGGGCGTAGAGGGTGGTGGTGTCGATGGCGAGGGCGGCGCGTCCGGCCAGGTTCTCCAGGGTGAGCGGGTCCGCTGTGCCGTCGTCCTCGCCGCCGTAGAGGAACGTGAGGGTGCCCAGGGTGCGGCCGCGAGCGCGCAGCGGGCTGACGCTGAGCGCGGACAGGGCGAAGGGGGCGTCGGCCGTGTCCGGGGCGAAGGGGCCGCCCGCCAGGTCGGCGCCGCGCAGCACCACGCTGTCGCGACCGGCCGCGGCGGCGCACAGGGTGGCGTCCAGCCAGGGGTCGTCGTGGGCGATCCCGGCGAGCCGTTCCTGTGCGGTGACCGCCACATGGGCCACGGCCACCGGTTCGAGTCGGCCGTCGGGGCGGAACAGGTGCACCGCGCACCCCTCGGCGACCGCGGGCACGGCGAGCCGGGCCACCCGGCCGAGGGTCTCCTGCGCATCGAGGCTGGCGTCCATCTGGAGCGACGCCTCGGCCAGGAAGGCGTCCCGGGCCTGCCGTCGCTCGTCGGAACGCGCCGCCAGGATGCGCTCGTTGCTGGCCATCAGCACGTCGGCCACCTGCGCGAGCTGTTCGCCGAGCCGCTCGACGGTCACCGGGTCGGGCAGGTTCTCCAGCCCGACCCAGAGGCCGGCGGTGTCGCCGGTGGCCAGCGGGAAGACGCACTCCAGTACGACGGCGGCCTTGGAGTCGAGCAGCGTCCCCTCCACCAGGGGCAGGTGCGCGCGGTCCGGTCCGGCCAGGTCGTGCAGGCGGGACAGGGGCTCGTCGCCCGCGTCGGGCGAGGGCGGAAGCGTGGGACCGCCGGGCCAGTCGGGTGCCGTGGGGAGCCAGGTGACGGGGTTCTCGCCGCCCGCGGCCAGCAGCCGCATGTACTGAGGTTCGCGGACGCCCCAGCGGGCGCCCACCACGACGACCGCGCCGGGCAGCTGGATCAGTGCGCGGTACACCTGGTCCGCGATGCCCGTGACGTCCTCGACGGCCATGGCGTCCAGCCAGAGCCGGTGCAGCCATTGCCACCAGGCGCCGGGCGCCGGGGGCGACGGACTGGCCGGATTGTTCACGCGGGTCTCTCCATGGGTCCCCATGCTAGGCGCAGTGGCCGGGATGGCACCGTACGGGGTGCTCGCCCGTGGAACGCGACGAATTCGCCGGAGAAATACTCTGGGCGGAGAATGTACTGGCGTCACGATTTCACACCGCCGTCGGTGACGAATGGGCAACGATTTCAAAATGTCGCGGCATGGGGGGCGTGGCATGAAAGAACGGCGTGCGGCCGAACCTCGCACCTCGACAGGTGCCGGTTCCGCCGCACGCCGTTCCTCCGGAACGCTCCGCCGGATCAGTCCTTGGCGACGTCCTTCAGCTTCTCCTTGGCCTGGCGGGCGTCGCCCGTGGCCTGCTCGGCGCGGCCCTCGGCGGTCAGCTTCTCGTTGCCCACCCCGCGGCCCGCGGCCTCCTTGACCTTGCCGCTCGCCTGCTCGGTCGTGGCCTTGGCCTTCTCGCTGGCGCTCATGCCGCTCACCTTTCGCTGTGCCGCTGTTGCCTGACGAGATGGCGAATGACCGCGTATCCGTTCCGTAAACCTCGTGAACCTCGTGAACCAGATGTGATTCAGATGTGTGTGCGACGAAGACGCGGGCATTCGGCGGCCAGGAGGTTGATGACAATGGTTCCCCTGATTCTGGTTCTTCTTCTGGCTCTGATTCTTTTCGGTGCGGGCTTCGCGCTCAAGGCACTGTGGTGGATCGCGGTGATCGTGCTCGTCGTGTGGGTGCTCGGCTTCATCGTGCGGCCCGCCGGGAACGGCGGTCGTAAGGGTCGCTGGTACCGCTGGTAGAGCGCCCCCGCGCGGCGAAGTGGCCCGGCCGGAATCGGCCGGGCCGTTTCGTCATGTCCGGGATCGGGCGTATCGCCGCCCTTGCCGGGGTACCAGGGAGTACGTCGGCCCCGCGGGGGGCCGCAGGGGAACCCTGCAACCTCCTTCCCCCGCGGGGCCGACCCGCGCCCGCCATGCCCCTCCCCCCGGCCCGGCGTCACTCCTTTGCCCTACACCAGGTGCGCCCCTCACCGCCGCCCCGGAACGTGGTGCAGGTGTCGTCTAGCCCGTGAGGGAGAGTCATGATCATCAAGTTCCTGTACGACAAGGGTCTGCGCAGCGAGCACGCCAACACGGTGGCCTGTGCGGCCATCGGCCTGTCCATCGCGTCCTGGTTCACCTCGCGCAAGGTGGAGGGCCAGGGCCTGGAGCGGGCCGACCGCTGGGGCATATTCGTCGCCACCTGGCCCGCGACCTGGTTCGGCCTCGGCCAGGCCCTGAACCAGTACGAGCGGAGCGTCCTCGCCTTCGGGCGCTGACGGCGACGCGTCCCCGTCGCGGCCGGGAACCCCGGTCCGAGCATGAAGCGGCGGCGCCCGGTGTTCTCCACCGGGCGCCGCCGTACGGGGTTGTTCAGCGGCTCGAACTCGACAGGTTCTCCCGGACCTTGGCGATGGCGAATCCCCAGCCCTGCTGGACGGTCGCCTTGCCGGGTACGGCGATCTCGTCGGGGTTGGTGAGCACGTCCAGCAGCACGGGTCCCGGCTCGGCGAACGCGCGCTTCACCGCGTCGGCCAGCTCCTCGGGCCGGGTGACCCGGATACCGGTGATGCCGAGGGCCTGGGCGACGGCCGCGAAGTCGGGGTTGTCGAGGACCGTGCCGAACTCCGGCAGCCCCGCCTGCTCCTGCTCCAGCTTGACCATGCCGAGGCGCTGGTTGTCGAAGACGACGAGCTTGACCGGCAGCCGCTCGGTGCGGATGGTCATCAGGTCGCCCAGCAGCATGGACAGCCCGCCGTCGCCGCAGAAGGCGACGACCTGCCGGTCCTTGTCGAGCAGCTGCGCGCCGATCGCCTGCGGCATGGCGTTGGCCATCGAGCCCAGGTTGTAGGAGCCGAGCAGACGGCGGTCGCCGCGCATCTCCACGAACCGGGACAGCCACACGGTGGCCATGCCGGTGTCGGAGGTGAAGATGGCGTCCTCGTCCGCGACGGCGTCCACGGCGGCGGCCAGCGCCTCGGGCCGCACGAGGTGGGAGCGGTTGTCGAACTTGGAGCGGACCTTGCCCAGCAGCCCCCGGTCGTGACCGGGCGAGGCGAGGTCCCGCTGTCCGTCCTGCCACTTGGTGAACTTCTCGCGCGCCGCGTCCAGATGACCCCGGTCCGTGCGCTGCCCGACGCGCGCCAGCAGCCCCCGCACGGTCGGGCCGACGTCCGCCGCGAGTCCGACGTCCACCGGCACCCGGCGCCCGATGTGCTCGGCGACCCGGTCGATCTGGATCACCTTCTTCCCCTCCGGATACCAGTCGCGGTACGGGAAGTCGGTGCCGAGCAGGACCAGGGTGTCGGCGTGGTCCATCGCGTGGGCGGCGGCCGGGTTGCCGATGAGGCCGGTCTGGCCGACCTGGTAGGGGTTGTCGCCCTCGAAGCCCTCCTTGGCCTTGAGGGTGATCACCATCGGCGCGGCCAGCCGCTCGGCCAGGGTGAGGACCTCCTCGCGGCAGCCGCGCGCTCCCCGGCCGACGAGCAGGGTGACCTTGCCGCCGTCGTCGATCACGGAGGCGGCCTCGTCCAGCGCGGGGTCGTCCGGCCGGTTGGCGGAACCGGTCAGCGACAGCCGGACCGGCCGGTCCTCGGGCAGCTCCTGGTCACCGATGTCCCCGGGCACGGTGAGCACGGCGACGCCACGGCGACCGACGGCGGTGCGCACCGCGACCTCCAGCAGCGCGGGCAGCTGCGCGGGCGAGGTGACGGTGGCGCGGAAGACGGCGACGTCCTTGAAGAGCAGGTCGTTGTCGACCTCCTGGAAGTAGTCGGTGCCGATCTCCGCCTGCGGCACCTGCCCCGTGATGGCCAGGACCGGCGTGCCGCTCTTCGCGGCGTCGTACAGGCCGTTCAGCAGGTGGACCGCGCCGGGACCGACCGTGCCCATGCAGACCCCGAGCGTGTCGGTCAGCTGGGACTGGGCACCGGCCGCGAAGGCCGCCGCCTCCTCGTGGCGGCAGCCCACCCAGGACACGGCCTCGGAGGCGCGGATGGCGTCGGTGAACGGGTTGAGCGCGTCGCCGACGACGCCGAACACCTGGCGTACGCCGAGTTCCTCCAGCGTGTCGACGACGAGACGGGCGACGGTGCGGGCCATGGGGTGCGTCCTCTCCACGGGCCCTTGAGGCCCGCTGGTGTCGTACGGCGCGCGGTGTGCCGCCGTACCGGTACGGGTGCCTGCGGTTCAGCCGGCGAAACGGTCCGGGTCGGCTGCTTTCCAGTCGGCGGCCCAGGCGGCGGGCGGCCGCTCGATCAGCTCGCCGGGGGCCAGCCAGTCGTGGAGCCCGGCGTAGGAGCGGAAGTCGCCGGTGGGGGTGTCGCGGCGGCGCAGCATCTCCGGGCGCAGGTCCTTCGGGTCGGTGACGCCCATCGCGGCCATGATCTGCTGGGCGCTGCGGACGGTCGCCTCCTGGTAGCGGCGGACCCGCTCGGACTTGTCCGGGACGTCGAGGGCGCGGGCGCGGCGCGGGTCCTGGGTGGTGACGCCGGTGGGGCAGCGGTTGGTGTGGCAGCGCTGGGCCTGGATGCAGCCGACGGCGAACATCATGCTGCGGGCCGCGTTGGTGTAGTCGGCGCCCATGAGCAGCCGCTTGACCAGGTCCGCGCCGGTGGCGACCTTGCCGCTCGCGCCGACCCGGACACGGTCCCGCAGTCCGGCGCCGGTCAGGGCGTTGTGGACCATGATCAGCCCTTCGGTGAGGGGCATGCCGAGGTGGTCGGCGAACTCCAGCGGCGCGGCGCCCGTACCGCCCTCGGCGCCGTCGACCACGATGAAGTCGGGGGTGATCCCCTCGGCCAGCATCGCCTTGCAGACGGCGAGGAACTGGGTGCGCGAGCCCGGACAGAGCTTGAACCCGACCGGTTTGCCGCCCGCGAGGTCCCGCATCCTGGCCAGGAACCCGACCAGTTCGCGCGGGGTGTGGAACTCGCGGTGGTACGGGGGTGAGATCACCGTCTCCCCCTGCGGGACCCCGCGCACCTCGGCTATCTCGGCGTTCACCTTGCCGCCGGGCAGGACACCGCCGATGCCGGGCTTGGCGCCCTGGGAGAGCTTGAGCGAGACGCACTTGACCGAGGGGTGGGCCGCCTTCTCGGCGAACTTCGCGGCGTCGAAGCCGCCGTCCTCGGTACGGCAGCCGAAGTACCCCGTGCCGATCTCCCACACCAGGTCGCCGCCGGGGCGCAGGTGGTACTCGGAGAGGCCGCCCTCGCCGGTGTCCTGGGCGAAACCGCCGCGCACGGCACCGGTGTTGAGGGCGAGGACCGCGTTGGCGGAGAGGGAGCCGAAGCTCATGGCGGAGACGTTCAGGAGTGCCATGTCGTAGGGCTGGGCGCAGTCGGGGCCGCCGATCCGGACCCTGGGCGGCGTGTCCGGGGTGTCCACGGGGGCCATCGACGGGACCAGGAACTCGTAGCCCTGCTGGTACATGTCGCGTTCGCTGCCGAAGGGTTCCTCGGCGTCGATGCCCTTGGCCCGCTCGTACACGATGTTCCGGGTGTCGCGGTCGTAGGGGCGGCCGTCGAAGTTGCGCTCGACGAAGTACTGCTGGAGTTCCGGGCGGATCGCTTCGAGGAGATAGCGGGCGTGGCCGATGACGGGGTAGTTCCGCAGCACCGTGTGGCGGCGCTGGAGGAGGTCGTAGCCGCCCAGCAGGCCCAGGACCCCGAGGACGCCCGCGGCGAACCACCACCAGGGGGACACGTGAACAGCGGCGGAGGCCGCGGCGGCGGCACCGATCAGAAGGAGACCCACGGCCCCGAAACGCACCATGGCTTCCCGGTAACCGCTGCCGGGGCCGTCATGCAGCCGCCGGGTAAGGAACGCACGTGAGTTCGACATGGCCGCGCCGGGCAGCCGAGTCACCGCTCGACCGCCCGGCGCGGAGGGCTTCAGCGTCTGCGGCCGCGGGCGCTCCAGCCCGCGCCGATGCCCGCGACGTGCAGCGCCAGCAGGGCGAGACCGATCAGCATGACGTTGGTCGAGCTGAAGGTGTCGTTGGTGGAGATGTCCGCCGCGTTGATCAGGAAGGCGATGAAGAACAGGACCGCCGAGATGATGGCCAGCATGATGTGCTCCCCTTCGGGTTCGGGTGAGTGAGGTCTTCCGGAACACAGACCTGATGCCCGTGAAGGGGTGCGCCAGTCACCTCGGCGGCACCGCCTTTTCACCGCTCGACGTGTCCGGCCTTCCGGCACGCCTCGGCGCCCTCGCATTTCTGAAGGTCCGTCAATGTCTTGTGCAGCGCGTCCTGTTGGGACTTGGGCAGCGAGGAGGCCCGGTTGTGCAGCTGGTCCGGGTCGTTCCTGGTGTCGTAGTACTCGCGCTCGCCGTCCGCGTACTCGACCCACAGTGCGTCCGGGGTGCGGATGGCCTCGTAGGAGGGCGGGTTGCCGCTGTTGTCGTCCGCTGCGTCGGGGTCGTCCTTCTTGGAGGCGGGGTGATGGTGTTCGATCAGCACCGCCTGGCGCCAGTCGGTCACCTGCTCGCCGTGCAGCAGGGGAGCGAGGCTGTCGCCGTCGGCCGTCCCGCTCGGTTTCACCCCGGCGAGGTCCTGGAAGGTGGGGCTGAGGTCGACGTTCGCGGCCGGCTGGGTGATCTCCTTGCCCGCGGCCACGCCCGGCCCCGCGACGACGAGCGGCACCCTGATGTCGGTGTCGTACGCCGTCTGCTTGCCGGGGCGCAGCCGGTGCTCGCCCATGTGGAAGCCGTTGTCGGAGCTGAACACGATGTACGTGTCGTCGGCGAGCCCCTTGGCCTTCAGCTCGGCCCGGACGCGCCCGATCATGTCGTCCACGGCCTGCACGGAGCGGGCCCGCTTGGCGAACTTCTGGTCGATGGAGCGCTGTTCGTCCGCGGAGAGGGGCTTGAGGCCGCTCTGCCACTTGGGCGTGGGCTCGGCGGGCTTGTCGTAGGCGGGGGTGCGGGGTGCCTTGAGGCCGGGGAAGTCCTTCTCGTCGCGGGGCGCGGGGGTGGAGGGGCCGTGCGGGGCGAAGGTGGCCAGTTCGAGCACGAACGGCTTATTGGCCGCCGCGGAGGAGTCGATGAAGGAGGTCGCCTTCTTCGACACCACGTCGGTGAGGTAGTCCTCGGGGTCGTGGCCGTACTTCACGACCTTGCCGTTCTCGTTCAGGCTGTAGTCGAACTCGGGGTAGCCGTTGCCCGCCACGTCCCACTCGTCCCAGCCCGGCGGGACGTAGGGCTTGCCGGTGCCGTGCTGGTCGGCGGGGAGGTAGCCGTTGAGGTACTTGCCCATGAAGCCGGTGCGGTAGCCGGCCTTCTGCAGGGCCGGGCCGTAGCAGTCGCGCTCGTTGCCGTTGCGGTTGTAGGCGCCGTATCCCCCGTCGTCACCGTTGTTGGTGAACACCCCGGTGTTGTGCGGGTACTTGCCGGTGAGGATCGAGGAACGGGACGGGCAGCACAGGGAGTCGGTGACGAAGTAGTCGGTGAACGAGGTGCCGTCCTTCTGTAACTGCTTCACGTTCGGCATGTACGGCACGAGGTTGGTCGCCAGGTCGTCGGTGAGCACGAAGACGATGTTGGGCTTCTTCGGGGCGTCGGCCGTGTCGCCGCGCGCCTCGGTGCTTCCCGGTGCGCTGCAGGCGGCGAGCAGGAGGGCCGCGGCCCCCAGGCCGCCGAGCAGCCGATGTCGTTTCATCGCGGTGAGACCTCCAGGTCGGGGACGGGAGGGCAGCACCGTAGGAACCAACATTGTCGAAACTCTGTGGAGGGCACCGAACCGCTGGGCAGGAGACGATGTAGGTGTTCCCGAGTGGAAGGTGTGACGAGATGAGCGACCGGACCGAGAGCCCTGCGGATGTCGTGCGCGCGCTGTACGACGCCCTGAGCGGGGGTGACGTGCCGGGCGTCCTGGCCAGGGTGGCCCCCGACGTGATCGTCGACGAGCCGAACCGGCTCCCCTACGGCGGTGTGCACCGGGGCCGCGAGGCGTTCGCGGAGTCCGTCCTGGGCGGGATCACGGCCCACGCCGACTTCAGCATCGACGCCGCCGACGTCTTCGAGGGCCCGGCCGGGGTCGTCGGCAGGCTCACCGGCTCGCTCAAGGCCCGTTCCACGGGCGAGGAGTATCCGCTGACCGTGGTCGAGGTCCACCGTGTCGAGGACGGCCTGGTGCAGGAGATCGACGTCTACATCAAGAATCCCGAGCGGCTGGCGGAGTTCTTCGCCCACGCGGAGTCGGGGGCGCCGGATCACTCCGGGCAGTCGGCGTCGAGCTGAGCGAGCCCCTGCTCCCAACGCCGACGCCGCTGCTCTTCGGCCTCCTCCCACCAGGGTGTCCCCCGCTCCCCCAGCGCGACCTTGGCCCGCTGCACCCGGTCCCGCGCCGCACGCTCGGCTTTCTCGTCCTTCGCGTCGCGCACGGCACGCCGGGCCGCCATGAGATGCCGCCGGAGGCGGGCGGCGGTGTCCTCGGGCACGTCCGGGTCCGTCGCCCGCCACCGTCGGCCGTTGATGACGACGAAGTGCCCGTCGGGCGTCTTCTCGGGCGGGGAGGGCGCGGGCATGCCCCGATTCTCACCAGCGGGGGTGCGGGAGCGGGCGGGGCACGCCGGGAATGCTCTGGACGCCCGTCAGTGCTGCGGCAGCAGCATGGCGTCGCCACGCTCCTTGGCGGCGGCGTACCGCCGGGCGACGTCCTGCCAGTTGACGACCTGCCACATGGCCTCGATGAAGTCGACCTTCTGGTTCTTGTACTGCAGGTAGAAGGCGTGCTCCCAGGCGTCGAAGACGAGCACCGGGACGGAGCCCTGACCGACGTTGCCCTGGTGGTCGTAGATCTGCTCGACGATCAGGCGGCCGCTGAGCGGCTCGTAGGCCATGACGCCCCAGCCCGAGCCCTGGGTGGTGCCCGCGGCCTTGGTCAGCTGGGTCTTGAAGCCCTCGAAGGTGCCGAAGGACTCGGTGATGGCGTCGGCGAGGTCGCCCAGGCCGTCCTGGGCGAGGGGCTCTCCGCCGCCCTCGTGCGGGGCGGTCATGTTCTGCCAGTAGATGCTGTGCAGGACGTGGCCGGAGAGGTTGAACGCCAGGTTCTTCTCCAGCCCGTTGGTGCAGCCCCAGGAGTCCGTGTCCCGCGCCTCCGCGAGCTGCTCCACCGCGGTGTTCGCGCCCTTGACGTAGGCCGCGTGGTGCTTGTCGTGATGCAGCTCGATGATCTCGGGGCTGATCACCGGCGCGAGCGCCGCATAGTCGTACGGCAGTTCCGGAAGCGTGTACAGCGCCATGTGGGACGCCCTCCGATGTTATTGCGAACAGTATGCAAATGCACGCTAACAGTAAGAACCGGACAGGGCGTCGAAGACGACGGCAGCGCCCGCACGTGTCGTGCGAGCGCTGCCGTCAAGGGGTGCCGATCCGTCAGGGAGTGAGCAGCAGGCTGTCGCCGCGCTCCTTGGCGGCGGCGTAGCGCTTCGCCACGTCCTGCCAGTTGACGACCTCCCACATGGCCTCGATGAAGTCCACCTTCTGGTTCTTGTACTGCAGGTAGAAGGCGTGCTCCCAGGCGTCGAAGACCAGGATCGGGGTGGAGCCCTGGCCGACGTTGCCCTGGTGGTCGTAGATCTGCTCGACTATGAGGCGCCCGCTGAGCGGCTCGTAGGCGAGGACGCCCCAGCCGGAACCCTGCGTCGTCGCGGACGCCTTGGTGAGCTGGGCCTTGAAGTTCTGGAACGAGCCGAAGGACTCGGCGAGGGCGTCCGCGAGCTCACCGACGCCGTCCTTGTCGAGCGGCTCGCCGCCACCCTGGCCCGTCATGTTGTGCCAGTAGATCGAGTGCAGGATGTGGCCCGACAGATGGAACGCCAGGTTCTTCTCCAGGCCGTTGATCGAGCCCCAGGACTCCTTGTCCCGCGCCTCCGCCAGCTGCTCCAGCGTGTCGTTCGCGCCCTTGACGTACGCGGCGTGGTGCTTGTCGTGATGCAGCTCGATGATCTCGGGGCTGATCACCGGCGCGAGCGCCGCGTAGTCGTACGGGAGCTCCGGGAGCGTGTACACCGCCATGTCCAACGTCCTCCGACATAATTGCGAGTGATGTGCAGTTGCACGCTATCAGCGACAAGGTGCCCCGCTGATCCGGCATCAGTCCTCGGACTTGTATGCTCACCGCCGTGTCCGCGGCCGGGAGGACGACCTCTCGGGCGACCCGCCGGACGAGAACAGCGAGAAGGGCGGCACGGTGAGTCCCCACGTCTACGAGAAGGACGGGGCGGCCATCTACCGCCAGTCCTTCGCCACCATCCGCGCGGAGGCGGACCTCGCGGGCCTGCCCGACGACGTAGGTCAGGTCGCGGTCCGCATGATCCACGCCTGCGGGATGACCGACCTCGTGCGGGACCTGTCGTACACGCCCAAGGTGGTGGCCCGCGCCCGCGAGGCACTGCGCGCGGGTGCGCCGATCCTGTGCGACGTGCGGATGGTGGCCAGCGGGGTGACCCGTAAGCGGCTGCCCGCCGACAACGAGGTGCTCTGCACCCTCTCGGACCCGGCCGTTCCGGAGCTGGCGGCGAAGCTCGGCACCACGCGCAGCGCCGCCGCGCTGGAGCTGTGGCGCGACCGGCTGGAGGGCGCGGTCGTCGCCGTCGGCAACGCGCCCACCGCTCTCTTCCGGCTGCTGGAGATGATCGAGGAGGGCGCTCCCCGCCCCGCCGCCGTCATCGGGGTGCCCGTCGGCTTCGTGGGCGCGGCGGAGTCGAAGGACGCCCTGGCCGGGCATCCGGCGGGGCTGGAGCACCTGATCGTCCGCGGCAGGCGCGGCGGCAGCGCCATGGCGGCCGCCGCGCTCAACGCGATCGCCTGCGAAGAGGAGTAGCGCCGGTAGCGCCGGGCCGCGTTCCCGTCTGCGCCGCTCTTATTGCACAATGGTTGCAATAGCTTAGGTGACGCAGAAGGGAGCGGGCGTGGGCTCTCCGATCGTGCTCGGGATCGAGTCGTCGTGCGACGAGACCGGTGCGGGACTCGTCCGCGACGGACGCCTGCTGGGGCATGCGGTGGCGTCGAGCATGGACGAGCACGCCCGCTACGGCGGAGTGGTGCCCGAGATCGCCTCGCGCGCCCACCTGCATTCCCTGCGCGCCGTCGTCCGGCAGGCACTGGACGACGGCGGCCTGGAACTCGGTGACATCGGCGCCGTCGCCGTCACCACGGGGCCCGGGCTGTCCGGCGCGCTCCAGGTGGGGCTGGCCGGCGCGAAGGGGATCGCGTACGCGCTCGGGGTGCCGCTGTACGGGGTGCACCACCTCGCCGGTCACGTCGCCGCCGACACCCTGGAGCACGGACCGCTGCCCGACCCCTGCATGGTGCTGATCGTCTCCGGCGGCCACACCTCGCTCCTCCTGGTGCGCGACCTGGCCCGCGATCCGATCCTCCATCTGGGTGACACGCTCGACGACGCGGCCGGGGAATGCTTCGACAAGGTCGCCCGTGTCTTCGGACTGCCGTACCCCGGCGGCCCGGCCGTCGACCGGGCCGCCCGTGACGGAGATCCGCGCGCCGTCCCCTTCCCGCGCCCGCTGCCCGGCTCGTACGACTTCTCCTTCTCCGGCCTCAAGACCGCGGCCGCGCGCTGGGCGGAGAGCCACGCGGGCCGGGACTTGCCCGTGGCCGATGGTGCCGCTTCCCTCCAGGAGGCCATCGCGGACGTACTGACCCGCAAGGCGGTCGCCGCCTGCGCCGAGCACGGTGTGAACACCCTCGTCGTGGTCGGCGGGGTCGCCGCCAACTCGCGGGTCCGGTCCCTCGCCGAGGAGCGGTGCCGGGCGGCGGGCATCGAGCTGCGAGTGCCGCCGCTGCGGCTGTGCACCGACAACGGCGCGATGATCGCCGCCGTGGGCGACCTCCTCGTACGGGCCGGGGCACGGCCCACGCCGCTGGACGTCTCGATCGACCCCTCGGCGCCGCTGGAGTACGCGGCGCTGCACCCCGGCACGGCCCTGGCGGGTGCGGGGCGATGAGCGTCCGGGTGTGCGCGGGGACGGAACTGCTGGACCTGGGTACGGCCCTGCGCTCGGTCTACCTGGACGCCTTCGGCGCCCCGCCCTGGCACGAGGGCGAGGCGGAGGCGGACGCCTTCACAGCGCGGCTGGTCGCGAACGTCGGGCGTCCGGGTTTCGTCGCGGCGGTCGCCGCCGAGGACGGGCGGCTGACCGGCTTCGCCACCGCGTGGACCACACCCGCGCCGTTCCCCACCGACCGCTCCTACGGGCAGGCCACGGCCGCGCTGGGCTCCGAGCGCACCCGTGCGTGGCTGTGCGGCGCACTGGAGATCGACGAACTGGCCCTGCGTCCGGCGGCCCAGGGCACCGGTCTCGGCGCCCGCCTCCTCGACGCCGTCACGCGGGACTGCCCGGAGGGCCGGGCGTGGCTGCTCACCTCGCAACGGTCGGCGCGCGCCCTGTCGTTCTACCGCCACCTGGGCTGGCACCAGGCCACCCACCCCACCCCCGACGGCGGCGGGCTCATCGTCTTCCTCGGCCCCCGCCACCCCGCCCGGCACCTGACCGTCCAGCCCCTGTGACGCGTGCCGCCCTCACGACGAGGGCGGCACGAAGGTGACCGGTGCCCGGAAGCGGGCCCTGCGTGCCGCGCGCCGGAACGTGGTGAGTACGGCGGGGCCCGCGAGGAGGACGCACACGAAGTTGGTGACGGCGCGGCCGGTGTCCCAGCCGAGCGAGGTGGCCAGGTCGAAGGCGACGTAGCGGTGCCACTGCTCGGTGAAGGGCAGGCCGGGCAGGTAGGCGATGGAGCTGTTCGGGTCGAGGGAGAACGGCCAGAAGGACAGATTGAGCAGGAAGCCGAAGAGGTAGCCGGAGACCGATCCGTAGCAGGCGAGGAGGAGGACCTCCCGGCGTCCGGTGGCCCTGGGCAGGAACCCCGCGAGCATGCCGACGAACGCGCAGCCGAACATCTGGTACGGCATCCAGGGGCCGACGCCGCCGGTGATGAGGGCCGACGCGAACAGGGAGGTGCAGCCCAGGGTGAACCCGAAGCCGGGTCCGTAGACGCGTCCGGCGAGGACGAGGACGAAGAAGACCGTCTCGATACCGGCGGTACCGGCGCCGAGCGGACGTAGGGCCGCGTTGACGGCGGACAGGACGCCCAGCATGGCCAGCGCCTTGGAGTCGATGCCCCCTTCGGCGATCTCGGACAGCACGACGCACAGGACGAGGACGAGCAGCACACCGAAGATCAGCGGCGGTGCGAAGTTGGAGCCGAACGTGCCGGGGGCCACGACGAAGGGCCAGAAGAAGGCGACGACGCCCAGGAACGCGGCCATGGCGATGACGACGCCGACGCGGGGCGTGAGCCGGATGGCGGCGTTCATGGCCGCGCCCCCTCGGGCTCGGTCTCGGTCTCGGCGAGCGCGGCGGTGACCTGGCCGACGGTGAGGAACGGCAGGGGTGCCAGGATCTTCGCGGTCTGCGGTGCGAAGACGGGCGAGGCCACGATGACCTCGGCGGTGGGCCCGTCCGCGACGATGTCTCCCTCGGCCATCACCACCACCCGGTCGGCGGCGCGGGCGGCGAACTCCACGTCGTGGGTGGAGACGACGACGGAATGCCCTTGTGCGGCCAAGTCGTCCACCACATCGATGAGTTCGCTCTTCGCCCGGTAGTCGAGGCCGCGGGTCGGCTCGTCGAGGAGCAGCACCTTCGGCGCGGCGGTGAGCTGGATGGCGAGCACCAGGGCGAGCTTCTGCCCCTCCGAGAGGTCCCGTGGGTGGGTGGCGTCGTCGATGCCCGGCGCGAGCCGGTCGAGGAGGGCCCGTGCGCTCACCCCGGTCGCGGACTCGGTCTCCGCCTGGCCGAGTTCGTCGCCCACGCTCTCCAGGTACAGCAGATCCGCGGGGGTCTGCGGGACGAGCCCGACGAGCTGCCGGGCGTCGGCGGCGCGCAGTTCGTGGGGGTCCGCCGTGCCCGGGCCCCGGGTGACGGCGACCGTTCCGGCGCGGCGCGGACCGGTGCCCTGTAGGGCCCACAGCAGGGACGACTTGCCCGAGCCGTTGCGTCCCATCAGGGCGGTCACCTCCCCCGCGCGCAGCACGAGGTCCACCTCGCGCACGGCGGGCACGCCCTGGTACGCGACGGTCACCTTGCGGGCGGTGAGCAGCGCGGGCCGGTCACCGTCGGGCGCGGCACGCACGGGTGCCGGTGCGGTGAGGCGTGCCCGCAGCGGGGCGGCCCTCCTGCGGGCATCGCGGATGGACAACGGCAGGGGCTCCCACCCGGCCGCACGGCCGAGTTCGACGATCGGCGGTGCGATGGACGAGGTGCGCAGCATCGCCTCGGGCGCACCGATGTGGGCGTGGCCGTCGCCGGGGAGGTGGATGATCCGGTCGGCGTACTGGACGACGCGTTCGAGCCGGTGCTCGGCCATGAGGACGGTGACGCCGAGGTCGTGCACGAGCCGGGTGACGGCGGCGAGGACTTCCTCGGCGGCGGTCGGGTCGAGCGCGGAGGTCGGTTCGTCCAGCACCAGGACGCGGGGGTGGGCGGTGAGGACGGAGCCGATGGCGACGCGCTGCTGCTGTCCGCCGGAGAGTTCGTGCAGGGCGCGGTGGCGCAGGTCGGCGAGGCCCAGCAGGTCGAGGGTCTCCTCGACCCGCTTGCGCATGGTGCCGGGCTGGATCGCCAACTGTTCCATGGCGTAGGCGAGTTCCTCCTCCACCGTGTCGGTGACGAAGCCGTCCAGCGGGTCCTGGCCCACCACGCCCACGACGTCGGCGAGTTCACGCGGCGGATGGTGTGCGGTGTCGCGTCCGTCGACCGTGACCCGGCCGTACAGGGTGCCGCCGGTGAAGTGCGGGACGAGACCGTTCACGGCGCCGAGGAGAGTGGACTTGCCGACGCCGGTGTGGCCGACGACCAGGCACAACTCGCCCTCTTCGATGGTCAGATCGACATCGCGCAGGGCCGGTGCGGGGGCTTCGTCGTAGGCGACGGTGACGTGTTCGAAGGTGATCACGCGGCGGCGGCTTTCGGTTCGGTACGCGGGGCGTGGGGTGGCGGGGCCAGGAAGGCCGCCGTCCCGGCGAGCAGGATGGCCGCGGTCGGGACCAGTGGCAGTTCGGGCCACGTCAGCGGGTAGAAGGTCGGGTTGAGCTGGGCCGCGTCGTAGCCGGGGTGGGTGAACAGCAGGACCGCGGAGAGCAGTCCGCTGCCCGCCACCGTCCACTCGGGCAGCAGCCAGGGGTCGGGGCGGTAGGTGGTGCGGGTGACGCGGCGGCCGCCGATCCGTAGCCCGGCGACGCACAGCGCCGCGCCCACCACCATGGCGGGCAGGCCCAGGAAGGCGGGCGCGGTGGCGTCGAGGAGCCCGTAGGCCCCCGCGCACAGTCCGCACATGCCCAGCAGCATGAGGGCGCCGGTGATCCGCCGGGACCGGCGGGTGGCGGTGCCCGCGCGCCCGTAGCCGCGTGAGTCCATGGCGGCCGCCAGCCGCAGCGAGCGCTCCAGGGCGTCTTCGAGGACGGGTACGACGATGCCGCGCAGCGCCCGCAGTCCTCGGGTGTGTCCGGCGCGCAGCTTCCGTGCGCGGGAGACGCGTTGGACGCTCTGCACCAGTTGCGGCGCCACGCTGATGGCGACGGTGACGGCGACGCCGAGTTCGTACAGGGCGCCGGGCAGCACGCGCAGCGCCCGCTTGGGGTTGGCGAGGGTGTTGGCCGCGCCGATGCAGCACATCATGCAGGCCAGGCGGAGCCCGTCCGTCGCGGAGGAGAGTACGGCCTCCAGCGAGACGGGGCCACCGATCCGGATGCCCGCGTACCAGTCGGGGGTGGGGAGGTGGGGCAGGGCGAACAGGAAGTGGTCGTGCGGGGTGATGCCGGTGGCGAAGACGGCGCGGAACACGACCCGGACGGCCACGACCGTCAGCGCCAGGTACAGGTAGTACTTGAAGCCGCGGGCCCAGGGTGCGGTGGTGCGGCGGGCCGTCACGACATGGCCGAGGACGGCCAGGACGAGGAACAGCAGCAGCGGGTTGGCGGTGCGGCTGACGGCGGTGGCCAGGGCGAGGGCCCAGATCCACCAGGCGAGCGGATGCAGGGTGCGGGGCAGGCGACGGCCGCCCTGGTCGGTCCTCGGACCGGTCCGGGCGGCCGTCGTGTCGAGGGAGGTCTGGGCCACGGGCGTCACTCGTGCGGTCTGCGGCGTGCGGAGTACACTCCGGCGCCCACGATCATCAGGACGAGGGCCGCGCCCGCGACCACGGGCAGCACGGAGCCGGTGTCGTGCGGCGCGTCGGCGGCGGGCTCGGCGTCGAGCACCTGGGTGGTACGACTGCTCGTCGGCGAAGGGGTGCCGCTCGCCGCCTCGGTCGGGCTGGGCGACGCGGAGACGGACGGTGAGGGGCTCGGGTCCGGCTTCTCGGTGGGCTCCGGCTTCGGCTTCGGCTTCGGCTTCGTGGTCGCGGGCGCGGGCTTCTTCGGCTCCTCGGTGGGCTGCCGTTCCGGTGCCGGGCCGGTGTCCACGCCCGGGGGCGGCTGTGGGGCCTTGGCGGTGGAGGCGGGACGGCCGGTGCCGCTCGGCCTGGTGTTGTGCGCGCGCAGTTGGTCCGGGGTGACCTTGGGGCGGCCCTGGGTGCCCTCGATGTCGGTGCCACCGAAGATCCACAGGTCGACGCTGCCGGGCCTGGGCTTGTAGAGCATGGCGCCGAGCTGGCTGTACGTCCAGGTCGTGGCGCCGGGGTCGGCGTGCCAGTACGACCAGTAGGCGGAGGCGGGCGGGGTGAGCACGCAGTCGTCCTGGGCGGCGGTCGGGTACTGCCTGCCGCCCTGGTATCCGCTGTAACCGATGCGGCAGATGAACGCCGGGCCGTCGTGACCGGTGCCGGTGGTGCGCCAGCCGCCCTGGTTGAGCAGCTCGTACCCGGTGGTCGGCGTGGTGCCGCACGACCGGTAGACGGGGCCGCCCCAGTGGCTGAAGTCCACGGCGAGGACCACCCCGGAGGTGGTGGTGCAGCGGCCCATCGCCTGCGGGTCGGCCGCCGCCGGGGCGACGGTCGCGCCGAGCCCGGCGGCGGTCAGGCCGAGCGCGGCCACCAGCCGGGCCAGCGCGCGCGGGAACCGTCCGGTGATCATCGCTTCTCCAGTGCGTCGGTACGTCGCCGTGCGAGGACGACGGTGCGCCAGCCGACGGCACACAGCAGCGCGGCGATCCCGGCGAGCGCGCCCGCCTGTACGCCGGTCGAGGCGAGGACGCCGTCCCCCGCATCGCCGTTCGCGTCCACGGTGGTCGGCGCGTCCGGACCGCCGCCCGGCGTGTCTCCGGGTGTGACGATCTGCGGCGCACCGCCGCCGCTAGCCGTCGGGGTGGGCTGCGCCGACGTGCCGTCAAGGCTGCGCTTCAGCGTGCCGAAGGAGACGCCGGTGGCGCCGCCGACGGCCTGGGTGGAGGCTCGCAGGTCGGAGCCGCGCTGGCCCTCCTTGGCGACGTTGAAGCCGCCGTCGGGGTTCTGCTGCGAGGCGAGGAACTTCAGCGCCCGGGAGATCTCGTCCCCGTACTCCGCCTTGTCCAGGGACAGGCCCTGTACGGCGAGCGCGGCCGAGTTCACCGAGTCACCGGCCGCGCCGGGGAAGCCGCCGTCGGCCAACTGCTTCGAGGCGAGCCATCCCAGCGCCTTGTCGACGGCCTGGCCGGCCCGGTCGCCGCCCGCGAGGTCCAGGGCCATCGCGGCGATGGCGGTGGAGTCGACGTCCGCGTCCCCGGTCGGCGGGATCAGGCTCGGCCACGCGCCGTCGTCCCGCTGCAGGCTCTCCACGTAGGCGATCGGGGACCGGGCGGCCTCCGCCTCCCCGGCGCGCAGTTGCGCCATGACGGCAAGGGACTGGGAGAAGACCGAGGGCGCGTAGGTGTAGGCGCCCTCGGCGGCGCAGGAGCGGTCCGGCGCCGTGCTGGGCGCCGCGCACACGGCCTTGTCGAGGGCGGCGATCAGGTCGTGCCCGGCGAAGTCGCGCGGGTCGCGGCCCACGGCCTCGGCGAGCAGCGCGGTCTTGCCGATCGAACCGCCGCCCGCGTACTGGGTGCCGATGCCCGTCCAGTCGCTGACGGTGCGGCCCTCGCCGTCCTTGCCGCCGTGGTCGAGGAAGTCGACGATGCCTCGCAGCCCGGCGTTGTCCAGTCCGGTGGCGGCGAGCGCGTAGGCGCCGTCGATGGTGAGGCCGAAGTCGGCGCGGCCGGAGCCGGTGCCGGTCGGGTAGTACCGGCCCTGTGTGAGCTGCCCCGCGCCGGTGAGGTAGGCGACGCCCCGCTTGAGGTCGGGGCCCTTGCCCGGTGTCGGGTTGGGAGTCGGCTCGGTCGTGGTCGGCGGAGGGGTGGTGGGTTCGGCCTTCTTGGTGGTGAGTGCCGTCAGGTCGGTGCGGGCGCCCGCGAGGACGGCCACCGGGGTGGCGTAGAGGGTGGAGTCGGTGGCGTCCTGGTCGAAGCCGAAGCCGCCGTCCGCGAGCTGCGTGCGGGAGAGCCAGCCCTCGGCGGCGTTGGCCCGGTTGATCCGGCCGAGGGCGCGCAGTGCTTGGGCGGCGTACGAGGTGGCGATCACGTCGCCGGTGTCCGAGCCGGTGGAGCCGGGGAAGGCGCCGTCGTCCCGCTGGTTCCTCATCAGGTAGTCGCGGGCCTTAGTGACGGCGGCGGTGTGGCCGCCCGCCTTCTCGAGGGCGAGGGCGACCAGGCCGGTGGTGGCGGCGTCGCCGTCGCAGTTCTCGCCCGGCCGGATCAGGATGCTGGTGACGCCACCGTCCTTGCACTGGACCTGAGTGAGCCGGTCCACCGTCTCGGCGGGGGGTTCGTGACCCGCCCGGAGCAGCGCGAGGACCGCGCGGGCCTGTTCGTCGGCGTAGCCGATGCCGCGGAAGTCGCCTCGCGCGGTGCATCCGTCGGCGGGTGCGGCGGCGGTGCACACGTGCGCGGTGAGGTCGGCGAGCAGGTCGCGGCCGCCGAAGTCGCGGGGGTCGCCCTCGGTGGACTCCGCGAGCAGGGCCAGCCGGGCGGCGGCCGCCGTCTCGGGCGTCCGGCCCGTGCCGCCGGGGGTCACGTAGTCCGCGACGTGTCGTGCCAGGAAGGACGTGACCTTGTCCAGGGTGGCGCCCCTGCCGTCGGCGGCGGCCAGCGCGTAGCCGGTCTCCACGGTCAGCAGGTAGTTCGGGCTCTCCGCGCCGTCGTCGACGACGCGTTCGCCGTCGGTCAGCCGCCCCTTGAGCCAGGTGGCGGCGGCGGCCACACCGACGGTGCCGGGAGCCCCGGTGGGCTCGCCGGGCTCGGGGATGGTCGTGCCACCGGCGCGTACGTCGTCGGGGGTGAAGGCGGGCCTGCCGGTGGTGCCGCCGATGTCGGTGCCGCCGTACACCCAGGCGTCGACGTCACCGTCCTTGAGCTTGCGGTCCATCGCACCGTACTGGCTGTACGTCCAGTCGTCCTGGCCGGGAGAGGCGGTCCAGTAGGACCAGTAGGCGGTGGCCTGCGGGGTGAGCACGCAGGGTTCCCGGTCCGGGGTCGGGTACTGGGTGCCCGAGCCGAAGGTGCCGAAGCCGATGCGGCAGATGAAGGCGGGGCCGTCGTGCTGGGTGCCGGTGGTGGTGAAACCCCCGTCGTGGAGGAGTGCGTAGCCGGTGGTGGGGGTGGTGTCGCAGCCTCGCTCGACCTTGCCGCCGAAGGGCTTGAAGTCGACCGCGACCACGGCGCCCTTGGTGCCGGTGCAGTCGCCGACCGGTGCCGCCGCGGCGGGCGGAGCGGTGGACAGGAAGGCGAGGCAGGTGGCGGCGGTGACGAGCATCGCGGACAGCGCGGCCGTCATAGCTCTCGGCCATCTTCGTGCCAGTGCGTGCGTGCTCCCCATGGTCCTCACCACGGCCCCCTCGGTGTGTGGCCGAGGCGGGGGAACGAACACGTGGCGCACGCCCCTGGCCGGGGCGGTGAGCCGGGCGGCTGGGCGGGTCGCACCACGCCGTAGTCCGCGACGGCGTCTGTTGCTGTGGATCACGCTCCAGGCATTCCGGCTCGCCCGACGGATCGGGCCCACGGTTGCGGGTCAGCGCCGGAATTCGACCGGCTTCCCCTGGAACTGCGTTGCGTAGCAGGCGGATTGGAGCACGAGTTCACAGAACCCGTCAAGGCGGTGGCACTGTGGCGGGATCGGGCACGCGTCGGGTACTGTCCCGCCCTGCCGAGTGGGGGAACCCGGTGGGAGTCCGGGGCTGACGCGCAGCGGTGTGGGGGCGGATCGACCGTCCCCGAGCCCGAATGCCCAGACGGCACAGGTTGGTTGGAAGTCGGTCCACGCGTCCCGGACGGCGGCCATGTCCCGCCGCGTGCACCCGTCAGGGACCCGCTCGGGCCGGTCGGCGTCCCCCTATTCCTGGAGCACGCCATGCCCCGTCCCCTGTCCGTCCGTCGCGCCGCGTTCACCGCGGCCGCCGCATGCGGCGCCTTCGCGCTGACCGCGCTGCCCGCGGCGGCCACCGCCACCCCGGCCCAGATCGCGACCTCGAAGACCAACGGCGTCGCCTACCTCAAGTCGCTGCAAGCCGCGGACGGTTCGTACGCGGGCTCGGGCCTGTCCAACGAGTGGGCGTTCAGCGCCTTCGCCGCGGCCGGGACCGCCGCGGTGGACGTCACTCCCGGCGGCGACACGACCAAGAACGCGAGAACGGTCTACAGAAACCTGCTGGCCACCAGCACCTGGCCGTCCGCCTCCCCCGTGGTCACCGACTACGAGCGCGCCACCCTCAACGCCTACGCGGCCGGGATCGACCCCGCCCGTGTCTCCGCCTCCCGCAATCTGATCGCCGACGTCTACCGGTACTGGCAGACCGCCGAGCCCGGCTACTTCGGCCCGTCCGCCAACTTCAACGGGACCGTCTTCGCCGCCCTCGCCCTGGGCGGCGCGAGGACCACGTCCGCCCAGCCCCGCGTCCCCCAGGCGCTGCGCGACTCCCTGATCACCCGGATACGCGCCAACCAGCACGACGACGGCGGCTGGAACTACGGCAAGGCCGAGGGCGACCCCTCCCAGCTGGGCGCCACGAGCGACATCGACATGACCGGCGCCGCGATGGCCGCGCTGTGCGTCTCCGGCGTGCCGAACACGGACACGGACATCGCGCAGGCCAAGGCGTTCCTCAAGGGGAAGCTGGTCGCCAACACCGGTGCGTTCAACGCCATGTTCGGCGTCAACACCGACTCCAACGGCTGGGCCGTCTCCGGCCTCAACGCCTGCGGCATCAACCCCCAGACCGGCGACTTCCTCACCTCCAAGGGCAAGACACCGGTGGACTTCCTGATCAGCCAGCAGTTCAACCCCGGCGGCGGCTTCAAGTACCTGCCCAGCGACACGTCACCACAGGCGTACGCGTCCATCGACGGCCTGCGCGCGGTCGCCGGAGGCGGCTTCACCGCCACTCCCCCGGTGCCGGTCACCTCGGGCGCTTCGCAGTGGGTCGCGCAGGGGTCGCTGACCGCGGGGACGGCCACCTCGTTCGCCGTCACCGTGGACGACGGTGCCGGAAACCTGAAGGTCTGCTCGGTCGCCCTCACCCCGACCGGCACCACGACCACCCTCGGCGCGGTCCTCGACGCGGCGGCCGGTGCGGCGACCCCCTCCGGCTGTGCCGGCGGTGTGACGCCGTCGTCCGGCACGGGGCAGATCACCTCGCTCAACGGCAAGGCGAACAGTGGCTCCAACACGTGGAAGGTGAGCGTCGACGGTTCGTCGTTCGCCTCGGCCACCCGTGGCAAGAGCATCGCGGTGGGCGACACGATCGCCCTGCGCTGGGGGGCCTGAGCCCGACCGTGGGGCTCGCCGAATCCGGCGGGCCCCACGTCCTCAGCCCGTGTCCTCGGCCACGGGGTACGGGACGAACGTGCTCGCGTTCTGGTCGA
Source organism: Streptomyces sp. NPDC090119 (assembly GCF_044747085.1). Classification (NCBI taxonomy): domain Bacteria; kingdom Bacillati; phylum Actinomycetota; class Actinomycetes; order Kitasatosporales; family Streptomycetaceae; genus Streptomyces; species Streptomyces sp. NPDC090119. The sequence goes on along the minus strand of NZ_JBIVDK010000001.1, from coordinate 1,248,214 downwards.
TCAGCAGCTCGCGCCCGAGCGGTGGGGCGGCCCGCTGGGGGCAGTCGAGGCGTTCACAGACCCGGCAGCCCATGCCGATGGGGGTGGCGGCGGAGCCGCTGGCGAGGTCCAGCCCGTCGGAGTAGACGAGCCGGTGGGCGTGCCGGATCTCGCAGCCCAGCCCGATGGCGAAGGTCTTGCCGGGTTCGCCCCAGCCGCCCCGGTGCCGGGTGAGTGCGCGGGCGGTCCACAAGTAACGCTGCCCGTCGGGCATTTCGGCGATCTGAACATGGATGCGGCCGGGCGCGGCGAACGCCTCGTACACGTTCCACAGCGGGCAGGTGCCGCCCGCGCGGGAGAAGTGGAACCCGGTGGCGGACTGCCGCTTGGACATGTTGCCCGCACGGTCGACCCGGACGAAGGAGAACGGCACCCCGCGCAGCCGGGGGCGCTGGAGGGTGCTGAGGCGGTGGCAGACGGTCTCGTAGCCGAGGCCGTAGCGGTCGGTGAGGCGCTCGATGTCGTAGCGCGCCTCCTCGGCCGCGGTGTGGAAGGCGCGGTACGGCAGGACCAGCGCGGCGGCGAAGTAGTGGGCGATGCCGATGCGGGCCAGGGCGTGGGCGGCGGTGCCGGGGGCGAAGTCCTCGGCGGCCAGCAGGTCGAGGGCGTCGCCGTGCTCAAGCAGGGCGAGCTGGGTGGCGAGGCGGAACGCGCGCTGGCCGGGGCGGAGCCGGGTGGAGAGGTGGAGGGTACGGGTCGGCTCGTCGTAGTGGTGCAGCCGGTCACCGGGGTCGCCGGTGAGGCGTACGCCGTGCTGGTCGGCGAGGCGGGCGGCGAGGGCGCGTTCGACCTCTCCGGGGCGGATGCCGATGCGTGCGGCGAGGTCTTCCGCCGCGAGGTCGGTGTCGTGGAGGTAGTTGCGGCGGCGGTAGAAGAAGTCGCGGATCTCCTCGTGCGGCGAGCGCGGCTGGTCGGGGTCCGGGGCGCGGCCGTCCGTGGCCCCGGTGAGGCGTTCCGCGAGCCGCTGGTTGCGGCGGCCCAGGCTGATCAGGGTCTCGGCCACGGCCGGGGTGCGCCCGGCGAGTTCGGCCAGTTCGGCGGCGGAGACGCGGCCCTCGGCCAGTTCTCCGGCCAGTGCCTCCCGGAGGTCCGCGACCAGGCGGGTGGTGTCGTGCTCGGAGAAGAACCCCGGATCGACGCCGAACACCTCGGTCAGTCTCAGCAGCACCGGCACGGTGAGCGGGCGGGAGTCGTGCTCCATCTGGTTGAGATAGCTGGGCGAGATGGCCAGCACCCGGGCCAGCTCCGCCTGGCTCATCCGGCGTTCCTCGCGCAGTCTGCGCAGCCGCGCCCCCGCGTACGTCTTGCCCACCTCGTGCGCTCCTCCCGCTCCGACCGCGCTCAGCCTAGGTGATCCATGGCCGCCCGAACCCTTCGCAACCTTGGCAGAAGACGGCTGGAAGATTCGCAGAAGTTGGCAATGATCCACGGTTGATGGCACTCAGTGCCAGTGTCAGAGTCGAAGTGCGGCCCGCCGGACACCGGCAATGTTGCTCACTCCGCCCCATGTCCACGGTGAGCCGCACCTTCTTGAGCGACACACAGTGCCACTCCCGCTCGTGACGATGGCGGGATTGGCGGACGGCACCGGGCAGACAGCACGGAACGGACCCGAGGAGACGGTGACAGTCATGGCAGAGGCGACGACACAGGCGGCCGGAGAACTCGCGCGGCGCTGGGCCACCGACCCCCGGTGGCAGGGCATCGAGCGCACCTTCACCGCCGAGGACGTGGTCCGGCTCTCCGGCAGCGTCCGCGAGGAGCACACGCTGGCCCGGCGCGGTGCCGAGCGGCTGTGGCGGCAGCTGCACGAGCTGGACTACGTCCACGCGCTCGGCGCGCTGACCGGCGGCCAGGCCGTGCAGCAGGTGAAGGCGGGGCTCCAGGCGATCTACCTGTCCGGCTGGCAGGTGGCCGCCGACGCCAACCAGGCGGGGCACACCTACCCGGACCAGAGCCTGTACCCGGCCAACTCCGTTCCCCAGGTGGTCCGTCGCATCAACAACGCGCTGCTGCGCGCCGACCAGATCGCCACCGCCGAGGGTGACGGCGACACCACGGACTGGCTGGCGCCGGTCGTCGCCGACGCGGAGGCCGGGTTCGGCGGACCGCTGAACGCGTTCGAGCTGACCAAGGCGATGATCGCGGCCGGTGCGGCGGGCATCCACTACGAGGACCAGCTCGCCTCGGAGAAGAAGTGCGGCCACCTCGGCGGCAAGGTGCTGGTCCCCACCTCCCAGCACATCCGCACCCTCAACGCGGCCCGCCTCGCGGCCGACATCGCGGACGTGCCGACCGTGATCGTGGCCCGTACCGACGCGCTCGCCGCCAACCTGCTGACCAGCGACGTCGACGAGCGCGACGCCGAGTTCACCACTGGCGAGCGCACGGCGGAGGGCTTCTACCGGGTGCGTAACGGAATGGGCCCGGTGATCGCCCGCGGGCTGGCCTACGCCCCGTACGCCGACCTCATCTGGGTGGAGACCGGCACCCCGGACCTGGCACAGGCCCGCGAGTTCGCCGAGGCGATGCACGCCGAGCACCCGGACCAGATGCTCGCCTACAACTGCTCGCCCTCCTTCAACTGGAAGGCGGCCCTGGACGACGACCAGATCGCCAAGTTCCAGCGCGAACTGGGCGCGATGGGCTACAAGTTCCAGTTCATCACGCTGGCGGGCTTCCACTCCCTCAACCACGGCATGTTCGACCTGGCCCGCGGCTACGCCGACCACGGCATGACCGCGTACGTCGACCTCCAGGAGAGGGAGTTCGCCGCCCAGGCGCACGGCTTCACCGCCGTCAGGCACCAACGCGAGGTCGGCACCGGCTACTTCGACCTGGTCTCCACGGCCGTCAACCCCACCTCCTCGACCACCGCGCTCTCCGGCTCCACGGAGGAGGAGCAGTTCCACTAGGGGGTGTCTTGTCGATCACGCCGGGCGGGGGTCCCGCACCCCCGCCCTTCCCTCGCAGGAACCTTCGCCGGAACCCTCGTAGGAGACCCAAGATGTCCACCCGTGAACTGACCCACCATGTCCGTGTCCTGGCTCCGTCGGCCGACCGGCACGAGGAGATCCTCACCCCCGCCGCCCTGGACTTCGTCGGCCGGCTGGCCGGAGAATTCGGGCCCCGGAGGCTGGAGTTGATGAAGGAGCGGAGGCGGCAGGCGCTTCGGCTGGCCGCCGGTGCCCCGCTCGACTTCCCGATGGTCACCTCGGCCGTCCGTGCCGACCCTGACTGGCGGGTGGCCCCGCCCGCGCCGGGGCTGACCGACCGCCGGGTGGAGATCACCGGCCCGCCGGAGCGCCGTATGGCGGTGAACGCCCTCAACTCCGGTGCCGACGTGTGGATGGCCGACTTCGAGGACGCCACCGCGCCCACCTGGGCCAATGTCGTCGGCGGCCAGCTCACCCTGCTCGACGCCATCGAGCGCCGTATCGACTTCACCACCGAGGGCGGCAGGGAGTACCGGCTCGGCGCCGACCCGGCCACCATCGTCGTGCGGCCCCGCGGCTGGCATCTGGACGAGGAGCACCTGGAGTTCGACGGCCGCCCGGTCCCGGCCGCCCTGGTCGACTTCGGCCTCTACTTCTTCCACTGCGCCCAGCGCCAGATCGACGCCGGATGCGGCCCGTACTTCTACCTGCCCAAGCTGGAGAACCGCTACGAGGCCCGGCTGTGGAACGACATCTTCGTCCGGGCGCAGGAGTTGCTGGACATCCCGCGCGGCACCGTCCGGGCCACCGTGCTCATCGAGACGATCACGGCCGCGTTCGAGATGGAGGAGATCCTCTACGAACTGCGCGAGCACGCGGCCGGGCTCAACGCGGGCCGCTGGGACTACCTGTTCAGCCTGATCAAGACCTTCGGCCACCGCACCGACTTCCTGCTCCCCGACCGCGCGAAGGTCACGATGACCGCGCCGTTCATGCGGGCGTACACCGAACTCCTGGTCCGCACCTGCCACAAGCGGGGCGCGTACGCCATCGGTGGCATGGCCGCCCAGGTTCCCGGCAACGGCCCGGAGGCCCGCGAGGCCGCGCTCGCCAAGGTGCGCCTGGACAAGGAGCGGGAGGCCGAGGACGGCTTCGACGGCTCCTGGGTGGCACACCCCGGCCTGGTGCCGGTCTGCCGGGAGGTCTTCGACGGGGTGCTGGGCGACCGGCCCCACCAGCTCGACCGTACGCGGGACGACGTGGCGGTGACGGCGGCCGACCTGCTGTCCGTGCGCCGGATCGGCGGGCCGCCCACGGAGGAGGGAGTGCGGACCAACATCGCGGTGGCGCTGCGCTACTTCGCCGCCTGGCTGCGCGGCCGGGGCGCGGTCGCGCTGTACGGCCTGATGGAGGACGCGGCCACCGCCGAGATCGCCCGGACGCAGGTCTGGCAGTGGCTGCGGCACCGGGTGGTCGACCGGGAGACGGTGCTGCGGCTGCTGGACGAGGAGACGGCCGCGCTCGGCGCCGAGTATCCGTTCGCACCGGTGGACGAGGTGCGGGCGCTGTTCGAGCGGACCGCGATGGCCATGGAGCTGCCGCTGTTCTTCACCCCCGACGCCTACACCCGCCACCTGGTGCGGTACGCGGACCGGGAGAACGGCCGGGCTTGAGGGAGCCCGGGCAGCGCGCGCACCGGTTGAGGGACCGGTGGGCGCGGACAGGGAGAGGGCGGGAGACGCGTGCCGCGTCTCCCGCCCTCGGTGTTCCCGTACCGGTCGCAGGCCGGTCAGCGCTCGGGCGTGCCCTCGGCCCCGGTAGTGCCGTGGGTTCCGGCGGCGCCCTCGCTGCCGTAGGAGCGGCGGATGGCGTCGGCGGCCTTGTCGGTCTGGGAGTCGTACTTGTTGCCCGTACGCTCGTCGATCAGGCGTTCGGCACTCTCCACGCCCTTGTCGGCCTGGTCGGGGTGACCCTTCGCCAGATCCTTGGCCTTGTTCGCCAGATCCCCGAACTTGCTCATGGGAAGCCTCCTGCGTTCAGTGCGTACGTCGTTCCCGGCAACGCCTACCCGCCGATTACGCCCTGAATCAGGGCGCTTTGAACAGTGTGGGGAACCTTGGTGCGAGCCAGGGCTTGCGGCCCCAGGCGAGTACGCCCCCGCGCGCCATGGCCTGCCAGGGACCGAGGCGGCCCAGCGCGATGAGGAGGAAGGTGACCGGCTCGGTGAGGATGGTGCAGTCGGAGCGCTCCGGCGGGCCGGGGAGCACCTCGACCGTGCCGTCGGTGAAGGTGACGCCGAACGTCTCGCCGCCCCGGACGCGCAGGGTGTAACGGGCCGTCAGCGTGGCGGGGGCGACGGCGACGCGCGGCATCGCCGTCTTCAGGAACGGCAGGCACAGCCCGACCCGCGCCGGGTCGATCATGTGCGGGCGGCCCACCCCGCGGGCGAGGTCCCAGCCGTGGCCCAGCATGTGGGTCAGCAGGTACGAGGCGAGCACGTCGTTGCCCATGGATCCCAGCGGGGTCAGTGACGTCCGGTCCGGTCCGGCCCGGCCCACCGCGTCCAGGAAGGCGTCGGCCTGCTCCACGATCATCACGGCCAGCGGTTCCGCCGCGCGCTCGGGGAACGCCGTGAGGCTCCGCGCGTTGGCCGCCGCGAGGCTCTGCGGTGTGCCGTCGCCGTAGGGGCGTTCCTGTCCGGCCGCGAGTTCGGCCATCAGCCCGTTGGCCAGGGCCAGATGGGCCGCCGTCTCACCGATGGTCCAGTCCAGCCCGGGTACGGGCGCGGTCGTGTCCGTCGCGCCGTCAAGGAGGTCGGCGATGGCCCCGGCCGTCTTCCGAATCGCCTGGCCGAGCCCCTCGGGCAGGGAATCCCTGGTGCCGCTCTCCGTTCCCCGCTCCACGCCGTCCGCTCTCCTCATGTCCGCGTGATCATGTACTCGTCGCGCGGTACGAAACCAGACCCGCCTGCTCAGGACAAGGGGCGCGGGGCTCCCGTCGTCCGCCCGCTCCTCGTGCGGGGTATGGGCGGTGGGACCAGCCCCCGCTCATGGGCCGGTCCCACCGCTCGCTCCGGTCACCGGATCAGTACCAGTAGCCGGAGTGCCAGCAGCCGTTTCCCCACCAGCCGTCGTGCCAGTGGTGGTGCCAACGGTGGTGCGAGTTGCCCCAGCCGTCGTGACCGTGGCGGTCGTGGCCGTACCGGTCGTGGTGGCCGTTGCTGTAGCCGTGGTGGCCCGACCCCCGGTCGCCGTGGTACTGGCTGTGCGAGGCAGGCGCCGACGTGGGTACGGACGCCGACGCGGTACCCGCCGTCCCGATGGCGGCGCCGCCCGCCAGCATCGCTCCGGCCGCCGCGAGGACAGCGGCCCTCTTCACACTGAGTGCGCGCATTGAGTACACCTCCCCTCAGGTCTCGAAGCATTCATGTCTGTGATTCGGAGCAGTGGATGCCATGGTTTGCCCCGCTTCGGGACTTTCTCCCCAGGGGCACCACGGCCGCCTGCCGGTCACCCATCCATGGCGCACTCCGTGACGAATTACGTAAAAGGCACCTGAAAGTCCACTGAAGGTGTTCGCCATGAAGCGCGATTCCTGCCGTCTCAGCTACGACTCCGCCGAACCCGCCGACGCGGTGCGCGACGATCTGCGCGACCACCTCGCCCGCTGGCAGGTGGCGGAGTTCGCGGACGACGCCGCCGTGGTGGTCAGCGAGCTGCTGGCCAACGCACTGCGCCACGGCCGGCCACCCGTGCGGGTCGCGTGCGCGCTGCGCCGCCGGTCCTCCGACCGGGCGGCCCTGCGCATCGAGGTGGCCGACGCGGGACCGAGCTTCGACACCACCCTGGTCCGGGCCCGCTGGCGGCATCCGTCCTTCACGCTCGAGGAGTCCGGCCGCGGTCTGTTCCTGGTCGACGCCCTGGCCAGCCGTTGGGGCGACGAGCCGACCCGGAACGGGCACACCGTCTGGGCCGTCCTCGGCGCCGCGGACGGATAGCAGCCCCTTGGCGGCCCCCGAGGCTCCGGGCACTCGAACGGACGGACTTCCGGGCGGCAGGGCGTCCAGCAGGCGCGGGATCGGCACCGGACACCCAGGCTGGTCGGGGAGGGCCCGGCCCCGGGCGACGCGAGGACGAGGGGAGGAGCGACACGGATGCACAGGGACAGGTCCGCCGCCGACCGCCGTCTCGACGGTTACCTGACGGCGACCGCACGCGGCAGCGAGGAGGCGTTCACCCTGCTGTACGACAGCCTGTCCGGTTCCGTGCGCGGTCTGGCCCTGCGCGTGGTGCGCGACGCCTCGCAGGCGGAGGAGGTCGCGCAGGAGGTGATGCTGGAGGTGTGGCGTACGGCGGCCCGTTTCCACCCCGAGCACGCGTCGGCCAAGTCGTGGGTGTTCGCCCTGGCGCACCACCGCGCGGTCGACCGGGTCCGCTCGGCGCAGGCCGCGTCCGACCGGGACCGCCGGGTGGCGCAGGGCAACAGCGAGCGCCCGTTCGACATGGTGGCCGAGCTGGTGCAGGACCGCGACGAGCGGCGCAGGCTGTACCGCTGCCTGGCCGCGCTGTGCGGGAACCTGCGGGTGCCACTGGTGCTGGCCTACTACGAGGGCCTGACGTACGAGGAGGTCGCCCGCGCCCTGAGCAAGCCGACCGGGACCGTGAAGACGCGGATGCGGACCGGGCTGCACCGGCTGCGGGAGTGTCTGGAGGCCGGCGAATGAACTCGGGACCCGGCGACCACGACGCTGTCGGCGCCTATGTACTCGATGCCCTGCCCCCCGGTGAGCGGGCGGCCTTCGAGAACCACCTCGCGGCTTGCGCGGCCTGCCGGGAGGAGGCCGCGCAGCTCATGGACGCGGTCGTCGGGCTCGCCGAGGCCACCGCGCTGCCCCCGGACGACGCGGCCCGCGCGCGCGTGCTGGCAGGCATCCGGAACACCCGGCAGGAGACCCCGCCCGCCCGGCCAGGCCACGGCCGACGGCTGCTCCCCTGGGCGCTCGCCGCCTGTCTCGCGGCAGCCGTCGCGGGCGGCTCGGTCGCCTGGTGGCAGCACGAGGAGGCGCGGGACGCCCGGCGCACGGCGCAGGAGCAGGAGCGGCGCACCGCCTCGCTCGCCGACGTGGTCACCGCCCCGGACGCCACCGTGCGCACCGGCGAGCTGAGCAACGGCGCCCGGGCGAGCGTGATCATGTCGCGACAGCAGCGCAAGGCGGCCTTCGTCGCCGCCGGGCTGCCCGCGCTCGGCGGGGGGAAGGTGTACCAGCTCTGGTACGCCGACAACGGCACCTTCCGCTCCGGTGGCCTGCTCTCCGGCGCGGGCGGCCGGCAGGGCCGGGTACTGCTGGGCCCCCTCGGCCGGGCGACGGCCGTCGGGATCACGGTGGAGCCCGCGGGAGGGTCGAAGCAGCCGACGGCCGCGCCGCTGGGGGTGGTTCAGTTCTGAGGCGCGCCGTCGCACCGAGCCGTACGGAGCCCGGAGATCCTGCCGAACAGGCGCCGCCTCAGGCCGACTTGGCGTGTGACGGCGATCCGGCGCAGGACGTCGTCACGCGAGGCCGGGTGGGGCGCCGACGGCGCGGCGCGGGGGCCCGTCGGGTCGTTCTCGTCGTTCGTGGTCATACGGTCCCCCTGTCGGTCCGTCGGTCTGTCGGTCCCGGTGAAGCGAACCCCGCCCAGGCCGTCGGCAGCCTGGGCGGGAGCATGTCCGTCCAGGTCAGCTCTTCGGCATCAGGACGGTGTCGACGATGTACACGTTGGCGTTGGCGGTCTTCACATTGCCGCAGACGACCTTCGAGGAGCCGTTCACGGTGTACGACTCGCCCATGCCGGAGGTCATGACCTTCGACTTCTCCAGCGTGTCGAAGGAGCCCTTCTCCAGGTCCTTCGGCGCGAGCTTCTGGCCGACGACGTGGTAGGTCAGGATCTTCGTCAGCTGGGCCTTGTCGGCCAGGACCTTGTCCAGGGTGGCCTTCGGGATCTTGTTGAAGGCGTCGTTGGTCGGCGCGAACACCGTGATGTTCTGGGCGTTGTTCAGGGTGTCGACCAGACCGGCCTTCTTCACCGCCGTGACCAGGGTGGACAGCGCCGGGTTGTTGGAGGCGGCGGTGGCGACCGGGTCCTTGGCCATGCCGTCGAAGGAACCGGCACCGTCCTTCGGCACCGAGGAACAGGCCGGGCCGAAGGGCTGGTCCATGGAGGTCATGCCCTCGCTGGCCGCCGGGGCCGACGCGGATGCCGACGGCTTGGAGTCGGACTTCGCGGAGTCGCTGTCGCTGTCGCTGCCGGAGCAGGCGCTGAGCGCGAGGGGCAGCATGACGGCGGCCGAGACGAGACCGGCGGTGCGACGAATGCGAGTGTTCATTGGTTTTTCTCCTGTTATGGAAGGCAGCAACGGGCTGCGTCTTGTGGGGTGTTGGTCAGGGGGCGGGGAGCCGGTCCGGGCTCACTCCGCGGTCACCACGACGGAGTGCCAGCCGCTGGCGCCGTCGGGGATGGTCCGGGCGCGCTTCTCCGTCTGCATGCTTCCGGTGCGGTCGGTGGCGCGCACGGTGAGGGTGTGGGACCCCTTGGTCGCCTGCCAGGGGAACGACCACTGGCGCCAGGTGTCACGGGTGTCCTCGGCGGCGAGGTGGGCCTCCTGCCAGGGGCCGTCGTCCACCCGGATCTCGACCTTGTCGATGCCCCGATGCTGGGCCCACGCGACACCCGCCACCATCACGGTCCCGGTCTTCGGCCGGGCGAACGGCTTGGGCGTGTCGATCCGGGACTGGGTCTTGATCGGCGCCTTCCTCGCCCAGCCGCGCTTGACCCAGTAGGGGTCGTAGGAGTCGAACGTGGTGAGTTCGATGTCCTTGATCCACTTGCAGGCGGAGACGTAGCCGTACAGGCCGGGGACGAGCATGCGCACCGGGAAGCCGTGCTCGAAGGGCAGCGGTTCGCCGTTCATGCCGACGGCGAGCATCGCGTCGCGGCCATCCATGATGTCCTCGACGGGGGTGCCGATGGTCATGCCGTCCACCGAGCGGGCGACCAACTGGTCGGCCGGTCCGCCGCGCGAGGGAGGCTTGACCCCGCATTCGGCGAGCAGGTCGGCCAGACGGACGCCTGTCCAGCGGGCGTTGCCGACGTACGGGCCGCCGACCTCGTTGGAGACGCACGTCAGGGTGATGTCGCGTTCGATCAGCCGTCGGCGCAGCAGGTCGTCGAAGGTGAACGTGGTCGGCCGGGTCACGCCCTTGCCGTGGACACGGAGTTGCCAGGTGGTGGCGTTCACCTTGGGTACCACCAGGGCGGTGTCGACGCGGTAGAAGTTCGTGTTGGGCGTGACGTAGGGGCTGATTCCGTCGATCCGCAGGGCGGTTCGCGCCGGTACCGGCCGCGCGGGCGAGCCCGGGCTGGGCAGGACGACCTGTTTGCGGGAGGCCACGGCGTCCCCCGCCCGGTTGCCGCTCAGCGTCCGGCCGACCCCGCCCACGACGGCGGACGCGGCGGCCGCGGAGGTGGCCGCGATGACGAAGCCACGCCGGTCCCAGGTGCCGGGTCCGCTGTCGGGGACCGGTACGGGGGTGATGAGGCGTCCGGCGAGGAAGTACAGGAGCAGCGCCCCGGCGATGGCCCCGACCAGGGACGGCAACGCGTCGGTGAAGCCACGGAAGTCCGGGCGGGTGAAGGCGGCCACCGCTCCGATGACCCCGAACAGCAGGACCCCGGCCGCTCCCACGACCCGGCGGCGTACCGCCAGCGCGCCCAGGCCCAGCGCGAGGAGCGCGAGGACCAGGAGGATGCCGAGCTGGAGCACCAGCTTGTCGTTGGTGCCGAAGTGACGGATCGCCCAGTCCTTGACGGCCGCCGGGGTCTGGTCGATGGAGGCTCCGCCGACCACGACCACCGGACTGGCCTGCGGACGGACGCCCGCCGCCACCAGCTCGGCCACCGCCAGGGCGGCGAACCCGGCCAGCGCGCCGCTCAGGGCCCCCAGCGCCGTCCGCACCGGGCCCGGTGATGTCCTGGGGTCCCTCTGTTCCTCGCTCACGGGGGGAATCCGGGGCCGGGAGGGGGGCCGGATTGGTGACTTCCTCAGATGGGATGAAGACGCATCTCACACCAATCCGGGGGCTGTTCGGCAACGGATCACCTGGTTAAGCGGTGCTCGCCCCTCCCCCCACGACCTGCCCGAACATCTCCTCCATCGACGCCTGCGCCGGGCGGTACCGCACACCCAGCTCCCGACGGCTCTTCGTGGTGTCCACGCGGAGGTCGTAGCCGATGTTCCGCCGCAGGAACCCGCGTTCGAGTCCCGCCGCCGGGGCGAGGGCCACCGCCACGGGCTTGGGGAGCTCACCGCGCGGCAGTGGGTACGTGCCGTAGACCGGCAGCAGGCGCCGGGCGAGGTCGACGATGTCGGTCGACTCCGCCACGAGGAGGTGGCGTCCCTCCGCCTCGGGCCGGAACGCGGCGGCCAGGTGGGCGTAGGCGACTTCGCGTACGTCCACGACGGTCAGCGCGACGCGCGGTGCGCCCAGCCGCATCCGGCCGCTCGCCATCTGCCGGGCGATGCTGAAACTCTCGCTGGTCGGCGCGGAGTTGAGGGCGGGGCCGATGACCAGACCCGGATTGACGGTGACCAGGCGCCAGCGGTCCTGCTCCTGCGCGATCCGCCATGCCTCCAGCTCCGCCAGGGTCTTGGAGTAGCTGTAGGGCTCGCGGGTCAGCGAGGAGGTCGTGTTCCAGCACTCCTCGGTCACGGTCCGGCCGGGGAGCGTGAGGATGTCCTTCGCGTCCCCGATCATCGCGGCGACCGAACTGGTCAGCACCACCCGCTCGACCCCGCCCACCTCGCCCGCGGTGCGGAGCACGTTCCGGGTGCCCTGGACGGCCGGGTCGACCAGGTCCCGCTGGGGGTCCCGTACGGACCGGACGAACGGGGAGGCGGTGTGCAGCACGGTCCGGCATCCGCGCATGGCCTCCGCGTACGAGCCCTCGCGCAGCAGGTCGGAGGCGAACAGGCGCAGCGTTCCGGGTGAGGCGTCGGCGGCGGCCAGCAGGTGGCCGACCTTCTTCGCGCTGCCCGGATCGCGGACGGCGGCGTGCACGGTGACCCCGGCGTCGAGCAGGGCCCGTACGATCCAGCCCGCGACGTAGCCCGTGGCACCGGTGACCAGGACCGGGGTGCTCGTGTCGACGGGCAGGTCACCTAGATCGACGTGGGTGTCCATGGGGTGCTCCCTCGCGCTGTTCGTTCACTGCTCGTCGGCTCTCGCTGACTACTCGTTGACCAGGAGGATCTTGCCGACGTGGCCGCCCGCCTCCATCAGCCGGTGGGCCTCGGCGGCCTCGGACATGGGCAGGCGCTGGTCGATCACGAGCCGCACGGCGCCGTTCTCGATCATCGGCCAGACCGCGTCCCGCACCTGGGCGATGATCTCGGCCTTCTGCTCCTTGGACCGCGTGCGCAGGGTCGTGCCGTGCACGGACAGGCGCTTGAAGACCAGCTCCGCCAGGTTGAGATTGGCCTCCAGGCCGTCCTGGAGGCCGATGAGCACCAGGCGTCCGTCGGGGGCGAGGGAGTGCACGTTGCGTTCGAGGTAGCTGCCGCCGACGACGTCCAGGATCACGTCGTAGGGGCCGTGTGCGGCGAAGTCCTCGGTGCGGTAGTCGATCGTGACGTCGGCGCCCAGCTCCCGTGCGCGGGCGGCCTTCTCGGGGCCGCCCGCCGTGGTGACGACGCGGGCTCCCAGCGCCTTGGCGATCTGGATGGCGAAGGTGCCGACGCCGCCCGCGCCACCGTGCACGAGGAGGGTCTCGCCCTTCTCGAGGTGGGCGGTCATGACGATGTTGGACCAGACGGTGGCCACCGCTTCGGGCAGACCCGCCGCCTCGACCAGGCCGATGCCCGCGGGCACGGGGAGCAGCTGCCCCTCCGGGACGGCGACCTTCTGCGCGTAGCCGCCTCCGGTGAGCAGCGCGCAGACCTCGTCGCCCACCTGCCAGCCGGTCACGCCCTCGCCGAGGGCACTGATCCGGCCCGAGACCTCGAGACCGGGGTACGGCGAGGTGCCCGGCTGGAGGGGGTACAGGCCGTAACGCTGCATGACGTCCGCGCGGTTGAGGGCGCTGGCGACGACGTCGACGACGACCTCACCGGGGGCGGGGGTCGGGTCCTCGACGTCCACCCACTCCAGGACCTCGGGACCGCCGGGCTCCTTGATCGACACTGCCTTCATGACGCTCCGTTCAGAGAAGTGCGGGCTGCCACACCCGTATGTTTACAGCACATACATTAGGCAGTAGGTGTGTGCACTGTCAACATGGCCCGGCGTGCGGCGGCTCCTACCGCGCCGCCGACGCGCTGAACAGCGCCTGCACCGACGCGCGGACCTGGGCGTCCACCACTTCCGGCGTCGCGGAGTCGAGCTTGCCGTCCAGGTGCAGGAAGGCCAGGCCGTGGACGAGTGCCCACACCGTGGTCGACAACGCGTCCGGGTCGACGCCGGGGAAGACGGCGCGCACGATGCCCCGGACGTACTCGGAGATGGCGGCGGTCGCCGCGACCCGCTCCTCGCTGTTCGGATCGCACGGCTCGGCGAACATCACCCGGAACATCGCGGGCCGGTCCAGCGCGAACCGCACGTACGCGACGGCGACGGAGGCCAGTTCGTCCGGGGTCCGGGGCTCGGAGTGGGCGGCGGCCAGGTGTTCGGCGAGTTCGCGGTACCCCTCGGCGGCCACGGCGGAGACCAGGGCGTCGCGGTCCGCGTAGTGGCGGTAGGGGGCCGTGGCCGAGACGCCCGCCCGGCGCGCCACCGCGCGCAGCGACAGCCCGGCGCTGCCGTCCTCCTCCAGCAGCTCCCGCGCGGCACGCAGGCAGGCCGCGCGCAGATCGCCGTGGTGATACGAGCTGCTCGCTTGCGGCATAGGTCACACTCCTTGAAGTTTACGGCGCTTACATAACTGCCCTAATGTGAACGCTGCACACATTGTAAGCGATGGAGATCGAGAGGGGAAAGCAGGATGACCAGCGAACTGTTCTCGCCGTTGTCCCTGCGCTCCGGGCAGGTACTGCGCAACCGGATCGCCAAGGCGGCCATGGAGGAGAACATGGCGGCCGACGGCCAGTTGCCCGGAGCCGAGTTGTACGGGCTGTACCGGCGCTGGGCCGAGGGCGGTGCCGGACTGCTCATCACGGGCAACGTCATGGTCCACGCCGAGGCGCTGACCGGTCCGGCCGGTGTCGTCCTCGACGAGGCCGCGCCGCTGGAGCCGTTCAGCGCGTGGGCGAAGGCCGGAAAGGCGGGCGGCGGGGCGATCTGGATGCAGATCAACCACCCCGGCCGCCAGATCGGCTCCGACATGCCCGGCGTCGTATGGGGCCCGTCCGCGGTCGGCGTCGACCTGGGCAAGCACAGCAGCCGCTTCGGCCGCCCGGTCGCCATGACCGCCCGGCAGATCGAGGAGACGGTCACCCGGTACGCGGTGACCGCCCAGCGCGCCGAGCGGGCGGGCTTCGACGGGGTCGAGGTGCACGCGGCGCACGGCTACCTGCTCTCGCAGTTCCTCTCCCCCCTGGTCAACAAGCGCACCGACCGGTGGGGCGGCTCGCTGGAGAACCGGGCCCGGATGCTGCTGGACGTGGTCCGCGCCGTACGGGCCGCCGTGTCGCCCTCCTTCGCGGTCGCGGTCAAGCTCAACTCCGCCGACTTCCAGCGTGGCGGCTTCGACGCGAACGACGCCCGCCAGGTGATCGAGATGCTCGCGCCGCTCGGGGTCGACCTGGTCGAGCTGTCCGGCGGCAGCTACGAGAGCCCCGCGATGTCCGGCCGCGCCGCCGACGCGCGTACGCAGGCCCGCGAGGCGTACTTCCTCGACCTGGCGAAGGACCTCGTCGGGTCCAGCCCGGTGCCGCTGATGCTGACCGGTGGCATCACCCGGCGCGAGACCGCCGAGCGCGTCCTCGACAGCGGGGTGGCGGTCATCGGCATGGGCACCGCCCTCGCCGTCACCCCGGACCTGCCGGAGCGCTGGCGCACCGGGGGTGAGGCCGAGCGGCAGCTCCGGCCGGTGACCTGGTCGGACAAGGCGCTCGCCTCGGCGGCGAGCATGGCGCAGGTCCGCCACCAGATGCGCCGGATAGCGCGCGGCAGCCGCCCGACGCCCGGCACCCATCCCGCCGTCGCCCTCCTCGCCGAACGCGGCAAGCAGCGTAAGGCGCTGCGCCGTTATCGCGCGTGGCTGGGCACGACGCGGGGCGCCGCGTAGCGCACACGGACAAGGCGGGGCGGCTCCGGTCGGAGCCGCCCCGCCTTGTCGTCGGTTCAGCGGGAACCGAACGCCTTCAGCACCTTCAGCGCGCCGGTCAGCAGGGCCGCCCAGGTCTCGGGCGGGATGCTCTTCGGCGGGGTGAACCCCTGGACGCGCTGGTGGGCGACGTTCTGGGCCTCGGTGTACTTGAGGATGCCCTCGGCGCCGTGGCGTCGGCCGAGGCCGGAGTCGCCCATGCCGCCCATCGGCGCGTCGACACTGCCCCACGCGGCGGCGAACGCCTCGTTGACGTTGACGGTGCCCGAGTGCAGCCGGGCCGCCACGGCCCGGCCCCGCGACGAACTCCGGGACCAGACGCTGGCGTTGAGGCCGTACGGCGTGGCGTTGGCCCGCGCGACCGCCTCGTCGTCGTCGCGTACGGGGTAGACCGCGACCACGGGACCGAACGTCTCGTGCTCGCACAGCGTCATGTCCGGGGTGACGTCGGCGAGGATCGTCGGCTCGTAGAACAGCGGCCCGAGATCCGGACGCGCCTTTCCGCCCGCGAGGACGCGCGCCCCCTTGGCCACGGCGTCGTCGACGTGCTCGGTGACGGTCTTGAGCTGGGCCTCGGTGGTGAGGCTGCCGACGTCCACGCTGAAGTCGTACGCGGCGCCCATCTCGAGGTTCCTGGTCCGTGCGACGAACGCGGCCACGAACTCGTCGTGGACCGACTCGGCCACGTACAGCCGCTCGATGGAGACGCAGAGCTGGCCCGCCGAGGGGAAGCACGCGGCGACGGCGCCGTCCGCGGCCTTCTCGATGTCGGCGTCGTCCAGGACCAGCATGGCGTTCTTGCCGCCGAGTTCGAGGGAGGCGCCGATGAGCCGCTCCCCCGCGTCCCGCGCGATCTTCCGGCCACTGGCGGTGGAGCCGGTGAACATCATGTAGTCGGCATTGTCCATCAGCGCGCCGCCGATGGAGCTGCCCCGCCCGACCACCATCTGCCAGACACCGGACGGCAGTCCGGCCTCCCGCATCAGCTCCAGCGACCACAGCGCGGTGAGCGCGGTCTGGGTGTCGGGCTTCTGGACGACGGCGTTGCCCGCCATCAGCGCCGCGATCGCGTCGCTGGCGGCCATGCTCAGCGGGTAGTTCCAGGGCGAGATGATCGACACCACGCCCTTGGGGTGGCGCAGTTCGGTGGTGTGGGTGAGCAACGGGATCGCACCCCGGCGGCGCTTGGGCGCGAGGTACCGGGCGCCGTTGCGGGCGTAGTAGCGGGACACGATGGCGATGTCCACGACTTCGAGGAAGGCGTCCCGGCGGGTCTTGCCGTTCTCGGCCTGCATCAGGTCCAGCGCCTCGTCCTGGCGGGCGAGGACCAGGTCGTGGAAGCGCAGCAGGATCTTCTTCCGCTCGCTCAGCGGCGTGGCGGCCCAGCCCCGCTGGGCGATACGGGCCCGTGCGAAGGCGTCCTCGACGTCGGCGGGCGTGGAGACCGGGAGGTCGGCCAGGGGTACGCCGGTGTAGGGGGCGTGGGTGGTCACGCGCGCCGCGTCGGGCGACGCGCTGACCAGGGTGGCGAGCCGTTCGGTCCGGGCGGGCGTCAGGGACGCGGGCAGTCCGGAGGAGCGGTTGGCGACGGCGGGGGTGGCGTGGTCGACGGTCATGGCGGTGCTCCTCTCCTACCGGCTGCGGACCGAGGTCGGGACCGGCATGTGCAGGGCGAGCTGGCCCTCGGTCACGACGTCGAACTGGAGGGGCCGGATCGGCTTGAGGGAGCGCAGATCGTCGGCCATCCGGCCCTGCCCCACCTCGAGTTCGACATCACGCGGCACGAGCGCGGTGCCGGACGCCAGCACGTTGGTCTGGCTCAGGGTGGAGTGCCACGCGTCGCCGATCGTGGTGTACGAGGTGAGGGACGCGACGCGCTTGCCGCTCGGGTAGTTCGTCTGGGCCGGGGTGAGCGCCGAGAGCGCGAGGTCCGTGCCGCCGGAGTCGTTGGCCACGCGCGCGGTGGTGCGGCGCGCGTCGATGTCGACCTCCAGCCCGGTCACCCACTTGGGGAAGCCGTAGCCGTCGTGGCCGCGCACCTGGGCGATCTCGGTGCTGACCGGCAGGGAGAGCACGTAGGTGTCGAGGTGCTCGTTCTTGAGGGCGGCGACGAGGTCGAAGAAGCCGAGCCTGCCGTGCCGAGCGGGCTTCACCGCGATGCCGATGGCGGCCTCGGTGTAGAAGTCGATGTCGCACACGTCGTACCGGAAGAACATCGCGGAGACCAGGCCGAGTCCGGGCGCGACCTCCAGCGGGGCCAGCTCGCGGGGCAGCCGGGAGCGGATGGCACGGGTGGGCGCGAGCATCGTGAGCCGGGCGGTGGAGACGCGGTAGTAGAAGTTCGGGGTCAGCGTGGGGCCGATCGGGGAGTCGACCTTGCTCTTCGGCAGCTTCCGGAAGAAGTCCACGCCGCTGACGCGGGGGTCGCGGGCGACCTCGTCAAGGTCGGTCTCCATCCGGTAGCGGTCGTACAGACCCCCCTTGGGGACCGTGACCGAGCGGCCGCCGAGGTCGACCTCGACGGTGTCGTGCTGGGGCTGGGACGCGGGCATGACGCGGCTCCTGAGTCGCATGTTGACGGTGATTACATCAGCGTAGCCACCGATGTAAGCACCGTCAACACATAGCCGCGCGGGCTGCCTCAGTCGTCCTGGTGCAGCGCCGATCCGAGGAAGTCGATGGCGATCTTGCGGGCGATGTTGGCCGCCCTGGTGTCGCGGAGGCTGTCCAGGAGCAGGAAGTCGTGGACCATGCCCGCGACCCGGACCGAGGTGACGTCGTTGCCCGCCTCGCGGAGCTTGTTGGCGTACTCCTCGCCCTCGTCGCGCAGCACGTCCGCCTCGTCGGTGATGACCAGCGTCGGCGGCAGGCCCTTCAGCTCCTCCAGCGACGCCTGGAGCGGGGCGGCGTACTTCTCGGAGCGCTGGGACGGGTCGGAGGTGTAGGCGTCCCAGAACCACTTCATGCCGTCGCGGGTGAGGTAGTAGCCCTCGGCGAACTGCTCGTAGGACGGCGTGTCGAAGCCCGCGTCGGCCACCGGGTACAGCAGGCACTGGGCCTTGAGGTCGATCCCGCCGCGGTCCTTGTTCATCAGCGCGAACACCGCCGACATGCAGCCGCCGACGGACTCGCCGGTCACCGCGATGTTCGAGGTGTCGAGGCCGTGCTCCGCGCCGTGCTCGAGGACCCACTGGCCCACGGCGTAGTTCTGCTCCACCTGGGTGGGGTACTTCGCCTCCGGCGCGCGGTCGTAGACCGGGAAGACGCCCGCCGCGCCCGCGCCGACGGTGAGTTCGCGGAAGAGGCGGTCGTGGGTCTTGTCGTCGCCGAAGACCCAGCCCGCGCCGTGGATGTAGATCAGCACCGGCAGCGGGCCCTCGACGCCCTTCGGGCGGATGACGCGGGTGCGGACCGTGCCCCACTCACCGGCGTCCACGTCGACCCACTCCTCGTCGACCTCGGGACGCGGCACGCTGGTGTCGCTCTGCAGGTCGGCGAGGATCGCCCGGCCCTGCTCCGGCGGCACCTCGTAGATCCGGGGGTGCGGATCGGTAGCCTCGGTCAGCTCCTTGGCGGCGGGTTCGAGGTACGGGGTGACGGGCGGCGGGATTTCGGTCATGGCCACTCCTTGGGCTGTTCCGTGGGCCGGGCACGCGAGTGCCCGTCGCGCGGCCGGTCCGGCCGCTGATGGTGACGGCTACCCCGAGTAGAGGATCACCCACGCACGCGTCCGCGCCGCAGGTCCCCTCGTCCATGTTTGGGCGCCCGGCCGAGGAGCGCAACCGGCCACCACGGGCCCCGCCCGCCTCAGGCGTGCGGGATGCGCACGAAGCCGAACACCTCTCCGACGAGGGTGGCGAGCGACCGGCCCTCGTCGTCCTCGGCCCAGTTCTCCAAGGCCACGTCGAAGCAGGCGAGGGCGGCGTTGACCATGGTCTGCGCCTTCAGCCGGGCGACCGCGCCGCCGGGCTCCGTCCGGGCGGCGATCTCCGGCACGAGCACCCCGGTCCACGCGAGGTGCTTCTCCAGGTACCGGGCCCGCAGGGCCGGGGTGTGGCAGATGACGCGGGTCGCCCGCTTCCAGCGCCCCGCCTCGCCGTCCATCACCTCGGCCGCGACGACGAAGGTGTCACGCAGCGCGTCCCAGGGCGTGTTCCCGTCGAGATGGCGGCACAGCTCGTCGCGGACCTCCTCGGCGGTGGGGACGCGGTCGCCGAAGACCACGTCCTCCTTGTTGCCGAAGTAGCGGAAGAAGCTGCGCGGGGAGATGCCGGCCGTCCGCGCGATGTCGGCGACGGTCACCTGGTCGAAGCCGGACGCGTCGAACAGCTCCAGGGCCGTGTCGGCCAGCGCCTCCGTGACGAGCCGACGGGTCCTCAGTCGCAGCCCCGGCGTGGTGGTCTCCTTCATACCGAGAGGCTAGCAGTGCCACAGCTGTCACACTGTGCCAGAAATGGCGTACGGTGTTACGCGTGGGCGAGAAAGGTTGGCGATGAAGGGAGCAACAGCCATGACCAAGGTCCTCTTCGTCGTGTCGGCGGCCGATCACTGGACGCTGAACGACGGAACCGAGCACCCCTCGGGCTACTGGGGTGAGGAGCTGGCGATGCCGCACAAGATCTTCAGCGAGGCGGGCTGGGAGATCACGATCGCCACTCCGGGCGGCAAGCCCCCGACGCTGGACCGGCTGAGCATGTCCCGCACGGCGGGCCTGCCCGGCAAGCTCCGCGAGGTCGGCCGCTACCTGGACTCGATCCAGCCCGAGCTGGACAGCCCACGGCCGCTGGACGGCGTCGACCCGGCCGACCACGACCTGGTCTTCTACCCCGGCGGGCACGGCCCGATGGAGGACCTGGCCCACGACGAGGTCTCGGGCGCGCTGCTCACCCGCGTGCTCCACTCCGGCAGGCCGCTGGCCCTGCTGTGCCACGCCCCGGCCGCGACGCTGGCCGCCCGGAACGCGGACGGCTCGTGGCCGTTCACCGGATACCGGATGACGGGCCTGTCCAACACCGAGGAGAAGCTCAACAGCTTCGGCCGCAAGGCACCTTGGCTGCTGGAGGACCGGCTGCGCGAGCTGGGCGCGGACTACGGCAAGGCCCGGCTGCCGCTGCTGCCGTACGTGGTCGTCGACCGCAATCTGTACACCGGCCAGAACCCCGTCTCCTCCGAACGGCTGGCCAAGCGGCTGGTGTCCGACCTGAGCGGGAGCTGAGCCATGGCTCCTGAGCGGAACAGCCGCATCCTCCTTCTGGGTGCCACCGGCTACACGGGCGGTCTCGTCCTCGCCGCCCTCCTGCGCCGAGGCGCCCGTCCGGTCCTGGCCGGCCGCAACGCGGCCGCGTTGACCGCCCTCGCCGAGCGGCACGGCGGCCTCGACCACGTGGTGGTGGACGCCACCCAACCCACTTCACTCCAGAAGCACTTGGAGCGCGGCGACGTGCTCGTCACCACCGTCGGCCCCTTCGAGCGCCTCGGGTACCCCGTGGCCGAGGCCGCCGCCGAGGTGGGCGCCCACTACATCGACTCCACCGGCGAGGTCGGCTTCGTCCGCACCGTGCGCGACCGGTACGACGAGCGCGCCCGCAAGACGGGCGCCGTCATGCTCCCGGCCTTCGGCTACGACTACGTCCCCGGCATCCTCGCCGGCACCCTCGCAGCCCGCCGCGCCGGTGACGCCGTACGCGCCCTGGACATCGGCTACTTCGCCACCGGCCCGCTCTGGCGCGGCATCAGCCACGGCACCCGTACGACCATGCGGGACGGCCTCACCCTGCCGTCCCCCACCTGGCGCGGGCACCGCCTGGTGGACGAACGCACCGCGTCCCGCGTGCGCGG
The DNA here is from genome assembly GCF_044747085.1 of Streptomyces sp. NPDC090119. Taxonomy (NCBI): domain Bacteria; kingdom Bacillati; phylum Actinomycetota; class Actinomycetes; order Kitasatosporales; family Streptomycetaceae; genus Streptomyces; species Streptomyces sp. NPDC090119. The sequence continues at coordinate 1,227,105 of NZ_JBIVDK010000001.1, read as the reverse complement.
CTTCGACCTGCGCGGCCACCGGAAGTCCGCCTTCCTGGTCTCCGGCACCGAAGCCCTCTTCCTCCCCTCGGACTTCCCGTCCCTGACCGAACTCACCGTGTACAACGGCTGGTTCCCCGCCCTGAGCCGACCCCTCTCCCTGATCTCGGCGGTGGCGAACACCCTGGTACGCCTCCCCGGCGGCCGCCCCCTGACCGACGCCCTCACCCTCCCCCTGACCTGGGGCCCGCCGGGCGGCCCGGACACCACGGAACGGTCCCGCACCCGCTCCTACGTCGTGGCCGTGGCGTCGACCGGCACTCCGGGCCACCCGCCCCTGGCCGAGGTCCACTTGGAGGGACCCAGCGCGTACACCCTGACCGGGGAGCTGATGGCCTGGGCCGCGGAGTCGCTCGTCGGGCGGTCCGGTGGGGCGGCGGGGGTGGTGGGGCCGGTGGAGGCTTTCGGACTGGAGAGGCTCGAAGAGGCTTGCGCGGGGATGGGGTTGACGGCTGTGTGACGCGCCATCGCGGTTCCATGACGTCTCGTGGCGCGACTTGGCAGGGCTGTTGGTGACGCACAGGGCCTCCTAGTGGGCCCAGGCCGGACCGTTCGCCTCTGTTTGCAGAACCGCCGCCTCGTCGTACCGCCGCAGCACCAGTTCCGCGACCGACGGATGCGTCCCCAGAGGGGCCGAGGTCCAGCGGGCGGGGGTTTGGGTCAGGGTGTGGGCGAAGTGGCCGGGGGCCAGGAGGTGGGTGGCGAGGGAGACGTTCGGGTGGCCCGACCTGTGCCAGGCGGCAATCGCTTCGGCGGGGGTCGGGCCTTCGCCGGAGGCGAAGGACACCGTGACCGGGGCGTTCAGGTGGGCGGACAGGAGGCGGGCGGACTCCGCCGTGTCCGCTCGCGCGCGGGGGTCGGAGGAGCCGGTGGCGGCGAGGACGACGGGGGACGCGCCCGGTGGGCGGCCCGCTTCCGCCAGGCGGGCCGCCAGGGCGTCGGCGAGCAGGGGGGACGGGCCGAGGGCCGGGGTCACCCGTACCGTGCCGGGGTCCGCGTCCGCGAGCAGGGCCGGGAGGTCGGACCGTACGTGGTAGCCGCTGGCCAGGAGGAGCGGGACGGCCACGACCGGGCCGGACAGCGACGCCAGTAGCTGTGGCACCGAGGGTTCCACCAGGCCCAGCCAGGCGAGCCGCACCCGTAGGCCGGGGCGCAGGCGGCGGACCTCGTCCAGCAGGGCGCGTACCGTGCGGACGCCCTCCGGGTCGCGGGTGCCGTGGGCGACGGCGAGCAGCGTGGCGGTCATCGGGTGCCTCCGTCCGGTTCCGTGGCCAGGCGGTAGCCGCGTTTGGGGACCGTGCGGACCAGGTTCGCGTAGGGGCCGAGGGCCGCCCGCAGGCGGGTCACCGCCGCCTCCACCGCGTGTTCGTCCGCGCCCCGGCCCGGCCATACCCGGCGCAGCAGTTCGGGTCGGCCGACCACCCAGCCGGGGCGTTCGGCGAGGGCCCGGAGCACGCGTGCCGAGCCCGGCGTGAGCCAGACCGCCTCCGCCCGGGGGTCGTCGCCCAGGAGCAGCGCGTTGCCCTGGAGGATCAGCGTGCGGTCGCCTGCCGGGACCGGGTGCCGGTCGCGGCCGGGGAGCGTGGCGGTGAGCAGGTGGACCATCGCTCCCAGTCTGCCTCGCCCGGGCCAGACCGGCTCCGCGCCCACCTCCAGCAGCGGCCGGGCGCACACCGGGCCGACGCACAGGGCCAGCACGTCCGTCCGCAGCCGCTCCAGGACGGTGTCGTACCGGCCCGCGGCCTCCGCGTGCTCCAGGAAGGAGGTGATGGCGGGCGCCGAGGTGAACAGCAGGGCGTGCACGTCGCCGCGCGCGGTGGCCTCCGCGAGCCGTCGTACCGGCTCGGGGTCCTGGGGCGGCGCCCAGCGGTACACCGGGACCTCCACCACCTCCGCGCCCCGCTCCCGCAGCGCCGCCGCGAGCCCCGGCAGCGGCGCCCCGTGTTCCTGGACCGCGACCCGCCGCCCCCGGAGATCCCGGGCGAGCAGCCAGGTGCGCAGTTCGTCCACCGCCTCCGAGGCGGGCGAGTACGTCTCGGTCGTGCCGCAGGCCCGTACCGCGCCCGTGGCCTTCGGGCCCCGCGAGAGCACCTCGGCGTCGCGGCAGGCGGCGGTGAGGGCGGCGCCGTACCCCCAGCCCTCGGCGGCGCTCATCCAGCCCCGCCAGCCGACGCCGGTGGTCGCCACCACGTAGTCCAGCGGGGCGGCGAGGCACCGTTCGGTGGCCGCGCGTAGTGCCGCGTCGTCCTCCAGCGGCACGATGCGCAGCGCGGGCGCCTCCATCACCCGTGCTCCGCGTCGGCGCAGCAGCGCCGTCAGTTCCTCACGCCTGCGTGCCGCCGTGACGCCCACCGTGAAACCGGTGAGTTCGGCGGCCGTCTCCCTGGTACCGGCCTTCATGCACCGAGGCTCCGGGGGCGCGATGTCGCGGCCGTTGCCCGCCGGTCACGTCGTGGTTACCTCAATGGGCCTGCGTGTTACGGAAGATGTCCTCTCCCGCACACCGCTCCGGCGGGGCTGTGCGCGTCCCGTTCCGCATGGGCAACGCGGCGGTGCGCGGACGGAAACGGGGGCGGGCCAGCCTCGTCGCCATGACCGACACTCACTGCCCGTACTGCTCCCTCCAGTGCGGCATGCGGCTCCGTCCGACCCCCGCCGGAGGGGTGCCCGAGGTCTCCGGGCGCGACGACTTCCCGGTGAACCGGGGCGCGTTGTGCGGGAAGGGGCAGACCTCGGCCGCGCTGCTGGCGCCCGGTGTCCGGCTGACCGCGCCGCTGGTGCGCGACGCGGACGGACTGCGGGAGGCGTCGTGGGCGGAGGCGCTGGACCGGGTCGCCACGGCGCTGCTCGCCACCGCCGACGCCCACGGGCCGGACGCGAACGGGGTGTTCGGCGGGGGTGGGCTCACCAACGAAAAGGCTTACCTGCTCGGCAAGTTCGCCCGGGTGGCGCTGCGTACCCGGTCGATCGACTACAACGGCCGTTTCTGCATGTCGTCCGCGGCAGCCGCCTCGCGCGCCGCGTTCGGTCTCGACCGGGGTCTGCCCTTCCCGCTCGGTGACGTGGCCCGCACCGGCTGCGTGATCCTGGTCGGCGCCAACCCGGCCGAGACGATGCCGCCCGCCGTGCGATACCTACGCGAACTGCGGGAGAACGGCGGCTCCTTGGTGGTCGTCGACCCGCGCCGGACCCGGACCGCCGAACTGGCCGACCTCCACCTCCAGCCCCTCCCCGGCACCGACCTGGCCCTGGCGCTCGGGCTGCTCCATCTCGCCCTCGCCGAAGGCCATGTGGACGAGGAGTTCATCGCGGCCCGCACCACCGGCTGGGCCGACGCCCGTGCCGCCGCCATGGCCCACTGGCCGGAGCGGGTGGAGGCGCTGACCGGCGTTCCCGTGCCCCAACTGCGGCAAGCCGTGGCCCTGTTCACGCGCACCCCGCACTCCATGGTGCTCACCGCGCGCGGTCCTGAGCAACAGAGCAAGGGCACGGCGACCGTCGGCGCCTGGATCGACCTGTGTCTGGCCACCGGCCGGGCGGGGCGGCCGCTGAGCGGCTACGGCTGCCTCACCGGGCAGGGCAACGGGCAGGGCGGCCGCGAACACGGGCAGAAGGCTGACCAACTCCCCGGCTACCGCTCGCTGGAGGACCCTGAGGCGCGGGCGCGGGTCGCCGCCGTCTGGGGCGTCGACCCGGACTCCCTGCCGCGCTCGGGGCCGTCGGCGTACGAACTGCTGGACTCCCTCGGCCGCCCCGGCGGGGTCCGCTCGCTGCTCGTCATGGGGTCCAACCCGGTCGTCTCCGCCCCGGACGCCGCCCGCGTCACCCGGCGGCTGGCCGCGCTGGACCACCTCGCGGTGTGTGACGTGGTGCTGTCCGAGACGGCGCTGCTGGCGGATGTCGTGCTGCCGGTGACCCAGTGGGCCGAGGAGACCGGCACCCTCACCAACCTGGAGGGCCGGGTCCTGCTGCGCCGGGCAGCCGTCACCCCGCCGCCCGGCGTCCGCGGCGACCTGGCCGTGCTGCACGGTCTCGCCCGACGCCTCGGTCACACGACGGGGTTCCCCGACGCCCCCGAGGAGGTCTTCGCCGAACTGCGCCGGGCCACCGCCGGGGCGCCCGCCGACTACTCCGGCATCACCTACGACCGCATCACGGCCGAGGACGGCGTCTTCTGGCCGTGTCCGGCTCCGGGCCACCCCGGCACCCCGCGTCTCTTCCTCGACCGCTTCGCCCACCCCGACGGCCGGGCCCGCTTCGCCGCGCCCTCGCACCGGCCCGCCGCCGAGGAACCCGACGACGCGTATCCGCTGTACCTGACCACCGGGCGCACCGTCACCCACTACCAGAGCGGCGCCCAGACCCGCCGGGTACCGGAACTCGCGGCCGCCGCGCCGGGACCGTACGTCGAGCTGCACCCCGATCTCGCCACCGGTCTGGGCGCGCGGGACGGGGACCTGCTCACCGTCACCAGCCGCCGGGGCACCGTCACCGCTCCGGCCCGGCTCACCCCGGCCATCCGGTCCGACACGGTCTTCATGCCGTTCCACTGGCCCGGCGAGGGACGCGCCAACCTGCTGACCAACCCGGCGCTCGATCCCGTGTCGCGGATGCCGGAGTTCAAGGTGTGCGCGGTGCGGGTCGAGAAGGCCGTCCTCCCCCGGGTCGGCGGACCCGTCACGCCGGTGGCGGTCAGCGCGTGACGTCCCGCCGGATCGCCGTGGTCGGCGCCGGGATGGCCGCCGCGCGCCTCGCCCAGCAGCTCGGTGCCCACGCCGGGCCCACGGAGACGACCCTCTACGGCGCCGAACCCCACGCCCCTTACAACCGCGCCCTGTTGGCCGATGCCCTCGCCGGGCGCTTCCGGGCCGACGCCCTCGCCCTGCCCACCGGGGACGCGCAGGTCCGCACCGGGACCGAGGTGGTCGCCGTCGACATCCGGGGCCGCGCCCTCACCCTCGCCGACGGCAGCCGCGAGACGTACGACGACCTGGTCCTCGCCACGGGCGCCGAGCCGGTGCTGCCGCCGCTGCCCGGCCTGGCGAACGGGAAGCACGCGGAGGGCGATAGGGGCGTGCACACGCTGCGCTCCCTCGCCGACTGCACCAGCCTGTCGCGCCACGCGGACACCGCCACCCGTGCCGTGGTGATCGGCGGCGGCGTGCTCGGCGTCGGCACCGCCTGGGCCCTCGCCGCGCGGGGTCTGCCGGTGGACCTCGTCCACCGGGGCCCGCACCTGGTGGAACGGCAGCTCGACAGCCTGGCCGGTGCCGCCCTGCGCACCACGCTGGCCGGTCTCGGCGTCACGGTCCACCTCGGCGAGCACGCCCCGACCCTGGACGGCGGCTCCGCCGTCACCCTGACGAGCGGACACCGCCTCGACGCCGACCTCGTGGTCCTCACCTGCGGGGTGCGCCCCCGCACCGGCCTCGCCCGCGCCGCCGGACTGCCCGTACGGCGTGGCGTCCTCGTCGACGACACTCTGGCCTGCGCCCCGCACACCTACGCCCTCGGGGACTGCGCCGAACACCGCGCCGCGCCGTACGCCCTCGCCACGACCGCCTGGGAGCAGGCCGACGTGCTCGCGGCCCGCCTCTCCGGCGCCGACCCCGAGGCCCGCTACACCGGTTCCCGGCCGATGACCCGGCTCACCGCCGGCCCGGTGGGGTACGCCGCGTTCGGCGCGTGCGGCGATGCCGCCGAGGAGGGCGCCGACGTGCTGCGCATCGGGGACGCCACGCGCGGCGCGTACAAAAAGCTCGTGCTGCGCCGCGACCGGATCGTCGGCGCCGTCCTCGTCGGCGACCTCGCCACCGCGGGCACCCTCACCCGCGCCTGTCTCTCCGGCCGGCCCGTCGGCCCGGACCCCCTGTCCCTGCTCACCGTCCCGCCGTCCGCCCGAGTCCGCGAGGAGTCACGCCCATGACCGACCCCACCCCCCGGCCCCCGAGGGAGCTGGTGCTCATCGGCCACGGCATGGTCGGCCAGCGCTTCCTGGAGGCGCTGTACGAGCAGCCCGGCGCCGCCGCCTGGCACGTCACCGTCCTCGCCGAGGAGCCCCGGCCCGCCTACGACCGCGTCCATCTGACCAGCTGGTTCTCCGGCACCACCGCCGAGGAACTGAGCCTGGTGCCCGACGGGTTCATGGACCGGCACGGCATCACCCTGCACCTGGGGGACCCCGCGACCGCCGTCGACCGGGCCGCCCGCACCGTCACCAGCGCCTCCGGCCGCGTCCTGCGCTACGACGCGCTGGTGCTGGCCACCGGCTCGTACCCGTTCGTGCCGCCCGTGCCCGGCCACGACACCCCCGGCTGCCATGTGTACCGCACCCTCGACGACGTCGGCGCGATCCGCGAGGACGCCGGGCGGGCCCGTACCGGGGTCGTCGTCGGCGGCGGGCTGCTCGGGCTGGAGGCGGCCGGTGCCCTGCGCGCCCTCGGGCTGGAGACACACGTGGTGGAGTTCGCCCCGAGGCTGATGGCGCTCCAGGTCGACGAGGGCGGCGGCGCGGTGCTGCGCCGCAAGATCGAGGAGCTGGGTGTGCACGTGCACACCGGCGCCGGTACCTCCGCCGTCGACGCGGGCGCCGACGGCCGGGTCCGCGCGGCCCGGCTGTCCGACGGCACCGAACTCCCTGCCGAACTGGTGGTGTTCTCGGCCGGTGTCCGGGCCCGCGACCAGCTGGCCCGTGACTGCGGCCTGCCGGTGGGCGAGCGCGGCGGCATCACCGTCGACGCCTCCTGCCGCACCGCCGACCCGCGTGTCTGGGCGATCGGCGAGTGCGCCCAGGCGGCCGACGGCCGGGTGTACGGCCTGGTCGCGCCCGGCTACGCGATGGCCGAGACGGCCGCCCGCCGACTGTGTGGCGGGCACGGCGAGTTCATCGGCGCCGACCTCTCCACCAAGCTGAAGCTGCTGGGCGTGGACGTGGCCAGTTTCGGTGACCCGCACGGCACCGCCGACGGCTCCCTGGACGTCACCTTCACCGACAGCCGCTCCGGCGTCTACAAGAAGCTCGTCATCGGCGCCGACGACACCCTGCTCGGCGGCGTCCTGGTGGGCGACACCGAGGCGTACGGCCTGCTGCGGCCCCTCGCGCTCGCCGGGAAACCGCTCACCGTGCCACCGGAACAGCTGGTGCTGCCCGCCACCCAAGGTGGCTCCGTCACACCGGAGTTGCCGGACGACGCGGTGCTCTGCTCCTGCCACCACGTCACCGGGGGCGCCGTCCGGACCGCCGTGCGGGAGCAGGGGCTCACCGATGTCGCCGAGGTCAAGAAGTGCACCCGGGCCGGTACCGGCTGCGGCAGCTGCCTGAAGGCGCTCACCACCGTGGTACGGGATGAACTCGCTTCCTCTGGCGCTGAGTTGTCCCGCGATCTGTGCGAGCACTTCACGCATACCCGCGCCGAGCTGTACGAGATCGTCCGGGTCAGGGGAATCACCGACTTCAGCACGCTCCTGGACCACCACGGCACCGGCGAGGGCTGCGAGGTCTGCAAGCCGGTGGTCGCCTCGATCCTGGCGAGCCTGGGCAACGGCCATGTCCTGGACGGCGAACAGGCCGCCCTCCAGGACACCAACGACCACCATCTCGCCAACATCCAGCGCAACGGCTCCTATTCGGTCGTGCCGCGGGTGCCGGGCGGCGAGATCACCCCGGAGAAGCTCATCGTCATCGGTGAGGTGGCCCGCGACTTCGGCCTTTACACCAAGATCACGGGCGGCCAGCGGATCGATCTGTTCGGCGCCCGCGTCGACCAGCTCCCGGCCGTCTGGCGCCGCCTGGTCGACGCCGGTTTCGAGTCCGGCCACGCCTACGGCAAGTCGCTGCGCACCGTGAAGTCCTGTGTCGGGCAGACCTGGTGCCGCTACGGCGTGCAGGACTCCACCTCGCTCGCCATCGAACTGGAGCTGCGATACCGGGGGTTGCGTGCTCCGCACAAGCTGAAGTCCGCCGTCTCCGGCTGTGCCCGCGAGTGCGCGGAGGCCCAGTCCAAGGACTTCGGGATCATCGCCACCTCCACCGGCTGGAACCTCTACGTCGGCGGCAACGGCGGCACCGCCCCGCGCCACGCGGACCTGCTCGCCACCGACCTGGACAAGGCGACACTCGTCCGCACCATCGACCGGTTCCTCATGTTCTACATCCGCACCGCCGACCGCCTGGAACGCACCGCGCCCTGGCTGGAACGGCTGGAGGGCGGCCTGGACCATCTGCGGGCCGTGGTGCTGGACGACTCGCTGGGCATCGCGGCCGACCTGGACGCCCAGATGGCCCGCCACGTCTCCGGCTACACGGACGAGTGGGCCGCCGTCCTGGACGACCCCGACCGGCTACGCCGCTTCACCTCCTTCGCCAACGCCCCGGACGTGCCCGACCCCACGGTCACCTTCGTCGCCGAACGCGACCAGATACGCCCCGCCCGGCCCGGCGAACCGGGGCGCCCGCTGCGGGACCTCGTCCTCGTCTCCGCCCAGGAGGCCGGCCGATGACGGACGTCCTGGTCGAGGTCTGGCACGGTGCCCGCTGGGTCCCCGTCCTGCGGTACGCCGATCTCGTCCCCGGCCGGGGCGTGGCCGTCCTCCTCGGCGACGATCAGGTCGCCCTCTTCCGCGGCCGGGACGGACACCTCCACGCGGTGGGCAACCGCGATCCGTTCAGCGGCGCCCACGTCATGTCCCGTGGTCTGCTCGGCAGTCGCGGGGCCACGCGGATCGTCTCGTCCCCCATGTACAAGCAGGTCTTCGACCTCGGCACCGGCACCTGTCTCGACGAGCCCACCGCGCCCGACGGCACGCCCGCCCGGCTGCCCGTGTGGCAGGTGCGCACCACTGACCCCGAAGGCGGCCCCGCATGCCCGTGACCCACCCCACCAGCTCCCCCGACCTCCGGGAGACCGCGCCCGCCCTGCGCAGGCTGCTCCCCGGCCGACGCCGCGAACTCACCGACTGGCGCCCCGAGGACCCCGCGTTCTGGCAGGCGGGCGGCGCCAAAATCGCCCGCCGCAACCTGCTGTGGTCCGTCGTCGCCGAACACGTCGGCTTCTCGGTCTGGAGCCTTTGGTCCGTCCTCGTCCTCTTCCTCGGCCCCGAGTACGGCGTCGACCCGGCGGGCAAGTTCCTCCTCACCGCCCTGCCGACCGCGCTCGGCGCGCTGCTGCGCGTGCCGTATGCCCGCGCCGTGGGCGTCTTCGGCGGGCGCACCTGGACGGTGGTCAGCGCGCTGCTCCTGCTCGTCCCCACGGTGGCGACCGCCGTCGTACTGCAACCCGGCGCCTCGTACGGCACCCTGCTGCTCACGGCCTGCCTCGCGGGGGTAGGCGGCGGCAACTTCGCCTCCTCCATGGCGAACATCAACGCGTACTACCCGCAGGCCCTCAAGGGCTGGGCCCTCGGCGTCAACGCCGGTGGGGGCAACCTCGGTGTCCCGGCGGTGCAGTTGGCCGGGCTCGCGGTCCTCGCCACGGTCGGCGCCGGTCATCCCCGACTGCTGGTGCTTCTCTACGTGCCCCTCGTCGTCGCCGCCGCGGTGTGCGCGTTCCTCCGCATGGACGACCTGCGCCTGCCCCGGCCGCCCGGCCGGCTGGGCGTCCTGCTTAGGTGGCGGCACACCTGGCTGATCTCGCTCCTGTACGTGGGCAGCTTCGGCTCGTTCATCGGCTTCTCGTTCGCCTTCGGGCAGGTGCTCCAGGTGCAGTTCGCGGACCGGTTCGCCACTCCGGTCAGCGCCGCGTACCTGACCTTCCTCGGCCCGCTGCTCGGTTCCCTGGTGCGTCCGGTGGGCGGCCGCCTCGCCGACCGTTTCGGCGGGGCACGGGTGAGTCTGGCGGCCTTCGTGGCGATGGCGGGCGGCGCCCTGCTGGCGCTGGCCGCCTCCCGGGCCCACTCGCTCCCCCTGTTCGTGACGGCGTTCACCGCCCTGTTCGTCCTCAGCGGCCTGGGCAACGGCTCGACGTACAAGATGATCCCGACCCTGTGCCGCACCACCCCGGACGCCGAGTCCCGCACCTCGGCGCTCATCGGCTTCGCGGGCGCGGTCGGCGCCTTCGGCGGGGTGCTGGTCAACATCGCCTTCCGCGAGTCGTTCCTCGCGGTGGGGAACGGCGACGGGGCGTACGTCGCGTTCGTCGCCGCGTACGTGGTGTGCGCGGGCGTGACCTGGACGGCGTACGTCCGCCGGGCGGCCTGACGGTGCCCGTGGTTCAGGGGAGTTCCTCCACCTCCGCCACGTCGAACGCCTCGGGGGCGGCCTCCGCGCCCAGTTGCTGCTCGGACCAGATCGTCTTGTCCTGGTGGCTGTGCCGGACGCCCCAATGGGTGCTGAGGCGCATGACGATGTACAGGCCGCGCCCGCCCTCGTCGCTCTCGCGGGCGTGGCGCAGGTGGGGGCTGGTGCTGTTGTCGTCGGTGACCTCGGTCAGGAGCCGTCCGCTGTCGTGGATGAGGCGCAGCTGGATGGGCCCGGTGCCGTAGCGGATGGCGTTGGTGACGAGTTCGCTGACGATGAGCCCGGTGGTGTACGCCGCCCGCTCCAGGTGCCAGACGGCGAGCTGCTGGTCCACGAGCCGCCGTGCCGTGCTCACCACGGACGGCTCGGCGGGCAGCGTCCAGTCGGCGACGTTCTCCTTGGCCAGGATGTGGGTGCGGGCGAGCAGCAGTACGGCGTCGTCGTCGCGGGAGGGCGCCATGCGGTACACGGCGTCGTCGCACAGTTCCCGCAGTGGCCGCGCGGGCGAGCCGAGGGTCTGTGCGAGCCTGCGCCGGGCGGCGGCCGGGTCGTGGCCGTGGGTGCCGAGGAGGCCGTTGGTGTAGTGGGCGAGCAGGGTCCCGGCGGGCAGGTCGATCAGGGCCGGGGTGAAGACCCGCCCGCCTCCGGCGCCCAGCGGCGGTCCGAGCGGTACGTCCACGGGGACGGGCGAGCCGTTGGGGTCGACGATCACCGGCGCCGGATGTCCCGCCCGCACCATGGCGCAGCGCCGGGAGACGGGGTTGTAGACGGTGACCGCGCAGGTCGCCACATAGGCGTCCGAGGGTTCGGCGAGCTGGGCGGCGACCTCGTCCAGGTGGGTCAGCAGCTCGTCGGTCTCCAGGTCCTGGAGGGCGAGGGTGCGCAGGGCGATACGGAGCTGTCCCATGGTGGCCGCCGCCTCTATGCCGTGCCCGGCGACATCGCCGACGACGAGTGCGACACGCGTCCCGGACAGGGGGATGACGTCGTACCAGTCGCCGCCCGCGCTCTCCGGCAGATACATGTGGGCGGTCTCCACCGCCGAGAGGCGCGGAGTGGTGCTGGGCTGGAGCTTGCGCTGCAGGGTGGAGGCCACGGTGTGCTCACGGCGGTAGCTGCGCGCGTTGTCCAGGTGGGCGGCGGTGGTGGCGGCCGCCTGCCGGGCCACGTCGAGGTCGGCCTCCTCGAAGGGGTCGGTGCGGTGCCGGTACAGGGTGAGCAGGCCGAGCACGGTGTTCCGCACGGTGAGCGGTACGACGATCATGGAGTGCACGTTCGCCCTGAGCAGCGGCTCGAACATGTCCGGGTCGGTGGCCAGCCACGGCGCGTCCGGCGTCACCGGGACGATCCGGGCCTCGGTGTCGTTGAGCACCTGGGTGTACGGGGTGGGGAAGGGGAAGGGACGGCTGTCCCCCTCCTTCCTGACGGTCACGGTGTCCGACGGGACGAAGGAGATCCGGCGCAGCGGAACCCCCGACGTCAGGGGGCCGGAAGCGGGGCCGTCGTCCAGCAGGTCGACGCTCGCCCCGTCGGCGAATGTGGGAACCAGGGCCCGCACCAGTTCGTCGGCCGTGGTCCGCACGTCCAGTGTGGAACCGACGGTCCTGTGCACCTTGCTGAGGACGGCGAGCCGGTCCGCCGCGGCCTGCCGGTCGGTCACGTCCTCGACCACGCCCACCAGGCCGGGAGACCCGTTGCCCGTGTCGGGCAACGGGAAGAGGGACACCTCCACCGCCATTGTCCGGTCCGGGTCCGACGGGGACCGGCCCCGGATCAGCATCCCCCGCACCGGCTTGCCACTGGCCAGCACCTCGTCCATCAGGGACCTCAGCTCGGCCGACTCCAGACCGGGCGCGAACTCCTCGATGTCGTGCCCGACGACATCCTCGGCGGCCAGCTTCCGCACCCCTCGGCCGGACGGGTTGTAGCGGGTGACCTTCCGCTCGGAGTCGAAGACGAACAGCCCTTGGGGAGAGTTGCCGAACAGCGCGTTCAGCACCGCGGAATCGTCGATGGGATCGCTCGCCACCCCACGCTCCCTTCCCGGACGTTCCTCCTCACTTTCTCGCATCGACGGGGGCCAGCAACTCGACCCGGGTGGCGGACGGGCCCGGAGCCGCGGCGACCCGTCTCGCTTCTCAGCCGACTCGTTCCGCCACGGTGGGCCCCCGGCCACCGCGCCCGCGCCCGCTCCGCTCCGGTGTGCCGGACGCGGGCCGCGCCGACCGGCTCTGGGCGGCACAGGCGAGTGCGCCGCAGGTGAGGCCGACGGCCGTGGTCAGGTCGAGCGGCGCGCCCTGCAGACCCCAGGCAGCGACCACGGCGGCCGCCGGGATGAGGGCGAACAGGATCGACGCCCCGCGCGCTCCCCTGCTCCGTACGCAGGCCGCGTAGCAGACCATGCCCACCGCGCTGGCCAGGACGAGCAGCAGGAGCAGGGCGACGGCGGGCAGGGGGTCGGTGAGGTGCTGCGGGGTGGTCAGGGCGAGCGCGGCGGCCGGGAGTATGGAGACGGTGACGCCGATCGCGGTGAACACGAAGGGGTCGACCGTCCGCAGCTTCCGCTCCTGGAGGAGGGAACCACCGGACAGTCCGCCGAGCGCGATGAGGACGGTGATCAGTCCCGGTCCGACGGACGGGTCGGCCAGTAGCCGTGGGAGGCAGGCCGCGATGACGCCCACCGTGCCGAGGGCGAGCGCGACGAGTCCCCAGAAGTTCTCTCGCCGCCCGAGTACCAGCCGGGCGAGGACCGCGGTGGTGACGGGGTTCATCGCGATCACCAGCGCCGCGACGCCCGGCCCCACCCCGTGCGCCATGCCCCAGTAGAGACCGAGGAACTGCACCCCCTGCACCAGCAGCCCGCCGGTGACCGTCCAGGCGAGCAGACGTCCGCGCGGCAGCGGAGTCCGCCGCACGGCCACGACGGTCCACATCAGCACGGCACTGAGCAGGAAGCGCAGCAGGATGAGGAGGAACGGCGTGACATGGCCGAGGGTGAGCGCACCCAGGGGATAGCCGAAGGCGTACAGCAGGACGGTCAGGGCTGGGAGAAGTCGCTGGAACATGCTTCGACCTCAGCACCGGCACCGGCCGGGGTGCGTGACCGATCGTGATTCGTGAACGATCCTCCCTTCGTACGTCGTCCACCGGTGACAATGAGGCATGGCGACCCTCGACATCACCTGTCTGCGCAGCCTGGTCAGCGTGGCTTCCTTCGGCGGGGTCCGCAGGGCCGCCGAGGTCCTGCATCTGTCACAGGCGGGGGTCAGCGGTCATCTGCGCCGCCTGGAGGCGGAACTGGGCTTCCCCGTCGTGACCCGGCAGGGCCGGAACATCGCCTTCACCTCCCGGGGCGAGGACGTGCTGCGGGAGGCGTACCGGCTGCTCGGTGAGCACGACGACGCGCTGCACCGGCTGCTGGGCCGCACGAGCGGGGAGTTGCTGGTCGTGTCCACCGAGCACGCGACCGAGGCGCTGCTGCGCGCGGTCGCGCGTGTCCTCTCGCGCGACCACCCGGACCGGCCCGTGCGTTTCCGGTTCCACCGCAGTGCTCGCGTGCGCGAGTTCGTGCACGACCACTCGGCGGACGTGGCGCTGGGCATCGGGGACCTCGGTCACGGCACCCGGCACATCACCGACCTGCCCCTCACCTGGGTCGGCCCGTCGGACCGCGCTCCGGACACGGGCGCGCTGGTCACCTTCACCGCCCCCTGCACCGTCCGGGACCACATCCTGGCGTCCGAAGCGGCGGCGGGCGGATCGGTGGTCCGGGAATGCGCCGACTTGGTCAGTCTCCTTTCCGCCGTGAAGGCCACCGGGGGTATCACGGCTCTGCCGCACGCCCGGTTGAGCGAGCCCGGTCTGCTGACGATCGACTCCCTGCCGCCTCTCCCCTCCATCCCTCTCACGCTGGTCACCAGCAACCGTCTGGCCTCGCGGACCAGGGACGGCATCATCGCCGCGCTTCTCTCGACCACCTGAGAGCCGACCGGTCAGCCCGGCAGCGTGCTGAGTTCCCCTCCGTCCGCGTACAGGATCGCCCCGTTCATGTAACTGCTCGCCGGGCTCACCAGGAAGCCGACTATCGCGGCGATCTCGCTCGGCTCGCCCGCCCGGCCGCGGGCGTTGACCTGGTCCAGGACGGCGGTGCGGTCGCCGAACATCGCGGTGACGCCCTCGGTGCGGACGGGTCCTGGGGAGACGGTGTTGACGCGGACTCCATGGGGGCCGTATTCGGTGGCCCAGTAGCGGGTGAGGATCTCGACGCCGGCCTTGGAGGCGCCGTAGGCGGCGCCGACGGGGGCGGGCAGGCGGGCGGCGCTGGAGCCGATCGTGACGATCGAGCCGTGGCCGCGCTGGGCCATCGCGGGAGCGAGCGCGCCGACCAGGAGGAAGGGGGCACGGGTGTTCACCGCGACATGGCGGTCGAACGCGGCGGCGTCGGTCGCCGCGGTGGGCGCGAAGTCGTAGACCCCCGCGCTGTTGACGAGGATGTCCACCTCGCCCGCCTCGGCCGCCAGGCGGAGGACCTCCTCGGCGTCGGTGAGGTCCGCCGCGATGAAGCGCGCGGCTCCTATGTCCCGCGCCAGCGCTTCGCCTCGGGCGCGGTTCCGGCCGTGCAGGATCACCTTCGCACCACGGGCCGCAAGGCTCTCCGCCACGGCGCGGCCGATGCCGGAGGTGGCGCCGGTGACCAGTGCGGTGCTGCCGTGCAGGTCGTTGCTGTCGTGCAGGTCGTTGGTGTCGTTCATCATGGCGCGCTTCTCATTCCTGCTCTGCGCATGCGGGCATCGGTCGGTCGGTCTCGGGTCCCGTCGCCGGGGCCTCACAAAAACTATGCACCACAGATGTTCTGTCCGCAAGACTATCTGTGCATCCGCAGGAATCTGCGCTACATTGGTCCGGTGACCGCTTCAGACATCGCCGCCACCGACGACTCGAGCCTCGAGACCGACCTGGGCTGGGCCATCCGCCAGGTCTCCTCGGCGTTCCGTCGGATCGCCACCAGCTCGGTCGCCGACCTGCCCGGAGGCCCGCGCGGCTACCTGGTGCTGGTCGCCCTGGCGACGGGCGAGCCGCCGTCCCAGCTCGCCCTGGCCCAGCAGGTCAGCCTGGACCGCACGGTGATGACCTATCTGCTGGACGATCTGGAGAAGCGCGGGCTGATCACCCGTCGCCCCGACCCCCGTGACCGGCGCGCCCGGCAGGTCCTCATAACCGAGGAGGGCCGGGCGGAGCTGGAGCGCAGCCGCCGCGAGCTCTCCACCGCCGAGGCCCGCCTCCTGGCCGACCTCGACGAGCACGACGCGGGCCAGCTCCGCCGCCTCCTGACCCGCGTCGCCCAGACCACCCAGCGCGACGACTCCCTCGGCACCACCCCCGACTGCTGACGCACCCCCGCGGGCAGCCCCACCGGGGTGGGACGCCGGGAGAGGACCGGGCCGCCACTCCTCACCCCCGCACACCCCGTACCGCAGGAGCCACCGTGTCCCCGACCTCCCCCGCATCCGGCGACCCCGACGCCCTCTTCGGGCTGACCGAACTGCTGGGCGCCGAGGACCCCACCGAGGAACCGGAGCCGGACGACGACACCTCCGACCAGGTGTCCCGGCTGCTGGACGTGCGGGAGATCTACGCCGAGCCCGCAGCCGCCCTCTCCCCGCGCGGCCGCCAGGTCATCGCCCGCTTCCCCAAAGCGCGCGTACGGGAGGTCGGCTCGCACTGGAACATCCCCCACCTGCACGGCAACGAGGGCAACGCCGACCGCTGGGTGCGGGTCAAGCGGCAGACGCTCGTCCTCGGCGTGCGCAAGTCACTGACCGTACGGCCCAACGGACGCTCGGCGGACTGGATCGCCCCCGGCGCCTCCAACGGCTGCGCCATGTCCTGCGCGTACTGCTACGTCCCGCGCCGCAAGGGGTACGCCAACCCGATCACCGTCTTCACCAACATCGGGGACGTCATCGGCGCCCTGGAGAAGCACATCACCTCCCTCGGCCCCAAGCAGGAGCCCACCCAGTGCGACGAGGAGCGCTGGGTGTACGACACCGGGGAGAACGGGGACTGCTCGGTGGACGCGCTGATCAGCGACAACACCGCCGACCTCATCGCGGCCTTCCGGCGCTGGCCCACCGCGATGGCCTCCTTCGCCACCAAGTACGTCAACCGGGACCTGCTCGCCCTGGACCCACGCGGCTCGACCCGCATCCGCTTCTCGCTGATGCCGCCCGGCGACTCCCGGCTGCTGGACGTGCGGACCAGCCCGGTGGCCGAGCGGATCGCCGCCGCCGGGGACTTCCTGGACGCGGGCTACGAGGTGCACTTCAACCTCTCCCCCGTCGTGCTGCGCCCCGGCTGGGAGGAGGACTGGGCGGAGCTGCTGCGCCACCTCGACGACGTACTGCCCGCGCGAGTGAAGGCGCAGGCGGCGGCCGAGGTCATCATGCTGACGCACAACCGCCAGCTCCACGACGTCAACCTGCGCTGGCACCCGCGCGCCGAGGACGTGCTGTGGCGCCCGGAGATCCAGCAGGCCAAGCGCTCGGAGAACGGCGCGCTGAACGTGCGGTACCGCAACGACGTCAAACGGGAGGGCGTACAGCGGGTGACGGAGCTGGTCGCGGCGCACGCGCCCTGGCTGCGGGTGCGGTACGCGTTCTGAGCGTTAGGCGTCCTGAGCGGCGCGTGTCCCGAGCGGCGCGCGTTCCCGCGCATCGGCGGACCGAGGGAAGCAGCACCAGGGAATCCATGGCCCCTGCATGTTGTTATCCGGGTCGGTCCGCCGCCGCCACGGTGGGCCGCCATGCCGACCCACGACCCCCGGGAGCCCCGCGTGAGCGTCCTGTTCGAACCGCTGTCCCTCCGCTCGCTGACCGTGCGGAACCGCCTGTGGATGGCGCCGATGTGCCAGTACTCCGCCGCGCCCGAGGGCCCGGAGACCGGCGCGCCGAACGACTGGCACTTCCAGCACCTCGCGGCACGCGCGGCGGGTGGCACCGGCCTGATCCTCACCGAGGCCACCGCCGTCAGCCCGGAGGGCCGGATCAGCCCGTACGACCTGGGTCTGTGGAACGACACCCAGCAGGCCGCGTTCGCGCGCATCACCCGCTTCCTCAAGTCCCAGGGCACCGTCCCCGGCATCCAGATCGCGCACGCCGGACGCAAGGCGTCCACCGAGCGGACCTGGGTGGACCGGGGCGCCCCGATCGCCCCCGGTGACGGCCACGGCTGGCAGCCCGTCTCGGCCAGCGCGCTCCCCTTCGACGACGGGTTCTCCACCCCCGCCGAGCTGACCACCGCCGAGATCGACGCGATCGTCGAGGAGTTCGCCGCCACCGCCCGGCGCGCGCTCGCCGCGGGCTTCGAGGTCGCCGAGATCCACGGGGCCCACGGCTACCTCGTCCACCAGTTCCTCTCCCCGTACTCCAACCACCGCACCGACGCCTACGGCGGCTCCTACGAGGGGCGTGCCCGGTTCGCGCTGCGGGTCGCGGAGGCGGTCCGCGCGGTGTGGCCCGATGAACTCCCCCTGTTCTTCCGGGTCTCGGCCACCGACTGGCTCACCGAGGACGAGAGCGACGACCGTACGGGCTGGACCGCGGACGACACGGTCCGGCTCGCGGCCGACCTCGGCCGCCGGGGCGTCGACCTGATCGACGTCTCCACGGGCGGCATCGCGCCCCGCGCCCGCATCGAGACCGGCCCCGGTTACCAGGTGCCCTTCGCCGAGCGGGTACGCCGGGAGACCGGGCTGCCGGTCGCCGCGGTGGGGCTCATCACGGAGGCGCGCCAGGCCGAGAAGATCGTCGCCGACGGTCAGGCCGACGCCGTCCTGCTCGGCCGTGAGCTGCTCCGCGACCCCTACTTCGCGCTCCACGCCGCCCGCGAACTCGACGCCGAGCCGTACGTCCCGCAGCCGTACCACCGGGCGTTCTGATCGGGGGCCAAAGTCACTTCAACTCCAGTCGTACGGGCGCCTGTTCCGGCCGGGCGGGCAACCTGAGTCCGTCGCGGCCGGGGGTGAGCGAACCGAGGACGCTCGGATGGCGGGCGCCCGTGCTGGCGGGGTCCGTCCCGGCGAGGCCGTGCAGGGTGAGGAAGCCCAGGACGGCGAAGGCGTACGCCTCCTTGGCGGCCGAGGGGAGGCCCAGCTCGTCGGAGACGCGGACCGGGATGCCGGGGAGTGCGGCGCCCAGGGCACGCATCAGCGCGGGGTTCCGGGTGCCGCCGCCGGAGGCGATGACCTCCGTGGCGGCGACCGACCGTACGGCGTCCGCGATCGTGCGGGCGGTCAGCTCGGTGAGGGTGGCGAGGATGTCCTCGGCGGAGACACCGGCCAGCAGGTCGGCAGCCGTCGCCCGCAGATAACCGGGGTGGAACAGCTCCTTGCCGGTCGTCTTGGGCGCGGGACGGGCGTAATACGGGTCTCCCAACAGCCTGTCCAGCAGCGGGCAATGAACCTGGCCGCGAGCGGCCAGCGCGCCGTCGGCGTCGTACGCCAGCAGGCCCCCGCTGGACTCCCGCGCCGCCGCGTCCGTCAGCGCGCACCCCGGACCGGTGTCGAAGGCCGTGCCGTCCGGCGCGGTGAGGTTGGCGATGCCGCCGATGTTCAGCGCGACGGGCGTGCCCGGCCTGCCCCGCAGCCACAGCAGGTCGACGAGGCTGACCAGCGGCGCGCCCTGGCCGCCCGCGGCCACGTCACGGGGCCGGAAGTCGGCGACGACGGGCAGCCCCGTCGCCTCGGCGATCCAGGCGGGCTGCCCGAGCTGCAGGGTGCCGTGGACGCGGTCGCCGTCCACCCAGTGGTACACCGTCTGGCCGTGCGAGGCGATCAACTGGGCCGACCCGCCGCACAGTTCGGAGTCGGCCCGAGCGGCGGCCGCCGCGAACGCCTGCCCGATCCGGGTGTCGAGACGGCATACGTCGGCCAGCGGTACGGCCGCCGGGGGCAGCGCTCCGGCGAGCAGCTCCAGCAGCCCGTCGTCGTACGGCTCGCTCACCATCCCGAGCGGCCTCAGGAGGAGCGTGTCCCCGGCGAGGCGCAGCTCGGCCGCCGCCGCGTCAATCCCGTCGTACGACGTTCCCGACATCAGGCCGATCACCAGCATCCACCCCACCCGCCTTTCCCGAAGTACCCGTAAAAGAAGTGCCCTTGACGGAAGTGCCGTTGAACGCGGTGCTCTTGAAGAGGGCGAGCATGCTCACCGCGCAGGCCGCCGCCGCGTAGTAGGCGGGTACGTCCACGTTCCCGGTCCGCTTCACGGCCTCCGTGATGATGAGCCCCGCGCAGCCCGAGAACACGGCATTGGACAGGGCGTAGGCGAGTCCGAGGCCCGTGCAGCGCACCCGGGTCGGGAACATCTCGGCCAGCAGCGCGGGGCCCGGCCCGGCCATCAGCCCGACGATCGCGCCCGCGATCAGTACGGCCAGTCCCTTGAGCGGTGTCGAAGTGCCGTCGCTCTGCAAGAGGTTGAGGAGAGGAACCGCCAGGACCACGACCAGGCCGGCCCCTGTCAGCATCACGGGCCGCCGCCCGATCCGGTCACTCAGCAGGCCCGCCGGGATGATGGTGGCGGCGAAGCCGAGGTTGGCCAGCACGGTCGCGGTCAGCGCTTCCCGGAAGGTGGCGTGCAGGGCCGTCTGGAGGTACGAGGGCAGCACGACCAGGAAGGCGTACCCAGCGGCAGCCCAGCCCATCACCCGTCCGGCGCCCAGCGCGACCGCCCACACCACGTGCCGCGCGGGGAGGGACTCGGTGGGCTCCCGCTCCTGCTCCCGGAAGGACGGTGTCTCGTCCAGCCGCAGCCGGAGCCACAGCGCCCCCAGCCCCATCGGCAGCGCCAGCAGGAACGGCAACCGCCACCCCCACGAACTCAGTTGGGCCTCGGTCAGCGCGCTCGCCAGCACCGCCGCGACCCCGGCCCCGCCCAGCAGCCCGAGCGCCACGGTGAACGACTGCCACGCGCCGTACAGTCCCCGCCTGCCCGGCGGCGCGAACTCGGTCATCACCGCGACGGCGCCCCCGAACTCCCCTCCCGCGGACAGCCCTTGGAACACGCGGAGCAAGGTCAGCAGCCACGGTGCCAGGACGCCCACCGTGGCGTACGTCGGCAGCGCGCCGATCAGCGCCGTCGTCACCGTCATCAGCGAGATCACCAGGATCAGCACCGGGCGCCGCCCCATCCGGTCCCCGAGCCGACCGAACAGGGCCGCGCCGACCGGGCGGAAGAAGAACGCGAGCGCGAAGGCGGCGTACGTCTTGACCAGGCCCTCGACCGTGCCGCCCCCGGTCGGGGTGAAGAAGCGCTCCGCGATCACCGTGGCGAAGTAGCCGTAGACACCGAACTCGTACCACTCGATGAAATTGCCCACCGACCCGGCGGCGAGCGCCCGCACCGACGGCCCGCGGCCCGCGGTCGCCCGGTTCTCGTCATTCAGCTCCATGGCAGCAATGCGTGCCCAGCCGGGCCCTCGCTTACCCGGGCGCAGGACGCCCACGCTTACCCGGCGCAGGGCAGGGCCTATCGCGCGGGCCCCTCCCCCGGCTGCTCCTGGTGCGAGTAGCGCTGTTCCCGCCAGGGGTCGCCGATGTTGTGGTAGCCGCGTTCATCCCAGAAGCCTCGGCGGTCCTCGGTGAGGTACTCGACGGCACGCAGCCATTTGGGGCTCTTGTAGCCGTAGAGGTGGGGCACGACCAGGCGGAGCGGGAAGCCGTGTTCGGCGGTGAGGGGTTCACTGTTGTGGTGGGTGGCGAGGATGGTGCCGGGGGCGTCGAAGTCGGCCAGGCGCATGTTGGTCGCGTAGCCGTACTCCGCCCAGGCCATCACGTGGGTGACGCCGGGGGCCGGGGGGACCAGGTCGAGCAGGGCGCGGGCGGGGATGCCGTACCACTCGTGGTCGGTGGAGGTGGTGCCCGTCGCGCAGTGCAGGTCGGCGACGACCGTGCCGTGCGGGAGTGCCGTCAGCTCGTCGAACAGCCATATTCGCTCCTCGCCGTCGGCGGTGGCGCCGATGACGCGGAGGTTCCAGCGGGCGGGGCGGAAGCGGGGCACGGAGCCGTAGTGCGAGACGGGCCAGCCGTTGACGCGGCGCTGGCCGGGCGGGAGGCGTCCGGGCAGGTCGGCGATGGCGCCGGTGGTGCCCTGTCGGTTGCCGGCCACGTGGGAGCCCCTCTCCGCCGGTCCACGGCGCGGATGTCTTCCCTTGCAGCGTATGTGCCCCCGCGCGGACGGGCGCGGCCCGGGATCGGCGCGCGCCCGCCGCGAGAGCCGGTCGCCCGGCTCCGCGCGGCCGTCGGGCCCTACACGGTCGCCAGCGACACCTCGGTCGACTTGATCAGGACGACGACCGGTGAGCCCGCCGCCAGGCCGAGGTCGGTCACCGCGTCCCGGGTGACGGCCGCCGTGAGCGCGCCGCCGTCGACGGTGACGGTCACCGTCGCCATGGCGCCGCCGAGGGCGACGGAGCTGACCGTGCCGGGCAGCTGGTTGCGGATGGACAGCCCCCGCACCCGCTCGGTGGCGAGCGCCACCTCGGTGGCCTTCATCAGGGCACGGACGGCGGAGCCCTCGGCCAGTCCCAGCTCCTTGACGGACTCCAGGGTGATCGCGGCGGTGAGGTCGTGGCCGCCGTCGAGGCGCACCTTCACGGTCGCCATCACCTCGCCGTGGGCGATGTCGGTGACGGTGCCGGCGATCTGGTTGCGGATGCTCAGGCTCATGGCGCTCCTCGCGGGACGAGACGTCGGTGGGCTGTGCGCGTTCAAAGCTGTGCGTGTTCAAAGCCGTGTGCGTTCAAAGCTGTGCGTGTTCGGCTGTACGCGTTCCGCTGTGCGCGTTCAACGTAGCCGCGGCGACCGCGCCCGCCGCGACCCCCGTCGCATCCGCCACCCTCCGTCCCGTACCGGGCTGGCAAACCAGAGGATCACCCGCGATACGGAACGGGTGCCTCCGTGCAACGCGTGCCGAGTAAAAGTTAGGTTAGCCTTCCTTCATGTTCAATCGTTCGATTTTTCCGGCGCGGTCGGCCTCCGGCGTCTCGCCGTCGCACGGTCGCCGTCTCGCGGCGGGTGTCCTGGCCGTCACCGCCTCTCTTGTGATCGCGGGCTGCTCGTCCGGCTCCGGCGGCACGGGCGGTGACGACACCGGCGCGGTCGCCAAGGGGAACTTCCCCGCCAAGGTCGCGACCAAGTTCGGTGAGGTCACCGTCGAGAAGCAGCCGAAGCGCGTGGTGGCGCTCGGCTGGGGTGACGCGGAGACCGCGCTCGCCCTCGGCGTCGAGCCCATCGGTGCCAGCGACTGGCTCGCCTTCGGCGGCGACGGCGTCGGTCCCTGGGCCAAGGGCAAGTACACGAAGAGCCCGACGAAGATCGGCACGATGGAGCCCGCCTATGAGAAGATCGCGGCTCTCCAGCCCGACCTGATCCTCGACACCAAGTCGAGCGGCGACCAGAAGCGCTACGACACCCTCAGCAAGATCGCCCCGACGGTCGGCGTGCCCAAGGGCGGCGACCAGTACCTGACCGACTGGCAGGACCAGACCGAGATGGTCGCGGACGCGCTCGGCCTGCACGACAAGGGGCAGCAGCTCATCGCCCGTACGAAGGCGAAGTTCGCCGCGGCGGCCAAGGCCCACCCCGAGTTCAAGGGCCGCACGGTGACCTCCGGGTCCCGTACCTCCGAGGGCTTCGGCGCCTACGTCCAGAGCAGCGGCCGGGTGGACTTCCTCCAGCGGCTCGGCTTCAAGAACAACCCGTGGGTCGACAAGCAGGGCGGCAGCAGCTTCTTCATCAGCGTCTCCCACGAGAACGTGAACAAGCTCGACGCCGACCTGGTCGTCATGGAGCCCATCGGCGTGGCCGCCTCGGACATCTCCGGCGACCCGCTGTTCAAGAAGCTGCCGGCCGTCCGCGCGGGTCATGACGTGGTCTTCGAGACCGACTCCGCGCTCGACAAGGCGTTCGCCACCGACTCGGTGCTCTCGGTGAACTACGCCTTGGACAAGGTCGTACCCGAGTTCGCCAAGGCGATGAAGTAGATCCAACTCGCGCACATCGCTGTGCCATCGGCCCGGCACGTCCCTATGCTCGGCTCCCGTCCGCAGACGTCTGCGAAGCGAAGGAGCCGCACGTGCCCACTGTCGAGGTCAATGGCGCAGCGATCGCGTACACGGACACCGGTGCGCCTCCCGGAAAGCCTGACGCGCCCGCCGTCGTCTTCGGTCACGGGCTGCTCTTCAGCGGCTGGATGTTCCATCCGCAGATCGAGGTGCTCCGGGAGCACTACCGTTGTGTGACCGTGGACTGGCGGGGCCAGGGCGACACGCCCGCCACACCCTCCGGGTACGACATGGACACCCTCACCGCCGACGCCGTCGCCCTGATCGGCCACCTCGGCCTCGGGCCCGTGCACTACGTCGGTCTCTCCATGGGCGGCTTCGTCGGCCAGCGCATCGCGGCCCGTCACGGCGAACTGCTGCGCTCGCTGACGCTGTTGGACACGAGCGCGGACGGCGAGCACGCGGACAAGGCGGGCGAGTACCGGCTGCTGGCGCGCGTCTACCGCTTCACGGGCGTCGGGCCGGTCCTCGGAAAGGTGAAGACCGCGATGTTCGGCCCCGGCTTCCTCGCCGACCCCGCGAGTCAGCCCGTCATCGACGAGTGGGTACGACGCCTGCGGCGCTGCGAGCGGGCAGGCATACGCAAGGCGGTGCTCGGCGTCATCGACCGGGCCTCCGTGCACGCCGAGTTGGGGCGTGTCTCGGTACCCACGCTGGTCGCCGTCGGCGCCGACGACGTGGCCACTCCGCTCGCGGACGCGGAGCGGGTCGCGGCCGCCATCGAGGGGGCCCGGCTGGAAGTGGTGCCGGGGTCGGGCCACAGCAGCACGCTCGAACAGCCCGCGGCTCTCACGGCGTTGATCGGCGACTTCCTGGCCTCGGTCGATGTCCGCCACTGAGCGGGGCCGGGCGGCGGCCGGACTGAGGCGGCTGAGTGACGAACTGGCCCCGGCGGTGCTGGCGTTCGAGCTGTCCAACCGGGACTACTTCGCCGCCGCCGTGTCCGACCGTGGCGACGAGTACTTCGCCCGCTTCACCGACCGGTTCGACGCCCTGCTCGCCGAACAGGCCACCAGTGCCTGCGCGTTCTATGCGCTCGTCACCGAGGACGGCACGGTCCTGGGCCGCTTCAACCTCTACGACCTCCTGGACGGCACCGCCGAACTCGGCTACAGGGTCGCGGAGCACGCCACCGGGCGGGGTGTGGCGACGGCTGCCGTGCGGGAGTTGTGCGATCTGGCGGTCACGCGGCATGCCCTGCACACCCTTCGGGCGGCCACCGCGCAGGAGAACATCGCGTCCCAACGGGTCCTGCTCAAGACCGGGTTCGTCCGGACCGGTCCGGCGGGTCCGGCCGACCTCGGGGGCAGGTCGGGCAGCTGGTACCAGCTCGACCTGGCGTGGCGGGGCGGGACGTCCGGGTGACTCACCACCCGGTCAGCAGAAGGCTGTTGATCAGCACGGCGAGGATCGCCTGGGCGGCCAGCCAGGCCCGGGGGCGTGGGAGCAGGGCGCAGGCGGGCAGGAGCCACACCGCGAAGGGCAGCCAGATGCGTTCCGTCTCCGCCTTGCTCATGCCGGACAGGTCCGCGATCAGCAGCGCGGCAAGGGCTGCCGCGACGATCAGGGCCAGGCGGGTTGCGGGGCGGTCGGTCCGGTGGACGAGGGAGTCGGCGGTGCGCGGGAGGGCCGCTGCCGTCGCCGGGCCGGTGATGATCGCCGCGCAGGCGAGGTTGGCCCAGATCCAGTAGCCGTAGGGGCGGGTGCCGCCGACGCCCTGGTAGTAGCGGGTCACGAGGAGGTGGTAGGCCGTCCACCAGTTGAATCCGAGCAGCCCGAACACGACGGGGGTGACGGCCAGTCCGGCGAGGAAGGGCAGCACGAGCAGCGGGCGGGCCCGCAAGTCCGCGCGGGCGAGGACGAGCACCGCGAGTCCGATGAGGGCGATCAGGGTGAGGCCGTAGGAGAGGTAGCAGGTCAGCCCGGCCAGCAGGCCGGAGGCGGTCGCCCAGGGCAGGGACCGCCGGGTGAGCGCGAGCGCGAGGCAGGCCAGGGTCCAGGCGGCGACCGCCGCGAAGTAGGCGTCGGCGGAGGCGCCCATCCAGACCGCGGCCGGGGCGAGGACCAGGAAGGGTGTCGCCCGCCGGGCGAGGCGTTCGTCCGTCAGCGCGCGCAGGGCGACCAGGACCGCGGCGGAGGCGGACGCGCCGAGCACCACGCACCATGTCCCGGCCCAGCCGCCTCCGCCCAGCCCGATCCGGTCCAGCAGGACGAAGGTCACCGTGGCGGCGGGGGGATGGCCGGCCACATGGGCGGGCCAGTTGCCGGGGGCCCCGGCGAGGATGTGGTCCTCGAAGCCGCGCAGGGTGGCCGGGATGTCGTGGAAGCGGTCGATGACCTGGAGGTACTCGTTCGCGGTGGTGAGCCGGGTGGCGATGCCGTCGTGCCAGCCGTCGATCAGGGCGAGGGAGAAGATCCAGGCGGCCGACGCGGCCCAGGTCACCCAGGGCAGCGCGCGCCAGGGCAGCCGGGCGGCGAGCGCGGGCCCGTACGCCACCCCGGCCGCCGCGAGGACCAGGGCGGCCGGGGTGCCGGGGCCGACGTGGGGGTCCCAGTCGGCGAAGAGGGGCGGCCAGTGCACGAACAGGGTGTGGTGGGCGTCCTGGATGTGACGGCCGACCAGGACGGCGGCGGTCACCAGGAGTACGGCTGCCGCCGCGGCGTACAGGTCACGGCGTGAGGTGTGGGGCCGGTGGTGGATCACACCGGAACGCTAGGCCGTAGGGGCGGCTCCGGTCCGCCTTCCGGGCCGGACGTCAGCGTTTCGTCATGGGTCGCAGGGCCGTTCCGGGGTGCCGCCGGGCCTACGGTCGGCTCATGCGCGACGATCCCCGGCTTCCCACCTCTCCCCGCTTCTGGCGCAGCCCCTTGCGCGGTACCTGGTTCACGGCGGTGCTCGGGCTGGTGCTGCTCGGCGGTGTCAGCGTCCTGTTCGTGACCGGGCTGGTGTCGTACGCCGCCTACAACCCGGACCTCTCACCGGTGAACGACACCACCCCGGACAAGGGGGTGCTCGGCTTCTACCTGTTCGACTGGCCCGCCGGGCCGTCCTGGCTGTACCGGCTCACCCAGGGCGTCCATGTCACGCTGGGCATCGTGCTGGTGCCGGTGCTGCTGGCCAAGCTGTGGTCCGTGGTGCCGAAGCTGTTCACGCTGCCGCCCGCCCGATCGCTGGCGCACGCGCTGGAGCGGGTCTCACTGCTGCTCCTGGTCGGGGGCGCCCTGTTCCAGTTCGTCACCGGGCTGCTCAACGTCCAGCTCGAGTACGTGTTCCCCGGCTCGTTCTACCCCCTGCACTTCTACGGCGCCTGGGTGTTCATCGCCGCCTTCGCCGTGCACGCGGCGCTGCGGACACCGATGGCGCTGCGGACCGTTCGTGCGTGGCGGCGTGGGGAGCGGGGTGACGAGGCCGGGCTCAAAGCGCCGGAGCCCGTGCCCGCCACCGTGTCCCGGCGGGGCGCGCTGTGGCTGGTCGGCGGTGGTTCGCTGCTGCTGTTCGTGACGACCGTGGGGCAGAGCCTCGGCGGCCCGCTGCGGCGTACCGCGCTGCTGGCGCCGCACGGCGGGTCCGATCCCGGTGGCGGCCCGAACGGCTTCCAGATCAACAAGACGGCCCACTACGCCGGGATCACCGACGCGGACACCCATCCGGACGCCTGGCGGCTGGTGGTCACCGGACCGGCGGGCACGGTACGGCTCAGCCGCGCCGACCTGCTGCGCCTGCCGCAGCACAGCTCGTCGTTGCCGATCGCCTGCGTGGAGGGCTGGTCCACGGCGGACCAGTGGTGGCGCGGGGTGCGACTGCGCGACCTCGCCGCGCTCGCCGGATACGGCGGTGGTCCGCCCGATGTGCTCGTGGAGTCCGTCCAGCGCCACGGTGCGTTCCGGCGGGCCGCGCTCCGCGCCAACCAGGTGTCCGACCCGCGTTCCCTGCTCGCCCTGTCCGTCAACGGCGAGGCGCTGTCCCTCGACCACGGCTATCCGGCGCGGATCATCGTGCCCGCCGCACCCGGCGTCCACAACACCAAGTGGGTGGGCCGCCTGACCTTCGGAGACCTGTGATGCGCCGTCCGACGCTTCGTGCCCTGATCGGCAGTCCGCTGCAACTGCTCTTGCTGGTCTGCTCGTTCGCGCTCGCCGCCTACGCGGGTGTGCGGCTGCTCGCCGACGACTGGCTCGCCGTGGCTCTCTGGTTCGTGTGCGCGGCCCTGCTGCACGACCTGGTGCTGGTGCCGCTGTACTCCGCGCTCGACCGTGCGCTGAGGGCGGGGACCGCCGCGAGGTGGACGCTGTACGTACGTGTGCCCGCCGTGCTGTCCGGGCTGGCGTTGCTGGTGTGGTCCCCACTGATCCTGGGGCTGTCCGCCGACCGCTACCGGTCGGCGACGGGGCTCGACCCGGACGTGTACCTCTCCCGCTGGCTGCTGATCACGGCCGCGCTGTTCGGGGGCTCCGCGCTCCTGCTCGTCCTGCGGGTGCGCAGAGCCACGAAACATCGCTCGCCCGCCGTCCACTGAACGGTCTCCGGCCATCCCCCGTGCCGCGCGCGTCGCAGCAGCGCGGGGGTGCCGACGCGGGCCCAGGGGAACGGCTCGCCCACCGCTCCCCCGCCGTGGGCCATGTCCACCACCCGTACGCGGGCCCGCTCGTCGACGTCACCGGGCACCGTCTCGACGATCAACAGACCTTCGGGACTGAGGAGTTCGCGCATCCGGTGCAGCAGGGCGGGCACGTCTCCGCCGATGCCCACGTTGCCGTCCATGAGCAGCACGGTGCCCCAGCGGCCCTCGCCGGGCAGCGGGTCGAACACCGAGCGGTGCAGCGCTCGTCCGCCCGCCGTGTGGGTACGGGCCACCGCGGCCTCGCTCACGTCGACACCGAGGGCGTGGCGGCCGCGTACGGCGAGTTCCGCCACGAGTCGGCCGGGTCCGCAGCCCACGTCGAGCACGGCGCCCTCGCAGCGGTCCAGTACCGCCCGGTCCACGGCGTCGGCGGCCGCGCACCAGCGCTCCACGTCCAGCGGCAGCAGCCAGCCGTCGCCGCGGCGCAGGAACAGCGGGCCCCGGCCGGTGCGCAGCGCGGTGGCGTAGGGGTCGGAGGCGGCCCAAGCGGGGGGTGCGGTCACGGTGCTCATGACGCTCCGGGGTGGGTGAGGGCCGCCAGTCGTGCGGCGAAGGCGGTGTCCGGGGCGAGGGCGGCGACGGCGTGGGCGTCGGCGGCGGTGTCGACGTCCCGCAGCCGGGGCAGCTCGCGTACCCGAAGCCCGGCGGCGGCCAGCCGCTCGCGCTGCATGGTGCCCGTCTCGGGCACGGACATCGGGACGCCCCGCAGCAGCCCGGGTTCGGGGCGCGCGAGACCGAGCGCCCAGAAGCCGCCGTCCTCGGCCGGGCCGAAGCGGGCGTCGCAGTCCGTGAAGTCCATGGTCAGCAGGTCGGGGGTGATCTGCGGGGTGTCCATGCCGACCAGCAGGGCGGGGCCGGTGCAGTGGGCGAACGCGTCCGCGAGCCGTTCGTCGAGGCCGCCCGCGCACTGCGGTACGACCTCGAAGCCGTCCGGCACCCAGGGCCCCGGCCGCCCCTCCAGCACCAGCAACCGGCGCCGGGCCGGGGCGGCGGCCACCGCGCGCAGCGTGTCCGCGAGCGCGGCCTCGGCGAGCGCGGCGGCCTGCACGGGCGAGAACGGCGGGGTGAGGCGGGTCTTGACCTTGCCCGGCCGGGGTTCCTTGGCGATCACGAGGAGAGTGGTCATGGGCTGTCTCCTGGGGCCGGGGCGGGGAGGGCGCGGTCGGATGCGGTTCGCTCGCCGTCGGCGCCGGTGGCAGGCCCTGCGGTCACCGGGTACCCCCCGGCGCCGTCCGCTCCCCATCCGCCGGGGGTGTCTCGCGCAGGACCCGGCTCATGTCGCGTACCGCGTGCCAGGTGCCACGCCAGGTGCCGGTCACCTTGGAGGCGCCGGAGCGCGGCAGATACGGCACGTCGTGCTCGGTGACCCGCCAGCCCGCGTCGGCCGCGCGGACCACCATCTCCAGGGGGTAGCCGCTGCGCCGGTCGGTGAGACCGAGGGTGAGCAGCGGTTCGCGACGGGCGGCGCGCAGCGGACCGAGGTCCCGCAGGGCGAGGCCCGTACGGCGGCGCAGCAGCAGGGAGAGCGCGAGGTTGCCCGCACGGGCGTGCGCGGGCCAGCTCCCCCGCCCCTGCGGCCGACGGCGCCCGAGCACCAGGTCGGCCCCGCCCGCGCGCACCTCCTCGACGAAGGGCACCAGCAGGCGGGGGTCGAGGGAGGCGTCGCAGTCGCAGAAGCAGACCGTGTCGGCGGTGGCGGCGAGCAGCCCGGCGTGGCAGGCGGCGCCGAATCCTCGCCGTTCCTCGCGTACGACGGTCGCGCCCAGGGCGCGGGCGACCTCGGCGGAGCCGTCGGTGGAACCGTTGTCCACGACGAGCGCGCGCCAGCCCGCCGGGATACGGGCCAGCACCCAGGGCAGGGCCTCGGCCTCGTCGAGGCAGGGCAGCACGATGTCCACGGCGGGACCGGTGGGTGGGGGTGAGGTGGTCACGGCTTTCACCCTACGAAGCCGAACCGGGACGAACCGGACTTCCGCTCCTTACGAAACGCGGACGTCCGGCCGCGGTGGAGGTCCGGGTCCCGCCGGGCTGCCAGGCTGGAGAGCATGCAGCAGCCGTACCCCACACCGCCCTCGGGCCGTGTCCTGGTCGTGGACGACGATCCGACCGTGGCGGAGGTCGTCGCCGGATACCTGTCCCGTGCCGGACATGCGGTGGACCGCGCCGCCGACGGTCCGTCCGCCCTCGCGTCCGCCGCCGGGCAGTGGCCCGACCTGGTGGTGCTCGACCTGATGCTGCCCGGCATGGACGGCCTGGAGGTGTGCGCGCGGCTGCGCGAGCGCGGCCCGGTGCCGGTCATCATGCTCACCGCGCGCGGCGACGAGGAGGACCGGGTACTCGGCCTGGAGGTCGGCGCGGACGACTATGTGACGAAGCCGTTCAGCCCGCGCGAGCTGGTGCTGCGCGTGGAGTCGGTGCTGCGCCGCACCCGGCCCGCCGACCGGCCGACCACCTCCGGACCGCTCGCTGCGGCGGGCCTGACCCTCGACCCGGCCGCCCGCCGGGCCACCAAGGACGGTGTCGAACTCGCCCTGACTCTCCGCGAGTTCGATCTGCTGGCGTTCCTCCTGCGGCATCCGGGGCGGGCCTTCGGGCGGGAGGAGCTGATGCGGGAGGTGTGGGGCTGGGACTTCGGTGATCTGTCCACGGTGACCGTGCACGTCCGCAGGCTGCGCGGCAAGATCGAGGACGATCCGGCCCGGCCGAGGCTGATCCGTACCGTCTGGGGTGTCGGCTACCGGTTCGAACCGGATGCCTCCGCCGGACCGGAGGAGTGCTGACATGGCCGCCAACCTCCTCATCGCCCTTTACGCCTTCCTCGGCGCCGCCGCCTCCGGCCTCCTCGGCGCCGCCGCGCTGCGGCTGGTCCGGCGCCGCTCGCTGACCGCGTCGCTGGCCGTGGTGGCGGGCGTCGGCGTGTTCGCCATGCTGGCGGGCACCATGGCGGTGGCGTGGGCGATGTTCCTGTCCCCGCACGACCTGCGCGTGGTGACCACGGTCGTCGCCATGGCCGCGGTCGTCTCGCTGCCCACCGCCCTGCTGCTGGGCCGCCGGGTGGTCGCCCGCAGCCGCGAACTGACCGACGCGGCACGGAACTTCGGGGACGCGGGCGCCTTCTCCGCGCTCGCCGCACCGGCCACCGCCGAACTCGACGCCCTGAGACGGGAGTTGGCGACGACCAGCGCCCGTCTCGCCGCCTCCAGTGAACGCGAACGTGCCCTGGAGGCGTCCCGGCGGGAACTCGTCGCCTGGATCTCGCACGATCTGCGGACCCCGC
The DNA here is from genome assembly GCF_044747085.1 of Streptomyces sp. NPDC090119. Classification (NCBI taxonomy): domain Bacteria; kingdom Bacillati; phylum Actinomycetota; class Actinomycetes; order Kitasatosporales; family Streptomycetaceae; genus Streptomyces; species Streptomyces sp. NPDC090119. Next base: position 1,195,817 of record NZ_JBIVDK010000001.1, on the reverse strand, counting down.
TGGCCGGTCTGCGCGCCATGTCGGAGGCGCTGGAGGACGGGGTGGCCACCGATCCGGCCCGCTATCTCCGGCAGATCCGCACCGAGGTGGAACGCCTCGACGGCATGGTCGGCGACCTCTTCGAACTCTCCCGCATCCACGCCGGGACGCTCCCGCTCAGCCCCGCCCGGATCTCGCTGTACGACCTGGTGGGGGACGCCCTCGCCGGGGTCGGTCCGCTCGCCCGTGAGCACGGCGTACGGCTGGTGGGCGACGGGGTGCGGCCGGTGCCGGTCGAGGTGGACGGCAAGGAGATGAGCCGGGTCATCGCCAACCTGCTGGTCAACGCCATCCGCCGGACCCCGGCCGACGGCACGGTGGCCGTCGCGGCCAGGCGGGCGCCGGAGGGTGTGGTGCTGTCGGTGACGGACGGCTGCGGAGGCATCCCCGAGGAGGATCTGCCGCGCGTCTTCGACACCGGCTGGCGGGGCACGGACGCGCGGACGCCACCGGCGGGGGCGGGGCTCGGGCTGGCCATCGTGCGGGGGATCGTGGAGGCGCATCAGGGGCGGGCAAGCGTGCGGAACATCCCCGGCGGCTGCCGCTTCGAGGTGACGCTGCCCGTCCCGGCCTCCTGAACTCAAGCGGACCCCGCGAACTCCGCCATCCCCTCGGCGAAGCCGATCCGGGGCCGCCAGTCCAGTTCGGCGCGCAGCCGGGCGGAGTCGGCGGTGATGTGCCGTACGTCGCCGAGCCGGTACTCGCCGGTGACCACCGGCTCCGGGCCGCCGTGCGCGGCGGCCAGCGCGTACGCCAGTTCGCCGACCGTACGGGGCTCGCCGCTGCCGGTGTTGTACGCGGTGAGGGTGCCGGGGCGGTCCGGTGCCCCGAGCGCGGCCAGGTTCGCCGCCGCCACGTCCCGCACGTGGACGAAGTCGCGGCGCTGACCGCCGTCCTCGAACACCCGTGGCGCCTCGCCCCGTTCCAGCGCCGAGCGGAAGAACGCGGCGACCCCGGCGTACGGGGTGTCGCGGGGCATCCGGGGGCCGTACACGTTGTGGTAGCGCAGGGAGAGGGCCGTGCCGTCGGTGGCGCGGGCCCAGGCGGCGGCCAGGTGTTCCTGGGCCAGCTTGGTGGCGGCGTAGACGTTGCGCGGGTCGGCCGGGGCGTCCTCGCCCACCAGGCCGGGGACGAGCGCGGTGCCGCAGACGGGGCAGGGCGGTTCGAAGCGGCCCGCCCTCAGGTCGGCCTCGGCGCGTGGGCCGGGCCGTACGACGCCGTGGGCCGGGCAGGCGTAGCGGCCCTCGCCGTACACCACCATCGACCCGGCCAGCACCAGCCGCCGCACGCCCGTCTCGGCCATCGCGGCGAGCAGGACGGCGGTGCCGAGGTCGTTGCGGGAGACGTACTCGGCCGCGTCGGTGACGCCGTCGCCGAGGCCGACCATGGCCGCCTGGTGGCAGACGGCGTCCACGTCGGCGACGGCGCGGGCCACGGCCGCGTGGTCGCGGACGTCGGCGGCGGGATCGTCCCGGACGTCGAAGACCGCGGCCTCGTGCCCGGACGCCCGCAGCGCGTCGACGACATGCGACCCGATGAACCCGGCACCGCCGGTGACCAATACACGCATGGCCCCAACGTAGGCCCGCCCTCGGCCGTTTCCCTGGCACACCGCCCCGACGTCACCACTCGGTAAGGTCGTCCTACAGCACCCTGAGCGAGTCGTCGCGGCGCAGTACGAAGAAGTACGGGGTGCGCAGGCCGCGCATGTCCATCACGCCGATGACCGCGTCGTCGGAGAGGCGGCGGAAGACGTCGTTGACGGGGACCTGGTCGTAGACCATCGTCGCGGTGTCCTGGCCGCGGTACCGGGTGGTGCGCAGCCGGGCCTTGGGCGACCGGGTGCGCAGGGCGGGCCGGAGGTTGCTGATCGGGGCGGCCATCGAGCGGTTCCGCAACACCGGGAGCCGCCGGGTGAGTCCGAGCCCGAGGAACGCCTTGGCCGGGTCGAACGCCCACAGCGACCTGCCGTCCGCCGACGGGAAGAGCAGCGGGTGCACGGTCTCGGCGTCGACGAACTGCTTGCCCCACCATCCGCTGGCGCCGAGCAGCCCGTCCATCGGGTGTCCGGTGGGGAGTTCGTCGCCGTGCCAGGTCCCGAGCATGAAGTCCGGCTCGACCGCCCCGGCCGCGTCGAAGACGTCCAGCGCATCGACGGCCGTACGCGGCACTTCTTCGAACAAGTCCTGCAGCATGCGTGCTCTCCTTCGTCCGGTGCCGTCGATCCGGTCAGTATGCCGGGCGTCCCCACGCCCGGCGTTTCGGGAGGGGTTTGGCGTAGCTGCCCGCGCGGCTCGTGGTGAGGGTCAGCGCGACGAGGGACTCGGCGAGTTTGACCGCCGCCGCCACTCCGTCGACGACCGGGAGGCCGAGTTGCTCGGAGAGGGTTCGCTGGAGGCCGGTCATGCCCGCGCAGCCGAGGACGAGGACCTCGGCTCCGGCCGCGTGGGCTCGTTCGGCGGCGGACAGGAAGGCGGACTCGGTGCGGGCGGGGTCGGCGGCCAGGTCGAGGACGCCGAGGCCGGTGCCGACGACGGCGGCGCAGTTGCGGGCGACTCCGGCGGTCTCCAGGCTGTCCTCGATCTGGCCGCGCGAGCGGTCGAGGGTGGTGACGACGCCGTAGCGGCGGCCGATGAGGCAGGCGAGGTGGGCGGCGGCCTCGGTGATGTCGACCACGGGTACGTCGACCAACTCCCGTACGCCTTCGCGTCCGTGCTCGCCGAACCCGGCCATGACGACGGCGTCGTACGGCGGTCCGTCGTAGGTGCGCAGGGTGTCGAGGACGGCGGCGGCCGAGAGGTGGCTGTCGAGCCAGCCCTCGGCGGACTCGGGGCCCCAGGCCGGGGTCAGGCCGGTCACGGTGGTGCCGGGGGCTGCGGCGGCCCGGGCACCCTGGACGATCTCCTCGGTCATCCCGGGTGTGGTGTTGCAGTTGGTGACGACGATCCGCACGGCCCTCACGCCTCCGCTCCGGTCCGGCCCCGGTTCAGCAGCCAGTACAGGCCCGCTCCGAGGGCCGTACCGATGAACCAGGAGTACGGCGCGACCTCGCCGAAGTCCTTCACCAGCGCCAGCACGGCGGCGACGGCGGCCGAGGGGAGGAACGCGCCGAGGGCCTTCGGGTTGACGCCCCGGCGGTAGTGGTAGCGGGAGCCGGGGGTGGCGTCGAAGAGTTCGTCCACGTCCACCCGGCCGCGCTTGACCGCGTAGTAGTCGACCATGATCACGCCGAACAGGGGTCCGAGGAAGGCGCCGAGGCCGCCGAGGAAGTAGTTGACGACGGTCGGGTTGGAGAAGAGGTTCCAGGGGGTGACCACGAGGGCGGCGACCGTGCTGATCATGCCGCCGACCTTGAACGTGATCTTCTGCGGCCAGACGTTGGCGAGGTCGTACGCCGGGGAGACGAAGTTGGCGACAATGTTGACGCCCATGGTGGCGATGGCGAAGGTCAGCGCGGCGATGGCCAGGACCCAGGTGTTGCCGACCCGCGCGACCAGTTCCGCCGGGTCGGTGACGGCCTCGCCGAACACCTCCAGCGAACCGGCGGTGACGATGACCGAGAGGACGACGAACGCGGTCGAATTGACGGGCAGACCCCAGAAGTTGCCCCGCCGCACGGTCCGGTAGTCGGGCGCGAAGCGGGAGAAGTCGCAGAAGTTGAGCATCAGCGTGCCGTAGGTCGCGAGGATCAGCCCGATCGCGCCGAACCACTGCCGCCACTGCTCCCCCGTGGAGACCGGATGCGGGGTCGCGGTGAGCGAGATGGTCCAGTGGGCCTTGGCCAGCACCCACACGGCGAGCGCGATCATCACCAGCCAGATCGCGGGCCCGCAGAAGTCCTGGAACCGGCGTACGGACTCCATGCCCCGGCTGATGATCAGCGCCTGGACCAGCCACAGGGTCAGGAAGGAGATCCAGCCGAGGGCGTCCAGGCCGAGGAAGGAGTGCTCGGTCAGCGACTTCAGGTCCGGCCAGGCGGCCAGCAGCATCACGTTGACGGCGACGGAGGCCAGGTAGGTCTGGATGCCGTACCACATGATCGCGATCAACGCCCGGATCAGGGCGGGGATGTTGGCGCCCCAGACGCCGAAGGCGATGCGGCTGACCACGGGGAACGGCACGCCGTGGCGCTGGCCGATGCGGCCCATCCAGTTCATCCCGACGAAGATCAGCACGAAGCCGGTGAGGAGGGAGGTGAACACCTGCCAGACGTTCATGCCGAGCACCAACAGGCCAGCGGCGAAGGTGTAGTTGCCCAGGTTGTGGACGTCCGACATCCACAGCGCGAACAGGTCGAAGACCTTCCAGTTGCGCTGGGCGGCGGGGGCGAGGTCCTCGTTGGTCAGGCGTGGGTCGGGGGTGAACGCGGGTGCGCCCGCTGCTTCGGCGCGGTCGGCGATGGACACGGGACCTCCAGGGGCGGGGGGGGCGGAGGGCGGCGGTCGTTTGGTATACCAAACTGCCGTCATGGTTCCGCCGTCAACCGTTCCGACCGATGTCGTCGCCGTTACGGCTCCGTAAAAGCACCGCCCGGCAGCGAGGATGAGCCCATGAGCCCTCTTACGGCGAAGCCCGAACCGCTCGGCTCGGTGCGCGAACGCGTCCTGGCGGCGCTGCGGCAGGACATCATCGCGGGCCGCCTCGGCCCCGGAGACCGGCTGGTCGAACGGGAATTGGCCGAGCGGTACGGCGTCTCCCGCGTGCCGGTCCGCGAGGCGATCCGTGCGCTGGTCGGCGAGGGCTTCGTCCTGTTCGAGTCGGCCCGCCGCACGGTGGTGCGCCGCCTGACCCCCGACGACGTACGCGAACTCTTCGAGCTGCGCGAGGCGTTGGAGGTGTACGCGGCCGGACTGGCGGCGGCTCGGGCGACCCCGGAGGCGCTGGAGCGGCTGCGGGAAACGCTGGCGGAGGCGGCGACGGCCACGGCGGCGGGCGAGGCGGAGGCGATCACGGACGTCAACACCCGCTTCCACGACCGCATCCTGGCCATGGCGGGCAACGGCCTGCTCGTCTCGGTCCTGGAGCCGGTCGACGGCCGCCTGCGCTGGCTCACCCGGCGCAACGCCGAGTGGCCCCAGCTCCTCGCCGAGCACCACGAGCTGTACGAGGCCATCGCCTCCGGCGACCCGGACCGCGCCCGCGCCCACGCGCTGGACCATGTCCGCGCCAACTACCGCTCGACGGTGCGCCATCTGTTCGGCGAGGCCGACGCGGAAGGCCAGGCAGGCGAGGCGGACGACGGGAGGGCAGGACCGGCGGGCTGAACCCGGTGCTGAGCCACCCGTCCGCACCGGTTCACCCGTGCGGACCAATCCGCCCCGCCCTACCGTTACCGGGCCCCGCGCCGGGGCACAGCGGGACCATGGGTAACTACGACAACTCGATCACCGTGGCCGTCCCCGCGGACCGCCTCTTCGACTACCTCTCGGACGTGGAGAACCTCCCGTCCTACCTCCCCCGGCTGACCTCGGTCGAGCCGGAGGGCGGCGACCGGGTCACCGTCACCGCGCACATCGACCCGCCCGGCGAGCCCGAGCAGGACGTCACCAGCGAGGCGTGGGTCCATGTGCTGGAGGCGGGCAAGAGCCTGGAGTGGGGCGCGCCCGGCCCCGACGACTACCACGGCCGGCTGCACGTGGCCGCGGGTGACGAGGCGGGCAGCTCGCGGCTGACCGTCGAGCTGCACACCGACAACGTCGAGGGCGAGCACGTCAGCCGCGGCCTGGAGGAGGCCCTGCACGGCATCAAGCGCGCCGCCGAGCAGTCCGCCCGCTAGCGCGTAGATCCTCCCTTCCCCGGCTCGGGCAGGAAGCCCGTGCTCTGGAACCAGGTGAGGTAGCGGGCGAGGACCTCGTCGGTCAGCTCGGGCTGGTGGACGCCGAGGACGCCCACCGCCTTGGCCGTCTGGTGGGAGTCGAAGCGCCGCCGGTCCATCGCCTCGTGCGCGGTCTGCGGCTCGTCGCCGAGGAAGAGCTGGGCCGCGTTGCCGGGGTCGGCGGCGACGCGGGCCTGCCATTCCTCGACCGGGACGGTGCTCAGCTCGTGGCCGAGCCGGGCGGCGGCCTCGAAGACGCTTCCCAGGTTCGGGGCGTCCGGGTTGGTGAAGTGGTACACCTCGCCGCCCGGCTGCACCGACTCGGTGAGCGCCACGACCGCCCGGCTGACGTGGTCCACCGGCACCCAGTCGGTGGAGCCGTACGGCAGGTCGGGCACCGCCCCGGCCTGCAGGCAGCCCTTGATGAGCTGCCAGAGCAGGTCCCGGTCCTGGCAGGCGCCGGTGGCGGTGTCGCCGCTGATCCGGCCGGGTCGGTGCACGGTGACCGGCAGACCGCGTTCGGCGGCGAGTCCGACCAGGCCCTCCGCGACCCACTTGCTGCGGGCGTACCCGTCGGGCAGGTCGGCCGACGGCCCGGTCGGGGTGGACTCGGTGATGACGACCGGGTCGGGTCCGGTCGCCGGGGCGAACACGCTGGTCGTCGAGATGTAGTGCAGGCCGGGTGACGCCGAGTCGGCGAGCAGCCGCAGCAGCTCCTCGGTGCCCGCGACGTTCGGGGCGCGCAGATCCCCGTATCCGGCGGCGAAGTTGACGCGTGCGCCGTTGTGCAGGACCGGGCCAAGGCGGCGGACCAGCGCGGCCCGGTCCTCCGGGGTGAGGCCGAGGCCGGGGGCGGCGAGGTCGCCCGGCACCGCGTTGATCAGGGTCTCGTAGCGCGGCTGCCAGAGGCCGTAGTGCTCCAGGTTGGCGCGCAGTCGCTGGGCGGCCCGGCGGGGGTCCTCGGCGCGGACCAGGCAGTCGACCGGACCGTCGGTGCTCTCGATGAGGTCCCGCAGGAGGAACGCGCCCAGGAACCCGGAGGCGCCGGTGAGCAGCGGGCGGGTGCCGGGGCGGGCGCTCCTGCGGGCGGTGGCCGTGATGTCCGGTGCGAGGCGGACCTCGGCAGCGAGGTCGAGCCCACCGCCGTACCCCTGCTCCCCCGGTGTGCGGTCCAGCAGGCGGGCGACGCCCTCCACCGTCGGCGCGGAGAAGAGGTCCCGCAGGGAGAGACGGCGGCCGCAGCGCTCCTCGATCCGCTGGGCGAGGGTGACGGCGAGCAGGGAGTGGCCGCCGAGGGCGAAGAAGTCGTCCCGGACGCCGACTTGGGGGACACCGAGGGTCTCGGCGAACGCCGTGCACAGCTCACGTTCGAGGTCGGTGCGCGGGGCGATGCTCTCGCCGGGTGCCGTCTGCTCGGGTGCGGGCAGGGCCTGCCGGTCGGTCTTGCCGTTGGGGGTGAGGGGCAGGGCGTCGAGCGTGACGTAGGCGGCCGGGACCATGTGGTCGGGCAGGGTCTCGGCGAGGCGGGCGCGCAACTCGGCCGCGTCCGGGACCTCTTGGGCCTCCTCGGGGACGGTGTACGCCACCAGGCGCCGGTCGCCGGGGCGGTCCTCGCGGACCATCGCGCAGGCGGAGCCGATGCCGGGCAGCGCGGTGAGGGCGGCCTCGATCTCGCCCAACTCGATGCGGAAACCGCGCAGTTTGACCTGGTCGTCCACGCGGGAGACGTAGAGGAGTTCACCGTCGGCGGTCCAGCGGGCCAGGTCGCCGGTGCGGTACATCCGGCTGCCCGGGCGGTCGAAGGGGTCGGCCACGAACCGGGTCGCGGTCAGGGCGGCCCGCTCGTGGTAGCCGCGGGCGAGGCTCGCGCCGGAGACGTACAGCTCGCCGACCACGCCGGGCGGTACGGGGGCCAGCCGGTCGTCCAGGACGTGCACGCGGGTGCCGTCGACGGGGACGCCGATGGGCACGGTGCGGTCGGGGGCGAGCGGGCCGTCTGCGTGCTGGAAGGCGCTCATGGTGGCGCAGACGGTGGTCTCGGTGGGCCCGTACGCGTTGACGAGGTGCCGGTCGCGTGCCCAGGTGTGCACCAGGTGCGGCGGGCACGCCTCACCGGCGAGGACGATGGTGGTGCCCTCGGGCAGCGAGCCGGCCGGCATCACGGCGAGCGCGGCGGGCGGCAGGGTGAGGTGGGTGACGCCGCGTTCCTCGACGGTGCCCGCGAGGGCGGGGCCGGGCAGCAGGGCGTCGCGCTCGTCGATCTCCAGGCAGGCCCCGGAGAGCAGGCCCATGCACATCTCCCAGAACGCGGCGTCGAAGCTGACGGACGCCAGGTGCAGCACCCGGTCGCCGGGGCCGACCCGCAGCCGCTCGGCGTGCGTCCGGGCCAGCGCGCCGACCCCCCGGTGGGTGACCACGACGCCCTTGGGCAGGCCGGTGGAGCCGGAGGTGTAGATGACGTACGCCGGGTGCGCGGGGTCGGGGTCACCGGGGGCGGGCGCCGTGCCCTGCGTGAGGTCCCGCACGTGGACGTACGGCACCGGCAGCTCGGGCAGCCGCTCGCGCACCTCGGGGGTGGTCAGCAGCAGCCGCGGCCGGGAGTCCCCGACCATGTGGGTGAGGCGGCGGGCCGGATACTCGGGGTCGAGCGGAACGTACGCGGCTCCGGCCTTGAGGACCCCGAGCAGGGTGATCAGGAGTTCGCGGGTCCGGGGCAGCGCGACGGCGACCCGGTCCTCGGGGCCGATCCCGCGTGCCGCGAGGCCGGCGGCGACCGAGTCCGCGAGGGCGTCCAGTTCGCGGTAGGTGAGCGTGGTGGTGGCGTCGCGGACCGCGGGCGCGTCCGGGGTGTCCCGGACCCGGCGCCGGAAGAGTGCCGGGACGCTCTCGGGCCGGTCGGCCGCGGGGCCGGTGCCCCAGGCGGTGACGGCGGCGCGGTCGGCGTCGGTGAGCACGTCGTAGGCGCGCAGCGGCAGGTCGGGGTCGGCGGTGACGGCGGTGAGCAGCCCGGTGAGGCGCGCGCCGAGGGCGTGCACGGTGGCCGCGTCGAAGAGTTCCGTCGCGTAGTCCACGGCGGCCCGCATCGCGCCCGGTGCGCCCCGGTCGTCGTGGGTCTCGGTGAAGGTGAAGGACAGGTCGAACTTGCTGACGTCCAGCTCGATGGGCACCGGGCTCACCGTGAGGCCGGGCAGCTCGACCGGGGCGGCCGGGCTGTGGTTCTGGAGCACCAGCATGGTCTGGAACAGCGGGTGGTGGCTCTGCGAGCGGGCGGGGTTGAGGAGTTCGACCAGCCGCTCGAAGGGGAGGTCCTGGTGGGTGTAGGCGGAGAGGTCGAACTCCTTCACCCGGTGCAGCAGTTCGCGGAAGGTGGGGTCGCCGGACAGGTCGGTGCGCAGGACGAGGGTGTTGACGAAGAAGCCGACCAGATCGGTGGCGGCCTCATCGGTGCGTCCGGCGACGGCGGTGCCGAGCGGGATGTCCTCGCCCGCGCCGTGCCGGGACAGCAGCAGGGACAGGGCGGCCTGGAGCACCATGAAGACACTGCAGCCGCTGGTCCGGGCGAGGTCCGTGATCCGGCGGGCGGTGTCGGCGTCCAGGGTGAAGTCGTGCGTGGCGCCGATGTGCTGCGGCACGGCGGGGCGCGGCCGGTCCCACGGCAGGTCGATCAGTTCGGGCAGCCCGCCCAACGCCCCCTTCCAGTGCTCCAGTTGCCCGGAGAGCACGCTGTCCGGGTCGTTCTCGTCACCGAGGAGGGTCCGCTGCCAGAGGGCGTGGTCGACATGGTCGACCGGGGGCGCGGTCCACGCCGGGGCCCGACCGCCGACGCGGGCCCGGTAGGCGGTGCCGAGGTCGCGGGTGAGGGGCGCGAGGGAGGAGCCGTCGGCGGCGATGTGGTGGACGACGAGAACCAGCACATGGGAGTCGTCGGCGAGCCGCAACAGGGTCGCCCGGATCGGGAGTTCGGTCTCGATGTCGATGGACTCGGCGGCGATCCCCGCCACGGCCCCGTCCAGCTGGTGCTCGTCGGCGTCCCGGACGGTGAACGGCACGTTCGCCGCGCCGGGTTCGGTGATCTGCTGGTGCGGGCCCTCCCCGTCGGCCGGGAAGAGGGTGCGCAGCGCGGAGTGCCGGGCCACCACGTCGTCGAGCGCGGCGCGCAGGGCCTCCTGGTCCAGCGGGCCGTCGAGGCGTACGGCGAAGGGGATGTTGTAGGTGGCCGAGGGGCCGTCGAGCCGGTGCAGGAACCACAGGCGCCGCTGGGCGTAGGACAGCGGCAGCACCTCGGGGCGCGGCTGCGGGACCAGGGCGGGGCGGGCCGGGCGGTCGCCGTCGGCGAGGACGGCGGCGAAGGACGCGACCGTCGGGTGCTCGAAGAGGGTGCGGATCTCGGTCTCGGTGCCGAGCGCGGTACGGACGCGGCCCACCAGCCGGGTGGCGAGCAGGGAGTGGCCGCCCAGGGCGAAGAAGTCGTCGTCGACGCCCACTTGGGCCACACCGAGCACGTCGGCGAAGAGTCCGGCGACGATCTCCTCGTGCGCTCCGCGCGGTGCCCGTCCCGCGGCTCCCGGTCCCGCACCCGTGGGCGCGGGCAGGGCGGCCCGGTCGATCTTGCCGTTGACGGTCAGTGGGAGGGCGTCGAGCGGCTGGATGGCGGACGGCACCATGTAGGAGGGGAGGTGGCGGCCGATGTGCGTGGCCAGTCGGCCGGGGTCGGCGGTGTGGCCGGGGGCGGGGACGACGTACGCGGTGAGGGTGCGGTCGCCGGGGAGGTCCTCGCGGACCAGGACGCAGGCGGCGCGCACGGACGGGTCGGTGCGGAGGACGGCCTCGATCTCGGCGGGCTCGATGCGGTGACCGCGCAGCTTGATCTGCTGGTCGGCGCGGCTGACGTAGTGGATCAGCCCCTCGGTGTCCCGGCGGACCACGTCACCGGTGCGGTACATGCGGGTGCCGTCGCCCTCGAAGGGGTCGGCGACGAACCGGGTGGCGGTGAGGTCGGGCCGCCCGAGATAGCCGCGCGCGACTCCGGGACCCGCGATGTACAGCTCGCCCTCGGCGCCGGGCGGTACCGGGCGCAGGGCCGCGTCCAGGACGTGGGCCCGCATGCCGTCCAGGGGGCGGCCGATCGGGGGCATGCCGGGCGGGGCGTCGGCCGGGACGTGGTGGAGGGTGGCGAAGGTGGTGGTCTCGGTGGGGCCGTAGGCGTTGAGGACGGTCGTGTCCGGGTGGGCGGTGGCCAGGTGCTGGAGCACGCCCGGGGTGGCGGCCTCGCCTCCGGCGGCGGCCAGCCGGAGCAGGCCGAGGGCGCCGGGGTCGGTCTCGGCGATGACGTTGAACAGGGCGGTGGTCAGGAAGGCCGCGGTCACCCCGTGCCGGGCGACGAGGTCGCGGAGCGTCTCCGGCTGGAGGGTGCCCTGGGGGGCCACGACGACCCGGCCGCCGCTCAGCAGCGGCGCCCAGATCTCGAAGGTGGCCGCGTCGAAGACGTACGCCGAGTGCATGAGTACGGCGTCGGCCACCCCGTCGGCCCAGGTGCGGTCGGCGGCGAGGGCGGTGATGTCGGCGTGGGTGACGCCGACGGCCTTGGGCAGGCCGGTGGAGCCGGAGGTGAACATGACGTACGCGAGCCGGTCGCCACCGGACACGGCGGGCAGCGCGCCGGGGGCGAAGGGGCCGCCGCTGAGGACGCGTCCGGCGGGGTCCACGGTCAGCACGGGGATGTCGAGCCCCCGCACCCAGGGGTCGTCCCGCGTGGACTCGTCCACGATCAGGGCGCGCAGCGGGGCGGACTCGGTGACCCGGTCGAGGCGTTCGGTGGGCCAGCGCGGGTCGAGCGGGACGTAGGCGGCGCCCGCGCGGAGGACCGCGAGAGCGGCGGTGACCTGGGCGGCGGAGCGGCCGAGCAGGATGCCGACCCCGTCCTCCGCACCGACCCCGGAGCCGGTGAGGGCCTGGGCGAGGCCGGTGGACAGCTCCTGGAGCAGCCCGTAGGTCAGCTCCTCGCCCGCGCCGGTGACGGCGACCGTACCGGGGTGGGCCTCGGCCTGCCGGTCCACGGCCTCCGGGACGCTCAAGCTCCGTACGTTGAGCCGGAGTTCCTCGCCGCGCCCGAGCGCCAGCAGTCGTTCCCGCTCCCCCTCCAGCAGCAGCGGCACGCTGTCGGCCGGTACGTCGAGGCCCTCCGACATTCGGGTGAGCAGGCGGTGCATGCGGGCCACGGTCTGCTCGATCTCGGTGCGGTCGAGCAGGGCGGAACGGTAGCCGAAGGTGATGCGGAGGCTGTCCTCGCCGGGGGCGATGGTGAGGGTGAGCGGGTAGTGGGCGGCGTCGGTGCCGTCGATCCCGGCGACGGTGAGGCCGGCCATGCCCCGCTGGGCGGTGCGCAGGGCCTCGGCGTCGAGCGGGTAGTTCTCGAAGACGGCGAGGGTGTCGAAGAGCCGGTCGAGTCCGGCGGTCTCGCAGATCTCGGTGAGGCCCACGTACTGGTGGCCCAGCAGCCGCGCCTGCTCCTCCTGGAGCCGGGTGAGCAGCGCGGCCAGACTCTCGCCGGGCTCGGGGCGCAGCCGCACCGGGACGGTGTTGATGAACAGGCCGACCATCGTCTCGATGCCGGGTATCTCCGGCGGCCGCCCGGAGACGGTGGTGCCGAACACCACGTCGGAGCGTCCGGTGAGGTGGGCCAGCACCAGGCCCCAGGCGCCCTGGACCAGGGTGTTCAGGGTGAGCCGGGAGGCGCGGGCCGTCTCGCGCAGCCGGTGCGTGGTGTCCCGGTCCAGCTCCAGCACGAGGCTCTCGGGCAGCTCGGCGGAGTCCGGTCCCTCGGGCGCGTTCCGCCCGGCGAGCAGGGTGGGCGTCTCCAGCCCGTCCAGCGCGTCCCGCCAGGTGGCCAGCGTGGCGTTCCGGTCCTGCGCGGCCAGCCAGGCGAGGTAGGTGCGGTACGGGGTGACACGGGGCAGCGTGAGGTCGTCGCCCTGGTGGGCGTACAGCTCGAACAGCTCGCGCACCAGCAGCGGGACGGACCAGCCGTCGAAGAGGAGGTGGTGGCTGGTCATCACCAAACGGTGCCGGCCGGGCCCGGTGTGCACGAGGGTGAACCGCATCAGGGGCGGGGTGGTGAGGTCGAACCGGCGGGTGCGGTCCTCGGCGAGGAACGCGTCCAGCGCCTCGGGGCCACCGGCCGTGAGGTCCAGCTCCTCCAGCGGTACGGGCACTTCGGCGGCGACCGCCTGGACGGGCTGGTCCAGGTCCTCGTGGAGGAAGCCGACCCGGAGGTTGGCGTGGCGGCGCAGCAGGGTGCCGATGGCGGAGCGCAGCCCGTAGACCCGGACGGTGCCTTCGAGGTCGAACACGAACTGGGTGGTGTAGACGTCCACGGCCTGGGAGTCGTAGAGCGAGTGGAAGAGCATGCCCGCCTGCAACGGCGTCAAGGGCAGTACGTCCTCCAGTTGGAACCCGGTCACTTGCGTCCACCCCACTTGTTCTGAAGTCGGTCGATCTGGGCCTGGTCGAGGGAGACCAGGGGAAGGTCGGAAGGCGTGTAGCCGCCCGCGTCGGGCTGTTCGGCGTGTTCGGCGACGGCGCGCAGGGCGCGGGCGAAGGCGTCGGCCAGGTCGGCCACGTCCTCCTCCTTCAGGAGGTCGCCGGGCCAGGCCCAGCGGGTGACGAGGACGGGCCCGTCGGGGCGGTCCTCGGTGTGCGCGTTGATGTCGATGACGTGGTGGACCGGCATGTCCGGGTCCTGGCTGCGCGGCTGGCCGCCGTCGAGCAGGACCTCCCAGTCGCCCGCGCTCTCGGCCGAACCGGCGTACCGGCCCAGGTAGTTGAAGCCGATCTGCGGGTCCGGGGCGGTGAGCCGGTCGCGGGTGGCGGGGTTGAGATGCCGCAGCATGCCGTAGCCGACGCCGTGGTCGGGTATCGCCCGCAGCTGTTCCTTGATCTGCTTCACGGCGCGGTCGATCAGGGTCGCGTCGAAGCGTGCGGGTTCGACGACCCGGCCGGGGCCGGGGTCGAGCCGGACGGGGTAGAGGCTGGTGAACCAGCCGACGGTGCGGGAGAGGTCGATGTGGTCGGCGAGCTGTTCCCGGCCGTGGCCCTCCAGGTCGATCAGGACGGAGGTGTCGTCCGTGCGGCCGGTGCCCCGGTCCTCGCGCCAGGCGCGGATCGCCAGGGCGAGCGCGGTGAGCAGGACGTCGTCGACCCCGGCGTGGAAGGCGGCGGGCGCGGTGGTGAGCAGCGGGTCGGTCCAGCGGGCGTCCAGGTGGGTCGTGAGGGTGCGGGTGTGCTCGGCGGTGTCGCGCTCCGCGTCGAGCGGCCGGTGTCCGATGCGCGGGTCGGGAGTGTCCAACACGCTTTCCCACAGCGGGAGTTCACGTTCCCGCTCGGGGCTGCGGGCCTGGGTGGCGAGGAGGCGGGCCCAGCTCCGGTACGGCGTGGCGACGGACGGGAGTGCCGAGGGCGTGCCGGTGGCCGTTCGCCAGGCGGTGGCCAGGTCGGCGCCGAGCACCCGCCAGGAAACCGCGTCGACGGCCAGGTGGTGGACGACGATCAGCAGTCGGCCGGGGGTGCGCGGTCCCGCGTCGCCCCATACGGCCTCGATGACGTGGCCGTCGGCGGGTCGCAGCCGGGCGCGGGCCTGTTCGCCCGCCTCGGTGAGCGCGGCGGTCGCGGCGGCGGCGTCGAGCCCGGTGATGTCGAGCCGGGTGAGGCGCTTGCGGGCCAGGACCGAGCCGGGCGGCTGTGCGTACAGGACCGGCTCCTCCTCGGTGGAGCGGGCGACCCGCATGCGGAGCATGTCGTGGTGGTCGATGAGGAGTTGCAGGGTTTCGACGAGGGTTTCCTCGTCGGCGTCGGCCGGGGTGCGCAGGACCGCGGACTGGTTGTAGCCGTCCGTGGCACCGGGCCGCTCCAGGAACCAGGCCGCGATGGGTGTCGGCGGCATCTCGCCGGTGCCCGCCTCGGCGGGTTCGGCGGAGTCCGCGGTCAGCACGGTGGCGACGGCCGCGATGGCCTCCGGTGTGCGGTGCACGAAGACGTCGCGCGGGGTGACGGCCAGCCCGGCCTGCCGGACCCGGCTGACGAGCTGGATGGACAGGATGCTGTCGCCGCCGAGCGCGAAGAAGTCGTCGTCGGTGCGTACGGCGTCCGCCCGCAGCACGGAGGCGAACACCTCGCACAGCACGCGTTCGCGCTCGGTGCGCGGCTCCCCGCCCGGCCGGGTGCCGGTGGCGCGGGCCGGGGCGGGCAGGGCGCGCCGGTCGGTCTTGCCGTTGGTCATCAGCGGCAGCGCGTCCAGGTGTACGAAGACGGCGGGCGTCATGTACGGCGGGAGCGCGTCGGCCAGCCCCCGGCGCAGCGCGTCGTCGGCCACGTCCGCGGCCGCTCCCCCGCCGGGCACGACGTAGGCCACCAGGCGGCGTTCGCCCGGCTGGTCCTCGCGGACGAGGACGCAGGCGGCGGTGATGCCGGGCAGGGCGGTGAGCGCGGTCTCGATCTCGCCCAGCTCGATGCGGAAGCCGTTCAGCTTGACCTGGTCGTCGGCGCGCGAGACATAGCTGAGCAGGCCGTTCGGGTCGCGCCGGACGAGGTCGCCGGTGCGGTACATCCGGCTCCCGGCGGGCCCGTACGGGTCGGCGACGAAGCGGGTCGCGGTGAGCCCGGCCCGGCCCAGGTAGCCGCGCGCCAGGCCGTCGCCCGCGATGTACAGCTCCCCGGTGACGCCGGGCGGCACGGGCTGGAGGCGGGCGTCGAGGACATGGGCGCGGGCGTTGTCGATGGGGCGCCCGAGCGGCACGCTCCCCTCGGCGGTGTCGGTGTCGTCGTCGGTGTGGTGGTGGGCGGTGGCGTCGATGGTGGTCTCGGTGGGCCCGTACAGGTTGTGCGGCTCGGCCCGCCAGGTGTCCCGGATACGCCGGGCCAGGGTGCGCGGCAGGGATTCGCCGCCGCACAGCACGGCCCGCAGGGTCGTGGGCGCTTCCTCGCCCGCTGTCTCGGTGAGGACCAGCGAGAGGTGGGAGGGCACGAACTGGGCGATGGTCACGCCCAGTTCACGCGCCCGGCCGAGCAGTCCGGCGGGGTCGTGGTTGAGGGCGGCCGGTACCGGGCAGGTGGAGCCGCCGTGCAGCAGCGGCAGCCAGGTCTCCCACACCGAGGCGTCGAAGCTGGGCGAGGTCCGGGCGAGGACCCGGTCGTCGTCGGTGAGGGCCAGGTGGTCGGCCATCCACGCCATGTGGTTGGTGAGCGAGGCGTGGGTGACGACGACACCCTTGGGACGCCCGGTGGAGCCCGAGGTGTAGATGACGTACGCGGCGTCGCGCGGGTCGGGCGCGGTGGCGGGCGGGGCGATGTGGCCGGTGGACCAGGTGGCCCGGTCGTCCAGCGCGAGGAAGGGCAGGGGCAGTCGGCGCTGTTCGACGCGGTGGGCGTGGGTGAGCAGGAGGACGGGGCGGGCGTCGGACAGGGTGTACGCGATGCGCGCCTCGGGGTGGTCCAGGTCGATCGGCAGATAGGCGGCCCCGGCCTTGGTGACGGCGAGCATCGCCACCACCTGGTCCGGGGTGCCCTCCAGGGCGAGGGCGACGAGGTCGCCCCGGCCGATGCCCCGGCCGCGCAGATGGTGCGCGAGGTCGTTGGAGAGCTGGTCGAGTTCGGTGAAGGTCAGACCGTGGTCGGCACCGCGGACCGCGACGGCGCCGGGGGTCCGGGCACACTGGGCGCGGAACGCCTCGGGTGCCGTGCGGGCGGACACCGGCCGGACCGGCCCGAGGGCCGCCTCGGCCAGCCGCTGCCGTTCGTCCGCGCTCAGCACCTCGGTCTCGTGGACGAGCTGGCCGGGGTCGGCGGCGAGGGAGGCGAGGAGGCGGGTCAGCCGGTCGGCGAGGGTGTACGCGGTCGCGTGGGTGAACAGTTCGGTGGAGAACTCCAGCACCCCGTCGAGTCCCGTGGGCCGCCCGGCGGTGTCCTCGGTCTCGGTGAAGGTGAAGGTGAGGTCGAACTTGCTGATCCCGGTGCGCACCGGCTGCTCCGAGACGGTGAGGCCGGGCAGTTCGATGTCGGCGCCGGCCTGGTTCTGGAGCACCAGCATGGTCTGGAACAGCGGGTGGTGGTTCTGCGCCCGGTCCGGGCTGAGGGCGTCCACCAGCCGCTCGAAGGGCACGTCCTGGTGGTCGTAGGCGGCGAGGTCGAACTCCCGCACGCGGTCCAGTACTTCGTCGAAGGTGGGGTCGCCGGTGAGGTCGGTGCGCAGCACCAGGGTGTTGACGAAGAAGCCGACCAGGTCGTCCAGGGCCTCGTCGGTGCGTCCGGCGACGGCGGTACCGAGCGTGATGTCCTGCCCGGCGCCGTGCCGGGACAGCAGCACCGACAGGGCGGCCTGGAGCACCATGAAGAGGCTGCACCCGCGGGCGCGGGCCAGCGCCGCGAGGGCCTGGTGGGTGGCGGCGTCCACGGGGAAGGGGAACGCGTCCCCGCGGTGCTCGGTGACGGCGGGGCGCGGCCGGTCGGCGGGCAGCTCCAGCAGCTCGGGCGCTCCTGCCAACGCCTCACGCCAGAAGGCGAGTTGCCCGGCGGCCCGGCTTTCCGGGTCCTCCTCGTCACCGAGCAGGGCGTGCTGCCACAGCGTGTAGTCGGCGTACTGGACGGCGAGATCCGTCCAGCCGGGTTCCTCGTGCGCGAGGCGCGCCCGGTAGGCCTCGCCGAGGTCGCGGGCGAGCGGCGCGAGCGAGGAGCCGTCGCCCGCGATGTGGTGCAGGACCAGCACGAGGACATGGGCTTCGGCGCCGAGCCGCACCAGCCGGGCCCGCACCGGTGCTTCGGCGCTCACGTCGAAGGTGTGGGCGACCTCGGCGGCGAGCACCTCGTCCAGGCGGCCGGGGTCGGTGTCGCGGGGCGTGAGGTCGAGGTCGGCCGCCCCGGCGTCGAGGATCAGCTGCCGCGGCACGCCGTCGGTGTCGGGGAAGACGGTACGCAGGCTCTCGTGGCGTGCGACCACGTCGGCCAGGGCGCTCTCCAGGGCCTCGGCGTCCAGCGGGCCGTCCAGCCGCAGCACGAGCGGCACGTTGTAGGTGTCGCTGGGGCCCTCGAACCGGTTGAGGAACCACAGCCTGCGCTGGGCGAAGGACAGCGGCAGCGGGTCCGCCCGGTGCGCGGCCCGCTCCAGCGGGAGCCGTGCCTCCTCGGCGCCGTCGAGCACGGCGGCGAGCGCGGCCGGTGCCGGGTGCTCGAACAGGGTCTTGACGGGGACCTCCACGCCGAGCGCGGCCCGGACACGGGCGGTGAGCCGGGTGGCGAGCAGGGAGTGGCCGCCGAGGGCGAAGAAGTCGTCGTCGGGGCCGACCCCTTCGAGACCGAGGACGTCGGCGAAGAGTCCGCAGAGGATCTCCTCGCGGGCGCCACGGGCGGGGCGTCCGCTCACCGGCGCGTGCTCGGGGACGGGCAGCGCGCGCCGGTCCACCTTGCCGTTGGGGGTGAGCGGGAGCGCGTCGAGCAGGACGAAGGCGCTGGGCACCATGTAGGCGGGCAGCGATCGGCCCACGGCCCGGGCGAGGTCGGCGGGGTCGGGGCTCGCGCCGCTCGCGGGGACCACGTAGGCCACGAGGCGCCGGTCGCCCGGGGTGTCCTCGCGGACCACGGCGAAGGCGTCCGCGACCCCCTGGCAGGAGGCGAGGGTGTTCTCGATCTCGCCCAGCTCGATCCGGTAGCCGCGCAGCTTCACCTGGCCGTCGGATCGGCCGACGTAGGCGATCTGCCCGTCCGGGGTCCAGCGGACCAGGTCGCCGGTGCGGTACATCCGGCCGCCGGACGCGTCGAACGGGTCGGCGACGAAGCGGGTGGCGGTCAGGCCGGGGCGGCCCGTGTAGCCGCGCGCCACCCCGTGTCCGGCGAGGTACAACTCCCCCACCACGCCCGGCGGTACGGGCCGCAGCGAGTCGTCCAGGACGTGCAGCCGCATGCCGTCCAGCGGGCGGCCGATGGGCGGCGGTCCGGCGGGCAGGTCGGCGGCCACCGGGTAGCGGGTGGCGAAGGTGGTGGTCTCGGTGGGGCCGTACACGTGCAGGACGCGGGTGTCGGGCGCGAGCGCCGCGATCCGCTGCATGGCGTCCGGGGAGGCCAGTTCACCACCGGCGCACACCAGCCGCAGCCCGGTGAAGGCGCCGGGGTCGGTCTCGGCGATCACGTTGAACAGGGCGGTCGTCATGAAGACGGCCGTCGCCCCGTGCGTGTGCACCGCGTCGTCGAGCGCGCGGGCGTCCAGGACGCCCTCGGGTGCGACGACGATCCGGCCGCCGTGCAGCAACGGGGCCCAGATCTCGAAGGTGGAGGCGTCGAAGACGTACGCCGAGTGCATCAGCACGGCGTCGGCGGCGCCCTCCCGCCAGGCCGAGTCGGCGGCGAGCGCGACCACGTCGGCGTGGGTGACCCCGACACCCTTGGGCAGACCGGTCGAGCCGGAGGTGAACATCACGTAGGCCAGCGCGGCGGGGTCCGGTACGGGCACCGGGCGGCCGGGCCGCTCGGGGCCGCCGCGCAGGACGCGGCCGAGCCGGTCCAGCACGACCACCGGTATCCGTGCGGCGGCCGCGCCCACCCAGGGTGAGCCGTGGGCGTCCTCGTCGACCAGCAGGACCCGTACCCCGGCCGCCCCGGCGACCTGGTCGAGGCGCTCCTCGGGCCAGCGCGCGTCCAGCGGGACGTAGGCCCCGGCGGCGCGGACCGTGCCGAGCGAGGCGGTCACGACGGCCGGGGACCGGCCGAGCAGTACGCCGACGCCGGTCTCCGGGCCGACGCCGAGGCCCGCGAGGGTGGCGGCGAGTTCGGCGGAGAGGGTGTCGAGTTCGGCGTAGGTCAGGGTGGCGTCGGCGGCGGTGACGGCCGTCGCGTCCGGGGTGCGGGCCGCCTGGGCCGCGAACAGCGCGGGCAGCACGGCGGGCTCGTCGGTCGCGGGCAGGGCACGGCCGGCACCCCAGCGGGCGACGCGGGTGTGCTCGTCCGGGGTCATCAGGTCGTGTTCGGCGACCGGGCGTCCGGGTTCGGCCACGACCCGCTCCAGCAGGCGCAGCAGCCGGGCCGTGAGGTGCTCGACGGTGCTCCGGTCGAACAGCGCGGTGGCGTACTCGACCCCGGCGCCGAGCCCGCCGTCGCGGTCCTCGGTGAAGGCGAAGGTGAGGTCGAACTTGCTCAGCCCGTTGTGCACGAGCCGGTCCTCGACGGTGAGGCCGGGCAGTTCGGGGCGGACGCTGTCCTGGTTCTGGAGCACCACCATGGTCTGGAACAGCGGGTGGTGGTCGCGGGCCCGGACCGGGTTGAGGTGCTCCACCAGCCGCTCGAAGGGCACGTCCTGGTGCGCGTAGGCGGCGAGGTCGAACTCCCTTACACGTACGAGCAGTTCGCGGAAGGTGGGGCGGCCGGAGAGGTCGGTGCGCAGAACGAGGGTGTTGACGAAGAACCCGACCAGGTCCTCCAGCGCCTCGTCCGTACGGCCCGCGACCGGCGAGCCGAGCGGGATGTCGTCGCCCGCGCCGTGCCGGTGCAGCAGGGTGGCCACGGCGGCCTGGAGCACCATGAACAGGCTGCTGCCCGACTCCCGTGCCAGCTGCTTGAGACGGGTGTGCAGTTCGGCGGGCACCTCGAAGGTGTGCGTCCCGCCCCGGGGGTCGACGGCGGCCGGGCGCGGCCGGTCCAGCGGGAGGTCGATGAGGCCGGGCATCCCGGCGAGCGCGGTGTGCCAGTGGTCGAGCTGGCCGCGCAGCACGCCGTCGTCCTCGGCGTCCCCCTCGGAGGAGCCCTCGCCGAGGAGGGCGCGCTGCCAGAGGGTGTAGTCGGCGTACTGGAGCGGGGTGCCGACGGTCAGCCCCGGCTCGGCGCCTTCGAGCCGGGCCCGGTAGGCGGTGCCGAGGTGGCGGGCGAGCGGGGCGAGGGACCAGCCGTCACCGGCGATGTGGTGGACGACGAGGACCAGCACATGGTGTTCGGGCGCGGAGCGCAGCAGCAGGGCGCGCAGCGGCAGGTCGGTGGTGACGTCGAACGTCTCCCGCACGGCGGCCAGCACGGTGGCGTCCATGTCGGCCGGTGCCGTGCTCACCACGGGCAGCGCGGGCGTGGCCGCCTCGGCGGGCAGCACCGTCTGGTGCGGTACGCCGTCCCGCTCGGGGAACAGCGTGCGCAGCGCCTCGTGCCGCTCGATGACATCGCCGAGCGCGGCCCGCAGGGCGTCCGGGTCCAGGGCGCCGTCGAGTTCGAGGACGAGCGGGATGTTGTAGGTGGAGCTGGGCCCTTCCAGCCGGTTGAGGAACCACAGCCGCTGCTGGGCGTAGGACAGCGGCAGCGGCTCGGGGCGGTGCGCGGCGGGCAGGACGGCGGGGCGGGTCCGGCCGGGGGTGTCGAGGGCGCGGGCCAGCCCGGCGACGGTCGGGTGCTCGAAGAGGGTGCGCACCGCGACCTCGGCGCCGAGGACGGCGCGGACGCGGCTGACGACGCGCATGGCGAGAAGGGAGTGGCCGCCGAGATCGAAGAAGCTGTCGTGCGGGCCGACGGCCGGGCGGTGCAGGACGTCGGCGAAGATCCCGGCGAGCAGCTCCTCCTGCGGGGTGCCCCGGCCGGGCGCCACCGAGGTCTCGGCCTCCGGCTCGGGCTCGGGTGCGGGCAGGGCGCGCCGGTTCACCTTGCCGTTGGGCAGCAGCGGCAGTTCGTCGAGGACGACGACGGCGCCGGGCACCATGTAGTGCGGCAGCGCCTCGGCGAGGTCGTCGCGCAGGGTGAGGGCGCGCGGCGCCCCTTCGGCGGTGACGGCGTAGGCCACCAACCGGCGGGTGCCGGGGGTGTCCTCGCGGATGACGGCGCAGGCGGCACCGACGCCGGGGCGGGCGAGGAGCGCGGCCTCGACCTCGCCCAGCTCGATGCGGAAGCCGCGCAGTTTGACCTGGTCGTCGGCGCGGGCCACGTACTCGATGAGCCCGTGCCGGTTCCACCGTACGAGGTCGCCAGTGCGGTACATGCGGGCACCGTCGGGGTCGAACGGGTCGGCGACGAAGCGTTCGGCGGTCAGGCCGGGACGGCCCAGGTAGCCGCGCGCGAGGTTGGGTCCGGTGAGGTACAGCTCCCCGGTGACCCCGGCCGGGACGGGGCGCAGCCGGGTGTCGAGGACGTAGGCGCGCATGGTGTCGACGGGACGGCCGATCGGCACGGTCTCGGGCACCGGGCCCTCGCCGGTCCCGGGGACGCGGTGGGCGGTGGCGTCGATGGTGGCCTCGGTCGGGCCGTACAGGTTGTGCGCCTCGGCGTGCCAGGTGCGGGTGATGTCGTCGGCGAGGGCGCGGGGCAGCGGTTCGCCGCCGCACAGCACGGCGCGCAGCGCGGGCAGCGGTGCCGCGTCGGCGGCCTCGGCGAGGACGAGCGCGAGGTGGGAGGGCACGAACTGGGCGACGGTGACGGCGAACCGGTCCATCCAGCCGACCAGGGCGCGCGGGTCCTGGTTGGCGCCGTCGGGCAGGACGCACACCTCGGCGCCGTTCATCAGCGGCAGCCACAGCTCCCACACGGAGGCGTCGAAGCTGGTGGAGGTGCGGGCCAGGACGCGGTCGCCCCGGGTGAGGGACAGGTGTCGGGCCATCCAGGCCATGTGGTTGGCGAGCGCGCCGTGCGGCACGGTCACGCCCTTGGGGCGGCCGGTGGAGCCGGAGGTGTAGATGACGTAGGCCGGGTCGGCGGGGTGGAGCCTGTGCTCCGGCTCGTTTCCGCCGTCGCCCGGCAGATCGGGGTCGAGCCACGGCACGTCGGTGTGCGGCAGCGTCTCGTGGACGTCGCTCGTGGTGAGCAGGAGGACCGGGCGGGCGTCGGCGAACATGTGCCGGATGCGGGTGGCCGGGTAGCGCGGGTCCACGGGCAGGTAGGCGGCACCGGCGCGCAGGACGGCCAGCATGGCGACGACCGAGGTGACGGACGGGGGCAGGGCGAGCGCGACGAGCGTCTCGCGTCCGGCGCCGCGTTCGCGCAGCACCTGGGCCAACGCGTCGGCTCGGGCGTCGAGTTCGGCGTAGGTGAGGTGGGTGTCCGCGTCCCGTACGGCGATCGCGTCGGGGGTGCGGACGGCCCACTCGCGGACCGCTTCCGGGGCGCTCGTGGTGGGGAGCGGGCGGGCGGTGCCGTGGCCCTGGGCGAGCAGCCGGTCGCGTTCGCCGGGGCCGAGCGGGTCGAGGTCGCCGACGCGGCGGTCGGGGTGCTCGACGGCCTCGGTGAGGACGCGGGCGAACCGGTCGCACAGGGCGCGGGCGGTGGCCTCGTCGAAGAGGTCGGTGGCGTATTCGAGGTAGCCGCCGATGCCGCGGGCGGGCTCGGACCGGTCGGCGGAGGGCGCGTGCTCGGTGAGCGAGAAGGTCAGGTCGAACTTGCTGATCCCGGTGTGCCCGGAGCGGTCGCGGCTGGTGATGCCGGGCAGGTCGATCCCGGCCCGCTCCTGGTTCTGGAGGACCAGCATGGTCTGGAAGAGCGGGTGGTGGTCGCCGGAGCGCTCGGGGTTCACGGCCTCCACGAGCCGCTCGAACGGGATGTCCCCGTGGCTGAACGCGGCGAGGTCGAACTCCTTGACCCGGCCCAGCAGTTCCCGGAAGGTCGGGTCGCCGGACAGATCGGTGCGCAGCACGAGGGTGTTGACGAAGAAGCCGACCAGGTCGTCCAGCACCTCGTCCGCGCGTCCGGCGACGGCGGTGCCGAGCGGGATGTCCTCCCCCGCGCCGTGGGCGCGCAGGGTCACGGCGAGGGCGGCCTGGAGCACCATGAACGGGGTGCAGCCTGCCGCGCGGGCCAGCTGCACCAGCGCGGTGTGCGCGTCGGCGGGCAGGTCGAAGGGCACCGCCCCGCCGCGGTGGCTCGGGACGGCCGGGCGGGGCCGGTCCAGCGGCAGTTCGAGCAGGTCAGGGGCGCCGTGCAGCGCCTCGCGCCAGTAGGCGAGCTGCCGCCCGGCGAGGCTGTCCGGGTCGTCGTCCTCCCCGAGCAACTCCCGCTGCCACAGGGCGTAGTCGGCGTACTGCACCCGCAGCGCGGGCCAGTCGGGGGTGTCCTCCCCCGCCAGCCGGGCCCGGTAGGCGGCGCCGACGTCCCGGCTGAGCGGGGCGAGGGACCAGCCGTCGGCGACGACGTGGTGCGGGACCAGGACGAGGATGTGCCGGTCGGCGGCGAGCCGCAGCAGCCCGGCGCGGAAGGCGACGCCCCCGGCCAGGTCGAAGGGGGCACCGGCCAGCCCGGCCACCGCCTCCTCGGCCCACACCTCGGCGTCCGCCCCGGCCGGGGGCTCCGCCACGGCGAGCGGGACCAGGTCGGCGGCGTGCGCGGCGTCCAGGACGACCTGGCGGGCCACCCCGTCCTCCTCGGCGAACACGGTGCGCAGGCTCTCGTGCCGGACGACGACGTCGGCGAGGGCGCCGCGCAGGGCGTCGGTGTCCAGCGGGCCTTCGAGGTCGAGGACGAGGGGCACGTTGTAGGTGTCGCCGGAGTCCTCGGCCTGGTTGAGGAACCACAGCCGCCGCTGGGCGAAGGACAGCGGCACCGTGTCGGGCCGGTCCTGCGGGACGAGCGCGGGACGGGCCTCGCCGGAGGTGTCGAGCACGGCGGCGAGCGACGCGACCGTGGGGTGCGCGAAGAGGGTCCGCAGGTCGAGTTCGGCGCCGAGCGCGGTGCGTACCCGCCCGGTGAGCCGGGTGGCGAGCAGGGAGTGGCCGCCGAGGGCGAAGAAGTCGTCGTCCACGCCGACCGAGGTCACGCCGAGCACGTCGGCGAACAGGCCCGCCAGCACCTCCTCGTGGGCGGTGCGCGGGGCGCGCCCGGCGGCCGTGGTGGCGCGGGGTGCGGGCAGCGCCCGGTGGTCGAGCTTGCCGTTGGCGTTCAGCGGCAGCGCGTCGAGCAGCACGAACGCGGACGGCACCATGTAGGCGGGCAGCGTCCGGCCCACGGCACGGGCGAGCGCGGCGGCGTCCGGGGCGGTACCGGGCTCCGGCACGACGTAGCCGACCAGGCGCGGGTCGCCGGGCACGTCCTCGCGGACCAGGACGCGGGCGGAGCGTACGGCGGGGTCGGCGAGCAGGGTGTTCTCGATCTCGGCGGGCTCGATACGGAACCCGCGCAGCTTGACCTGCCCGTCGACGCGCCCGGCGTACTCGATGTCGCCGTCGGCGGTCCAGCGGGCGAGGTCGCCGGTGCGGTACATCCGGGCGCCGCTCGTCCCGTACGGGTCGGCGACGAACCGGTTGGCGGTGAGCGCGGGACGCCCCTGGTAGCCGCGGGCCACGCCCCGGCCGCTCACGTACAGCTCGCCCACCACGCCGGGCGGCACCGGGCGCAGCCGGTCGTCGAGGACGTACGCGTTCATGCCGTCCAGGGGTCGGCCGATGGGGGGCACGCCGGGGGTGTGCGCGGCGACCGGGTGG
Organism: Streptomyces sp. NPDC090119; assembly: GCF_044747085.1. Classification (NCBI taxonomy): domain Bacteria; kingdom Bacillati; phylum Actinomycetota; class Actinomycetes; order Kitasatosporales; family Streptomycetaceae; genus Streptomyces; species Streptomyces sp. NPDC090119. The sequence goes on along the minus strand of NZ_JBIVDK010000001.1, from coordinate 1,170,551 downwards.
CGGGTGGCGAAGGTGGTGGTCTCGGTGGGCCCGTACGCGTTCAGCACGCGGGTGTCGGGCGCCGCGTCCGCGACGCGCTGGGTCAGGCCGGGGGCGGCGGCCTCACCGCCGGTGGCGATCAGCCGGAGCCCGGCGAAGGCGGCGGGGTCGGTCTCGGCCACGATGTTGAACAGGGAGGTCGTCAGGAACAGCGAGGTGACGCCGTACCGTTCGGTCATCTCCCGCAGGACGTGCGGCTCCAGGCCGCCGGGCGGCGCGACGACCACCCGGCCGCCGTTCAGCAGCGGCACCCAGATCTCGAAGGTGGAGGCGTCGAAGACGTACGCGGAGTGCATCAGCACCGCGTCCGAGACCCCGTCCCGCCAGGCCGAGTCGGCGGCCAGCGCGAGCACGTCGGCGTGGGTGACACCGACGCCCTTGGGCAGGCCGGTGGAGCCGGAGGTGAACATCACGTAGGCAAGCCGGTCGGCCCGCGCCACCTCGGCCGGGGTGCCGGGCCGCTCCGGGGCCCCGCGCAGCAGGCCGCCGCGCTCGTCCACGACGAGGACGGGGAGCGTCCCGGCCGCCCGCGCGACCCAGTCCGCGTCGGCGTTGGCGGCGTCCACCACCAGGGCGCGGACGCGGGCGGTCCCGGCGACCCGGTCCAGCCGTTCGGCGGGCCACGCGGCGTCCAGCGGTACGTACGCGGCACCCGCGCCCACCGCGCCGAGCGTGGCCGTCACCACGGCCGCCGAGCGGTTGACCAGTACGCCGACGCCGTCCTCGGCGCCGACGCCCCAGCCGCTCAGCGCGCCGGACAGCTCCGCCGCGGTCCCGGCCAGCTCGCGGTAACTGAGGGTGTGCGCCCCGCTCACCACGGCCGGGGCGTCGGGCGTACGGCGGACCTGCGCGGCGAACGCCCGCGGGAGCGCGGTGTCCACGGCGGGCAGTTCGGTGCCGCGCCCCTGCGCGAGCATGGCGGCGGTGGCGGTGTCGTCGAGCAACGGCAGCTCGGAGAGCGGGGTTTCGGCGTCCGCACCGGCCAGGGCCGTCAGGAACGAGACGACGGCGTGCTGGTGCAGCCGGACGTCGTCCGGGTGGTACAGCTCCGGGTTGGTGTCGAAGCCGATCAACGGCCCCTGACCCTCGGAGCGTTCGGAGACGAAGAGGGACACGTCGTCCACCGGGCCGATGGACAGCAGCCGTGAGGTGGCGGGGCTGCCGCCGAAGTCGAGGCCGTACTCGAAGCCCATGATGTTGACGACGACGTCGGTGAGGCGGGCCCCGTCGTCGGCCATGTTCAGCTCACGGGCGAGCTGTTCACGGGAGAAGCGGCGGTGGCGCAGCGCGCCGCGCATCTCGGCGGCGACGGCGCGCACCAGGGCGCCGACGGTCATGTCCGGGGTGACGGACAGGCGCAGCGGCAGGATGTTGGAGGTCATGCCGACGATGTGGCGCAGTCCGGCATGCCGGCCGTGGGAGGCGAGTCCGACCCGGACGTCGCGCGTAGCGGTGACGCGGGCGACGTAGGCGGCGACGGCGCTGACGAGGACGGCGGTCCAGGTGGTGCGGCTGTCGCCCCCGAGGCGGCTCAGCTCGTCCAGCACGGTGACGGGGAGGGTCTCGCCGGTGTGCAGCTGCACCGGCGCGTCGGAGGCGGCCGCGAGGGCCGGGGTGTCGGTGCGGCGGCGGATGAGCGGGGCGGCGGCGCGGGTGTCCGCGTCGGCCTGTGGGCCGTCCCCGGCCGGGGTGGTGAACCGGCCGGTCCAGTAGGCGCGGTCGGCCTCGGTGCGGCCGGAGGCGCGGTGGGCGGCCTCCTCCTCCACCAGGTCACGCAGGGGTGCGGCGGTGATCTCGGCCGGGTCCCCGCCCTGTACCGCGCGGGTGTAGAGGTCGGCGACGGTGCGGGCGAAGAGGGCGCCGCTGAGGCCGTCGACGGCGATGTGGTGGTAGCGGATGTACCAGTGGTGCAGCGTGGGGCTGAGTCGCAGCAGCGCGAAATGGTGCTGCGGGGCGTCCAGTCGGTCGACGGTGGCCATGTCGTCGGCCATGTACCGTTCGGCCGCGGCGGTCGGGTCTTCCTCGCCGCTCAGATCGACCCGGTGCAGTCGGCTCGGGGCGTCCGGTCCGGGGCGGACCACCCGCTGGCGAATCGTTTCACCGTCAGTGACGAACTCCAGGTGAAAGCTGTCGTGGAGGTGGACCGCACGGTCCACCGCGGCGGCGAATAATCCCTCGTCGAGGCCGCCGCGGATCTCCAGGCATTCCCCGATGTTGTATTTGGGGCTGTCCGGATCGACCAGTTGCCCATACCACACACCCTGCTGGGCGATGGTGAGTTCGAACGGTTCTTCGGGCGTCACAGCGAACGCGTCCGAGCGGTTTTCACGCATGCGGGATCAACCTTTGGGGAGAGGTTCCGGGGACGGTAAGGAAAGCCCGGGCAGAACGCATGCGCGTGCAGCGATTCGCCCCATGGCGTTTCCGTGACGGTGAAAGGAAGAATGTGCGTCTGTGAGATGTCGAAACGGCCGCGCCCATCCGCACTTCCGCTTACCGGCGCACGAGTGCCCGTCGTATCCACGCGCGTCGACCCCGCGGCCGGGGTGGGCCGCCAGGACCTCGGCGAGCGGGAACGGGAACCGGCGCGAGCGTCTCGCCGGCGGTGACGGTCGTCCGGCACGCCGACCCGGTGGCCCCCAGGGCGAGAGCGGCGCCCAGGGGATCACTTGGCGGCGAAATGCCGTGCGACCAGGCATGACACCCCGGACGGGCCGGGGTCGAGAGTCGACCTAGCCGTCGGCCGCCATGGACCGCACCAGGCTGGCGGGCCGCATGTCGGTCCAGTTGGCCTCGATCGCGTCCAGGCACTCCTGGCGCGACCCCTCCGGGCCCTCGGCCCGCCAGCCGCCCGGCACGGCGAGCGTCGCCGGCCAGAGCGAGTACTGACCCTCTTCGTTCACGAGCACCAGGAACTTGCCCGACTCATCGTCGAAAGGATTGACCACGACGCCCCCCTTGGCAGCACGTACATCAGCTTGTTTCTCCGAGCGGCCGCGCATTCCGTTTCCGCGGCTCCCGGACTGCTTGTCCGATCCGAACAGAGCGTCAGATCGAACGAAGGAGCGAATCGCCCCATCCCCGAGATGACAGTTCCCGTGCGGCCGGTCGGAACCAGACTGCCCGGACCCTGTTCATTCACACTCATCACACTAAGGGAAAGTCCACGATCGGAGGTACTCGTTCGATTGATTACCGGTGGGTAATAGAGCGCGCAATAATCGTTCATGCTGCCCCAGGCATATGCCTCATGGCATTCACCGTTCACCATTCGGCCAACAGACGGCCGGAGTGCGGCAGTTCACCCGCATATGACCCACGCGAATCCGGCCGATCCGGCGCATGTGCCGCCGCGCTCTCACTTGAGCGCACATGGCTCCGCGGCACGCTCCCGTGCGCCGACCGTGCGCCCCGTTTTCGCCTCCGACACCCCTGCGGACCGTCCAGATCAAGACAACGGGACCGAAGAACCGACCGCGCACCCCGCTTTCGGCCGACCGGTATCCGGCCAAGGCGGACACCGTGCTCCAGTCGAAGCCTTCAGGGGGTGTCATGGCTGACGAATGATCAATAACCTTACGGAACACGCCATTCCCGGTCCCGACGGAGCATCATGACCACTGCGGCACAGATACCCGACATCCTCTCGCCCGAGTTCGCGGCGGACCCCTACCCCGTGTACCGCCTCATGCGGGACACCTCGCCCCTCATCTGGCACGAGGCCACGCAGAGCTACATCATCTCGCGGTACGAGGACGTCGAGCGCGTCTTCAAGGACAAGGACGGCGAGTTCACCACCGACAACTACGACTGGCAGATCGAGCCGGTGCACGGCAAGACGATCCTCCAGCTCAGCGGCCGTGAGCACGCCGTGCGCCGGGCCCTGGTCGCCCCCGCCTTCCGGGGCCGGGACCTCCAGGAGAAGTTCCTGCCCGTCATCGAGCGCAACTCGCGCGAACTGATCGACGCCTTCCGGCACTCCGGTTCCGCCGACATCGTCACCGACTACGCGACCCGCTTCCCGGTCAACGTGATCGCGGACATGCTGGGCCTGGACAAGTCCGACCACGCCCGCTTCCACCGCTGGTACACCACCGTCATCGCCTTCCTCGGCAACCTGTCCGGCGACCAGGAGGTGGCCGCCGCGGGCGAGCGCACCCGGGTGGAGTTCGCCGAGTACATGCTGCCGATCATCAAGGAGCGTCGCGAGAACCTGGGCGACGACCTGCTGTCCGTGCTGTGCGCCGCCGAGGTCGACGGGGTACGGATGAGCGACGAGGACATCAAGGCGTTCTGCAGCCTGCTGCTCGCGGCGGGCGGTGAGACCACCGACAAGGCGATCGCCAGCATCTTCGCCAACCTGCTGGCCCACCCCGACCAGCTCGCCGCCGTCCAGGCCGACCACAGCCTGATCCCGCGGGCGTTCGCCGAGACCCTGCGCTTCACCCCGCCGGTGCACATGATCATGCGGCAGTCCGCGACCGAGGTGAAGCTCAGCGGCGGCACCATCCCGGCCGGGGTCACCGTCACCTGCCTGATCGGCTCGGCCAACCGCGACGAGAACCGCTACCGCGAGCCCGACCGCTTCGACATCTTCCGCGAGGACCTCACCGCCACCAACGCCTTCTCGGCCGCCGCCGACCACCTGGCGTTCGCGCTCGGCCGGCACTTCTGCGTGGGCGCGCTGCTCGCCAAGGCCGAGGTCGAGATCGGAGTGGCCCAACTGCTGGACGCGATGCCGGACTTGCGGGTCGCGGACGGCTTCGACCTGGTCGAGCAGGGCGTGTTCACCCGCGGACCCCAGGCGCTGCCGGTCCGCTTCACCCCGGTGAACGCGTGACCGCCTGACCCCCGGACGCCCGACCGGCGCCGTACCGCTGGGCCCCTCCCCCGGGGGCCCAGCCGGACACGGCTATCCGTCGACCGGGGTGAACCGCACCGGCAGGGTCGTCAGGCCCCGCATCCAGATCGACGACCGCCAGGTCAGCAGCTCCGGGTCCACCGTCAGCACCAGGTCGGGCAGCCGCTCCAGCAGCGTCTCCACGGCGGTCCGCGCCATGACGTCCGCGAGCAGCGGGGCCGGGTAGGGGCACCGGTGCTCGCCGTTGCTGAACGACAGGTGCGCGGCGTTCTCCGCGCCCACATGGCCCTCCGGCCAGAGTCCCGGGTCGGTGTTGGCGGCCGCCAGCCCGAGGACCAGGCAGTCCCCGGCCTTGATCCGACGGCCGCCGAGCTGGGTGTCCCGTACGGCCCAGCGGCCGATGAAGTTCTGGGTGGGGGTGTCGAGCCAGAGCACCTCGTTCAGCGCCTCGCCGACACTCACCCGGCCGCCGGACACACTGAGTTCGAACCGCTCGTCCGTCAGCAGCAGCCGCAGCGCGTTGCAGATCCAGTTCGCGGTCGGCTGCTGCGCGGCGGCGATGATCGAGATCAGGTCCTGGACGATCTCCTCGTCGGTGAGTCCCGCCGGGTGCAGCACCATCCGCGAGGTGACGTCCTTGCCGGGGTCGGCCCGCTTGTCCTGGACCAGCCGCACCAGCCGCTCGCCCACCCGCCCGTAGGCCGCCACCGGGTCGTCGCCCTCGGCGGCGTCCAGGGAGATCCGCAGGTCGTCCACGAGCTGCTGGGTGTCCGCGCCCGAGAGCGGCATGCCGCACACCTGCACCACGGCCCGCATCGGCAGCGCGTGCGCGTACGACGACATCAGCTCGGCCTGGCCGCTGCCCGCGAACCGGGCGATCAGCTCGTCGGCGATCAGCTCGCAGTCGCGGGACAGCTCGAACTGGTCCACCCCGGAGAGCGCCTCGGTGATCACCCCGGCCCGGCGCCGGTGCTCCTCCCCCTCGGTGAACAGCACCGAGGGCTGGTAGCCGACGAAGGGCATCAGCGGCCAGTCGGGCGGGATGTTGTCCCACTGGTTCCAGCGCCGCGAGTCCCGCGCGAACAGCTCGTCGTGGCTGGTGACCTGAGCGACCTCGTGGTAGCCGAGCACCAGCCAGGCGGGGATGTCGCCGTCCAGCAGCACCGGCGCGACCGCACCGTGCTCGCGGCGCAGCGCCCGGTACATCTGCGACGGCGTCTGCTGGTACTCCAGGCCCGAGAGGCGCACCGCGTCGGTGTGGGCGGGGCAGCCGGGCGGCGGGGCCGGGTGCGCGGAGAAGGGGCCGGGGTCGGTCACGGGGTCGCCTCCTGGGCGGTGGCCAGTGTGTAGACATGGTCCACGAGAGTGATCAGCACGTCCTTGCCCGACTCCCGGAGCCGTGCGTCGCAGTCGAGCATCGGCACGTGATCGGGCAGGGCGAGCGCCTGCCGGATCTCGTCCAGGGAGTGGTGGGCCGCGTCGTCGTCGAACCGGTTGACGGCCACCACGAAGGGCGTGCCGTGGTGTTCCAGCCGGTCTATCGCGTACCAGGAGTCGTCCATCCGGCGGGTGTCCACCAGGACGACGGCGCCGAGGGTGCCGGAGAAGAGCCGGTCCCACAGGAACCAGAAGCGCTTCTGGCCGGGCGCGCCGAACAGGTACAGCACCATGGTGTCGTTGAGGCTGATCCGGCCGAAGTCGAAGGCGACGGTGGTGGTCGACTTCGCGGCGACGCCGCTGGTCTCGTCGATGCCGACACCGGCCTCCGTCATCACCTCCTCGGTGTTCAGCGGCCGGATCTCGCTCACGGAGCGGACGAGGGTGGTCTTGCCCACGCCGAATCCGCCCACGACGACGATCTTCAGACCGGTTTCCGCCGCGTCGGCCAGTGGCGTGCGGTGGGCGGGCAGCTCAGAGATTGCGGAGCCCATGGAGCACTTCCTTGAGAAGGGCGGGATCGGGGAGCGAGTGGTTCACGGGTGGGTGCCGTGCGGTGATGCGGCCGGTGTCGAGCAGGTCGGCCAGCAGGATGCGGCAGACCGTGATCGGCAGTTCCAGTTCGGCGGAGATCTCGACGACAGAGGTCGGGTGCTCGCAGAGGGTCAGGATGCGGGAGTGCTCCGACTGCATGCCCGTGGTCGGCTGACACTCCGCGACGATCAGGGTGACCAGGTCCAGGGTGTCGTCGACGCTGCTGCGCCCGTTCGTGACCGTGTAGAGCCGGTCGGGGGCGCCGGTGTCCACCGGCTTCCGGGTCACGAGGTGGTACTCCCCTGGAACGGCTGCCGGGGCGCGGCCCGCAGATGCTCACCGATCTTGTCGACCAGACCGCTCATCTCCTCGCCGAGGAGGCCGGGGTCGGCGTCCTCGGCGGCGACGACCGCGAGGTGCGCGCCCTCACCGGCTCCCACGATGCACAGGAGGCCGCCGTGGAAGGCGGTCATGGAGTGGAGCACGCCGCCGGAGCCGTCCCCGAACTCCACGGACGCGCCGTGGGACAGGGCCTGCAGGCCGGAGCAGATCGCGGCGAGCTGGTCGGCCTGATCCGCGGCCAGGTCGGGGGTCCAGCACAGCTTGAGGCCGTCGCGTGACAGGACCAGGGCGTGCCGGGCACCGGGGGTCTGCTCCAGCAGGTTCTGCAGCAGCCAGACGAGGCTGTTGTCGGTGGTCTGCATGATGGGTGATGGGACGGTGGTGTCCGGCTGATCGGTCACCGGCCCGTTCCTCCAATCTCATGGGCACGAGGGGGGCTTGGCTGCCGGGCGCGGGCCCGGCGGGGCTTGGTGGGGGCTAACCGGCGGTCGGCGGCTCGGGGTCGGGGCGGCCGCCGCCCAGGGTGTCGTCCGAGGGCTTGCGCGAGCGGTGGAAGGCGCCGAAGCGGGAGCCCACGTCGTGCACCGGCCGCTTCCGGGGCGGGGTGGCCTCCGGGGCGGGCCGTCGGCCGCGCTCGGCGTCGCTCATGGTGCGGCCGGGCCTCCGGACGGGAAGTCCGTTCGGGGTGGCGGGGGCGGGCGGCTCCTGCCGGGTCTGCCCGGGTACTTCCGGCGCGGTCGTCGGCGGTTCGGACCGGACGGGTGCCTCGGCGACGGGGGCCGGGGTGGGCGTGGGCATCTCGGGCGCGGGGGCCTCGAAGACGGGGATCTCGGGCGCGGGCGCCGGTTCGGGGGCCGGGACCGGGCGGGCGGTGGCCGGGCGGGCCGCTTCCCGCTGCGCGGGCCACGGGTCGCGCTGCTGCGCGATGAGGTGCCGGGGCAGCAGGACGACGACGCCGGTGCCGCCTCGCGAGGAGGGCCGGTAGCTGACGTTGATGCGGTACTTGAGCGCGAGCAGTCCGACCACGGCGAGGCCCAGGCGGGTGCCCTGGAGGGAGGCGAGGTCGGCCATGCTTCCGGCGACGGCGCCCTCGGCGTGCCTCATCGCCGCCTCGGACATGGTCAGTCCGCTGTCCTCGACGGTGACGACGATCCCGGCCCGGTGCTCCTCCACGTAGACGTGGACCTCGTCGGTGGGCGGGGAGAAGTTCGCCGCGTTGTCGACCAGTTCGGCGAGGAGGTGCATCACGCCCTCGGCGGCGAATCCGGAGATCGCGGCCTGGGAGGTGAAGTGCAGCCGGACCCGCTGGTAGGCGGCGATGCGGCCGATGGCGCCCCGGAGGATGCTCTCCATCCGGATCGGCTTGTTCCAGGTACGGCTGGTCTTGCCGCCCATGAGCAGCGCGAGCCGGTCGGCGATCAGCACCAGCTGGGAGGTCTTGTGGTCCAGCCGCATCAGGTCGCCGAGCATCTTGCCGTCGTGCTCGTCCTGCATCGCCCGCAGGTCGGCGAGCATGCTGACGGCCTTGGCCTGCACCCGGCTGAGTGCCTTGGTGGAGGCGATCCGGGTACCGCCCTGACGCCGCTCGCTGCGGGCCAGTTCGCTGACGAACCGCTCGCTCAGGTCCTGCAGCAACGGCACCTGAGGGAGCTTGAGTTCGCCCAGCACCGTGTCGGCGGAGCGGCCCTCGGCGAGGCGGGCCACGGCGGCGGGCAGCGTCTCCCGTGCGAGCCGGTCCACCTCGGACAGCACCTCGTCGAGCGCGTCCTGGGTCTGTCGGCACTCCTCGTCGGCGGCGGCCGCGCGGCCCACCGCCTCTTCCAGGGCACCGGCGGAGAGCTGGGCGACCCGCCGCAGGTTCTGGTCGTTGGGCATCGACACGCCCGCGAGCGCGTCGGCGGCGCCGCTGCCGGACAGCACCAGGTTGTGCAGGGACGGCAGCGTGACATTGACCAAGTGGCCGTTCTGCGCGGCCGTTTGCTGCGCCTGCGCGCGGAGCCGGTCGTTCTCGGCGGCCTGGGTCGCGGCGGCGTGCCTGGCCCGGCGGACGAGGAGGTGTCCGAAGAGCACCGCCACGGCGACGCACGCCCAGCCCGCGCCCGCCACGACGAGCGTCCATCTGCGGGTGCCGGACGGTGCCGCTCCGACCGCGACGGCGACCGCGACGGCGGTCACCGCCACCACGGCCGCGGGCACCGCCCACGAGCTGCGCCGGACGGCCGTCGAGCGGTGTTGAACGGACGGTGCAGGAACTGACATTCCGCGGTCCCTCGGTCTGCGAGCAGAAGAATCGGCGACCGAACGCTCGATCGCGGGTCCGGAAGCGGCACCCTCGGAGGAAGGCGATCTTCCGGCCGGTTACGCCCACATGCTAGTCACACCGGAGTGTGCCGAGTTCCGAATGGCCCCTCCTGGGGCCCCGGACCTGAAGTCGTCGTGAAGCAACCATTGCGACGGCGGGGCGTGGTAGAGGGCCGGGCGGGCTCCACCCCTGGTGCCGGGCCCGGAAACACCCCATGCGCCCCCGATGCCCCACCGCCCGGATAGCTGCCGCAAACCCCGCACGGGGCGTCAACCCCCTCGGGAAGGAACCCTTTCCAGCCAACCGGACGCGGTCAGCGGAAGAGGGCGATGACACCGATCACCCAGATCGCCAGGAATCCGAGGGCCAGTACCAGACACCCGAGGGCCGCCAGGGTGCCCTTGGCGTCCGCGTGCCCGGAGCTTTCGACGCTCTCCGGGGGTACGGCGGCCAGCTCGGCCAGTTGCTCCCTGGCGAAGTCCGTCGGGGCGAGCGAGTCGGGGCCGTCCCAGCCGAGCGCCGCCCTGCGTCGCGCGGTGGTGGGATAACGCGCCTCGAAGGCCGCGGTCTCGGCCGGGTCGCGGTCCTGCTCCAGGTACATCCACCGGCCCGCCTGGGCGGGTTCCCCGTACAGCCGGTACACCTCGGCGAGGCGGCGGCGGAGCGCGGGATCGTGGGGGAACGACGACACCAGTCCGCGCAGACGCTGGCGCGCGACGGGGACGCGGCCCGCGGCCAGGTCCTCGTCGACTCGGGCAAGGGTGTCTCTCAGTGGCATGAGCAGATGATCGACCGTGCGGTGGGCGGAGTCGAACGGGTTTCCACTCCGACGGGCGAACGTCGTCGCCAGGGGGGCGTGGGTACCGAGAGGTAGTGTCCGCAGCATTGCCCAATTCCGGGACATTCAAGAGAATTTCCGATAAGGGGCGAAGAAATGAGTAGTACGGACGACCGCTTCAAGGTGACGACCGGGATCGCCCGGCTGTGCGCGGTGCCCGGGCTCGCCGGGCCCGGTCGGCTCGGGCTGGTGACCAACCACACCTGCGTCCTCCCCGATCTGCGCCCGACGGCACCCGCGTTGCTGGAGGCGGGCGTGAACCTGGCCGCGCTGTTCGGCCCCGAGCACGGGCTGTACGGCACCGCCCAGGCGGGCGCGAGCGAGTCCCACGAGGTCGACGCGGCCACCGGGCTGCCGATCTACGACACCTACCGCCGCGACGGCGAGCGACTCGACAAGGTGCTGATCAACAGTGGCGTGGACGCGCTGGTGTACGACCTCCAGGACGTCGGGGCGCGCTTCTACACCTATGTCTGGACGATGTTCGACCTGATGGTCTCCGCCGCGCGTACCGGCGTGCGGTTCGTGGTGGCCGACCGGCCCAATCCGCTCGGCGGGCTCGTCAGCGAGGGCCCGGTGCTCGATCCGGCGTTCGCGAGCTTCGTCGGGCGGGCGCCGGTGCCGATCCGGCACGGGCTGACCTGCGGTGAGCTGGCCTGGTGCGTCAACAGGTCGGCCGTGGCCGAAGTCGCCGGGAGACAGGCCGACTTGACGGTGATCAAGGCGGCCGGGTGGCGCCGGGAGATGGACGCGGAGGCCACCGGTCTCCCCTGGATCGCGCCGTCGCCCAACATGCCGACGTACGCCACGGCCGTCGTCTATCCCGGCACCTGCCTGTTCGAGGGCACCAATGTCTCCGAGGGCCGGGGCACCACCCAGCCCTTCGAGACCGTCGGCGCACCGTACGTCGACGCCCGCTTCGCCCCCGCGCTCGCCGAACTCGGTCTGCCTGGTGTGCACTTCAGGGAGGTGCGGTACGTGCCGACCTTCGACAAGCACGCCGGACTGCCCGTGCGCGGGGTCCAGCTCCACGTCACGGACCGCGAGGCGTTCGCCCCGGTACGCACCGCCGTCGCCATGCTCGGCACGCTGCGGCGGCTGTACCCGGACGACTTCGCCTGGTCCGGCGACTTCATCGACCGCCTCTGGGGCTCCGACGAACTGCGGCGGACGGTCGACGCGGGCGGGGACCCGCTGGCGCTGTGCGAGCCGCCCGCACCGCCCGGCCGGTGGGCCGGTGACGACGTACTGCTCTATCGCTGAAGGCCGAGGGCTCTGTCCCTGAAGGCCGAGGGCCCGCGCATGGAAGGACGACCCGTCGATGACCGATCGCACGACGAGAGCCCGGACCGAGTTCCGCGGGTTCCGGGCGGGTGACGGTCCGCCGCTGGTGGCGGCGTGGTGCCGGAGCGCGCCCGCCGACCCCATCACCGCGGACCGCTTCCGCAACCTGGTGCTGCTCGACGCCAACTTCGACCCGGCCGGGCTCCGGATCGCCGTGGAGGACGGCCGCCTGGTCGGCGCGGCCTACGCGGTGCGTCGGCTGACGCCGCTGCACGGCACCGACCTGGAGCCGGAGCAGGGCTGGCTCCCGTTCTTCTTCGTCGACCCGGAGGCCCGCGGCCGTGGGGTGGGCCGGGGGCTGCTGACCGATGCCCTCGACTGGCTGCTCGCCCACGGCCGCACCCGGGTCGACTTCGCCCCGTACACCCCGAACTACGTCCTCCCCGGTCTGGACGCCGAGACCTACCCGGAGGCGGCCGGGCTGCTGGAGTCGCTGGGCTTTCGCACCGTGGACGAGGCGGTGGCGATGGACCGCTCGCTGGCCGACTACGCCTTCCCGGCGGAGGCCGGACGTCGGGCCGCCGAACTGACCGCGCTCGGCTACCGGTTCGGCACCCCGGCCGACGACGACCTGCCCGGACTCCTCGCCCTCGCCGCCGTCCACTTCAGCCCGGACTGGGCGCGCGCGATCCGGGAGTGCCTGCTGAACGGCGCCCCGCCGGACCGGATCGTGGTCGCCCGCGACCCCTCGGGCCGTCTGGTGGGCTGGGCGATGCACGGCGCGTACGAGTCGGCGGTCGAGCGGTTCGGCCCGTTCGGGGTGCTGGACGAGATGCGCGGTACGGGGCTCGGCGGGGTGCTGCTGCACCTGGTCCTGGAGCGGATGCGGGCGCGGGGCGCGGGCTCGGCGTGGTTCCTGTGGACCGACCGGGAGTCGGCGGCGGCCCGGCTGTACCGCCGGGCCGGGTTCGGCACGACGCGGGTGTTCCGGGTGCTGCGCCGGGAGGCCGGCCGATGACCGGCCCGGCGCGCGGCCTGAGCCGCCGCCGCTTCGCGCTCGCGCTCCCCGCGACCCTGCTCGCCGCGGGCTGCGCGGCCCCGCACCAGGGCACCGGACGGCCCGGCGACCCCGTCGTCCTCACGGTGCTCTCGCACTACGCGAGCGGTGAGCTGAAGGCGGCCCTGCAGGGTCCGGTCGACGAGTGGAACGCCACGCACGACCGGGTGAAGGTGCGCACCAAGGCGGTCGAGTTCAACGACCTGCTGACCACCTTCATGGTCCGGCAGGCCGCGGGCCAGGGCGCCGACATCCTCCAGCCGTACTGCCTGTGGAACGGCCAGCTCGTCCGCGCCGGTGTCCTGCGGCCCGCCCCGCCCGAGGACGCGGCGGAGATCACCCGCGGCTACGGCGCGGCGGCGGTCGGCTCCGCGTCGGTGGGTGGCCGGATCTACGGCTATCCCACCGAGGCGCAGACCTACGCCCTCTACTACAACAGGCGCCTGCTGCGCGAGGCCGGTATCACCCATCCCCCGCGCACCTGGCGGGAGTTGGAGGACACCGCGTACCGCACCACCCGACGCGACCGGTACGGCAACACCCTGGTCCAGGGCTTCGGCCTCTCCACCTACGACGACTCCACCACCGTCGGCCAGACCCTCGCCCTGCTCAACGCGTCCGGGGGCACGTTCATGTCCACGGACGGCAGGAGCACCGCCATCGACTCGGCGTCCGGCCGGGCGGTGCTCGACCTGGAGCACCGTCTCGTCAGCCGGGGGGCGAGCGCGCCCGGCGTCAACGTCTACAAGGCGTTCCAGTCCGGGCAGGTGGCCATGGTGATCAGCGCCGGATGGTGGACCGGCAGCCTGAAGTCCCAGATGGGCGACGCCTATCGGGATGTGGCCGTGGCTCCGGTGCCCGTCCCGAGGCTGGGCGACGAGCCTGCCACGCTCGCCACCGGGTTCATGCTGGGCGTCAACACCGCCAGCCGACACCCGCGTGAGGCATGGGAGTTCCTGCGCTGGCTCAACACCGAGAAGGTGAGCCTCCGCGAGGGGGCGGCCGCGACCCGGATGAGCGCTCTCCAGGTGTCGGTGGGCTCGCTGACCGGCCGCGCCGACGACATGCGAACCCTGCTCGGCAAGGGCGGCGATCCCAACCTGCGCCCGTTCCTGGACGCGTTGGGGTACGCGGTGCCGGAGCCGAACGTGCCCGGCGCGCAGCAGGCCAAGTCGCTGCTGCGCAAGAACATCGAGGCGTTGTGGACGGGGCAGCAGTCGGTCGAGCAGTCGCTGCGCACCATCCGCCGCCAGGTCGACCAGGAGGTGTCGCGCTCATGGTGAACGCCCTGACCCCGGAGACGACCGCCCGGCCGCCGCGCCCGCGCTCCGCCGACCCGGCCCGGACGGCCGTGGACCCTCGCGGCCGGGCCCGGCGTCATCAGGCGGTCGTCGCCTATCTGTTCCTGGCGCCGGTACTGCTGTTCTTCGCGGTCTTCCTGGTCCTGCCGCTCGGCTTCGCGCTGCTGCTGTCGATGTCCCGCTGGGCGGGGTTCGACCTCGCTGACATCCGGCCGGTCGGCCTGGACAACTTCACGGCCCTCTTCGCGGACGGCTCGACGTTCCTGACGCCGATCCTCACCAACACCCTGCTGTTCGCGCTCGGCACCGTGGCCCTCGCGCTGGCGGGCTCGGTGCTGGTCGCCACCTGCATCGACAACCTGCGCTTCCAGGGACTGTGGCGCACCCTCTACCTGCTGCCGATCGTCACCACGGTGGTCGCCGTCGGCAATGTGTGGAAGTACATGTACGAGCCGGGCGGCCTGGTCAACGGCGCGCTGAACGCCGTCGGGCTGGACTCGGTGGCGTTCCTCCAGGACCCGGACACCGCGCTGCCCGCGGTGGTGGTGGTCCAGGCGTGGGCGTCGGTCGGGTCGGCGATCCTCATCCTGACCGCCGGGCTGAAGTCCATTCCGGGGTCGTACTACGAGGCGGCCGCGCTGGACGGGGCCGGTCCGGTGACCGTCTTCTGGCGGATCACGCTGCCGCTGCTGCGGCCGTCGCTGCTGTTCGTGTGCGTCACCCAGTTCATCACCGGGCTGCAGTCGTTCGCGCTGATCATCGTGATGACCAAGGGCGGTCCTGGCGACGCGACCAATGTGGCCGCGCTGGAGATGTACCGGCAGGCGTTCTCCTACGGCGACTGGGGCACCGCGAGCGCCGCCGCCTTCGTGCTGTTCGTGGTGATCCTGCTGGTCACCCTGGTGCAGTTGTGGATCTTCCGACGCAAGGGGGAGGACGCGTGATCCGCCGCCGTTTCCCGTGGCTGTCGTACCTGCTGGTGGTGACCGGCGCCGTGCTCACGGTGGTGCCGTTCCTCGACATGGTGATGACGTCGTTCAAGGGGCCGGGTGAGTCCGGCACGCTGCCCTACCGGTTCCTGCCCGAGGCGTTCGACCTCTCCAACTACCGGGCGGCGGTCGACCAGCTCGATCTGCCGGTGCTGTTCCGCAACAGCGTGATCGCCACGACCGTGATCAACGTGTCGGTGCTGCTGACGTCGTCGCTGGCGGGCTACGCGCTCGCCAAACTCCGCTTCCCGGGACGGGACTTCATCTTCCGGCTGGTGCTGTCGACGATGATGTTCCCGCCGTTCCTCTTCTTCATCCCGCACTTCCTGATCCTGGTGCACTGGCCGCTGGCGGGCGGCAACGACCTGCTGGGGCGGGGCGGTGCCGGGCTGACCGTGAGCATCGTGGCGCTGGCGATGCCGTTCCTGGTCAACGGCTTCGGGATCTTCCTGATGCGCCAGTTCATGGTCTCGATCCCGGACGAGGTGCTGGAGGCCGCGCGGATCGACGGGGCCGGGGAGTTCGCGGTGTGGTGGCGGATCGTCGTACCGCAGACCAAGCCGGTCATGGTGACGCTGGGGCTGCTGACGTTCGTGGACGCCTGGAACGAGTACATCTGGGCGCTGCTGGTGTCGACGGCGAACCCGGCCGTGATGACGCTGCCGGTCGGCATCCAGCTGCTCCAGGACTATGTGGACCCGACGCGCACGATGCCGATCGTGATGGCGGGTCTGGTCCTGAGCATCCTTCCGGTGCTGGTCCTGTTCCTGCTGCTCCAGCGGCACTACATCCGGGGGATCATGCTCAGCGGCCTGAAGTGAGCGCCGCTCACAGGTCGATCATCCGGACCAGGAAGAACGCGGCGATGAGCGCGCAGCCGAGGAGGATGAGGAACAGCCAGACCCGGGGGTGTTCGAAGGGGCCGCCGTCCGGCCGCTCGGGGTGGGCCTCGGCGGTCGAACCCTCGACGGGCGGGGTCTCACCGGGCGGGGGCAACGAGTCGGGCATGATTCACCTCCTGGCAACGGACGGCGCATGGAGTACTTCGGTCCCGGGACGCCGCCCGGATGCGGGTCTCCACTCTCAGGATGCCCCGGTCCCGAGCCCGTCGCCGCTCAGCAGCAGTGCCACGTCCAGCACCGCCACGGCGACCGCCGCCGCGAACGCGGCCCGCGCGCGGCGGCGGCCCAGCACCGTCCCGGCCACCGCGATCACCCCGGCGCCCGCCAGCGCGGCCAGCTGCCGTGCGCCGGGCCGTCCGGCGGGTCCGAGCGCCAGCAGGGCGGAGGCGGCGACCAGGGGCACCGGCAGCAGCAGCCGTACCCTCTCCTGGCCGAGCCGCTGCGGCCAGCCCCGTACGCCGGTCGCCAGATCGTCCCGGATGTCCGGCAGCACATTGCCGAGGTGGGCCCCGACGCCCAGCAGTGCCCCGGCGGCCACGACCCACCACGCGGGCCAGGGCCGCCCCGGCAGTCCCAGGGTGACGAAGGCCGGGAGCGCGGCGAACGCCACCGCGTAGGGCGCCCAGGACCAGCGGGTGGCCTTGAGCCGCAGGTCGTACGCCCAGGCCGCCGCGACGGCGGTGAGGTGCACGGCGCCCGCCGACCGTCCGCAGGCGAAGGAGAGGGGGACGCACAGGGCGAGGGCGGCGCAGGCGGCCGTCCCCACCTGCCGGGCGGCGATCGCGCCGTCGGCGACGGGTTTGCCCCGGCGGCCCACCGCGAGGTCCCGGCGCGCGTCGACGGCGTCGTTGCACCAGCCGATGGACAGCTGACCCGCCAGTACGGCGCCGGTGGTCAGCAGGCAGCGGCCCGGTTCCTGACCGGCGGTCACCGCCATCGCCGTCGTCAGCGCGGTGACCACCACCAGCGGGCCGGGATGGCAGGCCCCGGCCAGGGCGGAAACCGTGCGGACCGGGAACGTCGACTGCTCGGGGGTCACCACCCGGCGAGCCTAGGCGCTGTCTCGTCGCTTCCGGAACGGCCGGACGGGCGATCTCTGGTGCCGGGGTACCGGTCCTGGGAAGGTCTGCTGAGTCCACCCCCGGGCCGGTCGACGTACGGGAGCCTCATGACGCGGATCGCCGCCGTGCACGGTGCCCTCGCGCCGCATCGCTTCGCCCAGTCCGAGATCACCGACATGGTGGCCCGCGCCTGTCTGCCCGAGGGCGCCGACCGCGAGGTGCTGGACCGGCTGCACCGGAACGCCGGAGTCCGCTCCCGTCGCATGACCCTGCCGCTCGACCGGTACGAGACGCTGGACGGCTTCGGCGCCGCCAACGAGATCTTCGTCGCCACCGCCACCGACCTGGGCGCCAGGGTGGTCCGGGAGGCGCTGCGGGAGGCCGGGCTGACGGCGGCCGACGTGGATCTGCTGGTCTTCACCTCGGTCACCGGTGTCGCCGTCCCGTCCGTCGACGCGCGGGTGGCGGGCCGGCTGGGGCTGCGGCCGGACGTGCGGCGGGTCCCGCTGTTCGGGCTCGGCTGTGCCGGGGGCGCGGCGGGGCTGGCCCGCGTGCACGACTTCCTGCTGGGGCGGCCGGACCAGGTGGCGGTGCTGCTGTCGGTCGAGCTGTGCTCGCTCACCTTCCAGCGCGGGGACGCCTCGACGGCCAACCTGGTCGCCACCGGCCTCTTCGGCGACGGCGCGACTGCCGTGGTGGTCGGCGGGGCGGAGCGCGCGGGCGCGTTCACGGGTCCGGCGATCCTGGACTCCCGCAGTCTTCTGTACCCGGACACGGGCGGTGTGCTGGGCTGGGACATCGGCGACTCGGGGTTCAAGGTCGTCCTCGATCCGGAGATCCCCCAGGTGCTCCGGCACCATCTGGGCGACGACGTACGGGAGTTCCTCGCCGATCACGGGCTGAAGCCGCAGGACGTGACGGCCTGGGTCTGCCACCCCGGCGGCCCCCGCGTCCTGGACGCCGTCACCGAGGCGCTCGACCTCCCCGCCGAGGAACTCACCCTCAGCCGGCGCCACTTGGCCGAGGTGGGCAACCTCTCCTCGTCCTCCGTGCTCCACATCCTGCGCGACACCCTCACCGAACACCGTCCACCCGCCGGCACTCCGGGCCTGCTCCTGGCCATCGGGCCGGGGCTGGCCTGCGAGTTGGTGCTGCTGAGCTGGTGAGCCCGACAGGCTGAGCTGGTGAGCCCGACAGGAGGACACATGACCTGGTACGCACTGCTGGTGGCCGCCGTCGCGGTCGAGCGGGTCGCCGAGCTCGTCGTGGCGCGCCGGAACGAGCGGTGGAGCAGGGCCCGCCGCGCGATCGTGGCGGGGGACGGGCACTACCCGGCGATGGTGGCGCTGCACGTGGGGCTGCTGGTCGGGTGCCCGCTGGAGGTGTGGCTCGGCGGGCGGCCGTTCGTGCCCGCCCTCGCCTGGCCGATGCTGGCGGTGCTGGTGGGGGCCCAGGCGCTGCGCTGGTGGTGCATCGGGACGCTCGGGCCACGCTGGAACACCCGGGTGATCGTCGTACCGGGTCTGCCGCTGGTGGCGCGGGGCCCGTACCGGCTGCTGCGGCATCCGAACTACGTGGCCGTGGTGGCCGAGGGACTGGCGCTGCCGCTGGTGCACACGGCCTGGGTGACCGCCGCCGCGTTCACGGTGCTGAACGCCGCCGTGCTGACCGTGCGTGTCCGGTGCGAGAACCAGGCGCTGACCGCGGCCGAGGCGCCGGTTCCGGCGTGATCGACGTCCTGGTGGCCGGGGGCGGTCCGGCGGGGCTGGCCGCGGCCGTGCACGCCAGGCTCGCCGGGCTGACCGCCGTGGTGGTCGAGCCGCGCACGGCGCCCGTGGACAAGGCGTGCGGGGAGGGCGTGATGCCCGGCGGGGTCGCCGCGCTGCGGGCGCTCGGGGTCGAGGCGGCGGGCCGGGACCTGCGCGGCATCCGCTACGTGGACGGCGTCCGCCGGGCCGAGGCGCCCTTCCGCGGCCGTCCGGGGCTGGGCATCCGCCGTACGACCCTCCACCAGGCGCTGTACGAGCGCGCGCTCGCCCTGGGCGTGCGGATCGAGCACGGCAAGGTCGGCGAGGTGGTTCAACGCCCCGATGCCGTCACCGCCGCCGGGCTCACCGCCCGCTGGCTGATCGCCGCCGACGGTCTGCACTCCCCCGTGCGCCGCCGCCTCGGGCTGGAGCTGCCCGGCGGGGCGCGGGGCCGGTACGGACTGCGTCGGCACTACCGGGTCGCCCCGTGGACGGACTTCGTCGAGGTGCACTGGTCCGGCCGGGGCGAGGCGTACGTGACCCCGGTCGCCGACGATCTGGTGGGGGTCGCGGTCCTCAGCCGCGTCCGGCGCGGGTACGACGAGCATCTGGCCGGTTTCCCGGCCCTCACCGCCGCGCTGCGCGGGGCTCCCGCCACCGAGGTGCGCGGGGCCGGACCGCTGCTGCAACGGGTGCGGCGCAGGGTCACGGGCCGGGTGCTGCTCGTCGGGGACGCGGCGGGCTATGTGGACGCCCTCACCGGGGAGGGCATCGCGCTCGCCCTGGCGACGGCCGAGGCCGCCGTGCGCGCCGTCGCGGCCGGGCGGCCGGAGCGCTACGAGCGGGACTGGACGCTGCTGACGCGGCGCCACCGCCTGCTGACCAGGGCGTTGCTGGCCGCGAGCAGCCGTCCGGGCACCGCCCGGCTGATCGTGCCCGTGGCGTCCCGGGTGCCCGCGGTGTTCGCGGCGGCGGTGCACGCGCTCCGGTAGCCGGGGCGGCTACTCGTCGTCCTCCGGCAGCCGCTCGCCCTCGGCCTGCGAGGGTGTCGTGCGCGGCACGTCGGGGTGGATGGTCCGGCCGGGCCTGCCGTCGGTCTCGGGGTCCGGTTCCCGTTCGCCCTCTGCCTGGGACGGGGTCCATTCGCTCATGACCGGCCTCCTTGTCGGGTGTTCGGTGGGGTCGGGGATCGCAGGGGCCGGGTCGCGCCCACCCATGCGCGGCTGACGCGCGCGGAGAACCGCGCCACGGGCTCGCCGCGCGGTGCGGGCAGTCCCGCCGCGCGGGTCACCGCCTCCTCCAGCACCTCGACGCGGGCCCCGGCCAGCGACCACGGCTCGTGCCCCACGGGTGTCTCCCAGAGCACGCCCAGCCGCCTGCTGTACGCCCGCCACCGCGAGGTCAGCCACCCGTCCAGCCGCGTCGGCTCGACTGGCGCGCCGGGCCGTACGGTCAGGCGGTACGCGGCCTCCCCGGTCCGGCGTGCCCCGGTGTACGTGACGGTGTCCCCGGTGTCGGAGACGCGCAGGTCGGACCGGTGGTAAGGCACGCCGAGGGCCCGGCCCACCAGCAGCAGCGGGCAGGTCACGTCGAGGGAGAAGAACCACACGGCGTCCGGACCGCGCACATAGGTCCGCAGGTTGGTCTCCGCGAAGGTGGGCAGTGCGGGCAGGCCGAGGAGGCGGACGTCGGCCATGAGGTGCGGCGTGAGGGTGACCCACGCGGCGCCGTCGTACTCGTCCACGACCAGCCCCTCGGGCAGCAGCGCCTGGACCGTCCGTGGTTCGTAGGGCCAGCTGACGAAGGTCTGCGTCAGCCAGCGGGCCCGCAGGACCGGTACCCGGCTCGCCACCATGGACGACGGGTTTCCCCGCGGGAGGCCGCGGAAACGCCCTCGCGGGGGGAGGGCGTCGCGTCCCGGCCGTTCAGGAACGGCCGATCTGGGAACTGCGGGAGGTACGCGGAGCGCACCCCGCCCGCGCCGACCTCGTCCAGGGAGAGATCCGGCCATGAACCATGTCAAGCCTCTCGCCCTGGTCACGGGCGCGTCCAGCGGTATCGGCTTCGAGCTGGCCAAGCAGCTCGCCGAGCGCGGTTACGACCTGATCATCAACGCCGAGAACGACACCCGGCTGCGGCAGGCGGCCCAGGAGATCCGGGCGGTGGCCGATGTCTCCGTGGAGCCGGTCCGGGCCGACCTGCGCCACTACGACCAGGCCGAGGAGCTGTGGACGGCGGTCACCGCGACGGACCGCCCCCTCGATGTCGCGGTGCTCAACGCGGGGGTGGGGCAGGGCGGTGCCTTCACGGACACCGATCTCGAGGACGAGCTGGAGATCGTCGACCTGAATGTGCGCGCGACCGTGCATCTGGCCAAGCGGGTCGTACGCGCGATGGTCTCGCGCGGCCAGGGCCGCATCCTCGTCACCTCGTCCATCGGCTCCACCATGCCCGGCACCTTCCAGGCCGTGTACAACGCGTCGAAGTCGTTCACGCAGTCCTTCACCCTGGCGCTGCAGAGCGAGCTGAAGGACACCGGCGTCACCCTGACCGCGCTCATGCCCGGCCCGACCGAGACCGAGTTCTTCCACCGGGCGGAGATGGACGACACCCAGGTCGGCCAACAGGAGAAGGACGATCCGGCCGAGGTCGCGCGGGAGGGCTTGGACGCCCTTTTCGAGGGCAAGGACAAGGTAGTCGCGGGGTCCGCCCGGACCAAGGCGCAGGGAATGGCCGACAAGGTGCTCCCCGACAGGCTCAAGTCCGAGGCGCACGGCAGGATGGCCGAACCCGGCTCGGGCGAGCGGCACTGACCGACGGGACACAGTGAAGGGACCGGTCCCCGGACCGGCCAGGGAGGACGGCCGGGTGCGCAGCGTGGGAGTGGAGGAGGAACTCCTCCTGGTGGACGCGGAGAGCGGTGAACCGCGCGCCGTCGCGGCGGCCGTGCTGGCGCAGGCCGACGGCTCGGTCAGGTCGGACGGGGAGCAGGTCTTCGAGTCGGAGCTGCAACGCCAGCAGGTGGAGTTCGCCACCGCCCCGCAGACGCGGGCGGACGAGCTCGCGGCCGAGATCCGTCGGTGCCGTGCCGAGGCGGGGCGGCTCGCCGGGCGGACGGGGGCCGCCGTGGCCGCCCTCGGCACCTCTCCCCTGCCGGTCAGTCCCACGCTGACAGCGGACAGCCGGTACCGGTGGATGGCCGAGCGCTTCGGGCTGACCCTGTCGGACCAGCTCACCTGCGGGTGTCATGTGCACGTCTCCGTGGAGTCCGACGAGGAGGGCGTGGCCGTGCTGGACCGCATGCGCCCCTGGCTCCCCGTACTGCTCGCCCTGAGCGCGAACTCCCCGTTCTGGCAAGGCCAGGACAGCTCCTACAGCAGCTACCGCAGCGAGATGTGGGGGCGCTGGCCGTCGGCCGGGCCGACCGATGTCTTCGGCTCCGCCGACCGGTACCACGAGCGGGTACGGGACATGGTCGGGACCGGCGTGCTCCGGGACCAGGGGATGATCTACTTCGACGCCCGGCTCGCCGTGCGGTATCCCACGGTCGAGATCAGGGTCGCGGACGTCTGTCTGGACCCGGACACCACGGTCCTGCTGGCCCTGTTGTGCCGCGCGCTCGTCGAGACGGCCGCCCGTGAGTGGCGGGCGGGGGAACCTCCGGCCCGGCTCGAGACCTCCCTGGTGCGGCTCGCCGCCTGGCAGGCCGCCCGCTTCGGCTTGGAGGAGCATCTGCTGCACCCCCTGACCATGCGCCCCGCCCCGGCGGAGAGGGTGGTCCGGGCGCTGTTCGACCATGTGCGCGCCGCCCTGGACGACCACGGTGACACCAAGGGCGCCCAGGACACCCTGTCCGGCCTGCTGAAACACGGCAACGGCGCGATGACCCAGCGCGCGATCCTGCGCCGCACGGACAGTCTCCGCGCCGTCGTCACCGAGTGCGTGCGCCTGACCGGCGAGGAATGAGCACGAGCCCGTATCCGAGCGGCGACCGAGCGAGTACGCCCTGATCCGGCGTCCTTGTCCGGCCGGACTGTGAGTACACGCGACCGTGGCGGCGGCGAGTCGGTACGGGCCCTGATCGGCTGGAGCGGGGGCCCTACTCCTCTGATCCTCTACTCCTCGATGACGGCCACCACGTCGAGCCCCGCGTCACGCAGGGTTCGCTGGACGGCGCGGCGGGGGCCGCGGATGGTGAGGTCGGCGGGTTCCGGGCGCAGGGTGGCTCCGCGCAGGAGGGCGTAGGCGCAGGCCAGGTCGATGCGGGTCACCTGGCTCATGTCGACGGTCCAGGCGGATGCCGTGTGGAGTGGCGGGGCCCCGAGGACCTCCTCCAGCTCACGCAGGGCTTCGGCGCCGATGTCCCCGGCCAGGATCAGCTCGGGCAGCCGGATGTCGGCGGCCGAGACCGTCAGGACAGGCCCGATCGGCGGCACGAAAGGCGGTTCGGCTGCCATGGTGACCTCCTTCGCAGCCGGAGGCGGCACACTGCTCTGCCTCCATGGTCTCTCAGGTCACCGGTTCGGTGCCCGGCGAACGGTCCGGGGAGGCGGTCCCGGACAGGGGGAGCGGATCGCACAGGACCGCCACATGATCCACCGCACCCCTTCACCCGCGCCACGTGTCCCCGTCACGGGGGTGTGAGAACCGTCGCCCGCACAAGGCTGAACTTGCGTCCGACCTGCGGTGACGTGTTTGGGTGGCGTGATGCGCTCCTCCACTCGCCCAGCGTCGCACCGCTCGATGAACGATCAGGAACACGCCGTGTCCGATGGGCAGTCGGGAGACCGGCGGCCCCCTGGGTCCCGCAAGGCCGGGCGGAGGCGCCCTCGCAGGTTCAGGAATCTGCGGCGTGCGGTGAAGGCGAGCATCGCGATCGCCGTCACCCTGGCGTTCCTGGTGCTGGGCGACCGGTTCGCGGTGCTCTTCGCGGAGCGGAAGACCGAGGACCAGCTGCAGAAGTCGCTGCGTCTGGAGGCCGCGCCGCAGGTGGAGATCGACGGTTTCCCCTTCCTCACCCAGGTGCTGGACAAGCGGATCGACACCGCGCATGTCACCGTCCCCGACCTCGCCGCCGACCGGGTGTCCCTGGCGAGGGTCCACGCCACGGCGCACGACGTACGGCTCGACGGTGAACTCCCCTCCCACCTCAAGGGCGGCACCGTCCACTCCCTCGACGGGGACGTACTGCTCTCCTTCGAGGACCTCGACCGCGAACTGGGCGCCTCACAGGTGGAGTTCAGCCGTCTGGGTCCCGGCGCGATCAAGGCCGACGGGCAGCTGCCGATCGCCGGGCAGCGCCTCGGGGTGCACGCGGAGGCGCGGATCGGGCGGTCCGGTGACCGCGGGGTGTCGACCGAGATCAGCCGTATGCGTCTCGACATCGGGGACGTCGCCGTCTTCCGCCCCGGCCGCGACGCGGGGCTCCAGCTCACCCCCGAGGCGGCGCGTGCCGTCGCCGAGCAGCGGGACAAGGTGCGGGCCTTGCTGGCCGTACCGGTGATCGCGGAGCGCGCCGGGATCGACCGGTCGCAGATCCGCGACGCGATGCGCAGCGAGTCGGCCATGGAGCGGCTCACCGGTACGCCCGGGTTCGTCGGCAAGCTGATGAAGGTCAACCTGTTCGACGTGGTCGCCGAGCAGCCCGACCTGCCCGCCAAGCTCGGCATCGACCCCAAGCTGCTCGGCGCGGTGCGGGGCGTCACCAAGCCCCAGCTCGCGGACCAGCTCAACCTGTCCTTCCAGCTGCCGAAGACGCCGGGCGACATCCGCGTCCAGCGGATCACGGTGGAACGGGACGGCATCCGGGCCCACCTCAGCGGGGGTGAGTTGCCCTTCGGCGACACGAGGAAGGCGCGGGCGGCGGCTGGGCGCTGAGCGGGGCGGGTCGGGAGTCCCCCGTCAGGCGTCCGGTGCCGCCTCGGCCGCGTTGCCCTCGGCCGCCCTGTCCGGCAGATAACTCGCCAGCCCCCGCAGGATGATCTCCAGGCCGATGTCGAACCGCTCGTCGGAGGAGTCGGTCACCATCACGTCGGCCAGTGCGCGCAGGTGGGGGAAGTCCCCGGGCGGCAGAGACGCGAAGTAGTCCTGCATCTCCCCCGCCATCTCGCGCCAGTCGGGGCGGGCCAGTGAGGAGTCTCCGTCGTCGGGCCGGGCGGCGGCCCGGTCCTGCCACACGCCCTCCTCCAGGACGAAGCCGTCGATGTAGGTGGAGATGAGGTCACCGGCCTCCGCCGCGATCCGGTCGGGCAGCCCGGCCGTGCGGAATATGGCGAGCAGTCCCTCGACGTGCGGCAGCAGTTCGGCCGTGAACGGCACGTGCGCCATGGAGATCCGGGCCACGTCCCGGTGGGACAGCAGACGCTCGCGCCCGGCGCGCGCGTAGTCCCGGACCTGCTCGCGCCACCGCTCGGGGTCGGGCTCGGGCATCCGGAAGCCGTCGAAGAGCCGGGTGTACATCAGCTCCAGCAGGTCGTCCTTGGAGCTGACGTACGCGTACAGGGCGGAGACGGTGACGCCCAGTTCGGCTGCCACCTGGCGCATCGAGAGCCCGTCGAGCCCCTGGCGGTCCAGGACCGTGAAGGCGGCCTCGACGATGCGCTCACGGGACAGCGGGGTGCGCTGCGGTGCCGTCTGCGGGCGGGCGGGACGCTCACGCTCCCAGGGGGACGGCGGAGGGGGTGCGGGGTTGCCGGCGGCCGCGTCGCTCATGGGGACAGTCTAGGGCCGTCGGAGAACAGTGTTCACGACTGGTGAGCGGCTTTTGTCGAGCGCTGGAGCGGTACTTGTCCACAGGCAACGCGATATATCTTGTCCTCGCGACGCGCTTACGCTATATCTTAATGAACAGCGTTCTCCGAGTGAGCACCGTTCCGCTAAGGTGAACAGTGTTCTCCAGGACTGTCCGTCCGTCCCACCGCGCCGATGGCTCATCACCGGGGGCCGCGGCCCCTTTCCGCGAGGAGTACCGATGTCCACCACTGGTGTCGCGTCCGCCGAGACGCCCACTGACGCACCAGCGCCCTATCGATGGCGCTGGGCCGCGCTCTTCGTGATCCTCGCGGCCGAGGTGATGGACCTCCTGGACGCCGTCGTCACGAACATCGCCGGTCCCTCCATGCGCGCCGACCTGGGCGGCGGCGCCTCCACCCTCCAGTGGCTCGCCGCCGCCTACACGCTCTCGATGGCCGTCGGCCTGGTCACCGGCGGCCGCCTCGGCGACATCCACGGCCGCCGCAACATGTTCCTGGTCGGCGCCGCCGGGTTCACCGTGGGCTCCCTGCTGTGCGCGGTGTCGGTGTCCCCCGAGATGCTGATCGGCGCCCGCGTCATACAGGGGCTGTTCGGCGCGGTGATGCTGCCGCAGGGCCTCGGCATGATCAAGGAGATGTTCCCGCCGAAGGAGTCGCAGAAGGCGTTCGGCATGTTCGGCCCGGTCATGGGGCTGTCCGCGGTCTCCGGACCGATCCTGGCGGGCTGGCTCGTGGACGCCGACTACTTCGGCACCGGCTGGCGCATGATCTTCCTGCTGAACCTGCCGCTGGGCGCCGCCGCCCTGCTGGGTGCCGTGCGCTATCTGCCGAAGACCCGCTCCGACAGCAAGCCGCGTCTCGACATCCCCGGCATGCTCCTGGTCTCGCTGGCCGCGCTGCTCCTGATCTTCCCGCTGGTCCAGGGCCGTGAGTACGACTGGCCCCTGTGGACCTTCGCGATGATGGCCGCCTCGGTCGTCGTCTTCGCCGTCTTCGCGATGTACGAGGCGCGGCGCAGCCGGGCCGGCCGGGACCCGCTGGTCGTCATCAGCCTGTTCCGCAAGCGCGGCTTCAGCGGCGGCATGATCCTCGGGCTGGTCTTCTTCTCCGCCATGCAGGGCTTCATGCTGGTCTTCAACCTCTACACCCAGATCGGGCTGGGCTATTCGCCGCTGAAGGCGGGCCTGGTAATGGTGCCCTGGTCCGGCGGCATGATCGTCGGCTTCGGGCTCGCTCAGGCGGTCACCCGGTTCGGCCGCATGGTGCTCCAGGGAGGCGCGCTGGTCATGGCCGCCGGTGTGTTCGGTGTGTGGCTGACCCTGGACCTCGCGGGCAGCGGTGTCGGTCCCTGGCAGCTCCTGCCCTCGCTGCTGGTCACGGGCATCGGGATGGGCCTGCTGATGGCGCCGTTCTTCGACACCGTGCTCGCCAGTGTCGAGCAGCACGAGACGGGTTCCGCGTCGGGCACCATGACCGCGGTCCAGCAGCTCGGCGGCGCCTTCGGCGTGGCCATCCTCGGCACCGTGTTCTTCGGCCTGCTGGGCGGCGGTATCGCCACCGCCGTCGACCAGCAGTCGGGCGGCCTGCGCGAGCAGCTGACCGCCGCGCATGTCGCGCCTGTCGCCCAGGACCGCGTCGTGGCGGATCTGCGTACCTGCGCCTCGGACCGCGCGGTCGCCAAGGACCCGGCCGCGACCCCGGCCTCCTGCGTGACGCTGGAGGAGGACACCCGGTCGGTCATCACCTCGCCGCGGGACGGCGCCCGGATACCGGCCGCGCTCCGGACCACCGCGACATCGGCCTTCAAGGGCGGTTTCGGCTCCGTCATGAAGACGGTCCTGTGGATCGTGGACGGGATGCTCGTCCTGACGTTCCTGCTCGCCTTCCTCCTGCCGCGTCACGCGCGTCCCGAGGAAGCCGCCGGTCACTGACCGCCGGGGCACTGAACGGACGGACGGGCCGGGCATCCCCATGGCGGGGTGCCCGGCCCGTCCCGCACCGGAGAGGATGAGCCCCGTGCTCACTTCGTACGCAGCTCACTTCGACACGCCTGCCGGGTATCTCGACTTCGCCCGGTTCGGCCCGCCCTCGCGGGACGCCGTGGACGCCACCGCGCGTGCGCTGGCGGAGTCCGCCCGCGCGGACCACACCACCGTGGACGGTCTGATGCGCGCGGAGGAGACCGCGCGGGACACGGCCGCTCGCCTCGCGGGCACCGACGCCCGGCACACCGTGCTGCTGCCGAACGCGTCCACCGGCCTCTTCCACGCCGCGCTCGGCATCCGGGAAGGCGCGGTCCTCGTGCCCCGCACCGACTTCCCGGCCAACCACTATCCGTGGCGCCGTACCGCGGACCTGGGCCGGGTCGCGCCCCGCTGGCTCGACCCGGAGCCCGGCGGCGGGGTGACTCCGGCACTGGTCCGGGCCGCGCTGACCGAGGATGTCGTCGCGCTGTCGGTGAGCGCCGTGGACTTCCGTACCGGCTTCCGGGCGGATCTGGCGGGGCTGCGCGAGGCGATCGGGCCGGACCGGCTGCTGATCGTGGACGCCATCCAGGCGTTCGGCGCGGCCGAGTTGCCGTGGGAGGCGGCCGACGTGGTGGTGGCGGGCGGCCAGAAGTGGCTGCGGGCCGGATGGGCCACGGGCTTCGCCACGCTGTCCGACCGCGCGCTGGAATCCCTGGAGCCGGTCCTCACCGGCTGGACGGGAGTGGAGGAGGTCGGCCTGTTCGACGGCGCGGAGCACCCGCCCGCCCCGGAAGCGCGCCGGTGGTCGATCACCAACCTGAGCCCGGTGACGGCAGCCGCGTTCGCGGCCGCGCTGGACCTCGTCGAGCGGCACACCGTAGGAGCGATCGAGGCCGCGATCGCCGAGCGGATCGATGAACTCACCGAGGTGGTCCGGGAGTTCGGGGGCCGGGTCCTCTCCCCCACCGACCCGGCGCGGCGCACGGGCATCCTCTCCTTCACGGTGCCGGGCCGCGACCCGGCCCTCGTGGCGAAGGCGCTGCACGCCGAGGGCGTCACCCCCACGGTGCGCGCCGACTCGCTCAGGCTCTCCCCGCACGCGTCGACGCCGCGAGAGGTGGGTGACCGGGTCGCGGCCGCTCTGTCGGCGCTGGCGAACCGACCGGGTGGAACGGGCCGTGCCATGATTCCTACTCGACAGTAGCTTCAGGTTCGCGGTAGGAGGCAGCGCAATGGCCCGTGTGTTGAGTGTGAGCGACAGCATCGTCATCGACGTCACGCCGGAGGTCGCCTACCGGGCGGTGAGCGACCCCGGCGACATGGGCCGCTGGAGCCCGGAGAACCTGGGCACCACATCCGGCTCGGCTGACGGCCCGGTCGAGGTGGGCACCAGCTTCGTCGGACGGAACAAGCGCGGGCGCTTCCGCTGGGTGACCCGGTGCACGGTCACGGCGGCCGAACCGGGCCGTCACTTCGCCTTCCGGGTCCATGCGATCGGTGTCGGCCGCCCCCGGCTGCGCGGCCCCATCGCCACCTGGGAGTACCGCTTCGAGCCGGCGGGCGACGGCACCCGCGTCACCGAGACCTGGACCGACGACCGCCGCACCTGGCCCGACCTCGCGGCCAACACCTTCGACCGGATCGTCACCTCGGGCCGCACCTTCGCCGACTTCCAGACCCGCAACATCCGCACCACGCTGCGCAATCTCAAGCGGGAGCTGGAGCGGCAGCCCGCGCGGTAGCGGTCAGCGCCGGTGGGTGTGGTTCTCCGGGTTGTCCTCCGGGGTCTGCCAGCCGACGCCCGGCTGCTCCTGGGGGCCGCGGCGGGCCCGGGCGCCGGGGGGCGGGGTGGAGAGGCGGCGCGAGCGCGCGCGTCGGCTGCCCAGCAGGAACCCGCCGAGCAGGAGCACGGCGACGACCACGCCCACGATCAGGAGCCAGAGCGCGCCCTTGCCGGACGCGGCGAGGAATTCAGCAGCGATGTTCATGCAGGGCGGTTACCCCCGCGCACGCGGAGAATCCCTCTTCACCGGCCCTGTCAGCCCTCGTGGCGCCCGCACTGCACCGAACGGAGCACCGCACCACCGGGGACCCGCACCGCAACACGTCCTCATGCCCTTCAAGTCGTGTGGATAACTTGGCAGTTGTGTGCGTGCATTCGCCGGTCGGGGGCAATCGGTGGTCAGGAGGTTATGACAATGGTTCCCTTGATTCTGGTTCTTCTGCTGGCTCTGATCCTCTTCGGCGCGGGCTTCGCCCTGAAGGCGCTGTGGTGGATAGCCGTGATCGTCCTGGTGGTGTGGCTGGTCGGGTTCTTCGTGCGGCCCGCGGGCAGCGGTGGCCGTCGAGGCCGCTGGTACCGCTGGTAGGCGAAGAGCGCACGGACGCTGGATGACATGACGAGGGGCCCGGCCTTGTACAGGCCGGGCCCCTCGTCGTGTGCGGAAGGTTCGCGGAAGGTTCAGCGGGGGACGACGGCCGTCTCGGAGTCCTCGTTGCGCAGCCAGATGGTGCGCTGCGGGAACGGGATGTCGATACCGGCGGTGTCCAGCGCGTCCTTCACCCGGCGGCGCAGCTCACGGGTGACGGACCACTGCTGCAGGGGCACGGTCTTCACCGCGAGGCGCACGACGACCCCGTCCGCGTCCAGCGACTGCACACCCCACACGCTGGGGTCCTCCAGCAGCACGCCGGAGAAGGCCGGGTCCTGGCGCAGGGTGCGGCCGGCGTCCTCCAGCACCTGGTAGACGGTGTCGAGGTTGGCGTCGTAGGCGACGGCGACGTCCAGCACGGCGCGGGCCCAGTCCTGGCTGTCGTTGCGGACGCGGAGGACCTCGCCGTTGCGGATGTGCCACAGGCCGCCGTTGAGGTCGCGGACGTGGGTCAGGCGCAGACCGACGTGCTCGACCTCGCCGATGGCCTCGCCGAGGTCGACGGTGTCACCGACGCCGTACTGGTCCTCGACCATGATGAGCAGGCCGGAGAGGTAGTCGGCGACCAGGCTCTGGGCGCCGAACCCGATGGCGAGGCCGACCACGCCCGCACTGGCCAGCAGCGGGCCGAGCGCGATGCCGACCTGGTCCAGGATCATGGCCAGACCGAGCAGGGCCAGCACGATCGTGACGCCGCTGCTGAGCACCGAGCCGATGGTGCGGGCGCGCTGTTCGCGGCGCTGGGAGGAGCGGGAGCGGTCCCGCATCAGGACGGCGGCTCCGCGTCCGGCGCGGCGCGGCGGGCGGGCCTCGCCGTCGTCGCCGGAGGGCTGCAGGATGTGCTGGACGACGCGGGTGATGGCCCGCTTGGCGATCCAGCGGATGACCCCCAGGACGACGACGATGAGGGCGATGCGCAGCGGCACCTCGACCAGCGCCGTGGTGTGCTCCTCCAGCCAGTTCGGCCAGGACGCGGCCAGCTGTACTGCTCCGGACGCGCCGGGCTGTGGGGAAAGGTGCGGTGTCGGCACAACAACTCCGTGTTCGGTGACTTTCTGACTCGTCGGCCGCGTCTACCCTCGAATCCGCGATACATGATCGTCTAAGCTGTGCGGTTGGTTCGGGTCCCCGGGCGCGCGTTGTCGGTACCGCCCCTTAAGGTGACGTGTGCCCGTTCCTGGCCGGGCGTTCCTCGGGGCCGCCGTCTTTCGGCCCGCTGATGGTCCGGCCACGGCAGGTGTCCGTCACCCGTCCCGTCGCGCCCCCCACCACCCGGCGACCCACTGGAAAAGAGCAGACTCGAGTCATGTTCACCGACACCCCCATCTTCAGCCGTCTCGTCGCCGAGCGCGGTGACGTCCCCGCCGAGGTGCGGGGCGAGGCCGACCGCATACACCGCGACCTGGCCCGGGTGATGCCTCCCGGGACCGGTCTGCCCACCGCCGCCTCGCACGCGCCCGGCCCGATGGGTCCGCCCCCCGGCCGCTGACCGGCCTATGCCACCCTGCGCAGGCGCACCAGGGCGCTCGCGCAGTCGCCGTCCGGCAGGCCGGGGACGGCCAGGCCGAAGCCCGCGAGGGTCGCCCCCGACCACTGCGCGCCGGTGTCCTCGTCGCGGTAGCGGGCGCCGGGGTCCAGGCCGCGCAGGCGGAGCGGCGGGTGCGCCGGACCGAAGGCGGCGCTGGGCCGCCACACCAGCACCACCGTCCGGTCGGCGTCGGGATCGACGTACTGGACGGCGGTCAGGGCGCCGTCGCCCGGTGCGAGCAGCCGGTACTGGTGTCCGTGCTGCACCAGCGGCCGGATGTCCTTATAGACCTCGATCAGCCGGGCCGCCTCGGTGAGTTCGGCCGGTGTCCAGCGGTCCAGGTCTCCGCCGAGGCCCAGGACGCCCGCCATGGCCGAGTGGAAGCGGAAGCTCAGCGGGACCGTGCGTCCGGTCAGCGGGTTGGTGCTGTCGGTGACCCAGGCCGACATGACGCCCGCCGGGTGGACCTGGCTGAAGCCGTGCTGGATGGCGAGGCGTTGGACGGCGTCGGTGTTGTCGGAGGCCCACACCTGGTCGGTGCGGGCGAGCATGCCCAGGTCGGTCCGGCCACCGCCGCCCGCGCAGGACTCGATCCGCAGCCGGGGGAACGAGGCGCGCAGCCGGTCGAGCACCCGGTGCACCCCGCGCGCGTGCTCGATGTGGACCCGCCGCCCGTCCGGCCCGCCGCCCCAGGAGCCCGCCTCGGTGAAGGACCGGTTGAAGTCCCACTTGAGGAAGTCCACCACGTTCCCGGCGACGAGCCGGTGCAGCCAGTCGTACGCCCAGTCGGTGACCTCCGGGCGGGAGAAGTCCAGGACGAGCTGGTGGCGCAGCTCGGTGGCGCGGCGGTCGGGCAGGTGCAGCACCCACTCGGGGTGCGCGCGGTACAAGTCGCTGTCGGGGTTGGTCATCTCGGGTTCCACCCACAGCCCGAACGCCATGCCCAGCCGGTGCACCTCGTCGGCCAGGGGGCGCAGTCCGCGCGGGAAGCGCCGGGGGTGCGGGGTCCAGTCGCCGAGGCCGGAGCGGTCGTCGTCGCGGGTGCCGAACCAGCCGTCGTCCACGACGAACAGCTCGACACCGAGGTCGGCGGCGCGCCGGGCCAGCCTGAGCTGGCCCTCCTCGGAGGTCTCGAACCCGGTCGCCTCCCACGAGTTGTAGAGGACGGGCCGGAGTTCGTCGGGGTGGGGCAGCACATGCCGGCGGATGTGACC
Organism: Streptomyces sp. NPDC090119; assembly: GCF_044747085.1. NCBI lineage: Bacteria > Bacillati > Actinomycetota > Actinomycetes > Kitasatosporales > Streptomycetaceae > Streptomyces > Streptomyces sp. NPDC090119. The sequence goes on along the minus strand of NZ_JBIVDK010000001.1, from coordinate 1,137,963 downwards.
GTGGAGGGCGCGGCTGACGGCGCCGAAGCCGCCCGTGGTGTACAGGGCCACGCTGACCGGCGTGACATGCCGCTGACCGGGGGCCAGGGCGATCTCGGCGCCCTCGTGCCCCTCCCCCGCGACGACGCCCACCGCCCCGGCCGCCGTGCGCTGCACGGTGAGCCGCCAACTTCCGCTGGTGGCGAGCACGGTGGCCCAGACCTCGCCGTGCTCCTCGTCGGCGGTACCGGTGTCCAGCGCGAGCCAGGGGGCCGCCTGATGGCTGGTGTGGCCGCGCCTGCTGGTCAGGGTGGTCTCGCCCACGGCCACCTCGGTGCGGGCGAGCCGGTTCTCGTCGGACCAGCCGCCGTGCACGGCCGACATCCGCCAGCCGTGCCGCCGGGGCAGCGGCCAGTGGGCGGCGGCGTGGCGTACGAGGAGCAGCGGGCCGGTGTCGCCGGTGTGCTCGAACTCCGTCCAGCGCTCGATGACGTCACCGCCGGGCGGCACCCGGTAGTGCGTCTCCCACGCCAGCGGCCGCGCCCGGTCCCGCAGCGCGACCACCATATGCCGCGCCCCCGCGATCCGGACGCCGGTCACCTCGGGCTCGACCGGACCGTGTCCGTCGGCGAAGCGGACCTCCAGCGCGGGCACGCCGAACCGGGCGCCGCCATCGACGGGATACTCCTCCACCCCGTCGAAACGCCCGGCGAAGCTGTTGTCGTGCTCGCCGTGCACGGGAAGCCCGACCGCGTCCTCCAGGGGCAGCCGCGCACCCCAGTGCACATGCGGTACGGCACCCCGCGCCCGGTCCACCCGCAGGACGTAGCAGGTGTGCTCGGTGCTCAGGACGACGGTGCCGCTGGCCTCGTCGTACTCCACGGGCAGCGTCATGGACACTCCGTCACTCGGGTTCGCGGACGACGACGACTCCCCCGGCCGGGACCAGGGCGCCGGTGTCGGTGACCTTGGCGTCCAGCAGGCCGGTGCCCCGGACCGGGACGGTCACGTCGTCGGCGGTGTGGTTCATCAGGAAGAGGTAGCTGCCCTGTGGGCCGGTGCGGCGCACCGCCTCCACTCCCTCGGGAGCGACGGGCTGGACGCCCGCTTCGTCGGCCAGGGTCCGCATCAGCTCGCGCAGGGTGTGCGCGGAGGGACGCGTGGCGACGTACCGGGCGCTGCCCCGGCCGTGCGCGTGGCGGGTGACGGCGGGGCCTCCGGCGGCCGGACCGCCCTCGGGCGGGTCCGCGAAGCGCAGTACGGCGGAGCAGCCGCGCGGTTCGACGCGTTCGGCCCAGTCGTGCGCGAGGGTGCCGTCGTCGAGGAGGGCGTTCTCACCGGGCCGCAGCGGCAGGTACTCGTCGACGCGGAGCCCGAGGACGTCGCGCAGGGCGCCGGGGTAGCCGCCGGGGCGTACCCGGTCCTGGGTGTCGGCCACCCCGCTGAAGCAGCCGACCGCGAGGTGGCCGCCCCGGCGGACGTACCCGTCCAGGTCGGCGGCGTCCTGGTCGGCGAGGAGGTACAGGTTCGGGGCGACGACGGCGTGGTAGGGCGTCAGGTCGGCGCCGGGTGGGACCACGTCGCAGGTCAGGTTGAGTGCCCACAGGGCCGCGTACCAGTCGCGGACCACGTCGAGGTAGCGCAGCCGGTCGGAGGGGCGGGCCTGGAGTTCCAGGGCCCACCAGTTGGGCCAGTCGAAGAGGAGCGCCACGTCGCCCTGGACGCGGGTGCCCGCCACCTCGGAGAGGGCGGACAGCTCGGCGCCCAGGGCGCTGACCTCGCGCCAGATCCGGCTGTCGGTGCCCGCGTGCGGGAGCATCGCGGAGTGCCACTTCTCGGCGCCGGCCGTGGACTGCCGCCACTGGAAGAACATGATGCCGTCGGCGCCCCGGGCCAGGTGGGTGAGGCTGTTGCGGCGCAGTTCGCCCGGCCGTTTGGCCACGTTGACGGGCTGCCAGTTGACGGCGGAGGTGGAGTGCTCCATGAGCAGCCAGGGCGCGCCCCCGGCCATGCCGCGGGCCAGGTCGGCGTTGAGGGCGAGGTCGATGTGGCCCTCGGGGTCGGCCGCGGTGAGGTAGTGGTCGACGGAGACGAGGTCGCAGGCGGGGGCGAAGGCGAACCCGTCGGCCTTCTTCTCCAGGGTGCCCATCAGGTTGGTGGTGACGGGGATGCCGGGGGCGAGGCGCCTGAGCAGGGCCGTCTCCGCGTGGTGCCGGGCGAGGAGGGCGTCGGAGGAGAAGCGGCGGTAGTCGAGTTCTTGGCCGGGGTTACGGAAGGCGGTGGTGTCGCGGGGCGGGTCGATCTCGTCCCAGTCGCCGTAGCGCTGGCTCCAGAAGTCGGTGCCCCAGGCCGAGTTGAGGGCCTCCAGGGTGGTGTAGCGGTCCCGCAGCCAGGTGCGGAAGGCGGCCGCGCTGGTGTCGCAGTAGCAGAGGGCGTTGTGGTTGCCCCACTCGTTGTGGACGTGCCACAACACGACGGCGGGATGGTCGGCGTAGCGGGTCGCCAGCGCGGTGACGACGGCGTCGGCCGCCTCGGCGTAGGCGGGGTGGCTCGGGCAGAAGACCTGCCTGCTGCCGGGGGCGAGCCGGGTGCCGGACGCGGTGACCGGCAGGGCGTCGGGGTGCAGCTTGGCGAACCAGGGCGGCGGGGCCGCGGTCGGGGTGGCGAGGTCGACGGCGATGCCGTGGGCGTGCAGCAGGTCGAGCACCTCGTCCAGCAGCTCCCAGTCGTACACGCCGGGGCGCGGCTGGATACGGGACCAGGAGAACACCCCCACGGTCACCAGGTTGACGCCCGCCTCCCGCATGAGGCGGACGTCCTCCCGCCACACCTCGCGGGGCCACTGTTCGGGGTTGTAGTCGCCGCCGTGCGCGATGCCGCCGAGCCGGTGGCCGAGCGCGGTGAGGGGGTGGGTCATGACTTCACCGCCCCGGCGGAGAGTCCGGCGCGCCAGTAGCGCTGGAGGAGGACGAAGGTGAGCACGATGGGCACGACGGAGACCAGGGCTCCCACGATGGTGAGGGTCTGCAGCACGGGCAGGCGGCTGGTCTGCGTCTGCCAGGTGTACAGGCCGAGGGTGACGGGATAGAGGTCGTCGTCCTGGAGCATGACCAGGGGCAGCAGGAAGTTGTTCCAGATGACGACGAACTGGAACAGGAACACGGTCACCAGCGCCGGTGACATCATGCGCAGCCCGATGCCGGTGAAGATGCGCAGCTCCCCCGCGCCGTCCATGCGCGCGGCCTCGATCACCTCGTCCGGTACGGACGCGGCGGCGAAGATGCGGGACAGGTAGACGCCGAAGGGGCTGACGACGCTCGGCAGGAACACCGACCAGAAGGTGTTGGTGGCGTCCACCTCGGCGAACATCAGGAACAGTGGCAGCGCGAGGGCGGTGGCCGGTACGAGGACGCCGCCGAGGATCACCGAGAACAGCAGCTCGCGGCCCTTGAACTGGTACTTGGCCAGGGCGTACCCGGCGGCCGCGGCCAGCGCGGTGGCGACGGCGGAGCCCGCACCGGCGTACAGCAGGCTGTTGAGGAGCCAGCGCGCGAAGACGCCGTCCTGCTGCTGGAAGAGCGCGGTCAGGTTGTCGCCGAAGTGCCAGTGCGCGGGCCGCAGTCCGGGCGTGGTGACCAGGTCGCCCTGGCTCTTGGTCGAGGAGACCAGGAGCCAGTACACCGGGAGCAGCATGTAGCAGGCGGCCAGGGTCATGAAGAGGACGGCGGCCGTGGTGGACGCGCGGCCGGTGCGGACCCCGTGGGTCGCGTGGGCGCCGTCGGTACGGGTGAGCAGGCTCATCCCTGCCTCCTGTTGGTGAGGCGGAGGAACGCGAAGGACAGCGCGAACGTGACCGTGGCGAGCAGCACGGACAGCGCGGCGGCCCCGCCGTAGTCGTCCCCGGCGGTGAGCGAGTAGGCGGCGAGGTTGGGGGTGTAGGTGCTGGTCACGCTGGTGGCGATGGACCGGAACACCTGTGGCTCGGTGAAGAGTTGGAGGGTGCCGATGATGGAGAACACCCCGGTGAGGACGAGCGCCGGGCGGATCAGCGGGACCTTGACGCGCAGCGCGATGGTCCAGCCCCCGGCCCCGTCGACGCGGGCCGCCTCCTCGATGTCGGCGGGGAGTGCCTGGAGGGCGGAGTACAGGATGAGCATGTTGTAGCCGGTGTAGGTCCAGGTCACGACGTTGCCGATGGACCAGAGCACGAGGTCGGGCCCCAGCAGGTCGACCCGGATGCCGGCCGACCCCAGCAGGTCGGTGATCGGCGACAGTCTCGGGTCGTACAGGGAGGCCCACATCAGCGCGGCGACGACGCCCGGGATGCCGTACGGCACGAAGTACACCAGCCGGAAGAAGCGCTTCAGCCGGGCCACGGCCGAGTCCAGCAGGAGGGCGAGGACCAGGGCGAACAGCAGCATCACCGGGATCTGCACGAGGGCGAACAGGCCGACCCTGAGGACGCTGTCGGCGAAGTACGGCTCCCGGACGACGTCGGCGTACTGCTCGAAGCCGGAGAACACCGAGTGGGTGCGGCCGAAGGTGCCGCCGGTGCGTGCCGTCTTGTGCAGGCTCTGCCAGAAGGCGTAGCCGACCGGCAGCAGGGTGAAGAGGACGAACGGCACGAAGAAGGGGATGAGGAAGGCGTACGGGGCGAGGGTCCGGCGCTTCAGCCGGTCAGCACGTGACTCAGCGCGTGACATCGAGCGACTGCTTGCGCAGGGAGTCCGTGCTGTCGGCCGCGGTCCGCTTCAGTACGTCGCCGAGGGTGCCCTTGCCCGCGGTGACGTCCGAGGTGCCGTCGCTGAGGAAGCGGTAGGTGTCGGTCATCGTGGGACCCCAGGTGAAGTCCGTGTCCACCTCGGCGGACGCCTGCTTGAAGACGTCGAAGACCTTCTGGTCGCCGTAGAAGCCGACGGGCTTCTGCAGGGCGGGCAGGGTCAGTCCGGCCTTGGCCGCCGGGTAGAGGCCGCCGGCCCGGTTGAGGATCTCCAGGGCCTTCGGGTCGGTGTTGAGCCAGAGCGCGAACTCGGCCGCCTCGGCGGGGTGCTTGCTGCCGGAGAGGACGGCGGTGGTGGAGCCGCCCCAGTTACCGGCCTGCTTGTCGCCCTGCTTCCACTGGGGCATGGGGGCCACCGCCCACTTGCCCGCCGTGGAGGCGGCGTTGTCGCGGATGGTGCTGTACCCCCAGGCGGCGCTGATCCAGGTGACCACCTCGCCGGAGTTCCACGACTTGTACAGCGCGGGCGAGAAGCCCTGGAGGTCGGTGGCGACCAGCTTGTCGTCGATGAGCCGCTGCCAGTAGTCGGCCACCTGACGGCTCTCGGGCCGGTCGACGGTGACCTTCCAGGCGTCGCCCTTCCGCTCGAACATGGTGGCCTTGTTCTGCCACAGCAGGCCGGTGAACCAGTTCGGGTCGGTCTGGGAGAAGTGGGTGATGTACTTGCCCGCCTTCTTCAGGACGCGCGCGTCGGCCTCGTACTCCGCCCAGGTGGTGGGGGCCTTCAGGTGGAGCTTGTCGAAGATGTCCTTGCGGTAGTACAGGGCCATCGGGCCGGTGTCCTGGGGTATCGCCCAGACGCCGTCCTTGCCGCCCGCGCCGAAGTCGACCTGGGACCAGGTCCAGTCGACGAACTTGTTCTGCGCCTGCGCGACCTGGGGGCAGGATTCGATGTTCTTCAGGCCGCCCTTGAGCCGGAAACTGGCGAGCGAGTCGTACTCGATCTGCCCGAGGTCGGGGGCCTTCTTCGCCTTCAGCGCGTTGGACATGTTCTGGTAGGTGCCCGCGTTCCCGGCCGGGGTCGTACGCAACTTCACCTGCACGTTCGGGTGTTCGGCGTTCCAGGCGCGCACCGCCTGGTCCATGCCGGGCACCCAGGACCAGTACTGGAGGGTGACCTTGCCGGAGGACGGCTTGCAGGAGGAGTCGGCCGCACCGTCGTCCTCACCGCCCCCGCCTCCACAGCCGGCCACCGCCGTGAGTGCCAGGACCGCCGCACCGGCCAGGCATCGTCTTGCGGTTGACATGCGAACGGGCATCGCCATGAGGGTGCTCCTTGCGCCGAGGGTCGCGCTCCGGGGACGTGGTGGGCGCAACCTTCACAACAGGAATCCACAAAAGTCAACAGGCTTGCGGGAATTGGGCGACATCGAGATCAGTCCGTGAGCACGCGATTTTCCGGTGAAACGGCGACTGACCTGCAAGTTCCTTGCACCGGAGGGCAACTGGCGCTGCCGGGCGGAATCGATTACGCGCCACCCCGCGACCGGTCGGGTCGGAGGGGGAGAATCAGACCGAGGCGCGGGCGACGAACTCCGCCCCGACCCGCACTGTGCGGTGGGCGGTACGGCCGTCCAGCCGCTCGCGGAGCAGCCGGGCGGCGGCCCGGCCGACCTCTTCGGCGGGGTAGCGGATCGTGGTCAGCCGGGGCCGGACCAGGGAGGCGAAGGAGGCGTCGTCGTGGCCGACGAGCGCGACCTCGCCGGGGATGTCGATGTCCAGTTCGCGGGCCTTGTCCAGGGCGCCGACCGCGATCACGTCGTTGGCGCAGAACACCGCGTCGGGCCGGTAGCGGCGGTTCATCAGCTCGGCGAAGCCCTCGGCCCCCGCCTCCCGGGTGTGCTCCCCGCGCACCACGAGCTCGCGCGGCAGGGCGGTGCCGAACTGGCGGGCCAGCGCCCTGAGCAGTTCCAGCCGGGGGTCGCCGCCGGTGGCGTCCCGAGGACCCGCGATCATCGCTATCCGGCGGCGCCGCGCGGCGGTCACCAGCTCCAGCGCCTGCCGGGTCGCGGCCCGTGCGTCCGGGGCCACCTGGTCGACGGCGCCGAAGGGCACGTCCGCGCTGACCACGACGGGTATACCCGCGTCGGCCAGCACCCCCAGGTCCTTCGGCAGCAGCCGGAACGGCGTGATGACCACCCCGGCGAACCGCTGCTGCACCGCCTCGGCCAGCAGCGCCCGCTCCTCCTCGCGGCGGGCTCGGGTGTCGCAGACGACGACATGCAGCCCGAGTCCGCGCAGTTCCTCCTGGAGGGTGGCCGCGAGCTGGGCGAAGAACGGGTTGGCGATGTCCGGCACGATCAGCGCGACCAGACTGGAACGCCCCGTACGCAGGCTGCGCGCGGCCGTGTTCACGACGAACCCCAGCTCGGCGATGGCCGATTCGACGGCCGTACGGGTCTCGGGGGCGACGGCGCGTTTGCCCGACAGGACGTACGACACCGTGGCGGAGGAGACTCCGGCCGCACGGGCGACGTCCGCCATGGTGACCCGCTCCCGCACCGCTCACACTCCTTCCGCGCGGTCACCCTACTTCACCCTTCACCGCGCCCACGTCAGTCGTTGGCGTCCATGAACTTCAGCATCCGTCGGTTGATCTCGGCCGCGTGGTCGATCTGGGGCCCGTGTCCGGTGCCGGAGATGACCTCGGCGCGGGCGCTCGGGATCAGGCGCGGGACGCGTTCGACCTGCCTCCGCGGGTGCACGAGGAGGCTTCGCTCGCCGAGCACCAGGTAGAGCGGGGTACGGATGGTGGACAGTTCACCCTCGGACAGCGGCAGTGGGGCGGGACGGCGTACGCGGAAGGCGCGCACGCCCAGCCGGATCATGGTGCGCAGCTCCGGCACGACGAGGACGGGCTGCTCCAGCCACGCCGCCAGTCGCGGACGCAGCGCCTTGGGCGCGAACGTCGCGAACAGGCTGACGAAGATCCACGCGAAGAAGCGCAGCCCCACCTTCTCGAGGCCGCCGGGGTCGAGGAGCGTGACCGAGGCGAGGCGGTCGGGCCCGCGGTGCGCCTGGTTCAGGGCAAGCCATCCGCCGTAGGAGGAGCCGACCAGATGCACGCGGTCGAGCCCCAGTCCGGCGAGCGTCTCGTCCAGCCACTGCGCGGCGTGCTGGGGCTGGTGAACGGGTGCGCGCTGGAGGCTGCGGCCGGGATCGCCCGGGGTGTCGATCGCGTAGACCGGCCGGTCGGCGCTGAGCGCCGGGGTGTTCGGGTACCACATGGCGGAGCAGGCACCCGCGCCGTGCACGAGGACCACGGGGGTGCGCGACGTGGCGGCCGGGTCGGTGGGGCCGTACCGGTAGACGTGCGTGGTGCCGAAGGAGGTCTCGACGTCCGTCTCCGCGCGAGCGGGGGCTCCCAGCGCGTAGACCGCGTCGCAGGCCGCGAAGTAGCGGTCGCGCCAGGAGTCGCTGACATAGCGGCCGACGTCGGCCTGGGCGCGGGTCGCCGTCTGGGACATGCCTACCTCCGGGGTTCGATCTTTCGTGGTACGACCGTACCATCATTGGTACGGTCGTACCATAAAGCTGACCGGGCGGACCGGCCCGGCGGACACAAGGCGACAGGAGGGGCGGTCGATGCCCAAGCGCGTGGATCACACGGAACGGCGCACCGAGATCGCGGAAGCGCTCCTTCGGGTGGCGGCGCGCCGCGGGCTGCATGCCGTGGGCATGCGCGATGTGGCGGCCGAGGCGGGCGTCTCGCTGCGGCTGGTGCAGTACTACTTCGAGACCAAGGAGAAGCTGCTGCTCCACGGGCTGCAACGGCTGACCGAGCGGTTCGGGGAGCGCGTCGCCGCCCGGGTCCAGGCCGTCGGCCCCCGTCCGGGACCCCGCGCGATGATCGAGGCGATGCTGACGGCGGCCCTGCCGACCGACGAGGAGAGCCGCGTCTTCCACCTCGTCTACACCTCGTACGCCGTACTGTCCGTCACCGACGAGGTGCTGGCCGCCCAGCCGTTCATCGCGAACCCCGACGCGGCCGAGGACGCCGTGGCGGCTCTCCTGTGCCAGGCGGAGGAGGGCGGTCTGCTTCGGCCCGGCGTGGACGCGCGCCTGGACGCCGCCGCCCTGCTCGCCCTGTCCGCGGGACTCGGCACCAGCATCCTGGTCGGCCAGCGCACCCCGGAATCGGCCGCCGCGATCCTGGACCACCAGCTGGACCGGATCTTCCGGACCGACCTCGCCGACGGCGGGAGCACGCGGGACTGACACCGCTCCCGCGACGGCGGCGACACCCGAAAGGTCAGCGCTCCGCGGCGAGTTCGTGGTTGAGGGTCTGGAGGAACTCGGCGACGGTGTCGAGCTGTTCGGGGGTGAAGCGGCGGCGCGCCGCCTCCGTGCCGCGGGCGAGGGGGCCGAAGTAGTCGCGAGCGAGGGCGCGCGCGCCGGGGTTGTAGTGCAGGTGCACCACTCTGCGGTCGGCGCTGTCGCGGGCGCGGTTTATGTGACCGGCGCGCTCCAGCCGGTCCAGGCAGGCCGTGACGGCGCCCGAGGTGAGGTCGAGGCGTTCGCGCAGGCGGGACGGGGTCATGGGCTCGCCGTCCAGGGCCGAGGCGTCCATGATCGCGGCGAGCGCGTGGATGTCCGTGGCGTGGAGACCGTGCGCCTGGGCAAACGCGTGGGCGATGCGGTTGATCTCGCTGTTCAGGGTCCGCAGGAGGACGGCGTACCCCTGGAGGTCGCTGGGAGGACGCTCCTGTGGGCGTTCGGGCTGCATACCCGCAAGGATATGATCTCCAAGTACCTCGATCATTGAGATACTTTGTGATTGAGTTACTTTTCCTCGGCATCCGCCCACTCCTCCTGGGGAGCGAATGAACTCCGTACGCCGACCGGTCCGCTGGCTGGTCCCTCTCGTCCTCGTGCTCGTCTGGCTCGGTCTGGGCGGAGCCTTCGGCTCCTACGCGGGCAAGCTCGGCGAGGTGTCGACCAACGACCAGACCGCGTTCCTGCCGCGCAGCGCCGAGTCGACGAAGGCCGTCGCCCTCCAGAAGAAGTTCGAGCGGCAGGAGACCCTGCCCGCCGTGGTGGTCTGGACCGGGAAGGACGGCGGCCGGATCACCCCGGCCCAGCGCGAGGCGGCCACCCGCGCGCTGGCCTCGCTCACCGGCACCGACGGTGTCGTGGGCCGCCCGTCCCCCGCGCTTCCTTCCAAGGACGGGGCCGCGCTGGAGGGTGTCGTCCCGCTCAGCCCCGAGCTGGGCAAGAAGGTCACCGACGTGGTGGACCGGGTCGAGCGGGCGGCGGCGGGTGTCGAGGGCACGCGCGCCCAGGTCGCCGGGCCCGCCGCCACCCAGGCCGACCTCACCGATGCCTTCGGCGGCATCGACGGCATCCTGCTGGGCGTGGCGCTGGCGGCGGTGCTGGTCATCCTGCTGCTGGTGTACCGCAGTGTGCTGCTGCCGTTCGTCGTCATCCTCAGCTCGGTGTTCGCGCTCGGCATCGCCTGCGCGATCGTCTACGTCCTCGCCGACCACGGTGTCGTCCGGGTGGACGGCCAGGTGCAGGGCATCCTGTCGATCCTGGTGATCGGCGCGGCCACCGACTACGCCCTGCTGCTCACCGCCCGCTTCCGCGAGGAACTGGCGCGGGGTGCCCAGCGGGCGGAGGCGGCCTGGGGCGCGCTGCGCGGCTCGTTCGGCGCGATCACCGCCAGTGCCGCCACCGTGGCGCTCGGCCTGCTCGCGCTGCTGCTCAGCGACCTGACGAACAACCGCGCGCTGGGTCCGGTGGGCGCGATCGGCATCGGATGCGCGGTGCTGTCGACGCTCACCTTCCTGCCCGCCGTGCTCGCCCTGCTGGGCCATGCCGCGTTCTGGCCCGCCAAGCCCCGCCCGGCCGATGTCGCCACGGGCGGCCACGGACTGTGGCGCCGGGTGGCGCACCGGGTCGACAGCAGCCCCCGGAAGGTGTGGCTGGCGACCTGTGTCGTCCTCGTGGTGGGCGCTGCCTTCTTCCCGGCGCTCAAGTCCAAGGGTGTCCCGCTGGACGAGCTCTTCGTCAACGACGCCCCGTCCGTCTCAGCGCAGCAGACGCTGGGTAAGCACTTCCCGGGCGGCTCCGGGCAGCCCGTGGTCGTCATCGCGGACGCGGCCAAGGGCGCGGAGGTCACCGCGGCGGCGGGCAAGACGCCCGGCGTCGCCTCGGCGGCCCCGGTGGGCGAGTCCGGCAGGCCGGGCGGCACGCCCAAGGTGGTGGACGGGCGGGTACGCATCGACGCGACCCTGACCGGCGCGCCCGACAGCGACGCCGCCAAGGAGACCGTGCAACGCCTGCGCGACCGGCTGCACACGATCGACCCCGGCTCGCTGGTGGGCGGCTACAGCGCCCAGAAGTACGACACCCAGCGCACCGCCGAGCACGACCGCGACCTGATCGTCCCGGTGGTCCTGCTGATCATCCTGGTGATCCTCATCGCGCTGCTGCGCTGCCTGCTGCTGCCGGTGCTGCTGGTGGCGACGGTGGCGCTCAACTACCTGGCCACGCTGGGCATCGCGGGCCTGGTCTTCCGGCACGGCTTCGGCTTCTCCGGCACGGACGCGTCGGTACCGCTGTACGGGTTCGTGTTCCTGGTCGCGCTCGGGGTGGACTACAACATCTTCCTGATGTCCCGCGTCCGCGAGGAGACGGTGCGGCACGGCACGAGGGAGGGCATCCTGCGCGGGCTGATCGCCACGGGTGGTGTCATCACCTCGGCGGGCGTGGTCCTCGCCGCGACGTTCGCCGCGCTGATCGTGATCCCGTTGGCGTTCCTCGTGCAGATCGCGTTCATCGTCGCGTTCGGCGTCCTGCTGGACACCCTGGTCGTCCGCTCCCTGCTGGTCCCGGCCCTGGTCCGCGACATCGGCCCGGCGGTGTGGTGGCCGAGCAAGCTGTCCCGCGAGCGGCACACCCCGGAGGAACCGGAGTCGGCCGACGGGGACCGGGTGGAGCAGAAGCAGTAACCCTCGCACACGAAGGCCGCCGCACCCGGTGCACGGGGTGCGGCGGCCTTCGGGCTACGCGGGGTCCAGGCGCCTGCGCAGGAGGCAGAACTCGTTGCCCTCCGGGTCGGCCAGGACGTGCCAGCTCTCCTCGCCGGTCTGGCCGACGTCGACCGGGCGGGCGCCGAGGGCGAGCAGCCGGTCCAGTTCGGCGTCCTGGTCGCGGTCGGTGGCGTTGACGTCGATGTGCAGCCGGAGCTTCCCGGCGCGTGGGTCGCCGCTCGGGCTGAGGACGAGGGTCGGCTGCGGGCCGCCGAACCCGGCGCCGGGCGGCCCGATCTCGATGCTGCCGTCCGCCTCGCGGCCGAGTTCCACATAGCCGAGCACGTCGCTCCAGAACGCGGCGAGCCGCTCGGGGTCGGCGACATCGATGACCAGCTCACTGATGCGGCATGCCATGCGGGTCAGTGTACGGAGAACGGGCGAATCCGGTACGGCGGAAGCGACCCGACCGTGCCGTACCGGGGAGCCATCCCAGCATGACCCTCACCGCACACATCGACACCACCCGCCCGGTGGCCACGCTCATCAACGTGTTCACCGTGGCCCCGGACCGCCAGATCGAGCTGCTCGACCTCCTCGCCCGCGCCACCGAGGAGACCATGAAGTACCAGCCGGGCTTCATCTGCGCCAACTTCCACGCCTCCCTGGACGGGCAGAGCGTCGTCAACTACGCCCAGTGGGAGACCGAGGAGCACTACCGCGCGATGCTGGCCGACCCCGAGGCCAGGGTGCACATGGAGAAGGCCGGCACCATCGCCACCGACGTCCAGCCCCGCCTGTTCCGGGTGGAGTCGGTCCACGCGAGCTGAGCCCACCCGGCCCCCAGCCTCAGGCTCTCCTCAAGTCCCTTGGCAGCACCGGCACATGACCGCCAGGATCGCTCGCATGACAGGACTCATGGGACTGACCAGGGGCCGGGCCTTCGTGCTGCCGCTCAAGGACTCGGACGCGATCCTGGCGGCGGTGCGCCGAGCGCTGGCGGACGCGTCGCCGGAGGAGCGGCCGGGGCTGGAGCGGGCCGTCGCGCTCGTGGAGTCCACCGCCGCCGCCTCCGAGGACGAGGCGTGTGCCCGCTGGGTCCGCGCCCGGCTGGCCGCCACCGGCTTCACCGGTGACATCGCCTCGATGGCCGCCCTGCGGGCCCTGCGCAAGGCCGAGCCGAGCCTCGGCCTGCTGATGGCGGTGGAACTCCAGAAGAAGGCGGTGGCTCACCCGGAGTGAGGCGCGCCCCGGTCCGCGTTCCCGCTCACCCCGAGTGAAGGGCGTCCCCGGCCCGGGTTTCCGCTCACCCCGAGTGAAGGGTGTCCCCGGCCCGCGTTCCCGCTCACCCCGAGTGAGGCGCGCCCCCCAGTCCGAGTTCCCGCTCCCCCAGTGGCGCGAAGAACCGTTCCACGTCGGTGACCTCCGCCAGGGTGGCGGGTGACCAGCGCGGGGTGCGGTCCTTGTCGATGATCTGGGCCCGGACGCCCTCGACCAGGTCGGGGGTGGTCAGGGCCGCGCAGGAGACGCGGTACTCCTGGTCGAGGACGGCTTCCAGGGAGTCGAGCCGACGGGCGCGGCGGAGGGCGGCCAGGGTGATCTTCAGGTCGGTGGGGGACCTGGTCAGCAGGGTGTCGGCGGTCGCCTTCGCCTCGGGCGAGCCATGGTCCTGGAGCCGGGCGATGATCTCCTCGACCGTGTCGGCGGCGTAGCAGGAGTCGATCCACTCCCGCCGGGCCGCCAGCTCGCCCGCCGGAGCCGGACGCCCGTGCCGGGCGAGCACCTCCTCCACTTCGAGCGCGTCGAGGTCCGCCACGAGATCCGGCAGCGCGTCGGACGGTACGTAATGGTCGGCGAGCCCGCACAGCAGCGCGTCCGCCGCCCCGATCTGCGCGCCGGTCAGCGCGAGGTGGGTGCCCAGTTCGCCGGGGGCGCGGCTGAGCAGGTAGGTGCCGCCGACGTCCGGCACGAAGCCGATGCCGGTCTCGGGCATGGCGATCCGGGACCGCTCGGTGACGATCCGGACGCTGCCGTGCGCCGAGATGCCGACGCCCCCGCCCATCACGATGCCGTCCATGACGGCCACGTACGGCTTGGGGTAGCGGGCGATACGGGCGTTCAGCCGGTACTCGTCCCGCCAGAACTCCGCCGAGGCGGTGCCGTCGCCGTCGCGGGCGTCGTCGTGGACGGCGCGGATGTCGCCGCCCGCGCACAGGCCCCGTTCTCCCGCCCCGGTGACGACGACGGTCTTCACGGTCGGGTCCCGCTCCCACTCGGTGAGCGCTTCGTCGATGAGACCGACCATGGTGTGGTTCAGGGCGTTCAGGGCCCGGGGCCGGTTCAGCGTGAGGTGGGCGGCCCGGCCGAGGGTGTGCACCAGTACGGGTGCCTCGGCGCCGGTCATCCGATCACCTTCGGCGGGCAGTGGGCCACGATGACGCGCATGATCTCGTTGGTTCCTTCCGGGTCCGGTGGACGGGCGGGACACCGACGATCTTGCCTCCGCGGGAGCCTCCGGCGACACCCCCAGCTTTGGTGGAATATTCAACAACCCTGGGGCGCTGTACCCGCCGAAGGAGGTCTCAGGTGGACATCGAGTACTACGACCACGGCACCGCCGCCGAGCGCTGGGAGCGGGCGGGGATGTTCTTCGACGCCAAGGAGTACGCGAGCGCCGCGCGCGTACTGACCGGGCTGGTCGAGGAGGTCCCGGAGCAGACCGCACCCCGGCTGCTGCTGGCCCGCGCCTACTACCACTCCGCGCAGCTGGGCCGCGCCGAGGCCGAGCTGCGGATCATCGTGGAGCGGGACCCGGTGGAGCAGTACGCCCGGCTGATGCTGGGCCGCACGCTGGAACGCCAGTCCCGCGGCGAGGAGGCCGCGCCGCATCTGCGGCTCGCCGCCGCCCTCGCGGGCGACTTCCCGCAGGACTGAGCACGTCCGGGCGCGTCGGATGAACGGCCGGTTTCGCACCGGTCGTTGGTGCGGCGCGCCCCTCTTCCGCGCCGGCAGGCGTGGCATCCTGGCGCGATGACACCTGTCAGTGATCACCCACCCCTGGCCGAGCGGGTGGCCGAACTCCTCGCGGCGGGCGGCCCGTTGCCCATCGTCGCGGCCGGACACCCGGTGCTGCGCCGCCCGGCCGAGCCGTACGAGGGCCAGCTCGCGCCCGCACTGCTGGCCCGCTTCGTCGAGGCCCTGCGCGACACCATGCGCGCGGCCCCCGGTGTGGGACTGGCCGCGCCGCAGGTCGGGGTGGGACTGCGGATCGCCGTGATCGAGGACCCGGCCCCGGTGCCGGAGGAGATCGCGGTGGTCCGGGGCCGGGTGCCGCAGCCGTTCCGGGTGCTGGTCAATCCCGTGTACGAGGCGGCGGGCGCCGAGGGCGCGTCCTTCTACGAGGGCTGTCTGAGCGTGCCCGGCTGGCAGGCCGTGGTGACCCGGCACGCGCGGGTGCGGCTGCGCGGGCAGGACGAGACCGGGCGGGAACTGGACGAGGTGGTCGCCGGGTGGCCCGCCCGGATCGTGCAGCACGAGACGGACCACCTGGACGGGACCCTGTACCTCGACCGCGCCGAACTCCGCTCGCTGTCGACCAACGAGGCGGTGACGGCCCGCTGGGCGCAACCGTCACCGGAGACGGCCGCCGAGGCACTGGGCTTCCAACTCCCCTGAAGCAGAGCGTCAGTTGTCCCGGTAGGCCTCCAGCAGCCGCAGCCACACCTCGCTGAGCGTCGGGAACGGCGGCACCACGTGCCACAGCCGGTCCAGCGGCACCTGCCCGGCGACGGCGACGGTCGCCGACTGGACGAGTTCCCCGACGCCCGGCCCGACGAAGGTGACCCCGCGCAGGATCTCCTCGTCCAGGTCGACCACCATGCGGGCGCGCCCCTTGTACCCGTCGCCGTACAAGCTCGCCCCCGCGACGGAGCCGAAGTCGACGTCGACCGCGCGGACCCGGTGCCCGGCCTGCTCGGCCTCCGCGAGGGAGAGCCCCACGGCGGCGGCCTCGGGGTCGGTGAACACGACCTGGGGTACGGCGTGGTGGTCGGCGGTGGCCACATTGGCTCCCCACGGAGCCTGGTCCAGCGGGGTGCCGGCGGCGCGGGCGGCGATGGCGCCGCCCGCGATCCGGGCCTGGTACTTCCCTTGGTGGGTGAGGAGCGCCCGGTGGTTGACGTCGCCGACCGCGTACAGCCAGTCGGTGCCGGGGACCTGGAGGGTGTCGTCCACCTCCAGCCAGGAGCCGGGTTCGAGGCCGACGGTGTCGAGGCCGATGTCGTCGGTCCCCGGGGCGCGGCCGGTGGCGAACAGGATCTCGTCGGCCTCGATGCGCTCGCCGTCGCCGGTGACGGCGACGACGGTGCCGTTCTCGCGGGTGACGGACTCGACGGAGGTGCCGGTGCGCACGTCCACGCCCGCCTCGGTGAGCGCCTGTCCGACCAACTCCCCGGCGAACGGCTCCATCCGGCTGAGCAGCCCCTTGCCCCGGACCAGCAGGGTGACGCGCGAACCGAGCGCCTGCCAGGCGGTGGCCATCTCGGTGGCGACGACACCGCCACCGACCACGATCAGCCTGCCGGGCACCGTCTGCGCGCTGGTCGCCTCCCGGCTGGTCCAGGGCCGCACCTCGGCGAGGCCGGGCAGGTCGGGGAGCTGGGCGCGGGTGCCGGTGGCGACGACGACGGCCTGCCGGGCGGTGAGCGTGGTGACCGTGCCGTCCTCGGCGGTGACCGTGACCGTGCGGGGTCCGGCGAGGCGGCCGTGGCCCCGGTACAGGTCGATCCCGGCGCCGTCCAGCCACCGGACCTGGCCGTCGTCCTTCCAGTGCGAGGCGAAGTCGTCCCGTCGGGCGAGCACCGCCCCGGCGTCGAGCGGCCCTTGGTTCGCGGGGGCGAGGCCGGGCAGGCGGCGGGCGTCGGCCTGGGCGATGACCGGCCTGAGCAGCGCCTTGCTGGGCATGCAGGCCCAGTACGAGCATTCGCCGCCCACCAGCTCGCTCTCCACGATCGCGGTGCTGAGCCCGGCCGCGTGGGCGCGGTCGGCGGCGTTCTCCCCCACGGGCCCGGCCCCGAGCACCACGACGTCGTACGCGATGGTTTCCGTTTCCGTCATGCGGCCAGTGTGGTGGGTGGGCGTCCCGGGGGCCACACACATGGTGCGCGGGGCGCGGGAATGCCGAAAGGTTTCCTTGAGGGGAAGCTGTAGGGGACCGAATCAGGGAAGACGGGGGCGGGAAGGCCCGGAATAGGCGCCCTGGCGGGCATGTTTCCGCCGGTGGCACTGCCTCCACACCAGGAAGAGGGATCACACCATGAGCGGCACCGTGGAGCTGACCAAGGAGAACTTCGACCAGACGGTGGCGGACAACGAGTTCGTCCTCATCGACTTCTGGGCGGACTGGTGCGGACCCTGCAAGCAGTTCGCGCCCGTGTACGCGAAGGCCGCCGAGGAGAACCCCGACCTGGTGTTCGCCAAGGTGGACACCGAGGCCCAGCCGGAGCTGGCGCAGGCGTTCGGCATCCAGTCGATCCCGACGCTGATGATCGTCCGCGACCAGGTGGCGATCTTCGCGCAGCCGGGCGCGCTGCCCGAGGCCGCGCTCACGGACGTCATCGACCAGGCCCGCAAGCTGGACATGAACGAGGTCCGCAAGGACATCGCGGCCCAGGAGGCGCAGGGCGAGGGACAGCAGTCGGGCGAATGAGCTAGCTGGACGCCCGGTGGACGAGGGTGGCGTCGAGCACGGTCCGGACCTCGGGTTCGGCGCCGGGATGGCGTACGGCGTGGTCGACCAGTTCGGCGAGGTCGCGGCCGGAGGGCAGTTCGATGCGGACGGTGCTGAGCCGGGGCCGTAGCAGTCGGCCGAGCATCAGGTCGTCGGCGCCGACGACGGCCACGTCCTCCGGTACGCGCAGCCCCGCGTCCTGGAGGGCGCGCATCAGGAGCATCGCGTACTCGTCGTTGTGGGCGAACACGGCGTCGAGGCCCAACTCGGGCAGACGGGCGGCCAGTTCATCGGCCGCCCGTTCCGTGTACGCGAGGGGCAATCCGGTCACGGTCGCGTCGGTCGCGGTGAGGGCACGGCGGGCGCCCGCGAGGCGGGGGCGGGAGAAGAGCTCCAGGCCGGGTTCCTCGGGGAGGATCACGCCGATCCGGCGGCGGCCCCGGGCGTACAGGTGGGTGGCGGCGCGGTGGCCGATGACGGTGTGGTCCATCAGCAGGGCGTGCGCGCCCTCGACGCGCGCGGGTCCGAGGGTCACCACGGCGCGGGCCCCGGCCCGCTTGAGCACCGTGACGCCGTGCGGGCCGAGCCCGGAGCCGGGGACCAGGACGGCCACGGGGCGTAACTCGGCCCAGGCGCGGGCGACTTCGTCGCCCTGACCGACGGCGCCGTGCTGGACGACGGTGTAGTCCAGTCGGCCGAGCGCGGCCTGGAGTTCGCCGAGGAAGCGGTGGTGGAGGGGGCCCGCCGGGACGGCCGGGGCGGGCATCAGGACCATGCGGCTGTGTCCGGCGCGCAGGGTGCGGGCGGCCGCGTGGGGCACGTACCCGAGTTCGCGGGCGGCGGCGTGGACGCGGCGGCGGGTGGGCTCGCTGATCCGTACGGCGTCGGTGTCGTTGAGGACGTAGGACACGGTCGCGCGCGAGACTCCGGCCAGGCGGGCCACGTCGGCGCTCGTGGGCGTGTTCGGTATCTGCACCATGACAGGGCGCATCCTGGCAGAGCCCGCGGGGGCGGGTGCGGGCGGGGCGAGGCCGTACAGGACTGGACTAGAACGGGTCGGGCGACCTGGGGATTCACCCATCATTTTACGAACATGTTCGCCACGAACTTGTTCGGAGCGAACATGTTCGTTAGTGTCCGGCCATGACCCCACCCTCCGGTTCCCGTCGGGAGCGACCCGCCAAGCCCGCCCTCACCCGGGAGGGCATCGTGGCCGCCGCGGTGGCGATCCTGCGCGCCGAGGGGCTGCGCAAGGTCACCATGCGGCGGCTGGCCCAGGAACTCGACACCGGCCCCGCCTCGCTCTACGTCTACGTCCGCAACACCGACGAACTGCACGCGGCCGTCCTGGACGAACTCCTCGGCACCCTCCCGCCCGTCCCCGCCGAGGGCACCTGGCGGCAACGCCTGGAGCGGGTGCTCACGTCCGTCACGGCGATGCTGCTGGCCCACCCGGAGCTGGCGCGCTCCGCGCTGACCGCGCGGCCGAGCGGACCGCACTACCTGAACCTGATCGAGACCCTGCTCGGGCTGCTCGCCGAGGGCGAAGTGCCCCGCGACCGCGCGGCCTGGGGCGTCGACCTGCTGCTCCAGCACGCCACCGCGACCGCCGCCGAGCACGCCGGGGAGGAGCCCGCGGACGACTGGCGGAACCTGGTCGGCACCCTGCGCGAGGTCTCCGGCCGGACCCACCCGCACATCGCGGGCAGCGCCGACGTGCTGCTCTCGGGCACGCCCGAGAACCGGCTGTCGTGGGCCTTCCAGACCCTGATCAACGGCATCGAGCGGACCGCCGTACCCGAATGAGCCACCAGGAGACCTCCATGACCGGACCCACCACCACCCCGCTCCCTCACCACCCCATGGCCGTCATCGGCGCCGGACTCGGCGGGCTCGCGCTCGCGCGGGTGCTGTACGCGCACGGCGTCGAGGCGGCCGTGTTCGACCTCGACCCCTCACCGGAAGCGCGCACGCAGGGCGGGATGCTCGACATCCACGACGACACCGGGCAGGAGGCGCTGCGCGCGGCCGGGCTGCACGAGGCGTTCCTCGCACGGGTCCACGAGGGCGGTCAGGCCACCCGCGTCCTCGACCGGCACGCCGAGGTCCACTGGTCGCACGCGGACGACGGCACGGGCGGCCGTCCCGAGATCGACCGGGGCGAACTGCGGGCGCTGCTGCTGGAGTCGCTGCCCGAGGGCCTGATCCGCTGGGGCGCGAAGGTGACCGGGGCGCGTGCGCTGGGCGACGGACGGCACGAGGTGACGCTCGCGGACGGCACCGCCTTCACCACGGACCTGCTGGTGGGTGCGGACGGCGCCTGGTCGCGGGTGCGGCCGCTGGTGTCGGACGCGGTGCCCGCGTACACCGGGATGTCGTTCGTCGAGGCCGACCTGCTGTCCGCCGACACCCGGCACCCGGTGAGCGCCGAAGTGGTCGGCGGCGGGATGCTGTTCGCGCTCGGTGCCGGGCGCGGCTTCCTGGCCCACCGCGAGCCGGACGGCAGCCTGCACGTGTACGCCGCCGTACAGGCTCCGGAGGAGTGGCTCGACGGCGTCGACTTCACCGACACCGAGGGGGCGGCGGACGCGGTGCTGAAGGAGTTCGACGGCTGGCACGCCGAGTTGCGGGCCCTGGTCGCGGACGCCGACCTCCCTCTGATCCCCCGCCGTATCCACGCCCTCCCCGCCGACCACCGCTGGCCCCGCACCCCGGGCGTGACCCTGCTCGGCGACGCGGCACATCTGATGTCGCCCTTCGCGGGCGAGGGCGCCAACCTGGCGCTGATCGACGGCGCCGACCTGGCCCGCGCCCTCCTCGCCCACCCCGGCGACCCGGAGGCCGCGCTCGGCGCCTACGAGGAGCGGATGTTCCCCCGCGCCGGACACTCGGCCACCGACTCGGCCGTCATGGGCGCGATGCTGTTCCAGCCGGACGCGCCGGAGCGGCTGTCGGCGATGTTCGGTGGCCGTCAGCCGTGGGCACGGCAGCCGTGATCCGGTCGACCAGGTCGTACCAGCCCGCCTCCAGCCGCCCCATCGGCATCCCGCACTGGCGGGTCAGATGGTGGATCAGGGCGGGGTCCAGGTAGTTCAGGAGGGTCAGTGCCAGGAAGTCGCAGTCGGCCTCCGGGCGGAGCTGGCGGAGCAGGACCGTGAGGTGGGTGCGCAGCGCCTGGACCGAGGGGTGGGCGTAGCGGCGGGTGGGCTCGGGGACGGCCGCGAGCTGGAGGTCCAGTTGTTCGGCGCAGCGGTGCAGGACGGCCGTGCCGAAGGCGCGGAGGCGGTCGCGCGGGGGTGCGCCGGGGCCCAGCGGGGGCGGGCCGCAGAGGAAGTCGGCCTGGAGCCCGCGGGAGGAGTGGTCGAGGAGGGCGGTGAGCAGTCCGGTGCGGTCGCCGAAGCGGCGGAAGACGGTGCCCTTGCCGACCTTGGCCGCGGCGGCGACGGCCTCCATGGTCACTCCGGCCACCCCGTGTTCGGCGATCAGCCGGGTGGCGGCCTCCAGCAGCCGGGCCCGGTTGCGGGCGGCGTCGGCGCGCAGGCACGGCTCGTCGGGGCCGGTGCCGACCTCCAGCAACTGGGGCGTGTCGACGGGCTCCGGAGGCTGCGGGCAGGGCGGCAGAGCGCTGGACATGAAGACAGCGTAAAGCATCGGGAACAAAACTGGACCCCGGTCCGGTTAAGGTGGTAGAAAATTAAACGGACCCCGGTCCGGATCGTTTCCAGCGTGTTTCACCACCCTTTGGAGTACTCCATGTCCGTTCGCATCCTCGCGCTCGTCGGCAGCCTCCGCGCCGGTTCGCACAACCGTCAGCTCGCCGAGGCGGCCGCCAAGCTCGCCCCCGAGGGCGCCGAGGTCGTGATCTACGAGGGTCTGGCCGACGTTCCGTTCTACAACGAGGACACCGACGTCGAGGGCCAGGTCCCGGCCGCCGCCGCCGAGCTGCGCGCCGCCGCCCAGGCCGCCGACGCGTTCCTCGTGTTCTCCCCCGAGTACAACGGCACGATGCCGGCCGTGCTGAAGAACGCCATCGACTGGCTGTCCCGCCCGTACGGCGCCGGCGCCTTCGGCGGCAAGCCCGTCGCCGTCATCGGCACCGCCTTCGGCCAGTACGGCGGCGTGTGGGCGCAGGACGACACCCGCAAGGCCGTGGGCATCGCGGGCGGCAAGGTGATCGAGGACATCAAGCTCTCCATCCCCGGCTCGCTGACCCGCTTCGCCGAGACCCACCCGTCCGACGACGCCGAGGTCGCCGGCCAGCTCACCGAGGTCGTCACCCGCCTGCACGGCACCGTGGGCGACGTCATCGCCGCCTGACCTCTGGTACGCGAGAGGGCCGCAGTCCACTGGACTCCGGCCCTCTCGCGCGTGCGCGGAAGCTACTTGGCGAACGCGTCCACGCCCGTCAGCTCCGCCGACAGCGTCCACAGGCGGGCCGCCTGCTCCGGGTCGGTCGCCCAGTCCTTGACGCCGCCCCAGGTGCCGTCCGCGGGGGCGGGCTCGGCGATGTCGCAGTCCTCCAGGTACAGACCGCCCAGACCGTCGAGCCGGGGCGAGGTCGCGGCCCAGACCTGGGTGGCGGCGCCCTGCTCCGGGGTCTTGAAGCCCGCCGGGTTCAGCGGGTTGCCCTGCTCGTCGATCCAGCCGCGCTCGACCATCTCCTCCTTGGGCAGGTGCCGCTGGAGCGGGGTCATGATGCCGCCGGGGTGGAGCGAGAAGGCCCGGACACCGGAGTCCCGGCCCAGGGTGTCGAGCTGGAGGGCGAACAGCGCGTTGGCCGTCTTGGCCTGACCGTACGCCTGCCACTTGTCGTAGCCCTCGGTCCACTGGACGTCGTCCCAGCGGATCGGCGCGAGGTGGTGGCCGCGGGAGGAGACGGAGACGACGCGGGCGCCGTCACCGGAGGCGAGCGCGGGCCAGAGACGGTTGGCGAGGGCGTAGTGGCCGAGGTGGTTGGTGGCGAACTGGGTCTCCCAGCCGGGCCCGACCCGGGTCTCCGGGCAGGCCATGATCCCGGCGTTGTCGATGAGGAAGTCGACGGTCCGCCCGGACGCGAGGAACCGCTCGGCGAAGCCGCGCACGCTCTCCAGGTCGCCGAGGTCCAGCTCGTCCACCTCGACGTGTCCGATCCCGGCCAGCGCCTCCCGGGCCACGTCAGGACGCCGGGCCGGGACGACGACATGGGCGCCGGCCTTGGCCAGCGCACGGGTGGTCTCCAGCCCCAGCCCCGAGTAGCCGCCGGTGACGATCGCCAGCTTCCCCGTGAGGTCGATACCCCGCAGGACCTCGTCGGCGTTGCTGTCCGCGCCGAAACCCGAACCGATCTTGTGCTGTGCAGGAGTGCTCATACCCGGAACGCTACGAATTGGAGTGCTCTCGAAGTCAAGCGGAACACCGGGGCGCGCCGGAACGCCCGCGAAGCGACCCTGAGGGGGTGAATCGCCCGCGAGCGAGGGAAGGGGCACGATCATGACCATGGACCCGCCTCCGTTCGACCCGGAACTCGCCGCCGCTCTGGAGCCGCTCAAGGACGTGCTGGAACCGGGCCTGACCCCGGACGGGATCGAGGCGGCCCGGGAGGAGGCGGCCATGGAGGTGTTCGGCTCGCTGGACCTCACCATGGACGGCGCCTTCGAGGTCGAGGACCGCGAGGTGCCGGGTCCGCCGGACGCGCCGGACGTGTCCCTGTACCTCTGCCGCCCCGTCGACGCCCCGCCCGGCGCCCGGCTGCCGGTGCTCTACTACGTGCACGGCGGCGGCATGATCCTCGGCACCAACCGCGCGGGCGTGGACGCGGCGCTGTCCCTCGCGCTGGACCTGGGCGGCGCGGTGGTCGTCTCCGTGGAGTACCGGCTCGCCCCCGAGCATCCGCATCCGGCGCCGGTCGAGGACGTGTACGCCGGGCTGCTCTGGACGGCGGAGCACGCCGAGGAACTGGGCGGCGACCCGCGGCGGATCGTTCTCGCGGGAGCCAGCGCGGGCGGCGGACTCGCGGCCGCCGTGGCCCTGCTGCTGCGGGACCGCCAAGGTCCGCCCGTGCTCGGCCAGTTGCTCCGGTACCCGATGCTGGACGACCGCAACGACACCCCCTCCGGCCACCAGATGGCAGCCACCGGCGTCTGGAACCGCACGGCCAACGAGACCGGCTGGAACGCCCTGCTGGGCAAGGACGCGGGCGGCCCGGACGTCTCCCCGTACGCCGCCCCGGCCCGCGCCACCGACCTGTCCGGGCTGCCCCCGGCCTTCCTCGACGTCGGCTCGGCGGAGACGTTCCGGGACGAGGTGGTGGCGTACGCGTCCCGGATCTGGCGGTGCGGCGGGGTGGCCGAACTGCACGTCTGGCCGGGCGGGTTCCACGGCTTCGACGCCTTCGCGCCCCGGGCGGCCGTCTCCCGGGCGGCCCGCGCGGCCCAACTCGACTGGCTGAGAAGGCTGCTCACCGACGGGACGGATCAAACCCCGAGGTCCGAGGGCCCGTTGACCGACCACTAGGGTGCACGGCGTGAGCACGTACAGCGAAGAGAACGTTCCCGGCCGCTTCGGCCCCCACGCCACCACCGAGGCCGACCCGCGCCAGGTCGGCCCGGTCGCCACCGAGTACACGCCCGAGCGGGACGGCGACCCCGATCCCGGGGAGATCGTCTGGACCTGGGTGCCGTTCGAGGAGAACGACGGCCGGGGCAAGGACCGCCCGGTGCTGGTCGTCGCCAGGGAGGCCACCGGCACCTTCCTCGCGGTCCAGCTGTCCAGCAAGGAGCACGACGGCGAGCGGGAGTGGGTGGCGATAGGCCAGGGCCCCTGGGACCGCACCGGCCGCGACTCCTGGGTGTCCGTGGAGCGGGTGCTGCGGCTGCACGACGACGGCATGCGCCGGGAGGCATGCGCGCTGGACCGGATGCGTTTCAACCTGGTCCGGCAGCGGCTCTACGAGCGCTACGGCTGGACCTGACCAGTCTCCGGAAGGCCCGCCCCGAGCCGGGGCGGGCCTTTCGCGTGCCCGCGTCGGACTCACCCGGTCGGCGCAGCCCCGCCCGGACCGCCCCGGCCCTCCTGAGCTGGCCGAACCGCCCGCACCGGCCGCTCTCCCCACCGCGCCCCCACGCGCCGCCGGGGTAATGCTGGTGGGGTGCCGCGAAGGCGCCCGGAACCGGTCACCCGGTACGGGAGGAAACGCGCGAGGAGACGGAGATGAACGATCCCGGACGTCCCATTGGGCGCTCTTGTGCGATTCGGTGCGAGGGTCTTGGGTGGAACGCGTCTCTGCCCGGCACACCCGAAGCCGGGCTCCGTCGGCACGCTGGCACCCCAGGAGAGTCCCGACATGTCTGACACCCAGAACGGTGACTGTACGGAGCACCACTGCACGAAACACGACTGCGCCCGGCACCGTAGCGTGGTCACCGAGGCCGAGGTGGACGCCCTGGTCCGCGGCATCTGCTTCAAGACCGGCCCGCCCCGCACCCTCGGGGTGGAGGTGGAGTGGCTGGTCCGTGACCCGGAGCGCCCCTGGCTCCCCGTCACCCCCGAACGGCTCGAAGCGGCCCACGCGGCCGTGCGCACCGTCCCCCTGGACTCGCCGCTCACGGTCGAGCCCGGCGGCCAGTTGGAGCTCAGCTCACTGCCCGCCGCCTCCCTGACGGAGTGCGTGAACTCCGTCTCCGCCGACCTGACCGCGGTCCGCAAGGTCCTCGCCGGGCACGGCCTCGCCCTCCTCGGCGTGGGCCACGATCCCTGGCAGGAACCCCGCCGCTTCCTCCACGAACCCCGCTACGACGCCATGGAGGCGTGCCTGGACCGCACCGGCCGGGCCGGACGGCACATGATGTGCGCGTCCGCCTCCGTGCAGGTCTGCGTGGACGCCGGGTACGAGGAACCGGGCCCGCAGGGCTACGAGCGGCGCTGGTGGCTGGCGCACCAGCTCGGCGCGGTCCTGGTGGCCGCGTTCGCCAACTCACCCCTGACCGGACGGCGGCCCACCGGCTGGCGCTCCACCCGGCAGCTGCACTGGATGGAGATCGGTCCCGGCCGGGCCGGTGCTCCCCCGACCGACGGCGAACCACGGGCCGACTGGGCCCGGCACGTCCTGGACTCCCCGGTGATGTGCGTCCGCCGCGACGACGGTCCCTGGGACGTGCCGGAGGGGCTGACCTTCCGCGAGTGGACCCGCTCGCGGGCCCCGCGCCCGCCCACCCGCGCGGATCTCGACTACCACCTGACCACACTGTTCCCGCCGGTCAGGCCGCGCGGCCATCTGGAGCTGCGGATGATCGACGCGCAGCCCGGTGACGACGGCTGGATCGTGCCGCTCGCGGTGACGGCGGCCCTCTTCGACGACCCGGAGGCCGCCGAGGCCGCGCACCGCGCGGTGAAGCCGCTGACGGAACGCGCGCTGGACCGGCCCGCCCCGCACAACCCGCTGTGGGCGGACGCCGCCCGGCTCGGGCTCGCCGATCCGGGACTGCGGGAGGCCGCTATCGCCTGCTTCACGGCGGCGCTGGCGGCGCTGCCCCGGCTCGGCGCGACGCCCGAGGTGTCGGACGCGGTGGCGGGGTATCTGGGCCGTTACGTCCTGCGGGGCCGCTGCCCGGCCGACGATCTGCCGGCGGGTCCCGACGTCACGGACCCGCGCGCCCGAGCGAGGAAGGACATCCGCGCATGACCGCCCAGGAGAACCGCACGGCGACGGCCGGCACCGAGACGCTGCGGGAGCGGCTGCTCGCCTCGCTGGTCACCGCCCGCG
Organism: Streptomyces sp. NPDC090119; assembly: GCF_044747085.1. NCBI lineage: Bacteria > Bacillati > Actinomycetota > Actinomycetes > Kitasatosporales > Streptomycetaceae > Streptomyces > Streptomyces sp. NPDC090119. The sequence goes on along the minus strand of NZ_JBIVDK010000001.1, from coordinate 1,111,762 downwards.
CCCGCACCACCCTGCTGACCAGCTGTGTCGAGGACCCGGACCTCACCGCCCAGCACTCCCCGCTGATGTCGCCCCTGGTCTGGGACCTCGCGCACATCGGCAACCAGGAGGAGCTGTGGCTGCTGCGCAACGTCGGCGGCCGGGAGCCGATGCGGCCCGAGATCGACGGGCTGTACGACGCCTTCGAGCATCCGCGCTCCGCACGCCCCTCGCTGCCGCTCCTGCCGCCCGAGGAGGCGCGGAAGTACGCGGCCGAGGTGCGCGGGCGGGCGCTGGACCTGCTGGAGGGCGCGGACTTCGAGGGCGGCACCCGGCTCACCGAGGCCGGTTTCGCCTTCGGAATGATCGCCCAGCACGAACAGCAGCACGACGAGACGATGCTGATAACCCATCAGCTCCGCACCGGCCCGGCCGCGCTGACCGCGCCCGCCCACGACCCGGTGCCGCCGTACGCCGGTCCGGCCGAAGTCCGGGTTCCCGGCGGCCCGTTCACCATGGGCACCTCCACCGAGCCCTGGGCGCTGGACAACGAACGCCCGGCGCACGTGCGGGAGGTGGCGCCGTACTGGATCGACACCGTGCCGGTGACGAACGGGGCCTACCAGGCGTTCATCGCGGACGGCGGCTACGCCACCGAGCGCTGGTGGACCCCGGAGGGCTGGGCGCACGTCCGCGCCAACTCCCTTCAGGCGCCGCTGTACTGGCGCCGGGACGGGGACCAGTGGCTGCGGCGCCGCTTCGGGGTCACGGAGGTGGTGCCGCCCGAGGAGCCGGTGCTGCACGTGTCCTGGTACGAGGCGGACGCGTACGCCCGCTGGGCCGGGCGCAGGCTGCCCACCGAGGCGGAGTGGGAGAAGGCGGCCCGGCACGACCCGGTCACCGGCCGCTCCACCCGCTACCCGTGGGGCGACGCCGAACCGGGCCCGGAGCATGCCAACCTGGGCCAGCGGCACCTCTCCCCCGCCCCCGTGGGCAGTTACCCGGCCGGTGCGTCCCCGCTCGGGGTGCGCCAGTTGATCGGGGACGTGTGGGAGTGGACGTCGAGCGACCTCGAACCGTATCCGGGGTTCGCCGCGTTCCCGTACCGGGAGTACTCGGAGGTGTTCTTCGGACCCGAGTACAAGATCATGCGTGGCGGTTCGTTCGCCGTGGACGCGGTGGCCTGCCGGGGTACGTTCCGCAACTGGGACTACCCGATCCGGCGGCAGATCTTCGCCGGGTTCCGCACCGTCCGCTCGGAGTCCGTCTGATGTGCCGCCACCTGGCCTACCTGGGCCCCGAACAGCCCCTCAAGCGCCTGCTGCTGGACCCGCCGCACAGCCTGTACCGGCAGTCCTGGGCGCCCCGGCGGCAGCGGAACGGCACGGTGAACGCCGACGGCTTCGGGGTCGGCTGGTACGCGGACGGCGACCCGGTCCCGGCCCGCTACCGGCGCTCCGGACCGATCTGGGCGGACCAGTCGCTGCTGGACCTGGCCCGCGTCGTGCGCTCGGGCGCGGTGCTGGCGGCCGTGCGCGACGCTACCCTGACGGGGGCGGACGCGGAGGCCGCGGCGGCGCCGTTCGCCTCCGGGCGCTGGCTGTTCAGCCACAACGGCGCGGTCGCGGGCTGGCCCGACTCGGCCGCCCCGCTGGTCTCCCTGCTGCCCCCGGTCGACGTGCTGTCGCTCCAGGCGCGCACCGACTCGGCGTTCGTCTGGGCGCTGGTCCTGCACCGGCTCAGGTCGGGCGAGGCGCCGGAGCACGCCCTCGCCAAAACGGTCCGCCGACTGGCCGAGGCGGCCCCCGCCTCCCGTCTCAACCTCCTGATGACCGACGGCGGGACGGTCACCGCGACCGCCTGGGGCGACAGCCTCTGGTACCGCGCGGAACCGGGCCGTGCCGTGATCGTCGCCTCGGAGCCGTACGACGACGATCCGCTGTGGCGGGAGGTTCCCGACCGCACCGTGGTCACCGCGAGCCGTACCGAGGTGCGGCTCGACCCCGTCGAGGACCTCGTGTCCATGCCACCGAAGGAGCCCTGTACGTGAGCCTGCACGTCACCCGCACCCTCCCGGAGGACGCGACCGACGCCGCCCTGCGCGCCGACGTCCTCGACGGCCTCTCCGCCGACCCCAAGACCCTCCCGCCCAAGTGGTTCTACGACGCCCGCGGCAGCGAGCTGTTCGAGCGGATCACCGAGCTGCCCGAGTACTACCCGACCCGCGCCGAGCGGGAGATCCTCCAGACCCGCTCCGGTGAGATCGCCGCGGCCAGCGGCGCGCGCACCCTGATCGAGCTGGGCTCGGGCTCCTCCACCAAGACCCGCCACCTCATCGACGCGCTGACCTCGCTGGAGGCGTACGTCCCGGTCGACGTCAGCGAGAGCGCGCTGGTACAGGCGGGGCAGGCGCTCACCGACGAGCGGCCCGGTCTCGCGGTGCACGCGCTGATCGCGGACTTCACCAAACCGATGACGCTGCCCGGGACACCCGGTCCCCGGCTGGTCGCCTTCCTCGGCGGCACGCTGGGCAACCTGCTGCCCGCCGAGCGGTCCGACTTCCTGGCCACCGTGCGCGCCATGCTGGCACCGGGCGACGGGCTGCTGCTCGGCACCGACCTGGTGAAGGACGAGGCGGTGCTGGTCCGGGCGTACGACGACGCGTCCGGGGTGACGGCCGCGTTCAACAAGAACGTGCTCAACGTGGTCGACCGCGAGCTGGGGGCCGACTTCGACCCGGACGCCTTCGACCACGTGGCCCGCTGGGACCCGGAGCGGGAGTGGATCGAGATGCGGTTGCGCTCGCGTACCGCGCAGACGGTGAAGATCCCGGCGCTCGGCATGGTCGTGGACTTCGCGGCCGGTGAGGAGCTGCGCACCGAGGTGTCGGCGAAGTTCCGCCGGGAGAGCGTCGGCGCCGAACTGGAGAAGGCGGCACTGGAGTTGACCCACTGGTGGACCGACTCCGAGGACCGCTTCGCGCTCTCGCTCAGCGTGGCGCGCTGAGCGGACCGGCGCACCGAGTTGCCGTGTCCCCGCCCGGCGGGCGATGTCTCGCGCGCCGGGCGGGGATGCGGCACGGTGGATTACGGCGCGACAAACCGGCCATCTCGGGACGGCCGGGCGCCGCCACCCTGCCGTACGGCGAAGAGGAGCACCCGCCCATGTCGAACCACACCTACCGGGTCAGCGAGATCGTCGGCACCTCCAACGACGGTGTCGACCAGGCCATCCGCAACGCCATCGGCCGTGCCGACCAGACCCTGCGCAATCTGGACTGGTTCGAGGTCACTCAGGTCCGGGGGCAGATCGAGAACGGGCGGATCGAGAAGTACCAGGTGTGCCTGAAGGTGGGCTTCCGCCTGGAGGACGTCTGAGCCAGGTGAACCGCCCCACCGGCTCAGGTCCGGCCCTCCCGCTCCTGGGCCTCCTCCAGCGCGGCCGAGGACTCGGCCCAGCGGGCCCGTACGACGGGGAACCCGGCCCGTTCCGCCGCGTCGCAGACCAGCTCGTCGTCGTCCACCACGACCAGCACCTCACGCCGCCGGGCGAGCCCGCGCAGGATCTCCAGCTTGGTGGTCCGGGCGGGCCTGCGGTCGTGGTTCGGCCGCATGTGCAGCTCACCGTCCGGGAGTTGGTGCAGGGCGAGCCAGTCGAGGGTGTCGCGGCGGCCCCGCTCGGGCCGTCCGGTCAGGTACACGACGTCGCAGGTGCGGGCGGCGGTACGGGCCATCGCCACCCCCTCGGCCAGCGGCGGATCGAGGGGTGCGGCGGCGAAGAAGCCGTCCCAGTCGCGCGGACGCCGCTCCAGGAAGTGCTGCCGGTGCGCGGTCCCCGCCAGGGTGTTGTCGAGGTCGAAGACGGCGACCGGGCGCGCGCTGCTGTGTGCCACAGGCCCACTGTAGAGCGGCCGCCGTGCCCTCCGGGCGTTCGAGATGCGAAGCCGGGCCGGGGCGGTGACCCTGGGAGGGAAGCCTCAAAGCGACGAGGAGGGCTGCCATGTCCTTTATGGACAAGATCAAGGGAATGCTCAAGGGCCACGAAGACATGGCCGACAAGGGCATCGACAGGGGTGGCGACTACCTCGACCAGCGGACCGGCAACAAGCACCAGTCCCAGGTCGACACCGCTCAGGAGAAGCTGAGGGACCAGTTCGGCTCCCAGCAGCACCGCGACAACCCGCCGCAGTCCTGACCTCGCGGGGACGGCCCCGTCACGGCGTCACCCCGCGCGGAACTCCTGTGAACCGTCACGTCCGCTGAACCATGACGACCGCGTCCGGCCCGGAGCGACTCCGGGCCGGACGCGGACGTATGCGTGCGGACGGGTGAGGGATCATGCTTCACATGATCCACACTTCACGCCGCGGTCTGCTGGCCGCCTTCGCCGTCACCGCCGCCTCCCTGCCGCTGGGCGCCCTGGCCACCGCCCCCGCGCGGGCCGACGCCCTGCCCGCCCCCGTGGACCCGCTTCCCGCCCCTGCCGGGCTGACCTCGGCCCGCTCCTCGGTGACCCTGCCGCCGCTGGACGCCTCCTACTTCACCCAGGTGACGCTGGCCGCGCCGCTCACCGCCACCGTGCTGCCGGGCACCCCGGCGCGGACCGAGATAACCAGCGGCGGCAGACGGGTCGCCCTCCTCAGCCAGGGCGCCCGGACCGTGCTGGTGCCGGGCCCGCGAAGAACGTTCGCCGAGAACAAGCGGCCCTTCGTCGACGACTTCGGGCGCACCCTGCCGGACACCTCGCTCCCGGCCGCCGACCGCGCGTACTGGGGGACCTCGCCGGGCGGCGGCAGCTGGTCCACGCTCGGCCCGGCCGACACCGACTACTCGGTGCTGCCCGGCACCGGTGTCATCGCGCTGACCACGGACTACGCCAGCCGCCACGCGACCCTGCGGGACGACCGGATCACCGACGTGGACGTCCGCGCGACGGCCCGCTTCGACAAGGTGCCCACCGGTCAGGCGTGCTCCTACGCCCTGTCCTTCGGCTACCAGGACACCCACAACAACTACCGGGCCCGGCTGTCCTTCCTGACCAGCGGCGCGGTGGAGCTGCGCGTCGAGAAGGAGATCGCCGACACGGTCACCCAGCTCGCCACGGCCGCCACCCTCGCCACCGGCGTCCCGGCGGGCACCGACTTCTCGATCCGGGTGCGCCGGGAGGGCACCCGGATCAGGGTCAAGGCGTGGCGTACGAGCACGGCGGAGCCGTCCGGCTGGGCCGTGGACGTCACGGACTCCGCGTTCGGTCCGGGCCGGGTGGGCCTGCGCGCGCTGGCCAACCAGGGCTGCACCAACCTGCCGGTCAAGCTCCAGGTGAGCCGCTTCGAGGTGGACGCGGCGAACTGGGACACCCCGCCGACCGTCACCCACGGCGACTGGGTGCGTGTGCTGCCGCAGCCCTTCGACGGCACCTGGACGGCCGACCTGGAGCGCACGGTCCGCGGCTGGGCCGGATCGACCGCGCCGGACGTGCTGGCGTACGCCGCGATGTTCCTCGGCGGCGCCCCGGCGGTCACCGCCGGGGACGGGCCCGCGCGGGGCAAGCAGGTGCTGGGCGAGGCCGGTTACGGCTATCTCGACCCGCAGGGCTACCGCTACGAGGGCGCCGACTTCCACGAGTACATGAACGTGGGCTGGACCTTCCCCAACGGCACCTACACGGGGCCGTCCAGCAAGCAGGTCGGCAACCTGGACTGCTCGGGCTACACGCGGATGGTGTACGGCTACCACCTGGGCGTGCCGCTGGCCGCGGGCGCGGACACCTCGGGGACGCGGATACCGCGCAAGTCTCGGGACATCGTGAACTACGCGCCCGGTGTCGTCGTCGACCGCACGAACGGCACCGCCCCGCCCGCCGCCACGCAGCTCCAGCCCGGGGACCTGGTGCTGTTCAACGCCGACTCCGGCGACGACCACCCGACCGTCACCGTGGACCACGTGGGCATCTACCTGGGCCCGGACGCCGACGGCAAGCGCCGTTTCCTGTCCAGCCGGAAGACGGTGGACGGTCCCACCATGTCCGACCTGGGCGGCGCGTCCCTCCTCGACGGCACCGGAACGTACGCCACCGCCCTGCACACGGTCCGCCGTATCTGACCCCCGGAACACAGCAGACGGGGCCGGGGATGAGCACCACTCCCGGCCCCGCCCGTCCGCCCCCTTGGCGAACGTCTGCTGTGGCGGCTACCGCTTGCCCGCCTTACGGGTGGCGCGCAGCCACTCCTTGTTCATGCCGGTGATGGAGAAGAGCGGGATGCCCTTGGGGCAGGCGGTGGCGCACTCCCCGGCCAGGGTGCAGCCGCCGAAGCCCTCCGCGTCCATCTGGGCCACCATGTCCAGCACCCGAGTCTCCCGCTCGGGCCCGCCCTGCGGGAGGACGTTGAGGTGGTTGACCTTGGCCGAGGTGAAGAGCATCGCGGCGCCGTTGGGGCAGGCGGCCACGCAGGCACCGCAGCCGATGCACTCCGCGTGCTCGAAGGAGAAGTCGGCGTCGGGCTTCGGCACCGGTGTCGCGTGGGCCTCCGGGGCGGCGCCCGTGGGGGCGGTGACATAGCCGCCCGCCTGGATGATCCGGTCGAAGGCGGAGCGGTCCACCACCAGGTCCTTGATCACCGGGAAGGCGGCGGCCCGCCAGGGCTCGATGTCGATGGTGTCGCCGTCCCGGAAGGACCTCATGTGCAGCTGGCAGGTGGTGGTGCGCTCGGGGCCGTGGGCGTCGCCGTTGATGACCAGGCTGCACGCGCCGCAGATGCCCTCGCGGCAGTCGTGGTCGAAGGCGACGGGGTCCTCGCCCTCCAGGATGAGCCGTTCGTTCAGGACGTCCAGCATCTCCAGGAAGGACATGTCGGGTGAGATGCCGTCCACCTCGTAGGTGGACATGGCGCCGTCGGTGTCGGCGTTCCGCTGGCGCCAGACGCGCAGGGTGAGCCTCATGCGTAGCTCCGCTGGGTGGGGTGGACGTACTCGAAGACCAGGTCTTCCTTGTGCAGGACGGGGGACTCGCCGGTGGCGGTGAACTCCCAGGCGGCCGCGTACCCGAACTCGTCGTCCCGGCGGGCCGCCTCGCCGTCCGGGGTCTGGGACTCCTCGCGGAAGTGGCCGCCGCAGGACTCGGCGCGGTGCAGGGCGTCGAGGCACATCAGCTCGGCCAGTTCGAGGTAGTCGACGATGCGATTGGCCTTCTCCAGCGACTGGTTGAACTCCTCGCCGGTGCCGGGGACCTTGATCCGGCGCCAGAACTCCTCGCGGATGCGGGGGATCTCGGCGAGTGCCTTGCGCAGGCCCTCGGCGTTGCGGGCCATGCCGCAGAACTCCCACATCAGCTCGCCGAGTTCACGGTGGAAGGAGTCGGGGGTGCGGTCGCCGTCGACGGCGAGGAGCAGGTTGACCCGGTCCTCGGTCTCGGCCAGCACCTCCTGCACCTCGGGGTTTTCGTCGGTCAGCGGCTCCTGGTGCGGGTGGCGGGCCAGGTAGTCGTTGAGGGTGGCCGGCAGCACGAAGTAGCCGTCGGCCAGGCCCTGCATCAGCGCGGAGGCGCCGAGCCGGTTGGCTCCGTGGTCGGAGAAGTTGGCCTCCCCGATGGCGAAGAGTCCGGGGACGGTGGTCTGGAGGTCGTAGTCGACCCAGAGCCCGCCCATCGTGTAGTGCACCGCGGGGTAGATCCGCATCGGCACCTCGTACGGGTCCTCGTCGGTGATCCGCTGGTACATGTCGAAGAGGTTGCCGTACTTCGCCTCGACGGCCTTGCGGCCCATGCGCCCGATGGCGTCGGCGAAGTCCAGGTAGACGCCCTGGCCGCCGGGGCCGACCCCGCGTCCCTCGTCGCAGACGTTCTTGGCGGCGCGGGAGGCGATGTCGCGCGGGACCAGGTTGCCGAAGGAGGGGTAGATCCGCTCCAGGTAGTAGTCCCGCTCGTCCTCCGGGATCTCCTTGGGCGGACGGGTGTCGCCCTCCGCCTTCGGCACCCAGATACGGCCGTCGTTGCGCAGCGACTCGCTCATCAGCGTCAGCTTGGACTGGTGGTCGCCGGTGCGCGGGATGCAGGTGGGGTGGATCTGGGTGAAGCAGGGGTTGGCGAACAGCGCGCCGCGCCGGTGCGCCCGCCAGACGGCGGTCGCGTTGGAGTTCATGGCGTTGGTCGACAGGTAGAAGACGTTGCCGTAGCCGCCGCTCGCCAGGACCACCGCGTCCGCGAAGTAGGTGTCGATCTTCCCGGTGATCAGGTCGCGGGCGACGATGCCGCGCGCCCGGCCGTCGACCACGATCAGGTCGAGCATCTCGGTGCGCGGGTGCATCTCCACGTTCCCGGCCGCGATCTGCCGGGACAGCGCCTGGTAGGCGCCGAGCAGCAGCTGCTGTCCGGTCTGGCCACGGGCGTAGAAGGTGCGCTGGACCTGGACGCCGCCGAAGGAACGGGTGTCGAGCAGGCCGCCGTACTCACGGGCGAAGGGCACGCCCTGGGCCACGCACTGGTCGATGATCTCGACGGAGACCTGCGCGAGGCGGTGCACGTTGGACTCGCGGGCCCGGAAGTCGCCGCCCTTGACGGTGTCGTAGAACAGCCGGTGCACGGAGTCGCCGTCGTTGCGGTAGTTCTTCGCCGCGTTGATGCCGCCTTGCGCCGCGATGGAGTGGGCGCGGCGCGGGGAGTCCTGGTAGCAGAACTGGACGACGTGGTAGCCCTGTTCGGCGAGCGTGGCGCCCGCCGAACCGCCCGCGAGGCCGGTGCCGACGACGATGACGGTGTGCTTGCGCCGGTTGGCCGGGTTGACCAGCTTGGCCTCGAAGCGGCGGGTGTCCCAGCGCTCCTGGACCGGGCCGGAGGGGGCCTTGGTGTCGGCGACCGGGTCGCCGGTCGGGTAGTCGGTGTAGGTCATGGTCAGCTCACCACTCCGGTCATCACGCCCACGGGTACGGCGATGAAACCGGCCGTGAGCAGCAGCGCGAGTACGTTTGCGGCACCCTTCAGGAACCGTTCGCGGGTCCGGCCACCGGCGCCGAGGGTCTGGGCGGCGCTCCAGAAGCCGTGCCGGATGTGCAGGCCGAGGGCGAGCATCGCCACGATGTAGATGACGTTGCCATACCAGGTGGAGAAGGTGTCCACCACGTTCTGGTACGGGTGGCCCTCCTGGAAGCCGCCGGAGTGCACGGTGCCGGTGGTCAGGTCCAGCAGATGCCAGACGATGAACAGACCGAGGATGATCCCGCCCCAGCGCATGGTCCGGGTGGCGTAGCTCGTACGCGCCTTCTTGTGCACGTACTTGCTGGGCCGGGCCTTGATGTCGCGGCGGCTGAGCTGGTACGCGGCGGTGGCATGGGCGACCACGGCGACGACCAGGACCACCCGCACGATCCAGAGCGTCCACTCGTAGTGCATGAACGGCTCGCCGACCGTGCGCAGCCAGTGGGCGTAGTGGTTGAAGTCGCCGGCCCCGAAGTAGATCTTCAGGTTTCCGATCATGTGCGCGACCAGGTACAGCAGCATCACGATGCCGCTGACGGCCATCACGGTCTTCTTGCCGACGGAGCTGTCCCAGACTGTGCGCGCCATCGACGGCCGTCGGTCCGTCCGCGTTGCCAGAGCCATGGACAGGACGTTACGACCGCGCCGCCGATCGGTCCAAGACATGGTTCGGCTGGTTTCCATAGCCTCTCGCTATCCTGGAGGGGTGCAGTTCCAGCAGCTCCAGTACTTCGTCGCCGTGGCCGAGACTCGGCACTTCACCCGTGCCGCCGAGCGGGTCCATGTCGCGCAGCCTTCGCTGTCCCAGCAGATCCGGGCGCTGGAGCGGGAGCTGGGCGCGGATCTGTTCGTCCGGGCGCGGGGCAACATCGCGCTGACCGACGCGGGCGAGGCGCTGCTGCCGCTGGCCCGGCGCATCCTCGCGGACGCGGACACCGCCCGGCACGAGGTGCAGGAACTGGTGCAGCTGCGCCGAGGCCGGGTCCGGCTGGGCGCGACGCCGAGCCTCTGTACGGGGCTGCTGCCGGACGTGCTGCGCGCCTTCCACGACCGGTATCCGGGCATCCAGCTGCTGGTCCAGGAGAGCGGCTCGCGGGACCTGGTCCGGGAGCTGGGCCGGGGGGAGCTGGACCTCGCCCTGATCGTGCTGCCGCTGCCCGCTCCGGCGCCCGCGCTGACCACGGTCGAGCTGCTGCGGGAGGACCTGGTCGTGGTGTCCTCCCCCGAGGCTCCCGCCCCCGGCGGAGGGCGCCGCTTCGTGGAGATCGCCGACCTCGAGAGCGAGCGGCTGGTGATGTTCCGGTACGGGTACGACCTGCGGGAACTCACCGTCAACGCGTGTCGCTCCGCTGGGTTCGAGCCGGAGTTCGCGGTCGAGGGGGGTGAGATGGACGCGGTTCTCGGGTTCGTGCGGGCGGGGCTCGGTGTGGCTGTCGTGCCTCGGATGGTGGCCAGTCGGGCCGGGCGGGGGCTTCGGGTGACTCCCCTCGCCCGGCCGGGGCTGTCCCGGACCATCGCGCTGGCGCACCGGAGTGATGTGGCTCCGCCTCGGGGGGCTCAGGAGTTGCAGCGGATGCTGTTGGAGCGGTAGCGGCTGTTCGTCTGCCTGGTGCTGTGGTTCTGCGGGTGCGGGTGCGTCGGGGCTTGTCGCGCAGTTCCCCGCGCCCCTGACGGGGTGCGGCCTGCTGCGCGGCCGCACCCCGTCCCCTCACCTCCCCGCGCCCCCCGTTCCCTCAGCTCGTCGCGTCTGCCAAGGCCAGGGTGTGCAGGTTCTCCGGGGGGCCCGGCCTCGCGTAGTACCAGCCCTGGGCGGTGTCGCAGCCCAGGAGGCGGAGCTGTTCCGCCTGGGCGCTGGTCTCCACGCCCTCGACCGTGACCGCCAGGTCCAGGCTGTGGGCCAGGGAGACGATGCCTTCGACGATCTTGAGGTCGACCGGGTCGGCCGGGAACTGCTGCATGCCCTGGGTGAAGGAGCGGTCCAGTTTGAGCACGCTGACCGGCAGGCGGCGGAGGTTGGCCAGGTTGGAGTAGCCGGTGCCGAAGTCGTCCAGGGCTATGTCGACGCCCATCTCGGCCAGTCGGCGCAGCGGCTTGAGGAGGCCGTCGTCGGCGCCGATCAGCGCGGACTCGGTGACCTCCAGGCACAGCGCGTCCGGCGTGACCCCCGCGCGCTCCAGGATGTCGACGGTGTCCTGCACCAGGCCGGGGTGGGTGAGCTGGCACGGGGAGAGGTTGACGTTGATCCGCAGCGGGCCCGCCGCGCTCCCGTCCTGTTTCTCCCGCCAGGCACGGGCCTGCCGGATCGATTCCTCAAGGACCCACCGGCCCAGCGGGACGATCAGCCCGGTGTGCTCGGCGAGCGGGATGAAGCGGTCCGGGCCGAGCACCCCGTGCTGCGGGTGCAGCCAGCGGACCAGGGCTTCCGCACCGCTCACGGTGCCGTCGCCGAGCTGGACCAAGGGCTGGTACTCGATGAAGAACTCGCCGCGTTCCAGCGCGCTCGGCAGGGCGGTGGTGAGACCGTGCCGGGTGATCGCGCGGGCGTCCGCCTCCGGGTCGGCCAGCTCGGCCCGGTTGCCGCCCGCCGACTTGGCCCGGTACATCGTGATGTCGGCGCTGCGCAGCACCTCCGCCGCCGTACGCTCCCCCGCCGGGCCCTCCACGATGCCGAGGCTGCCGCGTACCAGCAGGTCGCGGCCGTCGATGCCGACCGGGGTGAGCAGGGCGTTGCTGATGCGTTCGGCCAGCTCCTCCACCCCGCGCTCGGTGTCGCGGCCGGTGGTGAGGGCCACGAACTCGTCGCCGCCGAGGCGGGCGACCATCTCGCCGGACGCGGTGGTGCAGGACTGGAGCCGGTCGGCGACCTCCACCAGCAGCCGGTCGCCCGCCGCGTGGCCGAGGCTGTCGTTGATGGCCTTGAAGCCGTCGAGGTCCAGGTAGCACAGACCGAAGCGCTGGCCCTCGCCCGCCGCGAGCGCCTTCTCCAGCCGCTCGAAGAACAGGGTGCGGTTGGGCAGCCCGGTGAGGGCGTCGTGGGTGGCCTCGTAGCGCAGCCGCAGATGGAGCAGGCGGCGCTCGGTGGTGTCCTCCATCAGCGCCAGCTGGTACTGCGGGGTGCCGTCTGCGTCCCGGAGCAGGGACACCGTGAGGTTGGTCCACAGGGCGGTACCGTCGGTCCGGTTGAACGCCTTCTCCACGTGGTAGTGGTCGCGTTCGCCGCGGACCAGTTCCTCGTAGAGCCGCCAGGTCTGGGGCGCGTCCTCGGGGTGGGTCCAGTCCCGGACCTTCCGGCCGCGCATCATGGTCTCGGAGACGCCGAACATGCGCTGGAGGGCGCCGTTGACCTGGAGGACGTTGCCGTCGAGGTCGGCGATGCCGATACCGATCGCGGCGCCCTCGAACACCGCGCGGAAGCGGGCCTCGCTGGCGTGCAGCGCCTCGGCGACCACGCCCTGGGCGCGCAGCGCGGCCTGCGCGATGGACTCCTGCTCGGCGAGGGTGCGCTCGCGCAGCGCCTGGGCGTACCCGGCGGCCATGGCGTGCTGCAGTCGCGAGGAGCGCATGCGGAGTTGGTCCTGCGGGCTGTCGTCGCCGCAGTACAGCACGAGGTAGGCGTCGACGCAGTCCAGGGTGCGGGCGAGCACCTCGGGGTCGGTGCCGTGCGCGTCGACCAGCGCGGCACCGACCGCCCTGGCCTCCCCGGCGTCGAAGCTGTGGGCCCGCAGGGCCCGGCTGAGGCGGTGGGCGAGCGGGAGCAGCAGCTCCTCGAACCCGGCGCGGGTGAGCGACGTGGAGGTGACGGGGTAGACGGCCCGGCTCCATATCGTCGTCAGCCGCCGCACTCTGCCCTCCGGGCCGTCCGGCTCCGCGCTCACGCCGTACGCCCCACGCCGGCGAACCCGGAGAACGCGAAGTCGTCCTCGTCCTCCGGCGCCGACTCCGGGCGCCAGTCCGGGAGATGGACGAGTCCGGGATCGAGCAGCTCGAAGCCGTCGAAGAAGCGGGCGATCTCCTCCCGCGGGCGCATGACCAGCGGGGTGCGGATGTCCCGGTACACGTCCACCGCGCCCTCGGCGCGCTCCTCCGGCAGCGGGATGCCCTCGTAGGAGGCGTGGGTGAGGATCAGCAGGCTGCCCGGCGCGAGCGCGGCGCGCAGTTCGGCCACCGCGCGGTGGGGTTCGTCGGTGTCCTCCAGGAAGTGCAGGACGGCCACGAGCAGCAGGGCCACCGGCCGGTCGAGGTCGATCAGCCGGGCCACCTCGGGGCTGGTGAGGATCTCCTGCGGCTTGCGCAGATCGGCGGCGACGACGTCCGCGTCCGCGTTGCCCTCGAGCACCGACCGGCTGTGCGCGACGGCCACGGGGTCGTGGTCGACGTAGACGACGTGCGCGCCGGGCCGGGCCCCCTGGGCTATCTCGTGGACGTTGCCGAAGGTGGGGATGCCGGAGCCGATGTCGAGGAACTGGTCGATGCCCTGCTCGGCGGCGAAGCGCACCGCCCGGCGCAGGAACGCCCGGTTGGCCTGCATGATCTTGGGCAGGCCGGGGAGGAACTCCATCGCCTTGCGGGCCGCTTCCCGGTCGACCTCGAAGTTGTGCGATCCGCCCAGGTAGTAGTCGTACATGCGCGAGACGCTCGGCACCGAGATGTCGATGCTCCGGGGGGCCCAGGCGGGGCGCTCCATGTATCACTCCAAGGCGTAGGCGACGGGGACGGGTTGAGCCGGTGTCGGAGCTGAGGCTACTGATCGCCCGCCAAAGGGGCGACCCGAAACGGAAATTGACCATCCGTTCCCGGTCACCGCCTGCGGAAAGCATCCGTCCGACCCCGCTGGGTGACCGTCCCGGCGCACGGGTGAGGGCCCGTACCCTCCGCGTGACACGGACGATACGGGCCCTTCGGCCGGACGGTGCCTTACTCGGCGGGTGCGCCGATCGGCTTGCCCTCCGGCGAGACGGCGTACCAAGTGCCGCCCACGCCCTGGCCGTTGGTGTCACCGGGGACCTTGTCGCCGGAGAAGGTGTAGATCGGCCAGCAGTTGACGGACATCTGCTTGACGCCGTCCGGGCGGGTGAAGGGCATCAGGCCCTTCTTCTTCACGCCCTGGGTGTCGTCGGAGCTCACCGGCGCGACCGCGGGCCACTTCTCCAGGCAGGCCCCGACGCAGTTGGAGACGGACTTCGGCCATGCCTTGTCCTTGAGGAAGCGGTAGACCGTGCGGCCGTTCTTGTCGACGACGATGTCACCGAGCTTGGGGTCCTTGCGGACGGAGAGGCCGGGCAGCGTGGACAGGGACGCCTTCTTGCCGTTGGGGGCGAGCGCGAACCACTTGCCGCCCACGCCCTGGCCGTTGACGTCGCCGGAGTTGAGGTCCTTGGCGTAGCGGTAGGCGGGCCAGCCGCCGATGGTGAGCTGCTTGGTGCCGTCGGCGCGGGTGACCTCGCCGAGCATGGCCTTGTCGATACCGGCACCGGCGTTGGCGTCGTCGGCGGGGACCGGGGGCCAGGTGGTGGCGCAGTCGCCGTCGCAGTTGGTCTTCGGCGGCTCGGCCGTGTCCTTGTCGAACCGGTACAGGGTGAGGCCGGACCCGTCGGTGAGCACATTGCCCAGCTGGGGGTTGGTGGCCACGGTCAGCTTGCCCGCGGGGGCGGCGAGGGTCGGGGAGGCGCTGGCCTGGGCGCCGTCGGCGCCGTAGCCGTTGCCCGAGCCGAGTCCGGTGCCGATGGCCGCGGCACTGGCCGACGCTCCCACGTTCTGGGCCGCCCCCACGGGCGCGGCGGTGTCCTGACCGCACGCCGTCGTCAGCGTCAGCACCGAAGCGGCCGTGGCCACCAGTGCGGCGGTCCGCCAGGAGGTCTTCATCCTCAACTCCCCATTTTCGCCAGTTTGTTGCGGCGTCCAATGAGTCACCGCACGGCCATGGGTACGGGGCGCGGGGGGCGGAGCGTTCAACGGGGCGGCGAAATTCTTTCGGGCGGGGTCCGACGGGGCGTGCCGGAAGGGTGGCGGTGCGTACGGGCGTACCCATCGGGGCGGCCTGGATCGTGCGGTGCGTCAAACCAGGTGGGGCGGGTTGTCCCTCCTTCGGACCAATCCTCGTATCAAAGGTCGCGGGGGCGTCGCGCGGCCCCCATGATCTCGCTCGTGCAAGGTCCCCAAGCAACCCGATGCGCGGTCGTCACGAGGGCGTTGGCGCTCCTCGCGGTGGTGTGGAGCGTGGTCGGCTGCCCGGTCGGCCCGGCGTCGGCCGACGCCTGCGCCTACGCCTCCACGGGCCCGGACGGCACGGTGGCCGTGGCGGTGGCCGGAAGCCACCACCCGGGTCCCCCGCCCTGCCCTCCGCCACCCCCGCCACCGTGCCCGCCGACGCCTACGCCGACCCCGACCCCGACTTCCACGCCGCCCCCTACTCCGACTCCGCCGCCCCCTACACCCACCCCGACACCGACTCCCACACCCACCCCGACCCCCGCTCCGCCGCCCCCGCCGCCGAAGCCCCGACCGCGGCCGACGCCGCCGCCCGCCCCGAAGCCGCCCGTCCGGCCGACGCCGCCCCCACCGGCACCGCGCCCGACCCCGCCGCCACCCCCGCCCGTCCCGGCGCCCGAACCCGCACCGCCGAGGCCGGCACCGAAACCCACTCCCCCGCCGAAGCCCACCCCCCGGCCGACCGTGACCCCGGTGAGCTACCCGGCGTACCACGCCCGCCCCGTCCGGCACACCGCTCCCTCCCACACCTCGCCGGTCCGCTACGTCCTGCTCGTCACGATTCCCGCGATCGTCGCCGTCGCGGCGCTGCGCCCGCGGTGACGCGGCCGCACCCATCCCTGGAGGTATCCGTTGTCGGATTGGCTCGTTCTCGTCCTGGCCATGCTGGGGGCCTGTGCCGTGGTGGTGATCATCACCCTCGTCCGGCACCGTCGGGCCCCGGAGGACGAGGACCCCAGTGAGACCCCGGACGTCATCGAGTACATGACGATGTGGATCGGGGTCGTGTACGCCATCGTCCTGGGCCTGGCCATCGCCGGTGTCTGGGAGGCGCGCAGCGCGGCCGGGGACACGGTCCAGGCCGAGGCGCAGGCGCTGCACGAGGTCTCCGAGCGCGTCCGGGTCTACCCGGTGGACGTGCGGGACCGGGTGCGCGCGGACGTCGACGCCTACGTCTCCTACGTCGTGGACACCGAGTGGAAGTCGATGACGGACAAGGGGAAGGTCACCGCGCAGGGGTCGCGGCTGCTGGACAAGGTGCGTCAGGACGTGACGGACTACCAGCCGCGCAGCGACTTCGAGGCGCAGGCGTACCAGCCGCTGGTGGACCAGGTGGCCGCGGCCGACCAGGCACGCAACGCGCGCGCCGACTCCACGGGCGCCACGATGCCGTCCGTGGTGTGGTGGGGGCTGCTCTCCGGTGCGGTGATCACGGTGGGCATGGTGTTCGCGCTCCAGATCCGGCGCACCGCGCGTGAACTGGTCCTGGCCGGGCTGTTCTCGGCCACCATCGCGTTCATGCTGTTCCTGATCTGGGACTTCGACGCCCCGTTCAGCCGGGGCATCGCGGTGACGGCGGAGCCGTTCCTCACCCTGTTCCCGCACGCGTAGGACATGCCGGAGGCCCTCGTCCCGGCCCGGCGAGGGGTGGGGCGAGGGCCTGTGGTGGCGTGTCCCGCGTCGGCGAGGACGCGGGCGGTGCTCAGGCGCGCTTCTCCTGGCGGCGGCGCAGCCAGAAGACGCCGCCGCCGAGCGCGGCCGAGGCGACGAGTCCGCCGCCGATGGCCGTGTCGGCCTTGGTGGCGCCGGTGGTGCTGCTGCCACCGAGGCCGCCGTTGACACCGCCGAGCACGGTGAAGGCGTTCGGGCGGGTCAGGGTGCGGCCGCCGCAGTCGACGGTGATGTCGTAGCGGCCGGGGCGGGCGCTGCGGTCGATGGTGACGACGGCGCGGGAGTTGTCGTTGCCGTTCGAGTTCAGCCGGGCGCTGCCGAAGGCGCGCGAGGAGACGGTGCCGCCGCGGCAGCCCCGGACGGTGATGGTCAGCCGACCGCCCGCGGGGAGCACGCTGGGCGAGACGCTGATGTCACGGAGGTTGCCGTCGTTGTTGCCGCCGCCGCCGTGGCCACCGTTGCCGTTGCCGTTGCCGCCGTTCTCGTGCCCGTTGCCGAAGTTGCCGTTCCCGTTCCCGAAGTTCCCGTTCCCGTTGCCGTTCCCGAAGTCGTTGCCCCGGCCGTTTCCGTTCCCGTTCCCGTTGCCGAAGTTGTCGTTCCCCCGGCCGTTCCCGTTGCCGAAGTTCCCGTTGCCGTTGCCGTTCCCGAAGTTGTCGTTGCCCCGGTTGCCGTTGCCGTTCCCGAAGTTGCCGTCGTTGCCGAAGTTCCCGTTCCCGTTCCCGTTGAAGTTGCCGTTCCCGTGCCCGTTGCCGTTGCCGTTGAAGTTCCCGTTGAAGTTGCCGTTCCCGTTGAAGACGCCGGTGTTCGGGACGACACCGGGGTTCGGCACGACGATGCCCGTGTTCGGGGCGACGCCCGTGGTGCCGTTCCCGTTGCCCATGCCGTCCGCGACGGCGACAGGAGCGGCGATACCGAGCACGGCGATCGCGGCGCACGTGACCGCCAAGGCACGCTGGTTACGCATGTGTTCCTCCGCGAGAGGCACGCCGGGGCCGGTCCCCGGTCGATCGGCGAGAAAGCACCTCCCGATCAGAACCCTCAGGGGCAAGGAACACGCCCGCATGTCGAGAATGGTCCGTCCTGGTGAGTGGACCTTCCGTGCGACAACCACACAATCGGATATCGCCGCAGGTCACGGCCCGTCAGAAATTATCTCCGGACTGCAACTCGGATGGCGCACCGAAAAGCCGGGCCGCCACCCGTTCGCCCGCCGCCCCGTCGCCGCCCACCAGCGCGGGACTTAGCGTTTTCCCATGCGCGACGGACGCGGTGGCA
Source organism: Streptomyces sp. NPDC090119 (assembly GCF_044747085.1). Taxonomy (NCBI): domain Bacteria; kingdom Bacillati; phylum Actinomycetota; class Actinomycetes; order Kitasatosporales; family Streptomycetaceae; genus Streptomyces; species Streptomyces sp. NPDC090119. Next base: position 1,093,882 of record NZ_JBIVDK010000001.1, on the reverse strand, counting down.
GCCGCGTCGAGAGGGGATGGCGAATGTCTGCGTCCGAACTGGCGGAGTGGAGCGAACGGGAGGAGCGGCGCAGGAGACGCGCCCCCTGGGGCGTGCTGGCGCTCGTGCTGCTGACCGGTGTGGCGCTGATCCGGAACGGCTCCGGCGAGTTCGACGTGGGCCCCCCGCAGCCCGCCGCGGCCGCCGCCCCGGCGCCCGACGTGAGGTCGTCGCCGAGCGCCGAAGGGGCCGCGCCCGCCTCGGCCCCGGTCGGCCTGTCCTTCTCGCCCGCGGACCGGGTCCGTATCCCGGCGATCCAGGTGGACGCCCCGGTCACCCCGGTGGGCCTGGACGCGGACGGCTGGGTCGGCGCGCCCCCGCCCGAGGACCCGAACCTGGCCGGCTGGTTCACCGGCGCGGTCTCCCCCGGCGAGAAGGGCACCTCGGTGATCGTCGGCCATGTCGACAACACCAAGGGACCCGCCGTCTTCTACGGGCTCGGCGCGCTCAAGAAGGGCGACCGGATCGACGTGGCCCGGCAGGACGGCCGTACCGCCGTCTTCGAGGTGTACGGGGTCGAGGTGTTCGAGAAGAGCAAGTTCCCCGGCGACCGCGTCTACGGCTCCAAGGGCACCCCGGAGCTGCGGGTGATCACCTGCGGCGGCGGCTTCTCCAAGCAGAACGGCTACGACGGCAACGTGGTCGTCTTCGCCCGCCTGGTCACGGGAGCCTGAGCCCCCGCGACCGGAAGGCGCACGGCCTTAGGGCCTGTCTTCCGGATCTTGCCGGGGTCGCGGGGTCTGGCACGCACATCTGCGGCGTTGTCGTCGGTTGCCGACGCTCCGCGTCGACGCCCTCCTCCGCCTTGCAGCTGCACGCACCAGACCGCGCTCGGGTCAGCCAGAAGGGGCCCTCGGCCCGAGCCGGCCTGATCCGGAAGACAGGCCCTAGGTCATCCGGCGGGGCGGCACGGTGAGGTGGTAGCCGTGGTCGAGCAGATAGGGCAGGTACTCGCGGATCGCGCGGACGCTCTGCGTCCGGTCGCCCCCGGCGTCGTGGGAGAGGATCACGACGCCGGGGGCGGCGCCGTGTTCCACCCGCTTGACGACCGTGCCGGTGCCGGGGGTCATCCAGTCGGTGGTGTCGACGGTCCAGGCCATCGGCTCCATGCCCATCTCCGCGCCGAGCTGGAAGGTGGCCCGGTTCCAGGCGCCGTAGGGGGCGCGGAACCACTGCGGGCGGTCCCCGTAGGCGTCCTCGATGACATCGCTGGTGCGCTCGATCTCGTCGCGGATGTCCTCGCGCGCCATCTCGGTGAGCAGCGGGTGGGTCCAGGTGTGGTTGCCGACCACATGTCCCTCCTCGGCCATGCGGGCCAGGAGCTCCTTGTTGTCGACGGCCATCTCCCCGCACACGAAGAACATCGCGCGTACGTCGTACTTGGCGAGGGTGTCCAGGATGTGCGGGGTGTAGTCGGGGTGGGGGCCGTCGTCGAAGGTGAGCATCATGTGCCTGCCCTTGCCGGTGATGCGCATGATGGGCTGGTGACGCACCTTCAGCCGGGCGGGGGCGTTGTGCGGGGGGCCGGAGCCGATGAGGGGCTGGAGGCGGAACGCGGAGGGCTTGAGGGCCTGGCGGGCCTGTGGCCCGGCGAGGCCGGCGGTCGTGCGGGCGGCCTGGTCGCCGCCGCCCGTCATGAGGACTCCCCCGACGCCCGCGGCGCCGAGGACGGCGGCCGAGCCGAGGAGCATCCGGCGCCGTGTGAACAACTGATCCTTCTCCATGAACCATCAGTCGCCCGCCGACCCCGCGCCGCACCGCACCGACACCGGTGCGGCGGGTCCGGTCCACCCGGTCGGCGCAGTGACGGCGCGAACCCGCCGGGCGCCCTGCCCGTCCACTGGACGGAACCGCACCTTCCGATAGCCTCACCGCCGTGACGGAACAGCAGGCAGAGCACGAGCGGCACCGGTTCGAGCGGGGCACGGACGGTCCCAAGGTCATCGTCGTCGGCGTGGACGGCTCCGACTCCTCGCTGCGGGCGGCGGCGTACGCGGGCGGTCTGGCCCGGCGGCAGGGTGCGCTGCTGGCGGTGGTGTACGTACAGCCGGTGCTGGCGGCCGGGGCGGCGCTCGGGGTGCCGGTGGCGCAGGCCACGGACGAGATCGCCGAGGACCTGATCGCGCAGATCAGGGAGGCGGCGGAGCGGGTGAAGGGGATATTCGACGTGCGCTGGGAGTTCCACACCTTCCGCGGCGACCCGTTCAACGGGCTGGTGCAGGCGGCCGACGAGCTGAAGGCGGACGCGGTGGTGGTGGGCGCCTCGGAGCAGGCCGGGCACCGGATCATCGGGTCGGTGGCGGTCCGGCTGGTGAAGGCGGGGCGCTGGCCGGTGACGGTCGTCCCGTAGCGAGGGACCACAAGCCGGGAGCGGCCGACAGGAGCGGCACCCCGGCCGCGGCGAGGGCGGTGCGCGGACCGGTGAGCGAGGCGAACAGCCCCCACAGCGCGGCCGGCGCGGCCCTACCGGTTGGGCCGGGAGCTGGGCCGCCGTGCGTGGCGTCTTCCGAACCGGCCGCCCCTGAGCCATCATGATCCGCCGTCAGCCGTTTGCCGTCGGGGAAGAGGTGAGGCGTGTGGCCCAGATCCGTTCGGGTGAGGGAATTCTCCGTCGCAAACCCATCGAGCACATCGAGGAGGCCGAGGCGGGCGAGGGCGGTCTGACCCGCTCGCTCGGCCTGTGGCAGCTCACCGCGATCGGGGTGGGCGGCATCATCGGCGCGGGCATCTTCACGCTCGCGGGCACGGTCGCCAACGGCAAGGCCGGGCCCGCGGTGGTGGTGTCGTTCCTGATCGCCGGTGTGGCGAGCGCCTGCGCGGCGCTGTCGTACGCCGAGTTCGCGGGCATGATCCCGAAGGCCGGGTCGGCGTACACCTACGGGTACGCGGTGCTCGGCGAGTTCGTGGGCTGGTTCATCGGCTGGGACCTGCTGCTGGAGTACACCGCGATCGTGGCGGTGGTCGCCATCGGCATCTCCGGCTACTTCAGCTTCCTGGTCGAGGAGGCGGGCGCGGACCTGCCCGCGTGGATGCTGGGCGCGCCCGGCACCGGCTCGGGGCACCGGGTCGACCTGTTCGCGGCCATCCTGTGCCTGCTGATCGCATGGCTGCTGAACCAGGGCATGAAGAGCGCGGCCCGGTTCGAGACGTTCGTGGTGGCGCTGAAGGTGCTGGTGGTGCTGCTGGTGATCGCGGTGGGCTTCTTCCACATCAGCACCGCGAACTACCACCCCTTCTTCCCCTTCGGCATCAGTGGCACCTTCACCGGCGCGGCCACCGTGTTCTTCGCGGTGTTCGGCTACGACGCGATGTCGACGGCGGCCGAGGAGTCCAAGGACGCCCAGCGGCACATGCCGAAGGCGATCATCTACTCGCTGATCATCTCGATGGTGCTGTACGTCGCGGCCTGCCTGGTGCTGACCGGCATGCAGAACTACAAGGACATCGACCCGGAGAGCGGCTTCTCCTCCGCCTTCAAGTCGGTGGGTCTCGGCGGTCTTGCCGACGTGATCGCGGTGGGCGCGATCATCGGCATCCTCACCGTGATGTTCACCTTCATGCTGGGCGTGACCCGCGTCTGGTTCTCGATGGCCCGCGACGGGCTGCTGCCGCGCTGGTTCGCCAAGACGCACCCCACCCGGCACGTGCCGACCCGGGTGACGTGGATCGTGGGCGTCGGAGCGGCCTGCATCGCCGGGTTCGTGCCGATCGGCGAGGCGGCCGAGCTGACCAACATCGGCATCCTGCTGGCGTTCGTGGTGGTGTGCGCGGCGGTGATCGTGCTGCGCTACCGGCAGCCGGACCTGCCGCGCGGCTTCCGTACCCCGCTGATGCCGTTCATCCCGGCGCTCGGCGCGCTGTTCTCGCTCTGGCTGGTCACCTTCCTGGAGTGGCAGACCTGGGTGCGGTTCGCCATCTGGTTCCTGATCGGCTGTGTCATCTACTTCGGCTACTCCTACCGGCATTCGGCGCTGGCCCGGCGGGCGCCCGCCGAGTGATCACTGCGCCATGGTGAGCCCGGCCTTCGTCGCGTTCCGGCCGAGCACGGTGTGCGCCACCCGGTCGCGGGTGGCGGCGAGGTCGGCGCCCGCGGCGATGGCGCGGTTCATGTCGATGACGCGTCCGGCGTCGAGGTCGTACACCTGGGGCAGGAACTCGGCGCTGCGGACCTCCCAGCGGCCGCCCGGCTTGGCGGGCGGGGCGAAGGTGAAGCGGGCGAGGGTGGACTCGTTGCCGCGCCACTCCCCCGCGCCGGCCCCGCCGTCCGCGATCTGGTCGCCCAGCCCGAAGACCACCCAGGTGCCGTTGACTTTCTCGAACGGCTGGGGGACGTGGGCGTGGTCGCCGAGGACGAGGTCGATGTCGGGGCGCCCGGCTGTCTTGGCGGCCGTGAGCTGCTTGGCGAGGGTGACCTGTCCGGCGTCGGGGGTGTCCTGCCAGGCGGAGCCCCAGTTCACGGAGAGCACGACCACGTCGGCGCCCGCCTTCCGGGCGGCCCGCGCGGCGGCGGCGATCCGGCCCGCGTCGGCCGGGTCGACCGCCCCGGACTGCCCGGTGGTGTCGTAGGCGTACGACAGGTGGGCGACCTTGGCGGTGCCCGCGCGCAGCAGGGTGACCGTGCGGGCCTCGGTGTCGGTGCGGGAGGTCCCGGCGTGCCGTACCCCGGCCTGGTCGAGGGCGTTCAGGGTGCGGGTGACTCCGTCGCCGTCGGCCTGCGGGGAGGCGGTGGAGCAGCTGTCGTAGCCGGTCGCGGCGAGGCCCTGGGCGAGCTGGGGCAGGGCGGTGACGGCCGGGTCGCCGTCGGCGCCCTGGACCGGCTCCAGGTGACACAGCGCCAGGTCGGCCCCGGACACGGCCGGGCGGGCCCCGGCGAGCATGGGGCGGAAGTCGTGTCCGGCGCCGGAGGCGTCGAAGCCCGCCCGGTCCACGGCGGACGCGTACGGCTGGACACCACCGGCGGCGACGAGCGTGAAGCCCTTCCCGGCGCCCGGCGCGGGCTGCCCGGAGGCGCCGGGCTCGGCCCGGTCCTGGTTCTGGCAGGCGGCCAACGCCGCGAGCGCCGCGGTCAGCGCGAGGGCCACCTGATGCCTGCGTCCGATCATCAACTCACCCCAGGGTTGCCGGAGGGGACTTGTCGTATTGACAGACAAGCTCTGACGGGCATATGGGTATGAAACTCTCCCCCCTCGCAAACAGGGCCTAGCCCATCCGGTGCTGTCGGCGCCCTTGGTGACCGTTCGTCCGACCGCTCGTCGCGCCCTGCCGACCGCCCGTCGCACCGGCGTGCGCGCAGGGTGTCGCCGGGCGGCGGGCTGCGCTGCCATACGGCCATGACGGCCGGGACCACTGCCCCAGGGACGACGACCGCCGAGCACGAACTCGCCGCGCTGGCGCGGGAGCACGGGCGGCCCCTCTTCGCGCTGCTGCTGCGGCTGAGCGACGGGGACCGTCAGCGTGCCGAGGATCTGGTGCAGGAGACCCTCGTACGGGCCTGGCAGCACCCGGAGGCGCTGCGCGCCGAGAACTTCGCCTCGGCCCGCCCGTGGCTGCTGACCGTCGCCCGGCGTCTCGCCATAGACGCACGGCGGGCGCGGCGGGCCCGGCCGCCGGAGGTGGTGGACGAGGTCCCGGAGACCGCTCGGGTGACCGCCGACCACGCCGAGCGGGCCGCCGCCGCGCTCGATGTGCGCGAGGCTGTGAAGACACTCACTCCGCACCACCGTGACGTGCTGGTACTCGTGTACTTCCGCGGGGCGAGTGTGGCGGAGGCCGCCGAGATCCTGGGCATTCCACCCGGTACCGTGAAGTCCCGCGCGTACTACGCGCTGCGTGCCCTGCGCCAGGTTCTTCCGGGATACGCGACTGACCTGCGGTGAAACCGGGCGCCTGGTCAAGCCTCGGTAAAGCGCCTTGCCGTGACCCCCGTCGGGGTCATGAGCTGTCCTCATCCGTGTTCCGGGCGGGGGGCCGGGTTCGGGCGACGCGCACGCACCGGAGGAAGGCAGGCAGGGATGCTCCACAGAGGTCACGAAAGTACGAACGGCGCCGGTGGCGGTGAACTCACCGTCCCCATGGCCTGGTTCTACGCCGAGTACATCGCGGACGAGTTGCTCCGCACCGGCGATCTGATGCCACCGACGTCCTTCGAGTTCCGGGCGGGGCGGGACGCGCTGGCGCTCACCGTCTTCCTGTCCGACACCGAGGGCGAGCTCTCCGGGGTCCGGGTCATCTCCCAGCTGGAGAACTGGCTGTCGCTGACGGCGTACGACCAGCCGTGGCGGGAGTGGGTCGGCGGCCGGATGGCCGAACTGACGGCGGAGGCGGCCGCACCCGGCACTCCCGATCCGGACCTGGCGCTCGCGGGGGACGCCTGGCGCTGGCTCGAGGAGACCGAACTGCTCGCGCCCGACCTGGACGCGGTGCCGGGCGGTGGCACGGCCTACGGCGAGGACGACGGCCCGAAGGTGTGGACCCCGGCCTGGCGGCTCGGACTGCCCCTCGGACACCTGGCCATCCATCTGTTCTGAACCGGGCTCCGACGCGATCCGGGTTCTTTTTCGGGCCACTTGGAACTCGGACCAATCCGGGGGCCCGACCGCTCCGAATCCTCATTGGGTTTCTGCGCGCGGCTTGAGTCATTCCGCCGTCCGGTGCGTACCAATGGGTGCACCGCGTAACCCCACCCGCACCCATAGGCACGAGGATTCGGCATGAGGTCCCTGGAAAGGCATCGCGCCGTCGGCGCGTACGCGCTCGGCGTGCTGGACGAGGCGGAGACCTTCCGCTTCGAGGACCACCTCGCCGAGTGCCCCCGCTGCGTGCACGACGCGACCGAATTCGGCCCTACGGCACGGCAGTTGATGCTGTACCGGGAAGCCACGCCCGCCTTCGTGCCCGCGTTGGCCCAGCCCGGCCCCCGGCTGCTGGACCGGCTGCTCGGCGAGATCACCGTACGCCACCGCGCCCGGCGGCGCAGAGTCCTCTACGGGCTCGCCGCCTCGGTGGTGCTGGCGGTGGCCGGGCCCGCGGTGATGGCCTTCGCCGGGCACGGGCAGCCCGCCGCCCGGATCACCGCCGCCACCGATCCGGGCACCGGGGTGTGGGCGCGGGTCACCACCGAGGGCGAGCGCTGGGGCAGCGGGCTGCGCCTGGAGGTGCGGGACAGCGCCGGTCCGCACTCGTGCAGGCTGATCGTGGTCGGCCGGGACGGCTCGGAGCAGGTGGCCGGTGGCTGGACCGTCGGCGCGCACGACGAGGGCACCACCGCGACCACGGCCGGCTCCTCGCTGGACCCGGACGACATCGACCGCTACGAGGTGCGCACGGACAAGGGCGAGCGGCTGGTGACCCTGCCCGCGCGCTGACCGGCGCGGGTCACTTCAGCAGCCGGGAGAGCCTGCGGTCGGCGAGCGGCTTGCCGCCGGTCTGGCAGGTGGGGCAGTACTGGAGCGAGGAGTCGCTGAAGGAGACCTCGCGGATGGTGTCCCCGCACACCGGGCAGGGCTCGCCGGTACGGCCGTGCACCCGCAGCCCGCTCTTCTTCTCCGCCTTCAGCCGCCCGGCCGCGATCCCCCGCGAGCGCTCGACCGCCTCGGTGAGGGTGGTGCGCAGCGCGGTGTACAGGCGGGTGGTCTCCTCGGGGGTGAGGGAGGCGGCCAGCTTGAACGGGGACATCTTCGCGGCGTGCAGGATCTCGTCGCTGTAGGCGTTGCCGACCCCGGCGATCAGGGACTGGTCGCGCAGCGCCCCCTTGAGCTGGCGCCGCTCGCTCTTCAGCAGCCCCGCGAACCGCTCCTCGTCGAAGTCGTCGGCCAGCGGGTCGGGGCCCAGCCGGGCGATCCCCGGCACCTCGGCCGGGTCGCGCACCACGTACACCGCGAGCCGCTTCTGGGTGCCCGCCTCGGTCAGGTCGAAGCCCTCGCCGCCCTCCAGCGCCACCCGCAGCGCCAGCGGTCCCTTGCCGGGGCGCGGCGGGGTGTCCGGCACGCTGTCGCGCCAGTGCAGCCAGCCCGCGCGGGCCAGGTGGGTGACGAGATGCAGGCCGCCGTCGCTCTGCAGGTCCAGGAACTTGCCGTACCGGCGCACGGCGGTGATCCCGGTGCCCTCCAGGGCGGTGACCGGCGGGTCGTAGGTCTTCAGCACGCTGATGGCGAGCGGCTGCACGCGGGTCACCCGGCGTCCGGCCAGGTGCTCGGTGAGGAAGTCCTTCAGCGCTTCTACCTCGGGCAGTTCCGGCATGTGTCCAGGGTGCCACCGGCGGGCGGCGGTGCCAGGCGGGGGTCAGCCGTCCGGGCCCGTCCGGAACTCGCACCACACGGCCTTGCCGCCGCCGCGCGCCTCCACACCCCAGGCGTCGGCCAGCATGTCGACCAGGAGCAGTCCGCGTCCGGAGACGCCGTCGTCCTGCGGTTCGCGGCGGCGGGGCAGCGCGCTGGAGGAGTCCTCCACCTCGACGCGCAGCCGCCGCTCGGCGCCGGTCAGCAGGCGCAGGGTGACGGTGGCCGAGCCCTCGGTGTGCATCAGCGCGTTGGTGATCAGCTCGTCGGCGACGAGTTCGATCTCGTCGGCGCGCTCCCCGGCGCCCCAGGCCCGCACCTCGGCGCCGATCTGGTGCCGGGCGCGGGTGAGTGCCTCGGGGTCGCCGGGGGCGACGTGCTGGCGGAGTCGGCTGTGTGCCCGGGGCTCCTCGGGTTCCCGGCGGCGCAGCAGGAGCAGCGCTACGTCGTCCTCGCCGCCGCGTTCCTCGGCCATGGCGATCAGGCGTCCGGCGAGTTCGCGTACGTCGTCGGGGCCCGCGGCGAAGACCTCCGCGAGGTCCCGCATGCCGTCGTCGAGGTCGGTGCCGGGCTGCTCGACCAGGCCGTCGGTGCACAGCAGCAGGGTGTGCCCGGGGTCCAGTTCCAGGGTGGCGACGGGGTACTCCAGCCGGCCGAACTCGGCGGACAGGCCGAGCGGCAGCCCGCCGTCGACGTCGACGCGCCGGGTGGTGCCGTCGGTGTCCCGGAGCAGAGGGTCGAGGTGACCGGCGCGGACGACCTGGACCACGCCGGTGGAGAGGTCGGCCTGGGCGTACAGGCAGGTGGCGAAGCGGTCGGTGTCGAGTTCGTCGAGGAAGACGGAGGCGCGGGCCATCACGGTGGCCGGGGTATGCCCCTCGGCGGCGTAGGCGCGCAGCACGATCCGGAGCTGGCCCATGACGGCGGCGGCGTGGGTGTCGTGGCCCTGGACGTCCCCGATGACGGCGCCGACCCGGCCCCCGGGCAGCGGGATGAGGTCGTACCAGTCGCCGCCGATGTCCCGGCCGAGGGCGGCGGCGCGGTAGCGCACGGCCACGTCGGCGCCCCGGACGCTGGGGATGGTGCGGGGCAGCATCGCCTGCTGGAGGCCCTGGGCGAGGTCCTTCTCCTGCTCGTAGAGCATGGCGCGCTGCAGGCTCTGGGCGATGCTGCTGCCGAGGGCGACCAGGACGGCGCGTTCCTCGGTGGAGAAGCCGCGCCGGTCGCTGTAGAGCAGGCCCATGGCGCCGAGCGGGCGGGCCTGGGCGATCAGCGGGAGGTAGGCGGCGGAGGTGATGTGCAGCTCGGTGATGTGCGGCCAGAGGATCGGGTAGTCCTCGGCGAACTCCTCGGGCGACTCGATGAAGCGGGGGACGAGGGTGCGCACGACCTCGCTCATCGGGTAGGGCTCGTCGATCCGGGTGATGCGGGTGCCGGGCACGAAGCTCTCGGTGGGGCCCTCCGCGACCAGCCGGATGCGGCCCGCCTCCACCAGTCCGATGACGACGCTGGCCGCGCCGAGGTGGCGGATGCCGTGGGTGTCCTTGAGGACGTCGATGACGTCCTGGACGCTGCGGGCGTGGGCGAGCGCGGCGGAGATGGCCTCCACGATGCTGGTCTGCTGCCGGAACGCCTCCTCCTGCGCGGTGCGCGGGGCGCGGGCGGGGCTGTCGGCGAGTTCCCGGGTGGCGTCGCGGACCAGGCCGACGACGCGGCGGGGGCGGCCGGTGCCGTCGCGGCGGATGGCGCCCTGGCTGTGGGTCCAGCGGGTGGTGCCGTCGCGGCGGCGGACGCGGAAGTAGGCGCCGTAGGTCTCGCTGCCGTCCTTGATGGCGCGGGCGACCGCCGCGTCCAGCCGGGCCGCGTCCGGCGGGGGGACCCGGACGGCGAGGGAGGTGGCCCGGCCGTCGTACTCCTCGGGGAGCAGGTCGAAGATCTCGTGGGCCCGGGCGTCCATGTGGAACAGGCCCGCGTCCAGGTCCCAGTCGAAGCTGCCCATGTGGTTGAGCGCCAGGATCGTGTCCGGGGCGGCGGGCCGGTTCTCCGGGAGTGACAGGGCACTCGCACCCCGATCAGCCATGGGGCCACCTTGCCAGCAAATGTCCGAATCTTCGAGTGGGGCGTGGCAGGGTGTGGCCGCCCGGCCCGTACGGGTTATGCGGGCCGGGTTACGCGGGCCGGGCGGCGCGGTACACGGAAGGTCGGGCGGGTGCGACGGGTGGGGAGCGGCCCCGGCCGGGCGACCGCCGTGGAGGCAGGAGCGCGAGCGCGATGGAGTGGTTCACCGCCCCCGACTACTGGCTGAGCCGCCTGCTGCTCCAGCGCGGGCTGGCCGCGCTCTATCTGGTGGCGTTCCTGGCCGCGGCCCGCCAGTTCCGGCCGCTGCTGGGTGAGCGCGGGATGCTGCCGGTGCCGAGGTACACCGCGCGGACGCGCTTCCGGGAGTCGCCCAGCGTCTTCCACGCGTACTACTCGGACCGGTTCTTCGCCGGGTGCGCCTGGGCGGGCTGCGCGGTGTCGGCGGCGCTGCTGGCGGGGGCGGACTCGCTGCTGCCGCTGTGGGCCGGGATTCTGCTGTGGCTGGTGCCGTGGGCGCTGTACCTGTCGATCGTGAACGTGGGGCAGACCTGGTACGCGTTCGGCTGGGAGACGCTGCTGCTGGAGGTCGGCTTCCTCGCGGCGTTCCTGGGCAACGACGAGGTGGCGCCGCCCGTGGTGGTGCTGTTCCTGCTGCGCTGGGTGCTGTTCCGGGTGGAGTTCGGCGCGGGGCTGATCAAGCTGCGCGGAGATACCTGCTGGCGGAAGCTGACCTGTCTGGACTACCACCACGAGACGCAGCCGATGCCCGGCCCGCTGAGCTGGTTCTTCCACCACTTGCCGAAGCCCCTGCACCGGGTGGAGGTGGCCGCCAACCACGTGACCCAACTCGTCGTCCCCGTACTGCTGTTCACGCCGCAGCCGATCGCCTCGGCGGCCGCCGCCCTGATGATCGTGACCCAGCTCTGGCTGGTCCTCTCCGGGAACTTCTCCTGGCTGAACTGGATCACCATCGTGCTGGCCCTGTCCGCGCTCCGGCTCCCCGCCGATCCACCCGCCGTGCCCGCGGCCCCGCTCTGGTACGAGGTGCTGGTGCTCGCGGTCGGTGCGGTCCTGCTGGGGCTCAGCTTCCGCCCGGTCCTGAACATGGTCTCCCGGCGCCAGGTGATGAACCGCTCGTTCGACCCGCTGCGCCTGGTCAACACCTACGGCGCGTTCGGCAGCGTCAGCCGGGTCCGTTACGAGGTGGTCATCGAGGGCACCGACGACGAGCGGCCGCGCGAGGACGGCGACTGGCGGGAGTACGAGTTCCACGGCAAGCCGGGCGATCCCCGGCGCTGGCCGCGCCAGTTCGCGCCGTACCACTTGCGGCTGGACTGGCTGATGTGGTTCGCCGCGCTGTCGCCCGCGTACGCCGGGGACTGGTTCGGCAAGCTGGTGGAGCGGCTGTTGGCGGACGACCGCGACACCCTGCGTCTGCTGCGCCGCTCCCCCTTCCCGCCCGGCGCCCCGCCCCGCTACATCCGCGCCCGCCTCTTCCGGTACCGCTTCACCACCTGGCAGGAGCTGCGGGAGACGGGCGCCTGCTGGGAACGCGCCTACGTCCGGGACTTCCTGCGGCCGACCCGGCTCACCACCAGGTGAACCGAGGTGATCCGCCCCCTCTCGACGTGGGGCGCGTCAGCGGGCACAGTGCTGCCATGCGCGCCGTCCGCGCGCCGGGAGTCGACGAGGAGTGCACGTGAACAGCTGGGTCGGCCGTACGGCCGCCGAGATCGCCGCCGCCGTCCGCGAGAAGCGGGTCACCCCCCGGGAGGTGGTGGCGGAGCATCTCGCGCGGATCGCGGAACTGGACGGCCGGGTCGGCGCGTTCCGTGCCGTGCGCGCGGAAGCGGCGCTGGCGGAGGCGGACGAGGTCGGCGCCCGCCCCGACCTGGCCGAACTCCCGCTGGCGGGCGTGCCGGTGGCGGTGAAGGACAACCTCGGCGTGCGCGGCGAGTCCACCCGCAACGGCTCGGCCGCGACCCCGGACACCCCGGCCGCCGAGGACCATGTGACCGTGGCCCGGCTGCGCGCGGCGGGCGCGGTGGTGGTCGGTCTGACCAACGTGCCCGAGCTGTGCGTATTCGGCACCACCGAGGGCGTGTACGGCACGGCCCGCAGTCCGTGGGACCTCACCCGCACGGCGGGCGGTTCGTCCGGGGGCAGCGCGGCGGCGGTCGCGGCCGGTCTGGTCCCGCTGGCGCTGGGCAACGACGGCATGGGCTCGCTGCGCATCCCGGCGGCGGCCTGCGGTCTGGTCACGCTGAAGCCGGGTCACGGGGTGGTTCCGGCCGACATCGGTCACGGCGACTGGTTCGGCATGTCGGAGAACGGCCCGCTGGCCACCACGGTCGAGGATCTGCGGCTGATGCTCGGCGTCCTCGCGGAGACCGCGTTCCCGGCGTCCGCCGAGCGCACCCCCCGCCGGATCGCGGCCGCGGTACGCAGCCCGCTGGCCGGTGTGCCCGTGACCGAGCCGTTCCGCACGGCGGTCCGGGAGGCGGCGGGCCTGCTGAACGGCGCCGGGCACACCGTACGGCGGGCCGAGCCGCCCTACCCCCTCGACCTCGGCCTGACCGCGCTGCGGACCTGGACGGCGGGTACGGCGGTGGACTCGGCCGAGCTGGACCCGGCCCGGCTGGCCTCGCGCACCCGCACGCACGCGGCCGTGGGCCGCCGCTTCGTCCGTTCGGTACGCACCGGCACGGCCCGCGACCGGCTGCGCGCCCGCCTGCTGCCGTTCCTCACCGAGTACGACGTGCTGCTCACCCCGGCACTGGCCCGCCGCGCCCCCGCCGCCGCGCCCTGGCACGAGCGGAGCTGGGCCGCCAACATCGCGGTGAACACGGCCACTTCACCCTTCACCCCGGTCTGGAACCTGACCGGCTGGCCCGCGATGTCGGTCCCCTTCGGCGCCCTCCCGAGCGGCGCCCCGGCCGCGGTCCAACTGGTGGGCCGCCCGGGCACGGAGGCGGACCTGCTGGCGGTGGCGGAGGACCTGGAGCGGTTGCGGCCCTGGGCACGGACGGCTCCGCTGGGCTGAGTAACCGGCATGCGGTTTCCTCAGGCTTGATGGGTCTCGGTAGCGGATGAGGACAACTACTCCCTCGATGAAGGCAAGCGTGGACCTCGCGCACCAAGCCGACCAAGATCACTGGGCACAACCGTCGACACTCCCCGCAACCGTTCGATGAGTCGTACCTCGCCATCTCCGCGACGGCGAGTCGTGTCGGCTCACAACCCCGCACTGATTGACAGCAGGCAGACCTCGCCGAAGATCGCCCACCGGCCTGCGATGTAACAACTTTCCTTGATTCCGTCTCCGGGGAAAGCAGAAGCGGGCACCATATGTGATTGAGGCATCACGCTAAGTCCGAGGGTTCAAGGAGTACCGGTGGCCGAGAAGTTGCCCATCGCCGCGGAGCTTGACGATGGCTGCGACCCCAAGACGGGGCGCAGGGGAACGGTCCGCTACCTTCGGAACGAGACTGCCCCGCGTGCGGCAAGGATGATGCTGGGCAACGCCCTACGCCTTCACCGAGAGGCTGCCGGCTTGAGCGCAGGAGAGGTTGCCAGACAAATGGCGGGCTCACCCTCGAAGTTGAGTCGGATCGAGTCCGGCACTATTTCCGCGAAGGCACAGGACCTGCTGAAGTTCATTGAGATGTACAAGATCACAGATCCAGAAGAACAGACGCAGCTCCGCCAGCTCGCTACAGCTGCTCAGCAATCTCCCTGGTGGCAGCCCTGGGCAGCAGTCACGCCCCAGTATCTGCAGGCCGTCGTCAGTTTCGAAGACATGGCCGTTAGCATCAGATCTTATCAACTCACTTACTTGCACGGTCTGCTGCAGACACCCGAGTACGCTCGCGCGCTGATCGAGCGAGGCCGCGCCTCAGAGGGCGCTTACGACGACCTAATCCGATTTCGCACTGCGCGCCAAGAGCGGTTTGTCGAAGCATCGGACAAGAAGTTGCTCTGTGTCGTAGACGAGTCGGTCCTGGCGCGTCCCGTCGGATCACCGGAGATCATGCGTGAGCAACTGAAGCACTTGATTACATTGACATGTGATCCCCGTGTCCAGCTCCGCCTCGTCCCACTCCACAACTACGACGTGCACGTTGAACTGGCTCCCACCACCATCTTCGACTTTGCAGGCCACCTCCCGACGATTGCCTTCGCGGAGGGGTATGACGGGGGCTTGGTCATTGAAGACAAGAAAATGGTTGATCGACGCGTGAAGGAGTTTGACGCAGTTGCCACACAGTCACTGGGACCTCACGCGACCAGGCGGCGATTGCAGGACTTACTGGCGAGCTACCGTTACTGATGGCGGCACCCACACGATCAGAGCATTTGCATAAAGGCAAAGTAAATGTTGGAAACGCCAACTGGTCAGCAATGACCTTGTTCACTTCCGGCCCGGGCGCTTGAAGCTTTCAGCCCACACCTGTATCAGTCAGTCCGAGGATGTGTGCACGACCACCCCAAGGAAAACGGCGAAAAGCCGCTTTCAGTCCCTAAAGGTCGTGCCAAAAATTGTCTCCGTGTCGTCCACGAGCAGGGCCTGCCTGCTGGCGGGGATTTGCGGCGGACTTCGGGCAACAGGCTCGGACGAGGGGAGGAGAGCACGCATAGAACGCGTCAGTGAGTCGCTGATGGAGTGCGGTCCGCCTATGCATGGCGCACTGCGTATTGCCGACTGAACAACAAGTCGCACCGTCACCACTGGGGACTGAACGCAGTAACTGACAGCGGCTGGGTCCAGGCTCAACGACGCGGTGGTCAGGATCTGGGCCGAGCTCGGCGATCTGACGATTGAGAGCTGCCCGGCCCGTGCGCAAGTGGTCAGTCCCGTTCACGTGGTACATCGCATGCAGCGGGCGCGTCATCGCCGCGGGGCCGGATGTCCTTTGACCCTTGGGTTCGACCTTCGCGGAGGCACTGGTCCACGTCGTGCAGAGCAGGCGGACCGGCTGGGCAACCGCCTCACTGGTAGGTAAGACCACCTTGCGATGGCTTTTTGGTCAAGGCGTCGGTGACGTCCTCGATGGGCCAACTTCACCGGACCGAGATTGCGTAGCTTTGGCAAGCTCGTGACCGTCGTGCTACGCGAGGGGGCGGACAGGGTCCGGCGAAGCCGGCCGTGGAGCTTGCTCTTGGAGGATCGCGTCCTTCTTGTCGCGGCCTACTAGCGCACCAGCTTGACGGTACCAACTCGCCCTTCTGTTCGGAATTTCGAAGTCCGCAGCAGACCGCAGAATAGGTCCGCTGCTCGCTCTGCTGCCGTGCCGACGGTTCCGCATGAACACTGCGCTCATCGTGGACGGCACCCTAGTGCCCATGCGCGGCCACGCGGCAGCCGAGAAAGAGGCCACCCTCCGCGACGCTCTGAATGGAACTAACTGCCACGCTTTTCTATTTAAGTTAGATATTCCCTCTTCAAGTAAACACCGGCCACCAGCGCGTGTCAACCACACTTTCCACCGCCTCCTACGGCGAGCTCCACGCGCACACCGCCACGCTTGGATTTTCCGTCAAATTAGAGGCACGATGCGCCAATCTAAGAAGCCTTCAGCCTGAGAGGCAGGGATATCAGTCAGTTGTTGACAACAATAACAAGACTTCGCCTCGGATAGGCATAATGCAATTGCAACTCATGCCCGACGTAGCCGGTGACTCAGGAACGTCGTCACCATGCCGCTCGACAGTCTGTCGAACGGCATGGGGCCCGGCTCAGTGACCACACGGCCATGGACGGGGGCTCCTCTCATCCTCAACTTCAAGGAGGCCGCAATAAATCTCTCGCCGTGGCGACACCGACGCAAACCGCGCCTTACCCGGCCGCGTCGCGCGCGCACAATCCGCCCGTGTCCGATCTGCGTGATTGAGGCGCTCGAAACTGCCGTCGGGCCCACCGGGCAACTGCTGCTCCTAGACCAGTCAGGCCACTGGCTCAACACCGCAACAAGTGTGTGCTTCCTGGCCGTGCGGATTGCCAGCCTGCGTTGCCCTCACACCTTTGACACCCGAAGCGGATCCGATCTGTAGTGCGTACGGTGACGATCTAACTGTTCATCAAAGCTTGCGTGTCTTGTCTGGCTGCGGTTAACGCCTGCCGGAACTGTGGATCTTGTTCCGGCGGGCAGTCTCCAACATAAGTCACATGTCCGCCGGAGGCAGGGATACCGCACGGACGTGGCACCTGAAGCAGCTTGCGATGGCGGCCGCCTAAGGACGAGTTGACAGTGGTTGCGCCGTCGGCGTCTGGACCGCGCGGTACCCTCTGATAGACCCTCGACTGTCAGTCGGCGCCTCCGGCGCCCGTATGCACAACAGGCTGGGCCTGACAGCGCTCGTGTGCTGCCCCGTCTATCCCTGCCGCCGCATCGCCATCAAGAACGCCAAGCCTGGGAGATCGCCCGGTGGCCGTACGAATACCCTGATGGCGGCCATCCCCGCCGCCACCCTCGTCGATACGAACGCACGCGCGAAGATCTCGGAGTCACCGCTCCTACCTACTGCACCCACTCACGCACGCATGACACCTAGGAACTGTCCGGCGGATCATGTGACTGTCGGATGGATGGCTCGTTGTTCTCGGCATGGGGCGGGGTGATCTGACGAATGCGGAGTGGGCTCGGCTGGAAACCGTACCTGCCGACGTTCGGACGACGTGGCGGGCGGTGGAACGATCACCGCAGGGTGATTAATGGGATCCTGTTCAGGGTCCGAACGGGCATACCATGGCGGGACCTTCCCGAGCGTTTCGGCAGCTGGAAGACCGTTTATGAACGGCATCGGCGCTGGTCGGCGGACGGCACGTGGGACCGGATCCTGTGTGCCGTCCAGGCGGACGCCGACCTCGCGGGCCGGATCGACTGGAGCATGGTCAGCGTCGACTCGACGTCCCGCCGGGCTCATCAGCACGCGGCCGGGGCCCGGAAGAAGAAGCCGCGTGTCCCGAAAAAAGGACAACGCCCCGGCACCACCGCCCCGACGAAGGACTCGGACGGTCCCGGGGTAGCCTGACCTGCAAGATCCACCTCGCCGGTGAAGGCGGATGCCGACCGATGGCCTTCCTCCTCACGCCCGGCCAGTGGGGCGACGCCCCGCAGATGATCGAGGTCCTCCAACGGATCCGAGTGCCCCGCCCGCAGGGCGGACGGCCACGCACCCGGCCGGATCACCTGGGCGGCGATAAGGCATACAGCTCACGCCGCAACGAGGTCGAGCGCACGATCAACCGGCTCAAGAACTCCCGGGCCGTCGCCACCCGATACGACAAGCGACCCTACGTCTTCCACGGCACCGCCCCCACCGCCGCCATCCGTTTATGGCTCCGGCCGTGATCGCCCGGCAGGAACTCGCCCTCGGCAGAGTGAGCTTGATGAAGGCCGACCAACGCTCCACGCCATAGTTCAGTTCACCTCGGCGGGTCCTCGCCCGTGAGCCCGTCGACGGATTCACGGATGAGGTCGGCGTGACCGGCATGGCGGGCGTACTCCTCGATGAGGTCGAGGAGGATGCGGCGGAGGTTGGGGCGTTCGCCGCTACGAGTGGTATAGGCACCGAGTTGGTCCAGCCCGCCCGCACTGAGCGCCTCGTCGACGATGGCACGTGAACGGGCAACCGATTCCTGCCAGAGAACGCGCAGCTGATCGGGGGTGTCCTCCGCGGCGGAGCGATAGTCCCAGTCGGGGGTGCTGTACCAGTCGACGCCGTCCCAAGGGGCCCCGACGGGGGAGCCGAGCCAGAGCCGGGCGAAGTGGCTGTCCTCCACGTGTGCCAGGTGCTTGAGGAGGCCGCCCAGGGTGACGGTGGACGTGCCGAGCGTGGCCCGCAGGCCCGCGGCGTCCAGACCGGAGCACTTCCAGGCCAGGGTGGCGCGCTGACGTTCGAGGGCGCCGAGAATCGCTGCGGCCTCGGTGCCGGCGAGGGGAGGTTCCGGCCAAGCCTCGGTCTTGCTCTCGATCATGGCTGCAGACCTTAGCGAACGGAGCTGACAGCGCAACAGGCGGGCGGACGCAACAAACCGCTCGCTCAAGATCCGCCGGACAGGCCCTAAAGCGCCTTGTGCATGATGTGCAGCCCGACCAGCCCGTCGCGGGGGTGGTCGAAGGCGGCCGGGATCGTGCCGAGGACGGTGAAGCCGAGGGAGGTCCAGAGGCGGACGGCGGGGTTGGTCTCGACGACGGCGTTGAAGACCATCGCGCGGTAGCCCTGGGCCTTCGCCTCGGCGAGGAGGTGCTCGGCGAGCGCCCGGCCGACGCCCCGGCCGCCGTGGTCGGGGTCGACCATGAAACCGGCGTTGGCCACGTGGGAGGCGGCGCCGCCGTAGTTCGCGGTGAGGTAGGCCGTGCCGAGGAGGGTGCCGTCGGCGTCCTCGGCCACGTAGACCCGTTTGGCGGGGCTCATCCAGAGGGCGCGGGCGGCTTCCTCGGGGGTGCCGGGGTCCCAGCCGTAGGTGTCACCGGCGGCGACGATGCGGTGCCAGACGGGCCATATCCGGGGCCAGTCACCGGCCACGGCTTCTCTGATCAGCATGGGCGTGAGTCTGTCACGCCCATGCGCCCGACGGTCACGGGAGGCGGAAGGGGTCAGTCCACGCTGGGCAGGATGTGGGGCTCGGCGAGGTCGTCCTCGTAGCCCGCCAGGCGGATCGGGGCGGAGCGGGCCCACACGTCCAGGCTGCCGAGTTCTCCGGGCCTGCGGCGGGATCGCTCCGTACGTTCGTCGGGGCCCTGTTCGCTGGTCGTCTTCTCCGGTGTCACCGCGCACTCCTTATGTGTCGGATCACCCTGGGGGGCGTCCCGGACCTCCAGATTAACCAAATGAGCGGACCCGCGCTCGATAGGGAATGCAAACAAGACGTAACTTCCGCTCACTCGCTGCCCCCTCAATCCCCCTTAATATGGGGCCGTTTACCGCAAAGCGCATCCCCTGCGGGGGCCGTCGGTTCACCCACTTGGCCTACTTGTCCGTCTGCCCGGCCGATGCCCCGTCATACGACGGCGCGGCACCGGACCGAGGGGTCCGGTGCCGCGCCGTCAGGTACGGGGGGCGGTTACGTCACCACTTGCCGGGCGCGTAGTCCTTCATGAAGACGCCGTACAGATCCTCGCCCTGCTCGCCGCGCACGATCGGGTCGTACACGCGGGCCGCGCCGTCGACCAGGTCCAGCGGGGCGTGGAAGCCCGCCTCGGCCAGGCGGAGCTTGTCGTAGTGCGGGCGCTCGTCGGTGATCCAGCCGGTGTCGACCGAGGTCATCAGGATGCGGTCGGTGTCGAACATCTCCTGGCCGCTGGTCCGGGTCACCATGTTCATGGCGGCCTTGGCCGCGTTGGTGTTGGGGTGACCGGCGCCCTTGTAGCCGCGGGCGAAGACGCCCTCCATCGCGGAGACGTTCACGACGTAGGCGCGGCCGTTGGCGGCCTGCTTCGCGGCGGCGGCCATGGCCGGGCGGAGCTTGCTGATCAGGATGAACGGCGCCGTGTAGTTGCACAGCTGGGTCTCCAGCAGCTCCACCGGGGAGATCTGCTCGATGGACTGCACCCAGGTGTTGGTGTCGACCACATCGGGCAGCAGGCCGCCCGCGTCGATGGCGGTGCCGTCCAGGTGCCGGGCGACGCTCGCGTTGCCCGCGACCAGGGCGAGGTCGGCGACCTTCTGGGCCTCCAGGCCGCTGGTGCCGACGGGCAGCGCGGCCAGACCGTCGACCGCGCCGGAGTTGAAGGCGCCGATGACCTGGTGGGCGGGCAGCTCACCGGCGGGCAGCGGGGCGCTCTCGCCGTCGACCAGCGCGGCGTAGGCCGAGGGCAGGCGGCGTACGGTCTGCGTCGCGTTGTTGATCAGGATGTCCAGCGGGCCGGCCTCGCTGACCTGGTCGGCGAGGGCGACCGCCTGGGCCGGGTCGCGCAGGTCGATGCCGACGACCTCCAGGCGGTGCAGCCAGTCCGCGGAGTCGTCCATCGCCTTGAAGCGGCGGATGGCGTCCTTGGGGAACCGGGTGGTGATCGTGGTGTGGGCGCCGTCGCGCAGCAGCATCAGCGCGATGTACATGCCGATCTTGGCGCGGCCGCCGGTGAGCAGGGCGCGCTTGCCGGTGAGGTCGGCGCGGGCCTCGCGGCGGGCGCGGTTCTCGGCGGCGCAGTCCTGGCAGAGCTGGTGGTAGAAGTAGTCGACCTCGGTGTACCGCTGCTTGCAGATGTAGCAGGAGCGGGGGCGCTGGAGTATGCCCGCGATCCGGCCGGCCTCGATCTTGGAGGTGGGCAGGATGCCCTCGGTCTCGTCGTCGATGCGCTCGGCGGAGCCGGTGGCGGTGGCCTCGGTGACGTTGCGGTCGTGCGCGGTCTTGGCGGCGCGGCGCTCCTGGCGGCGGCGCTGCTTGACCGTGCGGTAGATGCCGGAGGTGGCCCGGCGGACCTGGATGGCGTCGGGGTGGTCGACGTCGATCCGGTCCAGCTCCTCCAGCACGCTGAGGCAGACGGCCAGGCGCTCGGGGTCGATCCCGGGCCCGTACACCATCTCGTCCGTGGACACCGAGTCCGTGGACACCGCGTCCGTGGACGCCGCGCCGTCCTCTGTCACCGTCATCGCGCTGCCGCTTCCCTGATCACCCGCGCGGGGGCAAGGGCGCGCCCGCTGTCGAACGGGGAATTTTACGGAGCGCCCGGCCCCTGGACCAAACCCGCGCCGGTGGCGGGTGGTCCAGGGGCCGGGAACGGCCGAGGTCAGACCTCGCAGGCTGTGAGCAGCGTCTCCATCTCGGCGGTCAGCGCGCGGGCCAGGACATCGAGGTCGGGCACCGCGCGGGCGTCGGCGACCAGCCCGTAGTGGACGCGTCCCCGGTAGGTGGAGACGGCCACCGCGAGGGACTGGCCGGGGGCGAGCGGGGCGAGCGGGAAGACCTCGGCCAGCTCGTGGCCGCCGAGCTTCAGGCCGATGCCGGGCAGCGGGACGCTGGTGACGAGGATGTCGAACCAGAGCCGCGCCGCCTGCCCGACCAGCGGGCCGCCGAGCCGGTGTCCGAGCGCCGGGACGTGGTCCGCGAGCAGGGCGACGGCACCCGCGCCTCGGTCGGCACCGGCGTCCTTGTTGCGGACCATCGCGGTGCGCACCGCCTCCAGCCGGGCCAGCGGGTCCGGGTCGGCGACCGGAAGCCGCATCAGGTACCCGGAGAGCCGGTTGCCCTGCGGCTGGGCGGTGCGCGGACGGCGCCGGGAGACGGGGATGAGGGCGCGCGGGGCGACACCCTCGCAGCCGTCGCCGCGCTCGTCCAGCCAGCGGCGCAGGGCGCCCGCGACGACCGCGATCAGTACGTCGTTGACGGTGCCGCCGACGCTCTTCCTGACCCGGTGCACGTCGTCGATGTCGAGCACGGCCCCGGCGGTGCGGCGGGTGCCGCTGGGGGCGGAGGTCAGGGCCGGGGCGGGGCTCATGCCGAGGGTGGAGCGGGTCAGCGAGGCGCCGATGTCCAGGGCCCGGCCCAGGTCGGAGACGGCACCCCGGACCAGGTCGGGGACGCGGCCGGGCAGCGCGCGCGCCTCGGAGAGCAGGCCGGGCCGCTGCTCGGCGGGGCGCGGGGCACGGTCGGGCAGGTCGACGGGGTCGAGCAGGGAGGCGGCGAGCTTCAGGGCGCGCAGGCCGTCGGCGAGGGCGTGGTGGAACTTGAACAGGACGGCGAAGGACACACCGTCCGCGCCGGGCAGTACGTGCGCCTCCCACGGCGGCCGCCCGCGCCGCAGCGGGCGCTGCATGAGCCGTCCCGCCATGCCGTGGAAGTCGTCGGTGGGGGCGTGCAGCCGTACGTGGTCCAGCGGGTCGAAGTCCGGTACGGGCTCGCGCGTGGCGCTGCCGAAGGCGAGGGGCCGCCAGACGTCGCGGATGCGCATGCGCAGGCCGGGGACGGCGGCGGCGCGGGAGGCGAGCAGGTCGGCCGCGTGCGCGGCGGCGGTCGGTGACTGGGTGGCGAAGACGCCGAGCGCGCCGAGGTGCATGGGGTGCCGGGCGGACTCCATGTTCCAGAAGGCGAGGTCGAGAGGGGCGAGCAGATCGGAAGTCAAGGGCGTGCCTCGCGTCGTCGACTTGGTGGGCTTTCCCCCGAGTCAATCCCCGAACCCCGATTACGGTCAAGTGCGATCGGGTTACGCTCAGTTAACAGCAGATAAAGTCCCGCCCTCGGAGAAGGGCGGGACTCGGCAGACCCTCAGGTCATCTGAGTGCCGGGGGTGCCGCCTGGGGCCCGGTGCCCCACTCGGACGGGCGCGGGCCGACCGTGAACGCGAGTGTCCTCAGCGAGCGCAGGGCGCGGGTCGTCAGGTAGGTGCGGTCGTGCGCGGCGCGGTCGGTGCGGACGCCCTGGATGTAGCGGTCGGCGGCCGAGGTGCCGGGGGCCGTGACGGTGAGGGCGCCGGTGGGCCAGTAGCGGCGGTCCAGGGCGAGGTCGACCCGGTCGAAGACGGGGGTGGACAGGCCCCAGGTGTCGTAGCCGGGCTGGACCGGGAAGACGCCGATGGACGACAGCACGTTCCAGGCGGACATGGTGCCCAGGTCGTCGTTGCCGGTCATCCCGGTCGGGGTGTCGGTGAACAGGGTCAGCGCCGCGTGCACCACGTCGGTGGTCTTCCAGGGCTGCCCGGTGGACAGATAGGTGTACGGCGCGATCAGGTCGGGCTCGTTCTGCGGGTTGTACTTGTCGGCGTCGTAGTAGTCGTACGCGTTGCCGTGCACCCACACCTGGCGGGCGGTCGCCTCGGGGTCGGCGAGCAGCCTGTCGTAGGCGAAGAAGGAGTCCAGGCGCCGTTCGGCCGCCTGCTTGCCGCCGATCAGGCCGATCATGCCGGGGAGGTCCTGCGGCACCAGCCACTGGTACTGCCAGGAGGTGCCCTCGTGGAAGCCCACGCTCCGCGCCGGGTCGGCCGGTCCGGTGAAGGCGCCGGAGGCGTCGCGGGCGCGGAAGAAGCCGGTCGCGGGGTCGAAGACGTTGCGGTAGTTCCGGGACCGGGCGGCGTAGCGGTCGGCGTCGGCCCGGTGGCCGAGGGCGCGGGCCATCTGGGCGAGCATGGCGTCGGAGAGGGCGTACTCCAGGGTGACGGAGCCGCCGAAGTGGTAGTCGGAGTCACCGTTCTTGGCGTAGGGGCGGCCCTTGACGTAGGGGGCGAAGCCGTGGGCCAGGTACTCGGCGTTGGATTCCCGGCCGACGCCCGGATTGGCGGTGGGCGGCACGCCGTCGGCGTTCTTCCTCAGGGCCTGGTAGGCGCGGTCCTCGAAGCCCTTGAGCAGGCCGAGGTGGAAGGCGGTGGTGAGGAAGGGGGTCACCGGGTCGCCGGTCATGATGTTGGTCTCGGCCGGGCCGTAGCCCCACTTCGGCAGCCAGCCGCCGTCCTCGTCGATCCGCACCACCGAGCGGGCCATGTCGCGGGCCTCGCGCGGGGCGAGCAGGGCGAGCAGCTGGGCCTGGGTGCGGTAGGTGTCCCACAGGGACCAGTTCTGGTAGTAGGTGAAGCCGCGCGCGTGGTGCGGTTTCTGGTCCCAGCCCAGGTAGCGGCCGTCGGCGTCGCCGCCGATGTTGGGCGCGAGGAACGAGCGGTACAGCGAGGAGTAGAAGGTGCGGCGCAGCGCCGGGTCGCCGCCCTGTGCCCGGACGGTGGAGAGCCGCTTCTCCCACGCCTCGCGGGCCCGCCGACGCACGGTGTCGAAGGATGTCCCGCCCTCGGCGCGCAGGTTGGCGGCGGCGCCGCGCGCGTCGACGTACGACAACGCGGTGGTCGCCTCGACCGTACGGTCCCCGGTGGTGTCGAACCGGACGTACGCCCCGCCCGTCCCGCTCCGCGCCCCCGCCGTGACCGCGCCGGAGTCCCAGGCGCCGTACGCGGTGAAGGGGCGGCTGAACCGGGTGACGGTGTACACGGAGTACGGGCCGGTGTCCCGGCAGAAGCCGTGGCCGGAGATCTTGGTGCGTACGGTGCGGTCGTCGAGGATCTCGACCTCGGCGCCGCCCGGCTTGTGCAGCGACTGGGCGGCGTTGAGCAGGACGTTGGCCTGCTTGGTGGCCGGGAAGGTGTAGCGCTGGACGCCGGTGCGGGCGGTGGCGGTGAGTTCGGCGCGGATGCCGGTGCCGAGGCCGACGCGGTAGTAGCCGGGGCTCGCCTCCTCGTCGTCGTGGGAGAACGCGGCGGCGTAGCGGGCGTTGTCGGTGGCGGTGACCTCGCCGGTGGTGGGCAGCACGGGCAGGTCGCCGCCGATGCGGCAGCCGACGCCGGAGACGTGGACCAGGGAGAAGCCGCGGATGTGGTCCTGGGTGTGGTCGTAGCCCGTCCGGTGCCCGGTGTCCGGGGAGAGCTGGACCATGCCGAACGGCACGGCGGCGCCGGGAAAGGTGTTGCCCTCGTTCTGGGTCCCGATGAACGGGTTGACCAGATCGGTGAGGTGGCCGTCGGACGGTTCGGCGGCGTGGGCGGGGGTGGCGGCCAGCGCGGACGCTGCCATCACCCCCGCCAGCCACAGCCGGGTGCGCCGGGTCCCTCTCATGTCGGATGACCTCCGCTGGTTCGACGTCGTTGCCTGCATCGTGCGGGGCGAACGGCGTGAACTCGGGCATCCGGGACGGTTCGAGGGCGGCGCGTCGCGGTGTCGGGGTCTCCTGGCGGTGGGTCAGGTGACGAGCTGGCCCTTGCCCAGGGCGATCACTCCGCCCTGGGAGACGGTGTACAGCTCGGCGTCGCGGTCGGGGTTGACGCCGATGGTCGCGCCGGGCGGGACCTCCACGTTCTTGTCCAGCACCGCGCCGCGCACCACCGCGCCCCGGCCGACCCGGACGTTGTCGTGCAGCACCGAGCCCTGGACCACCGCGCCGGGGTCGACGCGCACCCCGGGCGAGAGCACGGACCGGCTGACCTGGCCGCGGACCAGGCAGCCCGCGCTGATGATGGACTCGCTGGCGATGCCGCCCGCGCTGAACCGGGCCGGGGAGAGCTGGTTGGAGTGCGTGTAGATGGGCCACTGCCGGTTGTACAGGTTGAACGCGGGCCGCTCGGCGATCAGGTCCATGTGGGACTCGTAGTAGGCGTCCAGGGTGCCGACGTCCCGCCAGTAGCCCTGGTCTCGGGTGGTCTCGCCGGGGACGTGGTTGTCCTGGAAGTCGTACAGCTGGGCCTCGCCGCGGCCGGTGAGCTGGGGCAGGATCGAGCCGCCCATGTCGTGCGCCGACTGCTCGTCCTCGGCGTCCCGTTGGAGGGCCTCGATGAGGACCTTGGTGGTGAAGACGTAGTTGCCCATGGAGGCGAACACGCTGGCCGGGTCGTCGGGCAGGCCGGGCGGGTCGGTGGGCTTCTCCAGGAAGCGCTGGACCGTGCGGCCGTCCGAGCCCGGAGTGATCACGCCGAACGACGAGGACTCCGCGCGCGGCACCCGGATTCCGGCGACGGTGACGCCCGCGCCGCCCTCGATGTGGCGGCTCAGCATCTGCCGGGGGTCCATGCGGTAGACGTGGTCGGCGCCGAACACCGCGACGTACTCGGGCTGTTCGTCGTGGACCAGGTTCAGCGACTGGAGGATGGCGTCGGCGCTGCCCAGGTACCAGCGCGGGCCGAGGCGCTGCTGGGCGGGGACGGGGGTGACGTAGTTGCCGAGCAGGCTGGACATCCGCCAGGTGGTGGTGACGTGCCGGTCCAGCGAATGCGACTTGTACTGGGTGAGCACGCAGATCCGCAGCACGTCGGCGTTGACCAGGTTGGACAGGACGAAGTCGACCAGCCGGTAGGTGCCGCCGAAGGTGACCGCGGGTTTGGCCCGGTCCGTGGTGAGCGGCATCAGCCGCTTGCCCTCACCGCCGGCCAGCACGATCCCGAGAACCGAAGGACCTCCTCGGCGCATGGCGCCTCCCCTCCCCTTGGTTGAATCCACGAATGCCCTGGCATCCGCCGGATCAATCCTGCTTACGGATCTCCTCGTACAGTCCCGCGGTGCGCCGGGCCACCGCGTCCCAGCCGAACTCCCCCACCGCGCGGGCCCGTCCGGCCTCCCCCATCCGCCGCGCGGCGACCGGGTCGGCGAGGACGGTGTCCAGGGCGCGGGCGAGGTTCCCCTCGAAGTCGGCGTCCGCGTCGACGAGCAGTCCGGTGCGGCCGTGGTCGACGACCTCCGGGATGCCGCCGACGCGGGAGGCGACGACCGGGGTGCCGCAGGCCATCGCCTCCAGGTTGACGATGCCGAGCGGCTCGTAGACCGAGGGGCAGACGAACACAGCAGCGTGGGTGAGGAGTTGGACCACCTCGGCGCGCGGCAGCATCTGCGGAATCCAGAACACCCCGGCCCGGACCGCGCTGAGTTCCTGGTAGTGATCCCGGAACTCCCGGTCGATCTCCGGGGTGTCGGGGGCGCCCGCGCACAGCACGACCTGGGTGTCCGGGTCGATCTCCCGTACCGCGCGCAGCAGTTGGGGGACACCTTTCTGCCGGGTGATGCGGCCGACGAAGAGGACGTACGGCCGCTCGGGGTCGATGCCGTGCCTGCGCAGGGCGTCGGTGCCGGGGTCGGGGCGGTACAGGCGGGTGTCGATGCCGTTGTGGACGACGTGCACCCGGTCCGCGTCCAGCGCGGGGTAGCAGGCGAGGATGTCGTCGCGCATGGCGCCGGACACGGCGATCACGGCGTCCGCAGACTCGATGGCGGTGCGCTCGGCCCAGCTCGACAGGGCGTAGCCGCCGCCCAGTTGCTCGGCCTTCCAGGGGCGCAGCGGCTCCAGCGAGTGCGCGGTGGTGACGTGCGGGATGCCGTACAGCAGCTTGGCGAGGTGGCCCGCGAGGCCCGCGTACCAGGTGTGGGAGTGGACGAGGTCGCTGCCCTGGAGGGCGGCGGCCATGGAGAGGTCCACGGAGAAGGTGCGCAGGGCGTCGTTGGAGCCGTCGAGCACGGGCCATGGGCGGTGCCGTACGACGCCGACGCCCCGGCCCTCGCCCCAGCAGTGCACCTCCAGGTCCACGAGTTCGGCCAACTCACGGGCCAGGAACTCCACATGGACGCCCGCACCGCCGTACACGTCCGGAGGGTACTCACGCGTCAGCAGTCCCACTCGCACCCGGTGACTCCCAGCGTTTCGGCGGCAGTTCCCTTCATGGTCACCCAGAAGCGGCGCGCGGGGAAGAGCCCGGCGGGCGGGTGAAGCAACAGTCCCCGCAGACGCCTCCGCCGGGGACCCGGTAGTAGAGGCAGCAGCTGCGGCGGCGGAAGCGGGTGCCCGAGCGGACGCCGGTGTCGCGCAACAGGGGGTGTGCGAAGAGGGAGTCGGTGAGGGTCATGGCTTGGTGGACCACGTCGGCACGGGAGTTGGCGCGGGCCCACTGGTCCAGCTGCCGTGCTGCTCCGGCGAGTGCGGAGGCGGCGTTGCCCCACAGCAGTCCGGGCGCGACCCCGTATCGGCGGGTCAGGGCTTCCCCTAGGGGCTCCAGGTGGGCGTGCAGCACGGTGTCCGCGAGGGTGTGCGCGTCGCCGGGCAGCGACCGCACCTCGGTCAGCCACAGGTCGTCGGGGGCGGTGGCGGCGGGGTCCCAGCGCAGTAGGCGGGGGTCGAGGTCGGGCAGCCGGCCGTACAACGCGGCGGAGGCGAGCGCGGCCGACCAGAGCCGGGCGGCGAGCCCTTGCTGGGCCAGGGAGGCGCAGACCCGGTGTTCACGGACGCGCAGCCGGTCCGCGACGACACCGACCCGCTCCGCGAGGGCGTCGGGCTGAACACCCGTCAGCTGTCCCGCGTATGTCTGGTCGAGAGGAGAGGCCGTCGGGCCCGCGGGGCGGCCGGTGCGCAGGACGAAGAAGCCGCCGAGCGGGCGCAACGCGGTCAGGCCGGGATCGAGTTCCACGGTCAGCACTTCTACCAGTCCCCGAGGGTGCGGTCGCCGAGTCACCCGCCTTGGGGATGATCGGGGCGCCCTCGTACTCCATCGGCAGTAGGACGCATCGGGTGCTCAGGGACGACGATCTGGCGGCCGCGAGCGGGCAGAGTATCCGGCATGGAAGCCGACCGTGCCCCGAGCCGGGCCCGCCTGCCGCGAGGTGGCCACCGATGAGCGCCCTCGCGTTGTCCGTGCTGCTGTCCTTCGTGTCCGCCGTCGCGTACGCGGGTGGTGCCGTCGTGCAGGAGCGTGTCGCGGTGTCCTGTTCCGGTGAGCGGTTCGCGGCGACGCGCAGGCCGGGCTGGTGGGCGGCGCTGGGGCTGAACGGCCTCGGCGGGGTGCTGCACGTCGTGGCGCTGGCCTTCGGTCCGCTGAGCCTGGTCCAGCCGCTGGGCGCGCTGACCATCGTCTTCGCGCTGCCGATGGCGGCGCTGTTCGTCGGCCGGAAGGCCGGGGCGACGGCCTGGCGTGGGGCCGTCATGGCCACGGCCGGTCTCGCGGGCCTGCTCTCGCTGGTCGGCGCGTCCGGCGCGGGCTCCCTGGGCCCGGCGCAGCGTACGGGGCTGGCCGTGGTGACGGGCGGGGCGATCGTCGCGCTGATGGTGGCGGCGCGGGCCGCGCACCGGCATCCGGCGGTCCGCAGTGTGCTGCTGGCGACCGGCGCGGGGGTGGCGTTCGGCATGTCCTCGGTGTTCACCAAGACGGTCGCCGTCGATTGGAGCACGGGTGTCGCCCTCACCGCGCTGCCGTCGCTCGGGGTGATCGGCGTCCTGTCGGCGGCCGGGGTGTTCCTGTCCCAGTCGGCCTACCGGGACGGCGGGCTCGCCGCGCCGCTGGCCACGCTGACCGTGGTCAACCCGGTGCTGGCCGCCGTCGTCGGCATCGCCGTGTTCGGCGAGACCTTCCGCCATGGCACCACGGGCACGGTCCTGGCGCTGGGCTGCGCGGTGGTGACGGTCGGCGGGCTGATCCTGCTGACGACGGAGCGGCTGGGCGGCGCGGCGGAGGCGGAGGCGACTCCGGTAGACGGCGTGCGGGGCCCGGTGCCGGTCGCGCAGACCCCCGCAAGCGCCGTGACCCCTGCCGCGCGGCGGGAGCCGAGGTGGCCCGCGGACCCCGACGCGCCCGTGGTCGCGGTGCTCACTCCCGTGGCCGGTGAGGACGCCGGGCCGAGGCCGGGTGACGATGACGGGGAGATCCCCGCCAGCGCTCGCCCCCTGCCTCGGCCCGACGTCCCGTTGTGCGCCTGACTGGGCCTGACGGTCAGAGCTGGGCGCCGTGTGCCCGGAGGTAGGCGACCGGGTCGAGGTCGCTGCCGAAGCCGGGGCCGGTGCGCATCTCGAAGTGCAGGTGGGGACCGGTGACGTTGCCGGTCGAGCCGGAGCGGCCGATGCGCTGGCCGACGCTCACGCTCTGCCCGGACCGCACGGAGATCGCGGAGAGGTGCGCGTACTGCGAGTAGCGGCCGTCATGGTGCCGGACGACGACCTGGTAGCCGTAGGAACCGCCCCAGCCCGCCGAGACCACGACGCCGCCCGCGACGGAGTGGACCGAGGTGCCGGTGGGCACCAGGAAGTCGACGCCGGTGTGATAGCCCTTCGACCAATGCGATCCGGCGGTGCGGTAGCCGGTGCCGATGGAGGCGTGCACGGGGGCCACGACGGTGTTGCCGGAGTGGCTCGAAGACGTCTTGTGCTCGGTGGCCGCCTTGCGCTGCGGCTTCGGCGCGGCCTTCTTCGGCTCCGCCTTCGGGTGCGTCCGGTGCCTGGGGGCGGCCGTGGCGGGCGCCTTGGCGGCGCCGTGCAGGCTGAGCCGCTGGCCCGGCACGATCAGGTTCGGGTCGGCGCCGATGACGGTGCGGTTGTCCTCGTAGAGGCCGCGCCAGCCCTCCCGGACCCGGTGTTCACCGGCGATGCCGGACAGCGTGTCGCCGCTGACCACGGTGTACATCTGGGCGTGGCCCGCGCGGGACTGCGGGGTGGTCTGCGGCCGTACGTCCTGGGCGGCGACGGGTCTCGCGTGGCTCGGGGCCGACCTGGCCGGATGGCTCGGCGCGCTCTCGACGTGGGGCGCGTTCCCGCCCCGGGCGAGCCCGGCGCGCGGGCCGCAGGCGGGCCAGGCGCCGGGGCCCTGCCCGTCGAGGACCTTCTCGGCGACGGTGATCTGCTGCGCCCGGGTGGCCTGGTCGGCGCGGGGCGCGTACCGGGTGCCGCCGTACGCCTCCCAGGTGGAGCGGGTGAACTGGAGACCGCCGAAGTAGCCGTTGCCGGTGTTGATGCTCCAGTTGCCGCTGGACTCGCAGGCCGCGACCTTGTTCCAGGTGGAGGCGTCCGCCGCGTCCGCGGCGCCCGCCGCGACCAGCGGCATGGCGAGTCCGGCGCCTCCCGCCGTGACGGTGAGTGAGGCGCGGTTGATCCTGCTCGGCTGGTACCGGCGATGCCGGCCGCGTACGGCCATGGTCCGAAATCCCCTCGACATGCGTCAGGAGGGGCAAAAGTAAGCGCCGGGAACAGGCCAGGACAAGAGCGGAATCCGGCCTGCCATCGGTTCAAGTGGCCAGGAACCGGCATCGGTTGAGGTCGGAGGTTTTCGGGACCCGGCGAACTGAGCCGGGAGCGGTCCCCCGTCCGTACTGATGCCTGGCGAGCCGGATGTGCGCTCGCCGGGGCGGCACGACAGGATGGGCCGCGAGGCCCGGACCGACGGAGCCGCAGCAACGACGCAGCTAGGGAGCAGGCGGTATGAGCACACACGCGCAGATCGGCGTCACGGGCCTGGCGGTCATGGGCCGCAATCTCGCCCGGAACTTCGCGCGCAACGGCTACACGGTCGCCGTCCACAACCGCACGGCGTCGAAGACCCGCGAGCTGGTCGAGGAGTTCGGCGGCGAGGGCGACTTCGTCCCGGCCGAGACCGCCAAGGAGTTCGTGGAGGCGCTGGAGCGGCCGCGCCGACTGGTGATCATGGTGAAGGCCGGGGAGCCGACGGACGCGGTGATCGAGGAGTTCGCGCCGCTGCTGGAGCCCGGCGACATGATCATCGACGGGGGCAACGCGCACTTCGCGGACACCCGGCGCCGGGAGCGGGAGCTGCGCGAGCAGGGCATCCACTTCGTCGGCACCGGCATCTCGGGCGGCGAGGAGGGCGCGCTGCACGGGCCGAGCATCATGCCGGGCGGCTCGGTGGAGTCGTACGACTCGCTGGGCCCGATGCTGGAGAAGATCTCCGCCAAGGCGGACGACGGCGCCCCCTGCGTGACGCACGTGGGTCCCGACGGCGCCGGGCACTTCGTGAAGATGGTCCACAACGGCATCGAGTACGCCGACATGCAACTCATCGGCGAGGCCTACCAGTTGCTGCGTGATGTCGCCGGGTACTCGCCCGCCGAGATCGCGGACATCTTCCGCACCTGGAACCAGGGCCGCCTCGACTCCTACCTGATCGAGATCACCGCCGAGGTGCTGTCCCACGTGGACGCGGAGACCGGCGAGCCGTTCGTGGACGTGGTGGTCGACCAGGCGGAGCAGAAGGGCACCGGGCGCTGGACGGTGCAGATCGCGCTCGACCTGGGCGTGCCCGTCTCCGCCATCGCCGAGGCCGTCTTCGCCCGCTCCGTCTCCGGCCACGCGGACCTGCGCGACGCCTCCCGGCACCTCGCGGGGCCGAAGCCGACGCCGATGAGCAAGGAGGAGGCGGCGGCCTTCGCCGACCAGGTCGAGCAGGCGCTGTACGCCTCCAAGATCGTCTCCTACACCCAGGGCTTCCACCAGATCGCCGCCGGAAGCGCGGAGTACGACTGGGACATCGACCTCGGCAAGGTCGCGGCGATCTGGCGCGGCGGCTGCATCATCCGCGCCGCCTTCCTCGACCGCATCACCCAGGCCTACGAGGCCCGGCCCGACCTCCCCAGCCTCCTGGCCGACCAGGGCTTCGCCGACGAGATCGCCGCCGCCCAGGACGACTGGCGCGGTGTCATCACCACCGCCGTCACCCAGGGCGTCCCCACCCCCGCCTTCGCCGCCACCCTCGCCTACTACGACTCCCTGCGCGCCCCCCGCCTCCCCGCCGCCCTCACCCAGGGCCAGCGCGACTACTTCGGCGCCCACACCTACCACCGCACCGACCGCGACGGCACCTTCCACACCCTCTGGGGCGGCGACCGCACCGAGACCGGCGCCTGACGACGACACCCCCCGGGTGCGGCCCGCCGCACGGACCACACCCACCGAACAGCACGAAGGCTCGGGACGGACAACTCCGTCCCGAGCCTTCTTCGCGCCGAACAGGTCAGCGGTGTGCGAGTCGGGGTTCACCTGCCGCCCGACTTGATCCATGACCACCTGACGGTGCAGACCACGACGGGTGCGACAAGCATGGCCAGCAGCCACAGGCCCACGCTCGCCGGAGAGTAGATGTAGTAGCGCCAATGCTCCGGCAGGGGCGACGGCGCAAGCAGGAGCGCGATCAGCGCGGCCCATGTGATCAGCACTGCTGCTGCCATGCGTGCTGCGACCATCTCTATCGGCCCCCTCGATGGCGCTCGACTCTTCGGATCGGACAGTAAGGCGGCTGGGATGATCTCGCTGTGGCTGGTGTGACGCCCTGGACAGCCCCGTCCACCAGGCTGAGCCCACGCGCCTTCGGGAGGCCGGTGACGTTGCTGCGGCGCGAGGGTGCGCACGCGGTCCGCTGCAATCTGGACTACCCGGTCCTGGTTCACGAGGGCGGCTTCCGTTGGCTCGTCTTTGTCAGCGGCTCTGATAGCCCCCGGGGGGAATCCTCGGGGCGATCAGAGCATACGTGGACGTCCGTCCACACAGAGAGCGGCGGCTGAGCTGGTCGTACGCTCCGGTGACGGTGCTCCCGGAGGTGCCGCGGGAACAGCGGCGCCCAGGCCGCCGGTGACGTTGGCTGCCCGGCCCGCGTGGTCGTAGTCGGTCGTGGTCGGGCGGGGGTTCACCGGCGTATGGACAACGAAGGGTCGTTCCACAGCGGAACGAGGTCGAGGCGTGAGGAAGCCTCCGACGGCTCGGGGCAAGCGCCCTCTGACTGACTGACGCACATGTGGGCGCGACTCCGTGGAGGGAGTCGCGCCCACACGGGCACTCGGCCGGAACTCGCCCCTCAGTGGGTCAGCGGGGGACCCGGTTCCGGGCTGGGGACGGGCTCCGGGCCCGGCGGGATGGGCGACGGGGCGGGACCCGGAGGTACCGGACCCGGACCGGGCGGCGTCGGCTCGGGGGCCGGGGGTGTCGGCTCGGGGCCGGGCTGGGGCGGCGGTACCGGCGTCGGGTACGGGTCCGGCGGGGTGGGTCCGGGGCCAGGGCCGGGTGCCGGGGGTACGGGGTCGGGGTTCGGCTGGGTCATGACTGCCTCCGTGCGGTCGCCGTACTTCGTGGTGACCACCTTCCGGGTACCCGTCGGGCCCCGCCCCACTCCCCCGCGATCAGCGACCGGCGCGCAGCCGCTCCTTCGCGGCGGCGACCAGCGCGGGATCGGCGGCGGGCGCCTCGGCGGGATGCCGCTCGGCCCAGGAGACGACGTACGGACACAACGGCGCGACCGCCACGCCCTCCCGCCCGGCGAGCGCGTACAGCTCACGGGCGAGCGACCCCGCGATGCCCTTGCCTTCGTGAGCGGGCTCCACAATGGTGTGAACGGGGACCAGGGCGCGCGCGGGCGACTCCAGCACGAAGTACTCGATGTGCCCGACGACTTCACCTCCGGCGACGGCCTCCAGACGGCCGGCCGCCCGGTCGTCACGGATCTCGACATCACTCATGGGCATACACGCTCCTGGTCGTCGTCCATGGTCAGGCCGACACGGCCTGCGGGCTGCGCCGCTGGTCGGAACCGGGTACGGGCTCGGACGGGTCGGCGCCGAGGGACACGATGCGATTGTCCGCGTCGACATGCACGACCCGGGGCTTCAGCTCCCGCGCCTCGGCGTCGGAGACCTGGGCGTAGCTGATGAGGATCACCAGGTCACCGGGGTGCACGAGGTGCGCGGCGGCCCCGTTGATCCCGATCACCCCGGACCCCCGCTCCCCCTCGATGACGTACGTCTCCAGCCGGGCCCCGTTGGTGATGTCCACGATGTGCACCAGCTCACCGGGCAGCAGATCGGCGGCGTCGAGCAGATCGGCGTCGATGGTCACCGATCCCACGTAGTGCAGGTCGGCCTGGGTGACGGTGGCTCGGTGGATCTTGGACTTGAACATGGTGCGCAGCATGGAGGAACTCCCGATCGGTCTGCTCCCTGCCCGCGTGTCGCAGGTCAAGGGCCGTGTCCGCAGGGTACAACGACGTGAATGGACGGTCAGCGATCTCGGTCTTTCGCCAGGCGTCAGAGGGTCCGGTCCGGCAGGCGCGGATTGCTGACTTCTCCGGGGACGTCGCACCAGGGGCGCAGCTCCTTGTAGGCCTTCGCCTCGTCGTACGCAGGGTAGGAACCGTAACCACCGTAGGCTTCGACGAGGGCGACACACGCGGCCTCCGTCTTGGTGTGCACCGTCCCCGGATCAAGTTGTTCGGCGCCGTCCACCGCGGCATCGCGGCAATTGGCCAGGGCCCCGTGGTCGTCCGTCTGTTCACCCCCGGCGGCGGCCGCGTCGAGGGCCACGACGGCGTCGGCGCAGTCCCGCGGCATCTCCGTGGCCTCGAAGCCAATGCCCTCGATCAGTTCGTCCACCGCCGCCTCGGCGGCCTTGTCGTGCTTCCCGTAGGCGTACAACAGGTACTTGCTGTACGGCAGCCACCACACGCGGTGGCTGCTCTTGCGGGAGCCGTCGTAGTCGGGCAGCACATCCGTGTCGAATGTCCAGCTCATGGCCTTCTTGCCGCCGACATTCTTCAGAGGACCGTCCTTCACGGAAATCACCGACTCGTCCGTGACGGTGTCACTGTCCTCACTCTCGACGGACCACATGGAGCCGGATTCCGTCTGGCCCTCCTTGATCTGATCCAGCGTCAGGCCCGGAGAATACATGAGACGCACGCCGGTCTCGGAGTCCCCGCGCAGGGCGAAGCTGGCGCTGGTGACGGCGGTGGCTCCTGAAGGGTCGACGTTCTCGTCGTCCGGTCGGATGAACTCCAGTTCCGAGTCGGCGGAGAGCGTGACCCGCAGGCCCCCGAAGAGGGCCACCGGTTCCGGCTCCTGTTCGGCGGTCTTCTCGGCACTCGGAGACTCGGACACGGAGGGTGATGCGACGATCGGCTGTTGGCTCGCCGCTGTCCGCTTCGGCTCAGCCGTCGGGCCCGCTGCGGGATGCCGGGCAGCGTCTCCGGTCCCGCTGTTGCCGGCCGCCACGGCACCAGCCACGATGCCCAGCACCGCGGCGGCGGCCGCCGCGTAGAGGACGTTCCGGCGGCGCCGCGTACGGAGCCGGGGAGCTGTGACCCCCGAGGCGGCGGGGGGCGGTGCAGGAACCTGCGAAGAGGAAGGAACTGGGGGAACATCCCGTCGTGCGTTCTGCGCGGTCGCCGATGACGCCGACGCTCCGGGCGCCTGCCGGAGAGGGGGGTTTGGGGGTACCGGCGGGGCGGCGGTCTCCTCATCGTCCCCGAAGTCCTTGCCCACGGATTCCTCGTCGGAGGAGGGCCCGGCGGGCAGAGGGACGTTCCAGCGCATGCGATCCAGCGGCACGGTGACGGCGGAGTCGGCCCGTTCGAGGGACCGCGTGTAAGCCATGGTCGGGAAGACTGCGGTCCCCGTCGGTCCGTACACGGCAGCCGCCCGTTCGGCGATCTCTGCGGCGCTCGGTCGCTGGGCGGGGTCCTTGTGCAGGGCCTCACGGACGAGGGGCAGCAGAGCGTCGGGCACGCCCTGGAACGAGGGCGTGGCACTGATGATGCGGTGGTTGATACCGGTGGGGACACCGAAGGGGTGGGCCGCCGCCGCGGCGTAGGCGACGAGCAGCCCCCAGCAGAAGATGTCGCAGGCCGGAAGGGTAGTGCCGTCGGTGAGCTGCTCCGGAGCCATCCAGCCGGGGGTGCCGGTCGTCACCGATGTCGCTGTAATGGCGGTGGCGTCCAGGTGATGGGCGATACCGAAGTCCACGACGTGGGGCCCGTCGGCCGCCAGGAGGACATTCGTCGGCTTCAGGTCGCGGTGGGTTATCCCCGCTCCGTGGATGCAGGCCAGCGCGTGGGCGACGGCCGCCGCGAAGGTCAGCAGGTTGTCCTCTCGCAGAGGCCCGGTGTCCCGGACGTGCTGGTGCAAGGTGTTGCCCTGCACGTAGGCGGTGGCCAGCCAGGGCAGCGGGGCATCGGGGTCGGCGTCGATCAGCGGTACGACGTAAGGGCCGGTGACCCGGCGGAGCGTGATGGTCTCCCGGTGGAAGCGGGCCCGGTGTGCGGGGTCGTCGGCGAAGCCCTGGTGGAGGACCTTGACAGCGAGCGGACGTCCGCTGTCGGGGTCGATCGCGTAGTAGACCGTGCCCATGCCGCCGGTTCCGAGGTGCCGTATCGGCCAGTAGGGGCCGATACGTTCGGGCAGGCTCACCGGCACAGGGCACTCCTCGGTGCCGGGCACGGCCGTACGGCCGACACCGTCCGTCCGCAGAGATCACATCGCGGACCGTGCTGACGGGTCATGCATCCCCCTGGTGTTCTGCGCCTTCACGTACCGATCGGGACGGTGCGACGCGGCCGACTTCAGGCGTCGGCAAGCTTGTGACCGACCGGAGACTCGCCTTTGCGCGCAGTCGACGGCCGTGCGATGAAGCCCCCCTCATCAGCGGAGACACTCTAGTACCGGATCTTCGACCGGCGGCAGAGGGGTACTGGCGCCCCTCGCACAACAGTCCGTCGCACCCCGTCGACTCCCGACCGGCTCGCGCGCGCAGGCGGCCTTCGTCGGTGGCAAGGAGTTCACCGATAGCAAGGACGACCCCGAAGGCTCACTGAGGGCTTGACCTCGACCAGACGTGCGGGACGGGATCTGGTCGACCCACGACGAGATCCCGGAATTTTTGACCCTTCGGCTTACTGGCCGAGTTGGGCACCTCGGCCTGCTCCTCAAAGGCGGGACCCTGCCGCCCGGGACGATCGCGTCACAGACCGGCCCTCTCCAGCAGGACCTTCAACGCGCCCGGCTTGACCTTCTGCACGGACCGGACCTGGCCGAGCTCCAACTCGTCCCGGCTCACCGGATCGCCGTACAACAAGTCCGTGGGCTCGGGCAGCAGAGTCACATCGACCCGGTAGGCGAAGTCGGGATCGCCGGGGTCCTCGTGCGGCTCGTTGTCGACCTCGGCCACCGCCGCGACCGCCGCCTCCGGTTGGCTGAAGAAGAACCACAGGCGGTCGCCCGGGTACATGCGGTTGCGTCGGCTCAGCCAGAGTTCGAGTTCGGGATGCTCGTGAGCGAGGTGGCGCACGGTCTCCTTGTCCGAGAGCTCTCCGTCAAAGGTGTCCTTGTTCGGATTGAGGGTGTAGATCCAATCCTGCACGATCTCTCCCGCCGCCGTCGTGCCCGCTACGTAGGAACGATCTCGCCCTGCTGAGCATGGTGCCAGCCTCCCTGCCGCACACACAGGAAGTCGACCGACCTGGCCACATCCCGGAAACCGTCATGTGCGCACGGTGGCGGCGCCGACTGCTTTCCACACGCCCCCACCCCCGCCGCGGCACTCCGTGCGCTGGACCGCACCCACTCCATGCCCACGCTCTGGGAGGCCGTCGTCCGCCGTCTCGGTGCCGAGGCTGTCGGTCCCTACGGCGGCCACGCCGTACCCGGCGGAAGCGGCATCACCGTCCACGGAGACCTGGGAAACGTCTCGGCCTTCCGCTCCGACCTCCTGCTCAGGTGCCCCGGTCGCAACGGAACGCCTTCCACGCTTCTGCCGGTGGACGCCAAATACAAGCGCTACGAGCGCCATGGTGTGAGCGCGGCCGACGTCCACCAGTTGCTCGCCCGGCGGACTCTGCAAGTACGCGGGCTCCATGGCATGTTGGGCGTCATCCATGTCCTCGGTATCGGTACCTGCGTCACGCCCGCACAAGCGACAGCGTGGGTCGGCTCGGTGCTGCGCTGACCGCTGGACGCTGCGCGGTCAGCAACAGTTCAGCAGGGAAGCTTCGCAGCCTGGTCCTCCTCTTCGAAGGCCGCGCCGCCGATGTCGGCGTCCCGCCCGTCGGCGACCCCTTGCCAATAGCCGGTGCCTTTGAACTTCGTCGGGCGGGCCTTGTCCAGTGTCGGGTACTTGCCCGCGAGGCGCGCCTCGACCACCGCCGTCCGGTCGGCGAGGACCAGAGCAACACTGCGGCCGCTCGCCCCGCCCCCACCTGCTTCGGTTCCCTCCTCCGTGGTGACCTTCGCGGCCTGCTGGGCGGCACCGATCCGTGCGGTCACCTCACGGATGAACCCGAGCATCCAGGAACGCTTGTAGGCACGGGCGTCCTCTCGCTCCGGGCGGTGCAGGCAGTCCGCCCGGTCCGCGCCGTCCAGCATCTGCAGGCGCAGGCTCGCGAACAGCACCTCGGTGGCCTGCAGGTCGGTCTCGAAACCGAAGAGGTGGACACGGTGACGATTGTCCTTGCCACCGGGATATACGGAACGGCAGCGCATCTCGTGGCCGATCCTGGCGAGCAGCCGGCGCCCCTCCTTGACGTACGGCGGGTAGAGATCGACGATCCGGTCCACCGGCCGCTCCGGCTCGGCCACGTCGTCGAGCATGGCCTGCTCGATGCCGTACTTGGCCATCAGTTCGGTGGCCTTGTCGAGGTACGCGTGCGCCTCCACCTCGGTGGCGCCTGAGTTCTCCGCCTTCCGCAGCAGCCCCCTGACCTTGCCGAGCAGTGCCTCCGGCAGTCCGTCACGCGCGGACCGAGCAGCGGGCGCGGACGTACCGGAATCGGTCGCGACGCGGTCGTCAGAGCGGGTCCTGGCGTCCTCCGCATCGCTCTCGTCCTCGGGGCCGTCCTCGCCCTCGCGGGCGATCAAGTCCGCCAGGTCCTCCGGGTCCGGGACAAGCTCCGACAGCACCTCGAGCGCCCAGCGTCGCCAGGCGACGGTATCGTCCTCACGGACTCGCGCCCGGACCGAGCGGAGCCGCTGAAAACGCCCGTCGGCGCCTGCCACGATGAACTCAAGTCGTGCGTATCCGAGTTGGGCTACCGCCAGCAGACCGCACAGGTCGAAGGCGCTGTCGGAGGTGTAGTCGATCTCGATGCCTGGCTCGGGATACCATTCCTCGTTCTCGTCGCTCCGGCCCCCGAAGAGGTCGGACAGCAGGCTCCGGGTCGCCGCGCCGGTCCGGACCCGGAGGATAGACCTCGACGGCTTCCCGGAGTAGGCCAGCGCTGCTGCCCTCTCCTCCCGGGACATGACGATGCGGTACCAGACGGGGACCGTGCCGAGCATGCCGTGCCAGGTCGTCTCACCCAGCTCATGGTGTTCCCGCACCTGCCGTTCGACGTCCGCGCTCAGTCGCTCGTCCTGCCAGGCCTCCGCGCCCGGCTGCTCCTGCGCGTCGAGGAACGCGTCCAGGTAGTCGACGGCGGAACGCCGCGCACCGTGCCTGCTGTCGTCGAACAGGGCACGCTCACAAGCAGAGAGGGCGTCGATGACCGGCCGGAGCACGAGCGACATGTATCTCTTGCCCGCTTCGGACAGCTCCGCGAGGAATGCCCGGGTGGGCTCCGAACCTGCGGCGTGATGCCTGCGGCACCACGCTTCGAGCTGTTCGACGCGGGCCTCCTGTTCGACCAGCCATGCCAGGTGCCGCGCGCCCTGGAGATGCTCCTCCCGCACCAGCACCGCGTCCTGGACCGCGGCGGCCGTGCCCGGCTCGTCCAACACGGCCTGCGCCAGCAGTCTCAGCGGCTCAGGCTCGCCTGCGATGAACTCCGTGGGTGTGACAAGTTGCCTGCCGTGTCGACGTGGTGCCCACTCCGGACGATCGACGGCGCCCATCCCCGGGATGTCCGCCGACCAGCGCACCCGCCACTCCGCGAGGTCATGTGCCAGGTCGTCAGTGGCCTGCTGCGACCACCTCCACCGCCACAGCAGCATCTTCTCCCAGCCCTCGGTGTTCCAGGACCACAGGGCCGGTTCGCCGCTCACCGCGAGCCGGGACCGGAGTTCTCGTACCGCCCCCTCCAAATCATGAAGGTGTCCCCGGGGGATCAGCCGCTCCAGCCACCCGGCGGTCCCGGCCACGGACTGGGCCCGCGCCTCGTCCGCAGCCACCCGGGCGACCGTCACCGCCGCGACCAGTGTCAGGTCTCCGAGGTCAGTGGGAAGCAGCTTGTACAGCCGGGGTCCGGCGGTCTCCAGCACGGCGGCCAGGTCCCCGGCCCTGATCTCCAGCCAGTCCGCCCGCCCCTGCCGGAACTCCTTCTCCGCCGGCCCGTCCGTACCGCTCACTGCCATGTGATCCCCTCCCGGATGCGAAAGGACATTCTAGGAAAGCCGGGTGGTGGAAACGGGGGGGCGGGCTGTCAGTGGGGGCCAGTACGCTGCAGGCAAGATCGAACCAGTGGGCGTGAGGGGGGATTTCCGTGGCTGACGACCCGGAGTTCCGGCTGAGGTTGCCGAACGGCAGGATGGTGGCCCGGGGACGGCTGCTGACGGAGAGGGGCGCGAAGGGAAGCCGGAAGTTCGTCGTGCTGGCGGGATCTCCGGTCCGGGCCAACACCGTGCCCTCGTTCGCGACGCGGAAGCCGCCGTCGTACTACACGCGCCAGCAACTGATCGACACAGGGGTGATCCGCAGATCTGACCGTTGGCCCGGATGCCTGGAGACCATGTCGGACATCGAGTGCACCTCGCCGTCGTCCGCCGCCGAAATCCTCATGGGATGCAGTGTCAACGGCTGGGGAGTATGGAAGACCCCCGATGGCGTGTCGCTCATCGATTGGCTCGGACAATCACCGGCCGTACCCAACAGGCCATGGCTGGTGCGCGGTTCGAACGTCACCGGCCTCGACCTGGTCCAGCGCCTCTGGCTCCCGGAGGGACTCGTCACCCTCGCCGCCACCCGCCTGCGCCAAGGCGTCCGGCAAGGCATCGGCAAGGACGAGCTGCGCACCCTGATCCAGGAGGACTACGAGTCCACGGCCACCTACAGCCGACAGCAGACACTGGTCGAGGACCTGCACGCCTTCCTTTCCCGGATGAAGCCGGGCGACACCGTCTGTACCATCTCCGGCGGGCATTTGTACGTCGGTGAAGTCACCGGCGAGCCGGAGCAGCATCAGTCCGAGGACCGGCGGTCCAACCTGCGTCGACCGGTGGAGTGGCAGCCGAGCGGGCACCCGTACGACGAACTTCCCGAGGAGCTACAGCAGAAGCTGTCCAGCCAGCACGATGTCGTCGACCTCACCTCCGTCCAAGCCCACATCGAGGGTCTCGGCCTGACCGACCAGGAGTTGGTCGAGGAGGCGGAGGCGATAGAGCGTGACCCGAGCATGGAGATCCCGGCGCTCACCGCCCGCCGAGAGCTGGAGCTGCCCGAGCCGACGGACACTCTGGCTGCGGAACTCCTCGTCCACGACACCGAGTGGCTGCGTGAAGTTCGCGATCTGCTCTGGGACGAACGGCAGCTGGTGCTGTACGGGCCGCCCGGCACCGGTAAGACTTACCTGGCGCTGAAGCTCGCCGAGTTCTTCGGTGGCGGACCCGAGCAGGTGAAGCTCGTGCAGTTTCACCCCTCATACGCGTACGAGGACTTCTTCGAGGGCTTCCGGCCTCAGGAGGACCCACAGACCAGAGAGGTCGCGTTCAGGCTCACCGCGGGCCCGTTGCGCGAACTCGCCGACCTCGCCTCCCGCGAGGGAAACCGGCACATCCCGCACTTCCTGATCATCGACGAGATCAATCGTGCCAATTTGGCCAAGGTCTTCGGCGAGTTGTACTTCCTGCTGGAGTACCGCAACAAGTCGGTTCGGCTGACCTACTCCGGCGACGACTTCGCGCTGCCGCCGAACCTGTTCGTCATCGGCACGATGAACACCGCCGACCGGTCCATCGCCCTCGTGGACGCGGCGATGCGGCGTCGCTTCGCCTTCGTCGAACTGTCACCGCGTACGGAGCCGACACGCGGCCTGCTGCGCCGCTGGCTGGCCAAGGAGGGCAAGGACACGGAGGCCGCCGATCTGCTTGATGCGCTCAATTCCCGTATCGACGAACCCGATTTCCGGATCGGGCCGTCCTACCTGATGAAGAAGGGCGTGTACAAGGAGGACGGCTTGCAGCGGACCTGGCGGACCAAGATCCTTCCGCTGCTCGAGGAACACCACTACGGGGAGGGTATCGACATCGAGAAGCGGTACGGCCTGGCAGCACTGACAGAGTCCCTCGGGTGACGTCCACCGTCGCACTGGTCGAGCATGCGCCGGCCGTGAGCATCACCCTGCCGGAAGCCCTCGGCCGGGCACTGGCAGCCGGGGACATCGTGGACGCGGCCCCGGATCCGTACACCCCGGGTCGGTGGTCGCTGCGGGCGCGCAGCAAGGTGGGGGCGGTGTCCGTCACCGTGCCCGGAGTTGCCGAACCGGTCACTGTGCGGATCACCTCCAAGGTTCCCGTCGCCCGCCTCTTCTTCCTGATCGGCTACAGCCTCGACCCGAAAAAGGGCCAGCGGGACGGAATGGTCGATGTGGCGGAGCATCCGGAGTTGCTTCCGGCACTCGCCCACTCCGTGGAACGGCAGGTCGATCGGGCCCTGCGGCAAGGTCTGCTGCAGGGGTACCGGGAGACGGAGGAGTCGGCCCTCGTCGTCCGCGGTCGCGTTCGGGAGGCCGAACAGATCCGGCGGCGCTTCGGCGCGACCCTGCCCGTGGAAGTGGCGTACGACGAGTTCACCACCGACGTCGCGGAGAACCGCATCCTGCGCACCGCGGTCGAGCGTCTCCTGCGCCTGCCCGGCGTCCCCCGCGATGTCCGTCGAAGGCTCCTTCACCAGCGCGCCCGCCTCGCCGATGTCACCGCGATCGTGCGCGGTCGATGTGTCCCGGACTGGCACCCCACCCGTCTCAACTCCCGCTACCACCAAGCCCTGCACCTCGCCCGGCTCGTGCTGGACGGCTCCTCCGTCGAGCACGCCCCGGGTGGCCTCCGTATCGACGGATTCCTCTTCGACATGAACAAGCTCTTCGAGGACTTCGTGACGGTGGCCCTGCGGGACGCGTTCCGAGGCACCGGTCACACGGCCCGGCTTCAGGACCCGCACCACCTCGACCTGGCAGCCTCGATCCGCATGAGGCCCGACTTCGTGCTGTACGGCGCGGACGGGTCGCCGTGTGGCGTGGTGGACGCCAAGTACAAGGCGGAGAAGCGGCACGGTTTCCCGGACGCCGACCTCTATCAGATGCTCGCCTACTGCACGGCCCTCGGTCTGCCGGAAGGACATCTGGTGTACGCGAAGGGCAACGC
Source organism: Streptomyces sp. NPDC090119 (assembly GCF_044747085.1). Taxonomy (NCBI): domain Bacteria; kingdom Bacillati; phylum Actinomycetota; class Actinomycetes; order Kitasatosporales; family Streptomycetaceae; genus Streptomyces; species Streptomyces sp. NPDC090119. Next base: position 1,050,218 of record NZ_JBIVDK010000001.1, on the reverse strand, counting down.
CCCGCACGCCGCTCACCAGGTACGTCACGCGGGCATCGTCATCCATCAGCATGCCCTCGACCTCGACCAGGAACCGGCTGGGCTGCTCGCGGACATCGAGAAGGTCGCCGACCGGCTGGTGAACACCTAGCGCGTATGAAGGTCTCCGTCGCCGTGGTCAGGGTCTCCCGGTCGACGCGCTCACAGGTCGGCGGCCGAGGCGATGCCTCCCGGACAGCGGCACGCCGTGCCGCTCTTCCGCCCGTAGTGCGGCCGGCCGCTCCCCGAGGGAGCCGTTCTGCCCACCCAGCGGATCGGCCGCGTTCGTGGCGTCCGTCATGTCGACCTGCACGCACCGGTGCCTCGCGGCACCGGCCTTCGGTCGGCGCCGTGGAGTCAGGTGGTGGCCTTTCCCGTGAGCAGGAACGATCTGATGTGCTCGGCGAGGCGTTCCGGCTGGTCCTCGGGGATGAGGGTGTAGCTGTCGGCGATCTCCACCAGTTCGCTCTTGGGCAGCAGCTCGGCGAGCCTGCGCCCGTGGTCGACCGGCATTACCTTGTCCTCGGCGGCCCAGACCACCAGCGCGGGCCGGTCGAAGTCCCGCAGCTTCTCGGCCCAGTTGAGGAGTTCCTCCTTGGGCGGGACTCCCAGTACGTACTTGCGCAGGTCCCGGCGGATCTCCGCCGAGCCCCACAGAGGCGCGAACCAGGCGTCCATCACCTCGTGCGGGACGGGTCGCTTGGTCATCCAGCCCCAGGTCATGGGCAGCCGCCGCATCGGCTTCGCCTTGAGCAGCCTGAAGGCGAGGTTGATGCCTCCCGGCATCTTCGCCGACATGTACAGGTTCGCACCCGGCACACCTGGCGGGAAGTTGTCGAACGCCTCGCAGGACGTGATCACGAGTCGGCCGATCCGCTGGTCCAGGCCCAGCGCCACCAGGGCCTGCGCCCCTCCCCAGTCGCTCATCACCAAGGTGACGTCGGTGAGATCCAGGGCGTCCAGGAACTCCGCGACGAGCCGGGCCACGCCGGGGATCGACAGATCGGCGTCCGGCCGCATGGGAGTGCGGTGCCCCCCGAGGGGCAGTGTCGGGATCACACAGCGGAAGTCCGCGCTCAGGGACGACACCACGTTGCGCCACAGGGAACCGTCCATCGCGACGCCGTGCAGCAGGACCACCACCGGGCCAGTGCCGCCGGTGTCCTGGTACTCCACCGTCCCCGCCGCAAGGCGCACTTCCGCCATTCTCATCTCCTCGGTCCTCGTGCGAAATGGAGAGGTCGGGAGCGGATCAGCGGCAAGCGGCCACGCTATGCGACCGGCCTTCGGCACACCGCCCCCGCCAGGGTGAGCCGCGAGCCAGCAAAACACCTTCCCGGCCTATTTCAACAGCAGGAAATTCGCCGAAAATGATCAATTACCCGCATCCGGCCGCCCTCCTCGCGCCGAAGTGGTGTCCGTGAGCAACCACATCACGAGCACCCCGCACGCCGTCGTCTCCGGTGCCAGCATCGCCGGGCTTTCCACCGCCTACTGGCTGCGCCGCACCGGCTGGGACGTCACCGTGCTCGAACGGGCGCCGGGCTTCCGCGACGGCGGGCAGAACGTCGATGTCCGGGGTGTCGCGCGTGAGGTGCTGGGCCGGATGGGGCTCTTCGACGTGGTGAAGGGGCTCAATACCACCGAGACCGGCACCGTCCTGGTGGACGGGCGAGGTGAGGTGACCGCCGAACTGCCCGCCGGGCCGGACGGCGCCACCGCCGAACTCGAGATCCTGCGCGGCGACTTCGCCCGCGCCATCCTCGATCACCTGCCTCCGGGCGTCGAGATCGTCTACGGCGACCCGATCACCGACACCATCGAGGAGGACGAGTCGATCACCCTGACCACGGCATCCGGCCGGGTCCTCCGCGCCGACCTGCTCGTCGTCGCCGAGGGCGTGCGCTCGGCCACGCGGGACCGGCTGTTCGACGGGCTGGTGGACCGCCGTGCGCTCGGGGTCAACATGGTGTTCGGGACCATCCCGCGCACCGCCGGTGACGACGACCGCTGGCGCTGGTACAGCACGGTCGGCGGCCGACAGGTCCACCTACGGCCCGACAACCACGGCACCACCCGCGCCATCCTGTCCTACCCCCGCGACGAGGACCTCGCCTCGCTCGACCGCGACCAGGCGCTGGCGCGGGTCCGCGCCCGGTACGCCGACGCGGGCTGGGAGACGGCGCGTGTCCTGGACGGGTTCGACGCCTCCGAGGACGTGTACGTCGACCATCTCACCCAGATCCGCATGCCCACCTGGCACCGTGGCCGGGTCTGCCTCGCGGGCGACGCCGCCTGGTGCGTCACCCCGATGGGAGGCGGCGGCGCCTCGCTCGCGCTGACCAGCGGCTATGTCCTCGCCGCCTGCTTGTCGTCCCACGCATCCACCGAGTCCGCCCTCACCGCGTACGAGCGGTGGATGCGGCCCCTCGTGGACGACGTGCAGAAACTCCCGCCCGGAGTCGTACGGGCCGCCTACCCCCGGACCCGGCTCGGGCTGGCCCTGCGCACGCTGGTCGTCAGGTCCCTGACCTCGCCGCTCCTCGCACCGGTCGCCGCGCGGCTCACCCGTGTCGCCGACACGGACCGGCCGCTGCCGCCGATCGTCTGAGTCAGCGCGGCGCCGGCGCCCAGCCGGGCGGGCCCAGCAGGTAGCCGGCGCGGTCCCGCCAGGTGCGGGCCGTGCGGACGTCGCGCCAGGTGGCCGCGTACTCGTGGAAGGCGACGCGGAGCGGGTTGTGGGTCTCGATGTTCTTCGTCAGGCCGTAGACCACCCGCTCCCCCTCGGCCTCGAAGGAGCCGAACAGGCGATCCCAGACGATGAGGATGCCGCCGTAATTGCGGTCCAGGTAGACGTAGTTGGAGCCGTGGTGCGCGCGGTGGTGGGACGGGGTGTTGAACACCCACTCCACCGGGCGCCACAGCTTGTCCACCCGTTCGGTGTGCAGGAAGAACTGGTAGACCAGGCTGACCGACTGCTGGAGCAGGATCATCCACGGCGGTACGCCGAGCAGCGCCAGCGGCAGCCAGAACGGCAGCGTCGTCATCGGCGTCCAGCTCTGCCGCAGCGCGGTCGACAGGTTGAAGCGCAGGCTGGAGTGGTGGACCACATGGCTCGCCCACAGCACCCGCACCCGGTGATGGGCGCGGTGGAAGACGTAGTACGCCAGGTCGTCGGCGAAGAACAGCAGCAGCCAGGTCCACGGGGAGGACGGCGAGAGGTGCCAGGGGGCGACGGTGAAGGCGGCGGCGAACACCACGATCGTCACCGCCTTCCACGGCAGCCCGATGACCTGGCTGCCCGCTCCCATGGACATGCTGGTGACGGTGTCGCGCAGTTCGTAGCCGCGCTCGTCGTCGTCGGGGAGGAAACGGAACGACAGCGCCTCCACGACGACGAGGAGCACGAACGCGGGTATCGCGTAGACCACGGCCGGGATCATGTCAGTTCACCGCTTCCGGGGCTTCGGTGGGAACACTGCGGGAGAGCAGTTCACGGGCGAGGTGTTCGGCGGCGTGGGCCTCGCGGGCGGCGATCAGCGTGCCGAGCCGCACATGGGCCTCCACGTCCAGGAGTTCGTCGGCGCGCAGGGCGTCGGGTGCCTCGGCGACCGGGAGCGCCCCGGTGACCAGGCTGTTGAAGGCCAGCAGGTAGGCGATGTTCCCGGAGCCCTCCACGATCAGCCGCCACCAGGCGACGTCCGCCTCGCCCAACTCCGCGAGATCCGGGCCCTGTACGGCGTACCGGCCCGCGCTCTCCATGATTCTCGACGCGGCCTGGTCGGAGCAGCGCAGCGCGCACAGCCGGGCCGCGTCGGCCCCGACGCAGACTCGCATCTCCAGTGCGTCGCGGGTGAGTTCGGCGATGGTGGGGCCGGTGTCGGCCGCGGCGAGCCCCAGGGCGAGGTCGAGCCCAGCGGTGCGCCGCCAGTCCAGGACGAGGGTGCGGCCACCGTGGCTGACCTCGACCAGCCGGGCCTGCTGGAGTCGCTTCACGGCCTCGCGGACCGCGTGCCGGTTCACCCCGAACTCGGCCGCGAGGTCACGTTCGGCGGTGAGCGGGGAGCCGGGCGGGAGTGCCCCGCCGAGTATCCGGTCGCGCAGTACGGCGTGGAGCTGGTCGGAGACCGCCTCACGCCGTACGGGTAAGGGAGTCATGGCGAACAGAGTGGGTGACGGCCGGGCACTGGTCAACTGGTTGGACCAGATTGGCCGTCACTCTCCTCACCGTGTCGGGCTCACCACTCCGCGAAGGAGCCGTCCGCGTGCCGCCACACCGGGTTGCGCCAACGGTGGCCGTTCTCGGCGGCCTTGGCGACGGCATCCTCGTCGACCTCGATACCGAGGCCGGGCGCGGTCAGCCGGGCCATGTGGCCGTCGGTGGTGTCGAAGTCGAAGACGGAGGTGTCGACGAGGTAGTCACCGAGGTCGGAGCCGACGTTGTAGTGGATGCCGAGGCTGGTCTCCTGGATGAACGCGTTCGGGCTGGCGAAGTCCACCTGGAGGCAGGCCGCGAGGGCGATGGGGCCGAGCGGGCAGTGCGGGGCGAGTCCGACGCCGTGCACCTCGGCCTGGGCGGCGATCCGGCGCACCTCGGAGATGCCGCCCGCGTGGGAGAGGTCGGGCTGGGCGAGCGCGATGCCGGAGCGCAGTACCGGGTCGAAGTCCCAGCGGGAGTAGAGGCGTTCGCCGGTGGCCACCGGGATGCTGGTGGAGGCCGTGAAGTCGCGGTACTGGGCGGTGAGTTCGGGGAGCAGCGGTTCTTCGATGAACATGGGGCGCAGCGGTTCCAAGGCGCGGGCGAGCTGTTTGGCGAGGGCGGGCGAGGTGCGGCCGTGGAAGTCGATGGCGACGTCCCCGTCCTCGCCCATCACCTCGCGCACGGAGGCGACGCGGGCGAGCACGGAGTCGATCTCGCGGGAGGTCTCCAGGTGCCGCATGCGTCCGCCGACGTTCATCTTCACGGCCCGGTAGCCCTGTTCGAGGCGCTGGGCCGCGTGTTCGGCGGCCTCGCTGGGGTCGTCGCCGCCGATCCAGGAGTACATCCGCATCCGGTCCCGTACCGCGCCGCCGAGCAGATCGTGCACCGGGACGCCGTGGTGCTTGCCCTTGATGTCCCACAGCGCCTGGTCGATGCCGGACACGGCGGACGACAGGACGGGGCCGCCGCGGTAGAAGCCGCCCTTGGTCATGACCTGCCAGTGGTCCTCGATGCGCAGCGGGTCCTGGCCGGTGAGGTAGTCGGAGAGTTCGTCGACGGCGGCCGCCACGGTGTGCGCGCGGCCCTCCACCACGGGCTCGCCCCAGCCGGTGATCCCCTCGTCCGTCTCGATCTTGAGGAAGAGCCAGCGGGGGGCGACGAGGTAGGTCGTGAGAGCGGTGATCTTCATGGGTGCGGCGGCTCCTGTCTGCGTACGGGTGGTGCGGTTCAGGGCTTCAAGAGGTCGGCCAGTGCGTGGAGTTGCTCGGGGTCGTCCAGCGCCGAGCCGACGGCGACGACCTTGGCGCCCGCCACGAGGTACGCGGCCGCGTTGGACGCGTCGATGCCGCCGGTGGCCACGAACGGCACCTCGGGGAAGGGGCCGCGCATGGCGCGGAACCAGTCCGGTCCGAGCACGCTCGCCGGGAACGCCTTCAGCCAGTCCAGGCCCAGCGCCCGTGCCGCCTGGACGTCGGTGGCCGTCGCCACACCGGGCAGATGCGGCAGCCCGGCGGCGACGCTTGCCCGCGCCACCTCGGCGTCGAGCCCCGGCGCCACGGTGAAGGCCGCTCCGGCCGACACCGCCCACGCCAGCCGTTCCGCCGTGGTGACGGTGCCCGCCCCGACCGGCTTGCCGCGCTCGGCGCCCGCCGCCACCACGGCGGCGAGCACCTCCGCGGCCTCCTGGCTCTGCACCGGCACCTCGACGCACTCGATGCCCAAGTCCCATGCAATGGACGCCAGTTCGACGGATTTCTCCAGCGACATCCCGCGCAGGATCGCCATCACGGGCGCCTTGGCGAAGATCCGGTCGAAGGACAGGGGGTTCACGGTCGCCATCCCAGCTCCCTGGAGATCGTCTCTGCGGTGGTGGTCAGCTCGGGCAGCACGTCCCGTTCCAGCGCGGTGAGGTCCGCCTTCGCCCTGAGCGCGGTCACGGAGATCGCCGCGATCACCTCGCCGCCACTGTCCCGGACGGGTACGGCGACGCAGTTCACGTAGTCCTCGTACTCGCCGTCGTCCACGGCGAAGCCGCGGGCGCGGGTCTCGTCCAGCGCCTTCCGGTAGGCGGCCGGGTCGGTGATCGTGGTGCCGGTGTGCGGGGCGAAGTCGCAGGTGGCGAGAAGGGCTTCGGCCGTGGGGTGCGGCAGGTGGGCGAGGATCGCCTTGGCGACACCGGCGGTGTGCGGGGTCACGGGGCGGCCGATCTGGGAGTACAGGCGCACGCCGTCCACCGGGTCGACCTTGTCGACGTAGACGATCCGGTCGCCCTCCAGTGCGGCCAGGTGCACGGTGTGTCCGCAGTGTTCGCCGAGGGTGCGCAGGTGGCCGGCCGCGATCTCCTTGAGCCCGAACTGTTCCAGGGCCAGCTGGGCGAGCCCGGCGAGCCGGTGCCCGACCGCGTACCGCCCGTCGGGCAGCCGTCGCGCGAGTCCGCCGTCGGTCAGCGACTCCAGGATGCGCAGCGCGGTCGACCGGTGCACGCCGAGGTGGTCGCCGACCTCGGTCTGGGTGCGGGGTCCGCGGGCGATGAACTCCAGGATGTCGATGGCCCGTCTCACCGTCTGTGACATGGCTCAGTTCCCTTCCAAGGTGTCGGCGGGCACATAGTCCTCGATGCTGCGCAGGGTGCGCCCGGCGAGGCGGTGGCCGAGGGCGAGCCGTTCGGCGGAGCCGGACCCGTGCAGGAGTCCGCTCAGATAACCGGCGGCGAAGGCGTCCCCGGCGCCGACCGCCTCGATGACCTCGACGGCGGGTGCGGGGACGAACCCCCGTCCGGCGTGGCTGAATTCGGTGGCCCCCACCTCGCCGTCCTTCACCACCAGCGTGCCGCGCGGCGCGAGGTGGGCGTGGATCTCCTCCGCCGTGGCGGTGCCCCACAGCCGTTCGCCCTCGTCCCGGCCGACGAACACGAGGTCGGCTCGCCTGGCCAGGTCGCGGAGAGTCACGGCCGCGTGATCGAGCGAACTCCATAGCGCGGGGCGGTGGTTCACGTCGAACGACACCAACACCCCAGCCTGCGCGGCCCGTTCCATCAGCAGTGTCACCAGCTCCGAGCACCCTTGCGACAACGCGGGCGTGATCCCCGTCAGGTGCAGCAGCCGAGCCCCGGTCAGGTCGACGCGGTCGGCGTCGGAGGGTCCCATTCGTGAGGCCGCCGAGCCGCGCCGGTAGTAGTGCACCCGGGTGCCCTCGGGGCCAGGGTCCTTGAAGTAGACCCCGGTTGGCGCGTCCGGATCGACCCGGACCCCGCCGACGTCCACCCCGCGCCCCGCGACCGCCGTGACGATCCGCCGCCCGAGCGGGTCGTCCCCGACCCGGCTGACCCACGCGGCCCGATGCCCCAGGTCGGCGAGATACTGCGCGACCGTGGACTCGGCGCCCGCGACGGCGAGCCGCAACTCCCGGCTGTGTTCCAGCCCTTCGCCGTCGGCCGGGGTGACCTGCGCCATCGTCTCGCCGAGGCAGACCGTCGTACCGGTCATCGCCATCCCCTCCATTGACATGCGGCTGTGGCCGTGAAGAACATTAGCAGCCCTTGCGCAACAGGCGTGCATATGTTGCAACAAGCAGGGCGCACACGTCCCGACCGATGGTGAAAGGGAGTGCGATGAGCCCGACGACGAGCGCATCCGCCCGCCAGGAATCCGCCCCGCGCCCGCCGCTGACCGCCCGAGCGCGTCAGCGCAGAACGGCGGCCGCGAGCGTCGTCGGGTCGATCCTGGAGTGGTACGACTTCTTCCTCTTCGGCGCCTGTGCCGCGATCGTCTTCAACAAGATCTTCTTTCCGTCGATCTCGCCGTTCGCGGCCACCCTGGCGTCCTTCGCCACCTTCGGACTGGGCTTCGCGGTCCGCCCGGTCGGCGGACTGCTCCTCGCGCACCTCGGTGACCGGATAGGCCGCCGCCCGGTGCTGATCCTCACCGTCGTCCTGATGGGTGCGGGCACGCTCGCCATCGGCCTGCTGCCGACGTACCACCAGATCGGCATCTGGGCCCCGGTGCTGCTCGTGCTGTGCCGGATGATGCAGGGCTTCGGCGTCGGCGCCGAACTCGGCGGCGCGTACGTGATGTCGACCGAGGCGGCCCAGGAGCACAAGCGGGGTCTCTACGGATCTCTGCCCGGCGCGGGCGAATTCATCGGCGTCGTCATCGCCTCCGGCGCGATCGCCGCCGTCTCCACGCTGCCCGAGGACGACTTCCTCAGCTGGGGCTGGCGCATCCCGTTCCTGGCCAGTGCCCTGGTCGTGGTGATCGCGCTGCTGATCCGCAACGCGGCCCCGGAGACCGAGCAGTTCGAGGCCGCCCGCGACAGCGGCAGGCGCGAGAGGCTGCCCGTACTCGCCGCGATCAAGGCCCGCCCCAAGGCGATCGCGCTGCTGATCGGCTCCGGCTGCGCCACGGCCATCGCCTCGTACGCGATCCAGGGCTATCTGCCGAGCTACCTCACCCACCAGCTCGGACTGTCGTCCGGCACGGCCGTGCTCGGCATCACCATCGCCTCGGCCGTCTCGATCCTCACCATCCCGCTGGCGGGCGCGCTGTCCGACCGGGTCGGGCGCAAGCCGGTGATGATCGGCGGGGCGGTGGCCATCACGCTCTTCGCGTACCCGTTCTTCCTGATGGTGGACACGCGGGAGCCGTGGCTGATCTACACCGCGATCACCATCGCGTTCGCCCTCTTCCTCAACTCGATCTTCGCGGTCGCGGGCACCTTCTACGCCGAGTCGCTGCCCACCGAGGTCCGCTACAGCGGGCTGGTCTTCGTACGTGAGATCAACGGCGTGATCTTCGCCGGGACCTCACCCTTCATCGCCACCCTGCTGGTCGGCGCGGGCGGGGACCGGCCCTGGTACCTGGCCGGGTACATGGCGGCGGCCGGCCTCGCCAGCGCGCTGTGCACCTGGCGGCTGCCGGAGACCGCGCCGGTGCGCACCAAGGGCGCTACCCCGCGCGCGTGAGCCCGGCCTCGGCCGCCTCCGGGCTGGCGAAGGTGGGCAACACCTCGGCGGTGCCGGTGACTTCCAGCATGCGGTCGACGTACCGGTTGGTGCCTATCAGACCGACCGGGCGCTGCCGCCGGGTGGCGAGAAGGTGGTTGACGAGCAGGGAGTCGGCGAAGCTGAGGTGCCGGAGGTCGTACACGAGCGGGCCGGGGAAGAGCCGCAGGACGTCGGCGGTGGCGTGCTCGACGCGGTCGATGAAGGCGAGGTCGAGTTCGCCGCGCAGCTCCATCACCCACACCGCGCCTCGCTGTTCGGAGGCGGACACCCCCGTTCCGCCCCCGTCGTGCTGTTGCTGGGAGTACATGGACACGAGCATTCCGCATCGCTTGACCGATGACAACATTGCGTGTCCATGCGAACACGATGCGTCGATGGCTGGTATGGTCCGCCCCTTCTGTGCGCATCACCCGCTCTCATCAGGGCAGACGTTCCCAGTCCGGGCGCCGAGAGACCCGGATTCGAAGGAATGGATCACGGTGTCAGTGCAGAGCGTGGAGGACCGCCGCCCCGGCGAGTCACACGAACGAGGGACAACCAGCAAGCCCCGCCGTACGGATCGCGCCAAAGTGGGCGGTCTGAACGGGCACATGCTGATGGCGGCCGTGGTGTCCGCGATCAGCGGTCTGCTGTACGGCTATGACACCGGCATCATCTCCGGCGCGCTGCTCCAGATCTCCGACGAGTTCCACATCGGCGGCACCATGAAGGAGACCATCGCGGCGGGCATCCTGCTCGGTGCCGTGATCGGCTCCCTGGTGTGCAGTCGGCTGTCCGAGCGCCTCGGGCGGCACCGCACCATCCTGCTGATCTGCGGGGTGTTCATCTTGGGCAGCCTGACCTGCGCCTTCGCCCCCAACGCGGTCGGTCTGGCGCTCGCCCGCGTGCTGCTCGGCTTCGCGGTCGGCGGCGCCACCCAGACGGTGCCGATGTACGTCGCCGAGCTGGCCCCCATGGCGATCCGGGGACGGCTGGTGCTCTGCTTCCAGCTGGCCATCGGCGTCGGCATCGTCATCGCCACGGTCGTCGGTGCGACCGAGGCCGTGTCCTGGCGGGTGGCGATCGGCGCGGCCGCCGTACCCGCCCTGCTGATGCTGCTGGGCCAGTTGCGACTGCCCGAGAGCCCCCGTTGGCTGATCCTGCGCCATGGGCGGACGGACCGGGCGCGCGAGGTCCTGGAGGAGCTGCGGCCCGAGGGCTACGACGTGGACGCCGAGCTGGACGAGATCACCGGTCTGGCGAAGCAGCAGGAGGACACCGACCGCGCGGAGCGGGGCTGGCGCGGGCTGCGGCAGCCGTGGGTGCGCCCGGCGCTGATCGTGGGCTGCGGCATCGCGGCCTTCACCCAGCTCTCCGGCATCGAGATGATCATCTACTACGCGCCGACCATCCTCACCGACAACGGCTTCCCGCAGACCGACGCCCTGCGGATCAGCGTGGCGCTCGGCGTGGTCTACCTGCTGATGATGATCGTCGGCCTGTGGATCGTGGACAAGGTCGGCCGCCGCAGGCTCACCCTGATCATGGTGCCCGGCGCCGCGCTCGCCCTCTTCGCCCTGGGCGCCCTCTATGTCACCGGCCACGGCACCCGTGCCTACGTCCCGGCGATCGTGGGCTGCCTGCTGGCCTTCATGTTCTTCAACGCGGGCGGTCTCCAGCTCATGGGCTGGCTCACCGGCTCGGAGATCCACCCGCTGTCGGTACGGTCGGCGGCCACCAGCGTCCAGTCGGCCACGCTGTGGAGCACCAACCTGCTGATCACCCTGACCCTGCTCACCATGATCAGCGCCTTCGGGGTGGGCCAGGTCTTCTGGATCTACGCCCTGTTCAACGTCGCCGCGTGGGTGTTCGTCTGGCGGAAAATGCCGGAACTCACCGGACGCAGCCTGGAGGACATCGAACAGCACCTCAAGGAGCGGAAGTTCCGGCCGCGGGACTTCGCCCGGTCGTAGCCGTCGTCGGCCGGGGAGGTGCGGGGCGCCCGCGCCTCCCCGGTACGTGATGCTTGAGCCATGCGTGCCGCCCGTCTGATCCGCATGGCCCTGCTCGTCCAGTCCAGCCCCGGCCTGACCGCCGACGCCCTCGCCCGTGAACTGGACGTCTCCCGGCGTACGGTGATCCGCGACGCCCAGGCCCTCCAGGAGGCGGGCGTCCCCATCCGCGCCGAGCGCGGCCGTGCGGGCGGCTACCACCTGGCGCCGGGTCACCGCACCCGGCTCACCACCCTGCACCCCACCGAGGCCGAGACGCTCTACCTCTCCGGCCTGCCCACCGCCCTGCGCGACCTCGGCCTCTCCGACGCGGCGGACACCGCCCGGCTGAAGCTCTCCGCCACCCTGCTCCCGTCGCTCCGCGCGGCGGCCGAGTCGTCGGTGCGCCGCTTCCACCTGGACGCCCCGGCCTGGTTCCGCGAGCCGTCGACACCCGAGCTGCTGCCCGAGCTGGCCCGTGCCGTGTGGTCCGACCGCATCGTCCGGATCAGCTACGCGCGGCCGGGACGGGACGACACGGTGACCCGCCTGCTGGAGCCGTACGGGCTCGTACTGAAGGCGGGCGTCTGGTACGTCGTGGGCCGGGTACCGGCCGGGCGGGACGGCGCCTGGCGCACGTACCGCGTCGACCGGGTCACCGCCCTCTCCCCCACCGAGGACGAGCCCTTCGTCCGCGACCCCGGCTTCGACCTGACCGCGTACTGGCAGGAGAACGCGGCGCGGTTCGCGCGGACGCTGCTGCGGACGACGGCCACCCTGCGCCTGACCGAGCGCGGCCTGCACCGCCTCGCCGCCATCGCGGACCCGGCCGGGGTCACCGAGGCGCTGGCGTCGGCGAGCGCGCCGGACGCCGACGGCCGGAGCACGCTGGAACTGCCGGTGGAGTCGGAGGAGGTCGCGTTCGCCCAGCTCAGCGAGTTGGGCGCGGACGTGGAGGTACTGGCCCCGGAGGGCCTGCGCGCCCGCTTCCGCGCGCACGCGCGGGCCCTCGCCGCGCTGTACGGCGTGGACGGTCAGCGGTAGTCGTCGGGGGTGCCCTGCTTGCGGCCGGACTTGACCTCCTCGAAGTACGCCCAGACGTCCGGACGGCTGCCGTCGACGTCGGTGATGTCGTAGGTGCGGGCGAGTTCGGCGCTGGAGGTGGACCTGCCGTTCCAGCGGGCGGCGCGCTCCGGGTCGGCGGCGAGGGCGGCGATGCCGCGGGCGAGGTAGGCGGGCGACTCGGCGGTGGCGAAGTCGGGTTCCTGGGCGGCCGCGTCCCGCCAGTTCTCCTCGGTCACACCGAAGTGGCCGAGCATCTGCTCCGAGCGGAGGAAGCCGGGCGTGACGGCGACGGCCGTGCCGCCGTACTCCTTGAGTTCCTCGCCCAGGCCGAAGGCGATGCGGATGGGGGCGTTCTTGGCGAGGTCGTAGTAGAGGTTCTCCCGGTAGCGGCGGTTGAAGACCGCCGTGCCGTCGGTGACCTCCACGTGCAGCGGGGCTTCGGAGCGGATCAGGAGCGGGAGGGCGAGCGCGGCGGTGATCACGTGCGAGCGCACGCCGAGTTCGAGGATGCGCAGGCCGTCGTCGAGGGGGGTCTCCCAGCTCTTCTTGCCGAAGACCGCGTTGACGAGGAGGTGTTCGCCGCCCCAGAGGTCGTTGACGAGGATGTCGAGCCGCCCCCGCTCGCGGTCGATCCGCTCGACGAGGGCGCGCACCTGGTCGGGCTCCAGATGGTCGGTGGGTACGGCGATCCCGGTGCCTCCGGCCGCCGTGACCAGCTCCGCCGTCTCCTCGATGGTCTCCGTGTCCCGCCCGACCTCACTGGTCCGCTCACGAGTGGTGCGTCCGGTGACGTAGACGGTGGCTCCGGCCCGGCCGAGTTCGACGGCCATCGCCCGCCCGGCGCCACGGGTGGCCCCGGCGACGAGTGCGATCCGGTCGGTGAGCTGTGTGCTGAGGTCTTGGGTCATGCTTCTACGGTGCACGCCAATGGTGACAGTTCACGTCACCTTTCTTTTCGCGTGGCATTTTCACGAGGACTCCGTCTCGTCGCTGACCACCGAGAAGGCCGCGTCCCGCTGTCCGTCGTGTTCCGTCAGGCGGGCCATCAGATCGGCGCGGACGTCGTGGTACGTGTCCGAGCCGAGGGGCAGCCGGAGCGGAGCGGCGCCGCTGTCGATCAGGTCGATCATGGCCTGGGCGATCTTCTCCGGGGCGTTGGGGAGGACGAAGGTGCCGTCGGTGAGGGCCTGGCGGATCTCACCGACCGGGGTGGCGGCGTACTCCGGCATGGGCGGGGCGGTGTCCAGAGCGGTGCCGAACCCGGTCGGGGTGGCGCCGGGCTCGACGATGGTGAGGGCGATGCCGAAGGGGGCGATCTCCTCGGCGGCCGTCTCGCAGAAGCCCTCGATGCCCCATTTGGAGGCGTGGTAGTAGGCGAAGCCGGGGTAGGTCGTCTGTCCGCCCGCGGTGGAGACCTGGAGGATGCGGCCGTGGCCCTGGGCGCGCAGATGGGGCAGCGCGGCACGGATGACGTGGATGGAACCGAGCAGGTTGGTGTCGATCACCCGCCGGATCTGTTCCTCGGTGGCCTCCTCGACGGACGCGAAGACTCCGTACCCCGCGTTGTTGACGACGACGTCGATCTCGCCCAGGTCCGCGAAGGCGTCGGTGACGACCTGAGCGACCTGCGCGCTGTCGGTGACGTCGAGCCGGGCGGCCCGGAGCCGGTCGCCGTGTTCGGCGCGCAGGTCGTCCAGGGCCTCGGGGCGGCGCAGGGTGGCCGCCACCCGGTCGCCGCGCGCGAGCAGCCGCTCGGTGAGGATGCGGCCGAACCCGGACGAGGTGCCGGTGATGAACCAGGTGCTGGTCATGGTGTCCTGCCTTTCACGATCCTTCCGGGATCAGACCGACTCGATGGACCGCACCTCGTAGGCGACCGCGGGGCTCGGCACCGGGCCCCGGCAGGTCAGCCGGTAGGGGGCGGTGCGGTGGGCGTGCACCTCGATGTCGAAGGCGGTCGGGCGGGGGGCGTGGAGTTCGACGCGGATGCGCCAGTCGTCGCCGTCGCGGGCGGTCCCGGTGACCGTGTAGTCGTAGCGGCCGGCCGGGCCGAAGCGGGCGAGCAGGGCGGCGACGGCGACCTGCTGCGGCGGGGCGAGGTCGGTGTACCCGCGCAGGTGGTCGGGGTGGATGCGCCCGGCCAGGTGCTCCTCGACCACCGCCACGGCCGACGTGGGGTCGAGACTGCCGTAGTACACCCCGTCGGGCACGACGACGACGTTGGCGGCGAACCGGTCCCCGCCCACGTGGGTGCACTCCCAGACGAGGTTGGGCCACCGCTCGCTGAGGGCGCGGGCCACGGGGCGCCCGCGCACGGCGCAGCAGATGTCGTGCTGCCCGTGGACGCAGACCAGGACGACGGGCGGCTGGTCGAGCCGCCCCGGCGACCGGAGCGCCTCGGCGATCTCCACGAGGTCCTGGTCGCCGGTCCAGGTGCCCCAGCGCTGGCGGCAGGCGCCCGACCGCTCGTAGTGCAGTACCGCCCACCGGCCGGGCCCCTCGGGTCTGGGACGGGCGAGCCGCCTGACCAGGAAGATACGGGCGCGGACCGCGTGGGCGGCCGCCCAGACGTGGGCCTTGACCACCGGGTCGAGGTCGATGCCGTCGTAGCCGTCGGGCGGCCACGCGCCCCGGTACTCGATCAGCACCCAGACCGTGCCGCGGGGCGCGGTGCCCGCGATGGAGTCGCCGCGTATCCGGGCGGCGTCGGCGCAGAAGAACCGGTCTGTGGTGGTCACCGGGCCGCTACTGTCCGGCCGGTACCAGTACGCCCGCGCGCAGCAGCCGTCCGGCGAGTGGGAGCCCGAGGTCACCGGCGCTACGGACCTCGCCGTCGAGCAGGCGGGCGACCGGGGGCAGGTCGGCCTCCGGGAAGTCGAGCCAGCCGACCCGTGTCGTCAGGCGGGCGCCCTCCAGCCGTGCTTCCAGCGCGTCGCGCAGCCGTACGGGCGACTCGGGTCCGAGGGCGTCGACGGCGGCGAGCTGGGCCAGCGGGCCGAGCGGCGCCGGGCGGCCCTGGCCACGCCGGGTGCGGTGGAACAGCGGCGTCGGGTCGGCCAGGGCGACGGCCTCGGTGAGGCGTTCGCGGACGCCGTCGACCATCTGGGCCGTGGCGTCGGCGCCGAGCGGCAGGGAGGCGCGGGCCCAGGGGTCGTCGCGCAGCGCGGCGAGCGCGGCCTCGGCGAGCTGTTCGGCCAGCGCGTAGCGGGTCCGGACGTGGACGCCCAGGGTCAGGTGGATGGAGACCTCGCCCTTCGCCCGGGCGGCGTGCAGCCAGCCGCGCGGCAGGTAGAGGACGTCGCCGGGCTCCAGCACGGTGTCGATGTACGCGGGCCCCTCGGCGGCCTCGGCGACGGCGGCCCGGCGGTCGGTCCAGGGCTGGTCCCTGAGCGGGTCCGGGTGGACGGGTTCGCGCACCAGCCAGCGCTTGCTGCCCTGGATCTGGACCACGAAGACGTCGTGGACGTCGTAGTGGTCGTCGAAGCCCTGGCTCTGCGGCGGGGTGATGTAGGCGTTGGCCTGCACCGGGTGCCCCAGTTCGGCGCTCAGCCCGGCGCACAGCTCCCCCACGGGTTGCCAGGTGCGCTGGAGCGCCTGGAGGACGAGCGTGGCGCCGTCCGCGAACAGCCGCCACAGGGCGGTGTCGTCGAGCTGGTCGGAGATGGTGGCGCCGACCCCGCCGGGCGACGTGTACGACGACTCCGGGAGCACGGTGCCGTTCTTGGCGACCCGGAGGAAGGGCGTGCGCAGGCCCCGGCGCGAGAGGAGTTCGTCCACCGCGTCGGCGTCGAAGACGTCGGAGAAGTCGCTCGCGCGGCGGGTGAGCAGCGCGGTGCGCGACCAGACGTCGCGTGCGAAGGCTTCGAGGCCGAGGTCGGTCAGACGGCGCTCCAGTGTCCCGGCACCCGCGAGGGCGCCGGGATCACGGGAGCGGTCGGCCGGGCTGGTCAAGCCCCGCCGTCCGCGCCGCCGTCGGCTCCGCCGTCGTGGACGCCGGGGACACCGGCCGCGCCGCCGTCCGCGGGGCCCTCGGCGCCCTCGTCGGCACCGTGGTCGGCGCCATGGTCCGCGCCGTGGTCCGCGCTGCCGTCGGCTCCGCCGTCGTGGACACCGGGGACACCGGCCGCGCCGCCGTCTCCGGGACCCTCGGCGCCGCCGTCGGCTCCGCCGTCGTGGACGCCGGGAACGCCCGCCGCCCCGCCGTCCGCCGGACCCTCGGCGCTGCCGTCCGCACCGCCGTCGTGGACGCCGGGCTCGCCCGCCGCTCCGCCGTCCGCGGGGCCCTCGTGCTGGTGATCGGAAGTAGCCACAGTTCCTCCTCGCCGTCGCCGTGGTGGACCCCGCCGCCCGGTCGAGAAGGCCGGGCGGACCCTCCGGCCGTGCGTGGGCACGTCGGCTGGGCCTCTCCGACTACCGTCACCCAGAAACCGGCCGCCTGCATCCGGTGGGCCGCGGCGGGCGGCCGGACCCGCGGTTCAGCCCGCCACGGCGTCCGGGTCGCGCGGCCTGCCGCCCTCCGCCAGCGCGTCGGCGGCGCGGCCGCGGCAGTCGCGGTAGCGGCGCAGGTACGACCGCGCCATGGGACCCGGCGGGACGCCCCGCGCGAAGGCCCGCATGTTCCGTTCGCCCGCGTTGTAGCCGAGGGCGAGGAGTTCGTCGCGGGTGTAGCGGTGCCAGTGGCGCGCCGGAAGCACCCGGTCGAGGTCACGCAGGTGCAGGGCGGCGACGCGGACGGCGAACGCGGGGTCGTCGCGCAGGTCCTGGAAGCGCCCCGACAGCCCGTACGCGCGCCGGACCGACTCGAAGGCAGCGCGGTGCATGTTGGCCACCCCGAAGGAAGCGCCGGGCTTCCACCACTGCCAGAGCCGTTCGAGGAGCGGATGGTGCGGTTTGTACGCCTCGTTGTGCAGCACGGTCATCAGCAGCACCGGCGACACCCCGGCCGCCTCGGCGGCACGGGCCACGGTCCCGGCGTAGTCGGCCGGGTCGTAGCCGCCGGGCAGCAGCGGCGGTGTCGGGGCGTGGCCGGTCCCGTCCGGCGCCGGAGTCGGTCTTCTGTCCATGAGCACGGCCTCTCCCTGCCACCAGCCGGACGGCGGAACGCCCGCCGTCCTCTGGCCCCAGGTGCCCGTGTGCCCCGGCCTCAATCCTGCTGGTCCGCTACTTGGCGGAGGCGCGGCCCACCCCGGCGTACACCCAGTACTCCGTCGGGTTGTCCGGCAGGGGTTCGGCCGGGTCCGGGCGCCACAGCGGGACGTGGACCAGGCCGGGCTCCACGAGGTCGAAGCCGGAGAACAGGCCGAGGATCTCGTCGTACGAACGGGCGGTCACCGGGGAGGTGGCGCGGGACCGGTAGAGCTGCCCCACGGCGGCGGCGGTGTCGGGGCGGTCCTGGTTGGTCGCGTGGGACATCGCCAGCCAGCTGCCCTCGGGCAGGGCGTCCCGGAAGGTGCCCACGATGCCGTCCGGGTCCTCCTCGGGCGTGATGAAGTGCAGGATCGCGTTCATCAGTACGGCGACGGGCCGCTCGAAGTCGATCAGCTTGCGCAGCTGGGGGGAGTCGAGGATGTCGGCCGGCCTGCGGATGTCGCCGTCGACGATGTCGGCGTGCGGGTTGCCCGCGAGCAGGGACGCGCTGTGCGCCACGGCGACGGGGTCGTTGTCGACGTAGACCACGCGGGCGTCCGGGTCGGCCGCCTGGGCCACCTCGTGGACGTTGCCCTGGGTGGGGATGCCCGAGCCGAGGTCGATGAACTGCCGCACCCCGGAGTCGACCAGGAAGCGCACCGCCCGGCCGAGGAAGTCCCGGTTGGCGCGGGCCAGGGTGCGCACCTGGGGGTCGATGGCGGTGAAGGCGGCCACCGCCTCCCGGTCGATGGCGAAGTTGTGCTGTCCGCCCAGCATGGCGTCGTACATCCGGGCGACGCTCGCCTTGTCAGGCTCTGTCCCGGAACCTGCAACCACGCTGTCCGACATGGCAACTTCCTTTCCATACATGCGACTTGACGACGCATCATATAGTTGCCCCGAACGACGAGCGAGCGCTCCGCCCTGTTGGCCGCGCGGCCGCCGTCCTCGCCCCCCGGAAAGGCACGACTCTGCGGAACGACCCGTGCGGCCGTATCGACGAACCGCCCGCCGCCCGGCCCTCGCCGCGCCGGCCGCTCCTCTCCCCTGCCACCGACGCGATCGGCTCGGCGCTCGATCTGCCGCTGACCGGAGCCCAGTTCACCCACGCGCTGACGCCCGCCTTCGCCGACGCGGCGTCGGTGTATCTGCTGGAGCGGTGGCGCCGGGGGGAGAACGCGGGCGCGGCTCCGGACCCGCCGCGCATCGAGGCGCACCGGCTGGCGCTGCGGGTGGGGGCGGACGCGCGGGAGGACTGGGAGAAGCTGCTGCCGGTCGGCGAGGTGATCGTCTTCCCGCGCGGGACTCCGTACGCCCGCGCGATGTCCTCCGGGCAGGCGCAGCTGCTGGACGCGGTGGACCCGCACACCTCCGCGCGGCTGCTCGCCTCCGGCAACGGGGACGCGCGGATGGACGAGCTGCTGCGGACGGCGTCCTTCCTCGTCGTGCCGCTGCGGCTGCGGGACGTCACGATCGGCTTCGTCGCGTGCACGCGGGGGCCGGACCGGGAACCGTTCACCTCCGCCGAGGTGGCGGCGGTGGAGGGGCTGGCGGCACGCGCCTCGGTCGCCCTGGACAACGCCCGGCGCTACGAGCACGAGCGGCGCACCACGCTGGCCATCCGGGGCAGCCTGCCGTCCGGCGCGCTCCAGCTCTTCGAGGGCTGCCGGGTCAGCCACGGCTCGCTCCCGGCCGGGCCGGACACGGTCATCGGCGGCGACTGGTTCGACGTGCTGCGGCGGCCGGACGGCCGGGTCAGCCTGATCGTGGGCGACGCCATGGGCCACGGCCCGGAGTCCGCCGTCGCCATGCTGCAACTACGGACCGCTGTACGGGCGTTCGCCGGTTTCGACATCCCGGCGGTCGATCTCGTACGGCGGCTCGACGCGCTCGCCTGTGACACGCCCGGCGCCTCCTTCGCCACCTGCGTCTACGCCGAGTGGTCGCCCGGGGAGCGCACCTGCACCGTGGTGAGCGCCGGTCATCCGCCGCCGTTGCTGCGCGGCGCGGACGGGAAGACCGCCCCGGTCCCGCTGACCGAGCCCGGACTGCCCCTGGGGCTGGGCACGGGCCACTACGAGGCGACCGTGTTCGCGGTGCCGGAGCCCGCGCTGCTGGTGCTCTACAGCGACGGTCTGGTCGAGTCCCGCGACGCCGACATAGACCACCAGATAGCCCGCCTGGCCGACGCCCTGGACACGGCCCTCGCCGAGCCGGGCACCGATGTGCCCGCACTGTGCGAGCACCTGCTGACCGCGCCCTCGGGCACGGGCGGCGCGGACGACCGGACCCTGCTGCTGGCCGAACTGACGCCCGCGGCGGACTGACGCCTGCCACGGACCGAGGCGGGTCAGAAGGCCAGCGTCGCCCACACCGCGTTGCCGCTGGTGAGCCGGGACCGGTCCACGCCCCAGCGGTCGGCGAGCTGTTCGACGAGCAGGAGTCCCCGCCCGCCCTCGTCGTCCGGTCCGGGTTCGCGCCGGGAGAGGCCCCGGCCGGAGTAGTCGTGGTCGTGCACCTCGATGCGCAGACGGCCGTGGGCGACGAGGCCGATGCCGCACAGGATGCGCACGCTGGAGGTGTGCAGGACGGCGTTGGTGGCGAGTTCGGACACGAGGAGCACGGCGTCCGCGCATAAGTCACCGGGCAGCGGCCAGCCGGCCAGCCGGTCCCGCATGGAGCGGCGGGCGATCCGGACGCTGGAGTGGTGCGATCGCAAAGTGATCCAGTGGGTCTGGTCCGGGTCGGCGACGTCCAACAGGTCCGGTGACGAGGTCGTGGTGGGGGTCACGATGATTGCCTTCCGTGAGGCGGTCACTCAAGTAACTATGCTCGCAACCGAGTTCAGGCTGCAACCAACTCCCTGATAATTACAGAGAGCCGCTATCCGTCTGGTTACTTCACCAACTCCCTGTCACACTCTTACGAGTGACAGCCCATCAGGAGGTAGGGCGTGAACGAAGGCCGTTCGAGCGCGGGCAGCACCACGAGTGCGCCCACCGTGCTCCGCATGGTCCTGGGCCGCAGGCTCCAGGAGCGGCGCCAGGAGGCGGGCGTCTCGCTGGAGGACGCGGCGCGGGCGCTCAGGGTCACGGCCCTGACCATCCGCCGCCTGGAGAAGGCGGAGGTGGCGCTCAAGCCCCTCTACGTGGAGAAGCTGCTCGAGACCTACGGCGCCGACCGGCAGGAGCGGGACGAGTTCGTCGCCTTCGCCGAGCGGGCCAACGAACCCGGCTGGTGGCACGCCTACCGCGACGTGGTGCCGGGCTGGTTCAGCGCGTACGTGAGTCTGGAGACCGGCGCGAAGACCCTGCGCACCTACGAGCCGCACTACGTGACCGGCCTGCTCCAGACCCACGCGTACGCGCGCGCCGTGCTCGCGGGCGGCTTCCCGAACGACGGTGACGAGGACCTGGCGCGCCGGGTGGACCTGCGGCTGCGCCGCAGCGTCCTGCTGGAGCGTGCCGACTCGCCGACGCTGTGGGTCGTGATGGAGGAGGCCGTCCTGCACCGGGTGGTGGGCGGTCCCGAGGTGATGCGGGAGCAGATCGACCGGCTGCTGGAGCTCTCGGAGCTGGAGCACGTCAGCGTCGACGTGGTGCCGTTCGCCGCCGGTGCGCATGTGGGGGCGTGCGCGCCGTTCACGTACTTCCGGTTCGAGGAGCCGGAGCTGCCGGACATCGTCTACAGCGAGATCCTCTCCGGCGCGATGTACCTGGACCAGCGCTCCGACGTGGTCGCCCATCTGGAGGCGCACAACCGCATGTCCCTGCTGTCCTCCGACGCGCAGAGCAGGGCGCTGCTGAACCGCATGCGCAAGGAGTACTCATGACCACCATCGACGACCGTGGCCACGCCTACAACGGGATGCCCGCCTCCGACCTCGGCGAGCAGGGCTGGGAGTCCCCCTGGAGCGGCCCGAACGGCGGCCAGTGCGTGCAGACCAAGCAGCTCGCCGACGGCCGGGTGGCGCTGCGCCAGTCGACCGACCCCGCCGGACCCGCGCTGATCTACACCCCGGAGGAGATCACCGCGTTCGTCGCGGGGGTCAAGCGGGGCCTCGCCGACCATCTGACCAGCGGCTGACCTCTCCCCCCACGCACACACCGAAAAGGGACAGCATGACCAACTCACACGCGGCGCGGGACATCGACACCAGCAGGCCCCACTCCGCCCGGATGTACGACTACTACATGGGCGGGAAGGACCACTTCGAGATAGACAGGCAGGCGGGGGAGGCGGCGGCGTCGGTCTACCCCGGCATCTTCTTGTGCGCCCGCGAGAACCGCGCCTTCATGCACCGCGCCACCCGGGTCCTGGCCCAGGAGCACGGCATCCGGCAGTGGCTGGACATCGGCACCGGCATCCCCACCGAGCCCAACCTGCACCAGGTGGCCCAGTCCGTGGTCGCCGACGCCCGGGTGGTGTACGCGGACAACGACCCGCTCGTCCTGAAGTACGCCGAGCGCCTGATGCGGAGCACCGCCGAGGGCCGCACCGCGTACATCGAGGCGGACGTCAACGACCCGCAGTCGCTGCTGGACTCCCCCGAGCTGGGCGAGGTCCTGGACATGGGGCAGCCGGTGGCGCTGTCCCTGAACGCCCTGATGCACTTCGTGCCGGACGACCGGGACCCGTACGGCATCGTGGCACGGCTGCTGGACGTGCTCCCCTCGGGCAGCGCGCTCGCCCTGAGCCACTGCACGCCCGACTTCGACGCGCCGACCTGGGAGAAGCTCGCCGACCTCTACAACGGTGCCGGGACGCCGGTGCAGTTCCGCTCCCGCGCGGAGGTGGCACGTTTCTTCGACGGGCTGGAGCTGCTCGATCCCGGTGTCTCTCTGGGCCACCGCTGGCGCCCGGACACCGAACCGACCGCCACCGACGCGGAGATCAGCCTGTGGACCGGAGTGGGCATCAAGCCGTAGCGACCACGGCCGCACGGACGGAACGCCCCCGCGCCGCGATGGCTGGGGGCGTTCCGTCGTACGACGACCCGTGGCGGGTCAGAACCTGGGTGCCGGGGCCTGGGCCTGGACGATCTCCGCGGCCTCCTGCTCCGTCTCCACGGCGGGCGGTGAGCCCGCGAGCGGCTTGTTGGCCGTCTCCTTCATGCACAGCACCGCGATGACACCGACGACCGCGGCCGCGGTGGCGTAGTAGGCGGGCATGAGGTTGGTGTGGAAGACGCTGATCAGGTAGGTGATCACCAGCGGGGTCGTGCCGCCGAAGATCGAGGTGGCGAGGTTGTAGGCCACCGAGAGGGAGCCGTAGCGCACCTGGGTCGGGAAGATCGCCGGGAGCGCCGCCGACATCGTGCCGAGCATCGCCACCAGGGAGAGCCCCATCATCAGCAGGCCCAGGGTGATGAGGACGACGCTGCCCTGCCGGATGAGCAGGAAGGCGGGCACCGACAGGAAGAGGAACCCGAGCATCCCCGCCATCAGCAGCGGCTTGCGCCCGAAGCGGTCGGAGAGCCGTCCGACCTGGCTGATGACGCCCATCTGGAGCACCATCACCAGCAGCAGGATCAGCAGCCCGTGGTTGGTGGGGTAGCCCAGCTCGTCCGACAGATAGGTCGGCATGTACGACAGCAGCATGTAGTCGGTGATGTTGTACGCCGCGACGAGCGCGAGGCACAGCACCAGCGGCCGCCAGTACCGGGTGAAGATCTTGCCCAGGTCGGCGGCGGCCGAGGTCTCCACCGTGTCGGCGGCCTCGGTCGCGTGGACATGGCCGCCCTCCAGCTTCTGGAAGGCGGGCGTCTCGTCGAGCTTGAGCCGCAGATAGAGGCCGATGAAGCCGAGCGGCGCCGCGACCAGGAACGGGATGCGCCAGCCCCAGTGCAGCATCTGGTCGTCGCCGAGGACGGTGCTCAGGATGACGACCAGGCCGGAGGCGCCGACGTATCCGGCGAGTGTGCCGAACTCCAGGAAGCTGCCGAAGAACCCGCGCCGCTTGTCCGGGGCGTACTCCGCGATGAAGGTGGAGGCGCCGCCGTACTCGCCGCCCGTGGAGAAGCCCTGGATCAGCCGGAAGAGGATCAGCAGGGCCGGTGCCCACAGGCCGATGGCGGCGTGCGAGGGGATCAGCCCGATGGCGAAGGTGCCCACCGCCATCATGATCATGGTCATGGACAGGACGCGCTTGCGGCCGATCTTGTCACCGAGCGGCCCGAAGACCATGCCGCCCAGCGGCCGCACCAGGAACGCGACGGCGAAGGTGGCGAAGGAACTGAGCAGCTGCACCGTGTCGTTCCCCGAGGGGAAGAACACCTTGCCGAGGGTGGCGGCGAGATAGCTGTAGATGCCGAAGTCGTACCACTCCATGGCGTTGCCCAGCGCGGCCGCCTTGGTGGCGCGCTTCACGGCGGCCTGGTCCGTGACCGTGATGTCGCTACGGCGCAGCTTGGGGTTGCGGCGCCGCTCGATCGCCCGGAACAGCACCCGGTGCCGTCTGACCGCACCGGGGTCCACCGGATCTTCGTTGTCGAGGGCCGCCATGGGTGTTCCTTTCGCCGTACACGTTTTCAAGCAGAACACCTGCACCGTCAGCGCGTGCTCAAACGATCCTCTTCACTGCGCGCCTGAGCTGCTACCGAGGGTGATCAAAAAGGGGCCGTACGAGTGCCCGGGTGCCTGCCGGGGAACTCGACTGCCCTGTGCCGCTTTCCATGCGAGAGGAGTCCTGGTGACTCGGTCGGCATCGACGACGGGCGGCGGGCGCCCGGCCGCCCCGGCGGACGGCTACGAACCGGACCCGCGCCGGTGGCGGGCGCTGTGGGTGACCCTGGTCGCCGGTTTCATGAGCCTGCTGGACGTGACGATCGTCGCGGTGGCGCTGCCCACCATCCAGCGGGATCTGCACGCCACCCCGGCCGAGGTGCAGTGGGTGGTGTCCGGGTACGCCCTGACCTTCGCGCTCGCCCTGGTCACCGCCGGACGGCTGGGTGACGCGCTGGACCGGCGCCGTATCTTCCTGCTGGCGCTCAGCGGGTTCGTGATCTTCAGCGCGGCGTGCGGCGCGGCGCCGGACATCACGCTGCTGGTGCTGGCCCGGCTCTGCCAGGGGCTCGCGGCGGGGTGCATGGCGCCGCAGAACTCGGCGCTGATCCAGCAGATGTTCCGGGGCGCGGAACGCGGGAGGGCCTTCGGCTTCTTCGGCGCGACCGTGGGCATCTCCTCCGCGATCGGCCCGATCACCGGCGGCGCCATCCTCGCCCTGGCCTCCGGCGAACAGGGCTGGCGGTGGATCTTCTACGTCAACGTGCCCATCGGACTGCTCGCCGTCCTGCTGGGCCGTCGGCTGCTGCCCCGCGTCCGGCGGTCGGGGCGGGGGCGCGTGGACGTGGTGGGCGTGGCGCTGCTGGGGGCCGGGGTGCTGGCGCTGATGTATCCGCTGGTCCAGGCGGATTCCGGTGGCATCGGGCGGCTGTGGTGGCTGTTCCCGGCCGCGGCCGTGCTGCTGGTCGGCTTCGTGCTGTGGCAGCGGCGCCTGGTCGCCCGGGACGCGCAGCCGCTGCTCGATCCCCGGCTGTTCACCTCGGTGCGCGGCTACGCGGTCGGCGCGGGGGTGGGCACGCTGTACTTCATCGGCTTCAGCGGGGTCTGGCTGGTGTTCGCGCTGTTCTACCAGCACGGTCTCGGCTACTCGCCGCTGATGTCGGGCCTCGCCGTGACCGCCTTCGCCCTCGGTTCGGCGAGCGCGGCCGTGCTGGCGGGGCGGCTGGTGGAGCGGTTCGGCCGGGTGCTGACGGTGTGCGGTCTGGCGGGCGTGATCGCGGGGCTCGGCGGTACCGCCCTGCTGCTGCGGTTCGCGCCGCTCGGGATCGCGCCCTGGGTGGCCGCGCCGGTGCTGTTCCTCGGCGGGATCGGCAGCGGCTTCGTGGTCTCGCCCAACATCACCATGACCCTGCGCGATGTGCCGGTGCGCATGGCGGGCGCGGCCGGGGGTGCGCTGCAGACCGGGCAGCGCCTGGGTGCCGCGGTGGGCACCGCGGCGCTGCCCGGCCTGTTCTACGTGGTGCTCGGCAGGAGCGGCGACTACCGCACCGCGCTAGTCGCCGCGCTGGCCGCCGCGCTGCTCGGCATGGCCGCCTCGCTGGCGCTCGCCGCGTTCGACTGGCGGCGCGACCGGCGCTCCCGGCACGGCTGTCCGGACGAGGTGGCCAACAGCCCGGTGCACGCCCGGCACACCTGACCGCCGCCCGGCCTCAGGGGAAGTAGGACCGCGCCACGCCCCGGCGCCGGACGTCGAGCGTGGCGCAGTGGAAGGAGCCGCCGAAGGGCGCGTAGTGCAGCAGGTCGCACGGGACGGGCTCGAATCCCCAGCGTTCCAGGGCGCGCACCATGCCGGTGTGATGGCGTTCCACGATCACGCGCCGCTCGTCGAGCATCAGTACGTTCATGCTGAGCCACTTGCCGCACATCGAGGTGACCTTGAGCAGGGGGTCGTGGATCGGGTCGGGTTCCGGGGCGGTCAGCACGTCCCAGGAGTCCAGGACGCCGGGCAGCCGGTCGACGTCGACGTACTCCGGGTTGATCATCACCTTGCCGGGCGCGAGCAGCACGAACGTGGTGTCGATGTGCATGGGCGTACGGCAGCGGCTCTCGATCTCGTGGACGCGGTACCGGGGCCCGAGGTGGCGGCGCAGCCACTCGATCCCCATGCCGTTGGTGACGTTGCTGCGGGTCACGAACAGGTCGCGTCCGGCGCGTACGAAGTCCGCCGCGTCGAAGACCGGCTCGAACTCGGTGAGGAGGTACCGCATGGGCTCGCCGGGCCCCGGCACCCGGAAGTCCCGCTCGTACAGCTCGTCGGTGAGCTGGGGCTTCGGGGCCGCCGTCCAGCGGGCGCCGCGCCGGAAGTAGTCCTTGAGCAGGCTCCGGTAGGAGTGGGTCTCGAAGTACCGGCAGGGCCAGGCCATCGGCGTCTCGATGATCTCGTCCCCGACGACGAGCAGGCTGTCCCGGGGGCAGGTGTTGCAGAACCCCCTGGACGACCAGTCGGGGGTGGCGAAGGGGCGCCGGTGCGCGACGGCTTCCGGGCGGGTGACGGTGACGCCGAGGGAGCGCAGCAGGTCGATGAACCGGTCGAGTTCGCGCTGCGCCCGCCGGATCAGCGTGCGCGGGTATCTCCGCCCGGCGGCCAGCCCCTGGAGCCCGGCGCCCCAGCGGGGCACGTTGCAGGACACCACGGGGTGCTTCGAGGGGATCGTGGCGCCTTCGAGACGCCCGACGATGATCTCCTCCAGCGGGTCCCACTCGTTGTGCGAGTTCACCGGGGAGACGGGGGATTCGGCGGCGGCGGTCGGGGGCGTGGTCGTGCTCGTGGAGGTCAGCATGACGGGCGGTCCCTTCGATCACCGAAGGTAATCCGTTGGTAAAAATCCCTTACGTCCTTCTCGTACCACGTTCGGTGCCCCGCGACTCCTCCGGCGGGCACCGGGCTGGGTACCGGTTCAGTTGGCCGAGAGGACCATCTGCCGGGCCAGGCGGTGGGCCTGGGCGAGCAGGGCGCCGTAGACGGCGACTCCGGCGGGGTCGTCTCCGCTGGTGCGGACCAGGTCCTGGCGGAGGGTCTGGAGGGTCTCGCGCATGTCGTGCACCGCCTCGCGCAGTCCGTCCTCGGTCGCGGGTCCGAAGCGGCTGTTGCTGTACAGGCGCAGGGCGTGCGCGGTCAGGCTGAGGTAGCGGGCGTAGTGCCGGGCCAGGCCCGGCTCCAGCCGGGTGGCCTCGTCCTCGTCGGAGACGGTCTCCAGCACCGTGCGGGTCACGCCCGTGGTGTGCACCGCCGCGTACTCCAGCACGGTGACCGCGTCGTCGTAGCCGCGGCCGGGCTGGGGCACGGCCTTGGGACGGTGGCGGAGGTTGATGCGCAGGCTCTCCCGGTTCCAGCCGACGGCCGCCTTGGCCTGCTCGACCAGCGGGTAGAGCCGTACCGCGCGGTCGTGCCAGCCGGTCACCTCGTCGGGGTCCAGGTCGCCGTGGGCGAGCCCCTCGGCGACCTGCTGGAGGATGTCGTGGGTCTCGTCGGCCGCGTCCTGGAGCAGGGCGCGGGCGTCGCGGAGGTAGAGGGGCGGCCGGATCAGGGCGTTGACGGCGAGGCCGACCACCGCGCCGAACAGCGCCTCGCCGAGCCGGGCGGCGGAGGTGACGACGGAGACGGGTCCGGCGGTCAGGGTGAACAGGGCGCCGGTGGCGGCGTAGATGCCCTGGCTGCCGAGCCTGCGCCACTGGCCGAGCAGCAGCACCACGGGCAGGACGACGGCCATCGCGGCCTCGGTGTGCGGGAGCAGCAGCCCGACGGCGGTGGCCACGATCGTGCCCACCGCGATCGCCGCGAGCTGCTGGAGGCCATGGGTGAGGGAGCGGTAGACGGTGGACTCCACCAGCACCACCGCCACCCAGGGCGCGACGAACGCCACCGGCGCCTCGAGCCACCAGCCCGCCACCGCCCAGGCCACCCAGGCGGCCAGCGCCGCCTTCAGCGCCTGCACCACGAGGTCGCGTTCCCGGCTGGGTCCCGCCCAGGCCCGTCGTGCGGCGGCCACCGCCCCGGACACATCCGTCGTCAGCCCGTGCCATGTCGCTCGTATCCCTCGCACTCAGGGCGGGTGCCACGCGGACGCGCCCGTCATGCCTCGGCGCGGCGCCCGGTTGAACGGTGGAGACGGTGCCGGACGGCCGGGTTCGTCGAGGTCAGGGGGCTGAGGTGGGCAGTCGCAGGGCGATCATGGCGACGTCGTCCTCGGCGTCCGGGGCGAGGCCGGTGAGCAGTTCCTCGCACATGACGTCCAGGTTCCGGTCGACCAGGGCGGCCGCGTGCTGGCGCAGCCGGGTGAGGCTGTGGTCGAGGGGTTCGCCCCGGCGTTCGACCAGGCCGTCGGTGTAGAGGAGCAGGGTGCCGCCGGGCGGCAGCACGGCGCTGGCGCCGACCCGCTGGGCCTCGGGGTCGACGCCGAGGACCATGCCGCGGGCGGCGTCGAGATAGGTGGTGTCCCCGGCGGGGGTGACCAGCAGCGGCGGCAGATGCCCGGCGGACGCCCAGTCCAGCTGGTACCGGCCGTTCTCGGGGCCCTTGAGCAGGGCGTAGACGCAGGTGGCGGTCTGGTGCGGGTACAGCACGGCCATCGCCAGGTCCAGACGGCGCAGGATGCGGCCCGGCGGCTCCTGGCGGTCGCAGGCGATCCCGCGCAGCATGTTGCGGATCTGGCTCATGGTCACGGCCGCCTGGAGGTCGTGGCCGGTGACATCGCCGATGATCAGCGTGGTGTCGCCCTGCGGCAGTACGAAGCTGTCGTACCAGTCCCCGCCGACCTGCGCGGCGGAGGCGGCGGGGGTGTAGCGGGCGGCGATGCGCAGGCCGCCCACGACCGGCAGGCTGGGCAGCAGGGAGCGCTGCAGGCGCTCGGCGATGGTCTGCACCTCGGTGTGCAGCCGGGCGTTGTCCACCGCGAGACCCGCCCGGTGGGCGAGCCCCTCCGCCAGCGCCAGGTCCCGTTCCCCGAACGGCTCCCGCTCCGGTCCGCGCACCAGGGTGAGCGCGCCGAGCACCCGGCGCCGGGCCCGCAGCGGGGCGACGATGCCCGAACCGCCGCCCAGCCGCCGGAACAGCTCGCTGTTCAGCGCGTGCAACGGGTCGGTGGTCTCCGCGTCCGGCTCCAGCCGCTCGGCCGACAGCAGCAGCGCCCCGGCGCCGCGCAGCACCCGTGACCAGGGGTCCTCGGAGTCCCCCACCCCGGGCAGCGCGCCGATCAGGCCGGCCGGCGGGGTGCCCGGCTCGCCGTGCGTGACGCAGACCCGCTCCAGGTGGCCGGCCTCGTCCATGAGGTCGCCCACGCTCCAGTCCGCCAGCGCCGGGACGAGCACCCGGCACACCCGGCTCATCCCCTCCACCGCGTCGAGCGTGCTCGCCAGTACGGCCGCGGTCTGGTCCAGCAGGGTGAGCCGGTCCAGTGCCTCCCGCAATGCCGAATCCACGTCGAAGCTGTCCATGCAGGGCAGGTACCCGGCGCGTGCGGGGCCGCACCGGGCGAGAGCCGTTCGGCCGATGGGCCCCGCCGAAAATGATCCGGCGCACCGGACGACAGGCCCCTAGGCTGCGCCGCTATGACGACTTCACCGGACGCCGGTATCCGCCCGTTCCGCATCGACGTCCCGGAGAGCGAGCTGGCGGATCTGCGCGACCGTCTCGACCGCACCCGCTGGCCCGACGAGCTGCCCGGCGTCGGATGGGACTACGGCGTTCCGCTCGGCTATCTGCGCGAGCTGGCGCACTACTGGCGGCACACGTACGACTGGCGGGCGGCGGAGGCAAGGCTGAACGAGTGGCCGCAGTACACGACCACGATCGACGGCGCGAACATCCACTTCGCGCACCTGCGTTCCCCGGAGCCGGACGCCACCCCGCTGATCATCACGCACGGCTGGCCCGGTTCGTTCGCCGAGTTCGAGCGGATCGCGGGCCCGCTGACCGACCCCCGCGCACACGGCGGCGACCCGGCCGACGCCTTCCATCTGGTGCTGCCGACCATTCCCGGCTTCGGCTTCTCCGGACCGACCCGCGAGACCGGCTGGGAGTACCGCAGGACCGCCGCCGCGTTCGCGGAGCTGATGGACCGCCTGGGCTACGAGCGGTACGGCGCCCAGGGCGGCGACTGGGGCGCGGCCGTCAGCCGCGAGCTGGGCCGTATCCGCCCCGAACGGGTCATCGGCGTCCATCTGAACATGATCCCCGGCGCCGGTGCGACGGCCGAGCCGACCGGGGAGGAACTCGCCGTGCTGAGCCCCGCCGAACGCGAACGCACCCTCGCCTCCTGGGAGCGGATGAAGGAGTGGAGCCGGGAGAAGCAGGGCTACGCCGACATCCAGTCCACCCGCCCGCAGACGCTGTCCTACGCCCTGACCGACTCCCCCGTGGGACAACTGGCCTGGATCGCGGAGAAGTTCAAGGAGTGGACGGACTCGGCGGACCGGCCGGAGGACGCCGTGGACCGTGACCAGCTGCTCACCGACGTCACGCTGTACTGGCTGACCGGGACAGCAGGTTCCTCCGCGCGCATCTACTACGAGCGGGCCCACGCCGACTACGGGGGCGTGCCGATGGAGCCCTCCAGGACCCCGACCGCGTTCGCCTCGTTCCCCCGGGAGAACTTCATCGTGCTGCGGCATCTCGCGGAACGGACGAACAACATCGTCCGCTGGACGGAGTTCGAGCGGGGCGGGCACTTCGCGGCGATGGAGCAGCCGGAGTCGCTCGTCGGTGACATCCGGGCGTTCTTCCGGCAGTTGGGCTGATCACACTCGCCGGGCGCGGCCGCCGTGGCGGGGGCGGGCGCGCCCGGTGAGCGGTGCGGATGTCACCTCGCTTCCTCTACCTCCTCGTCCTCCTCTTCCTCTTCGTCCTCGAAGTCGTCCTCCCCGTCGGGGGCTTCGTCGTCGTACTCCTCGTCGTCGCCCTCTTCCTCGTCGCCGTCCTCCTCGTCGTACTCGTCCTCGTACTCCTCTTCGCCCTCTTCCCCCTCGGTGCCCTCTTCGCCTTCCTCTTCTTCGCGCTGCTCCTCCTCCACGACCTCCTCGTGGGAGCGGACGACCTCGCCGTCGCGGATCTCGCCGCGCCAGCCCTCGACGTCCGGGTCGGCGAAGCTGACGTAACGCTGGAAGTTCTTGAAGTCCAGGCGCAGTCGGCGCCCCTGGGCGCGCCAGATGTTGCCGGTCTTCTCGAAGAAGCCGGACGGGGAGTACTCGACGACGAGGACGATGCGGGTCAGCGCGGGGGCGAGTTCGTGGAAGGTCACGCAGCCGCGGGTGGTGCCCTTGGCGCCCTCGGAGGTCCAGACGATCCGGTCGTCCGGGATCTGCGTCTGGGTGGTCGCCTTGTAACTGCGCTTGGAGGGGCCGACCTTGAGTTTCCAGTCGCTGGTGACCTCGTCACCCTGGGACACGCTCTGCACGCCCTTGGTGAAGCCGCTGAACTCGTCGTACTGGGTCCAGTGGTTGTAGGCGTCGCGGAGCGGCACGCCGATGTCCAGCACCTCGACGATGTTCATCACCTTGGCGCGGCCGGACTTGCCCTTGCTCTTGCCGAACAGGCTCTTGGCTCCCTCGACCACCTTGTCCTTGACGTCCCCGGCCTTCTGGGCCACGAGTGCCTTCAGCGGGGACTCGCCCTTGAGGATGCGGCTGCCGACGCCGGTGAGGAAGCCGCCGCCGTTCTCGGCCGAGTCGAGGAGCTGCTGGGTGAGGTCGGAGAGTCTGTCCCCGGTCTTCTCCACCAGGTGTTCCGCCTGGGCGCCGAGGTAGTCGACGAGTTCGTCGCGCAGCGCGTCGAGACCGGAGCCGGCCTGCTCCTTGGCGTCGTCCTGACCGGTGTCGGTGTCGGTGTCGGTCTTCGTGTCTGCCATGGCCTACCTCCGGCGCCCGGTGGTCTTCTTGGCGGCCGACTTCTTCGCCGGGGCCTTCTTGGCGGGGGCCTTCTTCGCGGCCTGCTTCTTCGCGGGCGCGGACTTCTTCGCCGGGGCCTTCTTCGCGGCCGACTTCTTGGCGGGCGCGGACTTCTTCGCCGGAGCCTTCTTGGCGGGGGCCTTCTTCGCGGCCTGCTTCTTCGCGGGCGCGGACTTCTTCGCCGGCGCCTTCTTCGCGGCGGGCCGACGGCGGGCGGGCTTCTCGGGCTCCTCGACCTCTTCCTCGGGCTCCTCTTCCTCCGGCTCCTCCTCCACTTCTTCCTCGAAGTCCTCTTCCTCTTCCTCCTCGGGCTCTTCCTCCTCCTCGGGCTCCTCGACCTCTTCCTCGGCCTCGAAGTCCTCTTCCTCCTCCTCCGGTTCCTCCTCGGGCTCCTCCGCCTCGTCCACGTACTCCTCGCCGTTCTCCTCCTCTTCCTCCTCGGGCTCCTCCGGCTCCTCTGACTTCTTCTGACCGATGCGCTGGGTGCGCTCGCGGAGGGAGTCCGCGAGGTCGCCGAGGCGGCGGTCGGCGGTGGCGGTCAGCGCCTTGCGGCCCGCGTTCAGCAGTTCGCCGCGCACCTGCTCGTTGAGTTCCTGGACACCCGGCACCTCGCCGAGCTTGCCGAGGCCCTCGGTCAGGAGCGCCTGGGGGTTGAGTCCGGTCCGGCGTCCGGCGAGATAGGTCGCCAGGGCGAAGGCGAGGCGGCCCTTCTTCGTACGTCCGAGCACATAGCCACCGGCGACGGCGGCGGCGAGAGCGACCTTGGTCGTGTCATTCATGAACCGGTTCCCTTCGGAAAGGGTCAGGGGAGAAACCGGGTTCCGGCCGGCACCCCGACCCGGCCCGCGATCGAGGAAGAAGGGATCGCACACACCGGGTGCCGCGCCGAGGCTCCTGCTGAGCCGCGCACGTGGTCCGGGCGCGGCTCTCCGGGAGCCGGCCGACGCCGATGCGACTTATAACCCTATATGCTGAAATTGTATGTTCATGCGTGGAATCTGGCGCCCGCTCCGACCATCGGAGAGACCGCTTCGACCACCGGAGAGACCATGGCCGCAGCAGAAGAGCCCGCACGGCGGCACTCGAGCGGCACTCGCGGCACCGGCCGGCGTCCGGCCGGTGCCGCGAGCCGCCGCCCCGCGAAGAAGGGGCCCGCCTGGGCGATGCGGATCGCCGCCGAGCAGCTGACGGAGCTGATCGGCAGGCCCCCGGAATCGGTCTCGGCGCTGAAACCGACGAACGACGGTTGGGAGGCCGACGTAGAGGTGCTCGAACTGGAGCGAGTGCCCGACACGACCAGCGTGATGGCGACCTACCGCGTCACCCTCGACAAGGAGGGCGACCTCGTGTCCTACGAGCGCACGCGCCGCTACACCAAAGGACAGATCGACCGGCGCGGCTGAGGCCCGCCGGTGAAGGGAGGCACCATGACCGTGGTGCCGCAAGGCGGAGGCAATGTCACCCGCGGCGGTGGCGGCGGCAGCCTCTACGACGTCCTGGAACTCATCCTGGACCGCGGACTGGTGATCGACATCTTCGTCCGGGTGTCCCTGGTGGGCATCGAGATACTGAAGATCGACGCCCGTGTCGTCGTGGCCAGTGTCGACACGTATCTGCGCTTCGCGGAGGCGTGCAACCGGCTTGACCTGGAGGCCGGGCGCAAGGCGCCCGCCCAGCTCACCGACATCGTCGGCGACACCATGGAGAGCGGGGCCAAGGGCAAGTCCAAGGGCGCGCTGAGCGGGGCCGCCGAGGCGGTCACCGACTCCCTCAAGGCCGTCACCGGCGGTGACAGCGATGAGGAGGCCGAAGAGGAGGCAGAGGAAGAGGAGGAGCGGGAGCCCGTGCGGAAGCGGCGGCCCGCCAAGCGGACCTCCAAGCGCACCGCGAGCCGCGAGAGGGAATGAGCCATGGGCGTGTACGTCTACTCCGTCACCGACAAGCAGCATCCGCTGCGCCTCGACGACCTGCGCGGCGTCGGCGCGTCCCCCGGCCCGCTGCGGGCGGTGACCGCCGGATCGCTGTGCGCGGTGGTCAGCGACGCGCCCGAGGACCTGCGCCCCAAGCGCCGCGACGTCGGCGCGCACCAGGAGGTGCAGGAGCGGCTCATGGCCGACGGCACCGTGCTGCCGCTGCGGTTCGGGCTCGTGGCCGCGAGCGACGACGAGGTGCGGGCCGCGCTGGAGGAGCGCGCCGATGAATACACGGACCGGCTCCGGGAGCTGGAGGGCTGCACCGAGTACCACCTGAAGGTGGCGCAGGACGAGGACTCCCTGCTCCGGCAGATCCTCGCCGAGTCGCCTCCGGCGCGGCAGCTCAACGACGAGATCCGGGACGGTTCGGCGGACCCGTCGGCGGCCATGCGGCTCGGTGAGTTGGTGGCCCAGGAGGTGCAGGCCCGTCAGGAGGCGCTGGCCGCCGGGGTGGTCGAGGCGCTGCGGCCGTTCGCGCGCGAGGTGGACTCCACGCAGCCGACCGGGTCGGACTTCCTCAGTGTGTCGTTCCTGGTGGCCGACGATCAGGAAGAGCCTTTCCTGACCACGGAGTTGAGCGTCGCCCATCAACTGGGCGAGGGACTCGACTTCCGGCTGAACGGTCCGCTCCCGCCCTACAGCTTCGTCTGACCATTCATCCGAGAACAGGAAGGTCTCATGGGCCTGTTCACCCAGATCCTCACCCTCCCCCTGGCGCCGGTGCGCGGGGTCGGCTGGGTGATGGAGCGCGTCCTGGAGGCGGCCGAGGACGAGTACTACGACCCGGCGCCCGTGCAGAGCGAACTCGCCGCGCTGGAGCAGCAGTTGCTCGCCGGGGAGATCGACGAGGAGACGTTCGACCGACGCGAGGACGAACTGCTGGACCGGCTGGAGGAGATCCGGAACTTCCGCAATCCGCAACCCTGATCCGGCACCGGGGAACACACGAGTAGGGAAACACGAGGCCACCACCGTGAGTGAACCACTGGGCAACCGGCTCGGCTCCTCCCCGTCGCGGGCGGCGCAGCCGTACGGGCAGGGCTCGTCCGCCAACCTCGCCGACATCCTCGAACGCGTCCTGGACAAGGGCATCGTGATCGCGGGCGACATCCAGATCAATCTGCTCGACATCGAACTGCTCACCATCAAACTCCGGCTGCTCGTCGCCTCCGTCGACAAGGCGAAGGAGATGGGCATCGACTGGTGGGAGCACGATCCCTCACTGTCCTCGCGGGCCCGGAGCGAGCACTCGCTCGCCGAGGAGAACGCCCGGCTGCGGGCCGAACTGGCCACGCTCCGGCAGCCGGAGGAGCTTCTCGAGGCCGAGCCGGAGCTGCTGGACGAGGAGGAGGCGGAGCCCGAGGAAGAGGTGGAGGAGATCGAGGTGGAGGAGGAGCCCGAACCGGAGCCCCGCCCCGCCCGCCGCCGGAAGGCACGCCCGCGATGAGCGACCTCATGACCTACGTGTACGGCGTGACCCGCGCCGACGACGCGCTCGCGGAGCGGCTGACCGCGCTGGAGGGCGTGGTCGGGGCCCCGGTGCGCCTGGTGCCCGAGGGCGGCGACGGCCTGGCGCTGGTGGCGAGTTCGGTGCCGGTGGAGGACTTCCGTGAACAGGCGCTGCGCAGGCGGCTGGAAAACCTGGACTGGCTGACGGATGTGGCCCGCGCCCATCACGGGGTCGTGGAGGCGGTCGCCGCGCACGCCACCGTGCTGCCGTTGCGCCTGGCCACCGTGTACCTCGACGACAGCCGGGCCCGCGAAGTGCTGGACAGCGGGCGGGAGTTCTTCACGGACCGGCTGGCGCGGCTCTCGGGGCACGTGGAGTGGGGCGTGAAGGTGTACGTGGGCCCCTCGGCCGCCCCCGCGGCGCCGACCGAGCCCGCCGGGGCGGAGTTGAGCCCCGGACGCTCGTACCTGCGCGGCCGCAGACAGCAGCAGCACCACCGCGACACCGTCCACCAGGCGGCCCAGCGGGCGGCGGAGGGCATCGAGGCGGCGGGGCGCGCGCACGCCACGGAAAGGGCCCGGCACCGGGTGCAGCAGGGGACGCTCGCGGAGTCGGCGGCGGGCGAGAACGTGGTCAACGACGCCTATCTGGTGCCGCTGGAGCGGGGTGAGGCGTTCCGGGCCGAGGTGGCGCGGGCGGCGGACGGTCTGGCGGGGGTGCGGGTGGAGATCACCGGGCCGTGGGCGCCGTACTCCTTCGCGATGGCGCCCGAGGAGACCGAGGCATGACGACACCCGACCGGCAGGCCGCCTCCGAGCCGCTGGCACAGCGGCAGGTCGCGCTGATCGACCTGCTGGACCGCCTGCTGAGCGGCGGGGTGGTGCTCACCGGCGACGTGGTGCTGTCCATCGCCGGGATCGACCTGGTACGGGTGTCGTTGCGGGCGCTGATCGTGTCCATCAGCGCGGAGGTGCCCTCCCCGTTCGCGGAGACGAGGTCGGTGTCGGCGCCGGAGCTGCCGCGGGGCGGGCATGACGGCTGACGAGACGCGGGACGGGCCGGACCGGCGCAGGGCCGAGGTCGCGGCCGCCGCCGAGCGCGCGTTCCGGCTGCTGCCCGCGGCCCCCGCCGAGCTGGCCCCCTCCGGCGAGCGGGCGTCCGGCCCGGCGCGCCGGATCACCGCCGACCCCGACACCGTGGAGCGGGACCTGATGAAGCTGGTCCTGACCCTGGTGGAGCTGTTGCGTCAGCTGATGGAGCGGCAGGCGCTGAACCGCGTCGACGAGGGCGACCTCACCGAGGAGGAGGAAGAGCGGCTCGGGGCGACGCTGATGCTGCTGCACGACCGGATGACCGGGCTGTGCGAGCGGTACGGCCTGACGATGGAGGACCTCAATCTCGACCTGGGTCCGCTGGGCACGCTGCTGCCGCCCCCGGAGTGAGGGCGGCAGCGGCGGCAGGGGTCACTCGTGCCAGTGGGTGGGCTTGGTGCCGGGCGGCGGGTTGCCCGGTTCGAGCCGGACCACGAACCCCTTCGAGGTGGGCTGGTTGCTGATCTCGGCGACGCTGTCGAGCGGGATCAGCGGCTGCACCTCCGGGTAGTACGAGGCCGCGCAGCCCCGGCTGGTCGGGTAGGGGATGACCTCGAAGCCCTCCACCCGGCGGTCGACGTCGTCGTGCCAGACGCCGATGATGTCCACGAACTGCCCCCGGACCAGCCCGAGGTCGACCATGTCCTCGGGGTTGATCATGATGATGTTGCGGCGGCCGTGGATACCGCGGTAGCGGTCGTTGTTGGTGTACGGGATGGTGTTCCACTGGTCGTGCGAGCGGGTGCTCTGCAGGATCAGGTGGCCGGGGGGCGCCGCGGACATGTCCCACTCGTTGACGGTGAACATGGCCTTGCCGGTGGCGGTGGCGTAGACGCCCTCGTTGACCGGGTTGGGGAGCTTGATCCCGCCCGGCCGCGAGACCCGCCGGTTGAAGTCGTAGAAGCCGGGGATGATCTCGGCCACCCGGTCGCGGATGTTGCCGTAGTCGGCCTCGAACTCCAGCCAGGGGACGTCGACGCTGTCGCCGAGGGTGCGCTCGGCCAGGCGGCACAGGATGGCGACCTCGCTGAGCAGCAGCCGGGAGGCGGGGCGGAGCTTGCCGTAGGAGGTGTGCACCTCGCTGGAGGTGTTCTCCACGGTCACGAACTGGACGCCGCCCGCCTGGATGTCGATCTCGGTGCGGCCGAGGCAGGGCAGGATCAGCGCGGTCTCGCCGGTGACGGTGTGCGCCTTGCTCAGCTTGGTGGAGATCTGCGCGGTGACCTTGCAGCGCCGCATGGCCCGGTCGGTGATGTTGGTGTCGGGAGCGGCGCGGACGAAGTTGCCCGCCAGCGACAGGAACACCTTGACCTTGCCCTCGTCCATCGCCTTGACGGCCTTCACCGCGTCGTAGCCGTGGTGGCGGGGCGGGTCGAAGCGGAACTCGGACTTGAGCGCGTCCAGGAACTCGTCCGGCATCTGCTCCCACACGCCCATGGTGCGGTCGCCCTGGACGTTGCTGTGTCCGCGCACGGGGCTGGCGCCGCAGCCGACCCGGCCCAGGTTGCCGCGCAGCAGCAGGAAGTTGATGATCTCGCGGACGGTCGGCACGCCGTGCCGCTGCTGGGTGACACCCATGGCCCAGCAGACGATGGCGCTCTTGGCGTGCATGACGTAGTCGTGGGCCTCCTCGATCTGCTCCCGGGTGAGCTGGGTGGCGGTGAGGATGTCGTCCCACGAGATGCTGCGGGCGTGCGCGGCGAACTCCTCGAAGCCGGAGGTGTGGTCGGCGATGAAGTCGTGGTCGAGCACGGTGCCGGGCGCGGCGTCCTCGGCCTCCAGCAGCAGCTTGTTCAGGCCCTGGAACAGGGCGAGGTCGCCGCCGCTGCGGATGTGCAGGAAGAGGTCGGAGATCTTGACGCCGTCGCCGATGATGCCCCGGACCTGCTGGGGGTTCTTGAACCGCATCAGTCCGGCCTCGGGCAGCGTGTTCACCGAGATGATCTTGCCGCCGTTGTCCTTGCACTCCTCCAGCGCGGACAGCTGGCGGGGGTGGTTCGTCGCCGGGTTCTGGCCGACGAGGAAGACCAGGTCGGACTGGTAGATGTCGTCCAGCGAGACGGTGCCCTTGCCGGTGCCGAGCGTCTCGTGCAGGCCGAAACCGCTGGTCTCGTGGCACAGGTTGCTGCAGTCGGGCAGGTTGTTGGTGCCGAGGGCCCGGGCGAAGAGCTGGAGCACGAACGCCGACTCGTTGCTGGCCCGCCCCGAGGTGTAGAAGCACGCCTCGTCCGGCGAGTCCAGCGCCTTCAGCTCGTCCGCGAGCAGGTCCAGCGCGTCGGCCCAGCTGATCGGCTCGTAGTAGTCCGAGTCGGCCCGCTTGATCATCGGCTCGGTGAGCCGGCCCTGCTGGTTGAGCCAGAGGTCGGACTGCTCGTTGAGCCAGGAGACGGGGTGGGCGCGGAAGAACTCACGGGTGATCCGGCGCCCGGTGGCCTCGTCGTTGATGTGCTTGGCACCGTTCTCGCAGTACTCGTTCATGTGCCGGTGCCCCGGTGCCGGGTCGGCCCAGGCGCAGCCGGGACAGTCGATGCCGCCGACCTGGTTCATGGTGAGCAGCGTCGTCGCCGTGGTCTTCAGCGTCGCCTCGTCGAGGGAGTACTCCAGGGCGTGCGTCACCGCGGGGACGCCCGCCGCCCACTTCTTGGGCGGGCTGACGGTCAGTGGCTCGTCCGGCTCGTGCTTCGGCGCCTTCTTCATGGAAATGCCTCTCGCTCTGTCCTCGGCTCGGGGGTCAGCCGACGGGCCACTTGGGGACGCGGCTCCGGGGCGGGTCCGGCTCGGAGGGCGAGACCCGGCCATGGTGGATGGAGCCCCGCCAGGCGCCGCTGGCGTCGCCGAGGCCCTCGATGAACTCCTTGAAGTTCTCCAGCGACTCGTGCACGACCCGGCGCACCCGGTCCGCCGAGCCCGGCAGCCTGCCGCTGAGGCCGCGCGGCTCCAGGTGCAGCTTCACGGTGATCACGGTGCGGTCCGGCGCGGCCGCGCGGAAGGACACCTCGCCCCGCATCCAGGGGTCGCGTCCCACACTCCGCCAGGCGATCAGCGAGTCCGGTTCCTGCTCCACGATCTCGGCCATGAACTCCTTGCTGAACAGCCCCGCCTTCACCTTCCACCGGGTCATCGCGGGGCCCACCTGGTCCACGTGCCGCACGGCGGTCATGATCCGGGGAAAGCTCTTGAACTGGGTCCACTGGTCGTACGCGGTGCGGACGGGTACTCGGACCTCGACCGACTCTTCGACACTGCTCATGGTCCACCTGCTTCCAGGCACGGATGAATCCAGTCTTGCCGGACCGCGCACCCGTCGCCACAGCGGGAAACCGGGCACTCGAAACCGCATTTGCGAGCCTTCAGGCGAAAGGTGTGGACATGACGCGCAGCGACGAAACCCTGTCCGAGGGCATGTCCGCGCTGGTCACCGGCGGTTCTCGGGGTCTTGGCCTGCTGACGGCCGCGCGGCTGTCGGCTCGCGGATGCGAGGTGACGATCCTCGCGCGGGATTCCGAGGAATTGGGCCGTGCGATGGGCTGGATACGACGCCGGACCGGCCGCACGGTGCGTGCGGTGGTGTGCGACGTACGGGACGAGGCCGCGGTGTCGGCGGTGGTGGAGGAGACGGTGGCGGCGACCGGCGGCCTCGACGTGGTGATCGCCAACGCGGGCGTCATCCAGGTCGCCCCGGCCGAGGCGGCGGGCAGCGACGCCTTCCGGGACGCCATGGCGACGATCTTCGACGGCACCCTGTACACCTGCCTGGCCGCGCTGCCCCACCTGCGCCGCAGCCCGGCGGGCGGCCGCCTCGGCCTCATCGGCTCGGTCGGCGGGCTGGTCTCCCCGCCGCACCTCGTCCCCTACTCCTGCGCGAAGGCCGCCGTACGGGCGCTGGGCGAGGGGCTCCAGGCGGAGACGGCCGGGAGCGCGGTGAGCGTGACGACCGTCCATCCGGGCCTGATGCGCACCGGCTCGCATCTCCAGGCCGAGTTCGGCGGGCAGGCGGAGGCCGAGTACGCCTGGTTCTCCACGCTCGCGGGCACGCCGGTGCTGTCCATGGACGCGGAGCGGGCGGCGGAGAAGGTCGTACAGGCGGTGGAGCGCCGCCGTACCCGGGTGGTCCTCACCCCGGCCGCCCGGCTGGCCTCGGTCGCGCACGGGGTGGCCCCCACCGCGACGACCCGGGCGACCGGTCTGGCCGCCCGCGCCCTCCCCCGGTCCCCGGCCGACGACCACCCTCGCCCCCTGCGCCAGGGCCACTCCCTGCGCACTCCCCGCACCCCAACCTGGCGCCGGGCCCTCAACAAGGCCGGCCGAGCTCTCAACGACCGGGCGGCCCGCCGCTACAACCAGCGGACCCCGGGTCCGCCCACGAGCGCGTGACCGCGGCGGGGTGCGGGGGTCAGATCGGCTGGGGTTCGAAGTCCCAGTACGGGCGGGAGTGGGAGCGCATGTAGCGGGTCTGGTCGTGGTTGGCGCCGTGGCTGGCGGAGAGGGTGTTCAGGGCGAGGCGTTCCAGGGTGGCCGATTCCTCCCGGCGGCCCAGGGCGCGCAGGTCGAGGGCGAGGGCGGCGCGGAGGTTGGCGGACAGGACGTGGCCGGAGCCCATGGCGGGTATCGCCCGGCGCAGGGCGTCCCGGCCCAGGCGTTCGGCCTGCTCCAGGTCGCCCACGGCGGCGAGGGCGGCCGTGCAGTTCATGGCGCAGCCCAGCGCCCAGACGTGGTCCCGCCCGATCGCGGCCTCCATCTGCCGGGTCGACTCCTCCGCGAGCCGCAGCCCTTCCTCGACCTCGCCGTCGTCCAGCAGCGTCAGCGCGCAGTTGTTGCGGGCGCCGATCGCGTACGGATGGAGTTCGCCCAGCCGCTGGGCGTACGACGCGGCGGCGCTCTCGGCCAGGCCGCGTGCCTTGGGGCGGTCGCCGAGGACGCGGAGCAGCATCGCGTAGTCGAGGGAGACCATGAGCACGTCGGGGTGGTCGGCGCCGCTGACCTCCTTGAGGCGCCTGCGGGAGTCCCGCATCATCTCGCGCGCCTCCTCGAACTCGGCGTCGCGGCGCAGACACAGGGCGAGGTTGTGCTCGGCGAGCAGGGTCTGCCGGTGGGCCTCGTCGAGGGTCCGGCGCATCAGGTGCGCGTTGTACGACTGGAGGCTGCGCGCCTCCCGCAGGCGTCCGAGCAGGCGCAGCATACGGGCGGTGTAGTAGCCGGACTGGAGGGTGCGGCGGGCCCGGCCGCCGAGGAGGCCGACCCGGCGTTCGTACACCTCGCGGTGGAGCTTGCCGGACTGCTCGTAGTGGCCCTGGAGGCCGAGCGCGAGGGCGAGGTTGGTGCGGAACTGGAGGGTCTGCGGGACATAGCGGTCGCCGAGCCAGTCGGTGGCGTTCTGCGCGGCCTCCTCGTACAGGGCGCGTGCCTCGTCGTAGCGGCCGCGGGCCATCAGGGTGGCGCCGAGGCCGTCCTTGGCGCGCAGCAGTTCCAGGCCGCTGTCGACGCCCGCCCCGGCGAGGAGGCCGAGGATGGAGCGGTCGACCCGCTCCGCCTCCTGGTAGCGGCCGAGACCGCGCAGCATCCGGGCCTGCTGGTGGGCGGCGGCCAGCACGGCGCGGTCGGTCGGCTCGGAGGTGCGGCGCCAGCGGGCCAGCACCCGGCGGGTCAGCGCGTGGCCGTCCTGGTACTCGCCGCGCACCCGGAGGTAGTCGACGCAGTTCAGCAGGAGTTGGCGGACGTCGCCGTCGTCGGAGTCGAGGGCGCCGGAGGGTTCGAGGTGCGGGAGGATCTCGGCGTAGCGGTGCCAGTTGCGCGGCGAGCCGGGTTCGCCGGGGTCGGAGGCGACGAGGACGCGGGCGGCGGTGGCGGCGTAGTCGCGCTCGGTCTCGGGGGTGAGCGAGTCGCGGATGAAGCGGCGGAAGCTGCGGTGCATGCGCAGCGACACCACGCTGGTGGTGGTGTCCTGCCCGGCTTCGGTGGCGAACTCCACCCGCATGGACGTCAGTTCGGAGATCGTCAGCAACGCGGCGTCCCAGCTTCCCGGTTCGGTGACGGGTCCGGCGAGATGGCTGGGCAGGTCGCTGGGGCGGGCGGAGCGCAGCAGCCGCACCGGGAGCATGTCGGGCGAGAAGAAGGTGAGCAGGAGCAGCAGTTGGTGCACGGCGGGCGACCGCGCGGCCAGCGAGTCGAGGGTCTGGGCCCACACCTGCCGGTGCGCGACGGGGACTTCGGGCGTCTCGGGGTCGGAGCCGGTGGGCCGCAGGGCGTGCAGATAGCGGGGGATGTCGGCGAAGGGGTGGGCGTCGATCCAGGCCGCGCTCTGGTCGATGACGAGCGGCAGATCTCCCAGGGCGTCGGCCAGTTCGCCGGCCTGGGCCTCGGTCATCCGGGGTGCGCGGCGGCAGGCGAAGGCGACACTCTCGGTACGTTCGAAGGGGGGCAGGGCGTACGGCTTGGCACCGTACCGGGACCAGCCGGTGTTCTGCGCGGTGAGCAGGACCTGTCCGCGTCCCTCGGGCAGCAGGGGTGCGATCCCTTCGAGGTCCTCCGCACCGTCGAAGATGATCAGCCAGCGCCCCTTCTCGTCGCGTCTCAGCGCCCCCTGCACCGCCTCGATCTGCCCGGTGAGCTGGTCGCCCTCGCTCAGTCCGACCTCCCGGGCGAGCGCCGCGAAGCCTTCGCGGGCGGCCGCCTTGGTGGCGGCCGGGACCCACCAGATCAGGTCGTACTCGCTGCCGAACCGGCGGGCGTACTCGACGGCGGCCTGGCTCTTGCCGACGCCGGGCGGCCCGTGCAGCAGCACCCGGCTGCCGTGCTCGCCGCCGGAGTCGAGCACGTCGTGCACCTCGTTCAGCAGGTCCTCGCGGCCGGTGAACCGGGGGTTGCGGCGCGGGGTGTTGGACACGTCCGGCGGGTCCTCGGGGTAGCGCGGGCCCTCGTCGCGGCGGGAGTAGGGGGCGCCGGGCAGCAGCCCCACCTCGGCCAGCACCCGGCGCCGGGCCTCCTCCGGGCCGACCCCGCGCAGGGTGACGGCGCCCAGGCTGACCGCCTCGTCGGGCAGGGCGCGGGTGGTCACGGTGACCGCGCCGACCCGGTCGTGCAGCCGGGGCATCACCTCGCGCAGCACCCGCGCCCACTCCTGGTTGCGTCCGGTGTCGAAGCGGAGGTACCAGTCGTCCAGGACCAGCAGGACGCGGCCGGGGCGGCCGAAGAACGCCTCCAGCGACGCCATGTCGGGCAGCCTGCTGAGCGGGGACCACCGGATGGTGTCCACCGCGCAGCCCTCCTGGCCGAGCACCCACCCGATCCACTGCGCCCAGCCGTTGCTGACCCCGGCGTGGACGAGCGACACGGGCAGCGGATAGGTCAAGCGCCCTACGGTCATGGCCGGCTCCTCACAGCGGCTGCGGTTCGAAGTCCCAGTACGGGCGCAGCCTGCGCTGGGCGTCCCGGGTGTGCGGATGCTCGGGGCCGAGGGTGGCGCTCAACGTGCGTACGGCGTACCGCTCGTGTCCGGCCGCCTCGGCCGATTCGCCGAGGCCGCGCAGGTCGTCGGCGAGGGCGGCACGCGCGGAGAGCGCCAGGGGATGGGTGGCGCCGAGCAGGCGGGCCGCGCCGAGGGCGGTCTCCCGGCTCAGCTCGTGGGCGCCGGGCACGTCGTAGGCGAGGCTGCGGGCGCCGCTCAGGTTCAGCGCGCAGCCCAGCGTCCACGGGTGGTCGCGGCCGACCGCGTCGGTGATGCCCCGGAACGCCGTCTCGGCCAGGGCCAGCGCCCGCCGGTGGTCGCCGGTGTGCCCGACGGCCAGGCCGAGGTTGCCCAGCGCGCCGACGGTGTACGGGTGTTGGGGCCCGAGGAGTTCGCCGTAGAGCTGGGCGACGGACTCCGTCAGGCGCACCGCCGTCTGGAGGTCGCCGTGTTCGCGCAGGAAGGCGGCGTGGTCGGACTGGATCACCAGGGTGTCGGGGTGGCGCGGGCCGAGGACCTGGGCGGCACGCTGGGCGGCGCCGGACAGCCGTTCCTCCGCCTCGGCGTAGTCCCCGGCCCGGCGGCGGGAGACGCCCAGTTGGTGGTCGGCCAGGATGGACTGCGGGTGCCGTTCGTCGGAGAGCTGGCGGAGCATGCGCGTGATCTGCTCCAGCCGGGACACCGACTCGGGGTAGTCGCCCAGCGTCCGGATCAGGCGGGCGTAGACGGCGCCGGAGTGCAGGGTGAGGTGGTGGCGGGAGCGCAGCCGCCGCTGCCGGATCTGCAGCACGTCCCGGAGGATCGCGCGGGCCTCGGGGTAGCGGCCGAGGAGCAGCAGGGCGAGGCCCTGGTTGTGGCGGGCGGCGAGGGTCTGCGGGGCCTCGGTGCCGAACTGGTCCGCGAAGCGGGCCGCCGCCTCGGCGAACAGTTCGCGGGCCCGGGCGTACTGGCCCAGCGCCAGCAGGGTGCTGCCCAACGCGTCCTTGGCACGCAGCAGTTCGGGGTGGTCCTCGGGCCGGTCGGCCTCCAGCCGCGCGACCACCGCGCGGCCCAGCCGTTCGGCGCGCGGGTAGCGGC
Organism: Streptomyces sp. NPDC090119; assembly: GCF_044747085.1. NCBI lineage: Bacteria > Bacillati > Actinomycetota > Actinomycetes > Kitasatosporales > Streptomycetaceae > Streptomyces > Streptomyces sp. NPDC090119. The sequence continues at coordinate 1,005,356 of NZ_JBIVDK010000001.1, read as the reverse complement.
CGGCCATGCGCAGGATGCCGCCCAGCTTGTGCTGGAGGGAGAGCAGGGCGCCGTGGGCGGGGTCGAGGTCGCGCCGCCAGTGCGTGTGCACCTCCTCGCAGAGCACCAGCGCGGTGCGGTACTCGCCGCGCACCCGGAGGTACTCGACGCAGTTCAGCACCAAATCCTGGACGGCGGCGCGGGGCGAGTCGAAGGCGCCCGCGAAGCCGAGGTGCGGGACGAGCAGGGCGTAGCGCTCCCAGTCGCGGGTGTCGGCGGGGCGCCGGGGGTCGGCGCCGACGAGGACCTGGCAGGCCGTCTCGGCGTAGGTCCGGCGCTGCTCGGGGGTGAGGTTCTCGCGGAGGAAGCGCTGGTAGAGACGGTGCATCCGGACCTGTTCCACGGCCGGGTTCTCGGCCAGGTCCTGTTCGTAGTCGAGGCGTACGGCGGTGAACTCGGAGAGTCCGCGCAGGGCGAGGTGCCAGGAGCGGGGGTCGCGGACCAGTTCGTCCAGGGCGGGCGGGAGATCGCCGTGGCGCACTTCGGTGAGCAGGCGGACGGGAATCTCGTCGGGGGCGAAGAAGGCCAGCAGGTTGAGGAGTTCGGCGGCCTCGGGGTTGCGTTCGCGCAGGGTGGCGAGGGTGGTGGACCAGGCGGTGCGGAAACCTTCGGGGTAGCCGCCGGTGTCGTCGCCCTCGTCGCCTTCGGCGTGCTGGTCGTCTTCGGCGCCGGTGTCCGTGCCGGTGGCCCCGTCCTGTAGCAGCCGCAGGTACTCGGCGGGGGGCACGTCGGCGTTGGCGGCGAGCCAGGCGGAGCTCTGGGCGAGGAGCAGGGGCAGGTCGAGCAGGGTGGCGGCCAGCTCGTCCGCCTCGGCGGGGTCGAGCCGGGCGGCGCGGCGGCGGACGTAGGCGACGCTCTCGGTACGGGTGAAGGAGTGGACGCCGCTCACCCGGGTGCCGGGGACGCCGGACCAGTCGCGGGTGGTGGCGGTGAGCAGGACGTGGGCGGGGCCGTCCGGGAGCAGGTCGGTGAGCTGGGCGGGGTCCTCGGCGCCGTCGAAGACCAGCAGCCAGCGGCCGGGCGGCGCGGCGCGGGCCGCCTCGTGCACGGCCCTGATCCGCTCGCCGATCCGCTCCCCCACCGGCAGGCCCAGCCGGGGTGCGAGGGCGGCGAGGCGCTCGCGGGCCTTGGCGCGGTGGCTGGCGTCGATCCACCAGACCACGTCGTGGTCGCTGCCGAAGCGGTGGGTGTACTCGATGGCTATCTGGGTCTTGCCGGTGCCGCTGATGCCGTGCAGCACGATCCGGTCGGCGCCGTCCCCGGCGGTGGGCCCGGTGAACGCGGCCCGGATGTCCTCCAGTTCGGCGTCACGGCCGGTGAAGCGGCGGTTGCGGCGGGGGGTGTCGAAGACCTCGGGGGGTTCGTTGGGGAAGCGGGGCGCGGCCGCGGCCGCGGGCCGGGCCGGGAGGGCGGGGTCGATGCCGAGTCGGCGCAGCAGCCTGCGGGCCGCCTCCTGCTCGTCCAGGTCGTGCAGGTCGGCGGGGTCCAGCAGCTGTACGGCCTCCGGGACGGGCTGGGTGGCCACGGTGACGGCGGCGAACCGTCCGGCCTGTCGGCCGAGGGTGTCGCGCAGGACCCGGTTCCAGTCGTCCTCGGGGATGGGGCCGAGCCCGAAGTACCAGTTGTCCAGCACGAGGAGGACCCGGCCGGGGGCGCGGGCGAGGGTGCCGAACTCGTCCTCGAAGGGCACGTCGACGCGCGGGTCCCAGCGGGCCAGGGCGACCTGGTGGCCGCGTGCGGTGAGCTGGTGGGCGATCCAGGCGGCCCAGGGCCGGTTGAATCCGGCGTAGCTGATCGTGAGGTGCCGGTCGTCGGCGCTTCTCGGGCTGTCCATGGGTGTCGTCACCTCCGCGGGCCGCGCCGCACCGGGTGCGGAGCCTTGCTGACGGGTCAGATGGGCTGGGGTTCGAAGTCCCAGTGGGGTCGTTTGAGTGCCTCCGCCGAACGGGTGTGGGGGTGCTGGGGGCCGAGGGTCTCGCGGAGCCGGGTCACCGTGTCGCGCCGCAGTTCCTCCACGTCCTCGGGTCGGCCGAGGGTGAGCAGGTCGCAGGCGCGGGCGGTGGCGGCGGCGAGGGTGAGGGGGTGGTCGACGCCGAGGTGCCGGGCGGCCGCCCGGTGCAGCTCGCTGTCGTGGGCGAGGCTGAGCGGCGTCTGGTCGGTCTGGGCGAGCCGGGCGGCCAGGTTGAGACGGCAGCCCATGGTCCAGGGGTGGTCGTCGCCGACGGCACGGGACATCAGCTGCCAGGCGTTGTGCGCGGAGACCTCGGACTCGCCGCGTTCGTCGCCGTCGGCCCACTGGGCGAGGGAGAGGTTGGCGAGGGAGCCCGCGGTGTAGGGGTGGTCGGGGCCCAGCAGGCGCAGATAGCGGTCGTACAGGGCGCCTGCCAGGTCGTGGGCGCCGCGCGGGTCGCTCATCCGGAGCAGGGTGGCCTGGTCGGAGGCCATCATCAGGGTGTCGGGGTGGAGTTCGCCCTGCACCTGGTGCGAGCGGGCCAGGACGCTGGTGAACAGGGTGGTGGCCTCGTCGAGGCGGCCGTCGCGGCGCAGGCACTGGGCGAGGTTGTGCTCGGCGCGCAGGGTCTGCGGGTGGCGCGGGCCGAGGACCCGGCTGTGCAGCCGGGCGTTGTTCTCCTGCACGGTGAGGGCCTTGCGGTAGCGGCCGAGCAGCCGGGTCATCCAGGCCAGGCACAGTCCGGAGTAGAGCGTCTCGTAGTGGTCGGCGCCGAGGTCGTGGGCCCGTAGTTCGAACAACTCCCGGTGGATGCGCAGGGATTCCTCGTACTGCCCGAGCAGGCCGAGGGTGAGGGCCATGTTGCTGCGGGCCCGCAGCGCGCGCGGTTCCTGGGGGCCCGAGCGCTCGGCGTGGCCCCGCCAGACCTCCTCGAACAGGTCGCGGGAGCGCTGGAACTGGCCGAGGGCCATCAGGGTGCCGCCCAACCCGTCCTTGGTGCGCAGCAGTTCGGGGTCGTCGGGGGCGCGGCTGCCGGACAGCTCGGCCACCGCGGCCCGGCCGACCGCCTCGGCGTCGCGGTAACGGCCCACCCGGCGCAGCAGGTTGGCGTGCTGGTGGACCAGGATCAGCATGTCGGCGTCGCTGTCCGGGTACCGGGGCCGCCAGCGGGCCACCGCCTGCTGGCACAGCCGCAGTCCGGTGTCGTACTCGCCGCGCAGCCTGAGCGCGTCGACGCAGTCCAGCACCAGTCGGCGCACGCCCGGCTCGTCGCGGTCCAGGGTGTCGGCGAAGTCGAGGTGCGGGACGAGGGCCGTGTAGGTGTGCCAGCCGCGCCGGTCGGCCGGGCGGCCGGGGTTGGCGGCGGCCAGGACGGCGTTGGCGGTCCGGGACAGCTCCGCCCAGCGGCCGCGGCTGAGGCCGCCGCGTACGTAGCGGTGGTAGAGCCGGTGCATCCGCGCCGACTCCACGCCGTACTCCAGGGACGGGTCCTGGCTGTAGGTGAGGTGGATGGCGGTGAGGTCGGCGAGGCTGGCCAGGGCGTTCTGCCAGCGGGCGGAGTCGGCGAGGACCCGGGCGAGGCGGCCGGAGAACACCGAGGCGGGGGCGGTCTCGATGAGGCGCACCGGGATGGCGTCCGGGGAGAACAGCACCATCAGCTCGATGAGTTCGGCGGCCTCGGGGTCGTGTTCGCGCAGCGAGTTCAGCAGCAGGCCCCAGGAGCGTACGAAGCCCGTGGGGTAGTCGTCCTCGGTGCGTACCGCCAGTTCCTCCGGGGACTGGCGGTCCAGGTCGTCCAGGTAGGCGTCCACGGACTCGGCGGGGTCGGCGATCAGCCAGGCGGTGGTCTGGGCCAGCACCAGCGGCAGGTCCTCCGCGGCCTCGGCCAGGCGCACGGCCTGCTCCTCGGTGGCCCTCGGGACCCGGCGGCGGATGAACGCGGTGCTCTCCTTCCGGGTGAAGGGGCGCACCGTGTACTCCTGGAAGCCCAGCATGGCGGCCCAGTCCCGGCTGATGCTGGTGATCAGCACGTCGCCGGGGCCCTCGGGGAGCAGGTCGCGTATCTCGCCCATGTCGTCGGCGCCGTCGAAGATCAGCAGCCAGCGGCGGCGGGGCCCGCCGCGATGGCGCAGCTCGGCGTGGACGGCGCGGATGCGTTCGCCCACGTCCCGGGCGACCGGCAGATCCAGATGGGCGGCGAGCGCGGCGAGTTCCTCACGGGCGGTGCCGCGGCGGCCCGCGGTGATCCACCACACCACGTCGTAGCCGTCGCCGTAGCGGTGGGCGTACTCGGTGGCCAGGTGGCTCTTGCCGACGCCCGAGATGCCGTGCAGGACGACGCGGGCGCCCGCCGGGCCGAGGAGTTCGGACAGCTCCTCCAGGTCGTCCTTGCGGCCGGTGAAGTAGCCGTTGCGCCGGGGGGCCTCGCGGGCCTGCTGCGGGTCGTTGGGGAAGCGCGGGCCGTCCGGGTTCCGGGGGTCGTCGCCGGGCTCGATGCCGAGCCGCCCGAGGATCTTGTGGCGGGCCTCGGCCTCGTCTAGTCCGGCGACGTCGACGGGGCGCAGGATGTCCATGGCCTCGGGCAGCGGCTCGTAGGACAGGGCGATGGCGGCGAAGCGGTCGCGGTGCGGCTGGACGATCAGCCTGCATGCCTCGGACCAGGCGGACTCGTCGCGCAGGTCGGGCCGGAGGGCGCGTTCGTTGATGAGCAGCAGGACGCGGCCGGGCGCGGCGAGCAGGGCGCTCAGCGATTCGGTGGGCGTGCGGGTGGCGGTGTCCCAGTGCAGCAGGGTGGTGGTGCAGCCCGCCCGGTCCAGCTGGTGCGCGGTCCACAGCGCCCAGGGGCGGCTTTCGCCCGCGTAGCAGATGCTGATGTGCCCGGCGCCGGGGCGCTGGGAGGCCTGCTCCTCGGGGGCTGCCTCCGGCGGGCCGGGCTGCCGGACGAGCGGGGTGGGCAGGGTGTACGTGGCTCCGTCGGCGGTGTGCAGCAGTCCCCCGTCGGGGCCGACCCACTCCTCCACGGCCGTGTCCCGGCCGATGAGGATGGTCCGGGTGGAGCTGGCGGTGACGAGTTCCACCACCCGCGGATCGGTGTCGGGGACGGTGACGGCGAACTGGCCGGGATCGAGGGGCGAGTCGCTCAGCATCAGCCGGGGGCCGTCCCAACCGAGGTGCAGCCGGGTCGTCGGCAGTCCCTCCGCGATGACCGCCACATCGGCGAGGGCGAGCCGCAGCGGCGGCGGCGGTTCCGGCGGGTCGAGGGTCAGACGGACGGCGGAGAGGGTGAGCAACTGCCATGCCGTGGTGGAGCGTTGAACACGGTCGGGCAGGGTCTCCCACACCTCGGTGAACCAGCGGGCGATGGCCTCGCGCTCCTCCTCGACCAGCGCGCGCAGCGCGGGCCGCAGCGCCTCCTCGATGCGTACGTCGGCGTCGGGCCGCCCGCTCACCGCCTGCCAGGTCGCCGTCTCCTGGGCGACCATGGCCGGGGAGGCACCGGCGCGTAACTCCTGGAAGGTGGGCCAGAGCCGGTGGACGGGGTCGTTCTCGCGGGCCTCGGCGAGCCGGTCGGTGAGCTCGGCGCGCAGCTCCTCCAGCAGGGCCGGGTTCAGCTCGACGTATCCGAAGCCCCGGTGGGTGACGAGGTCGCCGAACCACAGGTCCACCTCGGCGGCGACGTCCAGTCCGGGGGCCGCGCGCAGCCGGACCGCCCGCATCAGCTCCGGTTCGATCCGGGCGGCGACGCTGAGCAGCACCGCGAGGGTCCGGCCCGGCCGCTGCTCCGCGTTCAATGCCGGGCCCCGAGTGCCTTGCCGACGGTGGTGCCCCGGTCCCAGACCACCAGCGGCAGCAGGGTGCGGGCCCAGCGGGGCCAGTGGCGCTCGGGCAGCGGTACGAGGGCGACGGGTGCGCAGCCGCGGCGGCGGATGGCGCCGACGGTGGCCCGCCACTCCTGTTCGGTGGCCCGCCACGGGTTGAGGGCGGGGCCGCCCGCGCCGAGGTCGGAGAGGATCAGTACCCGGGCGCCGGGCCGGGGCGGCAGATAGGGGCGCCGCCAGGTGGCCCGCGCGCGCTCGCCCGCCCCGCGCGTGGGGACGTCGGCGAAGCGCAGCACCTGGGTTCCGGCGACTCCGGCGAGCGCGCGGACATGACCGATCACGTCCTCCACGTCGCGGGCGAAGGGTTCCATGGCGCGGGAGGTGTCGGCGAGGATCTGCACCCCGTGGCGGAGCGTGGCCAGCGGCAGCCGGGGGATGGCGGTGAGCGGGCGGGCGTGGGCGAGTTCCTCGGTGGCGCGGTCGACGTCGAGTTCGCCCTCGGGTGCGATCCGGGACAGCACCGAGGTGAGCAGGGCGGCGGTGGAGCGGGGGGCGAGCAGCGGCAGGTGCGGGGGCTTCGGTGCGGCCTCGCCCCGGCCGCGCGGGCGGGGCAGCGAGGGGGTGCCCCAGCTGTGGTGGGGGCGGTGGGGTTCGTCGCCGGGGACCAGCACGGTGACGGTGGCGTGTTCGGCGGGCTCGTCGCGGCGGCCGAACACGCCGGGGTCGGGGTTCTCGGCGGGAGGCCGCGCGGGGTCCTCGGGGCGGGCCGGTGCCTGTCGGGCGGGTTCGTCGGGGGTGAGGTCCGCCTCGCCGGGGCCCGGTGGTCCGGCGGGGGTGCCACCCATACCGAGCAGGGCGGCGATGCGCGCGTAGTCCTCCGGGGAGCGGGTGCCGAGGGCCCGGGCGGCCCGCGCGACGTCACCGAGCCAGACCTCGCCGGTCAGTCGCCCGTCACCGGGCCGGACCTCGCCGGTCACGCCGGGTCGCCCGTCATCTGCTGCGGTTTGATCAGCACGTTGCGGGTCAGCAGCCGCCATTCGTCGTCGCCGGGGCGGATGCCGAGGGCCCGGCAGGCGCGCAGGGCGTCCATGTACTCGGCGGTGCTGGGACGGCGTACGTCCTGTTTGCCGGCCTGGTCGCGGACCTCCATCAGCTTCTCGGCGACGGCCTCGGCGAGTTCCACGTCGGCCTCGGTCACCTCGCCCGGACCGTCCTCCATGTGCTCCTTGGCGATCCTCACCAGCATGCGCTGGTCGTGCTCCGGCAGCATGTGGACCACACAGCGGCGCAACAGGGCCTGGGGCAGCTCGCGTTCCTCGTTGGTGGTGAGCACCACGAGGTGCCGGGCGCGGGCGGTGCTCTGGGCGTCCGCCGGGAGCACGGGCTGCTCGGTCTCGATGTCCCGGCCGATCTCCGCCACCCGGAAGCGGTGCGAACCGAGCGGTACGAGAAGGCTGTTGGGCACGTCCGGGTCGGCCTTGTCGATCTCGTCGATCAGGACCACCGCGTGGTCCTGGCTGCGACCGGAGTTGACCTTGTCGAAGGGGTCCGGGCACGGGTCGGTGATCTCCACGCCGTCGGGCCTGCCGCGCCTGCGGGCGGACTCGGGCGCGAGCGCCCACCACAGCACGCCCGGCTGGACGTAGGCCGCGTCGTCGGGGGCGTCGCCCCGGCGGGCGGCGACCTGGGCGTCACCGAGCCTGCGGACGCTGTCGAAGCTCCACAGCAGTTCGCGCGGCTGGGTGCGGTAGGTCACCACGTGCTCGTAGTACCGCCAGCCCAATTCGCGTGCGATGTACGGCGCGAGGGAGGATTTCCCGGAGCCGGGCCTGCCGCGCAGCAGCAGCGGGCGGCCGGTGGCGAGGGCGACCCGGACCGCGAAGTCGAGTTCCGGGGCGATGACATAGACGCGTCCGTCGCCCCGGTCGGGGGTGTCGAGCCAGTCGGTGCCGCCCCGGTCGCCGGACCGCTCACGTGTGCCGGTCTGTTCCTGGGTCACCACGCCCTCCTGCCGCTGGGACGTACGCAATCCTGCACCCGCCGGTCGACGGCCGTGACCAGAGTCTCATGACCGGCCTCGAACCGCGGGTCGAGAACCAGCACTTCGTCGGGGTTTCCCGGCCAGCTCTCCCGGACGTCGACGTCCCGGCCGGGGATGACGAGGACGCTGAGCCAGGACACTTGGCCGTGCAGCCGCTCCAGCACCCGGTGGACCACGGCCAGTTCGCAGCGCGTGGCGTCCAGCAGCAGGAAGAGCCGGCCGAAGCCGCGGGGTTCCTCGGCGCCGTCGAGTTCGTCGTCGGCGTCCAGGCCGATGGCGTACTTCACGGCCCGCTCGCACTGGTCGAGGAGGTGGTCCTCGGGGTCGTCGTCACCGGGCGGGCGCCCGTCGGCCTCGGCGATGTAGTAGCTGCGGGTGTCCACGCAGAACGCCCTGGCCAGGTAGTGGTGACCGATCAGCGGGGTGTCCACGGTCAGGACGACGACGCGACGCACGGTGCCGTCGGTGTCGCTGACGATGCGCCGGGCGTCGTCGCGGTCGACCCAGACCGGCAGGATCATCCGGGCCAGGTCCTCCACCCGTTCCCGCTCCAGACCGCCCATGCGGGCGACGAGGATCGCCTTCAGGAGGTGGTCCACCTCATGGGTGTCGAGCATCTGCGAGGCCAGCAGCAGCGGGGCGAAGCCGGGTATCAGGGCGGTGTGTTCCTCGGCGGGGATGTCGAGTTCGCGGGCCATCCGGGCGAAGACGGACTGGTCCTTGATCTCGCGGAGCACGATGCCGATGTTCTCCAGCCAGAGCCCGACCCCGTCCTCGCCCGCCTGCCGCAGCCGGGGAAAGAGTCCGGCGAGCCGGGCGACCTCCACGGCGGTGTCCGGGCCCATCCGCTCCACGTCGTCGGTGGCCAGATAGCGCAGGTCGGACTTGCGCAGCTCGCCCGCGCCGACGCCGTCCACCAGGACGGTGACCAGCACCATGCCGGGGTAGAGGGTCTTGCGCCAGTGCAGGATGTTGGTCTCGCGCCGCACCCAGGGGGAGCCCAGGGCCGCCTTGTTGACGAGGACCAGGGCCGCGTCGCACTCGCCGAGGAACCGGGCGAGCTTCAGCTCCCAGGGGCGGCCCGGCAGCTTGATGCGCTTGTCGAGCAGGACCTCGTGCTTCTTCTCGTCCAGGCCCTCGGCGAGCGCGTCCAGCAGGCGTCCGGTCCGTTCATCCGCGCTGGTGCTGTGACTGATGAACACCCTGACCACCCTCGCCCCGCCTTCAGTCCGCGATCCACTTGGCCATCCAGCCCTCGTTCTGTACGGAGACGACGTGTTCGGCCCGCTCGGCCAGCCGGTCGGCGTCCGCGTCGGTGACCGGGTCGCACCCCCGCCACCAGCGCAGCAGCCGCTCCAGCTCACCGGCGGTCCGGCCGAACTCCACCTGCTGGGCCACATAGCGCGCCGTCGCCCCGTGGGAGACCACGGCGGCCGAGACGGCGGCGACGACGGGTATCCAGGCGGCCGCCTCCTCCACCGCGAACGCTCCGGCGATCGCGCCGAGCACCACGGAGACCGCGGCGAGCGCCTGCCCCCAGCGCTCGACCAGCCGGGCCCGCTCGCCCATCTCGACCGTCTTCGGCCGGTAGTAGTCCTCCAGTTGGGGCCGCAGCCGCACCTCGACATAGTCGGTGATGTCCTGCACCGGCGGCAGCGGGCGCTCGGCCGGGCGCAGGCCCGCGAGGGCTGCTTCCAGGTCGGCGGCCTCGGCGAGCACGGCGTCGGTGCGCTCGCGCAGCACCCGGTCGCGGGCGTCCGGCTGCCGGTACTGGGCGACCCGGGCGAGACGGACGTACAGCTCGCTCTTGAGTTCCTCGGACACCGAGCGCATCCGGGTCCAGTCCCGGACCCGGTCGGGCGCGGCTCCCCGGGCGGCGAGCGGGGCCGCGCCCGCGGCCAGCAGGGCCAGGAAGGCGCACACCCGGCCGGTCACCGGGCTGTGCGGCATCAATTGCGAGGCGGCGGCTCCGAAGACGGCCGCGCAGACGACGGCGCCCAGGGTCGCCGCGCGTGCCCGGCCGATCGCCGCCTTGTGCCGGTTGGCCGCCTGGGACCATGTGCTCTGGGCCCGCCAGACGTCCTCGGCCGTGCCCACTCCCCCGTCCATGCTCACGCAAGGATTCTGACGCGGCTTCAACTGCGGTGCAATGACAATGCGTTCAATCGGTCAGGAGCGGCCCGGATCGCAGAACCGGTTCGATTCTTCGTGCGATATGCCTGATGAGCAGAGCGAGATCTGTGCAGTAAATCGACCTGTTACGGAATCCGGTGCCCGTCTGATAGCGGTGGGCGTAGTGCCCGCCTCCGCATACGCGCACGACCGGGCAGGTCAGACAGTCGCGGGACAGGGCGAGGGCGCCCAGTTGCCGGGCCGCGATGCCGGGGTGTTCCAGCACGTCGTCGAAGCTGTTGTCGAAGACGTTCATCCCGGTCGAGGGCGCGTTGGCATATGCCGATTTCAGGGAATCCACCTGTTCGACGGCACCGTCCGTCTCCACCAGGACGGCGGCGACCGGGGAGAGTCCCACGGCTTCGGCGCGGCTGGGGAATCCGAGGAGCAGACCGATGATTTCGGTGAAGATCCGAATGCGGCTGGGCCGGTGATCCTCGTCGAACCAGCGGTCGAAGACACGGGCCAGCCATTCGCCGTAGGGCGCGTCGGTGACGGTCGCCGGGCCCTTGCCGGGAGGTGGGTGCGCCCAGTTGGCGTGCGGCAGGAGGAGGTCGAGGGCGGGGGGACGGAACTCCATCAGGGAGTCGTAGACGTCCTCGGGGTCCAGGTCGAGGTCGATGGTGCACAGGATGCCCGCGTACGCCTCGGGGCGGCGGGCGAGGTGGGCGAGGCCGCGGGTGGCGGCGTCCCAGGCGGGGCGTCCGGCGTGGTCGACGCGGCGCTTGTTGTGCTCGGGGCGGCCGCCGTCGAGGCTGACGCCGACCCGGACCTCGGCCGCCGCGAGCTGGTCCACCGCGTCGGCGGTGAGCAGGGTGCCGTTGGTCTGGACGCTGACCCGCACCGCGCACTCCGGGCCCGCCGCGGCCCGTACGGCGGCGCGCACCGCGTCGACCTGCGCGAGCGCGGTACGGGGGCCGCCCAGAAGCGGTTCTCCCCCGTGCAGTTCGACCCGGATCTCGCGCAGGCCGTGGGTGCGTACGTGCTCCCCGATCCGGGCGGCGCTGCGTTCCAGCACCGGCTGGGCGACCCTGGCGGGTCTGCCGCGCCAGGAGTCGTCGGCGGCGTTGTAGACGTAGCAGTAGTGACAGAGGAGGTTGCAGCGGCTGTTGAGCTTCAGGACGAACTGGTGGAACGGGACCGGTTCGGTGCCTGCCGCGCGGAGGGCGGGCACGTCCAGCAGCCGGTGCGGCCATGGGGCCGACGCATGCACGTCCGCCGTGTCCGCCGCTCCCCCGTCCGGACCGTGGTTCACCTCAGGGACTGTCCTCGTAGTAGGCGATCGGCCGTCCCACGGTGTGCTTCTCCCGGTCCCGCAGCTCGCGCAGCACCTCGGTGAGCACGGGGTGGCCGTGATCGTGCGGCGGACGGTCCTGGCCGCTTCCGGGCACGGGACGGAGCCGGACGGCTCGGCCGGGGCCGACGGCCACGAAGTGGTCGTCCAGCCGGGGATTCGACACTCTGCTCCCTCCGCGTTCAGCCACTGCGGGCGTGGCTGTGCCCCGGTCGCGTCGCGCGCGACGGGCAACGGGGCCAATCGTAGAGGCAGCCGGGTGCCCGTGAGCCGCCAACGGCCCTTCCGCCCCACGCGAGTCGGGCAGGTGAGCGAACGCGGTGAGCCCGCTCCGGTCCCGTCCGGGGTCACGCCGCTTCGCGCAGCGTCCGTTCCAGTGCCGCCAGGCCCTCGGTGTAGATGCCGTGGAACAGGGCGACCGCCTCCTCCTCGGTGGCGCCGGCCGGGGTGAACGTGCCGGACCACTCGACGCGGGCGGCGCCGGGGTCGGGCAGCTCGCGCACGGTCAGGGTGGAGAGGTAGCCGGTGACCGGGAAGGGGGCCTTCAGGATGGCGTACGTGTAGCTGCGCGCCTCCTCGTCGAAGGCGGTCAGGCGTTCGACGATGACCTCGCCCCCGGCGTTGGTGAGGGTGCGGACGCGGCCGCCCTCGGAGAGGGTGCTGCCGGGGATGTAGGGCAGCCAGTCGGGCAGCGAGCCGAAGCCGCCGATGAGCCGCCAGACGTGCTCGGGGGTGTGGGGGACGTCGATGTGGGTGCTGGTGCTTGCCATGGTGATGCTCCGGAGCCGGGGTCAGACGGTGGGGACGGGGGCGAAGGCGGAGATCAGGTGCTCCGCGCGCAGGTCGGCCCAGAACGCGGCCGGGACGGTCTCGTGCAGCGCGGCCACGTCCTCGGCGATGCGGCTGGGCCGGGTCGCGCCGGGGACGACGGCGGCGGTGGCGGGGTGGGCCAGGGCGAACTGGAGGGCCGCCGCCTTGATGGAGACGCCGTGCCGTTCGGCCAGGGCCTTGATCCGGTCGACCTTGTCGAGGATGGCCCGCGGGGCCTCCTGGTACTCGAAGTGCCGCCCGCCCGCGAGCACTCCGGAGCTGTAGGGGCCGCCGACGACCATGTCGACGCCCTGTTCGGCGGCGGCCGGGAGCAGCCGCTGGAGGGCGCGGTCGTGGTCGAGCAGGGTGTAGCGGCCCGCGAGGAGGAAGGCGTCGGGGCGGGGCTCGTCGAGGTCGAGGGTCAGCTCGATCGGCTCGACCTTGTTGACGCCGAGGCCCCAGGCCTTGATGACGCCTTCGTCGCGCAGCTTCTGCAGGACGCGGAAGGCGCCGGTGCGGGCGGTCTCGTAGCGGGCGAGCCACTGGTCACCGTGGAAGTCCTGGGCGATGTCGTGGACCCAGACGATGTCCAGCCGGTCGGTGCCCAGCCGCTTCAGGCTGTCCTCGACGGAGCGCAGGGTGGCGTCGGCGGTGTAGTCGTCGGTCATCCGGTTGGGGCGGCCGTGCTCGAAGAGGCCCCCCTTCTCGCCCAGCTCGCGGGCGGCCGGGTCCTCGATGTCGTCGTGGATGACGCGGCCGACCTTGGTGCTGAGCACGTAGTCGTCGCGCGGGCGGCCCGCGAGGGCCTCGCCGAGGCGCAGTTCGGACAGACCGGCGCCGTAGAAGGGCGCGGTGTCGAAGTAGCGGATGCCCTGGTCCCAGGCGGCGGCGACGGTCGCGGCGGCCTCTTCCTCGGGGATGGCCCGGAACATGTTGCCGAGCGGGGCGGTGCCGAAGCCCAGGGGGCCGGGGAGGAGGGACTTGATACCCATGTGAGCGTGATCCTTGCCTTTGCGGGGGTTTCGCGGGCCTTGCGCTGGTCCGCGTCGCTTGCCCTGTCGAGGCTAGGATCGAAGCTTGAGACTGTCCAAGACTTGCTTGGACATACTTGAGTCCCTGGAGGTCTCATATGCTGGATCTGCGCCAGCTCCGCTATTTCGTGGTCGTCGCCGAGGAGGAACACGTGGGCCGCGCGGCCGACCGCCTGCACATCTCGCAGTCGCCGCTCAGCCGCCAGATCGCGGCGCTGGAGAAGAACATCGGGCTGACCCTGTTCGAGCGCGGCCAGCAGCGTATCCGGCTCACCGCGGACGGGCGGGTGTTCCTCTCCGAGGCCAAGGCGCTGCTGCGGCACGCCGACCGGCTGGAGAACCTGGGCCGTCGGCTCGGCCGGGGCGAGGAGGGCGGGCTGTGCATCGGGTACACGGTCGACGCCATGCACACCGGGGTGCTGCCGCGGGCGCTGCGGGAACTGCACGACGAACGGCCGGGCATCCACGTCGCCCTCTACAACTTCCCCGCCGCCGAGCAGTTCGAGGGCCTGCGCCAGCGGAGCCTGGACATCGCCCTGGTCCCGGAGCCGCCCGCCGAGGACGACCCGGACCTGCGGGCCGCGCTGCTGACCGACGACCCGCTGCTGCTGGCCGTGCCGACCGGGCACCCGCTCGCCGAGTCGGCCGGGGTGGACCCGGCCGACCTGGCGGAGCAGCCGTGGATCGCGGTGGAGAACAGCCGACGCCCAGCCTGGCGGGACGAGTTCATCGCCGCCTGCGCGGCCGCCGGGTTCACGCCCGACATCCGGCTGGAGGCGTCCGAGCCGCTGACCGCGCTCGGTCTCGTCGCCTCCGGGCTCGGGGTGGCGCTGATCCAGCGCAGCATGCTGCGCGGTCCGGTGGCGGGGGTCACGGTGCGCGAACTGCCGTGGCTGGACATGTTCGTTCGGCTGTGGGCGGCCTGGCACGCGGTCGATCTGCGGCCCGTGGTGGCGTCGTTCCGGAAGACCGTGCTCGACACCCGCGCGGAGCCCGGCGACGTCAGTACCTGAGCAGCGCCGCCACTCCCCCGGCCTCGGCGAGGGTGCCGTCGGGGACGAACAGGATCTGGGAGTCGGCGTCGATGGCCCGGTCCACGAGCTGCTCGATGATGTCGGTGGCCACGCCGAGGGTGTGCGGCGGCGGTTCGACGTCCGGCCTGGGGTCGGGCAGGGTGACCGGCTCGGGCACCTCGACCAGTTCCAGCACCCGGCCGTCCTCGGTGATCCGGCCCGCGAGGTCCAGCCCCTCCTCCACGATCAGCCGTGCCACCCGCTTGTCCGCGACGGCGGTCCAGACCTCCAGCGGCCCGCCCGCGTACTTGCCGAGCCCGCGCGCCTCGCCCAGCTCGTCGACGGCCTCCGCGACCTGCTTCTCGCGGAACTCGGCGAGGACCGGCTCCAGCCGCTTCATCAGGTCTTTCGCCCGGTCCTTGTCCATCCCGGTCAGCGGGAGGGTGCCCGCGACCATGTCGCCGTGCGTGGTGACGGCCTTGAACGCCGCGAGGATCTTGTCGCCGCCGATGACGAACAGCGGCAGGTCCCCGTCGTGCTCCTCGACCGCGTCACCGAGCCGCTTGTCGACCATGCGGAGATACTGCTCGACCCGCGCCTTGTGTCCCTCGTACGGCGCGGAGTGCGGGATCGCGCCGGGCAGCGCGTCCTCCGGGGACGGGATCTCCGGCGCGCACGGGAAGCCGTGGTGCTCGACCTCGTCCAGGCGCTTCACCGAGCCGTGGTAGAGACGGCACATCTCCTGGTCCAGGACGAGCACGAGGAACGGCCGGGACCGCTGCTCGGCGGCCTCCAGATACCGCGTCAGGAACTGGTCGGCGAACTCCACGCGCGGGCGCACCGGCGCCAGGGAGGTCATCTGCCAGACCTGGACCGGCTCGTCGGCCGCCACGTAGACCACCATGGCGTCGTCGGGGTGGAAGGGGTCGGCCACCTGCTCGATCACCGAGGTGTCCAGCATGTGGTTCCGCAGCTCCAGCCGGGTCTCCCGCGAGACCTCCGGGTCGTCCGCGAGGCGGCGCTTGGCCTCGGTGACGAGGTCGCGCAGCAGGATGCGGTCCTTCTCGCTGAAGGGGAAGTCCGGGTCGGTCGGCATCACCAGGGTGATGGCGGGGTACGGCCTCGGCTCGCTCAGAGCGGCACGGATCTCAGGAGTCAGCTCAGAGGTATGCACCAAGTCAGCGTCGCACCGCGCCCCCGCGCCCGCACCTCGAAACGGGGCCCGGCCCGGTCGCCCGAATGGCGGAGCGGACATACCATGAACCGTAACGAAACGGGCGCCGTCGTACGCCGGTGACCCGATCTCCCCGAACAACATCTCCCCGAACAACATCTCCCAGGACGCATCTCCCTGGACACGCAGACCTGATGCGAGCAAGGAGTCGAGTCATGCGTAAGAACTCTCCGGTGAAGGGGCATCACGGCCTGGGCGCGCGGGGGCAGGGCAAGCAGCTCTACTACCACACCCAGATCCCCGAGGCAGCGGCCCGACAGGCCAAGGACCAGCCCCACAACCAGCGTCAGCAACAGGAGCGCAAGCAGCCCAACGGCCGCTGGACCTGAACCCTCACCCCTGGCGCGAGCCGGGGCGGAACTTCGGGACCCGTACGGTGATCTTCGTGCCGGCACCCACGCCGGTCTCGATGACCAGACCGTACGGGTCTCCGTACACCTGGCGCAGTCTGCGGTCGACGTTGCTCAGGCCGATGCCGGTGTCGGGTCCGGCGGTGCCGCGCAGCAGGGCGCGGAGCCGGTCCGGTTCCATGCCGACGCCGTCGTCCTCGATCACGACGCGGGCCTCGGTGCCCTCGTCCTCCGCGATGATCGTGATGCGGCCGCGCTCCGCGGACTCCTCCAGACCGTGTTTGAGCGCGTTCTCCACGAGCGGTTGCAGACACAGGAACGGCAGGGTCACCGGCAGCACCTCGGGCGCGATCCGCAGGGTGACCGCGAGGCGGCGGCCGAAGCGGGCGCGGGCGAGTTCGAGGTACTGCTCGATGGAGCGCAACTCCTCGGCGAGCGTGGTGAAGTCGCCGCCTCTGCGGAACGAGTAGCGGGTGAAGTCGGCGAACTCCAGCAGGAGTTCACGGGCCCGCTCGGGGTCGGTGCGGACGAACGAGGCGATGCTCGCCAGGGAGTTGTAGATGAAGTGGGGGGAGATCTGGGCGCGCAGGGCGCGGATCTCGGCCTCGATCACGCTGGAGCGGGCCCGGTCCAGGTCGACCAGTTCGAGCTGGACGGAGACCCAGCGGGCAACCTCCTCGGCGGCCCGCAGCAGCACCCCGGACTCGCCGTCGCCGAAGGCGGCGAGCACGCCGGTGACCCGGCCGTCCACGGTCAGCGGGGCGAGCACCCCCTGCCGTACGGCGCAGTCGGCGTGCGCGCAGTCCAGCTCCACGCTCTGCGTACGGCCCCCGCGCACCACGGCGGACAGCCGCTCGGTGATCTCGGCGCGGTGGTGGTCCCCCGCGCCGTCCCAGGCGAGGACGGACTCCTCGTCGGTGAGGGCCAGCGCGCCGGTGCCGAGCAGCGGCCGCAGCCGCCGGGCCGCCTTGCGCGCGGTGTCCGGGTTGAGCCCGGCCCGCAGCGGGGGCGCGGCGAGCGAGGCGGTGTGCAGGGTGTGGAAGGTGGCCTGCTCGACGGGGGTGCCGGGGCCCGCCGGGTTCGCCTGCTGACGGCGGAGCGCGACATGCCCGAGCGCGGCCCCCAGCACGAACAGCGCGAGCCCCGCGACGGCCAGCAGCAACACCCCGAGCACGCTCACGTCCGCCACCTCACGCCCGCCCCTCCGGCAGATGCAGCCGCGCCATGGTGGCCGCCGTGCCGGGCGGTATCCGGCGCCGGGTGGCCAGCGAGACCAGCACCATCGCGGCGAAGCCGACCGGTACCGACCACACGGCGGGCCAGGCCAGCAGGGTGTGGGTCCAGCCCTCGCGGGCGCCGCCCACGATGGTCGCGGTGACCGCGGTGAGCGCCGAACCGCCGCCGAGGACCAGCCCGGCGACGGCACCGGGCGGGGTCAGGCCGCGCCACCAGATGCCGAGGATCAGCAGCGGGCAGAAGGAGGACGCGGACACGGCGAACGCCAGCCCGACCGCGTCGGCCACCGGCAGCCCGCCGACCACCGTCCCGGCGGCGGTGGGCACGGCGATGGCGGGGACGACGGCGAGCCGGAAGTGCCGGAGTCCCAGCGCCGGGAGCACGTCCTGCGCGAGCACCCCGGCGACGGACATGGTGAGCCCGGACGCGGTGGACAGGAAGGCCGCGCAGGCGCCGCCCGCGACCAGCGCGCCGAGCAGGTCGCCGCCGACCCCGCCGATCAGCCGCTGCGGCAGCATGAGGACGGCGGCGTCGGTGTCGCCGGTGAGCAGCAGGTCGGGCGCGTACAGCCGGGCCAGCGAGCCGTACAGCGGGGTCAGCAGGTAGAACGCGCCGAGCAGGCCGAGCACGATGACGGTGGTGCGGCGGGCGGCCCGGCCGTCGGGGTTGGTGTAGAAGCGGACGACCACGTGGGGCAGGCCCATGGTGCCGAGGAAGGTGGCGAGGATCAGTCCGTAGGTGGCGTACAGGCCGTGTTCGCCGCGGCTCGGGGCGAGTGAGGCGGAGCCCGTCGCCCGGTCCGGCAGCGGCACTTGGGCGCCGGGGGGAAACCGGAGTTCGGTGTGGGCGCCGATGTGGTGGCGGCCTTCGGTGAGGGTGAGGGCGGCCCCGCGCAGGGGGTGTCCGTCGACGCTGCCGGAGACGGTGACGCGTACGGGTTCGCGCACGGTGACGTTCACCGGCCGATCGACGCGGACCTCGGTGGACCGGTGGAAGACGGGCCGCTCGTCCCAGGCGGGCATCGGGGCGCGGTCGGCGTGCCAGGCGGCGAGCAGGAACACCACGGGCACCAGCAGGGCGGTGAGTTTCAGCCAGTACTGGAACGCCTGGACGAAGGTGATGCTGCGCATGCCCCCGGCGGCGACGGCGGCGGTCACCACGACGGCGACGACCAGTCCCCCGAGCCAGCCGGGCGCGCCGGTGATCAGCCGCAGGGTGAGCCCGGCGCCCCGGAGTTGAGGCAGCAGGTACAGCCAGCCGACGCCGACCACGAGCATCCCGGCGATCCGGCGCACCGCCCGCGACTCCAGCCGGGCTTCGGCGAAGTCGGGCAGCGTGTAGGCGCCGGAGCGGCGCAGCGGGGCGGCGACGAAGGTGAGCAGGACGAGGAAGCCCGCGGTGTAGCCGATGGGGAACCAGAGCATGTCGACGCCCTGGGCGAGCAGCAGTCCGGCGATGCCGAGGAAGGAGGCGGCGGAGAGGTACTCGCCGCTCACCGCGAAGGCGTTGAGGCGGGGGGCCACGGTGCGGGAGGCCACGTAGAAGTCGGAGGTGGTCCGGGAGACGCGCAGGCCGAGCGCGCCGACGAGTGCCGTGGCGAGCACCACGGCGGACACCCCCGCCATTCCGTAGGTCTGGTTCAACGCCCGGTCACGTCACCCTCGTTGCGCTCGGCGCGGCGGATGTACCAGGCGCCGGTGGCGAGCAGGACGGGGTAGGGCGCGAGGCCCAGCAGCAGCCAGGCGGCGCCCTGGCTCGTGTCACCGGGCGGCAGCAGCCGGAACACCACGGGGAGCAGGCCGAGGGGAAGGGCGAGCAGGGAGCAGGCGCCGAGGCCGATCCGCAGCTGACGGCGCATCAACTGTCTTACGGCAGCGTCGTCGTGGCCCGATTTTCGCGTGTGCGCAATGCCGGTCCGGGTGGGGCGGGCGGTGCCGGGGGCTCCGGTGACCACCTCCCGGCGCGGTGCGGGTTCCGCACCCATGACGCACCCCCCGAGACACCGGTGATCACCTTGTTGCGGCGAGTGTACGCAGCGCTCCGGTGGTGAGACAGGGCCCGGACGGGGTTCGGCACAGGGTCGCCACAGTGGGCCGCCGGACCCCGGCCGCTCAGCGGACGCGGGCCGCGGTGCCGGTGGCACGGCGGGCCAGCAGGTCGCGCAGTTCACGGGCGTTGCGGCGGCTGACGGGGAGCACGCGGCCGCCGACCCGGACCGTCAAGTTGCCGCCGTCCAGCCGGAGTTCCTCGATCCGGGTGAGCGCGACGAGATGGCTGCGGTGGATGCGCACGAACCCGTGCGTGCGCCACTGCTCCTCCAGCGTGGACAGCGGTACGCGCACCAGGTGGCTGCCGCGCCGGGTGTGCAGCCGGGCGTAGTCGCCGTGTGCCTCGGCGTAGTCGATGTCGGCGACGGGCACGAACCGGGTCACCCCGCCCAGTTCCACCGGGACCTGACCGGCGGTGGGCGGTGCGGCCGGGTGGGCGCGGGGGCCCTGACCGGCGTGGGTCAGTTCGGCCACCCGGCGCACGGCCTCGGCGAACCGCTCCTTGCGGAGCGGTTTGAGGAGGTAGTCGACGGCCTTGAGGTCGAAGGCGCGGACGGCGAAGTCCTCGTGGGCGGTGACGAAGACGATGAGCGGCGGTGCGGTGAACCCGCCGAGCAGGCGGGCCAGTTCGAGGCCGCTCAGGCCCGGCATGTTGATGTCGAGGAAGACGACGTCGACGGCCTCCGTACCCCCGTCGACCGCCCGGCCGAGGGTGCGCAGTGCCTCGGTGGCCTCCAGCGCGGGCAGCACGCTGCCGACCCGGGGGTCCTGGTCGAGCAGGTACAGCAGCTCCGAGAGCGCGGGTTCCTCGTCGTCCACGGCGAGGACCCGCAACAGGCCCTCGCCGTGGCCGCCTTGTGCCTCGGTTCCCCGCGTCCGCCCTGTCCCGCTCATCCCCGACGACCCCTCTCTCCCGTGCCCGTGGGAGGAATCGTGGGCCCTGTCGCGGGTGGCGTCCAGCACGGCGGCGCGGTCGGTCCACCGCGAGGCCGGTGAGGCTCAGGCCACCGTCGCCGTCTCGTCGTCCTTTCCGGCGAACTGGGTGCGGTACAGCTCGGCGTACCGGCCTCCGGCCGCGAGGAGCTGGTCGTGGGTGCCGCGTTCCACGATCCGCCCGGCCTCGACGACGAGGATCTGGTCGGCGGCGCGGACGGTGGAGAGCCGGTGGGCGATGACGACGGCGGTGCGGTCCTGGAGCGCCTCGGCGAGGGCCTCCTGCACGGCCGCCTCGGAGGTGTTGTCGAGGTGGGCGGTGGCCTCGTCGAGGATGACGACGCGCTGCCGGGCCAGCAGCAGCCGGGCGATGGTCATGCGCTGGCGTTCACCGCCGGAGAGCCGGTAGCCGCGCTCGCCGACGACGGTGTCGAGCCCGTCCGGCAGGGATCGTACGACCCCGTCCAGCCGGGCCCGGCCGAGCGCGTCCCACAGGGCGTCGTCATCGGCGTCGGGGCGGGCGAGGAGCAGGTTGGCGCGTACGGTGTCGTGGAAGAGGTGGCCGTCCTGGGTGACCATGCCGACGGTGGCCCGCAGCGAGGTCGCGCTCAGGTCGCGTACGTCGGTCCCGCCGACCCGCACGGCGCCGCTGTCGGTGTCGTACAGCCGGGGCAGCAGCTGGGCGATGGTGGACTTGCCCGCGCCGGAGGAGCCGACCAGGGCGACGGTCTCGCCGGGGGCGGCGCGGAAGGAGACGCCGTGCAGGACCTCGGCGCCACCGCGTACGTCGAGTGCGGCGACCTCCTCCAGGGAGGCCAGGGAGACCTTGTCGGCGGCCGGGTAGGCGAAGCGCACGTCGTCGAACTCGATGGCGACCGGGCCGTCCGGCACCGCGACCGCGCCGGGTTTCTCGGCGATGAGCGGCTCCAGGTCCAGCACCTCGAAGACCCGCTCGAAGCTGACCAGGGCACTCATCACCTCCACCCGCGCTCCGGCGAGCGAGGTCAGCGGGGCGTAGAGCCGGGTGAGCAGCAGGGCGAGGGAGACGACGGCGCCCGCCTCCAGGGTGCCGCGCAGCGCGAACCAGCCGCCGAGGCCGTAGACGAGGGCGAGCGCCAGGGCCGAGACCAGGGTGAGGGCGGTGATGAACACGGACTGCGCGGTGGCGGTGCGCACCCCGATGTCCCGGACGTGCCGGGCGCGGGCGGCGAACTGGGCCGACTCCTCCTCGGGGCGGCCGAACAGCTTGACGAGGGTGGCGCCGGGCGCGGAGAAGCGTTCCGTCATCCGGGTGCCCATGGCCGCGTTCAGCTCGGCCGCCTCCCGCTGCATCCGGGCCATCCGGCGGCCCATCCGGCGGGCGGGCAGCACGAACACCGGCAGCAGCACCAGGGCGAGCAGGGTGATCTGCCAGGACAGGGTGAGCATCACGGCGAGGGTGAGCAGCAGGGTGACCACGTTGGTGACCACGCCGGACAGGGTGGAGGCGAAGGCCCGCTGGGCGCCGATGACGTCGTTGTTGAGGCGGCTGACCAGGGCGCCGGTGCGGGTGCGGGTGAAGAAGGCGACGGGCATCCGCTGGACGTGGTCGAAGACGGCGGTGCGCAGGTCGAGGATGAGCCCCTCCCCCAGCGTCGCCGACAGCCGCCGAACGAAGATGCCGAGCCCGGCCTCCGCCAGCGCGACCGCCGCGATGAGCAGCGAGAGTCTGACCACCCGGCCGGAGTCGTGGCCCGCCACGATGGCGTCGACGACGCGTCCGGCGAGCACCGGCGTGGCGACCGCGAGCAGGGCGGTGACGATACCGAGCAGGACGAACCGGGTGATGCCCGCGCGGTGCGGTCGGGCGAAGGCGGCGATACGGCGCAGCGTGGCGCGGGCGAGGGGCCTGCGCTGCTGCTGCGCGGTCATCACGCTGTGCAGCTGCGTCCAGGCGGTGGTTTCCATGCTCATGGGTCCAACGTAGGACCTCAAGTTTGCTTGAGGTCAACCGTCGGGCGTCCCGGTGGGGCACAGTGGCCCCTTCAGCAGCTCGGCGAGGAGGGGTCCCCGGTGCCGGTTCGGGTGGAGACACAAGGCCATGTGACGACGGTCGTCCTGTCGCGCCCGGCGGCGCGCAACGCGGTCGACGGCCCGATGGCGGCCGAACTGGCGGCCGCGTTCCGGGCGTTCGAGGCGGACGACCACGCCCGGGTGGCGGTGCTGTGGGGCGAGGGCGGCACGTTCTGCGCGGGCGCCGACCTGAAGGCGATCGGCACCGAGCGCGGCAACCGGGTCGCGCCGGACGGCGACGGCCCGATGGGGCCGACCCGGATGCGGCTGTCCAAGCCGGTGATCGCGGCGGTGGCGGGGCATGCCGTGGCGGGCGGTCTGGAGCTGGCCCTGTGGTGCGATCTGCGGGTGGCGGAGGAGGACGCGGTGTTCGGCGTGTTCTGCCGCCGCTGGGGCGTACCGCTGATCGACGGCGGCACGGTGCGGCTGCCCCGGCTCATCGGCACCGGCCGGGCCATGGACCTGATCCTCACCGGCCGTCCGGTACCGGCCGCCGAGGCGCACGCGATCGGTCTCGCGGACCGCGTCGTCCCGACGGGCCGCGCCCGCGCCGAGGCGGAGGAGCTGGCGGCGGCGATCGCCCGCTTCCCGCAGGACTGTCTTCGGTCCGACCGGGCCTCCGCACTCGACCAGGAGGGACTGCCGGAGGAAGCGGCGATGCGGGGTGAACTCCGTTACGGGATGGCCGTGTTGCCCGAGGCGTCGGAGGGGGCGGCGCGGTTCGCCGGGGGTGCGGGGCGGCACGGCATCTTCGGCGAGGCGTGAACTCACGGGGAGACACGGGGAGAAGAAACGTGACCTCACAAGGAGAACAGGCGTGAACTCCCGAGGAGAACACGCCTGTCACCGGTCGGCCGTCACTTGTAGATGATGACCCTGCCGTCCCTGCCGTTGTGACCCCGGCGTCCCCAGGGGCCACGATCGCCGTCGTCACCGTCGTCGCCGTGCTCCCCCGTGACGCCCCTGGGCCCGATCGGGCCGGCATCGCCGGACGGGCCCGAGGGGCCGGGCGGGCCGGGCGGACCCTGATGCTTGCCGACGCCGCCGTCCTCGAGACTGACGCGCTGCATCTGCATTTCGTCGAGCTGCTGTTGGTGGGCGACGAGCAGCACCGCCTGCGCGACCAGTACGACGGTCAGCGCCGCACCGGCCGCCATGCGGCGCCGCGAACCGCCCAACACCTCTTTGATGCTTCTCATTGATCCTCACACTGTGTGACGGTGCGACACGAAGGACGCCGGTTCACGGGGTAGCCGCGAGCGCGGCCCTAGCTCGCCGGCGGGGCGACGGCGTCCTTGCCGTCCTTGCCGTCCTTGCCGTCCTTCCCGGGCGGACCGGCCGCGCCGTCCGCGCCGTCCGTCCCGTCCTTCCCGGCCGGACCGATGGGACCGGCGGGGCCGGTGGGACCGGGCGGACCGGAAGGACCGGGCGGACCCGGCTCCATGTCCTTCTCGAAGTCGACCGACTGCGTCTGCAGACCCTGGATCTGCAGGTGCTGCTCGACGATGACGGCGGACTGCACGACGAGCGCGATGGTGAGCACGGCGCCGAGCACGAAGGGACGCCGCGGGCTTCGCAACGTTTGAGTCACGCTTCTCATATTTATCCTCACGCTGAGTGACGAGCGAAAGTGTAAAGGACGATAAGTCCAGAAATGCGAATCTCCGCGTCGAGTGTCCGCGCGGCTCTTCGGAGGCACCCGGCACCGGCGTGAACTGCCTCCCGCATGCGGCAGGATGACCACACGTGCCCTTCATCGAACCTTCGTACAGTGAGCACGTTCGCCCATCCCGGACAGCGAACAGGTGACAACGTGACGCAACATCACATCCGGTCGGCATCGGCGTCCTCGGGCGTCGCGGGACGTCCCGGCGGGGGTGACCGATGAACCGTGGCGTGACCCTGGACGACCTGGTCCTCGCCGGTATCGCGCTGGCCGCCGGTCTGGTGCTGGCCTTCCTGTCCCGCACGGTGCTGCGCTGGCTGGCCAAGCACGCCAAGCGGACCCGCTGGAGCGGTGACGACGTCATCGTGGACGCGCTGCGCTCCGTCGTGCCGTGGGCCGCGATAGCGGGCGGTGCCGCGGCGGGCGCGGCCGTGCTGCCGCTGACCGGCACCGTCCAGAAGCACGTCAACCAGACGCTCCAGGTCTGGCTGATCTTCGTGGTGACCCTGTCGGCGGCGCGGGTGATCGCGGGCCTGGTGCAGAGCGTCACCCAGTCCCGCTCGGGCGTCGCGGGCTCGGCGACCATCTTCGTCAACATCACCCGCGTCCTGGTGCTGGCCATCGGCTTCCTGGTGGTGCTCCAGACGCTGGGCATCTCGATCGCCCCGCTGCTCACCGCCCTCGGCGTCGGCGGTCTGGCGGTCGCGCTGGCGCTCCAGGACACGCTGGCCAACCTGTTCGCGGGCATCCACATCCTCGCCTCCAAGACCGTGCAGCCCGGTGACTACATCCGGCTGAGCAGCGGCGAGGAGGGGTACGTCGTCGACATCAACTGGCGTCAGACGACCGTGCGTCAGCTCTCCAACAACCTGGTGGTCATCCCCAACGGCGAGCTCGCCAAGACCAACATGACCAACTTCACCCGCCCCGAGCAGGAGTTGACGGTGCTGGTGCAGGCGGGGGTGAGCTACGACTCGGACCTGGAGCACGTGGAGAAGGTGACGGCGGAGGTCGTCGACGAGGTGATGACCGAGATCACCGGCGCCGTCCCGGAGCACGAGGCGGCCATCCGCTTCCACACCTTCGGCGACTCGCGGATCGGGTTCACGATCATCCTGGGCGTCGGCGAGTTCAGCGACCAGTTCCGGATCAAGCACGAGTTCATCAAGCGCCTGCACCGCCGCTACCGCGAGGAGGGCATCCGCATCCCGGCCCCGACCCGCACGGTCGCGCTCCAGCAGGGCTCGGTACTGATACCGCACCAGCGCACCGCCGACGACGTGACGACACCGTCCGAGCAGTGAGCACGGTGGCGGCGCCCTCCCGGCCGGGGGGGCGCCGCCACTTCTCTCAGTCCTGGTCCGGCGTGCTCCGCGACCAGCCGCGCCGCTCGCCCTCGTCGATGAGGTGCCGGCCGGCCGTCCACAGCGACGCGGAGGCGTCCCCGATCACCGCCTTGCGGGCCCGGATGTCGTCGGCGGTGACGCCGGGGGTGCGCCAAGTTCCGCCACGAGCCATCCAGTTGAGCAGGAGTGGCTGGAGCCGGTCCATCGCCTTGGCGAACCGGGCCTCGGGGGTGGCGCGTTCCTCGAACTCGTCCCACAGCGCCCGCATCCGCCGGGCCTGGTCGTCCGGGAGGAGCGCGAAGAGGTCGTCGGCCGCGACCGATTCCCGTTCCTGCTGACCGGTGCCGCCCGCGCTGTCGTACAGCGGGGTGTCCCCGGCGTAGATCTCCACCAGGTCGTGCAGCAGCACCAGCTCGATGGTGTGACCCACGTCGACGGGTTCGTCGGAGTGCTCGGCGAGGACCGCGACCATCATGGCCAGATGCCAGGAGTGCTCGGCGTCGTTCTCCCGGCGGTCCGCCGCGGCGAGCGGCGACTGGCGCAGTACGGTCTTGAGCTGGTCCACCTCCACCAGGAAGGTGAGCTGGGCCCGCAGCCGTTCCTCGATGCCGTCGGGCAGGGGCGTCTTGTCCACGAGCAGGTTCCGGGGTTCGTCACTCACCGGCCCATCGTGGCACGAGCGGCCGGGGGCTCCTACAGCCGGGCTAAGCTCGAAATGGTATGACTTCTCCCCGCGATCCCGAGCCGACACCCGAGCCCTTCACCCCGCCCTCCCCCGCCGCGCTGGACGCCCGGCTGGACTCGATCACCCGGCAGCCGTTCCGGGCGAAGTTCCATCTGCGCGGGCGGGACCGGGTCACCGCCGAGCTGAAGGGCCCGGCCACCATCCGCTGGCACGCGTACGACCTGATCGCGGGGCGGCTCGCCCCGGCGCGGCCGTACAAGGACGGAAAGCAGACGCCGTACCGGGGCCATCCTGTCTTCGTCGCCCAGCACGCCACCGGCACCTGCTGCCGCACCTGTCTGCTGCGCTGTCACGGCATTCCCAAGGGCCGGGACCTGACCCGCGCCGAGCATGTGTACGTCGTGGACGTGATCTGCCGCTGGATCGAGCGGGAGATGACCGGCGGGGCTCGCTGAGCGGTCAGCCCCGGACCCCTGTCGAACCGGACCCGGTCACGAGATATCTTGATGTCGAGCAATGTTGCAGACGTGGAGCGGAGCACCCGGTGACTGACTCGACCATCATCTACACCTACACGGACGAAGCGCCGGCCCTGGCGACCCATTCGTTCCTGCCGGTGATCCAGGCGTACGCCGCGCAGGCCGGGGTCCCCGTGGAGACCCGCGACATCTCGCTGGCCGGGCGCATCATCGCCGTCTTCCCGGAGTACCTCGCCGAGGACCAGCGCATCCCGGACGCGCTCGCCGAGCTGGGCGACCTCGCCAAGACCCCGGCCGCGAACATCGTAAAGCTGCCGAACATCTCGGCCTCGATCCCGCAGCTCAAGGCCGCCGTCGCCGAGCTGCAGGCCAAGGGCTACGCGCTGCCGGACTACCCCGAGGACCCGAAGACCGACGAGGAGCGCGAGGTCCGCGCCCGCTACGACAAGATCAAGGGTTCCGCCGTGAACCCGGTCCTGCGTGAGGGCAACTCCGACCGCCGCGCCCCCGCCTCGGTGAAGAACTACGCCAAGACCCACCCGCACCGCATGGGCGCCTGGACCTCCGAGTCCAAGACCAACGTGGCCACCATGGGTGAGAACGACTTCCGCTCCACCGAGAAGTCCGTGGTCGTCCCGGCCGACAGCACCCTCCGTATCGAGCTGGTCGCCGAGGACGGCACCACCACCGTGCTGCGCGAGTCGGTACCGGTCCGCAAGGACGAGGTCGTCGACGCCTCCGTCATGCACGTCGCCGAGCTGGAGCAGTTCCTCGCCGCGCAGGTCGCCCGCGCGAAGGAGGAGGGCGTCCTGTTCTCCGTGCACCTCAAGGCCACGATGATGAAGGTCTCCGACCCGATCGTCTTCGGCCACGTGGTGCGCGCCTTCTTCCCGAAGACGTTCGCCAAGTACGGCCAGACCCTGAAGTCGGCCGGCCTGTCCCCCAACGACGGCCTCGGCGGCATCTACAAGGGCCTGGAGAGCCTGCCGGAGGGCGCGGAGATCAAGGCGTCCTTCGACGCCGAGCTGGCCGACGGCCCCGCGCTCGCCATGGTCGACTCCGACAAGGGCATCTCCAACCTGCACGTCCCCTCGGACGTCATCGTGGACGCCTCCATGCCCGCGATGATCCGCACCTCCGGCCACATGTGGGGCCCGGACGGCGAGGAGCACGACACCCTCGCGGTGATCCCGGACTCCTCCTACGCCGGTGTGTACCAGGCGGTCATCGACGACTGCCGCGCCAACGGCGCCTACGACCCGTCGACCATGGGCACCGTCCCGAACGTCGGCCTGATGGCGCAGAAGGCCGAGGAGTACGGCTCGCACGACAAGACCTTCGAGGTCGCCACCGCGGGCACCGTCCGCGTGGTCGACGCCGACGGCAACGTGCTCATCGAGCAGCCGGTCGCCGAGGGCGACATCTTCCGCGCCTGCCAGACCAAGGACGACCCGATCCGCGACTGGGTCAAGCTGGCCGTCACCCGCGCCCGCGCCACCGGCGACCCGGCCGTGTTCTGGCTGGACGAGACTCGCGCGCACGACGCCAACCTGATCGCCAAGGTCAACCAGTACCTGACCGAGCACGACACCGAGGGCCTGGACATCCGCGTCCTGCCGCCGGTCGAGGCCGCCAAGCTGTCGGTGGAGCGCATCCGCCGCGGCGAGAACACCATCTCGGTGACCGGCAACGTGCTGCGTGACTACCTGACCGACCTGTTCCCGATCCTGGAGCTGGGCACCAGCGCCAAGATGCTGTCGGTCGTCCCGCTGATGGCGGGCGGCGGCCTGTTCGAGACCGGCGCGGGCGGCTCGGCCCCGAAGCACGTCCAGCAGCTCGTCAAGGAGAACTACCTGCGCTGGGACTCCCTCGGCGAGTTCTTCGCCCTGGTCCCCGCCTTCGAGCAGTACGCGGAGACCACCGGCAACACCCGCGCCAAGGTCCTCGCCGACACCCTGGACCGCGCCACGGCGACCTTCCTCAACGAGGACAAGTCCCCGACCCGTCGCGTCGGCGGCATCGACAACCGCGGCAGCCACTTCTTCCTGTCCCTGTACTGGGCGCAGGAGCTGGCCAAGCAGACCGACGACGCCGACCTGGCGAAGGCGTTCGCCCCGTTCGCCGAGTCCCTCGCGGCCGACGAGCAGCGCATCGTCGACGAGCTGAACGCCGTGCAGGGCTCCCCGGCCGACATCGGCGGCTACTACCAGCCGGAGAAGGCCAAGGCCGACGCGGTCATGCGCCCGTCCGCCACCTGGAACGCGGCGCTCGGCTCGCTGAGCTGACACCTGCGGTAGCCGTATGAGCGTGCCCCGGCCGGAGTCCTCCGGCCGGGGCACGGTCGTGTCCGGGCTCCACTGCGGCCGTGTTGCGGGGATGTGGCGTACATGAAGTCCTCGTGTCAGGGTTCGTTCCGGGCTGTCCGGGGGTGTCCGCCCGTGCTTTTCTCGTGCCCGAGTCCGCGCCCGCACCGCACGAGGAGCACCATGAGCAGCCAGCCCATCGACTCGGTCACCGCCGGTCACACCCCGGACGAGCCGCCCGCCGGTCCCGACACCTCGGCCTGGTCCTTCGAGACCCGGCAGATCCACGCCGGTGCCGTACCCGACCCGACGACCGGGGCACGGGCCACGCCGATCTACCAGACGACGTCCTTCGTCTTCCAGGACACCCAGCACGCCGCCGACCTGTTCTCGCTCGCCGAGCCCGGCAACATCTACACCCGCATCCACAACCCGACGCAGGACGTGTTCGAGCAGCGGATCGCCGCGCTGGAGGGCGGAGTCGCCGCCGTCGCGCTGGCGTCCGGGCAGGCCGCCGAGACCCTCGCCCTGCTGACCCTGGCGGGCGCGGGCGACCACATCGTCTCCAGCGCCTCCCTGTACGGCGGCACGTACAACCTGTTCCGGCACACCCTGCCGAGGCTGGGCATCGAGGTGTCGTTCGTGGCCGACCCGGACGACGTGGACGCCTGGCGGGCCGCGATCCGCCCGAACACCAAGGCGCTGTTCGCGGAGACCCTGGGCAATCCGCGGGGCAACGTGCTCGACGTACGGGCGGTCGCGGACGTGGCGCACGACGCGGGCGTGCCGCTGATCGTGGACAACACCGTGCCGACCCCGTATCTGCTGCGGCCCATCGAGCACGGCGCGGACATCGTGGTGCACTCCGCGACCAAGTTCCTCGGCGGGCACGGCACGGCCATCGCCGGGGTGGTGGTGGACGGCGGCACCTTCGACTTCGGCGCCCATCCCGAGCGGTTCCCGGACTTCTCCGAGCCCGACCCGAGCTACCACGGCCTGCGGTACTGGCCCGCGCTCGGTCCGGGCGCGTTCGCGGTCAAGCTGCGGGTGCAGCTGCTGCGCGACCTCGGCCCGGCGCTCTCCCCGCACTCGGCGTTCCTGCTGCTCCAGGGCGTGGAGACGCTGAGCCTGCGCCTGGAGAGGCACTCCGCCAACGCGCTGGCCCTGGCCGAGTGGCTGGAGGGCCGCGACGAGGTGGCCGCCGTCCACTATCCGGGGCTCACGTCCAGCAAGTGGTACGAGGCCGGGCGGAAGTACCTCCCGCACGGCTCCGGCGCGGTCGTCTCCTTCGAGCTGCGGGACGGGGTGGAGGCGGGCAAGCGGTTCGTGGACGCGGTGGAGCTGTTCAGCCACCTCGCCAACATCGGTGACGTACGCAGCCTGATCATCCACCCCGCGTCCACCACGCACAGCCAGCTGGACGAGGAGCAGCTGACGGCGACCGGTACCGCGCCGGGGCTGGTCCGGCTGTCGGTGGGCATCGAGAACCTGGCCGATCTGAAGGCGGACCTGGAGGCCGGGTTCCGCGCGGCCAAGGGCGCCTCCTGAGCACCGTTCCGCACGCCCGCCCGGCCCCGCTCCCGGCGGTCAGCGGCGCCTGGTGGGACGGGGACCCCGCCGGGCGCCGCCGGTGGCACACGGCCGACGCGCCGCTGTCGCTGGAGGCAGGTGGTGAACTGCCGGGCTTCCGGATGGCGTTCGAGACCTGGGGGCGGCTCGCACCGGACCGGTCCAACGCCGTGCTGGTGCTGCACGCGCTGACCGGCGACAGCCATGCGGCGGGTCCGGCCGGGCCGGGGCATCCCACGCCCGGCTGGTGGGACGCGCTGGTCGGGCCGGGCCGGGCGCTGGACACCGACCGCTGGTTCGTGGTCGCGCCGAACGTCCTGGGCGGCTGCCAGGGCAGCACCGGTCCGGCCTCTCCCCGGCCGGGCACCGGCCGGCCCTGGGGCGGGGCGTTCCCGTTCCTCACCCAGCGGGACCAGGTGGCGGCCGAGGCGGGGCTCGCGGACGCCCTCGGGATCGAACGGTGGGCGCTGGTCGTCGGCGGCTCGATGGGCGGGATGCGGGCGGTGGAGTGGGCGGTGTCGTACCCGGAGCGGGTCGGCGCCCTCCTGCTGCTGGCCACGGCCGCGTCCGCGAGCGCGGAGCAGATCGCCTGGGCCGAGATCCAGTTGCGGGCCATCCGCACCGACCCGCACTGGCGGGGCGGCGACTACCACTCCGGCGGACGCGGCCCGGTGGACGGACTCGGTCTGGCCCGCCGCGTGGCCCATGTGACCTACCGCGCCGAGGCGGAGCTACGGACCCGGTTCGGCCGGGCTCCGCAGGGCGCGGAGGACCCGTGGCACGGAGGCCGGTACCAGGTGGGCTCGTACCTGGACCACCACGCCGGGAAGCTGATCCGCCGCTTCGACGCGGGGAGTTACGTGGTGCTGACCGAGGCGATGAACGCGCATGACGTGGGGCGCGGGCGGGGCGGTACGCGGGCGGCCCTGGCACGGGTACGGGCGCCCGCCCTGGTCGCCGGGGTGGACTCCGACCGGCTCTATCCGCTGTCCCAGCAGCGGGAGTTGGCCGCGCTGATCCCGTCGGCGGACGGGGTGCGGGTGGTGGAGTCGCCGTACGGGCACGACGGGTTCCTGATCGAGACGGAGCAGGTTGGCAGACTGGTGGCCGAGTTGCTGCGCTGATCACTGGGAGCCGATGTGTCCGAGCCCTCGTTCGAGCTGCTGCCGGGTGACCCCGCGTCGCCGGTCCTGCTGCACGTACCGCATTCCGCGCGGGCGATCCCGGACGGGGTGCGGGCCGGGCTGCTGCTCGACGATGCCGCCCTGGAGCGGGAGTTGGACCACATCACGGACGCGCACACGGCCGAACTGGCGTACCGCGCGGCCGGGTTGGCCGGAGTGCGGCCGTGGCGGTTCGTGAACCGGCTGTCCCGGCTGGTGGTGGACCCGGAGCGGTTCCCGGACGAGCGGGAGGAGATGCGCGCGGTGGGGATGGGCGCGGTGTACACCCGGACCACGCACGGAGAGCCGCTGCGGGCCGAGGACACCACCCAAGGGCCGCTGATCGAGCGGTACTTCGAGCCGTACGCCCGCGCGATGACGGAGGCGGTGTCGGAGCGGCTGGCGGCGGCCGGGCGGGTGGTGGTGATCGACGTCCACTCCTACCCGTCCCGCCCGCTGCCGTACGAGCTGCACGGCGAGGGCCCGCGCCCGGCGGTGTGCCTGGGCACGGACGCCTTCCACACCCCGCCGGGGCTGACGGCGGCGGCGCGGTCGGCGTTCTCGCCCTACGGGAAGACGGGAGTGGACAGCCCGTTCGCCGGGACGTACGTACCCCTCGCGCACTACGGGCGGGAGCGGCGGGTGAGCGCGCTGATGGTGGAGATCCGCCGGGACACGTACATGACGGAGCCCGGCGGCCCGCCCGGCGCGGGCCTCGGTCAACTCGCCGGGGCGCTGGCCGTGTTGGTGGACTCCCTGGGTTAGCCCCTGACGTGGGCCGCCCAGTCCAGGATCTGCACGGCGGCTCCCGCGGCTTCGAGGCCCTGGCAGTGGCCGTGGTGGCGGCGGGCGATGCCGTCGAGGTCGAGGTGGGTGCCGAAGGCGGGGTGGGCGGCGAGGCGGCGGGCGTAGGACCACAGGGCGGTGAAGCCGGTGATCCGGTGCACGGCGGAGGCGTCGAGGTGGCAGCGGTGCACGGTGTCGAGCTGGACCAGGGAGACCCAGAGGTCGATGTCGGCGGCGGTGAGGCGGCCTCCGGCGAGGTACTGCTCGTCGGTCAGCCAGCGCTCCAGCCGCCCCAGGTTGTCGAGGAGCACGTCGAGCGCGGCGGCCCGTCCGGCCGGGTCCTCGTCGGCGCGGCCCGCCTGCTGCGCGGCCTGTTCGATGCCCTCGGCGCAGAGCCGTTCCACGGCGTCGACGGTGGACTCCCAGCCGTGGGGCCGCAGCGGATCGCCACCGGCGCGGGTGAAGAGGTCCAGGTCGCGCAGGATGTCCGGGGCGTGGGTGCTGACGATGCGTCCGGACCAGGCGTCGCTGAGCACCGGGGCGGGCGCGGGGCCGGAGTAGCGGTGCGCGCTGGCCTCGTAGAGCGGGCGCAGCGCGGTGTGGCTGCCGTCCGGGGCGTCGGGGACGGCGGGGAGCAGGGTGACCGGACAGCTCGCGTCGAGGCCGAGCAGGCTGTGGGCGATGGCGAGGCGCAGTCCGTCGGGGTCGGCGGTGGAGAGGTGCAGCCGGTAGCGGTGCGGCACGGCGTGATGGCCGCTGCGGGCGTCCTGGCCGAGCCGCCCCCGGAAGGCGGAGCTGTGCCGGACGGTCGGTAGGGCGGTCGGCGCGGTGATGGGCATACGTACGTCTCCCCAGGGGCGAGGGCGCGCGGGAGCACGCCTGCGGAACAGCGGCGGCTGGCGTGGGAGGAGTGGGGCGGAGGGCGCGTTCGACGGGGCCGGGGCCCAGGTCAGAGGCGCGGTCCGATGGCGCTGCACACGCGCAGGAGGTCGATGTGCAGACGGGAGGTGAGGAGGGGGGAGATGAGCCGGGGCGCGCGCCACGGTGTGCGGCCGCTGCGGCCGGTCACCGTCTCCAGGCGCGTCATGCGTCCCCACCTGTTCGCTGGACTTCCCCGACTTGGAGTGTCGGCCCGCGCCGGACGCCGCGTCAAGAGGGGGTCCATCCCTGGAGCAGGGCCTTACGTACCATCACACCCATGAGCCAGATCCTCTCGATCGCCCGCCCCGACAGCGTGCGGAGCGTGCGCGTGGAGACCGTCCGGGGAACCTTCGCCGCGTTCACGGCCGGTCCCCCGGACGGGGTCCCGCGCGGTACGGCCCTGCTGGTGCCGGGCTTCAACGGCAGCAAGGAGGACTTCCTGCCGCTGCTGCCGGGCCTGGCCGAGGCGGGCTACCGGGTGGTCGCCATCGACCAGCGGGGCCAGTACGAGACGGGCCCGGCGTCGGAGGCTCCGTCGTACGCGCCCGAGGATCTGGCGTCGGACGTGGTGGCGCTCGCGGGGGTGCTGGGCCCGGTGCATCTGGTGGGGCACTCGTACGGCGGGCTGGTGTCGCGCCTCGCCGTGCTGAACTCCCCTGCTGCCGCCGGCACGTGGGCCTCGCTGACGCTGCTGAACTTCGGTCCGGGGGCCGTGTCGGAGTCGACGCGGGAGCGTCTGCGGCTGCTGCTGGACGCCCTGCGCACGACCCCGGTCCCGGACCTGTGGCCGTTCCTCCGCCCGGAGGGCGGCGGGGTGCCCGAGGAGGTGCTCTCCTTCCTGTCGGACCGCTGGGCCCGCAACGCCCCGGAGGCACTGCGCCTGGCCGCGGAGCGGATGATCGGCGAGCCGGACCGCAGCGGGGCGCTGCGCGGGTCCGGTATCCCCCTGTCGGTCGTCTTCGGCACCCCGGAGGAGACCTGGCCGGAGCGTGAAGCGGCTGTGATGGCAGGGGAGTTGGGCGCCCGCTACACGGAGATCATGGGCGGTGGGCACTCGCCGAACGTGTACGAACCGGAGGCCGTGATCGAGGCGTTGACGGGATTCTGGGACTCGCTGGCGTGAGGTGCCGTCAGCGCTCTCCCCGCGCGGCGACCGCCTCGCGCAGCTCGTCCGGCGTGAAGCCGAGGTCACGCAGGATGCCCGCGGCCTGGCTCCCCTCGACCCGGATCAGCCCCAGCAGCATGTGCTCGGTGCCGACCCGGTCGTGACCCAGCTCGGCCGACGCGTTCCGCGCCTGCTCGATGGCCTCCTTGCTCTCCTCGGCGAACGCGATGTGCCCGCGCAGCGCCTTCGTGCCGGCGGGCGGCAGCACCTCCACGACCGCGTCGCGCACGCGCTGTTCCGTACCGGCCTTCGCCATCAGCACCTCGTACGCCAGTCCCTGCGACTCCGCGAGGAGCCCGAGGAGCAGGTGTCCGGTGCCGATGGACTCATGCTTGTGCGTCCGCGCGGCCTCCTGCGCGAGCACGATGCCGTGCCGGTTGGTCTCGGTGAAGCGCTCGAACGGTCCGGGCGCGTGGCGCTGTTGAGCGGCCTGCTTGGACACCCCGATGGCGTCCCCGATCTCGGTCCAGGACGCGCCGGACCGCTTGGCCTTGCTGACGTAGTGGTCGATGAGCTGGTCCCCGAGATCGGACAGGGTCTGCGCACGCAGCCGCGCCTCACTGATGTGGGCGAGGTCGTCGGCCTCGGGCAGTTCTTCGTCGAGTCGGGCGATCAGGTCGGTGAGATTGATGTCGAGTGGACTCATGCGTCAAGATTAAGTTGACGATCGTGGAGCGTCAAGAAGAAATTGACGCGCGGTGCGATGAATCTCTGTCCTACGGTTCCGGCATGAGCAACTCCTACGCGTCCGCCATCCTCACGACGGCAGACCTCTCCGAGGCGATACGCGCCGTACGCACCCTGCTGAGCTGGACGGACACCGCCAAGGTGGGAGTCGACTTCGAAGGAGTGATCCGGTCGCCGGACACCCTGACGCGCGTACGCCACGTCCTGCCCGATCTCGTGTGGTGGGCGTCGGCGGGCAGCGAGCACGGTTCGTCGGAGACCGGCGACGACCCCGCGGACTGCCTGCCGATCCGGGTCTTCGACTGGTGCCGCCCGCTGGACCGCGCCGAACCCTTCATCGAGGCGCTGGGGCCGGACTCGGCGGCCGTCATCCGCTGGGATCTGGACGCCTGGCGCGCGGTGCCCGAGGCGGGGCTGGAGGAGGTCCACGAGAAGTACGCCTACCTCACCCTGAGCGTGCACTCCCTGGACCTCTACCAGGAAGAACCTTCCGAGGACCACACGGTCCACGTGCACGACCGGTACGGCGCGGGCGTCGAGCGCGTCCACTGGTTCGCCGAACAGGTGGGGGGCCGGTTCACGGGGAGGGTGCAGGGGGCACCGCTGTAGTCCCCCGGCGCACCGGCCGACACCGCCTCCGGCTCCCGGCGACGGCCAGTGCCGTGCACAGGGCCGCGAGGGGGAGTTCCACGCACACGGCCATGGCCACGGCGAGGGCCAGCTCCGGGCCGGGCGGAGAGGTGGCCACGTCGACGCAGGCGTCGGCGAGGAGGAGTACGGCCGCCGCGGCGGCGGGGGCGCGGTGGCGGGGGTCGTGGCGCAGCAGGCGGCTCCCGGCGGTGAGCAGCGCGGCGGCCTCCACCGCGTCGAGGGCGACCCAGGCGGCGGCCTCGGCGGGCGGCAGGGTGCCCGCCAGATAGCCGAGCCAGGGCAGCAGGGCGAGACCGGCGGCCACGAGTACCCGGCCGTGGCCGGAACCGCTCGTGAGGGCCTGGGAGATGAGGGCCATGTCGGGAGTCCCCTTCCAGGGTCGGGAACCCGGCCGTCGGGCTCGTGATCAACCTTCCGGTGTCCGCTCCCCGGCGTCAGTAACGTCCCTGTCCGTCCTGGGGTGGCACTGGCTGCACCTCCGTCCCGGATGGCAGGTGCATGGATGAACGCCGGGACCGAGACCTACGGTTGGCCCCATGAAGATCCCGCCCCGGCCGCGGCGGGCGCTGACGCGCCTGACGCGCGATGCCTCCTTCCTCGCCCTGGGGGCACCGCTGCACCTCCTCCTGGGGTTCCTGCTCTTCATGGACTTCGGCCTCGTCTGGGAGTGCGTGGGCGGAGGGGACCCCGGCGCGCCGGTCATGCTCGGGGGCGCGCTGGTGGTGACGGTGTGCTGCGTACCGGCTCTGACCGTGGCGCAGTGCCGGCGTTTCCGACGGTTCCTGGGGCTCGACATCCCCCGGCCGGGGTTGCGGCGGCCGGGGCGGCAGTTCGGCTACCACTGCCTGGCCGGGGCGCTGCTGAGCGGGCTCGAAACACTGGTGGTGGGGCTGCTGGTGGCGGGGGCGGCCGCGGCGCTGGCCCCGGTGTGGGTCTACGCGCTGCCGTGGCAGTGGCGGATCGAACACCTCGGTCTCTCCACCCAGGCCGCGTACCTCTGCGCGGCGGGGCTGGTGGCGCTGGCCGCCGTTCCCCCTTCGGCCGCCGCCCTGGTCCGTCTGGAGAGCCAGGTCGGTCCCTCCTGGCTGGGGCGCGGCAGGGAAGCGGACCTGGCGCGGCGGGTCGAGGACCTCACCGAGAGCCGGGCCGGGGTGGTGGACGCCGCGGACGCGGAACGGCGGCGCATCGAACGGGACTTGCACGACGGCGCGCAGCAACGCCTCGTCTCCCTCGCCCTGAATCTGGGTCTGGCCAGGGCCACGCTGGTGGATCTGCCACGGGAGGCGCGCGAGGTCATCGACACCGCGCACCGGGAGGCGAAGGAGGCGATCGAGGAACTGAACAGCCTCGTACGCGGGCTGCACCCCGCCGTGCTGGACGAACTCGGCCTGGACGCCGCCCTGTCGGGCCTCGCGGCCCGCGCCCCGCTGCCCGTACGGCTGCGGGTGGACCTGGCACGGCGGCCCGCTCCGGCGGTGGAGGCGGTGGCCTACTTCGTCGTCTGCGAGGCGCTGACGAACGTCGCCAAGCACGCACGGGAGGCGACCCGTTCGGAGGTGACGCTCACCCTGCTGGGCGGGATACTGCGGGTGGTGGTCTCGGACGACGGCCTGGGCGGTGCGGACCCCGCCGACGGGACCGGCCTCACCGGTCTCGCCCAGCGCGTGCGGTCCGTCGACGGAACATTCCGGCTGAGCAGTCCCGTGGGGGGACCGACCCTGATGAGTGTGGAGCTGCCGTGCCCGGCACGATGAACGAGGAGCCGACGGTGCGACGCGCGGTGATCGCCGAGGACTCCGTCCTGTTGCGGATGGGCCTGGTCAAGGTCGTGGAGATGGCGGGCTTCGAGGTGGCCGCCGAGGTGGGCGACGGACCGGGGCTGCTGGCCGCGGTGGCGGAACACCGCCCCGACCTCGCGCTGGTGGACGTCCGTATGCCGCCCGGCTTCTCGGACGAGGGAGTACGCGCCGCACTCACCATCCGCCGCACCCACCCCTCGACGGCCCTGCTCCTCCTCTCCCAGTACGTCGAGGAGCGCTACGCCACCGACCTCCTCGCCGCCAACACCAGCGGCGTGGGCTACCTCCTCAAGCAACGGGTCGCGGACGTCGAGGAGTTCGTCGAAGCCCTCCGCCGAGTGGCGAACGGCGGTACCGCCCTGGACCCCCAGGTGGTGGCCCAACTCCTCGTCCGCCGCACCGACACCCCCCTGACCCGACTGACCCCCCGCGAACACGAGGTCCTCACCCTCATGGCCGAAGGCCGCTCCAACGCGGGCATCGCCAACCAGCTCGTCATCAGCGAGAGCGCCGTCGCCAAACACATCAACAACATCCTGATGAAACTGGACCTCCCCCGAGCGGACGCCGACCACCGCCGGGTACTGGCGGTGCTGCAGTTCCTGGGGGTGGGGGGTCGACACCCCGACGTCGGATGAACCTCAGGGGCGGGCCTCGGCCACGTGGTTCGTCATCCCCACGGTCGCGGCTCCGCCGTGAAGGGCGTGTGAGCCCCTATCGTCACCCAGGGTTGCGGTAACGACCCTACGCAGAGGGGCTCCCGGTGCGTCACTGGCTCTCCGAACGACGTCGGGCCTCGGCGAGCGTGCTCGTCGCGGCGGGCACCGCGACGGTCCTGGTCCTGCTCGTCCTCACCGGGCACGCGGTGCGGCTCTCGGCCGGGGACATCGGGGTGCTGGCGCTGTTCGCCTATCTGCTGCCCTACCTCGCGCTCACCGTCGCCGCCTTCTCCCGCGCCTCCCCGGAGCGAATCCGGGCCTGGGCCGAGCGGGACAGCCGCGGCACGGTGCTCCAGCGGTACGTCATCGGTACCGCGCCCGGTCCGGGGGTGTCGCTCTTCATCGCGGCGGCCGCACTGGCGGTCGCGGTGGTGTGGCTGCCCGGCCACCTGGGAACCACGTTCCCCGTGGTCCCCCGCGTCCTGGTCGCGCTCGCGCTCGTCGCGGTCGCCTGGGTCTGCGTGGCCGTGTCCTTCGCGGTCACCTTCCAGGCCGACGACATCGTGGAGGGCGGCACCGCGCTGGACTTCCCCGGCCCCGACTCCCCGCTCTGGGGCGACTACCTGTACTTCGCCCTGTCCGTCATGACCACCTTCGGCGCGACCGACGTGAGCGTGACCTCCCGGGAGATGCGGCGCACCGTGTCGGCCAACTCGGTCATCGCCTTCGTCTTCAACACCGTGACGGTGGCGAGCCTGGTCTCCGCGCTGGGGGCGGGCTGAACGCCCGAGGGGGGAGGAAATGAGGTCGTACGACCTTGTCGTCGAGGGTGCCGGTGCGACGCCCGAGTAATGCTGTCCGTGCTGGTCAGCGAGGGTGTACGGGGTCGACATTGGCCGAACTGCGTAGCCGAATCGGCTGATTGTCATACGTTCGCGTCCGCGAAGTTGGCGCTGTCCGGGCGCGCGTCCTAGAGTCGACTTGGTTGGTCTAGGCAACCTTTATTCGGGTGTCTTCCCGTCCGGTGCCTTCCCGTCCCCCCACAGAACAACAGCAACAACCTGCCGGTGCGCGGTGCGCGCCCGGCCCAGGAGGACCCCCCATGCTCGACGTCGCAGCCCCACGCTTCCGCAACCCGGTGGAGGACATCCTCGACGCCCTGCGGGAGAACCCCGCCCGCGAGGCCCTGGTGCACGGCGAACACCGTGTGAGCGCAGGGGAGTTCCGTGACCTGGTGCACCGGATGGCATGGGCCATGCGGGACCTGGGGATCGAGCGCGGCCAGACCGTCACCCTGCTCAGCGGCAACCTGCCCGAGGCGATAGCCGTGCGGTACGCCGCCAACCTGATCGGCGCCCAGGTCAACCACCTGTACAGCAAGCTCTCCACCGACGTGCAGGCCGCGATCGTCGCCGATGTCGAGACGCGGGCCCTGGTGGTCGACCCCCGGCTGACCGACCGGGCCGCCGAGATCACCGCGTCCGTGCCGGTCAAATCGGTCCTGACGCTGGGCCCTTGCGACAGCGCCGAGGACCTGCTGGCGCTGGCCGCCCTCCAGTCCGCCGAGCCGTTCCCGAGCCGGGCCGAGCCGGACGACATCTGCGGCATCCGCCACACCGGCGGCACCACCGGCCACCCCAAGGGCATCTGCACCACCTTCCGCCAGGTGCAGGAGACGCGCGCCGCGAGTCCGGTCGCCGATGAAGAGAGTGGCGTACGGCGCCAGTTGGTCGCCACGACCATCGCTCACGCCGCCGGGATGCTCGCCGACTCCGTGCTGGAGACCGGCGGCACGGTGGTCCTGCTGGACGACTTCGAGCCGGGCCAGGTGCTGCGCACCATCGAGCTGGAGCGCATCACCCACCTGTGGCTGCTGCCGCCGCTGCTCTACCAGCTCCTCGACCACCCCGACATGGCGCACACCGACACCTCCGGCCTGCGCCAGGTCCTCTACGGCGGCTGCCAGTCCTCCCCCGCCCGCATCGCCGACGCCGTACGCCGCCTCGGCCCGGTGCTGATGCAGGGGTACGGGCAGAACGAGGGCGGTCTCATCAGCGTGCTGCCCCCGCAGGACCACGACCCGGACAATCCCGCGCTCCTGCGTACCGCCGGGAAGATCCTGCCGAGCGTCGACGTGGAGATCCGGGACCCGGACGGCAGCGTCCTCCCGAACGGCGAGCACGGCGAGATCTGCGTCCGCTCCGCCATGGTCATGCAGGGCTACTGGAAGCAGCCGCGGCTCACCGCCGAGGTGCTCCAGGACGGCTGGCTGCACACCGGTGACGTCGGCTTCCGTGACGACGAGGGCTATCTGACAGTGGTGGACCGCCTCAAGGACATGATCGTCGTGGTCGGCGGCCATGTGTACACCACCGAGCTGGAGGACCTCCTCAACAGCCACCCGGACGTCCTGCAGTCCGCGGTCTTCGGCGTGCGCGACGAGGACCGCATGGAGCGCGTCCACGCCGCCGTGCTCCTCTCCCCCGGCGCCACCACGTCCGCCGGCGACCTCCGCGCGCTGGTACGCGCCGAGCGCGGCGCCATGTACGAGCCGACCCGCATCACCTTCCCGGCCGCCCTCCCCCTCACGGACGTCGGCAAGCCCGACAAGAAGGAACTCCGCCGCCGCGCGACCGTCTGAGCCACCCGGCGGGCCGCCTTCCGGAGCGGCCCGCCGAGGTTTCGACATTTGCGCAGCCTGGACTGCGCAAGTTAGCCTGTACACATGATCGAGACCCCTGACACCACCGGTGTGTCCGAATCCGCGGTGCGCGCGGCGCACGAGTTCCGGGTGGTGTTCAGCCGACTGCGGCGGCGGATGCGGGAGAGCTACGACCCCGGCGACCTGACGCCGTCGCAGACGTCCGTGCTCAGCAGGCTCGACAAGGACGGCGAGGCGTCGGTCAGTGAGCTGGCCGCCGCTGAGCGGGTGCGGCACCAGTCGGTGGCCGCGACCGTGGCCGTACTGGAGGAGCGCGCGCTCGTGTCCCGACGGCAGGATCCCTCCGACGGGCGGCGCCAGCTGGTGTTCGTCACCGACAGCGGGCACGCCTTCCTGGAGGACCGCCGACGGGCCGGGGAGGGCTGGCTCACCCGCGCGCTGGAGGACCAGTGCACGGAGGCCGAACGGCGGACCCTGCTGGAGGCGGCGGCCATACTGGACCGGGTCGTCCGCTCGTGACCCTGCGCCAGCTGCTTCCCGGCCGGGCGAGCAAGAGCGACGGTTTCGACCGGCGGCTGCTCGCCCCGATGATGCTGGGGTCCGTACTCAACCCGGTCAACTCCTCCGTCCTCTCGGTCTCCCTGGTGCCGATCGGCGCCGCGTTCGGCGCACCGCCCGCGCAGACCGCGTGGCTCGTCTCCGCCCTGTATCTGGCCACGTCCATCGGCCAGCCCGTCGTGGGGCGGC
Source organism: Streptomyces sp. NPDC090119 (assembly GCF_044747085.1). NCBI lineage: Bacteria > Bacillati > Actinomycetota > Actinomycetes > Kitasatosporales > Streptomycetaceae > Streptomyces > Streptomyces sp. NPDC090119. The sequence continues at coordinate 964,046 of NZ_JBIVDK010000001.1, read as the reverse complement.
TGATCGACCTGTTCGGGCCGCGCCGGCTCTTCCTGGTGGGGACCGCGCTGACCGGTGTCGCGGGCGTCGTGGGCATGCTCGCCCCGAGTCTCGGCGTGCTCATCGCCGCGCGGGTGCTCCTCGGCTTCGGCACCTGTTCCGGCTATCCGGCCGCCATGTACCTGATCCGCAGCGAGGCCCGGCGCACCGGGCGGGAGAGCCCGACGGGCGTGCTCACCGCGCTCGCCGTCACCACCCAGACCGTCGCCGTCATCGGCCCCAGCCTCGGCGGACTGCTGATCGGGCTCGGCGGCTGGCGCGCCACCCTCGCCGTCAACATCCCGCTGGCCCTCGTCGGCCTGTACCTCGGCGCCCGCCGCCTCCCCGCGACCACACCGGCGCCGCGCGCCCAGGACCGGCACCCCCTCGCCGCGCTCGACCTGCCCGGCATGGGCCTGTTCGCGACCGCCCTGATCTGCCTGCTGCTCTTCCTCATGGAGCCCGGCGCCGCCCACTGGTACCTGCCCCTGCTGACCCTCCTCGCGGCGGCCGCCTTCACCTGGCGGGAACTGGGGACACCGCAGCCCTTCATCGACCTGCGCGTCCTCAGCGGCAACCTCCCCCTGCTCGCCACCTACGCCCGCGCGCTGCTCACGTACATCGTCAGCTACGCCTTCCTGTACGGGTACGCCCAGTGGCTGGAGGAGGGACGGGGACTGTCGGCCTCGCAGGCCGGACTGGTCCAACTCCCGCTGTTCGCGACCGCGTTGGTCGTCTCGACGCTCACCGGGCGGCGGCAGGCCATCCGGGGCAAGCTGCTGGTGGGCTCGGTCGGCCAGCTCGCCGCGTGCGCGCTGCTGCTGACCCTGACCGACGTGAGCCCGGTGTGGATGCTGCTGGCCGTCGTCCTCGTCCTCGGTGTGCCGCAGGGCCTGAACGGCCTCGCCCTGCAGAACTCCGTCTTCCACCAGGCCGACCCCGAGCGCATGGGCTCCTCCGCCGGACTGCTGCGCACCTTCGGCTACCTCGGCGCGATCGTCGCCTCCGCCGCGAGCGGTGCCCTCTTCGGGCAGCGCGCCGACACCGGCGGACTGCACCATCTCTCCTGGCTGATGCTCGCCGTCAGCGCCCTCTTCCTCGCCGTGACGCTCGCCGACCGCTCCTTGCGCGGCCTGGGCACCCCGCGCGACGAGGCCACACCCCGGCAAACCCGTGAGGACCGAGCGTGACCCGTACCGCCTGCTCGTGATGGACGCCCAGCGGGCCATCACCGAGCGCGTCTGCGGTGACGCCGACCCCGAGGTGCACCGGGTGCTCACCGGGAAGGTGTTCCCCTGCCAGGCCGAGGTCACCACCGTGGACGAGTGGATCTCCGGCCTGTCCTGACCACTCGGCCGTCCCGACCTGACTACCCGGCCGTGGCGGTGAGGACGAGGACGGCCTGGTCGTCGTCGATGTCGTGACCGCCGGTGAAGGCGTGCACGGCCTCGGTCAGCGAGTCGATCAGGCGCCCGGCGGCGGGCGGGCGCGGCGACCCGGCCAGGGCCTGGGCCACGCGCACGTCGCCGAACTGCTCGCCGTCCGGGGCACGGGCCTCGGTGAGACCGTCGGTGTAGAGCACCAGGCTCTCCTTCGGGCCCAGTCGCAGCCGACGCGGGCTGACATGCGGGTCGGGAGCGACGCCCAGGAGGAGCCCGGAGGCGTCCACCGCGCGCACGGTGTTTCCGGCGTCGACGACGAGGGGCGACGTGTGCCCGGCCCGGATCAGCTCGATGTCCAGACCCTCCGGGGTCGGGGTGAACTGCCCGTAGACCAGCGTGACGAAGCCGGTGCCGTGGCTGCCGGGGCGGTCGCACAACGCCCGGTTCACGGCCTCGACGACGGCCTGCGGGCCGGGCAGCAGCGGAGCGACGGCTCGGGCGGTGTGCCGGACCAGGGCGGTGGTGGTCGCGGCGGTCGCGCCGCGGCCGCACACGTCGCCGAGCATGAACGCCCACCGGCCGTCCCGCAGCGGGAAGACGTCGTAGAAGTCGCCGCCGATGTCGAGTCCCTCACCGGCGGGGTGGTAGTACGTGGCCACGTCGGCGCCGGGCACCTCGGGGACGCCGGGCAGCAGCAGACCGGCCTGGAGGTCGCGGGCCAGGGTGACGCGGTGGGTGTACTGGCGGGCGTTGCGCGCGGCGGCGGAGGCCCGGCGGGCGAGTTCCTCGGCCAGCGCGACGGTGTGTCCGTCGAAGGTGTGGTCGCCGACGCTCAGCAGGGTCATGGTGCCGACCGCGCTGCCCCGGTCGAGCAGCGGGACGCACAGATAGCCGGTGACGCCCAGGTCGTGCCAGGGCCCCGGACCGGTGGGCGTACGGCGGGCGACCTCGCTCACCCCGGAGGCGAGGACCCGGGCCACCGCGTCGTCGGCGGCGTCGTACACCGGGATGTGGGAGGCCAGCAGGGCGCGCTGCGCGGCGTCCGGTGCCGCGGTGGCCACCCGGCGTACGCGGCCCGCCTCCACGATGTCGACCGCGCTCAGCGGTGCGAGGGCGGGGCTGCACGCGTCGGCCAGGCGCTGGAGCGTCTGGGCGGCGTCCAGGTCGTGGGCGAGGGAGGTGCTGGCGTCCAGCAGGAAGGCGAGGTCGGCACGGGCGGCCTTCTCGCGGGCCTCGGCGGCCTGGCGGGCCTGCTCCGCCTGGTGGCGTTCGATGGCCAGGGCGGCGGTGCCCGCGAAGATCCGGGCGAGCGCGAGGTCGTCGTCCTGGGGTTCGCGGGGCGTGCGGTGGTACATGGCGAAGGTGCCGAGCAGCGATCCGTCGCGGGCCAGCACCGGGGTGGACCAGCAGGCGGCGAGCCCGGCCCGCCCGGCCAGCTCCCGGAAGTCGGCCCAGTACTCGTGGGTGGCGATGTCGGAGACGATCACGCTCTGCCTGCGGTGGGCGGCCGTACCGCAGGAGCCCACACCGTCACCGGTGGCGATGCCGTCGATGGCCTGGTTGTAGAAGTCGGGCAGGCTGGGGGCGGCGCCGTGGCGCAGGTGGCGGCCGTCGGCGTCCGCGAGCAGCACCGAGACCAGCACCTCCTCGGGCGCCAGCTCCTCGATGACCCGGGCCATGCCGTGCAGCACGTCGGTCAGCGGGGCCTGGCGGGCGATCTGCTCCAGCAGTGCCGCCTGCTCGGCCGTGAGCCGCTGGGCCTGCCTGACCTGGGTGGTCTCGACGCCGATCACGCGTACGCCGGTCACATTGCCACCGGCGTCCAGCCGGGGCTCGTAGGTGAAGTCGAAGAACGTCTCGCGGGCGTCGGCGCCGGAGCCGAGCAGCACCCGCCGGTCCCGGCCGGTGACGGGCCGCCCGGTGCGGTAGACCCGGTCCAGCAGGGTGATCAGGCCCTGTTCGACGAGTTCCGGCAGCAGCTCGCCGAGCGGCAGGCCGGTGCGGGCCCGCTCGGTGCCGCCGATCGCGGCGAAGAACGCCGGGTTGGCCGACTCCAGCATGTGCGCCGGACCGGCGAGGGAGGCGAAGACGGCCGTCGAGTGCCCGAACAGCGCGCGCAGATCGTCGTCCAGGCCACCCGAGGCACCCCCCGGCCGTCCGGGCTGGGGCTGGTTCAGCCCCGGTACGAGCGTCATGCGCTCCGCTCCTCATTCTGTTGAACCGCCGCGGCGACGCCACGTTCGTCCGAGCCCGCGGCAAGGGCCTCGGCAGCGTCCTTGTGCACGGAGAACAGCTGGTCCAAACCTGTCAGGGTGAACAGACGTGACACCGAGGCGGGTACGGCCGCCAGCCGGAGCACCCGCTGCTGTGCCGAGAGCCGCTGGTAGAGACGGAGCAGCGCGCTGATCCCGGAGGAGTCGCAGAAGGTCAGGGCGGCACAGTCGACCACGACCGGCAACGCCCCCTTCGACAGCGACAGTTCTTCGTCGGCAGCCTCGTGCAGCTGCACCACGCTGTCGAAGTCCAGCTCTCCGAACAACACGAACAGCACGCCCAGCGCGTGCTGTCTGACATCCACCGAGAACACCCTCAGCTGCCTCCCTTTCGGCTACCGCCGTCCGCCCTTGGTCACAGGAAGCGTCTCACGGGCGTGACGGCGGCCTCCTTCAGCCGCTGGAACGCCGCTCTCCGCCGCCATCTGTCGAGGTCGATGGCCACGCTGTGCTCCAGGTCGGCGTCGTAGTCGCGGTCGAGGGACGCGGTGAACTTCTCGTCCAGCACGGCGAGCATGACCTCCTCGTCGTGGTCCATGGAGCGCCGGTTGAAGTTGGTGGACCCGATCAGGGCGGCAACCGAGTCCACGGTCATGATCTTGGCGTGCATCATCGTCGGCTGGTACTGGCGGATGTCGACGCCCGCGCGCAGCAGCTTCGTGTAGTGGTGCTGTCCGGCGAGCTGGCAGGCGCGCTGGTCGGTGTACGGGCCGGGCAGCAGGATCTCCACCTGCACGCCCCGCTCCGCGGTGCGGCACAGCAGGTCGATGAAGTAGTCGTCGGGGGCGAAGTAGGCCGTGGCGAGGCGGAAGCGTTCCTCGGCGGAGGTGAGCATGACCCGGATGAGGGTCTGCATGTCCTGCCAGCCGATGCTGGCCGAGCCGCGCACGACCTGGACGACGGAGTCGCCGATCTGCTGGTGCTCGGTGAACCGGTCGCGGTCGTCGAAGAGTTCGTCGTGGCACTCGGCCCAGTTCTGGGCGAAGGCGGCGGCTATCCCGTCCACCGCCGGACCGCGCACCTGGACGTGGGTGTCGCGCCACTCGCCGGGGTTGCGGGCGTCGCCGCACCACTCCTCCGCGATGCCGACGCCGCCGGTGAAGGCGGTGTCCTCGTCCACGATCAGCGCCTTGCGGTGGCAGCGGTGGTTCTGCTTGAACGGCGAGAGCCAGACGGGCTTGCGGAACCAGGCCACCTGGACCCCGGCGGTGTCCATGAGGTCCAGCAGCGCGGGCTCGATCTGCTTGGCGCCGAAGCCGTCGAGCAGCAGCCGTACCCGCACCCCGTCCCGTGCCCGGTCGGCGAGGGCGGCGGCGAAGTCGCGGGCGATCTGACCGCGCCAGTACACGAAGGTCATCATGTCGATGGTGTGCCGGGCCGAGGCGATGGCCTCCAGCATCGCGGGGAAGATGGCGCTGCCGTTGCGCAGCGGGGTCAGCTCGTTCCCCTCGGTCGCGGCCACTCCGATCAGCCGCTCCAGGCGTCGGCGCAGACGCTGCTTGCGGGCGTCCGCGTCCAGTGCGCCGTCGGGGGCGAGAGCTACCGGTCTGCCGTCGAGGCTCACAGCGAATCTCCAGTGGTGCCGTTGCGCGAATGGGTCCGGGACGGCCGGAAGACCCCCGAGGAAGCTCATGCCCGGCACTCGGCCCATCATCCCGCGACCGTGAACCACCCATACGTGACCGGCATCACAGTGCGTCGATCGCTGTCCTCAGGTCATCATATGACCCGACCGTCGGCGAAAGGGCCTGGCAGTGAAGGGCGTCCGGGCGGCCACTGCGAGACAAGGATGTTGCGCGTGAACGACCAGAAGCCCCGTGTGGGCGTGGTGGGACTCGGGGCCATGGGTCTCGGGATGGCACGTAGCCTGCGGAACGCGGGGTACGACGTCGGGGTCCACGACCTGCGGCCCGACGTGGCCGCCGACTTCGCCCGGGAGGGCGGCATCGCCTTCGCCACCCCCGGTGAACTCGCCGCCGCCGTCGATGTCCTGGTCGGCGTGGTCGTCGACTCGGCCCAGATCGAGCAGGTGTTGTTCGGTCCGGAGGGTGCCGCCGAGCGGCTGCGGCCGGGTGCCGTGTTCGTGATGTGCTCCACCGTCGACCCCGTCTGGTCGGCCGAACTAGGGCTTCGGCTGGCCCGGTTGGACGTGCTCTACCTGGACGCCCCGGTCTCCGGCGGCGCCGTGCGCGCGGCGGCCGGTGAGCTGACCATGATGACGTCGGGCGCCCCGGAGGCGTACGCGCTCGCCGGGCCGGTGCTGGACGCGATGAGCGCGACCGTGCACCGGCTGGGCGACAGCGCCGGGCTCGGCTCCAAGGTCAAGGTCGTCAACCAGCTGCTCGCGGGCGTCCACATCGCCGCGGCCGCCGAGGCGATGGCGCTGGGCATCAGGGCTGGCGTCCCGGCCGACACCCTGTACGAGGTCATCACGCACAGCGCGGGCAACTCGTGGATGTTCGAGAACCGCATGGCGCATGTGCTGGCCGGTGACTACACGCCCCTGTCCGCCGTCGACATCTTCGTCAAGGACCTGGGGATCGTGCTCGACTCCGCCCGCCCGGAGCGCTTTCCGCTGCCGCTGGCCGCCACCGCCCACCAGATGTTCCTCCAGGCCGCGGCCTCGGGGCTGGGCGGCGAGGACGACAGCGCGGTGATCAAGATCTTCCCCGGGATCGACCTGCCGAAGCCGGAGGATGGCTGACATGGGAATCCGGCTCGGCGCCATCGCCGACGACTTCACCGGCGCCACGGACCTGGCGAACAACCTGGTGCGCGCGGGCATGCGCGTGGTCCAGCTCATCGACGTCCCCGAGGACGGCGGCCCCGAGAACGGCGGCCACGGCATCGTGGGGGACGCGGACGCGGTCGTCATCGCGCTCAAGTCCCGTACCGTGCCCGTCGCGGAGGCCGTGGACGCCTCGCTGCGCGCCCTGGCGTGGCTGCGGGGCGCGGGCGCCGAGCAGATCTACTTCAAGTACTGCTCGACCTTCGACTCCACCCCGGCCGGGAACATCGGCCCGGTCGCCGAGGCACTGATGGACGCGCTGGGCACGGACTTCACGGTCGCCACCCCGGCGTTCCCGGACAACGGACGCACCGTCTTCAAGGGTCATCTCTTCGTGGGCGACGTGCTGTTGAGCGAGAGCGGCATGCGGGACCACCCGCTGACGCCGATGACCGACTCCAACCTGGTCGACGTGCTGGGCGCGCAGACCACGCGTCCCGTCGGGCTCATCGACCACACGGTCCTCGCGGCGGGCGCGGACGCGGTGCGGGCCCGCATCGACGAACTCCGGTCCGGGGGAGCCGCGTTCGCCATCGCCGACGCCGTCTCCAACGACGACCTGGTGCGGCTGGGCGAGGCCGTGCGGGAGCTGCCGCTGGTGACCGCCGGTTCGGGGCTGGCCATCGGGCTGCCCGCCAACTGGGGGCTCCAACCGTCCACGGCGGCGGCTCAGTTGCCGCCCGCGAGCGGTCGCCAGGCCATTGTCTCCGGGTCGGTGTCCGTGGCCACCAACGGCCAGGTCCGGGCGTTCCTGGCCGGCGGGCGGCCCGCGTTCAGCGTGGACCCGCTGCGTATCGCGGCCGGTGCGGACGTGGCCGGGGAGGCGCTGGCCTTCGCCGACGCCCACCTGGCCGACGGGCCGGTGCTGATCTACTCCACCGAGGCGCCCGACGCGGTGCGCGGCGTGCAGAGCAGGCTCGGTGCCGCCGAGGCCGGTGAACTGGTGGAACGCACCCTCGCCGAGGTGGCGCGGGGGCTCGTGGCGCGCGGGGTCCGGCAACTCGTCGTCGCCGGGGGCGAGACCTCGGGCGCGGTCGTGCGGGCGCTCGGCGTCACCGGGCTCCGGATCGGCCCGCAGATCGACCCCGGTGTGCCCTGGTGCGCGGCGACGCTGCCCGACGGATCGCCGCTCCATCTCGCCCTGAAGTCGGGCAACTTCGGCGCCCCCGACTTCTTCACCGCCGCGTTCGCCCTGCTGGAGAAGTCATGACCGGCCCGGTGGAGGAGGCACGGCGCGAGATCGTACGGGTCGGCGCGAGTCTGTTCGCGCGCGGCTATGTCCACGCCAGCGCGGGCAACATCAGCGCCCGGGTGGGCGACTCCCACCTGATCACCCCGACCGACGCCGCCCTGGGCTTCCTGGAACCCGACCGGCTGGCCCTCGTCGACCCGCGGGGCGAGCAGCTAGCGGGCGACCGTGCCAGCAAGACCCTCACCCTGCACCGGCGGATCTACGCCGCCGACCCCACCGCCCGCTTCGTCGTGCACACCCACTCCACGCACCTGGTCGGGCTGACCCTGGCCGGTGTGTGGAGCCAGGACGACGTGCTCCCGCCGCTCACCCCGTACTACGTGATGAAGGTCGGGCACGTCCCGCTCGTCCCCTACCACCGGCCCGGCGATCCGCGCGTGGCCGATCTGGTGACCGCCCGCGTCGCCGAACGCGCCGCGCGCGGCACGCCGATCCGGGCCGTGCTGCTCGACCGGCTGGGCCCGGTCGTCTGGGGGCCCGACGCGGCCTCCGCCCTGGCCGTCCTGGAAGAACTCGAGGAGACCGCCCGCCTGTGGCTGCTCACCGAGCGCAGGCCCGCACCGCTCGCGGAACCCGAACTCGCCGAACTGCGTGCCGTGTTCGACGCCCGCTGGTGAACCTCACACCTCCGAACCCCCGTCCCCGTCCCGCCCGAGAATCCCCCTGAGCCGCTCAAAGGATTCGCCATGTCGCTCCCCACGGTCGCCGCCGAAGTCGACCTCACCCGCGAGAACGCCGTCTTCCGCAAGGTGGTCCGGCGTATCGTCCCCTTCCTCGTCCTCTGCTACATCGTCTCCTACCTCGACCGCGTCAACGTGGGCTTCGCCAAGCTCCAGATGTCGCACGACCTGGGGTTCAGCGAGGCGTCGTACGGCCTCGGCGCCGGGCTGTTCTTCATCGGGTACTTCCTCTTCGAGGTCCCGTCGAACCTGCTGCTCCAGCGGGTCGGCGCCCGCACCTGGATAGCCCGGATCATGATCAGCTGGGGCGTGGTCTCGGCGGCGTTCGTGTTCGTCACCGACGAGACGACGTTCTACGTGCTCCGCTTCCTGCTCGGCGCGGCCGAGGCCGGGTTCTACCCCGGTGTCATCCTGTACTGCACCTACTGGTTCCCGTCCCACCGCCGGGCCCGCGTCATCGCGATGTTCATGTCGGCGATCCCCGTGGCGGGCATCTTCGGCAACCCGCTCTCCGGCTGGATACTGGACGCCTTCCAGGGCACGGGCGGCTGGCAGGGGTGGCAGTGGATGTTCGCGCTGGAGGCCCTCCCCGCGCTGGCCGTCGGTGTGGCCACCCTGTTCTACCTGGACAACGGCGTACGGGACGCGAAGTGGCTCAGCGACGAGGAGAAGGACGTCGTGGAGCGGGCGCTCGCCGAGGACGCCGCGCACCGGACCGTGCACGGCAAGGTCTGGGACGGCTTCCGCGACCCCAAGGTGTGGCTGATGAGCCTCATCTACTTCTGCTTCATCATGGGCCAGTACGCGCTGACGTTCTGGATGCCGACCTTCGTGGAGTCCACCGGCATCAAGGGCAACCTGGCGATCGGCGTCCTGAGTTCGGTGCCGTTCCTGGCCGCGCTGGTCGCGATGAACCTCTTCGGCCGCTCGGCCGACCGGCGCCGCGAACGCCGCTGGCACCTGGTGATCCCGAGCCTCATGGGCGCCGTCGGCTTCACGCTGGCCGCCTCCTGGTCGGGCTCGACCGTGCTGTCCCTGGTCGCGCTGTCGTTCGCCGCGGCCGGTGTGCTGACCTGCGCCCCGCTGTTCTGGTCGCTGCCCACCGCCTTCCTGGGCGGCACGGCGGCCGCGGCCGGGCTCGCCCTGATCAACTCGGTCGGCAACCTGGCCGGTTTCGTCAGCCCGTACATGATCGGCGCGCTGAAGGACAGCACCGGTTCGGCGGCGATACCCATGTACGTGCTGGCGCTGAGCCTCGTCGTGGGCGCCGCCGCCGTACTCACCACCAAGAAGGACGTCGTCAACCGCTGACCGGCGCCTCATCGGCGTCATGGGAGTGACCATGCCGAGGTTCGCAGCGAACCTGTCCATGATGTACACCGAGCACCCGTTCCCGGCCCGCTTCGCCGCGGCCTCAGCGGACGGCTTCGAGGCCGTCGAGTACCTGTTCCCGTACGCGTACGAGCCCGCCGAGCTGCGCCGCCTGCTGGACGACCACGGGTTGCGGCAGGTGCTGTTCAACGCCCCGCCCGGTGACTGGGACGCGGGTGAGCGGGGTACGGCCGCGCTGCCCGGCCGCGAGGCGGAGACGCGGGCCGGGATCGACCGGGCGCTGGAGTACGCGGCCACGCTGGACTGCCCGCGCGTGCATGTGATGGCCGGACTGTCGACGGCCGGTGCGGCCCGCGAGACCTACCTGGGCAACCTCGCATGGGCCGCCGAGCGGGCCGGGGCGGCCGGGGTGGACCTCCTGATCGAGCCGATCAACCACCGTGACATGCCGGGCTACTTCCTGAACCGCCAGGCGGAAGCGCACGCTGTCGTACGGGAGTTGGGCGCCGACAACGTCAAGGTCCAACTGGACCTCTACCACTGCCAGATCACCGAGGGCGACCTCACCACGGCCCTGCGCCGGGACCTGCCGACCGGCCGGGTCGGGCATCTCCAGATCGCGGGCGTACCCGACCGGCACGAACCCGACGCGGGTGAACTGAACATCGGCCATCTCTTCCACGTCGTCGACGAGTTGGCCTTCGAGGGGTGGATCGGCTGCGAGTACCGCCCCCGTGCCGGGACGAGCGACGGGCTCGGCTGGCTGCGCGACTACCGAGGAGCACACGCATGAGGATCGTCATCACCGGTGGCTTCGGCTTCCTGGGGCGCCAGGTGGCCGAACGGCTGCTGGAGACACGGACGTTCGACGGCGTACCCGTGGACCGGCTGGTGCTGGCCGACCTGTTCGTACCGGACGCGTCGCCGCTCGCCGCCGACCCGCTCGTCCAGGTGGTCCAGGGTGATCTGACCGAGCGGCTCGGCGAGTTGTTCGCCGAGCCGGTGGACGCGGTGATCCATCTGGCGTCCGCCGTGTCGGCCGCGTGCGAGGCCGACTTCGACCTCGGTATGGCCGCCAACGTGGACACCACCCGCGCCCTGCTCGAAGCGGCCCGCGCCCAGTCGGCCGCCGGGGGCCCGGTCGTACGGCTGCTGTTCTCCAGCAGTGTCGCGGTGTACGGGTCGGACCCGGCGCTGCCGCTGCCCGAGCTGGTCGCCGAGGGCACCCTGCCGACGCCGCGGTCCAGCTACGGGGTGCAGAAGTTCGTCTGCGAGCAGCTGGTCGCCGAGTACACGCGGAAGGGGTTCGTGGACGGCCGGGTGGCCCGGCTGATGACCGTGTCGGTGCGGCCGGGCAGGCCCAACGCGGCCGCGTCCGGCTTCCTGTCCGGCATCGTCCGCGAGCCCCTGGCCGGGCTGCCCGCCGTCTGCCCCGTCGACCCCGCCCTGCGGGTGGCGCTGGCCTCGCCCCGGCGCACGGTGGCGGGCATCCTGCACATCGCGGAGCTGGAGCGGGGCGACGGTCCGGGTCAGCTGAGCGGGCGGCTCCCGGTCAACCTGCCCGCGCTGACGGTCTCCGTCGCCGAGATGCTCCGGACCCTCCGCCGGGTGGCCGGGGACGCGGTCGCGGACCTGGTGACCGTCGTGCCCGAGCCCGCCGTGGAGGCCATCGTGGGCTCCTGGCCCGCTGACTTCGACAACGCGCGCGCCGCCACGCTCGGCCTGGCGGCGGACCCGGACTTCGAGTCGGTCGTCCGGGAGTACCTGGCCGACCACGCCGACGCGGTGACCGCCGTCACCGCGCTCGGGGCCGGGCGGCAGAGCGCCGGTCGATAGACTGAAAAGCATGTTTTCCAAGGTGAGCGGTCCGATACGGCTCGCGGACCGGGTCGCCGCGATCCTCGCGGAGGAGATCGAGTCCGGGCGGCTCACCGAGGGCGACAGACTGCCGACCGAGGTCGCGCTGGTCAAACAGCTCGGAGTGAGCCGTACGGTCATCCGCGAGGCGGTGTCCCGGCTGCGCAACGCGGGCCTGGTCGAGCCGCGCCAGGGCCTCGGCGTCTTCGTCCTGCCCCGGCGCACCCGGCCGCTCGACCTGACGGCGGAGTCCCCGGGCACCAAGTCCAAGGTGCTCCAGATCGTCGAGGTCCGCGCCGCACTGGAGAGCGAGGCCGCGGCCCTGGCGGCGACCCGGGCCACACCGGACGACATCGCCCGGATGCGGCTGGCGCTGGCCGCGCTGGACACGGCGGTCGCCGCCGACGGTGACGGCGTCGATGAGGACCTGGCCTTCCACCGCACCATCGCGGAGTCCACCGGCAACCCGGTCCTCGTCCAGACGGTGCGCTACCTGGGCGAGGTCGCCCGCGACGGCATCCGCGTCACCCGCGCCAACGAGGCCCGCCGCACCGACTTCATCGAGGCGGTCCGCCAGGAGCACCACGCCATCCTCGCCGCCGTCGAAGCCCACGACCCCGAAGCCGCCCGGGCCGCCGCCCGCCTCCACCTCCGTCACGCCGCCGCCCGCCTCCAGGACGCGGACGACCGCTTCTGGACGGAGACCGACGGGATGGACGTGCGGCTGCGGCCGGACGCCTGACGGCCGGGTCCTGTCCCGCGCGGACCGGTCAGACATGTCCATGTCTCACCGGTCTGGATCATGGTTGACTTCACCTCGCGTTCACTCCGTGTACAGGCGCGGAGCATTCACGAGGGATGACACATGCTCAAACGAATACGGCTCCTGCTGGCGGCGGTGCTCACCGCGCTCAGCACCGTCGTGGCAGTGGCCGCGCCGTCGGTCGCGGCCGACACCCCGGTGCCCCCCTCGTCGGCGGGCCAGAGGTGGGCGCTGAAGGTGGCCGGTCACTTCGTGACGGTCTCCGCCGGAACGGGCGGTGACAGCAAGCTCAGGGCCAACCTGACCGCCACCGCACCCGAGACCACCGAGCAGTTCACGCTGCACACCGACTGGGTCACGGACAGCGGTTTCGGCAGCACCGTGAGCTTCCGCTCCGAGGCGACCGGCAACTACGTCACGACCGAGGACGACGCCAGCGCCTCCATGCTGCGGACCCGGGCGACGACGATCGGGGCCTGGGAGCGCTTCACCCTCAAGCAGCTGTCCGACGGCACCTTCGGCCTGCTGGCGTCCAACGGCAAGTATGTCGCGGCGGAACTGGGCACCTACCCGGACGCGGGCCTGCTGCGGGCGCGTACGGCGCCGCCCGCCAACCCGAACAGCCTCGGCTCCTGGGAGCGCTTCTCCCTGGTGAAGGTCGGCGGACAGGGTTCCACCAGTCCCGCGCCCGCGCCCACCACCCAGGCGCCGGTCGCGCGTGACGTCGTCTCCTGGAACGTCTGCGCCAACAACAACGGCTCGTGCTCCCTGAACGACGCCCCCTCCACGACCGTCGCCACCAACGTGTCGAACGCGCTCCACCAGGCCATGGGCACCCGGCGCCCCGACGCGATCTTCTTCCAGGAGATCTGCGAGAAGGCGGCCAAGCCTCTGGAGCTGGCGCTCGAGAGCTGGGCCGGTCCCATGGACGTGCGTTTCATGCCGACGTCCTTCAAGGTCGGCGACACGGCCATCGAGGCCCAGAAGGACTGCGACGACTCCAAGGACGGAGTCAGCCGGGGTTCTTTCGGCATCGCCCTCGCCGTGCCCGACAGCAACACCTGGTACCAGGGCACCGTCCTTCCGTCGCCGCCCAAGAAGAAGTCGACGGACTTCGCGAAGGAGCAGCGGCCCATGCTCTGCGCGGTCATGCCGGCCGAGGGCACCGCGTACTGCAATGCCCACTTCAGCAGCGGGCCGTACACGGACGCGAACGGCAAGCCCGCGGGCGACGACACCGACCCGTCGGACCTGTACCGCCCCAAGCAGGCCCAGGCGATGCGCGACACCGTCGACGGCCTGACGCCGCGCGGCTACACCACCTACTACGGCGGTGACCTCAACACCACGCAGAACGACGTCAGTTACCTCAACCCCCTCTACCCCGGCCACCAGGAGTGCGGGCAGCCGACCCCGTCCTCGCCGCACACCGGCGCACCCACGGACGGCAACAACAAGATCGACTACATCTTCGGCCCGCAGGGGCCCACGTACACGTGCCGGGTCGTGGACGGCACGCTGTCCGACCACCGCATGATCAACCTCACCACTTCCTGAGCCACCGCGAGAGCCACCGAGGGCCGTTCCGGATCATCCGGGGCGGCCCTTTCGCGTACGCGCCGTGATCTACGTCATTCCGGGCAATCCGTGGAATTTTCCCGGCCGTCTGGAAGGTTGGTGTTTACATCTGATCGTCGAGGACGCGAGGCACCCGTGAACCACTCCCCCACCGAGCAGGCCGCCGACACCGTGGCCCGGCTGCGCGGCACGTTCCGTACCGGACGGACCAAGTCCGTCGAATGGCGCAAGGAGCAGCTGCGCCGACTGCGCGCGATGCTCACCGAGCACGGTGCCGACCTCGCCGCAGCCCTCCACGCCGACCTGGGCAAGAGCGCCACCGAGGCATACCGCACGGAGATCGACTTCACGATCCGCGAGATCGACCACACCCTGGAGCACCTGGACGCGTGGCTGCGCCCCGAGCCGGCGCCGGTCCCCGCGTACCTCGGTGACGACGCCACGGCGTGGACGCAGTACGACCCGCTCGGCGTCGTCCTCGTCATCGCCCCCTGGAACTACCCGGCGCAGCTGCTGCTCGCCCCCGTGGTCGGCGCCCTGGCGTCGGGCAACGCGGTCGTGGCGAAGCCGAGCGAGCTGGCCCCGGCGACCTCCGCCGCGCTGGCCGAGCTGATCCCGGCCTACCTGGACACCGACGCGGTCGCCGTGGTCGAGGGCGGCATCCCGGAGACCACGGCTCTGCTGGCCGAGCGCTTCGACCACATCTTCTACACCGGCAACGGCACGGTGGGCCGTGTCGTCATGCGCGCCGCCGCCGAGCACCTCACCCCGGTCACCCTCGAACTGGGCGGCAAGTCACCGGCGTTCGTCGACCGGGACGCCGATCTCGAGGTGGTAGCCGACCGGCTGGCGCGCGGGAAGTTCCTCAACGCCGGGCAGACCTGTGTCGCCCCCGACTACGTCCTCACCGACCCGGAGACCGCCCCCGCCCTGGAGGCGGCGCTCGTCCGCGCGGTCGAGGGCATCTACGGCCCCGACCCGGCGGCCTCGGCGGAGTACGGCCGCATCATCAACGAGCGCCACTTCGACCGGCTTTCGGGCCTGCTGGACTCCGGCCGGGTGGCGGTCGGCGGGGGCAGCGACCGTGCGGACAAGTACATCGCGCCGACCGTGCTGGCCGACGTCGCGCCCGAGGCGCCGGTGATGCGGGAGGAGATCTTCGGCCCCATCCTCCCGATCGTGACCGTGCCGGACCTGGACGCGGCGGTGGACTTCATCAACGACCGCGACAAGCCGCTCGCGCTGTACGTCTTCACCGACTCCGACACCACCCGTGAGCGGATCGCCGCCGAGACCTCCTCCGGCGGCCTCGGCCACGGTCTCCCCCTCGCCCATCTCACCGTCTCCGACCTCCCCTTCGGCGGCGTCGGCGAGAGCGGCATGGGCAACTACCACGGCCGCTACTCCCTGGACACCTTCAGCCACCGCAAGGCGGTCCTCAGCAAGCCGCTGGCCTGACCCTCACAGCCACCGCAGCGCCGCCTCGACGCTGTCCCCGCCACTGGTGTTGAAGGCGAGGGCGGCGCGAGGGGCGTGGCGGTGGACGACGTTCACGATCTGCTCGAACAACGGCAGCAACTGCTCGGTCTTGCGGATGCCCCCGCCGACGACGAGTACGGAAGCCATGCGGCCAACCTACTCCCCTTCCACCACCCCGCGGGGCGGCAATTTCACACCGGTGCCGACGCGCTGACACGGCCGGTGAATGCCGCTAGCTTCCTGGCTGAGTTCGTGCCAACGCATGGGCCGACAGGGGAGGGATCTTCGGTGTTTTCCAAGAAAGTGCTGCCCAGAGGGCTGGGGAGAGCGGCGGCCGCGGTGACGGCGATGGCGTTCGTCGCGGTGCTGGGCTCGGCCACCGCCGCCAACGCCGGGGCGAGTTGCAGCCTCGCGGGCTGCTCGTCTTCCGTGAACGACACCGCGCTGGGCGCGACCGCGCTCAAGAACTGGTGCCGTGGCGGGGACAGTACGGGCGCGTGGACGGCCACGCAGCCGACGTGCAAGAGCGACAACGTGGCGCAGACCACCTACTACCTCTCCTCGGGCGGCGGCCACACTCCCTACAAGGAGGACTGGGACACGCTGCGCGTCGACGCCGGGTACTGCTACAAGGTGAAGTTCATCGTCGACCTGGGCTCCGACTTCACCAAGACCTATGACCGCCGCGGCACGTCGGCCGCCTATGTGAAGGCGGCGGACAACGCGGACGCCCACGTCGTCGGCCAGAGCTCCAGCTCCTGCCCGTGACCACGCGGACGGACCAGTAGACGACCCCCCGGCGGACGGCCGAACGACCGTCCGCCGGGCGGGCGTTCACCGGACCGCCCCGACCCGCTCGCCGGCCCGCGGAACCGCCTCGTGCCTCCGTACGGACGGCACCGCCAGCACCACCCCGACCGCGGTGAGCTGCCACAGCACCCCGAACCCCAGTACCCGGTCCGCGCCCACCACCCCCGACGCCGGCCCCGCCAGCGCCAGCCCGAGCGGCCCCAGCGCGAAGGCCCCGAGACTGTCGAAGGCGCTGATACGTCCGCGCACCTCCGCCGGGACGTCCCGCTGGATCACGGTCGTGGCGAGAGTGGTGCACACGGCGGCGCCGATACCGGCGCAGAAGGCGGCGGCAGCTACCCAGAAAAGCGGCAGCCCGACGGCCAGCGCGGCGGCGGGTACGGCCCAGCCCGCCGACGCGGCCACGGACCAGGCGAGCCCACGCCTGGGTTTCCGGCCAAGCAGCAGCACCCCTCCGACGATCGCGCCGACTCCTTCCAGCGCCAGCACCAACCCCCAGGCCCGCGCCCCGCCGAGCCGCTGCTCGGCCATGGACGGGCCGAGGACCAGGAACGGCGCCCAGAGGACGAAGTTGAACAGGCCGATGTGGAGAGTGGTGACCCACAACCAGGTACGTGAGGTGAACTCCCGCCAGCCACGCCCCAGTTCACTGAACATCCCACCCCCGGCGCCCTCGGCAGCCCGCGCCACCGGCAACCCCGCCAGGGCGACGACGCTGACGCCGTAGCTGACCGCGTCGACAGCGACCACCGTCCCGGCGTCGAAAGCGGCGACGAGCAGCCCGGCCAGCCCCGGTCCCGCGATGGAGGTCATCGGCCGGGTCATTTCCAACAACGCGTTGGCATTCGCGAGTTCGTCGGCCGGGACGAGGCCGGGGACCAGTGCCGACAAGCCCGGCATGAAGCCGCCCTCCCCGATCCCGAGGAGCACCGCCAGCACGACCACCTCCCAGATCCGCGCGCTGTGGGTGAGCAGCAGCACGGCCAGCACACCTTGGGAGAGGAACCGGAGCAGATCCGCCGCCAGCATGACCGTACGGGCCCCGAGCCGGTCGGTGAGCACCCCGCCGAGCAGCAGCACGACCAGCACCGCGAGAATCCGGGCCGCCATGACCCCGCCGACGGCGTCGACACCGCCACCGGGGAGCCGCAGCACGGCGAAGGTCGTGGCGATCGTGTTCATCCCGGAGCCGAGCAGCGAGGTGGTCCGGCCGAGGAGGAAGCGGCGGAATCGGGCGTGCCGCAGCACGCGCAGCCGGCGAGTTCCGAGTGTCATGAATGCGTACCCTGCCCTCGTCCGGCAATTTCCCGCAAGGGTTTCCATGAATAAAGCCCGCCCCTTTATGGAAAAAATTCCACCAAAGCGAGTTGGCGCAGTAAATGAATAACGTTTACTGCAACACCGCTGCTGGTACGGTCGGTTGGGGAAACGCGAGCAGGCTCCGTGAACTCATTTACTGCGGATGGACGGCGACATGAGCGACGAACAGTCGGCACCGGTCGAATTCGGCGCCGCCGTCGACCGCTATCTCGGCGCGGTGGACCTCGGCCCCGCCTCGCGCCGCGTCTACCGCATATCGTTGCTCGGCTGGGCCTGGCCCCTCGTCGACCGGCGGACCCCCACCGGGCGCGACCGCCGAGGTGCCAGTCCGCCGACCGTGCCGCTCGCGGTGCTGGACGACCCGAGGACCCCGGAGCGGCTGCGACAAGGACTGGCCGACCGCACCGCGACCACACGACCCGCCTCCCTCACACGCGAGTTGGCCTGTCTTCGAGCCGCGGGCGCCTGGTGGCTGGCGCGAGGCTGGATCGGCACGGACCCGACCATGGGCCTGGCACAGCCACCGGCGCCGCCCCGGCTCCCCGCCCCGGACCGCGCCCGAGCCGCCCTGGCCCTGCGGGCGCCGCTCCGCGAGCTGACCCTGTGGTACCTCCTCCACGAGTCCGGAGCACCGGTGGAACACGTACTCGCGCTGGACATCGACCACTTGGACCTCCCCGGGCGGCAGACGAGGAGGGGTGCCGGGGGCGGGCTGAGCTGGGGGCCGGGAACCGCACGGCTGCTCCCGCTGCTCCTGGCGGGCCGTACCGCGGGGCCGGTGTTCGTCACCGCTCGCCGGGCCCCCGCCGACGCGCCCCCGGCCGACCGCTGCCCGGTGACCGGCCGGGGCCGCCTCTCCTACCGTCGCGCCGCGGAACTCTTCACCGCCGCGACCAGCCCCCTCGACCCGTCCGGCCGCGGCTGGACCCTGCTGGCGCTGCGCGACCGCTCGCCCCGCGACCGGACAGCCGCGTCCTGACTGCCGGAAGTCAGACCGGCCCGTCCAGCACCACCCGCAACTGGTGCAGCCGTACCGCCAGATGGAGCCGCAGCGCGGAGTCGGCCGAGCGCCAGTCGTCGCCGAGGAGGGCCGCGATGCGGTCCAGGCGCTTCAGCAGCGTGTTGGTGTGCACATGGAGGGAGTGGGCGGTCCGGCTCAGGTTCCCGGAGTGGGCGAAGTAGGCGGCGGTCGTGCTCACCAGGTCGGTGGAGCGGCGGCGGTCGTAGTCGAGCAGGGGGCCGAGGGAGTCGGCGATGAAGCCGTCCAGTTCGTGGGCGCGGCGGGGGTCGAAGACGAGCCCGTACATCGCGTACCGCCGTGTGGTGGCGCCCCGGTCGGTCTCGCCGAGGGAGCGCATGACGTCCAGGCAGCGCTGGGCGAGCGTGACGGAGTGGGCGCGGTCGTGGCCGGTGATCCGGTCGGCGACCACGAGGACCGGCGTGCCGAGTCGGCGGCGCAGCCGCTGGTGCAGCGTCCGTACCGCGGCCTCGGGGTCGTCCGCGCGGAGCAGCATCGTCGCCCGGCCCAGGTATTCGCCCGCCAGGCCGGACCACTCCGGGGAGGAGGCGTGCAGCTCGCGGACGAGGTCACCGGCGGACCGGTCGGGGCAGTCGGCCGTGACCAGGACGTCGAGCCGGTCGACGTCGACGCCCCGGGCGAGCGCGCGGTCGCGCAGCGCGGGATGGACCGGCTGGAGCGGCGGGTGGGACAGCAGCTCCGTGAGCAGTTCGCCCCGTACCCGCTCCTCCGCCTCGACCCGGGCGTCGCGCAGGAGCATGAGCAGGCCCGTGATCTGGGCCGAGCGCTCCAGCATCCGGACGTCGGCCGACTCCGTGGGGGCCCGGCGCCGCAGGGACAGGGAGCCCAGGTGGCTGCCACCGGCCTGGATGGCGGCCACGCTGTGGACCGTGCCGTCGTCGTCCTGGCCGTGGACGCATCGCCCGGTCCGGCGGGCCCGCTCCAGCAGCTCCCGCTCGAGTCCGGGGTCGGCGCCCGGGGTTCCGGCGCCGGAGGAGCGGGTGGCCACGACCTCGTCGTCCCGGTCCCGGATGGTGACCACGCCCCGCAGATGCTCGACCAGCGACTGCGCGATGTCGCCCGGTCCGCCGCCGGTCAGCACCACATGGGTCAGCGCCTCGTGCACCGCGGCGGCCAGTTCCATCGTGGCGACCTGGTCCTCGATGACGCGGTACGCGTCCTGGAGGCGTTGGAGTGCCACCCGGCTCTCGTCGTACAGCCGCGCGTTGTTGAGGGCGATCGCGGCATGGTCGGCGAAGGCGCTGAGGAGGGCGACCTCGTCCTTCTCGAAGGGGCGCTCGGTGCGGTCGGCCGCGAAGAGGACGCCGATCACACGGTCGCCGACCAGGAGCGGTACGCCGAGCAGCGCCACCAGCCCCTCGTCGGAGACGAGGCGGTCGAAGGCGGGGTCGCGGTGGAAGCCGTCGGCGTGCCGGTAGTCGCTGACCCAGACCGGCGCCCTGGTCTCGGTCACCCAGCCGCCGAGACCGGCCCCGGCGGGCATGCGGGCGGAGGAGAACTCCGGCGAGATGGTGCCCGCCGCCGCGCTGAGGGTGAGGACGCCGTCCGCGTCGCACAGCGAGAGATAGACGAAGTCGCTGCCGATCAGCTCGTGCGCCTCCCGGACGATGGCCGGGAGCACCACGTCGACCTCGCCCAGCACGGTCAGCGAACGGGCCGTGGCGTACAGGCTGCTCAACTCGCGTTCGCGGCGCAGCCGGTAGGCGGCGAGTTCGCCCTGGCCGTCGTTCCTGTCGGGCTCGGACCCGGTCGGTGCCATCGCTCGCCTTCTGCCAGAGAAGGGAGGTGGTGGATTCACCCACCCCTGGGGTGCGAGGAGTGTAGCCAATCCCCATCTCCCAAAGCGCTTGCTCAGCCCTACTCTCACCCCACACAGAGCTGTGACACATACCCCGACCGGCCGGCGGACGTCCCCGCACACACCCCCTGACCAGAACCGGAGGGATGCCTCCCATGGCCTCATCCGCACAGGCCCACGTCCAGGGCGAGAACCCCGGTCCCGCCCCGGTGTCCGAACGCCGTACCGGCTGGAAGCTGCTGGCGGCCGGACTGATCGGCAGCTCGATCGAGTGGTACGACTTCTTCCTCTACGGCACGGCGGCGGCGCTGGTCTTCCCACACGTGTTCTTCCCGCACTCGTCGGCCCTCATGGGCACGCTGCTGTCCTTCAGCACCTTCTGGGCCGGGTTCGTGGCCCGGCCGCTCGGCGGGCTGCTCGCCGGTCACTTCGGTGACAAGCACGGCCGCAAGCCCACGGTCGTGGCCTGTCTGATCGGCATGGCGACGGCGACGTTCCTCATCGGCTGTCTGCCGAGCGCCGCGAGCGTCGGTGTTCTCGCCCCGGTCCTCCTGGTGCTGCTCCGCTTCGTCCAGGGGGCGGCGGCGGGCGGCCAGTGGGGTGGCATCGCGCTGCTCCTCACGGAGTCGGCACACCCCAAACGCCGTGGTTTCGCTGGCACGTTCGGCCAGACGAGCGTGCCCGTGGCGGTCATCATCGTGAACCTGATCTTCACCACGACCGGCTCGATCATCTCGAACGAAGCTTTCCTGGACTGGGGTTGGCGCATCCCGTTCCTGCTCAGCGCGGTCATGTTCCCCGTCGTCCTGCACATCCAGCACAAGGTCGAGGACACCCCGGACTTCCGCGCCCTCCAGGAGAAGGCCGCCGTCAAGCCGGAAGCGAGCGTGGTCCGGGCCCCGCTGACCGAGGCGATACGCCGTAACTGGCGCACCATCCTGCTCGGTTGCGGCACTCTGTCCGCGACCAACAGCCTCTTCTACGTGAGCATCACCGGCCTGCTGAGCTACGGCACCACGACGCTGCACATGGACCGCGACTCCCTGCTCACCGTCACCCTGCTCAGCTCGGCCCTGATGGCGGGAATACTCCCCTACGCGGGCCATCTGTCGGACCGCCTCGGCCGACGCAAGCTGGTCCTCGTCGGCGGACTCGGCGTGGCGGCCTGGGCGTTCCCCTACTTCACGCTGGTGGACACGGCGTCGGCGCCCCTGGTCTTCGTCGCGATCACCGTCGGTTTCCTCTTCCAGGGACTGACGTACGGCCCGATGGCCGCCTACCTCGGTGAGCTGTTCGCGACCGACGTCCGCTATTCCGGCGCCTCTCTGGCCTACCAGCTCTCCGCCATCGTCGTCAGCGGCGGTACGCCGGTCCTGATGACCGCCGTGATCGCGAAGACCGGGGCGACCACGCTGGTCGCGGCGTACATCGCGCTCATGGGCCTGATCACCTTCGGCTGCGCCTGGTTCCTGCCCGAGACGAACACCGCCGAGGTGCGCCGGGACCCCGACGCGCTGCCCGGAGCGCAGCTCTACCCGTGACCGGCCGGAATCCCTGAAGCCGAGGACACAGCGCCATGCGAACCGCCCGCCTTCCGTCACCTCGGGGCGCTCGGCGTCGCGGGCGGAGCGCCTCAACTAGTTGGTGCCAGCGGTGAGTTCGGCGAAGAGCCGGTTCGCGGTCTCCGAGGTGAACTGCCGCTGGAGTTCCGCTCGGGCGACCCGCTTGCGGAACTCTCCCGCGTGCCGGGTGTCACCGGCGTCGTGCATGACGTCGGTGATCCAGGTGGCGAACGCCTGGTAGTTCCAGATGTGGGGCAGGCAGGTCTCGGAGTAGCCGTCGAGCAGGCTCGTGTCGCCGTCCTCGGCCCAGCGGAGGACCGCGCGGGCGAACACCTCGGCGTCGTGCAGGGCGAGATGGATTCCCTTCGCGCTCATCGGCGGCACGAGGTGCGCCGCATCCCCGAGGAGGAAGAGCCTGCCGTGGCTCATCGGGTCGAAGACCACGCCGCGCAGCGGCACGATCTGCCTGCCGACGATCTCCCCGCGCGCCACCGAGGTCCCGAACCGGGCTTCCAGCTCGCCCCAGACCCGCTCGTCCGGCCACTGCTCGGGGGTGTCGTCCAGGGCGCACTGGAGGTAGACGCGGGTGGCGTGCGGACCGCGCGGGATCAGTCCGGCGAGGCCGCGCGAGTGGATCGCCATGCCGGACGGGCTGGTCGGGACGGCGGCCAAGGCGCTGAGCCAGGAGTACCCGTACTGGTGGGAGTACTCGGTGAGGACGCCCGCGGGGACGGCCCGCCGACTGACGCCGTGGAAGCCGTCGCACCCCGCGACGAGGTCGCAGTCGACGACCCTGGGCGTGCCGTCGGCATCCCGGTAGCGGGCGCGGGGGTGTGCGCCGTCGATGTCCTCCAGCGTCACGTCGGCGGCCTCGTGGCGCAGGTCGCCGCCCGCTCGCAGGAAGACGTCGGTGAGGTTGCGCACGAGGACCTGCTGCGGGCAGTAGAGGCTCTCGTTGTCGTCGTCCACGTCGATCGGCATGGCCTCCCCGTCGAGGTAGAAGCCGCCCTCGCTCCGCGGGACCGGATCGCCCGCCAGTACCTCGGCGAGCCCCCACTCACGGAGCATCCGCACCCCGAAGCCGTCGATGGTCCCGGCCCGCTGCCGCTGCTCGACATGGGCGCGGCTGTGCTTCTCCAGTACGACGCAGCCGACGCCGTTGCGCAGCAGGAAGTTGCCGAGCGCCAGCCCGGCGACACCGGCTCCGACGATGACCACGGCGGTGTGGGTGTGTGTCTCGGTCATGGGTGTACGGGCCTCCGTGCTCGGCGGGGTGGTCGGGGGGACTGCCACCACTCTGGAGCCGGGCCGGGGCGAGCAACCACCGGGAAAGGGACAGCGGATACCGGAAACCCGCCGACCTACCGACCGCGCAGCTCCGCCCGATACCGGCCGGGAGTCTGGCCGACCACCTCGGTGAACGCCTCGATGAAGCTGGAGGGGTTGGACCAGCCGCACACCATGGCGGTGTCGGTGACTGACAGGCCGCCGGTGAGATGGGCCAGGGCGTGCTGGACGCGCAGGGTGGTGCGCCAGCGGTGGAAGCCCATGCCCAGCTCGGTGTGGAACAGCCTGCTCAGCGTGCGCTCGCTCGCCCCGGCCGTCCGGCCCAGCTCGGCCAGGGTGGCGGGGTGCGCGGGATCGGCGTGCAGGAGGTCGGTGACGGCCCGCAGCCGGTCGTCGCGGGGTTCGGGCAGGTGCAGTGACTGCTCGGGGGCCCCGGCCAGCTCGTCCATGACCACGGCGAGCAGCCGGGCGTGGGCGCCGGGGCGGGTCTCCGGCCGGTCGGTCAGCACCAGGACCGCCTCGCGCAGCAGCGGACCGACCGCGAACACGCTCGGCCGGTCGGTGAGTTCACCGCACAGCTCCGGCGGGACGCTGAGGAGGCGGGCGTCCGTACGGCCGTAGAAGCGGTGGGAGTGGGCGAATCCGGGCGGGGTCCAGGTCACGCGGTTGGCCGGGGCGACCCAGGTGCCGCGCTCGGTGGTGGTGGCCAGTACTCCGGCGGCGGCGTAGACGAGCTGGCCGTGGGGGTGTGAGTGCGGGGCGAGGTGATAGCCGTGCGGAAGCCGGCCCGCCCCGCGCAGCGGCACGTCCACCGACTCGGGCAGGGACAGGTGGTTCTCCGGCATCGCCCGGCAGCGTACCGCCCTCCCCCACGCTCACTCGTTCAGCCGATGAGCAAATCGCCGTAAATCGATCTCCGGCACCTAACCTGCAAAAACCCCCAGCCAGTGGTCATCCCCTCGGAGATTCAGACATGAATGACGAGCAGAACGCGAACGACGTACCCCGGCGTCAGTTCGTCGCCCTCTCCGGAGCCGTCGGTGCCGCGACGCTGCTGACCGGCGCGGCCGCGCTGAGCGGCGGCACGGCCGCGGCGGCGAGCGGTGCCGACGCGGGCCCGACACCCGACACGTGCCCAACCACGCCTCCTCCCCCGGGCGGCGCGAGCCCGTGTCCCCCGGCCCAGCTCCAGGGCATCTGCGGCAGGCCCACGGACAACGAGCCGCTGTGGAACGACGTCCAGTACTGCGTCAACGGGACGGTCCCCCCGTCGGGGCAGAAGCCGGACTGCCTGAAGATGACCCCGAACTACATCGTGCTGCGCGGAAAGCCGGTGAGCACGCAGAACTATCTCCTGGTGCCGACGTGCCGCATCACGGGTATCGAGTGCCCGTTCCTCGAGACCAGCGGGGTCGCGAACTACTGGCACGAGGCGTGGGAGACCGGGCGCAGCGGCGGGGACGTCCCCGTGCAGTCCCGGTACATCGGATTCGGGATCAACTCGCAGGGGGCCCGGCAGCTCAACCAGCTCCACATCCACATGGCGGGCGTCCGGCCGAGCACCCAGCGGCGCCTGCAGGACCTGGAGGCGCAGGGCCGGATGGCCACGTCCCCCTCGCAGTGGGCGGCTCCGGCCAACCACGCCCCCATCACGGGCACCGGAGGCGACCGGGAGTACCGCATCCTCCGGCTCGCCAACCTCAGGGACAACCTCTTCAACCTGGTGTACCAGAACGTGGTGCGGCCGAACTCGCTGAACATGGCGGACCAGACCATCATCGTGGTCCCGAAGATCACCGCGACCGGCTTCGCCAACGCCTTCTACGTCCTCAACAGCGACAACTCGCTGCACGACGGCACGAGCACGTGCGACCGCCTGCTCGTCTACTGACGGGCACGTGGGACGGCAGGGCACCGGCCCGGTGAGGTGCACCGGGCCGGTACCCCCGGAAGAGGTAATCCGGGCCCGCACACCGATCCGGCCGGGGTGGCGGCACCGGATCACCGTCGATGAGGTCGAGCGTCCCCGCACTCGGCACCGTGCTCGTCCCCACGCGTGAGGTGATGTCGTGCGCTCGTTCCGCGAGCAGTCCGTGGTGGCCCGGTTCCCGGTGTTCGTCGTGGCCGCCTGGCTGGTCGTGGCTTTGTGCACGGCCGTCTTTCCCGGCCGCCTCGCGTCGGTCGCGGCCCAGCGGCCGCCTGCGACGCTGCCCGCCACGGCCGAGTCGAGCCGGGTGGCGGCGGAGCTTCAGCGGGGCGGACCGGCCGTAGGGCCACCGGTCGTGGTCGAGTGGGAGGCCGCGGCCCGGAAGGCCCCACCCGCGCGGCTGGACCCCGTGGCCGCACAGCGGGTCCTCGGCACGCTGCCCCGCTCGGTCGGGTCCCTCGGCCCCGTGACCGCCTCGGCCGACGGCCGGGCCCTCGTGGGCGTCGTCACGCTCACCGACCCGGACGAGTCCCGGCTCCAGCCGACTCTGGAGCGCATCAGGAAGATCGCCGGTTCGCTGCCGGACAGCAGGGTCCGGCTGGCCGGTCCCGCGGCTGCGCAGGCCGATCTGCAGACGTCGTTCGAGGGCATCGACGGGAGGCTGCTGCTGATCGCGCTGGCCGCCGTCGCCGCCATCCTGTTCCTCGTCCACCGCAGTGTCCTGCTGCCCCTGGTGGTGGCCGCTTCCGGGGTCGTCGCGCTGACCCTGTGCAGTGCGGTGCTGTACGCGCTGGGGAACTGGGGCGTGGTGACGATCGACGGGCAGGTGCAGGGCATCCTCTCCGTGCTGGTCATCGGCGCGACCACGGACTACGGCCTGCTCCTGCTGGCGCGGTATCACGAGCACGCGCCGGAGATGCCCGCCCCGGCCGCCATGCGGACGGCGCTGCGGGCGAGTTGGGCGCCCATCACGGCGAGCGCGGCGACGGTGGCCTGCGCCATGGTCGCCCTGCTCCTGAGCTCCCTCCCCGCCAACCACTCCCTCGCCCTGGCCGGAGCGGTGGCGATGGCCTGCTGCGTACCGGCCGCGCTCACCTTCGTCCCGGCCGCCGTGCTCCTCGGTCCCCGGGCGATGTTCTGGCCGCGGGGACCGCACTCCGGCCGGTCCGGCGGGCGGGTCTGGTCCCTGGTCGCGGCGGTGGTCGAGCGGCACGCGCGTCCGGTGTGGACGGTGGGCTGCGCGGCGCTCGCGGGCTGCGCCTGCCTCGCCGTACTGCTGGCACCGGGCGGCCTTCCGCTGGGCCAGGCGCTCGCGGCGCGGGCGCCCTCGGTGCTGGCCCAGTCGGCTCTGGAGGCTCACTTCCCCGCGGGAACGGGCAGCCCGGCCGTCGTCCTGGTCGACTCCGACGGCGCCGCACGGACGCGGCAGCGGATCGACGCCACGACGGGGGTCGCGCGGACGGAGGTCGTGCCCGGCGCCGGGCCGGCGACGGGTCGCACGGCCTTCGCGGTCACCCTCGACAGCGCCCCGGACAGCGCACGCGCCCAGGAGACCATCGGCCGCCTCCGCGCCGCCGCGGGCGCCCGAGCCCGGGTCGGCGGCCATCCGGCGCAGGTGTACGACATGCAGCGGGCGGCCGAACGCGACCGCTCCCTCGTCCTGCCCGCGGTCCTGGTGATCGTGCTGCTGCTTCTGCTCGGCCTGTTGCGCAGCCTCGCGCTGCCGGTCCTGCTCGTGGCCATCGCCGTGGCCAACTTCCTTGCCGCGCTGGGCATTTCGGCAATGATCTTCGACGTGGCCTTCGGTTCGACCGCGACGGAGCCGTCCCTGATCCTGTTCTCCTTCGTCTTCCTCATCGCGCTCGGGGTGGACTACAACATCTTCCTCATGCACCGCGTCCGTCGTGAGTCCCTGCTCGTGGGACAGCGCATCGGCACGCTCCGGGGGCTGCGCGCCACCGGGAACGCCATCAGTTCGGCGGGGGTCGTTCTCGCCGTCACCTTCGCCGCGCTGACCGTCATGCCGCTGCGCTATCTCGCGCAGATCGGCGTCATCGTCGCCGTGGGCGTCCTCCTCGACACCCTGTTCGTCCGCCCATTGCTCGTCCCGGCCCTCGCCGTCGACACGGGGCCCTGGCTGTGGTGGCCGACGAAGCCGGCGGACGGTCCGCGACTGGGCAACGTCGGCGAGCAGCGGGGCCAGCCGGAACTGGCCCCGGTCTGACACCGGGGGTCGGCGCGGGCTCGCCCGGCACGCCTGTCAGCGACGGGGTGCGCCGGCATCGCCGGACTCGCGATGCCGAGGGCGTCCCGATCCGCTGCGCGGTGGCCCGTACCCGTCAGGCGCGGCTCCGCGGACCGGCCTGCGTGGTGGGGGCCGCGGCGGACGCTCCCGCCGCCTGCCCCTCGTGCCCTGCCGTGCCGTCTCCTGCGGGGCGGGTCCCCGGCCCGGCTGCTCGTTCGGGGGTGGTGACGAGCATCCGGGCCACGGAGCGCGGGAACCACCAGTTGGCCCGCCCGAGAAGGGTGACCAGCGCGGGGGTGAGAAGGCCCCGGACCACGGTGGCGTCGATGACGATGCCCGCCGCCAGAGCGGTGGCGAACACCTTCACGTCGGTGACCGGAATGCCGGCCAGCGCGGTGAAGGCCAGGAAGAGGATGAGCGCCGCGGAGGTGACCAGCCGTCCGGTGCGGCTGATGCCGGTCACGACGGACGGGACCACGGTGTCGCGCTCGCCCTCGGCGGTCAGCTCCAGGTGCGTCTCCCGGATGCGGTGGAGGATGAACACCTCGTAGTCCATGGACAGCCCGAAGAGGAAGGCAAAGACCGCCATGGGGACCCAGATGGTCACCGCCCCGATCGCCGGGGTGTCGAACAGCGCCTCGCTGCCGTAGCCCTTCTGCCAGACGAGGACGATCACGCCGTAGGCCGCGCAGGTGGACAGCGTGTTGAGGATCAGGGCCTTGATGGGGAGGACGACCGAGCGCAGGGTACGGGCGAGCACCACGAAGGTGAGCAGGGCGACGAAGGCCAGGATGAGCCCGAGTGAGCCGTAGACGGCGTCGATGAAGTCCACGTCGGTGGCGGGTCCGCCACCGGCGAGGGCGCCGGGGGTGTCCTGGGCGAGGTCCATGACCTTGGTGACCGTGTCGCGGCCGTCGCCGCTGGACGGATCGGCACGGGTCCACACGTCGATGACGCGCTGTCCGCCGCCGGTCCACTCTCCCGGGGCGGCGGAACCGGCCACGCCGTCGAGACCGGCGAGCCTGCCGTGCAGGGCGTCGGCGCCGCCCGCGTCCACGATGACCTCGAGGGGACGGGCGATGCCCTCGCCGAAGCCCGCGTCGACGATCCGCTGGAACGCGGCGGCCGGCCTGCCCCCCTGAGCCAGTGTCACGGTGGCGGGCTGCCCCAGGCGCAGGGCGAACACCGGCGCGGCGAGGGCGAGCAGCACCGCTCCGCTGAGCACGGCGCACAGCGCGGGACGGCGGGTGGTGAGTCCGGCGATCCGGCCCCACAGCCTGCTGTCCGGGCGGTGGGTCCGGCGTGGCCGGTCGAGCTTGTCGCCGAGGGTGTACAGCAGGACGGGCAGCAGGGTGACCGCGATGGCGACGCTGACCAGCGGGATCAGCAGACCGGCGTACCCCACGCTGCGCAGGAACGGGACCGGCAGGACGACGAGCGCGGCGAGGGAGATGGCCACCGTGGCCCCGCTGAGCACGACCGCGCGACCGGCGCTGCCGACAGCTCGTACGATCGCCTCGCGGCGCGCTTCGGGGTCGGCGCCGTCGGAGCCGGGCTTCTGCCGTTCCTCGCGCCAGCGGGTGACGATGAGCAGCGCGTAGTCGATCGCGATGCCCAGGCCGATGAGCGCCACCAGGAACTGCACGATGAAGGAGACATCGGTGATGCCGGTGATGCCGCGCACCAGCAGGAACGTGGTGGGGACGGCGACCGCGGCCA
Source organism: Streptomyces sp. NPDC090119 (assembly GCF_044747085.1). Taxonomy (NCBI): domain Bacteria; kingdom Bacillati; phylum Actinomycetota; class Actinomycetes; order Kitasatosporales; family Streptomycetaceae; genus Streptomyces; species Streptomyces sp. NPDC090119. The sequence goes on along the minus strand of NZ_JBIVDK010000001.1, from coordinate 934,937 downwards.
TCAGCAGGGGTACGACGGCCAGTCCGCTGGCGAAGACCAGGGCCAGGACGACCAGGGCCCCGAGGGCGCCGATCAGGGTCTCGTGGACCGGGCTGCGGGCCGCTCCGCCGTCCCGGCCGGAGAGCACCGGCTGGCCGGTCAGCTCGACCGGGGCCCCGGCGATCTTCGCCTGCGCGACCGCCGCCTGGATGTCCGGGAGGGACTGGGCGTACGGGGCGTTGGACCGGTTGGCGGGCGGGTAGACCAGCGCGACCGTGGTGCGCTGGTCCTTCGAGACCAGGGACTCGCCGCCGGGGCTCACGTAGGAGACGCTGCGGCCGCCCCGCGGAGTGACCTTGGCGACCAGGGCGCTCCACTGCCGGCGTACGCCGGTGTCGTCGACGCTCGCGCCCTGAGGCACGGTCACGACGAGCAGCAGCGGGGCGTTCTTGCCGCCGGTCCCCGAGAAGCGCTGAGCCAGTGCGTCGTTCGCGGCCTGTGACTGCTTGTCAGGGAGCCGCGACTCGTACGAGAGCTTGTCGATCGTGCCGCCGGCGAGTGCCCCTCCGGTCAGGGTCAGCACCACCCAGAACAGGACGACGGGCAGCCGATGGGAGAGCACCCATCGAGTCACGCGCTCCAAGGTAACCCCTCCTGTAGGGACACTACTGTGTAGCCACACTACATATACCGGAGGACAAGCTAGCCTGGTGATCGAGTCGAAGCAACACATTCCGGAGTGCGCGAAAGAGCCCCCGGCGGACGTGTTCTGACGAACAGTCAGCATTCGGGGGCGCTCGTGGTGCCGGTTGCTACGCGGAGCCCGCCCCGCGCAGGAAGGACAGGAAGCGCCTCAGCGCCGTCCCGAAGTACGCCCCCGCCAGCAGGGTCAGCGTCGCGGGGATGGCGACCATGGGCCAGTCCAGGGATTCGGGGTGACTCAGGCCCCGGTTGAGGAGCAGCAGGATCAGGGCGCCGAGCACGGCGAGCAGCCCGATGAGGGCGGCGAGCGTCCCCGTGACGACCCCCTGGTCACGCCGGGCGAGCGCCGCGGCCGGGCCGGTGCCCTTGCGCAGCCCGGAGAGCGCACCCGCCAGGGACAGCACACAGCCGAAGGCCACGATCCCCAACCCCGTCAGCAGCAGCGGCGGATGGTGCGGCCAGGGCCCGGCCGGGCCCCCGAGGAGCGCGGACGCCCAGGCGGCGGCGAGCAGCGGCAGGGCGCACACCGTCTGCACGGACAGCTGGTTGGCGCTGATGCGCAGGGTGGCGTCGTTGTAGGCACGGGCGACCTCGGACGCCGGGCCCCACTCCCGGACGGCACGGTGCGCCGCCTCCTCGCCGTCGGCGCCGTCGTCCACGTGGCACTCCACCAGGCACTGGAGACCGTCCAGCACCTCGTCGATGATGGCCGAGCGGCGCGAGTACGGCCCTACCAGGTGCTCCGCGACATGGTCGGCGTAGCGCCGCAGTACGGCCGCACGCGCCACGCTATCCGCCGAGGACGACGGAGATGACGGAGGAGATCTCCTGCCATGCCGTCCGCTTGTCCGCCAGGGCACGGCGTCCGGCCGGGGTGAGGAAGTAGTTGCGGCGACGTCGGCCGTTGTGCGTGGTCCACTCACTGCCGACCAGGCCCGCGGCCTCCAGCCGGTGCAGCGCCGGATAGACCGTCCCGGTGGGGAGGTTGATGGCATCGCCGCTGCGCCGCTTGAGTTCCTCGATCACGGCATAACCGTGCTGCGTGCCGGGTTCCAGCACCGACAGCAGCATGCCTTCCAGGTTGCCCCGCAGATTCTCCGCCCTCACATCCGCCCACCCTACACATCGGGACCGGTCCCGGACATGGCCGTTCACCCACCCATGGCGGTACCCGCACCCACGCGCGACCTACGGGAACGTGCGGCGCCCATCGTCATGGCGGCCATTCACCATGATGGCGACGCGGGGGCGGGTGGTCGCTGTTGATGATCTCCGCGTCGGTGACCTGCGCAGGGGTCCCGAGGAGGAGCGTCGCAGCACCTGACTGGGCGACATATGTGGCGATGCGCCAGGTTGCGGAACCCGCGGGCTGTCGGTTGCCTCGTGGACAGAGCGCGAAAGATGCGCCGCACCGGGTAGGCCGGACACCGTTCCGTTGGAGGATTCGCATGCGTTACACACACATAGGTGCAGGTATCGGCCTGGCTCTCGGTGCCCTCGGACTGCAGATCCCGGTCGCTGCCGCCGACGACTCGGATGTCCGTGTCTACCCGTGGAACGCCGCCCCGGGCTCCACGGTCACGGTCAGTACGAGCGCCTGCGACCCCGACGCGGACTACGGCAAGGGCCACTCGGAGGTGGGCGGGGATTTCCACCTCTTCGAGGGTGACGAGGAGGGTGAGCTCACCGGCGAGTTCCAGATCCCGGAAGGAGCCAGGGCGGGCAGTGACACGGTCACCCTGAAATGTCCGCCGCTGACCAAGGTCACGGAGACGTACGAGGTCACCGGTCACTCCCCGAAGGGCTCGGTCGACGCCGGATTCGGGCCGTCCGAGGACTCCGGCGTGGGGCTCGCCCTGGGCGGCGGACTGCTGGCCACGGCCGCCGCGGGCGGGCTGGTGCTGATGCGGCGCCGCCCGGACGACGTCCGAGCCTGATCGCCGAGCCTGGCGATGGCACCTGGACTCGGGCTGAGACTCGGACGCCGTATCAGCGCTTCCCGTGATCCGTACCTCTGCGCACGCCTCGGGCTGGCGTGCGCCATGGCGGCGGGTACGGTGCTGCTGATCTCCGGCGTGAGCGAGGAGGGCCCGTCCCAGCGTCGGCCGCCGCAGGCGGGCTCGACCGCTGTGGACTCCGGCCGCCCCCCAGGAGCCACCGCGGACCCGGCCCGCCCTGCGGTCTCCGCGCTGCCGCCCGCGGAGCCGGTCCGGCTGCGGATCGGTGCCATCGGCGTGAACGCGCCGATGGCACGCGTGGGGCTTGACGCGACCGGGGCGCTGCGGGCCCCGGCCGCGTCAGCCCCCGGCGTCGCCGGCTGGTACGGCGACGGCACGGCTCCCGGCTCGGCGGGAACCGCCGTCGCCACCGGGCATGTGGACACCCCCACCGGCGATCCCGGCGTCTTCTACGACCTCGGCGACCTGACCGAGGGCGCGACCATCGAGATCGGCCGAGCGGACCGGCGGACAGCGGTGTTCACCGTCCGCGCCGTCGAGCTTCACGACCGGAAGAACTTCCCCAACGAGAAGGTCTACGGCAGTACCGGCCGACCCGAACTCCGGTTGATCACCTGCGGCGGCCGCTACGTCAAGGGCACCGGCTACCAGAGCAACGTCGTGGTCTACGCGACACTGACCGCGGTGACGTAGCCCGAACGGTTACTCCTCCGTGCGGGGCGCGTTCCGGACCTCCTCCCGGCGAGGCGTGCGGGCGGCGCATAAAGGCGGCGGGAGCAGCCCTGCCGCGGGTCGGCGCGCGCGAGGGGAGCCCACGGCGCGCCCATCCCCATGATGCGCGGACGCGCCATGAGGGAGTCGGGGCGGGGGTGTCGATCCGCCGGTCGATGTCGGCCCCGATCGCATCGAGGGTGGCCGCGAGGCGTCCGCGCTCGGAGATCATCACCGCGGGGGTATACGTCACGTAGGGGCCGATCTCATAGGCGGTGTCCTCGATGTGGACCTGGAGGTCGAGTCGGCCACTGGATGGCCCTGCATCGTCGAGCCAAATTCTGCAGCCGGTCTGGCCGTGGGCGTCGGCCGTCGAAGCCGCCGGGTTCATCCGTGTGCGCAGCGGCGCGTACGCCACGTCCGTCGTCGACGCACGGACGGCCCGGCGCACGGCCAGCGCCCTGGCGGCCCGCGCCCACGCGGAAGAAGTCGAGCGGCAGGTCGCGGATGCACCGGTCCGAGTGGTGGGCCCGGTCACCTTGGGCTCGAGGACGGCCCGGTAGCGGGCCCAGTCCTGCTGCGCGAATATACATCGGGAGGAACCGTCAGGGGGCTGCGTCGGGTGGCGCACCGCCGTCCCGCGGGGGACTGAGGCGCTGGAGAAGGCGGTCTCCCTCCAGACTCTCCAGGGCTTTCGCCATGGTGCGCGCGTGGATCTCCTTCTCGTTCCGTTCGAACATGAGAGCAAGGGCGTCACGCAGCGCCCGCGACTCGGAGACGAGCGCCTGCGCCGCCCGGAGAGCCGTGTAAGTGCCCGTCGTCTGGGCTGGATTGACGCTGCTCAGGCGCCTGAGCACGGCTACGTAGGCATCCATCACGCGGCTCTCGGCGTCGGTGAGGGCCGGCACGCGTGGACCTTCTGAGAACATCACGGACTGACCGCCTGCCTCCGTCTTGTCAGTTGCCGGGGCGCAAATGGCTGGAGCGGGGCGTGATGACCTGGTCCACCAAGCCGTATTCGAGGGCCTGTTCGGCTGTGAGGATCTTGTCCCGCTCGATGTCCTTGCGGATCGTCTCCAGCGGTGTGGACGAGTGCTTGGCGAGCATCTCCTCCATCTGCTCTCGGATGCGGAGGATTTCGTTCGCCTGGATCTCCAGGTCGGAGATCTGACCCCGTCCGGTCTCGGTGTATGGCTGGTGGATCAGCACGCGCGCGCTCGGCAGCGCCATGCGCTTTCCGGGGGTGCCGGCGGCCAGGAGAACGGCCGCACCGGAGGCGGCCTGCCCCAGGCACACCGTCTGGATGTCGGGCTTCACGTACTGCATGGTGTCGTAAATGGCCGTCAGCGCGGTGAAAGAACCGCCAGGGCTGTTGATGTAGAGAGAGATGTCCCGGTCCGGGTCCATCGACTCCAGGCACACCAGCTGGGCCATGATGTCATTGGCCGAGGCGTCGTCCAGTTGCACACCCAGGAAAATGATGCGCTCTTCGAACAGCTTGGCGTAGGGGTCGTATTCGCGAACTCCCTGCGAGGTGCGCTCGACGAAGCGCGGAATCACGTAGCGTCCCTCGGCCTGGGGAAGCTGGGCGGCGGGTCGGGCGCCGGGTCGAAAACTCACGTATTCCTCCGTAGGGTTCGCATGAAAGGGCCTGGTCATGAATGGCGTGAAAGAATTATGGGAATTTCCGGGTCTACGGCTTCACGGCACGGGAGTGATCTGGCGGCAGTCGTCGGCGCTGTGGTCCGCGCGGCTTCGCGGTGCCGCCGTCCAGTCGCCGACCGCGCGGTCGAGGATGCGGGCGATTCCGGGAAGGCGGGCGCCGTCCATCAGTGAGTAGTGCGTCCCCGGGGCCCAGACCGCGGGGACGGGGCGCCCCACGAGCGCGGACCAGCCGAGGCACTCCGGCGCCGCGTTCCACCCGGTCTCCTCCCGGGCCCGGACCATCAGGAGCGGAGCGGCGCACGGGCGGGCCTGCCAGCCCTCGTCGAAGATGCCCTGATGCCAGGTGTAGATGTCCCAGAAGGGGCGCAGGTCCGCGCCCGTCAGGCCATGGGCGTCGCGCGCCGCGGCGATCAGTGCGGCGGCCTCGTCGAGCAGTTCGTCGACCGACCGGGCCCCGGACCCGGACATGTCGATGCCGAACAGTCCGCCGACCTCCGTGGCCAGGTCGGTCGTCCGCCCGCGCAGGGTCTCGTGGGTCGCGCTGTCCAGCAGGATGACGCCGGCCGCGCCGCGACCCTGCTTCTCGCAGAGGCGCGCCATTTCCACGGCGACCGGCCCGCTGAAGGACCATCCGACGAAGACCGGCGCCGAGTCGGGGTCGGCGCTCCGGAACTCCGCCAGGTAGGTCTCCGCTATTCCCTCGATGGAACGAGGCCGGTCGGGGTCGATTCCGGATGCCTGGAAGGCGTAGACGGAGCAGTCCGAGTCGAGATGGGGCTGCAGTGACCGGAACGATGCGGCCGATCCGCTCGCCGGATGGATGAAGACCAGCGCATTCGGGCCGTCGGCCTCCTTCAGGCGCACCAGGTTCCCCCGCACTTAAGGCAACTCCCTCTCGGTCGGCGAGAGGCGCCCCTGCCCCATGTGACGATTCGTCACCTGGGGCCCGAGCGCCCGTCTCAAACGTACAGGACGTACAGAGCGTATGATAGGGATCATGGCCCACGAGATCCCCGTGACGCAAGCCCGGTCCGAGCTGGCGGAACTCATCAACCGCGTTGTCTACGGCGGGGAACACGTCGTCCTGACCCGTCACGGCAAGCCGCTCGTCGCCCTCGTGTCGGCCGCCGACCTGGAACGGCTCGAGTCCGCCACGCAGGAGCGGGATCAGGATCAGGTGATCGGCACGGTCTCCGTCGTCCTGGACTCCCAGTCTCCGCAGGTGGAGAGGAACCAGTACGGCCTGACCGCCGAATACGGAAACCCGCAGGACTCTTACCGGACCCGGTGAACTCGTCGCGCCCGGCCGCTCGCGCGCGCACGGCCCGATCCGCCTACGGCGCGCGCCGGTTGTACAACCGCCCCCTCTGAACGCGCCGAGCCGAAGCCCCCGGCGCGCGGGCGGACCGACCCAACCGGCCCTGCGCTTCTCCACGCCTCATGGACATGACCGCCACCGCGTACCGGACACCGCGTACCGGACCGAACCTGGCGTACCGTCATCGGGCCCGCTCAGAATGTTGGGCCACTGGGCCCGACTGGTCCCCAAAAATGATCAAGGGCCGGTTTCGGATCTCTCCAAAACCGGCCCTGACCTGCGACTGTCTCCAGTCGGGACGACAGGATTTGAACCTGCGACCCCTTGACCCCCAGTCAAGTGCGCTACCAAGCTGCGCCACGTCCCGAGGTGATCCAGCGGAGTGCTCCGCGCGATCACGCAGGTCAACCCTACCGCACCCGCACTGGTGCCCGTACCGACGTGTCATTTGATCAGGGCGTTGGCGATGACCACCACGAAGCCGAGGAGGGCGTCCGCGAGGCCGATGAGGATCGCGGCGGGCCAGCTGCGGGCGGCCCAGCGGGCGGTGATGAGGCCGAGGGTGAAGAGGATGGCGATGTTGAGGTAGAGCGCGGGGTACTCGACGTCGCCCGGCGGCCACCACCCCCAGCCCGCACCGGCCAGCAGGAACACGGTCGGCAGGGTGGCCGCGACGAGCGGCCACTCGTCGCGGAGGACGCGCAGCACCTCGCCCCGGCGCCGGGGGCCGCGCTCGGCGACATGGTGGGCGTAGCCGTGGGCGAAGGCCGAGGCGAACGCGGTGACCAGCACCCACAGGGCGTCGTAGCGGCGGCTGGCCGCCGAACCGTGGCCGTGCTGGGTGAGCGCGGCGACCAGGGAGCTGGCCAGGACGGCGCCGTACACCCCGCCGAACAGGACGGACTCGCGGGTGTCGCGCCGCGGCCGGGGTGCGGCGGTCTCCGTCGTCGGGTCAGCAGCCATGCCTCCCACGATCACCCGGAGCCCGTACCCCCGCACGCCGGTGTGCACCGGTCGGGGGCGTGCACCAGGGTTGACACCCGGCATTTGTCCGCACAAAGGTGGGCCGGGCAGAGGTGGATCTGGTCCGGAGAAGGGCTGTCATGGTGGATGCGCTGGGTGTCGCCGTCGTCGGTTTCGGCTGGATGGGCCGGGTGCACACCCAGGCGTACGCCCGTCTGCCGCACCACTACCCCCGGCTCCCCCTGCGCCCCGAGCTGGTGACCGTCGCCGAGGAGGTGCCGGGGCGGGCGGAGGAGGCGGCCGCGCAGTACGGGTTCGCCACCGCCACCCGCGACTGGCGCGAGGTGGCCGCCGACCCCCGCGTACAGGCCGTCAGCGTCACCGCGCCGAACTTCCTGCACCGCGAGATCGGCGTCGCCATGGCGGAGGCGGGCAAGCACCTCTGGATCGAGAAGCCGGTCGGGCTGAGCGGCGCGGACGCCCGCGCTGTCGCGGACGCGGTCGCCATGGCCGGTGTGCAGGGCGCGGTCGGCTTCAACTACCGCAACGCGCCCGCCGTGGAGGCCGCCCGCGAGCTGATCGTCTCCGGCGGGATCGGCCGTGTCACCCACGCCCGCGTCCGGCTGCTGAGCGACTACGCGGCCCACCCGGACGGTGCCCTGACCTGGCGGTACGAGCGGGACCGGGGCGGCAGCGGGGTGCTGGGCGACCTGGCGTCGCACGGTGCCGACCTCGCGTACTTCCTGCTCGGGGACATCGCGTCGCTGGCCGCCGACACGGCGGTGTTCGTCCCGGAGCGGTCCCGGCCCACCGGTGCCACCGCCGGGCACACCCGCGCGGCGGCCGGTGAGCGCGGGCCGGTGGAGAACGAGGACTACGTGAGCTGCCTGCTGCGCTTCGCCTCCGGCGCCCGTGGCGTGCTGGAGGCGTGCCGGGTGTCGGTCGGTGAGCAGAACAACTACGGCTTCGAGGTGCACGGCACCGAGGGCGCGGTGTTCTGGGACTTCCGGCGGCTGAACGAACTCCGCGTCAGCCGGGGCGGCGCGTACCAGGACCAGCCGGTGAGCACGGTGTACGTCGGTCCGGGCGACGGCGAGTTCGCCGCGTTCCAGCCCGGCGCGGCCAACGCGATGGGCTACGACGACCTGAAGGTCATCGAGGCGTACCGGTTCCTCCGCTCGATCACGGAGGGCAAGCCCCACGGGGCCACGCTCACGGACGCGGTGCGCGCGGCCGGTGTGCTGGACGCGATGACGGTTTCCACGGCGGACCGGGGGTGGGTCGACCTGCCGGTGAGCTGAAGCGCGGCCCCCGTCACAAGCACGAGCGAGGAGTACTCGAGCACATGCGTATCGGAATTCTCGGCCTCGGCCGCATCGGCGCCTTCCACGCCGAGACCCTGTCCGCGCTGGACGCCGTCACCTCCCTCGTCGTCGCCGACCCGGTGGCGGACGCGGCGAAGGCTGCCGCCGAACGGTACGGGGCCCAGGTCGCGGACTCCCCCGAGGCGCTGCTCGCGGCCGGGGTGGACGGCCTGGTGATCGCGGCCGCCACCGACGCCCACCCGGCGCTGATCCGGGCCGGGGTCGCGGCGGGCGTGCCGGTGTTCTGCGAGAAGCCGGTGGCCCGCACGATCGCGGAGGGCGTGGCCGTGCTGGACGCCGTGCGGGACAGCGGGGTGCCGATCCAGATCGGCTTCAACCGCCGCTTCGACGCCGGTTTCGTGGCGGCGCGGGCCGCCGTCCGCTCCGGTGAGCTGGGCACACTGCACACGGTGCGCTCCACCACCCTGGACCCGGCACCACCGCCCGCCGCGTACGTCGCCACGTCCGGCGGCATCTTCCGGGACTGCTCGGTGCACGACTTCGACATGATCCGCTGGGTGACCGGCCGCGAGGTGACCGAGGTGTACGCGGTCGGCGGCAACCGGGGCGCCGCGTACATCGGTGAGGCGGGTGACGCGGACACCACTAGCGCGGTCCTCACGCTGGACGACGGCACGATCGCCGTGGTGTCCAACTCCCGCCACAACGCGCGGGGTCACGACGTACGCATGGAGCTGCTCGGGTTCGCGGACTCCCTCGCGGTCGGCCTCGACGACCGGCTGCCGCTCCGCTCGGCCGAGCCCGGCGTCACCTTCCCCTCCGACACCCCGCACGACTTCTTCATGGACCGCTTCACCGACGCCTACCGCGCCGAACTCACCGCGTTCACCGAGCTGGTGGCCGGTACCCGCCCCTCCCCCTGCACGGTCGAGGAGGCGCTCGAGGCGGGCTGGATCGCGGAGGCGTGCACGCTGTCGCTGCGCGAGCACCGGCCGGTGAAGCTGGCAGAGGTCCGCACCAGCTGAAGGTTCGGGCGCACAGGCCGTCTGCCATCCGCTTAGAAGACCTGCCTCGCCGCCGACCCTCATGACGGGGTGTGCGCGGGCCGGGGTGCGGTCATGTCGAGCAGGAGGAGCGCGTCGTGTTCGGGGGTGCCGGGTTCGGCGGTGTAGACGCCGATGCGCTGGCCGGGGGTGGCTTCGACGTGCAGGACCTGGGAGGTGAGGGTGACCGTGCCGACCTGGGGGTGGTGGAACGTCTTGGTGGCGGGTTTGCGCCGGGTGACTTCGTAGCGCTCCCAGAGTCCGGCGAACTCGGGACTTTTCAGGAGGAGTTCGCCGACGAGCCCGGTGAGGTCGGGGGCGTCCGGGGCGGTGCCGGCGACCGCGCGCAGGCGGGAGACGCAGCCGGTGATCTGCTGCTCCCAGTCGGTGAAGAGGTCGCGGGCCGCCGGGTGCAGGAAGAAGTAGCGGGCGAGGTTGCGCCGCGTGGCGGGCCAGTCGGCGATGCCCGCGTAGAGGGCGAGGCCGCCGGGGTTCCAGGCGAGCAGGTCCATGCTGCGGCTGATGACGTAGGCCGGGTACGGGCGCAGCGATTCGAGCAGCAGCTTGAGGTGCGGGCCTACCGAGCGGCTGGGCGCGGGCGGCGGCTCGGGGGTGTAACGGGCGGCGCGCGCGGCGAGTTCGCGCAGGTGGTGATGCTCCTGGTCGTCCAGGCACAGGGCGCGCGCGAGGGAGTCGAGCACGGCGGGGCTGGGCCGGGTCTCCTTGCCGCGCTCCAGGCGTACGTAGTAGTCGATGCTGATGCCCGCGAGCGTGGCCAGCTCCTCCCGGCGCAGGCCGGGGGTGCGGCGGATGCCCGGTCCGACGGTGAGGCCGACGTGCCGGGGGCTGGTCCGAATGCGGAGGGCGCGCAGAAAGCGACCCAGTTCGGCGCTCTCGCTGTCTGATGCCATTCCCTCAGTCTCCCCCGGCGGGGCGCGTACGAGAGGGGCCCTGTCATGACCCCCGAAGAGCCCGCCCTGCCACCCGGGCGCCGACCGGGCGAAGGTGGGGCTCCCCCCTTCCCCAGGAGCACTCATGCGCGCAGCAGTGATGTACGGAGCCGGAGACGTCCGCGTCGAGGACCGGCCCGACCCGAAGATCGTCAAGCCCACCGACGCCGTGGTCCGCACCGTCGCCGCCTGCGTGTGCGGCAGCGACCTGTGGCCGTACGCCTCGATGCCCGCCACCGGCACCGGCCGCCCCATGGGCCACGAGTTCCTCGGCGTGGTCGAGGAGAGCGGCGCGGAGGTGACCGGGCTGAAGGCGGGTGACCTGATCGTCGCCCCCTTCACCTACTGCGACAACACCTGCGACCACTGCGTCCGGGGCCTGCACATCTCGTGCCGCGACGGCGGCCGGTACGGCTTCGACGGCGTCGACGGCGGCCAGGGCGAAGCGGTCCGCGTGCCGTACGCGGACGGCACCCTGGTGAAGCTGCCCGTGGCCGCCGACTCCGCCCTGGTGCCCTCGCTGCTGGCCCTCTCGGACGTGATGACCACCGGGCACCACGGTGCGGTCACGACGGGCGTCGGACGCGGCGACACGGTGCTCGTCATCGGAGACGGCGCGGTCGGACTCTGCGCGGTGATCGCGGCCCGGCGGCTGGGTGCCGAGCGGATCGTCCTCGCGGGCCGCCATCCACAACGGACAGACCTGGGCAGGGAGTTCGGGGCCACCGATGTCGTCGCCGAGCGCGGTCCGGAGGGCGTCGCCCGTATCCGCGACCTCACCGGCGGGGTCGGCAAGGTGATCGAGGCGGTCGGCACCCGTGAGGCCCTCGACACCGCCCTGGGTACGGTCCTGGACGGCGGCACGATCAGCCGCCTCGGCGTCCCCCAGTACGAGCAAGGGCCGCTCGGCCGCACGGAGTTCCGGCGCAACATCACCCTGACCGGCGGAGCGAGCCCGGCCCGCGCCTACATCGAGCACCTGCTGCCCGACGTCCTGGACGGCACGATCGACCCCGGCCGCGTCTTCGACCGCCGATTCGCCCTGGACCAGGCGCCGGACGCCTACCGGGCCATGGCGGACCGCCGAGTCCTCAAGGCACTCATCCGGCCGTGAGCCGACATCACGGCAGCTCCGCCACATCCACTCCCCGCACCTGCGCCAACTCTTGCTTGAGCGCCGTGAGTTCCGTGCCGCCCGCCATGTGGTCGGTGAGGTCCTCCAGGGTGATGTCGCCACGGGCCGCGCTGAGTTCGAGGGTGCCGAGGCGGAGCACGCTGAAGTGGTCGCCGACCATGTAGGCGTGGTGGGGGTTGTGGGTGATGAAGATGACGCCGAGACCTCGTTCGCGGGCGGCGGCGATGTACTTGAGGACCACCCCGGACTGCTTGACGCCGAGCGCGGCGGTCGGCTCGTCCAGGATGAGCACGCGGGCGCCGAAGTGCACGGCGCGGGCGATGGCCACGCACTGGCGCTGGCCGCCGGAGAGAGTGCCGATGGGCTGCTCCAGGTCGTCCAGGGCGATGCCCATCTCCCGGAGTTCGCGGTCGGCGGTCTCCTTCATCCGGGCGATGTCCAGACGGCGCAACGGCCAAGGTCCTTTGGTGAGTTCGGAGCCGAGGAAGAAGTTCCGCCAGACCGGCATCAGCGGGATGGTGGCGAGGTCCTGATAGACGGCGGCGATGCCCTTGGTGAGGGCGTCGCGTGGGCTGTCGAAGCTCACCGGCTCGCCGTCCACGAGGAATTCGCCCTCGGTGTGCCGGTGCAGCCCCGAGATGATTTTGATCAGAGTGGACTTGCCCGCGCCGTTGTCGCCGAGGACGCAGGTGACCCGTCCGGCGTGCACGGTCAGGTCGACGTCGTGCAGGGCGCGTACATTGCCGTACGACTTGCCCGCGTCGCGCAACTCCACCAGCGGGGCGCTCTGTTGGTCGGTCATCTCACTCACCTCCGGGTCGCTGTGCGCTGGACCCACAGATTGATCAGGACGGCGCCGAGCAGCATCACGCCGAGGAACGCCTTGAACCAGTCGGGGTTCCAGCCCGCGAAGACGATGCCTTGGTTGACCATGCCGAACATGAACGCGCCGAAGACCGGCCCGATCGCGGACCCCGAGCCGCCGGTGAGCAGACAGCCGCCGATCACCGCGGCCGCGATGTAGATCAGTTCCTGGCCGACGCCCTCGCCGGACTGCACGGTGTTGAACGCGAACAGGTTGTGCATGCCGACGAACCACGCGCCGAAGCTGACCAGCATGAACAGCGTGATCTTGGTGAAGTCGACCCGGACACCGACCGCGCGGGCGCTCTCCTTGCTGCCGCCGACCGCGAAGATCCAGTTGCCGTACTTGGTGCGCAGCAGCACCCAGGTGGCGAGCGCGGCGAAGGCCAGCCAGTAGAAGACGGTGATCTTCACCTGGACGCCCCCGATGTCGACCGAGGACGCGAAGACCGCCTTGGCCTGACCGAAGCCGTCCATGTCACTGATGTCGTCGGTGGCGACATTGCCGGTGACCAGTTTGGTGACGGCGAGGTTGACGCCCTGGAGGATCAGGAAGGTGCCGAGGGTGACCAGGAAGCTGGGCAGCCCGGTGCGCACCACCATCCAGCCGTTGAACGCACCGATGGCCAGGCAGAGGACGAGGGAGACGAGGACGCCGGTCCAGGCGTTCACCGTGAGCTGGTAGCTGAGCATGCTCGCGGTGAGCGCGGAGGTGATGACGGCGACGCCGGAGGACAGGTCGAACTCCCCGCCGATCATCAGCAGGGCGACCGGCAGCGCCATCAGCCCAATGGTGGAGCACTGGTAGAGCACGGTGGCCATCGAGTCGCCCTGGCGCAGCGAGGGCGCCACGATGAGGAAGAAGACCAAGACGGCCAACGCGCCTAGGAACACGCCCACTTCGGGCCGGGCCAGCAGCCGCAGCGCGAGCGGACGCCCGGCGCCCGGTGCCGGACGGGACACGGGAGCGGACGCTGGTTCCGTCTGCTCGGCGGTACTCATCAGCGGGTGCCCTTCGCCGCGAACTCGGCGACCCGGTCCACGTTGGACTTGTCCACGAAGGCCGGACCGGTGAGCACCGGCTGCTCGCCGCCCCCGCTGTAGTTGCCGTTGTTCTTGTACAGCCACAGCGAGTCGACGGCCAAGTAGCCCTGGAGGTAGGGCTGCTGGTCGACGGCGAACTCGATGGTGCCCTTCTGGATGGCGCCGGTGAGGTCCTTGTTGAGGTCGAAGGTGGCGACCTTGGCCTTGCCGCCCGTCTCGGCGACGGACTGCACGGCGGTCAGCGCGAAGGGGGCGCCGAGGGTGACGACATGGTCGAGGGAGCTGTCCTGCTTCAGCTTGGCGGTGATGGTGGACTGCACGGAGGGCCGGTCGGTGCCGTTGACGTACAGCGTCTCGGTCTTGCCGGAGAAGGTCTTCTTCACGCCGTCGCAGCGCTGGGTGAGGCCGACATTGCCCTGCTCGTGGATCACACACACGATCTTCTTGGCGCCGACCTCGTTCAGCTTCTTGCCGAGCGCCTCGCCCGCGACGCTCTCGTCCTGCCCGAAGAACTGGAGCAGTCCGAGCTTCTTCCAGTCGCTGAGCCCGGAGTTGAGGCCGACCACGGGTATCTTCGCCGCGTTCGCCTTGGCGACGACGTCCTTCATCGCGCCGGGCTTGGCCAGGGTGAGCGCGATGCCGTCCACCTTCTGGTCGACGGCGTTCTGCACAAAGTTGGCCTGGTTTCCCGCACTGGGGTCGGCGGAGTAGACGAGCTTGATGTTGTCCTTGGCGGCGGCCGCCTCTGCGCCCTTGCGGACGATGTCCCAGAAGGTGTCGCCGGGCGACTGGTGGGTGACCAGCGCGACCGTCATCCGGGGGGTGTCGGCCTTCCCGGCCGGTGCCCCCGATCCGCCCTCCGCCGCCTTCTTCCCGCCGGAACCGCTGGAGCAGCCGGCGAGGGCGAGGGCTGCCGCGGCGGCCACTGCCACGACGGCGACCGGTCGGCGCGAGCGCGAGCGAGAAGAGCGGTCCATCTGTCGTGCACCTCACTGTGCTGGGAAGGGTGAGCGCTGTTGCGTCGGGACGGGATACAAGTCCCTGCACCGTCCGCTGTCAATGGTTTGTCCAGACATGCCGACCGGGTCAGGTCAGGATGTAAGCGCAAAGGGGCATTTCCCGGTCAGCGGGTGACCGGGGCCGACTGGGCGAGCTGGGCGAGGACGCGGGCCGCCGGTGCCGGGTCGACCAGCCACTTCAGATGGCTGCCCGCGAGGGTGCGTACGTCGTAGGGGTTGTCCGGGGTCAGCTCGTCGCCCTCGCGGATCAGCCGGTCCTGGAGGGCGAGGGGCATGCTCGCGTCGTCGGCAAGGCGGACGTAGGTCTTCGGTACCCGGCCCCAGGTGCCGGCCCGGGCGCGGTCGGCCGCGGTGCCCGCGTCGAGGTTCTCGTCGGGCTGGAAGGTGTTGAGGAAGACGAGGAACTCGTCGTCGGTGCCGTCCGCGAGGAAGGCGGCCTTGAGCGCGGCGAGGGCTTCCGGGTCGGCGGTGCGGAAGTTGACGCGGAGCAGGCCCAGCTCGGCCGGGTTTCCGGCCAGCGCGAGGGCGAGCGAGGCGGGGTCGGCCGTGGCCATCTCCGGCTCGGCGTAGTACTGGCTCGCCTCCAGCGCGACCGGGGCCCAGGCCGAGACGTACACCAGCCGGTCGATCAGGTCCGGCCGGGCGTTGGCGGCGGCGGTGGCCGTGACGCCGCCCCGGCTGTGCGCGACGAGGACGACGGGGCCGTTCGCCTTGGCCCGCTCCAGCACCCCGATCAGATGGGCGGTGTTGTCGGCGAGGGTGACGCCCTTGATCGCACCCGGCGCGGTGGCCAGTCCCTCCGGGTCCTGCGGTGCCTGGTAGGCGTGCGTATACGTGGCGGCGAACCCGTGGCCGGGCAGGTCGACGGCGACCGAGCGGTGCCCGAGCAGCCCCAGCTCGGCCTGGAGCGGGGCGAAGGAGAAGGAATTGGCGAAGGCGCCATGCACCAGTACGAACGTCGGCTGCACCGTCTGCTCACTCCCACCCGCGAGGCCCGTCATCGGTGGGCCACCGTACGCAGTCGAAGATCACCGGCACTAGCGGTAGGAGGCGATCCGCTTGTGCGGGTGCCGGGTACGACGAAGCCCGGCGGTCTCCAGGGGAGGCCGCCGGGCTTCGGGTGGCTGATCAGCCTTCGGAGCGGCGCCGCCGTCCGGCCATCACGGCGTAGACGAGGATGCCGACGAACAGGAACAGCACGCCCTGGTAGACCGCCGCGTAGCCCGCGCCCGCGACCAGCCAGATGGAGAAGCCCGCGGCGACGGCGGCGATCACCATGTCGCGCACCAGTCGCCGTCCGTCGACGGCGTCACGGCGGCCGGACGCGAGGTGGTAGAGCTGCGCGGCCGTGGCCAGCAGGTAGGGGACGGTCGCCGTGAAGGTGGTGACCAGCACCAGCACCTCGAAGACGTGCGCCGAGCCCGCCATGAAGTTGTAGACGGTCAGCAGCGAGGACAGGACGACCGTGACCCCGACGCCGACGGTCGGCACCCCGCGACGGCGCCGCGTGAAGGCGGCCGGGAAGAGCCCGTCGCGCGCGGCGGCGTACGGGGTCTGCGCGCTGAGCAGGGTCCAGCCGTTGAGGCAGCCGGTCATCGAGACCAGCGCGGCGAGCGCCACGGCCCAGCCGCCCCAGGTGCCGCCGAACATCGAGTTCACGGCGTCGGAGAACGGCGCGGTCGACTTCACCAGGCTGCTGTGGGAGACGGTGCCGAAGACGGAGACCGTACCGAGGAGGTAGACGACGGCGGCGCCCACGGTGCCGATCACGGTGGCCCGGCCGACGTTGCGGCGGGCATCGCGGACCTCGCCCGCGCTGACGGCGGCGGACTCCACACCGAGGTAGGAGTACAGCAGCAGCGCGGCGGAGGCGGAGATGGCCCCGAGCGGGCTGCCCCCGCCCGCGTTGAACGGGCCCAGCTTGTCCGGGTCGAAGAAGAACAGTCCGCCGACCGCCACGAGCAGCAGCGGTACGAACTTCAGCACGGTGGAGACCAGCTGTACGGCGCCGACCCAGCGGGTGCCCGCGAAGTTGGCGAGCGCCGGCAGCCACTGGATGACCAGGGCGGCCAGGCACGCGGTCCAGCGGTGGTGGCTGACCGGGATCAGTACGTCGAGGTAGCCCACGGCGGCGACGGCGAGCGCGGCGTTGGACACCCAGGTGGTGATCCAGTACGCCCAGGCCGCGAGGAACCCGGCGAAGTCGCCGAACGCCTCGCGGGCGTAGACGTACGGGCCGCCGGTGCGCGGGTCGCGCTGGGCGAGGCGGCCGAAGACCAGGGCGAGCGCGATGGCGCCGACCGTGAGGACGCCGAGGGCGACCAGGCTGACCGTGCCGTAGGGGGCGACGGAGGCGGGGAGCAGGAAGATGCCTCCGCCGATGATGTTGCCCATGACCAGGGCGGTGGCGACGGGCAGCCCGAAGCGGCGGGCGTGCTTGTTCGCGTTGCCGCCCGGCTCCTCGGCCGGGGCGCCGAGGGGGCCCGTCGCCGGAGCCGACGGCGGAGCGGTCCCGGTGACCTGCATGGCTGGGGGTTACCTCTCGCGGAACTGGCCGTGACCGGGCCAGAGGGGGACGGGCGGTGACCTGGCTCACGGAAAAGGCCAGGTGAGCGGCCCTCCCGGGGCACCGGGCCGAGCCCTATGGTCGGTGATGCCCCGAGTCGCCGCCAAATCGCCGCTTCTTGTCCCGTCCCGTCCACGTGATCACGCAAAAACCGCGCTTACGGGGCCTTGACACCGGCAGATATTCACCCCTGCCGTCGAATCCGTGTTTGGCTTCAGCTGGGACTGGCGGGTGATCTGGCGCAGAGGTGCTCAGGTCCGGAAGGTGATCACGTCGACTTCGTCCGTCCCCGCCAGCTCCGGGTAGTGGCGCGTGAGGACTTCCCGGAGTTCGGCCGCGGTCGTCAGCGCCTCGGCCCGGGCGTCCTGGTCGGTGAGGTCGCTGACCAGGCAGTGCCTGATGTCGGTCACCTCCGCCGACAGGACGACCTCGGGGTCGCTCTCGAACACCAGCCGGGCCGGTCCGAGCTGGGCGGGGTCCCGGAAGCGGGTGGTCCTGGTCTTGGCGCCGGAGCGGACGTCGTCGAGATAGCGCGGGTTGAACCGGATGACCGGCGGACCGGCCGACTCGGGGTCCTGGTAGAGCGACGGGTCGAGCTCCTGCATGCCCTCCGGGGTCCATCGCTGGGTCAGCGGCATCAGGTCGGCGGCGAGCACGGACCTGAGCCCCGCGGGCGTGGGCACGATGACGCGCATGGTGGGGTAGTAGTCCGCGAAGACCTGCCGATCGCGCCCGCACGGGCCGACGACCCCGCGCCCGTGGTTTCCCACGGCGACGATGCAGCGCATCTGGCGGGCGCCCTGAGCTCGCGCGGCCCCCAGCGCCACGAGTTCGGCGCAGGGGCCGCCGGTGAAGTGGTAGAGGTTCACACCGGCGAACATCCGGTGGTCGGCGGCCATGACCGCGGCGCCCATCGTGTGGGTCCCGTCCTCGTCGGGCCCGGCATCGGTGTGCGCGTCGATCGTGCGGCGCGCCAGCTCCACGAGCTCACGCTCGTCGTCATCGAGAGCTCGCGCGGATGACGGTACGTACACGTTCATAGCCTTCCCCTACACCGACGGTCACCGCAGAGCATTCCACGCCACATAGGTGGACTCCACGGGATTTCGGCTCGCCCCGGCCGGGACCATGTGGGCTGCTCACACAGCCGTCGCTGCGGCGGCCGCCCGGCCCGCCTGGCGTCCGGAGAAGAGGCAGCCGCCGAGGAAGGTGCCCTCCAGCGAGCGGTAGCCGTGCACTCCCCCGCCGCCGAAGCCCGCGACCTCCCCGGCCGCGTAAAGCCCCGGAACCGGTTCGCCGGAGGCGTTCAGCACGCGCCCGGAGAGGTCGGTCTGGAGCCCGCCGAGGGTCTTGCGGGTGAGCACGTTGAGCCGTACGGCGATCAGCGGGCCCGCCGACGGGTCGAGGATCTTGTGGGCGGGGGCGGTCCGGCTGAGCGAGTCCCCGATGTAGGAGAGGGCGTTGCGGATGCCCATGACCTGGACGTCCTTGGTGTACGGGTTGTCCATCTCCCGGTCGCGGGCCTCGATCTGCCGCTTCAGCCGGGCCAGGTCGATCAGGTTGTCGCCGGTCAGCTTGTTCATCCCGGCCACCAGCTCGGACAGCGTGGTGGCGACCACGAAGTCGGCGCCGTTCTTCTTGAACTTCTCGATCGGTTCGGGCGTCTGCCAGATCCGGGACAGCAGCTGCCAGACGTTCTTGTTGGTGAGGTCCGGGTTCTGCTCCGAGCCGGACAGCGCGAACTCCTTGGCGATGATCTTCTGTGTGGTCACGAACCATGAGTAGTCGTGGCCGGACGCGGTGATCGAGCCGAGAGTGTGCAGCGTGTCGTATCCGGGGATGTCGGGGGTGCCGAAGCGCTTGCCGGTGGCGTCGAACCACATGGAGGACGGCCCGGGCAGGATGCGGATGCCATGGCCGGGCCAGATCGGGTCGTAGTTGCGCAGCCCCTCGGTGTAGTGCCACATCCGGTCGGGGTTGACGATCCGCCCGCCCGCTCGCTCGGTGATGGCGAGCATCCGCCCGTCGACGTGCGCGGGCACCCCGGTGACCATGTTCTTGGGTGGCGTCCCGAGCCGGGCGGGCCAGTTCTGGCGTACGAGGTCGTGGTTGGCGCCGATCCCGCCGGAGGTGACGACCACGACCGGCGCCCGCAGCTCGAACTCCCCGATCGCGGTACGGGAGCTGGGCCTGCCGCGGGCCGCGCCGCTGGGTTCGAGCACGGCACCGCGTACGCCGGTCACGACACCCCCGGTGGTGACGATGCCGTCGACCCGGTGCCGGAATCTGAAGGAGACCTTCCCGGCCGCCACGGCCGCCCGCACCTTCTTCTCGAAGGGCTCGACCACGGCCGGACCGGTGCCCCAGGTGACATGGAAGCGCGGCACCGAGTTGCCGTGCCCGTCCGCGAGGCCGCCGCCGCGCTCGGCCCAGCCGACGATCGGGAACCACTGCACACCCAGCCCCGCGAGCCAGGACCGCTTCTCCCCGGACGCGAAGTCCACATACGCCTCGGCCCACTTGTACGCCCAGTGGTCCTGGCCCGCCGGATCGTCCACGCCCCGGTCGAACCCGGCGCTGCCCAGCCAGTCCTGCCAGGCCAGGTCGCGGGTGTCCTTGACGCCCATCAGCCGCTGTTCGTCGGAGTTGACGAAGAACAGCCCGCCGAACGACCAGAACGCCTGCCCGCCGAGACTCGCCTCGGGTTCCTGGTCCAGCAGCAGCACCTTGCGTCCGGCGGCGGCGAGTTCGGCCGTGGCGACCAGTCCCGCGAGGCCATGTCCGACGACGATCGCGTCCGCGTCCTGCGCCTCCCCGGCGAACGCCGGGAAGGCATGGGCGGCCAGCGTGGCCCCGGCGAGCATCCCGCCGGTGACGGTGAGGGCGCGGCGACGGGTGATCCCTGCGGGAGCGATGGGGTGGTCCATGGCTGCCTTTCGTCAGAGTTTCGTCCACGGGGTACCGGCGGTGCGGGTGACGAACGAAGGCCGACGAGGCGGGGAGGACGTGCTGACGGTCGCCGTCGGCAGGTGTTACCGACGGTAGCCCAGGGGGTGCGGGGGGACCAGGGGTGTGCGTCAACTCCGTTGTGCCATAGGCGAGTTACGGTCGACGTGGGGGCTTGAAGGCGTACAGCTCGAGGATGTCCGGCAGCGGGGCGACACCCGGTCCGCCGTCCCGCACCCAGCCGAGGACGTCCTCGGTGGCGTCGGGGTCGTTGACGAGGCCGAGCCACACCGGCCGGCCCCCGGCGGTGCGCCCGGCGGCGGAGGGCTGGACGACGATCACATTGGCCTGGTCGCACACGTCGAGGCACTCGGAGATTCGTATGGGCGCACACTCGGCGAGCCGGGCGGTCTGCGCGGCATGGTCGACCCCGGTCACCTTGGGACTGCCGCAGCAGCAGTCCCGGCACACCACGATCCGGCAAGGGGCGGGCTTCATCTCGGGCATGCCGTGATCGTCGCATCCGGGCTGGTGGAACGTCAGTGCCACCCCGGTTCGTCGGTGGACCGGGCCCCCGACCCGGCCTATGCTTCTACACACTTGTAGAAGCAGGAAAGGGAGTGGACGCCACATGGTGTTCAAGAGGCTGCTCGGCTCGCTCGGCGTGGGAGGGCCCGCGGTGGACACCGTCCTGGACCCCGGTGCCGTGCTGCCCGGCGGCACACTGTCGGGAGAGGTCCGCCTCACGGGCGGGTCCGCCTCGGTCGACGTCGACCACATCACGCTGGAACTGGTCGCCCGGGTGGAGGCCGAGCACGCGGATGGTGAGAGCGAGGGCTCGGTCGTCTTCGAACGGTTCAGCGTGGGCGGCGGGTTCCGGCTCGGGGAGGCTGAGCAGCGCGCGGTGCGGTTCGACGTTCCGCTGCCGTGGGAGACCCCGGTCACCGAGTTGTACGGGCAGCCGCTCGGCGTCGTGCTGGGCGTGCGTACCGAGTTGGCGGTCACCGGGGCGCGGGACAAGGGCGACCTGGACCCGCTGGCCGTCCGTCCGCTACCGGCCCAGGAGGCGGTCCTGGAGGCGTTGGGCCAGCTGGGCTTCGGCTTCAGGTCGGCCGACCTGGAGTACGGCCGCATCGGCGGTACGGGCCAGCGACTCCCCTTCTACCAGGAGATCGAGCTGACCCCAGCGCCGCAATTCTCCAACGAAGCAAGCGAGTTCGAGCTGACCTTCCTCGCCCACTCCGGTGGCATGGAGGTCGTGGTGGAGGCGGACAAGCGGGGCGGCTTCCTGGGCGGCGGCCATGACACGCTCGGCCGGTTCACGGTCACCCACGACACCGCGGGCGTGGACTGGAACACGCTGGTCGACGGCTGGTTCCGCCAACTGCTGCAGAACCGGGGCGCGGTGTACGCCGAGCCCCATCACGTCCACCACGAAAGCCGCCACGGCTCCGGCCCCGGCATGGGTACCGCTGTCGCGGCGGGCGCGGCCGGACTGGCGGTCGGTGTGGTCGGCGGCATGGTCGCGGCCGAAGTCGTCGACGAGGTGGGCGACTTCTTCGAGGGCGACGAAGACGAGGGCTGAGGAACTTCCCTGCGACGAGGGACACTTGGGGGCCGGGCAGTGGCACGGCTCCTTCCGTTTCGAGATCTGGAGTGATCATGGCCCTGTGGGACCGATTCAAGGAATCCGCCGCCACCATGCAGACGCAGCTGGTGGCACGGAAGAACGACCTCAAGAGCGGTGCCTTCCGCGACGCGTCGATGGCGATGTGCGCGCTGGTGGCGGCCGCCGACGGCACGGTGGACCCGTCCGAGCGGCGCCGGGTCGCCCAACTCATCGCCGGTAACGAGGTGTTGCAGAACTTCGATGCGATGGATCTGCAGCGCCGGTTCGAGGACAACCTCGGCAGGCTGACCGCCGACTACGACTTCGGCAAGGTCAGCGTGCTCCAGGAGATCGCCAAGGCGAAGAAGAAGCCCGCCGAGGCGCGTGCCGTCATCCAGATCGGCATCGTGATCGGCGGCGCGGACGGCGACTTCGACAAGGACGAGCAGGCCGTGGTCCGCGAGGCGTGCTTCGCCCTCGGCCTGCCGCCGCACGAGTTCGACCTCTGAGACGCCGAGTTCCGCGGGGCGGCCACCGCTACAACGGGGTGGCCGCCTTCAGCACCAGGAAGAGCGTCACCGCCGAATTGGCCGAGGACAGCGCCGAGATCATCGTCCCGGCCGCGGCTGCCCAAGCCGCCACTCCCACGGCCGTGAACAGCGAGGGCCACGCATGCACGGCGGGCGCGGGCCCCAACAGGGCGGCCACGCGACGCGGTACCGGCCCCGGGGCGGCGAACCCGGCCAGGACGGGGTGCGGCCGTGAGATCAGCGCCGCCCGGCCGATGGCGCGGGCCACCGTCCGCCGACTGCGCACCACCCCGGCCGCCTCCTCGTCGGCCCACCGCTCCACGGTGTACGACACGGCGGTACGCAACGGACGTAGGAACGGGTTGGCCCGCGCGGCCAGTTGGACCAGCAACAGGAACCGGTGGTGCCCGCCCGCCAAATGCGCCCGCTCATGCGCGAACAGCGCCCGCCGCTCCTGTGCGGCCAACCGGGTCAGCAGGCCGGTCGACACCACCACCCGCCCCCGGCCCCGCCCCGGCAGGGCGTACGCGTAGGGCTCCGGGTCGGGCAGTACGGCGACCGTACGCCGGGGCAGACCCGCGAGGCTCCGCTCGGCGCGTCGCCGTACCCGTAGATGCCGCCAGAGCACACGAGAGCAGCCCGCGAGCACGGCGAGCAGGGCGGGGATCGCGGCCTGGCCCGCGACCTCGTCGTACGGGACGGCCTCGCGCACCTCGTCGTCCGACCAGGCGTCCGGCAGTGGGTTGCCGGGGAGTTGGGCGGTGCCGACCACCATGAGCAGGGTCAGGCAGAGCGTGCTGCACAGGGCCAGCGCGCAGGCGGTGACGGTGAGCAGCCAGGTCGCGGCGCGGGGGTGCAGCCGCTGTTCGGCCAGCCGGGCGACCGGCCATGCCGTCAGCGGGAGCACCAGCGGCAGCAGGACGAACACGCCCATGGACTCTCAGCCTTCTCCGTCCGGGCCCGACTCGCCCAGCAGGTGCCGCAGGAGACGCTCGTCGTCCGGTTCCAGGGAGGTGACGAAGCGGGACAGCACCGCCTCACGGTCGCTCTCGCCGTCGAGCACCTTGCGCATCCGGTGCGCGGCCAGGCCCGCCTGGTCCGACACCGGGGTCCACACGAAGGAGCGGCCCGCGCGTTCGCGGGTGACGGCGCCCTTGGCGAGCAGGCGGGTGAGGATGGTGATGACGGTGGTGTAGGCGAGGTCGCCGCCGAGGTGTTCCTGCACCCAGCCGGTGGACGCGGGCGTACGGGCCTCGCGCAGGGCGGAGAGCACCAGCCCCTCCAACTCGCCCTGCCCCCGTCGCCGGGTACGCCGCTGGTCGTCCACGCCCGCTCCTGTCCCTTCCGCCGTGGATAGATCGTAGGCCGCGGGTGGGTCAGCTCCGTTCGTCGCGGGGCAGGACGGTGCCCTCTACGACGGGTCCCGTCGTGGCCGGGGCGTCCTGGGTGCGGAGGGCGCGGGACTCGCTCTTGAAGATGCGGGTGGCCTGACCGGCGGAGCGGACGAGTCCGGGCAGCTTCCGCACGCCGAGGAGGGCGATCAACACGATGAGGAGCAGGGCGATTTCACTCAAGCCGAACATCGGATGCGGTTCCTCCCAGCGGGGCGAGCGGCGACCGGGACCGGACGGCCCCGCTCACCATCATTATCTACATTGCTGTAGAAGTCTCGTACAGAGTCAGGCTGAGTACGGGCACGGGAGCAGGGCCCGGCGGTCGTTCCCCCGGACCACCGGGCCCTGCTCCTGCACATGGGAGAGTCCCGCTCAGTGTCCCGGGCCGTACTGGCCGTAGTGACCGCTGATCTGGTCCCGGTACGCCGCGTCGCCCAGGTGCTTGTCCTTGTCGAACTCGGGCGCGTCCTTGATCTGGTCCTTGGTCTGCGCCACGTGCAGGGTGCGCTCCTCGTGGTCGATCCCGGTGATCGTCCCGGCCGGCAGCAGCACCTCCTTACCGAAGATCCACACCCCGGTGTCCACGACGATGTACTGCTCCCCCACGTCGTTCGAGTGCTTGTCCACCTTGCCGATGTGCCCGTCGAGCGCCTCGACCTTGTACCCGCTCAGATCAGCGTCCGGCGTGTGCCCAGCGGTCGGGCCATAGCTCCACATGTTCTCGGCAGTCATAGACCACACCTCCATACTCCGGCCCCAGGAGGTGGATGCGGTCCACATCCGTCTCCCGCCAGGGGCGTAACGGGCGGGTGTCCGCCCTGAGGGCGAACAAACCCGGGGTCCCTCTTTGGGGGAGGTAATCGGCCTAGGGCTCCTCACACACCCGCTCGCGCGGCATCAGCACGGTGAGCCGCCCAGGAGCCCGCGAGGTCCATTGCCCTGCCCCGGACTCCGGCCGAAGCACCCACATGGACCCACCGCGCACGTCCTCGTCCGCCGAGGCGGTCGCCGTACGCGCGTCCGAGATCAGGTCCGGGAGCGCCTTCATCACGGTGTCGAACTCGGCGGAGTGATACTGCGTCCAGCCCTCCGCGATCTGCTCACGCAGCCGGTCGAGGGAGAAGTGCGCCGTCGGTGGGGCGGGTTCAGGGCCCCACAGCACCGGCATGACCGCGCGCCGCATCGCCACGAATCGCGGTCCGTCGTTCTCTCCGGAGGAGACGGCGGGCGGATCGCCCAGCAGCGTGGTCAGCTCCACGCCCAGGCCGTTGGCCAGCGCGTGCAGCGTAGGAAGACGGGCGGAGTGCTTTCGCCCCTGTTCCAACTGGCGGATCACGTCCACGGACACGTCGGAGCGGGCAGCAAGCTCCTCCTGCGTCAAGGATGCCAGCCGCCGCAGACGGCGCAGGGTCCGCCCCAGATCATCGTTTGCCACCCGGCCACCGTACGCCGCGGCCCCTGTCAGCAGCCCTCGAGACGGCACCAGGAGGCGCGGTCGCTATGTTGATCCGATCAGATGAGTAGCGGGTGGCAGGGGTGGTGGGTGGATGCAGGAGACGGCGGACCATGCCCGGGCGGCTCCCGCCCCGCCGGGCTGGCTGCGGTATTGGCCGTTGATCCTGCTCGGCGCTGCCCTACTACCCGGCGCGGCGGTCTTCCTCGTCGGCCGGTGGGGCGACGCCCCGGTCGTGCAGGCGTGGCGGACCGTCGCGCTGGCCGTGTTCTTGCAGGCCGTGCCGTTCATGCTGCTCGGTACGGCGCTGTCGGGGGCGATCAACGCGTTCGTACCGGCGTCCGTGTTCACCCGGCTGTTGCCGAAATGGCCCGCGCTGGCGGTGCCGGTGGCGGGGGTCGCCGGGGTGGTGTTGCCGGGGTGTGAGTGCGCGTCGGTGCCGGTGGCGAACAGCCTGATCGGGCGCGGCGTGGAACCGGCGGCCGCGTTCGCCTTCCTGCTCTCCGCCCCGGCCGTGAACCCGATCGTGCTGACCGCGACGGCGGTGGCCTTCCCCGGTCGGCCCATGATGGTGCTGGCCCGGCTGCTGGCCTCGCTGGTCGTCGCGGCCCTGATGGGCTGGCTCTGGCTCTGGCGCGGTAAGGCGGAGTGGCTGCGGCCGAACGTACGGCACACCGGGCACCGGCACGGGCACAGCCGCTGGGCGGAGTTCCGGGGCGGCTTCCAGCACGACTTCCTGCACGCGGGTGGGTTCCTCGTCGTGGGCGCCCTGGCCGCCGCCACCTTCAACGTGGCCGTACCGCCCGCCGTACTCGACGCGTTCACCGGCTCGGCCTGGCTGTCGGTGCCGTTCCTGGCGGGGCTGGCCGTCGTGCTGGCGGTGTGTTCGGAGGCGGACGCGTTCGTGGCGGCCTCGCTGACCGGGTTCTCACCGGTGGCACGGCTGACGTTCATGGTGGTGGGCCCCATGGTCGACCTGAAGCTGATCGCCCTGCAGGCGGGGACCTTCGGGCGGGCCTTCGCCGTACGGTTCTCCGCCGCGACCGCGCTCGTGGCAACCGTGTGCAGCGCGGCGATCGGAGGGGTCCTGCTGTGAAGCGTCCCGTACAGGCGGCGTTGCTCGCCCTCGGCGGCCTCGCGCTGCTGCGGGTCTCGCTCTTCTCCGACCTGTATCTGCGCTACGTCAAGGCAGGCATGCGCCCGCTGCTGATCGCCTCCGGCGCCGTACTCCTGACGCTCGGGCTGGCGGAGGCATGGTCGTGGTACCGCCGCACACGCCACGACGACAACCACCTCCCACCCCGCACCGCCTGG
The DNA here is from genome assembly GCF_044747085.1 of Streptomyces sp. NPDC090119. Taxonomy (NCBI): domain Bacteria; kingdom Bacillati; phylum Actinomycetota; class Actinomycetes; order Kitasatosporales; family Streptomycetaceae; genus Streptomyces; species Streptomyces sp. NPDC090119. Next base: position 908,449 of record NZ_JBIVDK010000001.1, on the reverse strand, counting down.
CTCCTGTTCCTCCCCATTCTCAGCCTCGCCCTCTGGGCCCCACCCGCACTCGGCGCGTACACGGCGGCCCGGGAAGCCCCGAAGTCCACCACCACCCAGCCCCAGGACTTCGACCCCCTCCCCACCACGTCCCCCCTCCCCCTCACCCTGGGCGACTTCACGGACCGCGTACGCGAGGACCACACGAAGGCGATCCGCATCCGCACCGTACGGATGACAGGCTTCGCGACCCCCGCGGGCCGGGGCGGCGGCTGGTACCTGACCCGCCTCATCATCAACTGCTGCGCAGCGGACGCCCAGTCGGTGAAGGTCCGCGTCTACGGCACCCCACCCCCGAAGCCGGACACCTGGGTCACGGTGACAGGCGTCTGGCACCCCCACGGCACCCTCGGCACCGCATCAGCCGAAGTAGCCCTGACCGCCCGCACCTTGAAGAAGATCCACCGTCCTACGAACGGCTACACGGACGCCCTCCCCCTGGGCTGAACCCGACTACGGCATCCCAAGGATTTCCGCAACGGCCTCCTGAACCTGCGTGGAGATCCGACTCAACTCGGCCCCGCCCCCAGCACGCTCCGACTGCCACTCGATGAACATGGGCGCAAACCAGATGAGTTGGACGAGCCGGGAATCCACAGTCTCTCCAACTGGCGGAATGCGGGCGAACAATGCCACGTAAGCGGCCCCGGCCTCGGCATCGAACTCCCCCGCCCGAAGCTTCCCGAGAAACCCGACCTCGTCGTCCCACGCCTCATCGAGAAGCGCAAGCACATCATCCGAAGGACTCACCACTCCCCGCCTCGGCGATACGGCGAGCCGCGTCGTCTGTCACCTCGCTCCACACGACCAGGCACTCCGACGCGAACGCCTCGGCGAGAGCAAGCCGGACCTCGTCCACCGGGCGATCACCGTGTGTGAGACGCACCTGCGCGACCGCCCGCTCGAACCGCTCCAGATACTCTCGGATACGCGGAGCAGCTTCGTCGTACTCGGCCGACTCAACCACCCCCGCATCACTCCCCCCGGGGACTCTACAGGGATCAGCGCGGAGAGCTTCCCCCGCTGCTCCCCTCCTCCTCGTCCCGCTCCCCCGGCGTGTCCACCTCCGCCCAGATCGTCTTCCCGCCCCCGCTGTCGTAGCGGGTCCCCCACCGGTCCGCGAGCTGGGAGACGATGAACAGCCCGCGTCCGCCCTCGTCGCCCTCCTGCGCGTGCCGGAGCAGAGGTGCGTTGCCGCCCGCGTCGGAGACCTCGATGGTGAGGGCCTGGTCGAAGATGAGGCGGAGGCGGGCGGGCGGGGAGCCGTGACGGACCGCGTTTCCGGCGAACTCGCTGACGATCAGCTGGCCGTTGAAGCGGACGTCGTCGTCCAGCCCCCACTCGCTGAGGTACCGCTCGCAGCAGGCGCGGGCGGCCTCGGCGGCCTGGGGGCCGTCGGGCAGGGAGAGGGTCGCCACGCGTTCGCGGGGGAAGGCCATGACCCGGCACACCAGTACCTGCGCCTCGATCGCGCGCGGGTGGGAGGTGAGCAGGGCGTCCAGTTCGTCGCAGAGGGCCCGTGGGTCGACGCCGTCGGCGGTGTCGGGGAGCCGGTCCAGCGCCTCGCGCAGCAGGCCGGGGACGGCGCCGGGGTCGTCGGTGAGGCCGGGGGTGTGCAGGATCAGCAGCGACTCGGGCGGGACGGCGGCGGTGACGGACGGGATCGGCTCGGCCGGACCGCCGAGGTGGGGGCCCTCGGGGCTGGCGATGGTGTCGATGGTGCCGTCGGGGCGGACGAGCACGATCTCGGGCCCGCCCGCCCGCGCGACGGTGACCTCGCAGGACAGCGGGTCCCACTCCGCGTAGGTGCACCCGGCGCGCAGGGGGCCGGACTTCCGCTGGTCCGCGCTCCGGTCGCGGGCCAGGGTGGCGGTCGTACGGCTCAGCCGCGCCAGCAGTTCGCCGGGCTGGAGGTCGAGCGTGGCGAGGGAACGCCCGGCGGTTCTCAGCTCGCCCATGGTGGTGGCCGTCCGCACGCCGAACCCGGTGACCTGTCCGACCGCGAGGCCGGTACGGGCGCCGGACAGCGGCATCACGTCAAACCAGCCGCCCCCGCTCTCCTCGCCGGGCAACCGCAGGTCCGCGATGTCGAGCGCGGCACCCGTCGGTGGCTGTCGGGGCAGCAGCGAGTGCTGGATGGCCAGCGCGATGGTGTGTTCGCGGTGGAAGCGCCGGGCGTGGTCCAGGCACCGTGCCGTGTGCGCGCAGACCTTCTCCACGAGGGCGATGTCCTCGGCGGAGAACGGCGCCGGTGTCTCGCCCCGGTAGAGCAGCAGCAGGCCGAGTACGGTGCCCTGCCGGGTGATCGGGGCGGCGAGCAGCGCGTGCGCTCCGGCCGCGCGCAGCAGGCGTTTCAGTCCGGGTTCGGTGTCCAGCCAGCCGGGGTCGGCCTCGGTGTCGGTGGCGCGTGGTGTCCGGGCGGCCAGGAGCGGGGCGAAGAGCCGCTGGTCGGCGGGCCAGATGCGGCTGTCCTCGGGGACGCCGCCGCACGCGATCGGGCACAGCGGCTCGGGGTGGTGCGGGGCCAGCGGCGGGGGTTCGCCCTGGGTGAGGTGTTCGGCGAGGGCGATGACGACGGTGTCGGCGGCGCCGGGGACGAGTGCCTCGGCGAGTTCGGTGCAGGTGGTGTCGTGGTCGAGCGTCTCCCCCACCTCGCCCTGGATGGCCGCCAGGCGGCGCAGCGGGTCGGCACCGGCCCGGTCCGTCTCGTCGGGGGTGATGTCGGCGATCGTGCAGACGAGCCCGGCACCCTCCTGGCCGGGCGGCGCCGGAAAGAAGGAGAGCGCCAGGGTCCTGGGGCGCTGCCGGAGCGTGTGGCGGGTGCGGACGAGCCGGTTCAGGGAGGCGACGCCGCTGGTACGTACCTCGCGCGCGTCGGCCGTCTCCGCCTCGGGGTCGCGCAGCGGGAGCACGTCGGTGAGCACCTGGCCGGTCAGGTCCTCGGCGGTGCTCGACAGCAGGCGGTGCGCGGCCTCGTTGCACTCGGTGACACGCAGCTCGTCATCGAGGACGAGGATCGCCAGGGGTGATGCGGCAAGGGCCTCGCAGGCCACGCGCATGGCCTCCGGGCAGGTCTCAAGGGTGCGCTCGCGTCGGGCGTCGCCTTCCATGGCACCTCCCCTAACCAGCATGCGCAAGGTGCTGGCGGGGCGCACTCCGGGCGGGGTTCCGCCCCGGCGATCGTCGCCGCCGGGGCGGAACCGCGTACGGATCAGGCCGTGCGGCGCCGGATGACGCGGAAGGAGGCCAGGACGAACAGCGCCGCCACCGCCAGCACCAGCGTGCTGGAGGCGATCTGGAACGGCCAGTAGTCGCCGGTGTCCAGGGCGTTGGTGAGGTAGGCGTCCTGCGGCAGCGCGTCATAGAACATCAGACCGAATACGGCGCCGGGGTGGTATCCGTCGACCTTGGCGAGCACGGGGAGGTCGAGCAGCAGCATCGCGCGCGAGCGGACGAGCAGGGCTGCCACCAGCCAGGTCAGGAGCGGGGCGGCGAGGAGCGTGGGCCACAGGCGCCGCAGCAGGGTACCGGTCAGGGCACCGGCGGCGACGCCGAGGACCACGTACGCGACGGTGACGGGGCCGATCGTGTAGTACGCGTTCTGCCGTTCGGCGCCGTAGGTGAGCAGGTCGAGGTGGAAGGCGTGGACGACACTCATCCGGTACAGCGCCACCAGCGGGACGGTCAGCACCACGAGGATCGCCGCCAGGACGGCCCAGCGGACGCCGAACCAGCGCCGGGGGGTGACCGTCTGGGTGAGGGCGAGGACCACACGCCGGGACTCCCATTCACGTGCGGTCAGCACACCGGTGAGGAGCGCGGCGAGCAGGGCGGGCTGGAAGGCGAGCATGGTGCCGTCATCCATGAGCCTCGCCGTCATGGTGTGGGCGTCATCCGTGTAGCGCCCGAAGTGGTACGCCTCGCTGCCGACATGGTCACGCAGGGCTATCGCGTCGGCCCAGCCCTGGTAGTGGTACACGATCTGGACGCCGATGCACAGGGCGAGCAGCAGCAGGATCGCGCCGGCGATCCAGTACTGGCGCAGGGCGATCCCGGCGAGTGGCCGGAGGCGGCCGGGCCGCCGTGCTGACTTCGGTGCGGCGGCGATGGCGGCGCTCATGCGGCGGTGTCCTTGCGGTGCGGTGTCGAGACGGGCAGGGAGGAGCCGGTGAGGTGGGCGAGCACCAGCTCCTCCACGGCAGGCGGCCGGACCTCCCAGTCGGCGGGCAGCGGACGCTCGCGGCGGATCAGGGCGCTGGTGCCACGCCCGGCGGGCCGGGACTCGACGACGGGGTGGCCGTCGAGCCGCTCGGCGCCCCCGGCGAAGGCCACCACGGCGTGGGAGTCGGTCAGTTCGTCGATGTCGCCGCAGAGCCGGGCCGTGCCGCGGTCCAGGAGCAGCAGGTGGTCGCAGACGTCGGTCAGCTCGGACAGGATGTGCGACGACATGATCACCGTGGCGCCGGTGTCGGCGACATGCGCCATGAGCAGGCCCATCAGCTCCTGGCGGGCGAGCACGTCCAGGTCCGCCATCGGCTCGTCGAGCAGCAGCAGGTCGGCCCGCTTGCCGAGGGCGAGGGCCAGGGCGATCCGGGTCCGTTCGCCGCCGGACAGGCTGCCGACGCGGGCGGCCTTGCCGAAGCGGGAGGGGTCGGCGAATCTCTCCGCCAGTTCGGCGTCCCAGTTGCCCTCGTTGAGCCGTGCGCCCAGGCGGAGCGTCTCGGCGACCGTGAACCGGGGGAACAGGGGGCGGTCCTGGGCCAGGTAGGCGACTCGCGGATGGCCGATGCGCGCGGGCCCGCCGAAGACCTCGACGGAGCCGGAGGTGGGACGCTGCAGTCCGGCCGCCAGCTCCAGGAGGGTCGACTTGCCCGCGCCGTTCGGTCCGACGAGGGCGCAGACGACCCCGGCGGGGACGGCGAAGGCGCAGCCGTCGAGCGCGTCGGGACCGCCGCGCCGGTATCTCCGTCTGACGCCGTCCGCGGCGAGCGCCGCTTCAGGGCTGCTGAGGGGGAACGACATCGGGTTCCTTCGGTGAGTACGTCGGTGAGTAGAGGTCTTCGACCACGGCGGCGAACAGCGCGGCGAGATCCTCGCGCTCCAGCCCCGCCGCACGGGCGCGCGCGGCCACGTCCGCCAGCTCCGCCCGCCAGGGCGAGTCGCCGGACGAGGCGCCCAGCGTGCCGGTGATGAACGTCCCGTGCCTGCGCCGGGTCTCGACCAGGCCCTGGGACTCCAGCTCGCGGTACGCCTTGAGCACGGTGTTGGGGTTGAGCGCGGTCGCCTCGACGACCGCACGAGCGGTCGGCAGACGATCACCGGGTTCCAACTGCCCCAGCCTGAGAGCCTGTTGAACCTGCTGCACGACCTGCACGTAGCTCGGCACCCCACTGGACCGATCGATCCGGAAGGCGAACGCCACGAGTGATCCCCCGCTTTCAACCAATGAACTAGTGGAATAATGCATTGACTGTTCCGAGCACGTCAAGGGCGCGCCGAGATCTCAGGCGGCCCCGCCGCCCCGGCCGAACTGGTCAGCCACCTGACCACCCGCGATCCGGACTTGACCATCGCCACCCCGTGCACCACGGGTCGGTGACCGGGTGACATGATCTCCACGCCACGAGGCGGTGTCTCCTGGCGCTGCCTCGCTCCGGCCGCGGGTGGCTCACCCGTACAGCCGTCCGGGACGGCCGCCACCGGGGACACTGCGCCAGGCTGGTGGTGCGGGACGGACCGAGATCCTCCGGGAGGGCTTCATGGGCGGGGCACTGAAGGCGCGGTTCCGGCCGGGGCTGGCAGCCCGGCTGCTCGCGCGGTGCGCCGTGGTGGCGGCGATCGGCGCCGTGGTGGTGCTGCTGCTCGCGGTGGGCGGCGGCGGTCTGCTCGTGGCCGTGGCCGGGATCGTCGGGCTGGTGCTCTGCGCCGCGGGCGTCTGGTGGTTCGTGGCCCGGCGCGGCGTGGTGCGGCTGCTCGGCGCGCTGGTGGCGGTCGCCGCGCCGGTCGGCGTCCTGGTGTTCCTCACGCGAAGCGGTCTGTGGCTGATCGCGCTGATCTCCGCCGTGTGCTGGTCGGTCGCGGGTGTCGCGGGCCGCGCGGCGCTTCGCAGGGCGCGGCCATCCCGCTCGCAGCGGCCCACCCGGGCACACCGGCCGAAACGGCCGGTACTGATCATGAACCCGAAGTCGGGCGGCGGCAAGGTCGGCCGGTTCGACCTGGTGGAACGGGCGGAGCGGCTGAACGCGCGGGTGATCCTGCTGGACCCGGCGGAGCCGGCCGACGTGGGCAAGCTGGCGCGTGAGGCCGTGGCCGACGGCGCCGACCTGCTCGGTGTCGCGGGCGGCGACGGCACTCAGGCACAGGTCGCGGCCGTCGCCGCCGAGCACCACCTGCCGTTCCTCGTGATCTCCGCGGGCACCCGCAACCACTTCGCCATGGACCTCGGCCTCGACCGCACCGACCCCGCCCGCTGCCTCGACGCGCTGACCGACGGCGAGGAGATCCGGGTCGACCTCGGCGACGTCTCCGGCCGCCCCTTCGTCAACACGGTGTCCTTCGGGGTGTACGCGGACATCGTGCAGAGCCCCGAGTACCGCGACAACAAGACCGGCACCGCCCTGAACCTGATGCCGGACCTGCTGGCCACGGAGGGCGTACGACGGCTCGGCGCGCGGGTGGACGGCACCCCGCTCGACGACCAGCAGGCGCTGCTGGTCAGCAACAACCCGTACGTCTCCCCCGACGAGCTGAGCGGCGGCGGGCGGCGGCCCCGGCTCGACACCGGTGAGCTGGGCGTGATCGGGATCAGGGTGGAGAACGCGGCCCAGGCGGCGGAGCTGGCCGTACGGGGCTCACAGGCACCGGGGCTCACCGTGACGACCGCCCGGCGGGTCGAGGTGACGGCCGGGGAGCCGCAGATCCCGGTGGCGGTGGACGGCGAGGCGCTCTGGCTGCGCTCACCGGTCACGTGCACGGTACGGCCCCGTGCGCTACGGGTGCTGCTGCCGCGCGACCGTCCCGGCGTGCCGCCCCCCGCACCGCCCGTCGACTGGCGGAAACTGCTCGACCTCGCGTTCGGTCCCGCCGAGCTCACCGCACCAGGAGAGAACCGTGCCTGACCGGAACACCGTCCCCGCCGTCCTCGGCGACCTGCGCGCGGTCGACGGAGCGCTGTACGCGGCCGTGGCCGCCACGCCCACCCCCGCGCTGGACCGTGCGCTGCGGATGGTGTCGCACGCGGCCGACCACTCGAAGATCTCGTTCGGTGTCGCGGCGGCCCTCGCCCTGCTGCCGGGCCGCCCCCGCCGCGCCGCGCTGGCCGGGGTCGCGTCGGTCACGCTGGCGTCGGCGGCGGCGAACCTGTTCGGCAAGCGGATGGTGCGCCGTCACCGCCCCGACCGGGAGGAGGCACAGGTGGCCGTGGCCCGGCACGTGCCCATGCCCGCGTCGGCGTCCTTCCCCTCCGGACACACCGCCTCGGCCACCGCGTTCGCCACCGCCGTGGGTGTCGTACTGCCCCCGGCGGCGGCCCCGCTGGGCTCGCTCGCGGCCGCCGTCGGCTACTCCCGTGTCCACACCGGCGTGCACTATCCGGGCGACGTCGCGGCGGGCGCGGTCCTCGGCTTCGCGGCGGCGGCGGTGTCGCTGGCCGTGGTACGCGGCCTCTCGCAGCGGCGGCCGGCCGGACGACTCACCCGGCACATCGCCGACGTCTAGCGCACGGCTCCGCGCGCCACCCGATAGCGGAGGTAGAGGACTCCCGAGCTGAACGTGCGGGTCTCGACGAGTTCGAGATCCACCCGGCGCTCATGCGGCGGGAAGAACGGAATGCCGCCGCCGACCAGCACCGGGTGGACCCTGACCCGGTACTCGTCGATCAGTCCCGACGCGGCCGCCTCGGCGGCGAGCGTGGGGCCGCCGATCGCGATGTCGCCCTCCCCCGGCGCGGCCCGCAACCGCTCGATCTCCTCCGCGAGGCCGCCGGAGGCCAGCCGGGCGTTGCCCCGTACCGTCGAGAGCGTGGTGGAGAACACCACCTTCGGAAGCGGCTTCCAGAGGGCGGCCCATTCGAGCATCGAGTCGTCGAGCGCGGGGTCCTGGTCGGCGGTCTCCCAGTACAGCATCGTCTCGTACAGCCGTCGCCCCATCAGGTGGACGCCGACCTGCCGGAGCTCGTCGGTGACGAACCGGAAGAGCTCCTCGTCGGGCGCCGCCCAGTCGAAGCCGCCGTCCGGCCCGACGACATGGCCGTCCAGGGACACACCCATCGAGCAGGTCACACTGCGCATCGCAACCCCTCCTCGGGAACAGGTCCGACACTACGACCTTCGACCCCGAAGGACTGGTCGGTCCCGCCCGACCGCAGGACGCGCGCGGCGAGGACGGAGGAGTGGCGACGGGACCACCGCGCCGAGTCGGCCCGCTCTGATCCACCGGCACCCCGACGCAGCGTGCGGTCCCGCTCCGGGTCAGGTTCCGGAGCGGGACCGCAGGGAGTGCGCGGGCGGGTCGGGTCAGCCCGTGTACGCCTCCAGCTCGGACAACTGTGCCGCGGGCCAGCCGGTGTTGGCGGTGACGGTCACGCGGAGGTAGCGGGTCGGGGTGCCGGACAGGGTGATGGTCGCGGTGTTGCCGCTCGACGGGTTGAAGGTGTACCCCGCCGACGGCTTCAGCGTGCCGAACGTGGAGTTGTCGGTGCTGCCGAGGATGCTCAGCGTCTGGGTGCGGGTGGCCCAGGCCGCAGCCGGGGGCAGCTTGAGGACGACGCGTTTGACCGCCTTCGCCGCGCCCAGGTCGACGGTGACGGACTGCGGGAAGGCGTTGTTGGCGCTCTCCCAGTACGTGTCCGCGTTGCCGTCGACGGCCTTGGTGGCCGGGTAGACGTCGGTGTGGCTCGTCTCGGTGACGGAACGGTTCTTGGCGAGGTTGACGGTGGGGTCGGTCGGCGGGTCCGTGGGGGGATCGGTGGGCGGGTCGGTCGGGGGCGTGGTGCCTCCGCCGGGTACTCCGCCGTTGGTCCACTTCGGGTCCGGCCAGGTGCCGGTGCACGCGGGCGGGTCCGCGTACCAGCCGCTGTTGCCGGTGCCGCGGGTGATGACGAAGCCGGAGCCGACGCAGTTGTGGATGGGGTTGGACTGGGCGATGTGCGTGGCCGTGACGTTGGTGAACGAGGCGTTGCCGGGCGACTGGATCTGCAAGGCGTAGGTGCCCGCCCCGTCGATCCGGACGTTCTCGAAGTGCAGGCCCTTCGTCGCGCCCTCGATGTTCATGATGGCGGCGTAGGAGCTGTCGAGGATCTCGGTGTCGGTGATGTTGACCGTCGCGTCCAGCGCTTCGTTGAGCCCGCTGAACCAGACCGCGCCGACGCCGAACTGCCAGTTGAAGTCGTTGTTCCCGGCCCGGATCAGGGTATTGCGAGCGGCTGTCGTGGTACCGGAGACAGCGGTACCCTGACCGGAGTTGACCCCCGGATACCGGTTGGCGACATGCAGACCGCCGCCGTTGGTGATGGTGTCCGCCATCACGTTGTCCGAGATGGTGATGTCCTTGCCGCCGTACGTGACGATGTTGTTGGCCAGGATCGGCAGGATCACCGTGTTGAAGGTGAACTTGTTCTTGACGTTCGGTATGGCTTCCGCCCACATGGCGAGTCCGTCGTCACCCGTGTTGCGTACGAACGTGTTGGTCACCGTGGAGTTGGTGACACCCATGTGGAAGTTCACGCCGTCCGCGGTCTGATCCAGGATGCGGCTGTTCTTGATGGTGAAGTTGTCCATGGGGCCGTCCATCCAGGCCCCGCACTTGGTGTGCTGCATCCACACGTTGTCGACGGTGGAGTTGGAGAGCGCGCCGCCGATGGCGTTGACCTGGTCGTCGTCGACGCGCTCGCGGATGTCGCCCAGGATGGCGAAGTCCTTGAGCGTGACGTTCTTGCTGCCGCCCTGGTTCGCGTACTTGCCGTACACGCCCACGGCCTTCGCCCGGTTCACCGGATCGCGGCCGGTGAGGACGCTGTACCAGGGACCCGCGCCCGCCAGGGTCACCTGGTCGACGACTATGTGGTCCCGCACCTGGAAAGTGCCCTGCGGTATGTAGACCGCCCTGCCCTGTGCCTTGCCCGCGTCGACCGCGGCCTGGATCTTGGCGGTGGAGTCGGCCGCGCCGGTCGGGTCGGCGCCGAAGTCGCTCACCACGTCCAGGGCTCCGGACGGCTTGCCGAGGGCCGTGCCCACCTGCTCGAAGTCGGCGAGGTCGATGGTGAAGGTCGGTGAGGCGCTGGTGGACGACACCTGCAGGCGCACCTTGGTCCCGATCGGCAGGGTCGAGCCGAGCAGGGTGCGGGTCTCGTCGTAGAAGTGGTGGGGGTTGGTGTCGCCGGGGTTGTTGTTGAACGGATAACCCCCGTAGTACCAGCCGTACTTGGAGGTCACGGGTACGGACTTGAGCTGGTTGCCGTTGATCTTCACGTCGAGGCTCGCGTCGCGTCCGGTACCGGCCGCGTTGTCGGGCAGCGAGTAGCGGAACGACATCGCGTTGGCGGGCGCGGTCAGGGTGAACTCGACGTACTCGCCGGGCGCGTCCAGTGTCACCGCCTGCCGCCCGGACGCCTCGGAGGGGAGATGGCCGTAGAGGCGGTCCGGTCCGATGAGGGTGCCGTTGGTGGCGGCGTACTCGGCCTCCTGCTCCTTGAACGGGACGGTCGCGCCACGGCCGGAGATGCCGACCGGGGACGGCGCGGGCACCCCGGCCGCGGCGGCGTCGGGTGCGAGCGCCACGGCGACGAGGGTGCCGGCCGCGGCCAGTGCCAGCGACACGGTCGCCGCCAGGGATCGGCGCAGGGGTCTGCGATCGGGGGGTGAGGTCATGGGTGTGCGTCCTTAGGGCTCGTGGGGTGAGCGGACGCAAGAAACGTAGGAGCGTACGGAAATGAAGTCTATGAACCTGCGCAAGATTGTTACAGGGCGACGCAGATTCTCGACGACCGATCATCCGCCCACGCGCCGCGGCTCCCGATGATCCACATGGCAGGATGACCGGATCGGCGGAGGAAACATGGTCCTTGCGCTGCTCAAGAGCGTCATTGGAAGAAAACGGCGGGGTCCCGGACATGACTGCTGAGTGGTACGTCCTCATCGAAGAGGACACTCGGGTGACGGAATACGTCGACGGCAACGAACTGAAGCTGCATCGGTGGATGTTGACGGGCACCCACCACATCGACGGCGACGAGGCACAGGCCGTCGCGGCCGCCGAGGACGCGGCCCTGCACTACGTACCGGGGACCATCGCCCGGCACGCCAAGCCCGGGGACGAACCGGCCCGGCATGCCCTGCTCGCCCAGGACGGTGCCTGGGTGGTGATCGTGCGGCAGCGCCACCGTGAGTGCCGCATACGCGTGACGACGGCCCGGCTCATGCACTCCCAGGAGGAGAAGGAGGCTCCCCCGAAGACGCTCAAGCAGTCCCTCCGCGGCGCCCTCCAGGCCCCGCCGGTGCCGCCGGGGCCCTGGGCACCGCCCGGTCAGGGCTGAGGGTCACCACCAGACCCGCGTCAGGGGGACTTCAGAGACTGGCCGACTGCTCCGGCCAGCCGTGATCAGAGGCCGGCCGGGTGGTGTCGTGCTCGGCCGCTCCGGGTCCGGCGTGGAGGACTTCGCGGGCCTGTTCGGCGGCGCGGGTGATGCTTTCGCTGATGAAGTCGAGGAAGCGGGCGATGTTCTCCAGACGGGTGGCGGCGGGGGTGTGCGGGCCGAGCACGGCGACGCCCCGGCGGGCGGTCTCGACGAGCCGGTCGTTGGCCCGGACGCTGGCGATCGTCGCCTGGAAGAAGAGTTCGTCGTCGACGACGTAGCGGTCACGGCGACGTTCGTCGCGTTCGCGGCGGACGAGACTCTGGCTTTCCAGGAAGGCGATCGCCTTGGAGACGGACGACGGGCTGACCTGGAGGCGTTGGGCGAGCCGAGACGCGCTCAGGCTGCCCGAGTCGGTGGTGAACAGGCAGGTCAGCACGCGTGCCGACATCCTGTTCAGGCCCGAGCCCATGAGGACGGCGGTGAACGTCCCCTCGTACTCGGCCATGGCGTCGGCGTCCCGCCCATGTGGCTGCGGGGCCGACTCCGGCCCTCGGGAGACGGCCGACCCGCGTCGGTGGGCGCGGCGTTCGGTGGCCTGGTGGGCCAGGTCGGCGCGGTAGGCGTTGGGTCCGCCGTTGCGCATCACCTCGCGCGTGACCGTCGAGGTCGGACGGTCGAGGCCGCGGGCGATCGCGGCGTAGGAGAGGCTGTCGGCCAGCCCCAGCGCGATCTGCCGACGCTCCTGGTGAGTGAGCCTGCCTCCCGGCATCGCTGCCTCCTCAATGATCCTTCGTGACGGTCACCGAGCGCCCACAGTAGCGTTCACTCCGCACCCATTGCAATGAACGCGACAGCTGACGTTGCGTTACCTTCAGGACCATTGCAACACTTTATAGCTTCCCAGCTGCATAAATGAATTCCCAGTGCAACAAGTACGTTGCCCAATCATGGAACGCAACGTAGCGTTTTCGATGTCAGAAACGACGAGCACTCGGGAGCAGACGATGCGGAAGTTCGACACCCCGGCCCCGATCTCCGCCGTCCTGGAGATCCCCGCCGGACGCGTCCGGTTCATCGCGGCGCAGCGCGCCGACACCACCGTCGAGGTCCTGCCCGCAGACCCCGCGAAGAGCCGGGACGTGAAGGCCGCCGAGCGGACCTCCGTCGCCTACGCCGACGGCGTCCTGCGGATCACGGCCCCGGCGCCGGACAGCCGGCTCTTCGGCCCCTCCGGTTCCCTGGAGGTCACCGTCCAGCTCCCGGCCGGCTCTCGCGTCGAGGGCAGGGCCGACGGCGCCGAACTCCGCGGCGTCGGGCGCCTGGGCGACATCTCCTTCGAAGGCGCGTACCGCCACATCAAGATCGACGAGGCGGCCGGTGTCCGTCTCACCGCGATCGACGGTGACATCGAGGTCGGCCGCCTCGGCGGTCCCGCCGAGATCAGCACCACGCGGGGCGACATCCGGATCACGGAGGCCCGGCGCGGAACGGTCGTGCTCCGTACCCAGGCGGGCGACATCTCGGTCGCCGCGGCCTCCGGCGTCTCGGCCGCGCTGGACGCCACCGCCGGTCATGGCCGCGTCAGCCACGCCCTCAAGAACGACGGCACCACCGCACTGGAGATCCGCGCCACCACCGCGAAGGGCGACATCACCGCCCGCAGCCTCTGAAAGAACACAGCCGGAACATTCCAGGACCAGGGGGAACACATGACGAAGAACAGCACGTCCGCGAACGGTTCGCGGTGGACCGGCATGGTGCCGGTCGAGGACACGGCCCTCGCCGTCACCGACACCGGCGGCCCCGGAATCCCGGTGGTCTACCTCAACGGCCAGTTCGCCACGCAGGGGTACTGGCGGCGGGTCATCGCCGAACTGGGCCCGGAATGGCGGCACATCACGTACGACGAGCGGGCCCGCGGCAGATCGAAGCGCTCGGCGGACTACTCCTTCGAGGCGGCCGTCCGCGACGTCGACGCCGTGCTCGCGGCCCGGGGTGTGGACCGGGCGTTGGTGGTGGGCTGGTCCTACGGAGCGGTCGTCGCGGCGCACTGGGCCGAGCGGAATCCGGAGCGCGCCCTGGGCGCGGTCCTGGTGGACGGCGCCTTCCCCTACGACTGGCTCGACGAGGCCATGGAGCGGCGCATCCGCAAGCTGTTCCGCCGGATGAGCTGGTTCCTGCCGCTGCTGCGCCCGACCGGCCTGGCCCCACGGATGACCGCCGAGCAGCAGGCGGACAGCAACATCGAACTCGGCAGGATCTCCCGCGAGCGCGAACTGGGCCCGGTACTGGACGGCATCACCGTCCCGGTGCGGTACGTGGTCGCCTCGGGAGCGTCCTTCGGCAGCCGCGGCGACGAGCAGGAACGCCTTCGCGCGGGCCTCGGCGCGGTGACCGGGCGCAATCCGAACATCCGGATCGCCGCGAAGGTGGCCAGCAACCACGGCGCGCTCCTCAAGAAGGACTTCGGTGCCATCGCCGAGGCCGTACGCGAGGTCGCCGCCCTCTCCCGCTGACGAGTTGATGGCGGGACGCGGGTCCCCGAGGACGGCCGGGGGCCGGTTACGGATCTCCCCGTAACCGGCCCCCACCCGGGCTTACAGTGCCCTCGTGAATGTGGATGATCTTCAGTGGCAGTTGAACCACCTCGGTGGTGTCCCGCCGCGAATGGTGAACGAGATCCTGGAACGCGGCGGTCTCGAGGTGTTGGTGGAGGCCGCACGCGAGCGCGAGGACTGGTTCTGCGCCGCAGGTGCGGCACGGGGACTGTGCACGGCGGGGGAGTTCGGGCGGGCCTGGACGGTCGTGGAGCCGTTCGCGGCATCGGGCTGGCAACCGGCGATTCGGGTGGCGATCGACGTCCTCCTGCGGTGGAACCACGTCGAACAGGCGCTGGAGCTGGCGCACCCCGACGGGCGGGGGCAGGAGAGCGGTGACGCGTGGCGGGACTACGCCGAAGCGCTGGTCCGTGCCGGGCGGGTGGACGACGCGATCAGCGTGCTGGTCCCGTTCCTCCGCGACAGACGGGTGCTGCGCGGCCTGGTGGAGATGACCGACGGGCAGGGATGCGACGAGCGGGTGCTGGAGGAACTCGCCCCGCTCGCCAAGGATTTCCGGCGCGATCCGACGCAGTGCCACGTCGGTGACCTGTGGGAGGTCCTGGCGGCGCAGGCCCGGGTCCTGGAACGGTCCGGCCGCGCGGACGAGGCGATCCGGCTGCTCGGCACGGACGTGGCGGTACGCCGGTACGGGCCGGAGAACACCATCGAGTTCTACGCCGAGCTGCTGGCCCGGCACGGTCGCATCGAGGAACTGCGCGACCTCGCCACCGGAACCCGGAGGTCCACCGTCGGGATCACGTACGTCAAGGCCCTGGAGAACATGGGCCGGGCCGGGGAAGCAGAGGCGTACCTGCGCGAGCTCATCGCTTCCGGACATCCGGGCTGGTACGAGCACGCGCTGGTGGATCTACGTGTCCGTCAGTGTCGCTTCGATGACGCCATCGAGGCGGGGAGGCACACGTTCGACGACCTCCATGACGGAAACCTTCTCCAGTCGACCATGATGCTGCTCGCCGAACAGGGCCGACACGACAAGGCCATCGACCTCACGGAAGGACGCAGCCCCGAGTTCCTCGCCGAGAACGAGGAGTGGCTCCGGTCCAACCGGTGGTCGCTGATGGGAGAGGCGGGACGCGCCCGGGAAGCCATCGAGGAGATCGAGGCACTCCCGGCCGACGAGGTCGACGACCGCGAGCTGACCCTCGCCTGGCTGCTCGCTCAGGACGGCCGGGTCGAACAGGCCGTCGCCCACCTGCGCCCACTGCCCGGCAGGCGGGCAGCGATCGACCTGGCCGAACTGCTGATCCGGCAGAACCGCTTCACCGAAGCTGTGGCTGTCATCCCCCGCAGGTGACAGCCAGATCGCGCACGATCGCGCGCCCGCGCCCAATCGAACCGGCCCCCGACCGGACCCCGAAAATGGTCAGAGGCCGCTTCAGGATTCCCTCTGAAGCGGCCTCTGACCTGCTACTTCGTAAATTCGTAGCGTCTCTGGCCCGGTGTTTTCCACGCAATTTTACGTTGACAGCCGGTCGCCGTGCTTGCCCGCGCGGCAGTCGTCCGCCGATCGCCCCGGGGTGCCCGCCCCGCTGGAGCGCACCACGCCGAGAAATGAGTGCAAGGCCGTGGCCGGAACGACCGGTGTCGACCCTGAGCACCTTGCTCAGCCACTCGCGTCAGCCTGCCCGATAAGTTCGATCAGCAGAGCAGTATCGGTTAGGTCTGGAATGACGTGGTGTGCTCCGGCGGCGGTGAGTTCGTGACGCGGAGTTGTCCCGGACGCGACGGCGATCACGCGGGCTCCTCCCTCTTGTCCGGTGCGGACGTCTTCGAGGGAGTCGCCGATGATCACGGTCGTTTCACGGGTGAAGTCGCAGCCGTAGCGGATACCAGCCCGCTGCTGCGCCACACGCACCAGCGCAGGGCGGTGGGAGTTGTCGGACGCGTATCCGCCGATGGCGAGATCGAGGTGCTTGTCGAGACCCAGGGCCTGGAGCTTGATCTCGGCGCTACCCTGCAGATTGCCGGTGACTACGGTCGGCACGAACTCGGGCTTCTGGTGGACAGCGGCGAGCGCTGCGGCAGCACCGGGCATGACCTTGCCCGTACGTACGAGGTCGCCCCGATGGCTCCCGAGTTGGTCGGGCATTCGCGAGATGATTTTGTGAGCGAGTCCCTCAATCTGCGTCGGCTCCACCGAGTTGACGCGCAGCAGTTCCCGCACAGCGAGTGGCATGGTCACCCCGGTTCCGCGCGCGGGCAGCTGTTCGGCGGGACGGCCGACCACCTCTTCGAACAGCTCGCGGTACACCCTCCGGTCGATGTCTCCCGTGTACAGCAGAGTGCGGTCGATGTCCCAGAGGACCAGGATCAGCATCGCGCGACCACCCGTTCCCTCAGCACGCTTCGTTCCCGGTCGAGGAGATCTTGCACGGGCGTGTAACTCCGATACAGACGGGCTTCGCCCAGCATGGTGCGTAGGTGATCATGGAGACGCCTGCACCGCGATGAGACGCGCACCACCGCCCAGTTCCTCGCGCGCGCTGCCATGGTCCAAATACGGGCTGGGGACGCCGATGCAGGCTACGTCACGGGCGTCCGCGAAGGCGAGGGCTGCACAGTCTGGCTTGCCTAGATCGAGGTGGCAACTGCCGGTCTGCCCAAGGATCTCGCCTGGAAGCGTGAGCTGCCCGGAGCGCCCCGAGAAATAGGTGCTGCGCGACGCAGAGCATCGGTGGTGCCCTGCAAAGAGTCGATCAAGCTCTCCGTGACGGTGGTGGTGCCGGTGGATGCGAGAGCTTCGACCGGGGCGACAGCGGACTGCAGAACGTTATTGGCTGGCGCTGGCGCAACAAGCCCCGGCACTTCACCCTCTTCTGATCGTCACCCTCTTCCGATGAAAGGAGGCCCAACGCCATGACCTATCTGCACACCGACCCGGAGCTCAACGCACGGGAGGAGCCGACGGGACGCGAGCGAGAGCTGATCGATACCGTCGACGCACTCCTCACCTCCGTCGGTCCAGTCGGGATCATCGGGGACGAAGCCCAGTGGTACCTCGGCACGGCTCTGGAAGATCAGGACAATCTGGAGCTGGCACTGCCGCTGGGATGGGACCGCGAGGTCGCCCTGCGCGTACGGCTGACGGCCACGTCGTTCACCATCGGCTGGGGTGGCGAGCTGGGCGAGAACCCGCTGGTGCTGTCCTTCGAGTCGGCCGCACCTTCGCTGGAGGAGATGACGGCCGCCGTCGAGGCGGAGCTGTCCCGTGAGCTGAGGGTCTCCGGACGCCGACGCCTCTTCGGCGGGGCATCGGAGTTCCACCTTCGCCACGCGGAGAGCTGGACCGACCTGCTGCGCGGCGGCACGCCGTCGCGGGAACGGGACCTGAAGCGCGCCTCGCAGGAGGCCACGCTGCGGACGGGCTGACCGCCTGTCTCACACCACACCGCGGGCGTGTTCCGTGTAGGCCGCGCCCGCGTACGCGGCTGCACACAGTCGACCGGCGGACCGGGGACCGGACCTTCCAGTGCGACGCGACGGCGGTGTGCCGGGTGCCGGACGGCATCCGCGCCCCGGAGGCGTCGATCTGTCAGAGGCGACCGCCTTGTTCGGTAGCCAGCCGCTTCGCGTGCCCGCGGGACACGGTGCTCATCACCGGAGCACCTTCTCCGGCGACCGAACCCTCGTCGTTGCCGCCCGAACAGTCACTCTTCTGGAGTCCGGACGTGCGTGGCTGGCGATCTCGCATCCGGAGCAGGCCAGATGCGCGAGAGGGCGTACCGACACGTGCTGTCGGTCATGACCCAGGTGACGTCGTCCCAAGCGCCGGATGGCGCTGGGTCTTCGCCCTGCACGCAGTGGCGCTCGCCGTCGTCCTGTGCCTCGTGCCGATCCCAGTGGGGCCGGGCCAGCACCGGAGTGACCACCCTCTTCGTGGGCGCGGTCGTTCCCCTCGTCGTCGGCGACCTCGGACTGCTCCTCCACACACCGCAGGTGTCCATCCCCGTCGTCGCTCTGCCCATCCTCATCACCGGCTCCGGCATGGCACTGGCCGCCGGCCTGGGCGATGGCCAGGCACTGGACCACCGTGACGGCCGAGGTTCACGACGGCATCGGCCGCTTCCCCTTCTTCCACGGCGACTCCGACCGTCTGGCAGGAAGCGTCGCCGTCGGAGACGTCGAGAACCAGGCCGCACAGGCAGCGGCCAGTCAGCGCACCGGCTTCACCACGTTCCTCATCGATGCCTACGACAGCGCGTTCCACCAGGTCCTGTTGGTCCTTGCCGCAGTCTGCCTCACCCTCCTGGCGACCGCGGCCACGCTGCTGCGCCGTTCGCACAGCAGCGAGATGAACTGACAAGCAATGACCAGGTCGAGCGGCGCGCGGCTTCGGAGATCGCGCACCGCTTGACGTCGCTGCTGGGGCTCCGTGCAGCGCTCCGCCGCATTCCTACGCCTGGCCCGGATCATCCGGCTGGGTCGACGCATTGGTGAACGACAGTGAGAGCGAGGTGGTTCGTCTGCCCTGGGCACACTGACGACGAGCCGCTTGAAACCTTCTCCAGCACGGAGTGCGGGCTCGCTCCAGTTCCTGACGCCGTGCTTGCGGTCAAGCTCCTGTGTCGACATACCGCCAAGTCACCCATCCATGGAACCGGGCGCCTCCCGAACCCATCGACAAGCGACGTCGCTACTGCTCGATGCCCGGGGGCGAGCCGCCGCGCGTGTGCGTGGTGGTGCCGGCCTCGACGGGCGTGCGATGCACGTACCCGTCCGAGCGCCCGCGACCGTCCGTGAGCGTGCGGATCGAGGGTTTCGCGCTGTACGCCCTTCCTCAGCTCGGACCCGAGCCTGAGCCGGGTTGACCCGGTGACATGGGCGCGGCATCCCAGCATGACGATCGTTCCTCCGGCCCCGGCCGCGCCGGGGCCGACCGGTGATGCCGGGGCCGGAGGAGTCACCACTCAGCCCACCGGGGGCGTCAACTGAGGATGTTGATCTGGGTGTTGCGGATGGTGGTGCCCAGCGGGCACTGGATGTCGGTGCGGACCTGACCGCCGCGGACGATGATCGGCGCCGACGTCTTGTTCTGGCCGTAGGTGCAGTTCAGGCGGAGGGCGAAGGTCCCGTTGCCCGAGCAGACCCCCCATCCCCAGGTGTTGCCGCTGCCGGCGTCGACGCCGGATGTGCAGTTGTAGAGCCCCGACGCCGGCGCCGCCGAGGCGGTGGCGGCGCCGGTCAGGGCGGGCACCGCCACGCCCACCAGCAGGGCGGCCGCCGCGAGCAGCCGTCGTCCGCGGCGTGCCGCGGCCCAGGGTGCGGGTATCGCCGTCGACGGAGCAGATGTGCCGTGATGCATGATGCTTCCCTTCGGTTCGGCCGGGCTCTTGCAGGGTCGTGCCGCCCGGTCCGCCTCAGTTGTAGGCCGCGCCGTGGCGCTCCGGCGCGGGGTGTGCAACGGGGCCCTCCGCCGTGCACCGCGCCGCCATATCGCGGCTTCTTGTGGTATGGCGCCGTCGCGCGGGGCCTTGAGGCGCCCACCGTCCTCAAACCCCCTCGCAGAAGGGGGAATAAGTGGTCCAGAGTGCGGTAAATCTGGACAGGGGTGTGATGTGTACGAGCGGGGGGTCCGTGTGGAACACAGTGACTTGACCGGTCCGGCGGCCATCCGCTGGACGCCGTGGCAGGTGCGAGCGGGATGGCTGCTGCGGGCTCACCGGCTGTGCCACGCCGACGCCTCACGGCGGGAACTCCCCGGGTTCGCCCAGGCCTACCGCGAGGGCCACCGCGGTGCGGCCGGGACGAGTCCCAGCTCGCTGTCGCGCTGGGAGACCGGCCGCGTGCCGGTGGTACAGGAGGCCGTGCGACGTTACGAGAGAGTGCTCGGGCTGCCCGCGTACTCCCTGCTCGCCCCGATCCAGACCATCGCCCGCCACGAGGGCGGTCCGGCCGCGGCGGCCTTCCTGCGCGGCGGGAGCGGCCCTGCGGTCCCGGACGGCGCGGACCCCCGCTTCGAGTCGCTGCTGGACCGGGCCCTGGACGGGGGCGTGCTGACCGGCGGCGACTGGGAGAGGCTGAGCCGCTGGGCCGTCCACGGCGGGGGTCACGTGTCGCCGGGGCGGGTGCGCAGCGCGGTCGTCCGGCGGCTGCTGGAGGAGACGCTGGTATCCGGCGGCGTCTCATGGATGAGGCGCTTCGAGTCGCTGGGCAGACTGATGGCCGACCCGCGTTGGGGCCCGGAGGTGATCGCCGTCTGTTCGGGGGCGGCCGAGCAGTCGGACCACGCCGGCCTGATCGAGGTGGTGTGCGCACTGGACGGCAGCCCACACCCGGATGCCGGCCGGGCGGTGCTGCGCCAGCTCACCGACCCGACCACGCCGGACAGCCTGTACGGGGCCCTGCTTGCCGCCGCCCGCAAGACACGCAAGCGGCACTTCGGCGCCGAGCAGACGCGCACCCTGGTGGACCTGGTCGACGGTGTCCTGACAAGCGGTCCGGGACCGGGACTGCCGCCGCCCGCTCTGGAGGCGGCCTCCGTTCTCCTGGCGTCGCTCCCGCTCGCACCCGCCCACGCCGCGCGGCTCACCCGCGCGGCCGCCGGCCGGGGCGGCGTCGTCCGGGCGGTCGTGACGCATGGCTCGCTGACGGACCCGGCCTCGGCCTCGGTGGTCGTCGGCCGGCTCCTCGCGCGGCTGGCCGGTGACGTGCCGAAGACGACCGCCGGCGTCCTGAGCGGACTCCTGGACGATCTGCTCCACCATCCGGTGGCGGACATGCGCCTGTACGCGGCGATACTGCTGCGGGCCAGCCCGTACGGCTCCGGAGTGGCCGCCGCGCTCGCCGCAGAGATCGGGCAGCCCGGCACGCTCCGCGCCGAGGACCGGGCCGTGCCGCTGCTGCACGCGCTGCGGGTCCTCGGCGGCCCCGGGCAGCGCGAGGTGGTCGCCGGCCTCACCCTGGCTCGGGGCCTGCCCGCGGGAGTCGTACTGGCCGCCGTCCACGCACTGGGCCACATCGGCGGGCACAGTCCCGAGAGCTACTGGCGTGCTGTCTTCGACCAGCACACCCGGGCGACCACCGCGGACCCGGCCGGACAGCACGGCGTCATGAAGCGGCTGGTCTACGGCTTCGCGATGGCCGGCGAACTCCCCCTGCTCACCCGGCTCGTGGAGGAACAGGACCGGGCCGCATCCGCACAGCACCTGTCGCGGTGGTGGACCGGCCTCGCCCACCACATCAGCGACAGCGCCCGCCGCGGCTGATCGTGCCGCAGCGGGCGCCGGGCCACCTGCGGGCGGGGCGAATCCGCCACCACCGACCAGACCTGAACCGGTACCGGCAACACCCACCGCCTGACCCCCGACAACGCCACCGGTCCCCGACTGGTCCCCGAGAACGGCCAAGGGCCGGTTGCGGATTTCTCCGTAACCGGCCCTCACCTGCGACTTCGTAAAGTCGGGACGACAGGATTTGAACCTGCGACCCCTTGACCCCCAGTCAAGTGCGCTACCAAGCTGCGCCACGTCCCGATGCGCTCACTCGCGGTGACCCGCGTGATCGCGCGAACAGCACTTTACCCCACGTACGGGACTCCTCCGAAGCGGGTTAGGGGCGGGGCGGGGCAGAATCGGCCGCATGGCAGACGCAACCGGAGACGGAGACATCGGCGGGCGGGACCGGGACCCGGAGGGCCGGGCGCGCAACGCGCGGCCCCGGGACGGGCTGGGGCGGCCCTTGCCGTACGGGGCGGCGGGGGTCGAGCGGCAGCCGGAGGGGGTGGTGCGCAGCCCGGCCGAGACGGTCGCGGAGGCGCAGGCGCTGCTGGACGCCGGGAAGCCGTTCCACGCGCACGAGGTGTTCGAGGACGCCTGGAAGTCCGGCCCGGACGCGGAGCGGGGCCTGTGGCGGGGCCTGGCCCAGCTGGCGGTGGGCCTCACCCACTCCGCGCGCGGCAACACCACCGGCGGTGCCCGCCTGCTGCGGCGCGGCGCGGCCGCCGTGACGGAGTGGTCCACCGAGCAGCACCGGCCCCGCCCCTACGACCTCGACCTCACCGGCGTGGCCTCCTGGGCCGGTGCCCTGGCCGGCCGGGTGGAGCAAGCCCCCACCCCCATCGACGCGGGCACCGAGGCGCCCCGCCTCCGACGCCCCTGACCCCTGCGGAGGGCCCCGGCCCCTGCATGGCACCGGCGCCAACCGGGTCCGGCCTCCGATGCCCGGGCCACCTCGGCGTCGTACCGACCCGCGTCGAAGTGGAACGTCGGGGGCCGTACCCCGCCGTCGGGGACCTGCCGGACCAGCGGACCGCGTCCCCCCTCGCCCACCGCGTCCGGAACCACCGCTCCGGGGACCTGGTGGCAACGTGCTGATCCGCAGTGGGTGCACCATCCGGACCCCCGTATCGCGTCGGGCGCGCCGATCCTGTTCGGCGGGGTGCCCGACGCCTACGCCTTCCGCCCCCGCAGTTCCTCGTCCGCCACGCCCCCGGCGCCCAGCAGGCCGGTCGGCGGAAGTGCCCGGTCGGCCTCCAGGCGGGGCAGCGCCCGGCGGGAGACGCGCAGCACGATCGGGGGCAGGATCGCGCGCCCCAGCTGGGCCAGCCGCAGCCAGGCGGGGACGTAGACGGAGGTGCGGCGGTGCTCCACCGCCCGGACCAGCCGCTCCGCGACGAACTCGGCCGGGTACACCTTGCGGGCCGGCGTGGGCATGTGGGCGCGGAGTTCGCGGAGTACGGGGTAGCGGTCGGCGTCACGGGTCATGTCGGTGTCGGTCCAGTTGATGTAGGCGATGCCCACGCCGACGGACTCGTGCGCGACCTCGGCCTGGAGGGCGTGGGCGAAGGACTCGACGCCCGCCTTGGAGGCGCAGTAGGCGCTCATCATCGGTGAGGTGCCGATGGACGCCAGCGAGGCCACCTGGAGGAAGTAGCCGGAGGTGGCCAGCAGGTCGGCGAGGAACGCCCGCGCGGTCAGCGCGCTCCCGACGAGGTTGACGTCGATCACCCGCCGCCAGGACTCCGGGTCGGACCCGGCGAAGGGGCCGCCCTCGGCGATCCCCGCGTTGGCGACGACGACGGACGGCGGCCCCAGCCGGTCCCGCACCTCCACCGCCGCGCGCTCCAGGGCGTGGAAGTCGGTGATGTCGACCTCCAGGGCGATCACCGGCGGCGGGAGCGAGGCGGCCACTCCCTCCAGTTCCGGACGCTCCAGGCCGAGCAGGGCGAGCCGGGCTCCGCGCTCGGCGAAGGCGTGGGCCAGGGCCGCGCCGAGGCCGCGCGCGGCCCCGGTCACGACGACGGTACGGCCTGCGAGGGGGCTGTCGTACATGGCGGCCTGCCTCCGATCGCGGGACCCGGCCCGTCCGGGCTCACCGGAAGGGCCGAGTACCCAGGTGCGAGGCGAAGCGACGAAGCGACCCCCTGGCGGGGACTAGTGCACCTGGTACTGCCCCACCGCGATGAAGTACCGCAGCTGCTCCAGCGTGCCGTCGAGCGCGGCGGAGGCGGCCGCGCGGAGGGCGGGGCTGGACTTGGGGTCGGCGAGGATGCGGAGGGCGGCCACGCGGTCGTCCTCGCCCTGCGCAAGCCGGTAACCCGTCTCCAGGAACGCCCGCTGGTCCGCGATCGTGCCGTCCAGGGCCTTGTTCGCCTCCCGCTTCACCGCCTTCCCGCTCTTCGGGTCCGCCAGGATGCGCACGATGGCCACCCGGTCGTCCTCGGCCTGCGCCAGCCGGTAACCCGTCTCCAGGAAGGCCCGCTGGTCCGCGATCGTCCCGTCCAGGGCCTTGTTCGCCTCCCGGAGGACCGCCTTGCCGCTCGCCGGGTCCGCGAGTATGCGGACGATGGCGACCCGGACGTCGTCGTCGGACATCTGGTTCACCGGGGTGGATGCCGTGGCCGACACCTTCGCGGCCTGGACGGCCGCGGACGCGGGGGTGGAGAGGAGGAGGGCCGGGGTGAGGGCCGTGGCCGCGAGGAGCAGTGCCGCGCGGGTCGTTCTCGTCATGCTGAGCCTCCGTCATCGAGTGGGCGGAAGATCACCGTCGCTCCCGCCGTGATCATTACCACGACGCCGCGGGCTCTCCGGTTCCCGTCGCCACCCCCGTATCCGGCCCGCCGCACCCCGTGCGGCAGACTCGGCGCGTGCGAAAGATTCATGTCATCGGTATCGGCGCGGGCGACCCCGACCAGCTGACCTTGCAGGCGGTCAAGGCGTTGCGCGGCACGGACGTGTTCTTCCTGCTCGACAAGGGCGAGGTGAAGAGTGATCTGACGCGACTGCGCCGGGACATCCTGGACGCGCATCTGCCCGAGGGCTCGTACCGGGTGGTGGCGGCCCGCGACCCGGAGCGGGACCGGCGGGCGGGCGGTGCGGCCTACTCCCCCGCCGTCGAGGACTGGCGTACGGCCCGCGCGGGGATCTACGAGCGGCTGATCGCCGAGGAGGTCGCGGAGGACGGCACGGGCGCGTTCCTGGTGTGGGGCGACCCCTCGCTGTACGACAGCACGCTCGGCATCCTGGAGGAGGTGCTGGCCCGGGGCGCGGTGGAGTTCACCTACGACGTGGTGCCCGGCATCAGCAGTGTCTCCGCGCTGGTCGCCCGGCATCGCACGGGCCTGAACCGGGTGGCGCGGCCGGTGCAGATCACCACCGGGCGGCGGCTGGCGGAGGGGTTCCCGGAGGGGGTGGACGACGTGGTGGTGATGCTCGACGCGCACCAGGCGTTCCGCGAGTACGCCGGGGACGACATCGACATCTACTGGGGCGCGTACATCGGCACCCCGGACGAGATCCTGGTCTCGGGGCCGCTCGCGGAGGCCGGTCCGGAGATCGAGCGGGTGCGGGCGGAGGCGCGGGAGCGCAAGGGCTGGATCATGGACACGTATCTGCTGCGCAGGCATCCCCAGGGGGAATGACCCCGGCCAGCCAGTCCAGTACGCCCTCCACGTCCGGCAGCGACCGCACACCGGTGGGGAGTTCGGGGCGGCGCACGACGACCACCGGCAGCGCGAGCGAGCGGGCGGCGGTCAGTTTCGGTGCGGTCGCCGCTCCTCCGCTGTCCTTCGTCACCAGTACGTCGACGCGGTGCGTCCGCAGCAGGTCCAGCTCGTCGGCGAGGCTGAACGGGCCGCGTTCCAGGATCAGTTCACAGTGCGGGGGCAGGGGCGGGTCCGGTGGTTCCACCGAGCGGACCACGAACTGAGTGTCCGTCAGATCACGGAAGGCGGCGAGTCCGAGCCGTCCCGTGCTGAGGAACACCCGTTGTCCCAGGCGGGGTACGACCCGCGCCGCCTCCTCCAGGGAGGCCACGGAACACCAGTCGTCGTCGAGGTCCCAGCCGGGGCGGCGCAGGACCGCGTGCGGGACTCCGGTCAGCCGTGCCGACTCCGTCGCGTTCGCCGTGATCCGCTCCGCGAAGGGATGGGTGGCGTCCACCAGCGCGGTCACCCGGTGGGCGCGCAGCCAGTCGGTCAGCCCCGTCACTCCCCCGAACCCGCCGACCCGGACCTCACCGTCGACGGCCCCCGGCCGCGTCACGCGTCCCGCGAGCGAGGTGGTGACCCGCGGGCCGGGGCGGGCGGCGAGGGCGGCGGCGAGGTGGCGGGCCTCTGTGGTGCCGCCGAGGATCAGGACGTGCGCGGGCATGGGGTGAGCGTACGCATCCGGTCAGCGCGGCAGGAGGTCAGCTCAGCAGGAGTTCGAGGGCTCCGACGACGGTCGCCACGATGACGATGCGGTCGAAGAGCCGCTGGTTGATCTTGTGGACGGCCCATTTGCCGAGGAACGCGCCGGGGATCACGAAGACCAGCAACGCAGCGTCCAGCAGCAGTGAATTGCCGTCGATCAGGCCGAGGGCGGCGCTGAAGGGGATCTTGGCGACGTTGACGATGAGGAAGAAGAAGGCGGAGGTGCCGAGGAAGCCCATCTTGCGGAAGCCCGCGGAGAGCAGGTACATCGACATCACCGGTCCGCCCGCGTTGGCGACCATGGTGGTGAAGCCCCCGGTCACGCCGTACGCGGCGGCTGTCGCGCGGCCGGTCCGGGTGCTGACGTCCTCCGTCGCCTCCTGGCGCCGTCGCCACAGGGTGATGCCGGTCATCATCAGCAGGATCACGCCGATGGAGGTCCGTACGATCCCGTCGCCGACGCGGGCGAGGAACAGGGTGCCCGCCACCACCCCGGCCGCGACGGCGGGGAACAGCCGCCACAGGGTGGGCCAGTGGGCGTGCCGCCGGTAGGTGAGGACGGCGAAGGTGTCGCCCGCGATGAGGAGCGGGAGGAGTACCCCGGTGGAGGCGCGGGCGGGCAGGACGGCCGCGAAGACGGCGAGGCTGACCGTGTTGGCCCCGCTGACCGCGGTCTTGGAGAAGCCGACCAGGAGGGCGGCGAGGGCCAGGGCGGCGAACTCCCAGCCGGATATGTGCCAGAGCGTCATCATGTTCATGCGGAGACCGATGCTATGTGCACACGTCCGGCCGGGCGCCGGGGGGCTCAGCGTGCGGTGTACCGAGCGCGCAGTTCCCGCTTGAGCACCTTCATGCTGGGGCCGAGCGGGAGTTCGTCCGCGAACTCCACGCGGCGCGGGTACTTGTGCTTGCCGAGGTGCTCCTTGGACCACTCAGTGATCGCGGCGGCGTCGGGGGTGACGCCCGGTGCGGGGACGACGACCGCGCAGACCTCCTCGCCGTGCAGCTCGTCGGGCAGGCCGATGACGGCGACCTGGGCGATCTCGGGGTGCCGGGCGAGGATCTCCTCGACCTCGCGCGGGTAGACGTTGTAACCGCCGCGGATGATGACGTCCTTCTTGCGGTCGACGATCCGCAGGAACCCGTCCTCGTCCTTGGTGCCGAGGTCACCGGTGCGGAACCAGCCGTCGACGAGCGCCTCGGCGGTGGCCTCCGGGCGGCCGAGGTAGCCGGAGAACACGTTGTGGCCCCGGATGACGACCTCGCCCAGCTCACCGGGAGGCAGGAGTTCGACACGGTCCTCGACGTCCGCCCGGGCGATCTCGGCGTCCACGCCCCACAGCGGGTGGCCGATGGTCCCGGCGCGGGTGCCGAAGACGGGCTGGTTGACGGTGGCGGCCGGGGAGGTCTCCGAGAGGCCGTACCCCTCGTAGATCTGCGCGCCGAACGCCGTCTCGAACCTCTCCAGCACGGCTACCGGCAGCGAGGCGCCGCCGGAGATGCACAGCCGCAGCTCGGGCAGGGCCGGGGCGTCGGCCGCGACGGCGGCCAGCGAGACGAACATGGTGGGGACCCCGTGGAAGGTGTTGACGCGCTCGGACACCATGATCTCGATCGCGCGGGCGGCGTCGAAGCGGGGCAGCAGGACGAGCGTCGCGCCCGCGCGCCAGGTGGAGTTGAGGGACACCGTCTGCCCGAAGGCGTGGAACAGCGGGAGCGCGCCGAGGACGATGTCGTCGGGGCGGATGTCGTTGGCGTCGAAGGCGTTGACGGTCGCGTTCATCACGATGTTGAAGTGGCTGAGCACGGCGCCCTTCGGGACGCCGGTGGTGCCGCTGGTGTAGAAGACGACGGCCGGGTCGTCGGCGGACCGGGTGACGTACGAGTACGGCGGCTCGGCGTCCACCGCGAGCTTCTCCAGCTCCTCGCCGAGGACGACCACGCGGATGCCGAGGGGGTCGGCGGCCGCGCGGGCGGTGGCCTCCTGGGCGGGGTGCGCGAGCAGCAGGGTGGCGCCGCTGTCCTGGAGGACGTGCTGCACCTCGGACGCGGAGAGCAGCAGGTGGACGGGGACGACGACTCCGCCCACCGCCATGGTCGCGTAGTAGGCGAGCGGGAACTCGGCGGTGTTGGGGGCCATCAGGGCGACCCGGTCACCCGGCCGTACGCCGAGGGCGGTGAGCGCGCCCGCCTGGGCGAGGGAGCGCCGCCACGCTTCGGCGAAGGTGAGGCGCAGGTCGCCCTCGACGAGTGCCGTCCGGTCGGGTCGGCGGCGGGCGTTCTCGGCCAGGATGGCGGCGACGGACAGGGTTGCCATGAGGTGCGGCTCCGTTTCCTGCGGTGCGACTCGGCTTACGGAACTCCCCTGTGGGGAAGTCCCGTCGGGGTGGTTCAGGGGCGCTCCACCAGGACCGCGCTGCCCTGCCCGACGCCGACGCACATGGTGGCGAGGCCGCGTCCGGCGCCGGTGCGGCGCATGCGGTGCAGCAGGGTGGTGAGGATGCGGGCGCCGGAGCAGCCGAGGGGGTGGCCCAGCGCGATGGCGCCGCCGGTGGGGTTCACCAGGCCGGGGTCGATGCCCAGTTGGTCGACGCAGGCGAGGGCCTGGGCGGCGAACGCCTCGTTGAACTCGGCCTCTTGGAGGTCGTCGATGTTCCAGCCGACGCGGGCGAGCGCCTTGCGGGTGGCGGGGACCGGGCCGATGCCCATCACGTCGGGGTGGACGCCCGCCGAGGCGCCGGCGACATAGCGGCCGAGGGATTCGAGGCCGAGTTCCTCGAGCGCGTCCTCGCTGACCAGGAGGAGTCCGGCGGCGCCGTCGTTCATGGGTGAGGCGTTGCCCGCGGTGACCGTGCCGTCCCCCCGGAACACCGGCTTGAGGCGGGCGAGTTTCTCCAGGGAGGTGTCCTCGCGTACGCATTCGTCGCGGTCGACGGTGATGCCGTCCGGGCGCTCCACGGGGAGGAGTTCGGCGTCGAAGTGGCCGTTCTTGCGTGCGGTGGCGGCGAGTTGGTGGCTGCGCAGGGCGAACTCGTCCTGCCGTGCACGGGAGATGCCGTACCGCCGGGCGACCTCCTCGGCGGTCTCGCCCATGGCCAGGACGCCGTGCAGGTCCTTCATCGCCGGGTTGGTGAGGCGCCAGCCGAGGCGGGTGTCGTAGGTCTCCATGCGGTGCGGGAGGGCCTCGTCGGGGCGGGGCAGCACGAAGGGGGCGCGACTCATGGACTCGGAGCCGCCCGCGATCACGATGTCCGCCTCACCGGCCGCGATGGTCCGGGCGGCGGTGGTGACCGCCTCCAGGCCGGAGGCGCAGAGCCGGTTGACGGTGGCGCCGGGCACGGAGTCGGGGAGCCCGGCGAGCAGGGCGGCCATGCGGGCGATGTTGCGGTTGTCCTCACCGGCCTGGTTGGCGGCGCCCCAGTACACGTCGTCGATACGGGCCGGGTCGAGGGCGGGCGCGCCGCTCACCAGGTCGCGGACGACGGCCGCCGCGAGGTCGTCGGGCCGCACCCCGGACAGGGCGCCACGCAGCTTGCCGATGGGGGTGCGGCGGGCGGCCGCGAAGTGGACGGGACGCAACTCGGGGACTCCTGACCGACGACGTTGTGGATCAGCATGAACCTACGCTCCGCCGGGGCGGAGCAAATTAATTAGCACTGCTAGTTTTGGGCTCTACCGGACTATAGACCGCACACCGGCCCGCTGGGAAGATCCTCCCGGAGTGACCCACGCGACCACGCCGGAGGAGACCCGCATGACCGACGTACGCGCCCACACCCGCCAGGGCGTCCACGGAGCGCTGCACATCCGCGCCTGGCCGCACCCCGCGCCCCGCTACCTCGCCCTGCTGGTGCACGGATACGGCGAGCACGCGGGCCGGTACGACGAGGCCGCCGGTGTGCTCCACAGCCATGGCGCCGCGGCGTACGCGCCCGATCACCTCGGGCACGGCAGGTCGGCCGGGGAGCGGGTGCTGATCGAGAACTTCGAGGACGTGGTCACCGACGTCCACACGGCGGCGGACCTGGCCCGCGCCGAACACACAGATCTGCCGCTGGTCATGGTGGGCCACTCCATGGGCGGCCTGATCGCGGCCCGGTACGCCCAGCGATACGGGTCCGAACTCAGCGCGCTGGTGCTGTCCGGCCCGGTGATCGGCGAGTGGGCGCTGCCCGGTCGGCTGCTCGCGCTGGACGAGATCCCGGACCTGCCGATCAGCCTGGCCGCACTGTCCCGCGATCCGGCCGTGGGCGCGGCCTACGCCGCCGATCCGCTGGTGTGGCACGGCCCCATGAAACGGCCGACTCTGGTGGCCTTCGAGCACGGGCTCGCGGCCGTGGCCGAGGGCGGCGACATCGGGGAACTCCCGCTGCTGTGGCTGCACGGCGACGACGACCGGCTCGTCCCGCTGCCGGGCAGCCGGGTCGGCGTCGACCGTCTCGGCGCGGGCCGGACCACCGAACGCGTCTTCCCCGGCGCCCGCCACGAGGTCTTCAACGAGACCGACCGGGCGAAGGTCTTCGAGGAGCTGACGGGGTTCCTGGACCGAGTGCTCGACAGCCGCACCGGCCGCTGACCGACGGGGGCCGTACGGAGGGCGCGGTACGTTGCCGCCATGTGCATCTCAACCGGCGGTGCTCCTGGCGAGCGACCCCTCCGCGATCCTCGCCGCGCTGGGGCAGGTGCCGCCGCACCGGCGTCCCGCTCTCGACCCCGACCTGCTGCGGTTCTACGCCGACCACTTCCCGGACCACACCCTCGCCGTCTGCTGCTTCGACAACGCCGACGCGCGCCGCGCCAAGCCCCTGCTGCTGTGGTACGCACCCCCTGGACCCCGACCGGCTGACCGTGCCCGCCCTGGACAGCCACACCGGCAGGGCGCCGGACCTCGACGCCGATGTGCCCGTGGACCACTGGGTCCTGCTCGCCACCGACCAGGCGCCGACCGGCTGGGGCACGCCCGTCGCGTACCCGGAGAACATGCGCCACCGCCTGCGCGCGTTCCTCCCGGACACCGTGGTGGGCCGCCACTACGGCGCGGGACGGATGCTGCCCAACGGCGACTTCACCATCAGCCACGACGACCTGCTCACCGGCGACCTCGACCACGTCGCGCGGGCCCGACCGGCCCGGAACTGACGGCTGTCACAAGCCCTGGAGGTCGATGCCGAGCAGCCGTGCGACCGTCCGCGGCACGCCCTGGTCGTTGTTGGACGGGGCCAGGTGGCGGGCCCGCCGGATGACGTCCGGGTGGGCGTTGGCCATCGCGAAGGACCAGTCGGCGGCGTCGAGCATCTCGAGGTCGTTGAGGTAGTCGCCGAAGACCATGGTCTGGGCGGGGGTGATGCCCAGTTCACGCTGGAGGCCGCGCAGGGCGGCACCCTTGTTGGCGGTGCGGTTCATGACGTCCACCCAGTGCGCGCCGGACACCACCACCTGGTGGCTGTCGGCGAAGGGCGCCAGGGCGGGGGCGGCGCCGGTCTCGGCGGAACCGAAGTCGTACACCGCGACCTTGATGATCTCGTCGTCCACCGCGGTCACGTCCTCGACCACCCGGTGCTCCACGTAGTACTTGCGCACCTCGGCGAGGAACGCCTCGTCGGTCCGCTCCACGTACGCGGCCCGCTTGCCGCAGACCACGGCGCCCGCGTCCACGCCCCGCGCGGCCAGGCCCCGCACGGTGCGGGCGAGGTCGGCGGCGGAGGCGGCGTCCAGCGGGTCGGAGCTGAGTTCCACCCCGTCGCGGACCACATAGGTGCCGTTCTCCGCTATGAACACCATGCCCTCGGCGACCTCGGCGAACTCCCGGGCCAGCGTGGCGTACTGGCGGCCACTCGCGGGGCTGAACAGCACGCCCCGGAGCCGGAGTTCGGCGAGGAGGGGCCACAGGGTGTCCGGCGGGCACTTGTCGTCGTCCAGCAGGGTGCCGTCCATGTCGGTGACGACGAGGCGGATGTCGGCGGGGCCGGTGGGCGGGCCGGGGACGTCGAGGAGGTGCGCGGGCGTCGCTGACATGTGCTGCTTCCGGTCGGTTCGCGGGACGCCTCCAGTGTTCCTCATGCCCCGAACAGGCTTTCCCCTGGGCGGCGCGGCCAGGTCCGGGAGTCGTCCGGGGATGCCCGTTCGGTGCCCGTTCGCGCACCGTGCGCGATTTTCGGGACAGCGCGATCGCCGGACGGCACAATGACGGGACGACGTGATCAAGGGCGGCGCACGACCGCACGTATCCGAGCCCGCCCGCGCCCGCGGCGGGTCCCCACCCGGAAAGTATGATCAAGCAATGTCTGACATGACCGAGACCACGCCCGGCTGGCTGACCACGGACGAGCTGGAGATGGCCAGGGCCCGGATGCCGATCCTGTACGTCGAGGCCGTGCCCGTGCGGGTGGACGACAGCGGCGAAGTCACCAGCATCGGACTGCTGCTGCGCATAGGACCGGACGGCACGGTCAGCCGCACCCTGGTCTCCGGCCGCGTCCTGCACCACGAGCGGGTGCGCGACGCGCTGCTGCGCCACTTGGAGAAGGACCTCGGACCGGTCGCACTGCCCCGGGTCCCGGTGTCCACCCAGCCGTTCACCGTCGCGGAGTACTTCCCCACGGCCGGAGTCACCCCGTACCACGACCCGCGCCAGCACGCGGTGTCGCTGGCCTTCATCGTGCCGGTGGCCGGCGACTGCCGTCCCCGGCAGGACGCGCTGGACCTCGTCTGGTTCACCCCGCAGGAAGCGGCCTCCGCGTCGCTGCACGACGAGATGCCGGGCGGCCACGGCGCCCTGCTGAAGCAGGCGCTGGCGCACGTGGGCATCGTCTTCTAGCGCTCGCCGTCTCGCGCTCGTCCGGCCGGGGCCGAAGGGTCCCCGGCCGGTTCTGGATCCACCCAGGGGGTGCGACGACGACGCCGTCCTGCAGGACGGCGCCCCACAGTTGCGAGCGTCCCTGGAGCGGGGCCCGGCATGGACGCTGAATGGGTAGGGGTCATGGACGTATTCGATGAGCTGGACGACGCTGCGCTCACGGATCTGTGTGCTGCCATGACCACCGGCCAGCGCCGCCACGCGGCCACGCTGGCGCTCTGGAGGCTGCGTGCGCCGCTGCTGATGCTCGGGCTCGAGCCCGCGTGGGGCCTTCACCGCACGGTCGTGGAGCGCGTGTTCCGCGCCATGGTCCTGCCCCCGGGCGAGGAGGAGTCTCACCGCGCCTACACGGAGGCGGTCGCGGAAATGGTCGGCACCCCCTTCTTCACCGACCCGGAGAAAGGTGAACCGGACAACATCATCGCGGAGGTCCAGATGGAGGCCATCGCGGAGCTGGACATGTGGAACGCGCTGGACGAGCTGAGCGCGGAGGACACCGAGCGCATCATCCGCCGACCCCGCGAGGTGTCAGGAGGGCTCGACAGCAGCACGCAGGACTCCCTGTGGGACCATCCCGCTCGCCGGGCCCACGAGCGGTACCTCGCGACCGCGCCCAGCCAGGTCCGTGACGCCGACTTCGGCTACCACGGCGCCCGTAACATCGCCGCCGAGGCCGCTTGCACTGACATCGTTCTGGCACTGCCCCCGGCTGCCGGTCTCCTGGACACCGCAGCCGGTCGAGAGGCACTGGCCCTCTGCGAGTCCTTCAGCGCCGAACTTGTCTCGACCCTGGCCTGGCAGCACAACTTGGGCCACTAGGTCCTGTCCGACCGTTCGCGACCACCACCCGGGTGCCGAGGATCATCGTCCGCCGACCATCCGCGATGACGGTCGTGAACCGTCTTCCAGCTACCGGAACAGAGAGGCAGGTCTGCCGAAGGGCGCCGGTACGCTGCCGGAACAAGATCCTGTTGCTCGCCCGAAGGTGGCACCGCAGGCGTCGACCCCACGTGGTGGAGCGGTGCTTCGAGCGCTTGCAGCAGGGGCGCGGCATCGTCGCTCGGCGCGAGGCCCGGTCCCCCGGAGGGACCCGTGGCCGTGGCCCGGGCGGCCCGTTGCGGTCAGGCTGGTGGGTGGGGCTGCTTCGGCCCCCGGACGCCAGGGAGGTGTGGACGATGCCCCGGACCGTGACCGTAGGACTGGACGGCTCCGCCGAGAGCCGGGCCGCCGCCGAGTGGGCGGCGCGCGAGGCGGTGCTGCGCGGGCTGCCGTTGCGGCTCGTCCAGGTGTGGGAGCCGCTGCCCGACCCGCTGGCGCAAGCCCCGCTGCTCGGCGCCGAGGCCGAGCAGGAGTGGACCGAGCGGGCGCCGAGCGAGAGCGCGGCGGGGCTCCGGCTGCGTCACCCCGGCCTGGAGGTGAGCACCGAGCAGCGCACCGGCGACCCGGTGGACGAACTGTGCGAGGCCGCCGGGACGTCCGAACTGCTGGCGCTCGGCTCACGCGGCCTGGGCGGGTTCCAGGGGGTCATCGTCGGCTCGGTCGGCATGGCGGTGGCCGGTCATGCCGGATGCCCGGTGGTGCTGGTCAGGGCGGGTGAGCAGGCCGCCGACGAGCACCTGGCGGACCCGGCGGGCATCCCGTCGGCCGCGACACCGTTCCGGCCGGTCGTGCTGGGCCTGGACATCACCGCGCCCGACGCGGCCCTGCTGGACTTCGCCTTCGGCACCGCCGCGCTGCGCGGTGCCCCGCTGCGGGTGGTGTACGCCTGGGTGCCGCAGCCCCCGCCCGCGTACACCAGCACCCCCGGCTACGCCTACGAGGCGGAGGCGCCCCCGGTCGCCGAGGAGGCGCTCGAACCACGCAACGCGTTCATGCTCGGCAGGGCGCTGGAGCCCTGGCGGAAGTCGTTCCCGGACGTCGACGTGGCCGAGGCGGCGGTCGAGGGCAGCGCCGGGTCCGTGCTGGTGGACGCCGCCCGCGACGCCTGCCTGGTCGTGGTCGGCCGCCGGGTGCGCAAGTCCCGGCTCGGCGCCCACCTCGGGCACGTCGCGCACGCCGTGCTGCACCACTCCCCCGCCCCCGTCGCCGTCGTCCCGCACGGCTGACCGAAGTGGAGAACCCGATGGACGAGCCGATCGTGGTCGGTGTGGACGGTTCCGCGCCTAGCCTGCGCGCCGTGGACTGGGGCGCGGAGGAAGCGGCCCTGCGCGGGGCGCCGCTGCGCCTGGTGTACGCCTCGCTCTGGGAGCGCTACGAGGGCGAGCTGATCGCCCAGGAGCTGAACCGCCCCGTGGAGGAGGTCATGGCCCGCGACGTGGTCGGCACCGCCGAGGCGCGGGCCCGGCTGCGCCGCCCCGGTGTGGAGGTCACCACCGATGTACTGCCCGGTGAACCGGAGTACGCGCTCGTCCGGGAGAGCCGTACCGCCCGCGCGATGGTGGTCGGCAGCCGGGGTCGCGGCGGGGTCGCCGAGGCGCTGCTCGGTTCGGTCAGCCTGACGGTCGCCGGGCACGCGCACTGCCCGGTGTTCGTGCTGCGCGACGGCCCTGAGGAGGAGGCGGCCGGCGGTTCCCCGCGGATCGTGCTGGCGGTCGGCGACAAGCCCCGTGACGCGGCCGCCGCCCGGTTCGCGGCCCAGGAGGCCGAGCTGCGCGGGCTGCCGCTGGAGGCGGTACGCGCCTGGCGGCGGCCCTCGGGCCCCTTCACCGGCCATGACGCGGCCGAGACCGACCCGGAGGAGGCCGCGCGGGAGGCGGCGGCCGAGGCCCTGCGGGAGGTGCCGGAGGGGGTGGTGACGGTGGTCCGTACCCCGGAGGGCCACACCCGTGACGCCGTGGCCGAGGCGGCACGCGGCGCCACCCTTCTCGTGGTCGGGGCCCACCCCCGGCATGGCGGCTTCGGTCTGCAGCTCGGCCGGGTGGCCCACGGCCTGCTCCACCGTGCGCCCTGCCCGGTCGCGGTGGTCCCGGAACCGGCTTAGGCGCGACGGGCGTGGGCGCGCTTCGGCGGATCGGCTTGGTGTGATTCTCGGCGATGCGTCGAGCGAAACGTATGTGGGCTCGCACTGTGTGGGCTCGCACTGTGTGGGGCCGCGACGTGTGGGCTCGCACTATGTGGGGCCACAACATGTGGGCTCGCACCATGTGAGCTGGCACTGTGTGGGCCCCGCCGCTCCCCTCCGGGGTACCCGTGTGGCCCGCCGCGTCGGGCGTGGGCCGGGCGGCCCGTGCGCGGGAGCGCCGGGGCGGCGAAGCTGGAGACAGGGGCCGGTTCCTGGCCGTGACGGCAGGCGCGGGATCAGCAGCGGGCCGGCCGACGAGGTGAGGAGCGCGTCATGAAGGGCTTCGTCTTTCACGGACCGGGCCAGGCGTCCTGGGAGGACGTCCCGGACCCCGCGGTCAAGGAGCCGACCGACGCGATCGTGAAGGTCGGCATGGTGTCCATCTGCGGGACCGATCTGCACATCCTCAAGGGAGACGTGCCCGAGGTGCCGCCCGGCACGGTGCTCGGCCATGAGGCGGTCGGCGAGGTCGTGGACGTGGGCAGCGATGTGCGCACGGTCCGGCCGGGCGACCGGGTGCTGGTCTCCTGCATCACGTCGTGCGGCCGGTGCCGCTTCTGCCGGGAGGGCCGGTACGGCCAGTGCCTGGGCGGGGGCGGCTGGATACTCGGGCATCTCGTGGACGGCACCCAGGCCGAGTACGTCCGGGTCCCGTTCGCCGACCTGTCCGTGCACCCGCTGCCCGCCGCCGTGCCGAGCGAGGTCGCGGTGCTGCTGGCGGACATCTTCCCCACCGCGTACGAGGTGGGGGTGCTCAACGGGCAGGTCCGGGCGGGTGACACGGTGGTGATCGTGGGTGCCGGGCCGATCGGGCTGGCGGCCGTCGTCGCGGCGCGGCTGTACGCCCCCGAGCGGATCATGGTGGTGGACCTGGCCAGGACCCGGTTGCAGGCGGCCCGGCGGCTCGGCGCGGACGTGGTCGCCCTCGCGGGTGAGGACCCCCGGCTGCTGGTGGACGATCTCACCGGCGGGCTCGGCGCGGACGTGGCCGTGGAGGCGGTCGGCGTACCGGAGAGCTTCGAGCTGTGCACCCGTGTGGTGCGGCCCTGTGGGCACGTGGCCAACGTCGGCGTCCACGGCTCCGCGGCGATGCTGCACCTGGAGGACCTGTGGATCAGGGACGTCACCATCACGACGGGCCTGGTGGACACGTACTCCACCCCGACCCTGCTGCGGATGGCGGCGGCGGGCCGACTGCCGACCGCGGAGTTGGTCACCCACACCTTCCCGCTGAACCACATGGCGGAGGCGTACGAGGTGTTCGCCCACGCCGCCGAGACGGGTGCGCTGAAGGTGGTGCTGGGCGCGGACCGGCACGAGGTGGCCATCCCGATGCCGTGAGTCCCTGGTCCTGACGGGCTCCGGACCCCGTGGTCCCGGCCGCGAGGGGGCGTGGCGCCGGGTCAGGTGCGCCAGAGGGTGGCCGCGGCGGCGGCGAGGGTGACCAGCGCGGAGAGGGCCACCATCACGGTTCTCAGGCGCCCCGGCCAACGTGCCCCGCGTCGCCGACGCGGGGGTTCCGAGAGCCGGTTGTCCGGCGGTAGGAGCAGCAGGCACCAGGGGCACTCGTCGTCAGGCGGGTGCGGCGGCAGCCAGTGGATCTCACCGCGCGGGGGCGGGCGGGGGTCGTCGCGCGCGTCCCTGTCGTCCCTGCGGTCCCTGTCGTCCCTGCGGTCTCTGTCGTCCCGGTCGTCTCTCATGTCACTCCGTGAGCGCGGTGGCCACCGCGTCATCGTTGCG
This sequence comes from Streptomyces sp. NPDC090119, assembly GCF_044747085.1. Classification (NCBI taxonomy): domain Bacteria; kingdom Bacillati; phylum Actinomycetota; class Actinomycetes; order Kitasatosporales; family Streptomycetaceae; genus Streptomyces; species Streptomyces sp. NPDC090119. The sequence goes on along the minus strand of NZ_JBIVDK010000001.1, from coordinate 870,931 downwards.
AAACCCTGGGCCTTTGCCTCACCTAACAGCCAGGCCCTGGGGAGAGGTTGCGGGTCATGCCTGCCGTACGGTCGTTCTGCACATGCGCGAGCGACGGGTCAGGACTTCCACGGGACGCCGGAGGGGGTCAGCGGCGGCAGTCGCCCGCCACCACCCCGTAGGTGACGGCGCCGAAGACCAGGTGGGGCACCAGGTCCGACACCCAGTCCTTCGCGGACCACGTGCGGGGGTCGGTGACGCCCAGCCGGGTCATGGACGCGTCCGTGGCCGCCATGGCGAGCACACCGGTCACCAGGCTCCCCGCCCACCACGGCAGCCGGACGCCGACACGGTGCGCCAGGGAGACGACCACGCCGGTGGCGACACCGACGCCGATGCCGCTGAGCGCGCCGAGCCCGGAAAGCCGGTTCTCCCGCGTGTCGCCGGTGCCCCCGACGTGCAGCCCCACGTCCTCGGCGAGCTTGTCGGCGGCCTGGGCGGGCACGTCACTGGCGCCCCTGCCCCGCAGGGCCATGTCGGCGTAGGTGGCGGCGTCGAGGGCGGTGGTACCGGCGGCGCCCGCCGCCGCACCGCGCAGAATGCTACGAATCATGCGCCCCCGAGTTCCCGGAACGCCATCCGCGAACCATGAGGGCCCGCCGTACGGGTGTGGGGACTCCACACATGGTCGACACACACCGGGGGTGCCCCACCCCGGTGTCTCCGCACACCAGGGTCTCCACACACCCGCAAAGAACCTGTCACACAAAGACCGGAATGCGGCCTCGGTCGGTGGCCGTTCTGTAGGGCATGACTGTGGGAGCAGTGCTCAACACGCCCGGCGCCGTGAACCAGGTCGACGCCTCCGTCCTCCAAGCCCGCGAGGCCGCCGCGGCGGGACTGCGGTCCGTCTGGTTCGGCCAGACCTTCGGCGCGGACTCGCCCCAGCTCGCCGCGATCGTCGGCCGCGAGGTACCCGGTCTCCAGGTGGGCACCTCCGCGATCCCGGTGTTCGGCCGCCATCCCCTGCTCGTCTCCAGCCAGGCCCAGACCGCCCAGGCGGCCACGCACGGCCGCTACCACCTCGGTCTGGCGCTCGGCACCAAGCTGCTGACCGAGGGCGGGTTCGGGCTGCCCTTCGAGCGCCCCATCGCCCGGCTGCGCGAGTTCCTCACCGCGCTGCGCCAGCTCACCGAGACCGGGAACGCCGACTTCCACGGCGAACTGCTCACCGCGGTCACCCCGATCCCGGCACGGGTACCGGGTGCCGGGGACGGCGTACCCGTACTGGTGGCCGCGATGGGCCCGCAGGCGCTCAAGGTCAGCGGCGAACTCGCCGACGGCATCCTGCCGTACCTCGCCGGACCCCGGGCACTGGAGCGGGACATCGTCCCGGCGGTCACCGCGGCGGCCGAGGCGGCGGGGCGGCCCGCGCCCCGGATCGTCGCGCTGGTGCCGGGCGTGGTCACCGACGACGCGGACGCGGTACGGGAGAAGGCCACCGAACAGCTCGCGTTCTACGAACAGATCCCGTCCTACGCCCGCGTCATCGAACACTCCGGCGCCCGCCGGGCGTCGGACGTGGCCGTGATCGGCGACGAGCGGACGGTCGCCGCCGAGGTGCGCCGCTACCGGGACGCGGGGGCGACGGAGGTGGTCTTCGCGGGCACCGAGGTCGCCGGTGACGAGGCCCGGCTGCGCACCTGGGCCCTCCTCGGCGAACTGGCGGAATGAGCCGTCACCCCCGTACACCCCCCGCACACCCCAATAAGCACGACGAAGGAGCACCGATGACCACCCACGCCCCGGCGACCGACCTGCACGCCTTCACCGAGTCCTGGCTCGACTGGTACCGCGCGCACGAGGAACGTCTCGCCGACCCGCACGGCTTCCTCGCGGTCACCAGCCTGAACTGGCTGGACGAGCACCCCCGGCGCTTCCCCGACGCCCCCGGCGCCTGGCACACCGGCCCCGACGGCGTCACCGTGACCCTGGACGACGGCGAGGAGCTGACCGTGGCCGGGCAACCGGTGCGCGGGGAGCAGCACTTCGGTGTCCTCCCGGAGCGCGGCGGCGTGGAGGCGGTGTGGGGAGACGCCGTGATCGAGGTGGCCAGGCGTGGCGGCCACGACATCGTGCGTCCCCGGCACCCGGACGCCCCGCTGCGCACCGCCTTCGCGGGGACGCCCGCCTACGCGCCCGACCCGCGCTGGGTGGTGACGGGCCGGTACGAACCCTTCCCCGAGCCCCGCCCCACCACCGTCGGCGCCGCCGTGGAGGGTCTTGAGCATGTGTATGACGCGCCCGGCCGGATCACGTTCGAGCTGGCGGGTCGCACACTGTCCCTGACCGCCTTCCCCGGCAGTGGACCCGGCGCCCTGACGGTGTTGTTCACCGACGAGACCTCCGGTCGCACCACGTACGCCGCGAACCGTGTCCTCTCCCTGGCACCGCCCGCCGACGACGGCACGGTGGTGCTCGACTTCAACCGCGCGGCGAATCTGCCCTGCGCCTACACCGACCTGGCCACCTGCCCGCTGCCCCCGGCGGAGAACCGGCTGCCGGTGGCGGTGGAGGCGGGCCTGAAGATCCCGCGCGAGCGGGGTGGGGCGGCCTGACGGCACGTCGAGAAGAGGCCGGTCAAGAAGAAGCCGGGTCCCTCGTCCGAGGCCCGGTCACGCCTGCCGGTCGAGCGGCTTGACCACGGCGCCCTCGGGGTCCAGGCGTTCGAGTACGGCGTCGGCGATGGCGGCGAGCTGGTCCAGCTGCTCCGGCGTCAGGGCGTCGATGACGTTGTACCTGGCCGTGGCCACATGGCCCGGAGCGGCGGCGGCGAGCTTCTCGCGGCCGGCCTCGGTGAGACGGGCGTCGGTGGCCCGCTTGTCGTCCGGGCAGGGGGACCGGGCCACCAGACCGCGTTCCTCCAGCCTGCGCACCACATGGGAGAGCCGGGGGAGGGTGGCGTTCGTGCGGTCGGCCAGGGCCGTCATCCGCAGTTGACCCTCGCGCGCCTGGGAGAGCACGACGAGGACGTGGTAGTCGAAGTGGGTCAGGTCCGCGTCGCGGCGCAGCTGGGCGTCGAGCACACCCGGCAGCAGCTCCAGCACGGCGACCAGGCGCACCCATGCGCGCATCTCCTGTGAATCCAGCCAACGAGTGCTCATGAGGCCATTCTAGCCAAGAGGTTGACGCTACAACCTTCCCCGCCCTACCCTTTTGGTTGTAGCAACAACCTTCAACGGAAGTGAGCTCATGTCGAACCGCGAGATCGTCAGCCCCGTCACCGACGGCGTGCAGCCCTGCGCGTCCTCCCCCGACGAGGCCCGCGCCGCCGGCCGTACCCCCTACGAGAAGCCCACCCCGCAGAACAGCGTCATGCTGCTGATCGACCATCAGATCGGCCTCATGACCAGCATCCGGGACTTCCAGTCGCTCGCCACCCTGCGGGCCAACGTCCTGGGACTCGGCCGGATCGCCAAGGCTCTCGACATCCCCGTCCTGCTCAGCTCCTCCAACGCCCAGTGGCAGAACGGCGACACGATCCCGGAGCTGAAGGAGCTCTTCCCCGACGAGCCGATCTACCGCCGCACCGGCATCATCAACTGCTACGAGGACCCGAGCTTCCGCTCCGCCCTCGAGGAGCTGATGACCCGGACCGAGCGCACGCACGTGATCATCGCCGGTATCACCATGGGCACCTGTACGGCGATGCCGACCCTGTCCATGCTGAACGACGGCTACCGCGTCCTGCCCGTCATCGACGCCTGCGGCGCCTGGAACCAGTACGAGGCCCAGGCGGCCATGTCCCGCATGGCGAACGCCGGGGCCGAACTGGTCACCACCTTCGCCCTCGGCTGTGAACTCCAGGCCGACTGGAAGCTGCCCACCGCGGACGCCATGTTCGAGCCGTTCGTGAAGGAGCTGCCCGAGTACGGCTACCTCATCCAGAACTTCTGGAACAACGCCAACACCCACACCGTCGAGGACCCCTTCGGTCAGGTCAAGTAGTAGACGGCACACGGACATCGGCCCGTGCGCGCCCCTGGTCGCCCGACCGGGACGCGCACGGGCCGCCGACGCCGGTGCCCGTCACCACGCGCGCGTCAGTCGCGCGGGAAGAGGTGGTGCAGCGGCTCCCCGGCGGCGAACCGCCGTACCTGCTCGACGATGAGACGCTCCGCGCGGGGCCGAAACGCGGCCGAGCCGCCCGCGACATGCGGGGTGAGGAGCACTCCGGGGGCGTGCCGCAGGGGGTGTTCGGCGGGCAGCGGCTCGGGGTCGGTGACGTCCAGGGCCGCCCGAAGCCTGCCCGACCGGGTCTCGGCCAGCAGGGCCCCGGTGTCCAGCGTGCGGCCACGCCCGACGTTGACGACCAGTGCGCCGTCGGGCAGCGCGGCCAGCTCCGCCGCGCCGAACATGCCGACGGTGCCCGGGTTCTCGGGCAGCACGAGCACGACGACGTCCGTGTCCGGCAGCAGCGCGGGCAGGTCGGCCACGGCGTGGACGCCCTCCTGGGGCCGGGCGCGCCGCGCGACCCGGACGACCTCCGCCTCACAGGCGAGCAGGCGCCGTTCCAGCGCCGCGCCGATGGAGCCGTACCCGACGATCGTGACGCGGGCGTCGGCCAGGGAGCGGGTGAAGTGCGGCGCCCAGCGCCCGGCGGCCTGGTCGACGACCCACTGCGGGAGGTCCCGCTGGGCGGCGAGGATCAGCCCGAGGGCGTGCTCGGCGGTGGAGGCGTCGTGCAGGCCGCGCCCGTTGTGCAGGGTGACCCCGGCGGGCAGGTACGGGACGAGCTTCTCGACCCCGGCGCTGAGTGATTGCACCGCGCGCAGGTTCGGCAGCTTCGGCAGCAGGTCGACGGCGTCCGGCACGGCGTAGGGCATCACCCACAGGCCGACGCGCGCGAGCACGTCGTCGGCGGCTTCGGTGCCGGGGGTGGCGCCGTCCCACATGTGGACTTCCACACCTTCGGGCCAGGGGCCGTGGTGGCGGTCCAGGTCGGGCCAGGGCAGCAGGACGCCGGTGGCGGTGTGGTGCAGATCTCTGGTCATCGGACCCTCCGTCTCGTACCGTGCTTTCCGTCCAGTGAAACACTTTCCATCACACGGAAAACAGGGGGTCCGGGATGACAGCGACGTCACCCGCCACCGACACCGCAGCGGCGGCACCTGCGCAGGCAGGCTTCTGGCGGTCCTCCCGCGCCCGGTATCTGATGCCGGTCGCGTTCGTCACCTACTCGCTCGCCTATCTCGACAAGTCCAACTACGCGATCGCCTCCGCCGGGGGCATGGCCGAGGACCTCAAACTGTCGGCGGGGGCGGACTCCCTGATCGCCGCGTCGTTCTTCCTCGGCTACTTCTTCTTCCAGATCCCCGGCACGATCTACGCCGAACAGCGCAGCGCGCGCCGCCTGGTGGCCTGGTCGACCGTGGCCTGGGGTCTGCTCGCCGTGCTGCAGGGCCTGCTCAGCAGCCCGGCCCAGCTGATCGCGGTGCGGTTCGCGCTGGGCGTGGTCGAGGGCGCGGTGCTGCCGTCGATGGTGATGCTGCTGGGCCGGTGGTTCACGCGCGGCGAGCGCGGCCGCGCCAACACCTTCCTCATCCTGGGCAACCCGGTCACGGTGATGTGGCTGTCGGCGGTCTCCGGCTGGCTGGTGTCGGTCTCGGACTGGCGGGTGATGTTCATCGCCGAGGGCGTGCCGTCGGTGCTGTGGGGCGTGTGCTGCCTCTGGCTCATCAAGGACCGCCCGGAGCAGGCCCGTAACCTCCCCGAGGCCGAACTCGCGCTGCTCCGAGCTGACTTGGCGGCGGAGCAGGCGGCCGCACCACCGGTGACCGGCACCCTGCGCGAGCGGTACGGCCGGGTGCTGCGCTCCCCCGCCGTGCTCACCATGGCCGCGCAGTATTTCTTCTGGTCGTTCGGCATGTACGGCTTCGTCTTCTGGCTCCCGGCCATCATCAAGAAGGGCTCCGGGGAGGGCATCGGCGCCACCGGCCTGCTCACCGCGATCCCGTACGCCTGCGCGGCCGTGGCCATGCTGGTCAACTCCCGTCTCTCCGACCGCAGTGGGCGCCGACGGGTGGCCGTGTGGCCGTGGCTGGCCTGCGGCGGACTCGCCCTGCTCGGCTCGTACGCGGCCGGAGACGACTTCCCGCTCGCCCTCACCCTGCTCGTGGTGGCGGGCGTGTGCCTGTACGCGCCGTACGGCCCGTACTTCGCCCTGGTCACCACCCTGGCTCCGCCGGGGATCGCGGGCGCGGCGGTCGCGCTGGTCAACTCCTTCGGCGCGCTGGGCTCGTTCGCCGGGACCTACCTGGTCGGCTGGGTGCGCGGCACCGAGCTGGGCGACGCGGGCGCCTTCGGCCTGATGGCGGTGTGCGCCCTGGTCGCCGCCGCGCTGACCCTCGCGGCACCCGAGCCCGCGAAGAGCTCCGGCCCGGTCCCGGTACGGTGACCGTCGAAGCGGCGGCCGCCCCGGCACACGTACGGACGGCCGCCGCACCCCATCCCCACCCCGGCCACGACAGCGGCCGTGAACGACGAAAGGCGCGCACGGTGACCACACCATCCGGCGACGACATGCTGGGCCGGGGGCTGCGGCTGCTCACCGTGCTGGCCGAGCACCCCGCCGGTCTCGGCGTCAGCGCCGCCGCGCGCGCCGCGAAGCTGCCCGTGAGCAGCGCCCACCGCATCCTCGGCCGCCTGGTCGAGGAACGGTTCGCCACCTACGACGCGGAGGCCCGGCGGTACGCGCTGGGCTCCCGGGTGCTGGAACTGTCCCGCGGCTTCCAGCGCTCCCCCGCGGGCTACTCCGCCGCGGCCGCGCCGATGCGCGGACTCGGCGCGCGCACCGGCCTGCCCGTGATCGCGGGCATCCTCAACGACAGCGAGGTCCTGCTCGTCCTCTCCGTCCAGGGCACCCAGCATCTCCAACTGCGCAACGCCGAGGGCACCCGCAACCCCTGGCACGCCACCTCGCTGGGCAAGGCGCTGGCCGCCTGGCTGCCGGAGGCGGAACGCGAACGCCTGCTCGCCGGTCCGCTCCCGGCGGTGACCCCCCGCACGATCACCGATCCCGCCCTGCTGCGCGCCGAGTTGGCCCTCGTACGGGAGCGGGGCTGGGCGGAGGTCGACGAGGAGAACGAGATCGGCGTCCGCTCGATCGCGGTGGCACTGCCCGACACCCCGGAGGGCACCCCGCCGCTCGCGCTGTCCGTCGCCGCGACGGTCATCCTGACGGACGCCGACCAACTCCGCGCACACGCGCCCGCGTTGCGGGAGTGCGCGGAGGAGGTCGCGGCGCGGATGTCGCCGTAGGCCCGTCAGGACTCCGTCGGCTTCAGCAGAACCAGCCGTCCTGGACCCAGCCCCGGCGGTTGATGTCACCGTAGGCGAAGCCGTAGGCCCAGCCGGACTGCTTGCTCTCCACGAGGAACGTCTGTCCCTTGCTGAGCGTGCCCATCCAGGCGCCCAGCGGCTCGGTCCGCACGAAGAGATCCTGCGCGCAGACGGTCTCGCGGGTGCCGACGGTGCCGTTGGCGGCCTGCGCGGGGCCGGAACCCAGCAGCAGGACGGCGCCGACGGCGGCCACGAGCGCCGCGAAGCGGACGGTACGGGGTGCGGACATGCCCCTGCCTCCCTTGTCCCGGCTCACCATGAGCCGTAGCCGCCGATGCATTCGTCGCGCACATAGCCCCAGTCGTTGGGGCCGAAGTCGAAGGTGGCGGCCCAGCCGTTGTAGACGGGGTGGGCGCCCCGCGTGTGGCCGACCTTGTCGCCGTAGTACAGCGTCCGGACCAGGCCGGTGGGGCCGGAGGAACTGTCGTAGTTGGCGTAGAAGCTGGCGCTCTGGCAGGTGATGATCGCGTGATCCGGGACGACGGCGGCCTGGGCCGGGGCCGGGATCTGGAGCAGCGCGGCGGTGGCCAGCGCGGGGGCGGCAAGAGCGAGGGCTCGTCTGAGCAGGGGCACGGCGCATCGACTCCTCGTGGGGGAGGTGTGGGTTGACGCGGGTAGACCGTAGCGCCGTTTGGCATGCGCGCAACAGGGCGCATCGCAGATAGGACACGCCTATGACCGCGTCGGCGGGCCCTCTGGGCGGCGCTTTTCCGGGACATGAAAGAGCGGCCGTTTTATCCGGTGCTGCATTCCGTGCTGGAACACCGGGTAAAACGGCCGCCGAACCTATTGTTCAGGTTCAGTTCTTCTTGTCGCCTGCGGTGTAGGAGGCGGCGCCGGTGCCGGCGAGCTTTCCGCCGTCGACGATGAGGTATTCGTCGCGAATGGGCTTGTTGTCGAAGAAGTCTTCGAGGATCTCGCGGGTGCCTGCGGCGTAGCGGGCCTGGGCGGTCAGGGAGGTGCCGGAGATGTGGGGGGTCATGCCGTTGAACGGCATGGTGCGCCAGGGGTGGTCGGCCGGGGCGGGCTGGGGGTACCAGACGTCGCCTGCGTAGCCGCCGAGCTGGCCGGACTCCAGGGCGCGGACCACGGCGTCGCGGTCGACGATCTGGGCGCGGGCGGTGTTCACGATGTAGGAGCCCTTGCGCATGCTGTTCAGGAGCTTCTCGTCGAACAGGTTCAGCGTCTCGGGGTGGAGGGGTGCGTGGATGGAGACCACGTCGACGTTCTTGGCGAGGTCCTGCGCGGTTTCGTGGAAGGTGAGGTTGAGCTCTTCCTCGACCTCCTTGGGCAGGCGGCGCTTGTCGGTGTAGTGCAGACGCACGTCGAAGGGCTTGAGGCGGCGCAGGACGGCGACGCCGATGCGGCCGGCGGCGATGACGCCGACGTCCATGCCTTCGAGGTCGTAGGAGTGGGAGACGCAGTCGGCGATGTTCCAGCCGCCCTCGGCCGCGATCTTGTGCGAGGGGAGGTAGTTCCGCACCAGGGAGAGGACCATCATGACGGCGTGTTCGGCGACGCTGATGGAGTTGGAGTAGGTGACCTCGGCGACGGTGATGCCGCGGGCGATCGCGGCGTCGAGGTCGACGTGATCGGAGCCGATACCCGCGGTCAGGGCCAGCTTCAGCTTCGGCGCCTTTGCGATCCGCTCGGGGGTGAGGTAGGCGGGCCAGAACGGCTGGGAGATCACCACATCGGCATCCGGGAGTTCACGGTCCAGGACCGAGTCCGGGCCCTCCTTGTCGGAGGTGACGACCAGGGTGTGGCCGCGGGACTCCAGGAACTCGCGCAGGCCCAGCTCACCGGAGACGCTGCCCAGCAGCTCACCGGGGGTGAAGTCGATGCCGTCGGGGCTGGGCAGGGTCTGCCCGCCGGGATAACCCTCGATCTTCGGCAGACTCGTCCGGGCGTACCGGGGCGGGAATCCGTCGACCGGGTCCGGGTAAAGGACGCAGACAATCTTAGCCACGATTTCCTCCTCTGGAATGACGGAATAACCCCGGAATTCCTTACCGGTTTCCGTTCCGAAAACCACACTCCACCCGTCCGGGCAGCACGGTCAAAGAGGAGGATTCAACCACTTAATAGGAGTTGCTTATTGGTTGAGGTCTTCAACCTCCACGAGGGGAGGGCGTGGCGACCCCCTACAGCGGCCGCCGGGACCGAACTACCGCCTCCGAACTGCGCGTTCGAATGCCTTTCGCACCCTCTCCCGCACCCACGGGGCATCCGCAGGGCCACTCCCACCCGCCGCCGCGCCCCCACTTCAACGGCTTCCGGTGTGACCGATGCCACACCGCAAGTCCACCGCATATGCCATGCCAACCAGCACCACCAGCCGCACATGCAACCTGAAGCGCACTTTTGACATTGCATTCGCGTGCGACATCTCGAATTCGACTACCGCCCCCTCACACGAGCCCCGCCGTACTGCTCCGCGGTGACTCCCTCCGCCCAGGTGGTCTCCGGCGCGCCCCCGTCCCGCCCCTCCCACAGGGCGATGTGTTCCATGAAGTGGTCGGGAGTCGCGCCGTGCCAGTGCTGCTCGTCGGGCGGGCAGGTGACCGTCTCGCCCTGGTGGGCTTCCAGGACGGTGCCGTCCCGGGTGCCGATCAGGGCCACGCCGGAGATGACGTGGAGGGTCTGGCCGAGGGCGTGGGAGTGCCAGTGGGTGCGGGCGCCCGGTGCGAAGCGGACGAGGTTGGCGCGCAGCCGGGAGGGCTCCTGGCCGGCGACGATGACGTCCCACCACACGTCGCCGGTGAACCACTCGGCCGGGGCCTTGCTGGTGGGCTGTCGCTGGACGAATTCCACGGTGTCTCTCAACTCTGTCGTACGGAGGGCTGGTCGGGCATCGGTTCGGCGTAGTGCCGGAAACCGGTCCGCTCGGTGTGGAGGGTGTAGAGGCGTTCCGCCAGGACCTCGGGGCTGCTGTGCTCGGCGCCGGGGCGGATCGCGCCCGGCACGATGAGCTGGGCCGCGTGGATGTTCTCCCCGGCCAGCGCGTCATGGAGCAGCCGCGCGTAGGCACTCTCGGCGGCGAAGGCGATCGACGTACCGGCCCGCTCGGGGTGGGGGCGGACGGCGGTGCCGCCGTTGACGAACAGCAGCGTGCCCCGGCCCAGCGTCCGCATCCCCGGCAGGACGGTCCGGACGCAGGTGACCGGGCCCTTCACGGAGAACGCCAGCGGGGCGTCGAGGTCGGCGGCGTCCGTGTCGAGGACCGGCTTCATGAAGTCGGCGCGGGGCACCGGGCTGTACTGGAGGATCTCGATCGGCCCCAGTTCCTCGGCGGCGGCCGTCAGGGCGGCGGCGAGCGAGGCGGGGTCGAGTACGTCGGCGGTGTGACCGCGGGCCCGGACGCCGTCGCGGCCCAGTTCCTCCACCAGGCTCGCCAAGTGGTCCGCGTCGCGGGCGATCAGGGCGACGTCGTGTCCGGCGGCGCCGAAGCGGCGGGCGGCGGCGAGCCCCAGTCCGGGGCCCGCCCCGACGACGGCGAATGTGGTCATGATGCGTCCTCCGGAAGATTCAAAGCTTTCAGGGCTGCAGCAGCGTCTTGATCGCGCGCCGCTCGTCCATCGCCCGGTACCCCTCCGCCACCTGGTCCAGCGGCAGTGTCAGGTCGAAGACCCTGCCCGGATCGATGCGGCCCGACAGGACGAGGTCGATCAGTTCGGGCAGGTAGCGGCGGACGGGGGCGGGGCCGCCACGCAGGCCGACGTGGGAGAAGAAGAGTTCCTGGGCGTCGATCGTGACGTCGTGCGGGACGCCGACGAAGCCGACGTTCCCGCCGGGCCGGGCCGAGTGCAGCGCCTGTCGCATGGACTCGGCGGTGCCGACGCACTCCAGGACCGAGTCGGCGCCGATCCCGTCGGTGAGGTCCTTGATCCGGGCGACGCCCTCCTCTCCGCGCTCGGTGACGATGTCGGTCGCGCCGAACTCCAGGGCGAGTTTCCGCCGGGGCTCGTGCCGGCTCATCGCGATGATCCGCTCCGCGCCCTGCTCCTTGGCCGCGATCACCCCGCACAGCCCGACCGCGCCGTCCCCGACGACCACCGCGGTGGAGCCGGGCCGGACCTCGGCGGCCAGGGCGGCGTACCAGCCGGTGCCCATCACGTCGGAGACGGCGAGCAGACCGGGCAGGAACTCGTCGCCCGGGATCTCCTCGGTGGCGACGAGGGTGCCGTCCGCGTTCGGGACGCGTACGAGGTCGGCCTGGCAGGTGCTCATGAACTCCCGGTGCAGACAGCTGGACTGCCAGCCGTTGCGGCAGTTCGCGCAGGTGTTGTCCGAGGTGGCGAAGGAGCCCACGACGAGCTGTCCCGGCCGGACGGAGGTGACCTCGCCGCCGACCTCCTCCACCACCCCCACGTACTCGTGACCCATCGGATGCGGGTCCCCGAGCGGCTCCAGACCCCGGTACGGCCACAGGTCCGAGCCGCAGACACAGGTGACGACCGTACGGATGATCGCGTCGGTCGGCCGGAGGATCTTCGGGTCGTCGAGCGTCTCGAGGCGCACATCGCCGGGGGCGTGGATCACTGCTCCGCGCATGACGGGCTCCTTGGGGTCGGTGCGGTTGCTTCCGTATCCAGGTAACCGCTGTTCCGCGTGGGCAGCGAGGCACCGTCGAGGGGTGTACCAGCGGTACACCCCTCCCGTGGCGGGAGGGACGTACCGTCGAGGGATGGACAACCGTGACGAGGTCCGCGAGTTCCTGACCTCGCGGCGAGCGAAGATCACCCCCGGGCGGGCCGGACTGCCCGCCGGGCCCCGGCGCCGCGTGCCCGGCCTGCGCCGCAGCGAGGTGGCGGCGCTGGCGGACGTCAGCGTCGAGTACTACGCCAAGCTCGAACGCGGAAACCTCGCCGGGGTCTCACCGGCCGTCCTGGAGTCCGTGGCCCGCGCCCTCCAGCTGGACGACGCCGAGCGCGCCCACCTGCTGCACCTGGCCCAGGCCGCCGACGGCTCCGACGCCCTCACCCGGCCGCGCCGGAGACACGGCAAGGCACGGTGGACCCCGCACCGCAGCCTGCAGTGGACGCTGGACGCGATCACGGCGGGCCCCGCCTTCGTCCGCAACGCCCGGATGGACGTGGTCGCGGCCAACGACTTGGCCCGCGCCTTCTACAGCGACCTCTTCACCGGCACCGAGCAGCCGAACCTCGCCCGGTTCAACTTCCTCGATCCGGCCTCCCGGCGCTTCTACCCGGACTGGGACACCTTCGCCGACATCTGCGTCGCCATCCTGCGCACCGAGGCGGGCCGCGACCCGTACGACCGGGACCTGCACGACCTCGTCGGCGAACTCTCCACCCGTAGCGAGGAGTTCCGCTCCCGCTGGGCCGCCCACGACGTCCGCCACCACGGCACCGGCACCAAACGCTTCCACCACCCCACCGTCGGCCCCCTCACCCTCGCCTACGAGGGCCTGCGGCTGACCGCGGAACCGGACCTCACCCTCACCGTCTACACGGCCGAGCCGGGCTCCCCGTCGGAGGAAGGACTACGGCTGCTGGCGTCATGGTCGGCCACGGAGGAAACCGCCGCCGGTACCGGGCATCACCAGCCCGGCGCGCCATCCTGACCGGGACGGACGTCCGCGCCCGCGTTGGACCGGCGGTCGTCGGTGGTGGGGCCGTGCCAGTCCAGGCAGAGCACGGTGGCGTCGTCGTCGAGGCTGTCGCCCCCGGCCGCGAGGACCGCGGCGACCAGGACGCGGACGACCTCGCGCGGATGCTCCGTGGCGGTGTCGCGGAGGAGCCCGGGCAGGTCGACGGATGCCGCCCGGCGTTCCTGCGTGCCGTCGGTGTGGAGGAGGAGGCGGTCGCCGGGCCGCAGATCGAGGTCCTGCACCTCGTACGGGCCGCGTCGGCCGGTCACCCCGAACGGCAGGTTGACGTTCAGCCTGACCGGGGTGACCTCGCCGTCGCGCAGCCGCAGCGGCCAGAGGTGCCCGGCGTTGACGAGCTGGGCGCGGCTTCCGTCGAGGGCGATGCGCAGGAGTTGGCCGGTGGCGAAGGTCCGCCGTCCGTGGTCGAGCAGGGCCTGGTGGATGCGCTGGGCCTGCTCGGCGAGACCGGCCCCGGCGCGGCGGGCGCCGCGGGAGGCGTTGACCAGGAGGGTGGCCATGAGGGCGGCGTCGACGTCGTGGCCCATCGCGTCGGTGATGGACAGGTGCAGGGTGTCCTGGTCGAGGGTGTAGTCGAAGGTGTCACCGGCGCTGCTGTCGGCCGGGACCAGCGCACCGGCGAGGGCGAACTCGGCGGCCTCGCAGGAGGGGGCGGAGGGCAGCAGCTGGCGCTGGATCTCCGCGGCCAGGCTCACCGGGGTGGTGCGCTGCCCCCAGTGGTACAGGTCGGTGAAGCGGCGGTCGGTGACGACGATGTACGCCAGCGCGTGTGCCGCCTCCTCGACCTGCTCCAACACGTCCTCGGTGACGTCGGGCAGCCACAGCTCCAGTACCCCGATGGTGTCGCCGCGGTTGGTGACCGGGGCGACGACCCGCTGTCCCTGCCCGTCGTCGACCGCCCGCGCCGGTTTCTGGGTGCGCAGGACCTCGTCGTAGATGCTTCCGGCCAGGGGGATCTGGTCGGCGCGGTGTCCCCGCTGGATGGCCGACTCCTCGGTGACCCTGACCACACGCCGCCCGACGACGTCGACGAACAGGAGCGACACGGACTGCGCGCCGAACCGGTCGCACAGATTGCGGGCGACCACGTCGAGTGAGGCGACGGGAGCCGCGGCCTCCGCCGCCTCGAGTACTTCGGCCAGTCCGATCCTGTCGCGCGCCACATTTGCCTCCCTGGGTCGACCTCTCTCCTTCCCGCAGGTCGAAGGGACACGCAGGTGTGGACGATACGGACGCCTCGAGGGGGTGGCACCTCACTCGATGGCGGGCGGCGCCGACCTCCACCCCCGGCTCCAGCGCAGGGTCAGCCGGATCAGGCCGGCCAGGGTCAGCAGCCAGGTGGCCGCGAAGACCCAGAGCAGGACCGGGTGCGCGTAGGCGACGGCGACGGCGAGCAGGGTGAGGGAGACGACGGCGAAGGCGATCACCGCGATGGCGAGGGTGTGCGGCCTTCCGTGCGGGGCGGCCGTCGCGCCGGGGCGCATGACCCGTATCTCCGCGAGCCGCCGGGCGAGCGCCGGGTCGCGGCTGAGCGCCCGCTCCATCTCGGCCAGGACGCGCTTCTCGTGCGGAGACAGGCGGACTTCCTTCATGGCGGGCACCTCCTGCTCCGAAGCCGTCACCTGTGCTTCGGCCCTCCGCGCGCCCCCGGATGCAGCGCGCACGCGGAGGGGCCGCGCCCGTCGGACGCGGCCCCCGGGTGCGCGCTGTCAGTCGAGCAGCGTGACCGAGTAGTCGAGCGTGGTGCCGGTGACGGAGTACGTCGCCGTCTGCCCGTTGTCGCAGTACGAGACGTACCGGTTGCCGTAGTTCTTGGTGCCCGCGACGGCGTCGACGTACGGGCGCAGGTCGGTGCCCTCCGGGAACGACGTGGTCGTCAGGTCGATGGTCCGGGTCTGGTTCACGGGGTACGCGTCGGTCGACGGCGACTGCTCCCCGGTACGGGTGCTCGCGGCCCAGGAGAGCACGAACCCCGAGTTGTTCACCACCGCGACCTTCTGGACACAGGGCGCCGCCTGCGCGGGCGCGGCCTGCGCGGTCACCGCCGGGACGGCGGCGAGCGCGACGGCACCCATCAGCGGCAGCGCGGTCCTGAAGAGCTTGCGGTTCATCGTTCGACTCCCTCTCGTTAGTACGTCAAGTCCCGCTCCTTGTACGGGACTTGGGATGCGGCGCGAGTACCCGGAGATGCCCCGCGAGCACTACCGTCCTGGGCCCGGCGCAGGGAATCGGCCATTCGTTCGGATGGAAACGGAACGGCCGGGCGTCGCGACCCGTCCGACACGTGTCACACCTGCTGGCCGCCCCTCCGGACGCACCGGCCGCAGGGGGCGAGGCGCGTCACCGGCTCGGGGCGGGCACCCGTCGTACGAGGCGGGGCGAGGGCGGGGAGGGATACGGAATGGCTGAATCCGAGGACGGCCGGAGCCACCGGGACGACCGGGGGCCGGTCAGGCGGGCCAGGTGTAGCCGAGGGAGAAGTCGACCACGACCGCGAAGGTCAGGTACATGCACCAGAGGGCCGTCAGGATGCGGAACAGGCCCATGAGGCGTTCCAGCGCGGGGACGCCGACGAAGGTGACGAACTTGGTCGCGTAGACGAGGAAGAGACCGATGAAGAGCACCCCGACCGGCCAGGAGTGCGCCGCGAAGAACACCAGGATGCCGAGCGCGCCGAGCACCATGAAGGACAGTGAGAACCCGACGTTCACGCGCGGATCGTTGCCCCGGTAGCGGTCCCAGCCGAGGGCGAACCAGTGGATGCCGTACGCGGAGAAGGCGAGCGAGGCCATGTACAGCGGCGGTTCCCGGAACACCTCGAACCAGGTCAGTCCGACCGCGAGGATGATGCCGGTGACGAACTGGCAGAACCCCGGCATCCAGATGGCCCAGGTACCGAGCGCCCGGTCCACCGCCTCGCTCCGCGGCGGCCACCCCAGCAGCTCCTGGATGCCCCAGATCAGATAGCCGGTGCCGAGTCCGAAGAAGCCGAGCGCCAGCGGCGGGTACGCCGACGTGGTGAAGGTCACGTCCATGCGCCTCAGTCTTCCGAAGGGGGCGCCGGGCTGCATCTCCGGCGCCCTCTCCCCCGCGCGGCTCAGGCGGTGAAGCCACCGTCCACGTGGATCGAGGCTCCGGTGATGTACGCCCCGTCCGGGCTCGCCAGATGGGCGATCGTCGCTGCGATCTCGGCGGCTTCCGCGTAACGGCCCACCGCCGTGAGGCCGGTGATCGCCTCGGCGTTCGGCCCGTCGGCGGGGTTGGTGTCCGTGTCGGTGGGGCCGGGGTGCACCAGGTTGACGGTGATCCCGCGCGGCCCGAGTTCGCGGGCCAGCCCCTTGGTCATCCCGGCGAGCGCCGTCTTGCTCATCGAGTACAGCGCGAGTCCGGGGAAGGGGGCGCGGTCGGCGACGTTGCTGCCGACGCTGATGATGCGGCCGCCGGGGCCCATGTGGCGCGCGGCCGCCTGGGACGCGACGAACGGCGCCCGGACGTTCACCGCCAGGGTGCGGTCGATCTCCGCCGGGCTCATGCCATCCAGCGGGCCCACCACGAAGACGGCGGCGTTGTTCACCAGGATGTCGATCCGGCCGAACGTGGCGGCGGCCTCCTCCACCGCCGCGGTGACCGCCTCGGGGACGGCGCTGTCGGCCTGGACGGCCAGCGCCCGGCGCCCCATGGCCTCGACCTTCTCCACCACCTGTTCGGCGAGATCCGTACGACTCTCGTACGTCAGCACGACATCGGCGCCCTCTTCGGCCAGCCGTAACGCCACGGCGGCGCCGATGCCCCGGCTGCCACCCGTGATCAGGGCGACGTTTCCTTCGAATCTGTTCATGCGGTCGAGCATCGTCGTCACCGGCGCCGGGGGCTGGCGGGAAGCGGACCTGGCGTCACACCGCGAACTCGTCGAGCCGCGCCCTGCTCGGTCGCGGCCCCGGAGGGCAGGTCAGTGCCCGGCGCCGAGTTCGATGCACAGCACCCCGACGGCGATGAGGCCGATACCGGCACCCATGACCCTGGTGAGGGGTTCGCCGAAGAAGGCGCGGGAGGCGATGGCGGTGAGCGCGACACCGGCGGCGGCCCAGATGCCGTAGGCGACGCCGAGCGCCATGCCGCCGTCCAGGGCCAGGGTGAGGGCGGTGAACGCGGCCGGATACCCCACCACGGCACCGGCGAGCCACTTCTTGCCCGCGCCTCGGGAGGCCATCCCCAGACACAGGGTGGCCCCGACCTCGACAAGGATGGCCGTGCTGAGGAAGACCCAGATCACGAGGGTGCCCCTTCCTCGCCGGACCGGCTCGGCCGGGCGGCCTGTGCGCCGAGTTCGACACAGAGCACCCCGGCGATGACCAGGGCGATGCCGACACCCATGACCGCGCTGAAGGGGTCCCCGAAGAAGAGGGTGGCCAGGACCGCGGTGAGGGCGACACCGCAGGCGCCCCAGATGCCATAGGCGACGCCGAGGGCCAGTCCCGCGCGCAGCACGAGGGCCAGGGCGGTGAAGGAGCCGAGGTAGCCGACGGCCACGAGGACGTAGAGCGCCTGGTGGTCGATGGCTCCGCGCAGGGAGAGGGTGGCGGTGACTTCGAGCAGGATCGCCGTGGCGAGCAGCAGCCACTTCCTCATGACGCCGTCTCGTCTCCCAGGAGCCCCGCGATGACGGTCAGCAGCTCGGCGCGGTCGCGCTCGGGCACGGGGAAGACACCGGTGGCGGCGGCCATCCAGTACCCGTCCGCCAGCAGCCGGGCCGCCGTGAGCCGGGCCCGCAGCGGTTCCGGCAGGTCGTCCGGCAGGGTGAGCCAGGGCTCTATACGGCGCACCCAGGCGTCGGTCAGCGCGGTGCGGTAGTGCGCGTCGGTGTAGATGGCGAAGTCCGCGCGGTCGAACGGGGCGTCCAGCGCGACTTCGACATGGGCCCGGACGCGCTGGGCCGGGGTGGCGGTCTCCAGGGGCCGGCCCAGCCGTTCGAGCAGGAGCTTGTCCCAGCGGTCGGCGACATGGTCGATGACCCCCAGCATCAGGGCTTCCTTGGTCGGAAAGTGGTACATCAGGCCCGGCTTGGACAGTCCGACCTCCTTGGCCGCCGCCTCCAGGGTGATCGCTCCACCGCCCTCGACCCGGAGCAGGTTCAGAGCGCCGTCGAGGATGCGCTGCTTCGCGTTCTTCGCCATCACGCGACTTTACCAACCGGTCGGTAAAGCAGGTCAAGGAGTCAGTGGCTTACTGGACCGCTCGATCAAGAATCGATACGGTTCCCCCATGGCCAGGACCAAGGAATTCGACCCGGACGCGGCACTGCAGTCAGCCCTGGAACTGTTCTGGCGGCGCGGCTACGAGGCGACCTCGATGGCGGACCTCGTCGCACACCTCGGCATCGGCCGGGCCAGCATCTACGCGACCTTCGGTAACAAGCACGACCTGTACCTGAAGGCGTTGGACCGCTACAACGAACACCGCGACCTGACCCTCCTGCACGAGCTGTCCCGACCGGGCCCCGCACTGCCGGTCGTCCGCGCGGTGGTACGGCGCTTCGCGACCGAGGCGAGCAGCGAAGTCCAGCGCGACCAGGGGTGTTTCGTCACCAACACGGCGGTCGAGCTGGGCGCCGACGACCCCGCCGCACGTGGCCGGGTCGGGGCGAGCTGGGACCACGTCGAGACCCTGCTGCACTCCGCGCTGGTACGAGCCCGCGCGCAGGGCGAGCTGCCCCCGGAGCACGATCCGCGGGCCCTCGCCCGGATGCTGCTGGTGCTGATGCAGGGCCTGCGGGTGGTCGGCAAGGCGTCGAGCGATCCGGGGCGGGTCATGGACGCGGCCGAGCAGGCGCTGAGGCTGCTGGACTGAGCGGGGGCGGGTGGCCACGCCCCTCGTCGATGGCGGGCCGCCATGCCTCGAACGCTGCTATGCCTCGAATATGGAACGAACAGTCAATAATGGGAGTCGTCACCGTGACCGCACGCTTCACCGGCAAGACCGTCCTCGTCACCGGCGCGGGTTCCGGCATCGGCCGGGCCGTCGCTCTCGCCTTCGCCGCCGAGGGGGCCTCGGTGGTCGCGGCCGGTCGCACCGCCGCCCCGCTCGACGAGACCGTGACGCTCATCGAGGCGGCGGGCGGCAAGGCTGCCGCGGTCACGGCCGACGTGAGCAGCTCCGCGGAGGTCCGGGAAATGGTCCGCCGCACCGTCGACCAGTTCGGCAGCCTCGACGTCGCGGTCAACAACGCGGGCGTCTTCCGGGGTGGTGCGCCCGTGGCCGATCTCCCCGAGGAGGACTGGCGGGCCCTGCTCGACATCAACGTCAGCGGAGTCCTGTTCGGTCTTCAGGCCGAGATCGCCCAGATGCGCACGCAGCCCGGCGGCGGCGCGATCGTCAACATCGCCTCCAACCTCGGCGCGCACCGCCGCGCGAAGGGCCTGGCCGCGTACATCGCGAGCAAGGCGGCCGTCTCCGCGCTGACCCGCGCGGCCGCCCTGGACCACATCGGCGACGGGGTGCGTATCAACGCGGTGAGCCCCGGCCCGTCCGACACCGCGATGTCACGGAGGCCGGGCGAGTGCGACGCCGACCGGGCGGCCCGGATGAAGGACGTGGCGCCGCTGGGGCGGGTGTCCTCCACCGCCGAGATCGCGGCGGCGGTGCTGTACCTGGCCTCGCCGGACGCCGCCTCCGTGGTCGGCACCGACCTGGTCGTGGACGGAGGCGCGGCGGCCTGACGCGGGCTCACCAACGGTGGCCCGACAGGACTCACCATCGACGGCCCGACGCGGCTCACCAACGGTGGCCTGACCGGACTCACCATCGGCGCCCCGACCCGCCTCACCAGGGGACGACGCCCGCGTCCTCGTAGAACGCCCCGGAGGGCCCGTCGTCGGGCAGGGTGGCGAGCCGGATCGCGGTGGCCGCGCCCTGCTCGGGGGTGCGCGAGCCCGCGTGGTCGTTGAAGTCGGTGGCCACCAGGCCGGGGCACATGGCGTTGATCAGGATGCCGGTACCGGCGAGCTGCCGGGCGTACTGCAGGGTCATGGCGTTGAGGAACGTCTTCGACGGCGCGTACGCCGCCATGACGGGCCCGACCTCGATGTCCGGGTCCGCCTGGCGGCCGAGGGAGCCGACGGAGCTGGAGACGTTGACGACGCGCGGCGCGGACGAACGGCGCAGCAGGGGCAGCATCGCGTTGGTGACCCGGACGACGCCGAGGACGTTGGTGTCGACCACGGTGCGGATCAGGTCGAGGTCGATCGTGGTCGGGTCCTGCACCCAGTCCGGTCCCAAGTCGCCCGAGATCCCCGCGTTGTTGACCAGGACGTCCAAGCCTCCCGCCTGCTGCTCGACCAGCGCCGCGGCCTCGGTGACGCTCCGCTCGTCGGTCACGTCCAGCGGCACCCCGAACGCGTCCACCCCGGCGGCCCGCAGCTTCTCGACCGCCGCCTCGCGCCGCGCGTCGTCGCGGGCGCCGACGCCCACCCGGTAGCCGAGGGCGCCGAGACCGGCCGCGATCTCGTATCCGATTCCCTTGTTCGCGCCGGTCACCAGCGCGGTCTTCGTTTCGTTCATGTTTCGATGCTCGCTCGTGGACCGGGGGTGGTGCCAACACCAATGGGGTGGGCTGTGATACCCGGCGGGTATCACCGGGTCTACGCTGGCGTCATGGAGGCACTGGAGACCCGTGAGCTGCGGTATTTCATGGCGGTGGCGGAGGAGCTGCACTTCGGCCGCGCCGCCGAGCGCCTCGGCATGGCCCAGCCCCCGCTGTCCCGGGCGATCCAACAACTGGAGCGGCGCCTCGAGGTCTCCCTGCTGGCACGCGACCGCCGGGGCGTCTCCCTGACCGGCGCCGGTGAGGTGCTGCTGCACGAGGGCCGCGTGGCCCTCGACGCGGCCACCGCCGCCGCCCGCCGCACCCGTCGCGCGGGCGGCGCCGACGGTGCGGGCGGCTCCCGCGACCGTCTGGTGCTGGCGGTGAAGGCCGCCGCCGCCCACGACCTGCTCCAGAAGCTTCTCGCCGCGTACGCGGACGAGCCCGGCGCCGCCGAGATCGAGGTGCTGCCCAGCGGCATGTGCGAGCAGGAGGAGATGCTGCGCGACGGCCGTGCCGACGCGGCCCTCATGCACGCCCCGTTCAACTCCCTCGCCGGGTTCGACCACGAGGAGCTGATGCGCGAGGGCCAGATCGCCGTGCTGCCCGCCGGGCACCCGCTCGCCACCCGCACGACCCTCACCCTGGCCGACATCACCGACGTCCCCGGCCTGCCGCACGCCCGCTGGCCCCGCGACGGCACGTACCCGCCGGGGCCGGGCCCCGAGATCCACGACCAGACCCAGTTGGCCCAACTGATCGCGCTGGGCCGCACCATGGCCGTCTTCCCGGAGTCCGCCCGCGCCTGGCTGTGGTCCGAGCACGCCGCCGTACCGCTGACCGACGCGCCCCCGGTCGTCACCCACATCGCCTGGCCCGCGCACAGCCGTTCCGTCGCGCTCGCCGGTCTGATCCGTACGGCGACCCGGCTCTGACGGTGCCAGACTGGTCCCGTGACGGACACGGACCAGCGGCTCGAGCAGACCATCATGAGCCTGCTGGAACAGCGTGCCGAGACGTCCTCGATCTGCCCGTCCGACGCCGCCCGCGCGGCCTACGAGGGTGACGACGACGGCTGGCGCGACCTGATGGAAGCGGCGCGCCGGGCGGCCTGGCGGCTGGTCGCGTCCGGAGAGGTCGAGGTGACGCAGTCCGGACGGCCGGTCAAGGAGTCCGAGGCCCACGGGCCCATCCGCATCCGCCGCGCACGCCGGTAACGGCCCTGTCCTCCCCGACAGCGGGGCGAAGTCGGCGTGGGCCTGTTCGACGGCTTCGGGGTGCGCCTCGCGTTTGGCGTGTTTGACGAGGGCCCGGTAGATGCTGGCCACTGAGGGATTGTGTGTCTCTTGCGCTTGCCGGTGGGGATGATCAGGTCGGGCTGGATCTCCTCGACGGACTCGCCGCCCGCGCGGCGCCGGAGCACGGTGTGGAGCATGTCGTCGGTGACGGATACCGGTGAAGATCATCAGTGGTCGGCGGGGACGGCTGGGGTCATCTGTTCGGGCTTCGGCTCGCAGTCGGCGACGGCGTCGTGCGGGCCGCCCGCAGGGTTGGTTGCGGTAGGCGCCGCGCTTGACTGCCCATCAGCAGCTCCCCGACCCGTCATGACCGCCGCGAGGCCGCGTCAAGGAGAGCACGCCCAGCCTCGGTGAGCTCGTGCGTGGCCGTGCGACCGGCCCGGCTGCTGTCGATCAACCCGGCGTCTCGCAGGATCGCCAGGTGTTCGCTGGCCGTCGGGGGAGTGACGCTCACCAGCCTGGCCACAACGGTCGTCTGCAGCGGAGTGGCGAGCGCGGCCAGGATCCTCGATCGGGTCATCCCCAGGAGCCGGTCAAGCGACCCCGGAGTGGGAGGAGTCGCCCATAGGTACCGCCCGGATGCCGGGTAATAGATCGCCGGTGTCCAGTGGTCCGAGGTGGTGCACTGTATCCGGTCGGTGATGAACAGCGACGGAACAAGAATGAGTCCCTCGGGGCAGTCGACGTCGATGTCGACGGTCTTTTCGACGGTGACGGTGTCGCCCTCGCACGCAGCAGAAGGGTGCAGGCGCGGAAGGACTGCGCGCAACCCCTCGCGGTTGACCTGGAGGGCCCGGTCCAGCATCTCGGCACGCAACGCCTGCCGCATGGACGGCCATTCCGGTTCGACAACTGCCTTCCAGAGGCGGCGCAGCGCATCGGCGGCCTCGGACCTGGCTCGGTCGGGGTCATCGAGCAATCGGCGGCCTATTTCTGCCCCGCGCCCCCTCGCAGCGTCGACCAGCTCGGCGTACGTCTGGTCCGCCGGCGCGGCGAGGAGGGCATCCACACCTTCCTCGAACGTCGGCTCACTGGACATCGGCGACGGGTCGAGGAAGTCGGGTCGATACGCGCCATCGGCCATGAAGACCGTGAGCGCCCTCAAGTCCGGGAGCGAGAGACGGTGGCGGCGACGGCGAAGCCACGGGTGGAACATCGGGTGACGCTGCGGTTCGGTCAAAAGCCGGGCCAGACTGACCACTTCGTGCATCGGCGACACCGCCCACCGCACGCTCGCAGCACCAACGCCCAATCGGTAGCGGATCACTCCACCATTGTTAGGCCACCGCCGAAGTGAGCGCGAGTAGAACGGCGAAGCACCGAGACTCGGGGCATGACCGTGAAGTCGACTACTTCGATGGGCATGCCTGGCGAACACTGCTGCCCGGCGACACCGCGCATGCCGCGGTGGGTGACGTCCACGCCCTCCGGAAGGAGCGCGCCGAACCTGCCACCCTCCTGATGGCACTCTCGCCAGGTGTACCGCGGGCGGAGTACTTCGCACAGCTCACCACTGTGAACGAGCGTGACCTGAACCGGCTTCACGAAGCCCACGACAACCATTTCGTCGACGACTACGGACGGTGAGGGCACCGGCAACGGCATGTGCCCCCGGCCCACCCCACTGCCTTTATCGCGGCCGTAGCACTGCGCCCGCGCGTGAGCGCCACCGCCGATGCGAGGCGTTCGGCGCCAGCTCCTCTCGGCAAGACCGCGCTCACCGTCGCCTGATCCACCCCTTTCCCGACGGCTTCCCAGCAAAGGAATTCACTGTGCCCAGCATCGCCATCGTCGGAGCCGGACCCGGTATGGGCCTGGCCATCGCCCGTACCTTCGGCTCCCACGGCTTCGACGTCGCTCTCATCGCCCGCAACCGCGACAAGCTCGACGACCTGGCCGGTCGGCTCGACGCAGAAAGCATCACCGCCGCCGCGTTCCCCGCGGACGTACTCGACCATGACGCACTCACCCAGGCGCTCAAGGACGCCGCCACCCGCTTCGGCGGCATCGACGTCCTGGAGTACTCCCCAGGCGGGAGTCTCGAATCCACGCCGCTCACGGCTCCGTCCAAGACCAACCCGTCCGATGTGCGGTGGGCGATGGACATCCTGCTCCACGGGGCCATTGCCGCCACACGGGCCGTGCTGCCGGTAATGCGCGAGGCCGGCGCCGGCACCCTGCTCTACACCAACGGCGCCGGTTCGGTCGACCCCACTCCGATGCTCGGCAACCTCAACGCCGCCCAGGCCGCGCTGCGCAACTGGGTACTCGGCCTGCACAAGGAACTGGCCGACACCGGCGTCCAGGCCGCGCACGTCGCCATCGGCGTGTGGATCGGCACGGGCGGCCCACCCGGAGTACCGACGGCCTCGGCCGAGGAGGTCGCCCCCCTCTACTGGGACCTGCACACGCAGCGCGACGAAGTCGAACGCGTCTTCACCGTGTGATGCCGTGCCCGGACTCGAACACGCCGGTGTTCGCACATTTCGACTGGAGCAGGTGCTTCCGCCCCAGCGCGTTCAGCAGCGGCGAGAGCATCCGTGCCGCCCGGCTCCGCCACCGCCGCCTCCGCCACCCGTCCCCGAACAGCTCCGGCGGCAACTCCAGCGCCCGCAACCGCTGGAGCTTGTTCACCTCCGCCAGTCGCCGTAGCTTCGGGAGAGCAGGGCCATAACGAACCCTCACATCAGGTCAATTGGCGCTCCGTCACCTTCTCCAGGCGCGCCCGCTCACCGTCGGCGGACCGCGCCTGTTCCAGCAGCAGCCGGGCCGAACGGCCCTTCAGGTTCAGGGTCATGAGCTGGTTGCCGAACCAGGGGCCACCGGTGTGCCGCCAGACGACGGGGAGTTGGGCGCAGCGTCCGTGCCGGGCCAGCAGGCGGCCCAGCGCGCGTGCCGTCCGGCTCCAGCCGAAGCGGAAGCCGAACCGCATCGACCGGGGCACCGAGTTGTGCACCGGCGAGCAGGTGAGCTGTGTGACGCGGGAGTCGACCTTCCCGGACCGCCAGGCGGGCTCGGCGACGTAGGCGTGGTGGACGTCGCCGGACAGGACGCTGATCGTCGCCGGCGCCCCGGGGCCCGAGCCGGCCTCGGCGATCAGGTCCGCCAGCGCGGCGAACGAGGCCGGGAACGCCGCCCAGTGCTCCAGGTCCGCCGCCCGGCGCAGCCACTCCCCGAACCGGGCCCAGCGCGGGCCGCGCTCCCCCCGGCACAGGGCCGCGTCCCACGCCTCGGCGTCGTGCACGAGGTGGGGCATCAGCCAGGGCAGCGAGGTGCCGATCAGCAGGTGGTCGACCGATCCCCGGTCCGCGAGCGCTTGGTCCCGCAGCCAGCGCTCCTCCTCCGGGTCGAGCATCGCCCGCTCGTCCTCGGCCAGCACCCGCGCCGCCCGCGAGTCCACGATCAGCACGCGTACCCGGCCGAAGTCGCGGCGGTAGCTCCAGCGGGTCGAGGCCGGGTCGGCGTCGGCCTCCGCGGCGAAGGCGCGCAGCGCGTCGGTGCCGTCGGCGGCGGAGGTGACGGCGGTGTACAGCGGGTCGGCGGCCAGGTCGTCCGGGGCGAGGTTGCCGATGTGCTGGTAGACCCAGTAGGACATCAGGCCGCTCAGCAGCCGCTCGCGCCACCAGGGGGTGGCCCGCATGTCGGACAGCCAGGAGGCGGAGGTGTTCCAGTCGTCGATGACGTCGTGGTCGTCGAAGATCATGCAGCTCGGCACGGTGGACAGCAGCCAGCGCACCTCGGGGTCGAGCCAGGACTCGCGGTACAGCCCGGTGTACTCCTCGTAGTCCGCCACCTGGGAGCCGGGCGGTTCGTCCAGGTCGCGGCGGGCGGCGATCCGCTTCTGGGTCTCCTCGGAGGTCTCGTCGGCGTAGACCTGGTCACCGAGGAGCAGCAGGACGTCGGGGCGTTCGCCGCCCGCGACGAGCCGGGTGGCGAGGGTGTCGAGGGCGTCCGGACCGGCCGGGTCGTGGCCGCCGTCGGCGGGCGGCGCGGACCAGCGACAGGAGCCGAAGGCAACCTTCAGACCGTCCTCGGCGCCGGGTACGCGGATGCGGGACGGCGGGAAGGGCGAGTCCGGCAGCGGCCACACGGACTCGCTCTCCAGCAGCACCTCGTACTCCGCCTCGGTGCCCGGCGTGAGACCGGTCACCGGTATCAGGGCGTAGTGGTGGCCCGCTATCCGGAAGGTGCGCGCGGCGCCCTTGGCGCCGTCGGAGCAGCGCACCTCCGCGGTGCACGGACCGCTCGTCTCGACCCAGACGGTCGCGGACGAGTCGTCGACGTAGCGCAGCAGGGGGCCCAGGGTCAGGCTCGGCAAGATGTCCTCCGTCCCGCCCCGGCCGGTGCGGACGGGACGGACCGTACGGTAGTCAACGAGGAACACGGGCCGACAGCCCCTCCCCCACGACCGGACGGGATCGGCGACGACCGGGGTGCGCCGCTGTCGTCGGCACCGAGCGCGTCCGTTACTCCACCCGAGTGTCAAAACCCCCCGATCGGCGGCGTGTCGGCCGCTCAGCAATTCGGGGTCCGGCCGGAGCAGCAAGGATGGCCGTCACTGACGCCACGGCGCGGGCGGAACTCGATTACCAGGAGAAGCGCGACCTGTGACAATCATCAATCAGCCCGAGCCGGCGGCTGAGGACTCGAGCGAGAACGAGCTTCTCATCCAGCGCAGGCAGCCCGGAAACGTCGTCGTGAAGTGGCTGACGACCACCGACCACAAGACGATCGGCACGCTCTATCTGGCCACGTCGTTCGGGTTCTTCCTGTTCGGTGGCGTCATGGCGTTGCTCATGCGTGCCGAATTGGCGCGCCCGGGCATGCAGATCATCTCCAACGAGCAGTTCAACCAGGCGTTCACGATGCACGGCACCGTGATGCTGCTGATGTTCGCCACCCCGCTGTTCGCGGGCTTCACGAACTGGATCATGCCGCTGCAGATCGGCGCGCCCGACGTGGCGTTCCCCCGGCTGAACATGCTGGCCTACTGGCTCTACCTGTTCGGCTCGCTCATCGCGGTCAGCGGCTTCATCACCCCGCAGGGTGCGGCCGACTTCGGCTGGTTCGCCTACTCCCCGCTGACGGACGCGATCCGCTCCCCCGGTGTCGGCGGCGACCTGTGGATCATGGGTCTGGCCTTCTCCGGTTTCGGCACGATCCTCGGTTCGGTCAACTTCATCACCACGATCATCTGTATGCGCGCGCCCGGCATGACGATGTTCCGGATGCCGATCTTCGTGTGGAACGTGATGCTGACCAGCGTGCTGGTCCTGTTCGCCTTCCCCGTGCTCGCGGCGGCGCTGCTGG
The DNA here is from genome assembly GCF_044747085.1 of Streptomyces sp. NPDC090119. NCBI lineage: Bacteria > Bacillati > Actinomycetota > Actinomycetes > Kitasatosporales > Streptomycetaceae > Streptomyces > Streptomyces sp. NPDC090119. Next base: position 843,732 of record NZ_JBIVDK010000001.1, on the reverse strand, counting down.
CGCTGGAGGCGGACCGCAAGTTCGGCGCCCATGTCTTCGACGCCGCCAACGGCGGGCCCTTGCTGTGGCAACACCTCTTCTGGTTCTTCGGCCATCCGGAGGTTTACATCATCGCGATCCCGTTCTTCGGCATCGTCACCGAGATCATCCCGGTGTTCTCCCGTAAGCCGATCTTCGGCTACATGGGCCTGATCGCGGCCACGATCGCCATCGCCGGTCTCTCGGTGACGGTGTGGGCGCACCACATGTACGTCACCGGTGGTGTGTTGCTGCCGTTCTTCTCCTTCATGACGTTCCTCATCGCGGTCCCGACCGGTGTGAAGTTCTTCAACTGGATCGGCACCATGTGGAAGGGATCGGTCTCCTTCGAGACACCCATGTTGTGGGTCACCGGGTTCCTCGTGACGTTCCTCTTCGGTGGTCTGACCGGTGTCATCCTGGCCTCGCCGCCGATGGACTTCCACGTCTCGGACTCGTACTTCGTGGTGGCGCACTTCCACTACGTGGTGTTCGGTACGGTCGTCTTCGCGATGTTCGCGGGCTTCCACTTCTGGTGGCCCAAGTTCACCGGCAAGATGCTGGACGAACGGCTCGGCAAGATCACCTTCTGGACGCTGTTCATCGGCTTCCACGGCACCTTCCTGGTCCAGCACTGGCTGGGCGCCGAGGGCATGCCGCGCCGGTACGCCGACTACCTGTCGGCCGACGGCTTCACCGCCCTGAACACGGTCTCCTCGATCTTCTCGTTCCTGCTCGGCCTGTCGATGCTCCCGTTCCTCTACAACGTGTGGAAGACCGCGAAGTACGGCAAGCCGGTCAAGGTCGACGACCCGTGGGGCTACGGCCGCTCGCTGGAGTGGGCCACCTCCTGCCCGCCGCCGCGGCACAACTTCCTCACCCTGCCGCGCATCCGCAGCGAATCCCCGGCGTTCGACCTGCACCACCCGGACATCGCGCGGGCGGAGCGCGAGGCGTACGCCATCGGGCACTGAGTCCGGAGACCACCATGACCAGAGTGCCGGGGCAGGAAGCCGAAGGCGCCGAACTCGGCAACGAGGTCGAGGGGTATCTGCTGTGGCAGGCCACCATCGCGGTGGCCGAGCAGCGGGCGCGGGAGTTCGTGGAGCGCATGGACTGGCTGACCACGGCGCAGCGCGAGGAGATCGAGCAGCTCCACATCTCCGACAGCCTGCGCCGTGCCCGGCAGGACCTGGAGCGCATCGCGGCCCGCTGCCGGTCGCTGCGGGGCGAGTACGAGGAGCGCTACCGCGTGTTGCGGCTGCGCTGTGTGGGATACACGCTGGGCGCGGCGGCCGGTCTCACCTCCGTGGCGGCCGCCGCGCTCGCGCTGAGCCGCTGACCGGAGAGGACCTCACATGAAGATCGCCGTCATCGGAGCGGGCGGATTCGTCGGATCGCGCCTGGTGGAGAAGCTGCGGACGACCGGCAACGAGATCACCGCGCACGACCGTTCCACCGGAGTCGACCTGCTGACCGGGCAGGGCGTGCCGGAGGCGCTGGCCGGAGCCGACGCCGTCGTCAACACCATCGACGCGCCCAGCTTCGACGAGGCCGCCGTCCCGTTCTTCCGCACCACGACGGAGACGCTGCTGCGCGCGGCGGACCGGGCCGGGGTCCAGAACGTGGTGCTCCTGTCCATCGTCGGTATCGACCAGGTGCCGGACGTGGACTACTACCGGGCGAAGCTGACGCAGGAGCAGCTGGTCGAGTCCGGGCCCGTCCCGTACACGATCGTGCGGGCCACGCAGTTCATGGACTTCGTCGAGCCGATCATGTCCTGGACCAGTTCGGGCGACACCGTACGGCTGCCCACCACCCGCATCCAGCCCGTCGCCATCGACGACGTGGTCGACACGCTCGCCGAGGCCGCCACCTCCGCCGCCCTGAACGGCATCATCAACGTCGCGGGCCCGGACGTCTTCTCCCTCGACGAGCTCGGCCGCCTCACCCTCCGAGCCCACGACGACGGCCGTGACGTGATCGTCGACGAGAACGCCGGACTGTTCGGCCAGGTCCCGCAGGACGCCGTCACCGCACCGCCGGGGGCCCACATCGGCACCACGTCGTACGAACAGTGGCTCCAGCACCACGCCTGAGACGCGGTGGCGGACCTTCCACGCCCGCGACCCCGACCCGACCGGCTACGGCCCCGGAAACCCGGACAGAGGTAGTGCGATGCCCCAGAACGACGAGCCCGCGCAGGGACACCGGTCCGAGGCGTGGAAGACCGCCGTGACCGTGGTCGGCGAAGCGGAGCCTCCCGCCTTCCCCGACGGCGCCCGCGTCGTCACCGCACGGGTCGAATTCCCTCCCGGAGACCCCGGCACCCCTCCCCACCGGCACTCCGGCCCCGTCTTCGGCTATGTGATCGAGGGCGAGATGCTGTACGAACTCGAAGGACAGCCGCCGCGAGTGATCCGCGCCGGTGAAGCCTTCTGGGAGCCGGGCGGCGACGTGATCCACTACCAGGACGCGAACCACCGTACGGACGTCCCCCTCCGCTTCCTGGCCACCCTGGTCTGCGAGCCGGGCAAGCCCCTCCTCGAACTCGTCGACGAGCGGGAACTCGAGCAGCGGCGGCACCGGCGCGCACCCCGGACCGCCTGACGACCCGGCGGTCTGCCGGTCACGGAGTGGAAGAAGAAGCCACTCAGCGCCGATGCGTGCCCTATACCACATAAGTCAACCGTCAAGCTATTAGACATTGACAAGATTGGGCGTTACACGCAAAATGGACAGAATCTTATAGTCTTTTGTCCGCTTCTGTGCGGTTACATCGAGTTCAGGAGCGAACCTCATGGCATTCCCGTCCGAGAACCGGCGCATCACCCTCGCCGAGCACACCGCCGACCAGGTCATACGGTCCGGCCGCCCGTTCGAGGTGGTGTCCCGCCACACCCCGTCCGGGGACCAGCCGAAGGCGATCGCCGAGCTGGAGAAGCACGTCCGCGCCGGGGAGCGCGACGTGGTCCTGCTGGGTGCCACCGGCACCGGCAAGTCCGCGACGACCGCCTGGCTCATCGAGAAGCTGCAGCGGCCCACCCTCGTACTCGCCCCGAACAAGACGCTCGCCGGACAGCTCGCCAACGAGCTGCGCGAGCTCTTCCCGCACAACGCGGTGGAGTACTTCGTCTCCTTCTACGACCACTACCGGCCCGAGTCGTACGCCCCGAGCACGGACACCTACTTCGCCAAGGAATCGGTGTCCAACAAGGAGGTCGACCGGCTGCGCCATTCGGCGACCTGGTCGCTGCTGAGCCGTCGTGACGTGATCGTCGTGGCGTCCGTGTCGTGCATCTACGGCCTCGGCACGCCCCAGTCCTACCTCGACCGCTCCTTCCAGCTCGCGGTGGGCGACACGCTCGACCGCGAGGAACTGCTCGCGGCGCTGGTGGACATCCAGTACACGCGCACCGAAGCCGAACCGGCCTCGGGCACCTTCCGCGTGCGCGGCGACACCATCGACATCCACCCCGCCTACGAGCACACGATGCTGCGGGTGGAGATGTTCGGCGACACCATCGAACGGCTCACCATCGCCGACACGGAGACCGGCGAGGTACGCGAGGTCATCGACCGCACCCGCGTCTTCCCCGCCACCCACTACTTCGCCGGACCCGAGCGGATGCGCGCGGCGGCGGAGTCGATCCAGGCCGAGCTGACGCAGCGGGTCGCGGAGCTGCGCCGGGGCGGACGACTGCTGGAGGCGGACCGGCTCCAGACGCGTACGGAGTACGACATCGAGCTGATCCGGCACACCAAGGTCGCCTCCGGCATGGAGAACTACTCCCGGCACCTGGACGGCCGCTCCCCCGGCGCGCCTCCGTCCACGCTGCTGGACTACTTCCCCGACGACATGCTCGTCGTCATCGACGAGTCGCACGTGACGGTGCCGCAGCTGTCCGGCATGAGCCACGGCGACGCCGCGCGCAAGAGCACGCTGGTCGAGCACGGCTTCCGGCTGCCGTCCGCGCTGGACAACCGTCCGCTGACCTGGCCGGAGTTCGCCGCGCGCTGCCCGCAGCGGGTCTACCTGTCCGCGACCCCGGGCCGGTTCGAGCTGACCGCCGCACGGGGCGCGGTCGTCGAGCAGATCATCCGGCCGACCGGGCTGGTCGATCCGCGGGTGACGGTGAAGCCGACCGCCGGGCAGATGGAGGACCTGCTCGAGGAGATCCGCGAGCGGTCCGCCCGCGGCGAGCGGACGCTGGTGACGACGCTGACCAAGCGGATGTCGGAGGAGCTGACCGACTACTTCGACACCCGGGGAGTCCGCGTCCGCTACCTGCACTCCGGCGTGACGACCATGCGCCGCGTGGAGCTGCTGGCCGACTTGCGCCGGGGCGAGTACGACGTGCTCGTCGGCATCAACCTCCTGCGCGAGGGGCTCGACCTCCCGGAGGTCTCGCTGGTCGCGATCCTGGACGCCGACAAGGACGGGATCTTCCGCTCCGACACGGCGCTGATCCAGATGATCGGCCGCGCGGCGCGCAACGTCAGCGGCGAGGTGCACATGTACGCGGACCGGATGACGCCCTCGATGCTGCGCGCGATCGACGAGACCGATCGCCGCCGCGCCCTGCAGGAGGCGCACAACGAGACCCACGGGATACGCCCGACCGCCCTGCGCAAGAAGATCAGGCACACGGTGTCCGCCCTGTACCCCCAGGCCCAGCACCCGACCACCGGTACGTCCTACAACCGCGGGATGGCGGCGTAGCGGCGCGGGGCCGCCATGCCGCGGGGGCCTTTCTCAGGCGCCGGTGACTCCGTCTATCTGCTCACGGATGAGATCGGCGTGACCGTTGTGCCGTGCGTACTCCTCGATCATGTGCACCATGATCCAGCGCAGCGAGACCCACTGATCGCCGATCGAACCCGCCTCCTGTTCGGGCAGCCGACCGGAATCGTCCAGCGAGGCGTCGGCGATCAGCGCACGGCCGCGGGCGATCTCGGCCTGCCAGGCGGCCGTCGCCTCGTCGAGCCCTCGGTCGGGCTGGAGGGCGTAGCCGTCGACGTTGCCCTCCCCGAAGACGGGCGGCATCTCCTGGCCCGCGAAGACGCGCTGGAACCAGTTGCGTTCCACCTCCGCCAGGTGCTGCACGAGACCGAGCAGCGTCACCGACGAGGCCGGCACCGCGGCAAGCCGTAGCTGATCGTCCTTGAGGCCCGAACACTTCAGGGCCAGAGTCGCACGATGAAAGTCCAGCCACGCTTCGAGCGTCCCGCGCTCGTCGGCGTGCGGGGGTGGGATCGGACGGCCGTCCGGTGTCGTGTTCATCGACACACCATGGCAGCAAGCGAGTTCGGGCAACAGGTGTTGATCACGCGGAGCGTTCTCCGCGGAGTCGGCGCCGGTCGCGGGCGGCTCAGGGCAGGCATCCGCGGTCGACGCCATGCCCTGAGGCCCACTCGTCAGGCCGCCGCGGCCGTTTCGGCCAGCTTCTGGAATTCCCCGAGGTCATAGTTGGCCAGCGCGGAGTCCAGGTTGGTGAGGGCGCCGAGGTGCTCGACAAAACCCTGCGGGTCGTACTCGATCTGCAGGGTGACGCGGCTGGTCGTCTCACTCAGGTGATGGAAGGTGACCACTCCGGCGTGATCGACTCCGTCGACCGTGCGCCAGGCGATGCGCTCTCCCGGTACGACTTCGGTCAGCTCCGCGACGAACTCCTTGTCGGCTCCGGGAAGCTTGAGCTGCCAGACGAAGCGCCGGTCGTCCACCTTCCGCACACTGCGAACGTGGCTCAGGAAGTCCGGCCACTTCGTCACGTTGCTCCAGAGCGCCCACGCGACGGAAACCGGGGCCTTGATGTCGAGAGTCTCTACCAACGATGCGGACAACTGACGCCTCTTTAGGTTCGGTGGGTCGGATTCCCGGGTCCGGTTACCCCGGCAGGAAGAGGCCACACTGCGCGCGATGTCAGCGATGGAGCAGGAGATCGATCAGGAAGAGCAGCACGCCGAACAGGCCGAGGGTGATACCGGCCCAGATGAGCCGTCCGAGCAGCTTCCGCTTCCTGTCCGCCGTCACGATGTGCACGCCCCCCCCTGAAATGATCAAAGGCCGGTTTCGGATTTCTCCGAAACCGGCCCTGATCTGCGACTCTCTCGAGTCGGGACGACAGGATTTGAACCTGCGACCCCTTGACCCCCAGTCAAGTGCGCTACCAAGCTGCGCCACGTCCCGATGCTGTTTGACCTGGGGTTTCCCTGGTCGAAACGCGCAGGGAAACTCTACCGCACTCGGGTCGGTGCTCGCGCACCGCTCACTGTTGACCTCAAGCGGGCTTGAGGTTGCAGGATCGTCGGCATGACGATCACAGCGGACCACGGCTACGACGATCTGCCCCGGCTGATGAGCCGGATGACCGGCGACGAGAAGCATGATTTCGCCGCCACCTCCACGCTCGACGTGCTGTGGGTGCTCTACGACCGGGTGCTCGACGTCACCCCCGAGCGGGCCGAGGCGCCGGACCGGGACCGGTTCCTGCTGAGCAAGGGGCACGGTCCGATGGCGTACTACGCCGTCCTCGCGGCGAGGGGGTTCGTGCCGGAGGAGTGGCTGCCCGGCTTCGGGGCGTACGACTCGCCGCTCGGGCACCACCCGGACCGCGTGCTCGTGCCGGGGGCCGAGATCGGCAGCGGCTCGCTCGGGCATGGGCTGCCGCTCGCCGTCGGCAGCGCGCTCGGGCTGCGGGCGCAGGGGCTCACGGACCCGGCCGTGTGGGTGCTGATCGGGGACGCCGAGCTGGACGAGGGCAGCAACCACGAGGCCATCGCCTACGCCGGGGCGGCCGGACTGGACCGGCTGCACACAGTGGTCGTGGACAACGCCTCCGCCAGCCACGCCCTGCCCGGTGGCATCGCGGCCCGGTTCGAGGCCGCGAACTGGTCCACCGCCACGGTCGACGGACGCGACCACGCCGCGCTGTACGAAGCCTTCACCGCCCCGCATCCCGGCCGCCCGCACGCGGTCGTCGCCCGGGTGGAACCGAAGAACGCCCGCTGACCGGAACAGGAAAGGTTCATCCTCGTGGACACCATCGAGACCGTCGAGAACCTCGCGACCACCGAGCACCTCGCGACCACGGATGCGACGGAGACCATGCGTGACCGGTTCGGCGCCGTCGCCTCCCGGCTGCTGGACGAGAATCCGCGGGTCGCGGTCGTTCTCGCCGAGATCGGCCGGGACGCGTTCACCGACGCCGCCCGCCGCCACCCCGACCGGCTGATCAACGTCGGCATCCGCGAGCAGCTCCTCGTGGGCGCCGCCGCCGGGCTGTCGCTCACCGGGATGCGGCCCATCGTGCACACCTTCGCCGCGTTCCTCGTGGAGCGCCCGTTCGAGCAGGTCAAGCTGGATCTCGGTCACCAGGACACGGGCGCGGTGCTGGTCAGCGCGGGCGGCTCCTTCGACTGGCCGGCCGGCGGTCAGACCCATATGTCGCCCGGTGACGTCGCCCTCCTGGACACCTTGGACGGCTGGTCCGTGCACGTACCGGGCCACCCGGACGAGGCCGAGACCCTGGTCAGGCACGCCGTCGCGGCGGGCGACGACAAGGTGTACGTACGCCTCTCCCTCCAGCGCAACCGGCTCCCCCTGCCCGTCGACGGCGCCCGCTTCCACACCGTGCGCGAGGGGCGGGCCGGGGTGGTCGTCGCGGTCGGTCCGATGCTGGACCCCGTGCTCGCCGCCACCGAGGGCCTGGACGTGACCGTGCTCTACGCGACGACCGTCCGCCCCTTCGACACGGCCGCCCTGCGCCGGGCCACCGGGACCGCGGGCACCGACGTGGTCCTCGTCGAGCCCTACCTCGCCGGAACCTCCACCCGGGCCGCCACGGAAGCCCTGTCCGACGTGCCGCACCGGGTGCTCGGACTGGGCGTCGGGCGCCGCGAGCTGCGCCGGTACGGCACGCTCGACGAGCACCTCGCCGCGCACGGTCTGGACGCCCGTGGCCTGCGGGAACGGATCGGCGCGTTCGTGGGAGCGGGCGCGGTCAGCGCCTAGTGCTCCTGCGGCACCCCCAGCTCCGGATGCTCCTCCAGCAGCCGTATGGGTGCCGCCTGGCGCCAGGAGTCGGCGAGGATGTCCCGGAGTTCGTCCTCGCCGTCCAGCGCGGCGAGCCGCGCCCGTACCCAGGCGAAGTGGGCCTCGTGGTCGGCGATCCAGAACTTCTCCGGCTCGGCCAGCACGAGTTCGTCCCGCTCCTCCTTCGGGCAGCGCACCGCGAGGGAGGTCTCCTCCTCCGGGAGCGTGGCGAACATCTTCCCGGCCACCCGGAAGGTGGGCATGCTCCAGGCCGTCTTCTCGGTCGTGTCCGGCAGGGACAGGGCGATACGGCGTACGTCTTCTGCGTCCGGCATGCAACGCACCGTAACCCCCGGCACTGACAACGGCCCCGGCTCAGCCCTCGGCGGCGACCTGCTCCAGCGCCTCCAGCACCGGCCGGATCAGCGGGTGCGCCTCGGCGCCCCGGCGCACGGCCGCGAAGACCCGCCGGGTCGGGGCCACGCCGTCCACGGGCCGTACGACGACGCCGGTGAGATCCATGCCGCGCAACGCGGAGCGGGGTACGAGGGCCACGCCCGCGTCGGCGGAGGCCAGCGCGACCACCGCGCGGAAGTCGTCGGAGGAGTGCTCCAGACGCGGCTGGAACCCGGCGCTCTCGCAGGCCAGCACGACCACGTCGTGGCAGGGGTTGCCGGGGTACGGGCCGATCCACGGGTCTTTCGACAGCTCCGACAGCTCCGCGAGCGGCATCTCGGCGTCGTCGGCGAGCCGGTGCCCGACCGGGACGACGGCGTCGAACGGCTCGGCGTACAGCGGGAGGTGGGTGAGCCGGGGGTCGTCGGCGGGCGGGGCGCCCCGGTACTCGACGGCCACCGCCACGTCGACCTGCCGGTCCAGCAGCATCCTGAGGCTCGCGTCGCCCTCGGCGTCCTGGACCCGGATGCCTATGCCGGGCGCCGCACGGCCCAGTCGGGCCAGGGCGGGTGCGACGACCTGGGCGATCCCAGTGGCGAAGGCGGCGACGGTGACCGTCCCGGCCTCCCCCTTGCCGTAGGCCGCGAGTTCCGCCTCGGCCCGCTCCAGCTGGGCCAGCACGGCGTTGGTGTGGCTGAGCAGGATCTCACCGGCCGGGGTGAGCCGTACGCCCTTCGCGCCCCGGTCGACCAGGCGGTGCCCGGTCTCCTGCTCCAGCGCGGTGAGCTGCTGGGAGACGGCGGAAGGGGTGAGATAGAGCGCGGCGGCCGCCGCCGTGACCGTGCGGTGGTCGGCCACCGCACGGAGGATGTGGAGCCGCCGCGCCTCGATCATGCCGCCATTATCGCAAGGCGGCCGCCCTGTTCCGGCGCAGGTCAGCCCGCCAGCTCGGCGCGGGCCGCGATGAAGGCGTCCACGGCGCGGTTCACGTCCTCGGTGGAGTGCGCGGCGGACAGCTGGACGCGGATGCGCGCCTTGCCCTGCGGGACCACCGGGTACGAGAAGCCGATCACGTACACCCCGCGCTCCAGCAGCAGCTCCGCCATGCGGCCCGCCTCGGACGCGTCGCCGATCATCACCGGGGCGATGGCGTGGTCGCCGGGGAGGATGTCGAAACCGGCCTCGGTCATGCGGGAGCGGAACAGCGCGGTGTTCTCGGCGAGCCGCACCCGCAGGTCGTCGGCGGACTCCAGCAGGTCGAGGACCTTCAGGGAGGCGGCGGCGATCACCGGGGCGAGGGTGTTGGAGAACAGGTACGGGCGCGAGCGCTGGCGCAGCAGGGCGACGATCTCGGCGCGGGCCGCGACATAGCCGCCGGAGGCGCCGCCGAGGGCCTTGCCGAGGGTGCCGGTGATGATGTCGACGCGGTCCATCACGCCGTGCAGCTCGGGCGTGCCGCGGCCGGAGGGGCCGACGAAGCCGACGGCGTGCGAGTCGTCGACCATGACCATCGCGTCGTAGCGGTCGGCCAGGTCGCAGATCTCGGCGAGCGGGGCGACGTAGCCGTCCATGGAGAAGACGCCGTCGGTGACGATCAGCTTGCGCCGGGCGCCGCCCGCGGTGGCCTCCTTGAGCTGGGTCTCCAGGTCGGCGAGGTCGCGGTTGGCGTAGCGGAAGCGGCGGGCCTTGGACAGGCGGATGCCGTCGATGATGGAGGCGTGGTTGAGGGCGTCGGAGATGACGGCGTCCTCCGCGCCGAGCAGGGTCTCGAAGACACCGCCGTTGGCGTCGAAGCAGGAGGAGTAGAGGATCGTGTCCTCCTGGCCGAGGAACGCCGACAGGCGGGCCTCCAGCTCCTTGTGCACCTCCTGGGTGCCGCAGATGAAGCGCACGGAGGCCATGCCGTAGCCCCAGCGGTCCAGCGCCTCGTGGGCGGCGGCGATCACCTCGGGGTGGTCGGCGAGGCCCAGGTAGTTGTTGGCGCAGAAGTTGAGTACCTCACCGGGGCGGCCGCCCTCGGTGACCTCGACGGTCGCGGACTGCGGGGTGCCGATGACCCGCTCGGGCTTGTGCAGCCCGGCGGCGCGGATCTCGTCGAGGGTGGCGCGGAGGTCGTCGCGGACGGTGTCGAACAAGGGGGGCTCCTACAGAGGTGTGAGTGCGAGTGAGCCGAAGGGGCGCGGCGGTGTCGGGAGAGCGAGCGCGCGGAGGCCCGAAGGGCTGAGCACGGTCGGTCTCCCGACACCGGCTCGGGCGCCCCGGAGGCGAACCGAGCCGGGAATCACGCGGTCCAGTCGAGGATGACCTTGCCGCCCTTGCCGCTGGCCGCGTCCTCGAAGGCCGCCTCGTAGTCGCGGTAGTCGTACCGGCCGGTGATCACGGGGGCGAGGTCGAGGCCGCCCTCCAGGAGGACCGACATGGCGTACCAGGTCTCGAACATCTCGCGGCCGTAGATGCCCTTGATGGTGATCATCGAGGTGACGATCCGGGACCAGTCCACCGGGAACTCCTGCGACGGCAGGCCCAGCATGGCGATGCGGCCGCCGTGCGTCATGTTGGCGATCATGTCGCGCATGGCCTCGGGGCGGCCGGACATCTCCAGGCCGATGTCGAAGCCCTCGCGCAGGCCCAGCTCCCGCTGACCGTCCGCGATCGAGGATCGCGAGACGTTCAGTGCCAGGCTCACTCCTATCTTGCGGGCCAGTTCGAGGCGCTCCTCGCTGACGTCGGTGACGACGACGTTGCGGGCGCCCGCGTGCCGGGCGACGGCCGCGGCCATCAGGCCGATCGGGCCCGCGCCGGTGATCAGGACGTCCTCGCCGACCAGCGGGAAGGACAGCGCGGTGTGCACGGCGTTGCCGAACGGGTCGAACACGGCGGCGATGTCCAGGTCCACGGGGACCCGGTGCACCCACACGTTGGCCGCGGGCAGCGCCACGTACTCGGCGAACGCGCCGTCGCGGCCCACGCCCAGACCGATTGTGGAGCGGCACAGGTGGCGGCGGCCGGCGAGGCAGTTGCGGCACTTGCCGCACACCAGGTGGCCCTCGCCGCTGACCCGGTCGCCCACCCGGATGTCGGTGACGTCGCGGCCCATGGACACGACCTGTCCGACGAACTCGTGGCCGACGATCAGCGGGGTACGGATCGCCTGCTGCGCCCAGCCGTCCCAGGCGCGGATGTGCAGGTCGGTGCCGCAGATACCGGTCCGCATGACCTTGATGAGCACGTCACCGGGACCCACTTCGGGCTCGGGCACGTCCATGAGCCGGAGACCGGGCTCCGCCTTCTCCTTGACCAGCGCCTTCAACGCTACGGCTCCTGTGGGTGAGGCCCGGCCGTACGGGCGCGCCGAGGCGTCCGCACCGGGTCCGAGGGGTGGAATCACCCCGCAATCTGCCGTATGCGCCGACCGGAATCCATCGAGCTTTTCTTAACCGGCGCCACAGGTTTCCTTCACGCGTCGGCGGCCTCCGTCCAACTCCGGTCTTATTTACGTTCGTTCAGATGGGCAGACCGTCGTCGGCGGCCCGTTCGATGCGTACGGCGAGTTCGGCGGCCATCCCCTTGATGGCCTCAAGCCCGGTCCTGCCCCAGTTGCGGGGCTGGGTGTCGGCGGCGCACACGGTGCCGAGCACCATGCCGGAGCTGTCGATGAGTGGGGCGCCCATATAGGAGCGGATGCCGAGGTCGTCGACGATCGGGTTGCCGGCGAAGCGGGGGTAGTCGCGGACGTCCTCCAGCACCAGGGCCTTGTGGCGGACGACCACATGTGGGCAGAAGCCATGTTCGCGGGGCAGCACCCGGCCGGCCCCGTCCGTGCGGGTGAGGCGGCCGGTGGGCGGGGCGCTCAGGCCCGCGAAGAACTGTTGCTGCTCGCCGATGAAGTTGACCATGGCGTACGGCGCGCCGGTGACCTGGGCGAGGTGGTCGGCGAAGGCGTCGAGCGCGGGCTCGGCGCGCTCCCCGAGGCCGAGGCGGCGCAGCCGGGAGGCGCGGGCCGGGGCTTCCTTGTCCTCCGGGGTGAGCAGCAGACCCCGGACCCGGCGGACCGGCTCGTACATCATGACCGCACTCCCTGGACGGGGGCTCCCTGCGCGGGGGCGGGCGCCGGGACGTGGGCGAGGAGGTGGCGCACGAGGGTGAGCAGGGTCTGTACGCCGGAGCTGGAGATACGGGCGTCGCAGGGGACGACCGGGACGGCGGGGCTCAGATCGAGGGCGGCGCGCACCTCGTCGGGGTCGTAGCGGAAGCCGCCGTCGAACTCGTTGACGGCGACGATGAAGGCGACGCCGCGTTCCTCGAAGAAGTCGACGGCGGGGAAGCACTCCTCCAGGCGGCGGGTGTCGGCGAGGACGACCGCGCCGAGCGCGCCCTCGGACAGCTCGTCCCACATGAACCAGAACCGTTCCTGGCCGGGCGTGCCGAACAGGTAGAGGACGTGCCGGGGGTCGAGGGTGATGCGGCCGAAGTCCATGGCGACGGTCGTCTCGACCTTGTTCTCGACGCCGTCGAGGTTGTCGGTGGCCGCGCCGACCGTGGTGAGCAGTTCCTCCGTGCTGAGCGGGGCGATCTCGCTGACCGCGCCCACGAAGGTGGTCTTGCCCACCCCGAACCCGCCCGCCACCAGGATCTTGAGCGCGGTGGGGAACGGGTCGGGGCTGTACGGGTCGGAGCTGTACGGGTCAGAGCTGTCGTCGTAGTCCATCGAGCACTGCCTCCAGCAGAGACCGGTCAGTGGGGTTGTGGCGGAAGGCGGGTGGCTTGGTGGTCAGCGCCCCGCAGTCGACGAGGTCCGAGAGCAGCACTTTGGTGACCACGGCGGGCAGCCTCAGGTACGCGGCCATCTCAGCCACCGAGACGGGCGCGCGGGACAGGTCGAGCGCCTGGGCGTGCTCGGGGCCGAGGTAGCCGAGCGGGGTGACTCCGGTGGCCATCACCTGGGAGATCAGGTCCAGGGCGACACTGGGTTCGGTACGGCCGTCGCTGACCGTGAACGGTCGCACCAGCCGCCCGGCCGCGTCGTCGAGCCAGGGCTCGTCGCCCACGGCGGCCACGCTCACGGCCTCATCGCCGTGGGGTCGGTGGCGGGCTGGCGGGGCGCGGTGACGAGGTACGGGCGCACGCTCTTGACCAGCATCGCCATCTCGTAGCCGAGCACGGCGGCGTCGGCCTCGCGGCCGGCGAGCACGGCGAGACAGGTGCCGGAGCCGGCGGTTGTGACGAACAGGAGGGTTGAGGCCAGTTCGACCACGACCTGGCGTACTTCCCCGCCGTCCCCGAACCGGACGCCCGCGCTGCGGCCGAGGGAGTACAGGCCGGAGGCGAGCGCGGCCATGTGGTCGGCGCTGTCGGGGTCCAGCCCGTGTACGGACTTCACCAGCCCGTCGCAGGACAGGAGCACCGCACTGCTGGTGTGCGGTACGCGCTGCACGAGGCCGCTCAGCAGCCAGTCGAGGTCGGATGCGTGGGCGGTCGGCGCATCGCTCGCCATGGTGGATCGACTCCTTGGGGTTCGGGGGGCTGCGGGAGCGCTGGTGGGGGTGGTGAGGGAGGTGGGGCTGAGGGTGAGGCTGGTGGGGGTGTGGGTCATACGGGGGGCGAACTCCTGTCCATGGGCCCGGGCTGTGTGTGATCGGGGGCCGTGGGGCTGGGCGCGGTGTGGCCGGGTGCCGTGTGGTCGACCTCCATGTGGCCAACCTCCATGTGGCCCGGCGCCATGTGGTCGGCATCCACGTGGTCGGCCTCCAGGTGGCCAACCTCCAGGTGTCCGGCATCCATGTGGCTGGCGCCCATGTGGTCAGCCTCCATGGGCACAGCAGCCATGTCGTCAGCGGCCATGAGCGCGGTGTCCGTATGCGTGCCCTCCATGTACGCGGTGTCCGAGGACACGGCTTCACCGGAAGACTGCAGCTCCCCGTACCCGTCGCTCCCGCCCCCGTCCTCCAGGCTCTGCTGGGACTCCGCGAGGCCGACGCCGCGTTGGAAGGCGGCCATGAGGCCGGGGTCGTGGCCCACGACGAGGTCGCTGTCCTGACGTGGCGCGGGACCACCGCGGAGCTGCGGGACGATGTGCTCCTGGGCGCGGCGGCGGGGCAGTTGAGGCCTGTCCGTACCCGTGGGTGCCACTCCCGCGCGCGGAGTCGGCAGCGCACCTGTGTGCGCCTCCACCACGGCCCGGTCCCCGGCGCTGATGCCGGGCACCGCCTCGGCGGGGTTGGCCCGCTGCTCCTGAGCCCCTCGCATGGGCAACGGAGGCGGCGTCGCAGCCCCCGTACCGGCACCGGCGTCCCCGCTCCCCCGCCGAGCCACCTGCCGATGCCGCCCGGTGGCCGGAGCGGGAACCGGAGCACTCAGTGCAGCTGCCACCGCCCCAGCCGCCTCGGCCGGAGGACCAGCCAGCTCCGGAGCGGGCACCGCCACAGCCCCCGCCCCCTCGCCCCCCGCCGAAGCCCCCAGCAAGCCCTGCGGCACGACCAGTACCGCCTGTACTCCCCCGTAGATGTTGGTCTGGAGGCGCACCGAGATGCCGTGGCGGCGGGCGAGTTGGGAGACGACGTAGAGACCGATGCGGCCGTCGGCCAGGAGGCTGGCGACCTTGACCTGGTCGGGGTCGGAGAGGAGGGCGTTCATCCGGTGCTGTTCCTCGACCGGCATGCCGAGTCCGCGGTCCTCGACCTCGATGGCGAGCCCGGAGGTCACCAGGTTTGCGCGGAGCAGGACTTGGGTCTGCGGGGCGGAGAACACGGTGGCGTTCTCGACGAGTTCGGCGAGGAGGTGGATGACGTCGGCGACGGCGTGGCCGCGCAGTTCGCCCTCGATGGGCGGGACGAGCTTGACCCGTGAGTACTGTTCGACCTCGGCGATGGCGGAGCGCAGCACCTCGGTCATGTCGACCGGGTTGCTCCACTGGCGCCGGGAGACGGCGCCGCCGAGCACGGCGAGGTTCTCGGCGTGGCGGCGGATGCGGGTGGCGAGGTGGTCGACGTGGAAGAGGCCCTTGAGCAGGTCGGGGTCCTCGATCTCGTTCTCCAGCTCGTCGAGGATGGAGATCTCCCGGTGCACCAGGGACTGGAGCCGTCGGGCGAGGTTGACGAAGACTTCGAGTTTCTGTTCGTTGGCGGCCTGGCTGGAGAGTTGGGCCGCGCGGACGACGGCGGTGACGGCGCCGTCGTGCGCGCGGGCCAGGTCGGCGGCGAGGAGTTCGAAGTCGTCGGCGTCCTCGGGCGGCCTGCGCCGGGGTTTGCCGCGCGGGGGTGCGTCGCCCCGGCGTAGCCCGTCGACCAGGGCGCGCAGGTCGGCCTCGCCTCGGGCGGCGTTGCGGCGCAGCGCGCCGACGCGGTCGCCGACGGAGCGGGCGGCGCGGTCGGCGGCGACGGCGGCGACGGCGATCGCGGCCCCGGCTACCACGACGGCGGCGGCGAGCATCGCCCAGAGGGCGAGGCCGGTGTGCGCGCGGGCGGTGAAGACGACGGCCGCGGTGGCGGCGAGGGCGACCGCGACGGGCGGGAGTACGGCGAGCCGCATGAGCTGGGGCCGTAGGAGTGTCTCGGGCAGTGCGGGAGCGGGTCGGGCGACCGGTCTCCCGTGTCGGCCGCCCTCTCGGCGGTCGGCGCGGGCGGCCGGTGCGCGGAGGTGAGACATCTGCGTCCTCGTACTGGTCCGTCGGGCCTGGTGTCGGAAAGAAAAAGGGAAGGGAAAAGGGCCCTGAGTTGTCCGACGGGAATTCACGGTAGTTGCCTGTGCGGTAGGTCCGGCGGGCAGTTGACAAACTCTCCCGGCCTGCGTCCCGCTCTGGTATGAGGCGTCGTACGTCCGATCGATAAAGCCGGTGGATTTCCGCGCCAGAGGGAAAAGGAAATGGTCCGACTCGATCAGAAGAAATCATTCCCCGTGATCCGCACGTGATCAGCACCGGGTACGCTCCCGCCTGATCGGTGTGCACCGACGCGGCAACTACGGGGGATACACGATGACTTGGGGACGTGCGGCGATACCCGCGCTGGTCGGCGGGCTGCTGCTCACGGCATTACTGTGGTGGGCGGGGGCGAGCACGGACGCGCTGCACCTGCCGGGGAGCGCCGATCTGCTCGGCGGTGAGGGGGTCGCCGAACTGCAGCGGTGGCTCACCCCGTGGGCGTACGACCCGCCGCAACCCCTGCAGTACGCGCCGGGCGGTGACGGCACGCACTACCTCGACCTGTTCCACACCGCGGTGCAGATCCGGTTCGGGGCGCTCTTCGGGTTCTTCACCGTCGGGGCGCTGTTCCTGATGCGGTGGCTGCCGCCGGTGGCGGGGCGGGTGACGGCCGCGCTGCTCGCGCTGTGGGCCTGGGGGCTGGCGGCCGCGATGCTGGCGATGACGGTGTCCGCGCCGTGGCAGATCGCCGCGTACGGGCACGGCAGCTATCGCTTCCTGCCGAATCTGGCGGGCGAGACGACCGAGGGACGCCCCCTCGTGGTGGTGGTCGGACTGATCGTGTCGGGGGCGACGGTACTTCTGGGGCGGATCATCGCCAGGGACGCGGGCCCGCTGCCCTGGCAGGAGGTGCCGGCGCGGGCCGCGCGACTGGCGGCCACGGCCGGCACGGCGATGATCGCGCTGTCGCTGCTGGTGCTGTCGTACGTGTCGGTCGCCGCCGCGATCCAGACGGCGCCCTACGGCGGCGGATTCTTCTCCGAGCCGGGTGATCTGCTGCGGGAGTGGCTGCTGCTCGGCAGTTGGTCGGGCCCCGCGGGCATGCCGTTCGGCGAGTGGCTGCTGGCCCGGCTGCCCGACCTGCTGGTGCTCGCCGTGGTGTGGTGGGCGCTCCGGCTGCTGCCCGGCCTGCTCACCAGGGTCACGGTCCCCGCGATGGTGGTCGGTACGATCTGCGCGACCCTCGTCGCCCTGACGGCCGGGCAGTTGCTGCGGATGGCGACCGTCGGGGGCGGCCCGGAGTGGGGGCTGCGGTACCTCGTCGGCGGTATCGGGGGCGGTCCGGCCGCGCTGACCTGGGGGCTGATCGCGGGGGTGGTGGCCGCCGTCACGCTGCGACTGTCGGCGCGTAGCGCGGCGGCCTCGGGGAAGGCCACCGCGCCGGGCGCGGCTCAGGGATGATCAGACGAGGGTGAGGACGACCGCGAGCGTGGAGTCGTACTTCTGCTGGCGCCCGGCGACCGATTCGAGGACCTGCTGGGCGCTCTCCCACTGCTCGGGCTGGGCCTTGGCGTAGTCGCGCCAGCCGATGACGACCATCAGACGGCCGGCCACCTCGGGGCCCCAGCCGATGTCGCCGCAGGCGTCCTGGAACGCTTGCCAGTTGCGTCCGGCGAACTCGGGCAGGTCGAGGGCCTTGGTGGCGCGGTCCATGAATCCGGCCTGGTCCGTGACTCCGGCGAGGTCGAGCGGGATGACCTTCCAGCCGGCCTTCTGGACGACCTCGGCGAGGGTGGCTGCGGGCATGTCGGCACCGCCTTCGGGGTCCGGGGATGGCGTCGGTCCCCCCATCATGCCCCGGTCGGAGCGGGTCCGCAGGTTCGCCGGACCGGCCCGGAGGCGCCGCCGGGGTGCTGGGCGCGCTCGGGGTGGCGCGGCTGGTGCGGTTCGTGCCGCGCGGCGCGCTGACCGAGGTCATCGTGGCGGCGGGCATCACGGTTCCGACCATGGGCGACCCGTCCTTCGCCTCGGTGGGCGGCCTGGCGCACCGTTTCGCCTCCGCCCCCGGTCCCGGCCGGGTGGTGGTCGACATGTCGGCCGCCCACGTGTGGGACGCCTCGTCCGTCGCCGCGCTGGACGCCGTCGAGGCGCGGTGCGCCGAATACGGCAAGACGGGCGAGATCAACGGCCTGAATGAGCGCCTCGCCCGTCTGCATAGCAGGCTGACCGGCGAGCTGACAGGCAAGGGCTGAGCGGACACGGGCCGTGTGGACGTGGAACATATGGCCCCGGACCATGTGGGCCGAGACCATATGGTCCGAGACCATATGGTCCGAGACCATGTGGTCCGAGACCATGTGGGCCGAGACCATGTGGGCCCGGACCACTCACCCGGTCGCGGCCAGCAGGGTGCGGCCGCCGAGCGCGACGGAGAACTGGTCGGTGATCTGGGCCAGCGCCTCGGCGGTACCGGGAGCGACGGCGAGGCTGCCGTCCTCGCGCACCACGATGTCCTTGTCGAGGGTGAACCAGCCCTGGACTATATGGGCGGCGCCCATGGAGCTGAGCACCGGCCGCAGGGCGTAGTCGATGGCGAGGACATGGGCCGTGGTGCCGCCGGTGGCGAGCGGCAGCACCGTCTTCCCGGTGAGCGCGTACTGCGGGAGAAGGTCGAGGAAGGACTTGAGCAGCCCGGAGTACGCGGCCTTGTACACGGGGGTGCCGATCACGACGCCGTCGGCCCGGTCGACCAGCTCGGCGGCGGCCGCGATCGCCGGATGGCGCACATCGGCACCGAGCAGCGCCTCGGCGGGCAGCCCGCGCACGTCCAGCGGGACCACCTGGTGTCCCTGACGGCTCAGCCGCTCGTCCAGGTGGCGCAGCAGACGGCCGGTGCGGGAGGTGGCGGAGGGGCTGCCGGAGATGGACAGGACGGTTGCCATGGGGGGACCTTTCAGCGGGGTTCGGTGGGGCGGGGGCCAGGAGGTGTCTCGATGTGACGCCTCCTACGCCTGCCGCCACAGGGTGGTGGGCGCTTCTGTCCGCACCACGGGGGCGATCTCCTCGGCGAACCAACGGAGTTGGTCGAGCTGCCGGGGCAGGGCGAGGCCGGAGCCGTCGACGGTGACGGACTGGAGGTCGTGGCGGTAGGCCGCGTGGAAGCCGAGGATCTTGTCGATGACCTGCTGCGGGCTGCCGATGAGGTGGGGCCCGTCCGCGATGGCCTCCTCGACGGTGCGGAACGGCGTGTTGTAGCCGGGCTTGCCCGCCAGGTGCGGCTTGTACGTCTGGCGGACGCGGGCCTCGTAGAAGTCCTTGAACTCGGCGACGGCCTGCTGGCTGGTGCGGGCGATGAACAGGCCGCCGGAGCCCGCGCCGACGTAGGCGTCGGCCGGGTCGTGGCCGTGGGCGGCGAAGCGTTCCCGGTAGTGGTCGATGAGCCGGGTGTACGCCTCGCGGGGCTGGATGGCGTTGGCGCTGAACAGCGGGTCCCCGTACCGGGCGGCCAGCTCGGGTGAGTTGAGGCTGGTCGCGGAGCCGTGCCAGACGCGGGGCGGGCGGCCCTCGTAGGGGCGCGGGAGGGTGGTGACGTCGGTCAGGGGCGGGCGGAACTTGCCCTGCCAGGTGACGTCCTCCTCGCGCCAGAGCGTGCGCAGCAGCTCGTACTTCTCGGCCTGGTAGTCCCACTGGAGGCCCTCGTCCAGGCCGAAGAGGTCGAAGTGGCCGGCTTCGGCGCCCTTGCCGATGACGAGTTCGAGGCGGCCGCGGGAGAGCTGGTGGAGGGTGGCGTAGTCCTCGGCGACCCGTACGGGGTCGAGGATGGCGAGGACCGTGACGCCGGTGAGCAGCCGGATGCGGGAGGTGCGGGCGGCGAGCGCGCCGAGCAGCACGGTGGGGCTGGAGGACAGGAAGGGTCCGGCGTGCCGCTCCCCGATGGCGTAGGCGTCGAAGCCCAGCTCCTCGGCGGCGACACCGGTTTCCACGATCTCGGTCAACCGGTCTGCGGCTGTGGCCTGTTCGCCGGTGAGGGGGTGCGGCGCGTGACCGCCGATGGTGAGGACCTGGAACCTCATGCGGACTTCTCCTGACGCGGTGCGGGGCGGCCGAGGCCGAGGTGGTCGCGCAGGGTGGGGCCCTGGTACTCGGTGCGCAGGACGCCGCGTTCCTGGAGCAGTGGGACGACCCGGTCGACGAACTCGTCAAGACCGCCGGGGGTGAGGTGGGGTACGAGGATGAAGCCGTCGGCCGCGTCGGTCCGGACGCGTTCGTCCATGGCGGCGGCGACCGAGCCGGGGGTGCCGATGAAGGATTGCCGGGCGGTGAGTTCGATGGCCAGTTCGCGGATGGAGAGGTGCTTCTCCTCGGCGAGGGCCCGCCAGCGGGCGGCGATGCCGAACCGGTCGGCCATGTGGGCCCAGCCCTGGGCGAGTTCGCCGTCGGGCACCGGTTCGACGTCCGGGAGGGGGCCGTCGGGGTCGTGGCCGGTGAGGTCGCGGCCCCAGACGTTCTCCAGCGTGGCGATGGCGGTCTGCGGGCTGACCTGCTGACGCCGGATGTGCGCGGCGCGTTCCTGCGCGTCGGCCTCGCTGTCGCCGAGGACGACGGTCGCGGCGGGCATGATCTTCAGCTGGTCAGGGGTGCGGCCGTACCGGGCCAGGCGGCCCTTGACGTCGGCGTGGAAGGCTCGGCCCGCCTCCAGGGTGCTGTGTCGGCTGAAGACGATGTCGGCGGTGCGTGCGGCGAACTCCCGGCCCTCGTCGGAGTCCCCGGCCTGGATGAGGACGGGGTGCAACTGGGGCGAATGGGGCAGCGTGGCGCGGGCGGTGATGTCGAACTGGGGCCCGCTGTGCCGCACGGTGCGTGGGGTGCCGCCGCTGGGCCAGGAGTCCCACAGGGCGCGGGCCACCTCCACGAACTCCTCGGCGCGCAGGTAGCGGTCTGCGCGGTCGAGGTAGCCGCCACGGCGGAAGTTCTCCCCGGTGAACGCGTCGGAGGAGGTGACGATGTTCCACGCGGCCCGACCGCCGGAGAGGTGGTCCAACGAGGCAAATCTGCGGACGAGTTCGTACGGCTCGTTGAAGGTGGCGTTCACGGTGGCGGCGAGTCCGAGGTGCTCGGTGACGGCGGCGAGCGCGTTCAGCACCGTCAGCGACTCGGGACGGCCGACCACGTCCAAGTCATGGATGCGGCCCTTGCGTTCGCGCAGCCGCAGCCCCTCGGCGAGGAAGAAGAAGTCGAACCGGCCGCGTTCGGCGGTGCGGGCCAGGTGCTGGAAGGAGGCGAAGTCGATCTGGCTGCGGGAGTCGGGGTCCCGCCACACGGTGGTGCTGTTGACGCCGGGAAAGTGTGCGGCGAGGTGGATCTGCTTGCGTCCGGCGGGAGTTGCGGCGCTCACAGTGCGGCCCCCGTCCGGACGGCGTAACGGCTGTCGGGGCGGGCCAGGCCGAGGTGGTCGCGCAGGGTGTGGCCCGCGTGGGTGGCGCGGAACAGGCCGCGGGCGCGCAGCGCGGGTACGACGTCGTGGATCACGGCGGGCAGTTCCTCCGCGGGGTCGGTGAGGGCGAGGTGGAAGCCGTCCGTACCGGCCTCGGCATGCCAGTCGGCGAGCAACTCCGCCAGCCTGTACGGGCTTTCGGCGACTCGTATCAGCACCCGCAGGTCGTCCCGGCCGGCGCGCCTCAGCAACTCGGCGTGGGCCTCGCGGGCGGCGGCCGGACTGTCCGCGTCCAGCAGCACGATCTCGGCGTGGTGTGCGGCCAACTCCCAACGACCGTCACGCCCTTGAGCGTCGAGTACGACGGCGACGGGAGGCCGTCCCTGCGGTGGCCGGGGCACGATGGACGGCCCCCGGACCGAGAAGTGCGGCCCCTCGAAGTCGGCGTAGTGCAGCTTGTCGCGGTCGATGAAGCGGCCGGTGTCGGCGTCCCGTATCTCGGCGTCGTCCTCCCAGCTGTCCCAGAGCCGGGCGGCGACCTCCGCGGCGTCGGCCGCTTCCGCCCACAGCTCGGGCGCGGGGGCGGGATCGCGGCGGCCGACGGCGCGGGCCGCTTCCTCGGTGGTGGAGACGTCGACCAGCCAGCCCGCGCGCCCCTGGCTGACGAAGTCCAGGGTGGCGAGGGCGGTGGAGGTGTGGAAGGGCTCGGTGTGGGTGGTGGTGACCGTGGGCACGAGGCCGATGCGGCTGGTGCGGGCGGCGGCGTGGGCCAGGACGGCGACGGCGTCGAGGCGGCCGTCGGCGTCGGCCGGGTCGAGGGAGTCGTCGAGGGTGACGAAGTCGAGCGCGCCGAGTTCGGCGAGCTGGACGAGCCCGGTCCAGTGGGCGGCGGGCCGGGGTCCGGCGTTGCCGAGGGCGACGGAGAGATGGAGTTCGCGGGTCATGCTGTCCTCCTCGCCTACTTCCCGGCCTTGGGCAGGCCGGGCGGGTTGATCTCGGACTTGGTCACGGCCTCGTCGGACAGCCCCCAGCGCTTCAGCACCTTCGCGTAAGTGCCGTTCTTGATCACATGGTCGAGGGCGTCGGCGAGGGGCTTGGCGAGGCCGCTGTCCTTCTTGGTGGTGGCGGCGATGAGGCCCTGGAGGGTGGCACCGGCACCGGAGTAGGTGCCGACGACCTCGGTCTCGCCGGTGGTCGCCGCGTGGTAGGCGGCGGTGGGGTTGGGGCCCACATAGAGGTCGATGCGGCCGGAGCGGAGAGCCAGGTAGGTGTCGCTCTCATCCTGGTAGTACTTGATGCGGATCGGCTTACGGCCCGCCTTCTCGTTCTCCTTGCTCCACTCGACCAGGAGCTTCTCCTGGTTGGTGCCGCTGGAGACGGCGACGGTGCGCCCGGCGAGGTCGGCCGGGCCGGTGACCTTCAGGCCGCTGCCCTTCTTCGCCGCGAACCCGAGGTTGTCCTCGCGATAGGTGGCGAAGTCGTACTTCTCCTTGCGTTCCTCGGTGACCGTGATGTTGCTGAAGCCCACGTCGTACTTGGCGCTGTCGAGGCCGACGAAGATGTTCTCCCAGGACACGGTGTTGAGGTGGGGCTTGAGCCCGAGCACTCCGGCGACGAGGTACGCGAGGTCGGGTTCGACACCGATGACGGTCTTGTTGTCGGTGGCGTGGAAGCCCAGTGGCGCTGCCGAGTTGGAGGAGTCGACGATCTCCAGGGTGCCTCTCTTCCTGATCTTCTCCGGGACCTCGGCGGCGAGGGAGGCGACCTGGGGCGTGGTGATCCGGTGCTGGTCGGGGCTGAGGTTGATCTTCGTGGTGGTGCCCTTGGCGGCCGCGACCTCGGCCGTGCCGCCGTCGGTGGGGTTGGCGCAGGCGGCCAGGACGAGGGCGGAGGCGAGGCCGAGTGCGGGGACGGCGATACGGCGGGCGGTGATGGACACGGGGAAATCTCCTCTACGAAAGATGAGTTGGAAAGGTCAGAGGACCTTGGCGAGGAAGGCGCGGGTGCGTTCGCGCTGCGGGGCGTCCAACACGGCGGACGGCGGGCCCTGTTCGACCACCGTGCCGTCGTCCATGAAGACCACGGTGTCGGCGACCTCGCGGGCGAAGCCGATCTCGTGGGTGACGACGATCATGGTGGTGCCGGTACGGGCCAGGTCCTTGATGACGTCCAGGACCTCGCCCACCAGCTCGGGGTCGAGCGCGGAGGTGGGTTCGTCGAAGAGGAGCACCTTGGGCTCCAGGGCGAGCGCGCGGGCGATGGCGACGCGCTGCTGCTGGCCGCCGGAGAGCTGGCGCGGGTAGGCGTCGGCCTTGTCGGCGAGGCCGACCCGGTCCAGCAGGCGGCGCGCGGTCGCCTCGGCCTCCTTCTTGGGGCGGCGCAGCGCGGAGACGGGGGCTTCGAGCAGGTTGTCCAGCACGGTGAGGTGCGGGAAGAGGTTGAAGTTCTGGAACACGAACCCGATGTGGGTGCGCTGCTTGAGGACGTCCCGTTCCTTCAGTTCGTGCAGCTTGTTCCCGGCGCGGCGGTAGCCGATGAGTTCGCCGTCGATGCTGATCCAGCCGCTGTCGACCTTCTCGAGGTGGTTGATGGTCCGCAGCAGGGTGGACTTGCCGGAGCCGGAGGGGCCGAGGATCACGGTGACCTCGCCCGCCCGCACGGTCAGGTCGACGCCGCGCAGCACTTCCAGGGGGCCGAAGCTCTTGTGGACGCTTCGTACGTCCACCATGACGTCGTTCATCGGTTCTCTCCCCGGAGGTGAAGTGCGGTGACGGGTGCCTCGCGCCGAGCGGCGGCCGCGCGGAGGTCGCGCAGGAAGCGGCGGGCCCGCTGGAGCGGGGTGGGTGGTGGGGTGCGGTCGGCGCCGCGGGCGTAGCGGCGCTCCACGTAGTACTGGGCGATCGACAGCAGCGAGGTCAGCAGGACGTACCAGGCGGTGGCGACGAGCAGCAGCGGGATGACCCGGCCGTTGCGGCCGTAGATGACCTGGACCTGGTAGAACAGCTCGCCGATGGCCATCACGTAGACCACCGAGGTGCCCTTGAGCAGGCCGATGATCTCGTTACCGGCGGTAGGCAGGATGGCGCGCATGGCCTGGGGCAGCACGATCCGGCGGATCTGCCGCAGCCGGGGGATGCCGAGCGCGGCGGCGGCCTCGCGCTGTCCGGCGTCGACGGAGAGGACTCCGCCCCGGACGATCTCGGCGGCGTAGGCGGCCTGGTGGAGGGTGAGGCCGATGACGGCGGCGCCGATGGTGCCGATCAGGCTGTCGCTGTCGACGGACCAGAAGACGGGCCCGAACGGGACGCCGATGCCGAGGCGTTCGTACAGGGCGCTCAGATTGAACCAGAACACGAGCTGCACGATCATCGGGATGGACCGGAACACCCAGATGTAGGTCCAGGCGACGGTCTGCAGCACCGGGCTGTGCGAGAGCCGCATGAAGGCGAGCACGGTGCCGAGGAGGAAGCCCAGCACGGTTGCGTAGGCGGTGAGTTGGAGGGTGACCCAGACGGCCTGGACGATCGTCTCGGACAGGACGTAGTCGCGGAAGACGTGCCACTCCCAGACCGGGTTGGTGGCGAGCCCGTGCGTGAACTGGGCGACCAGCACGAGGACGGCGGCGGCACCGGCCCAGCGGGCGGGGTGCCGGGCGGGTACGACCTTGAAGGCGGCCGGGTCGGCGGTGGCGGGCGGCACGTGGGGAGCGGCCGGGGCGGTGTCGGGGGCGGCGGTGGTCATGGTGGGTTCCGTCGCTTCTCAGGCGTGCTCGGGCGGGCTGATCCGCGAGCTGTCGATGGCGGAGCCGGTGGTTCCCCACTTCTCGAGGATGCGGCGGTAAGTGCCGTTCTCGATCAGCTCGTTGACGGCGCTCTGGAACGCCTTGGTCAGTTTCGAGCCCTTCTTGAAGGCGAAGCCGACGTCGAGGCGGTGGAATTCGCCGAGGAACGCGGTGTGCGCGGCGGGCTGGGCGGCCTGGTAGCGCAGGCCGTTGATGGTCGACATGATCACGTCGATGCGGCCCTGCTGGAGCGCGGTGACGGTCGCCCCGTTCTCCGCGTACACCTTCACCTCGTACGGCTTCTTCCCGGCCTCGGCGCAGACTCCCTTCCGCGCGGCGAGGGTGGCCTCGAAGGTGGTGCCCGCGTTGATGCCGACGGTGCGGCCGCACAGCTGGGTCAGCTCGGTGATCTTGCTTCCGAAGGAGGTGTCGCCCTGCTTCACGGCGAAGCCCTGGCCGTCGTCGATGTAGGTGACGAAGTCGATGGTCTTCAGCCGCTCGGTGGTGACGCCGAAGTTGCCGGTGCCGACGTCGTACTTGCCGCTGCCGAGGGCGGGGAGGATGGTCTCGAAGGAGGCGTCCTGCCGCTCCAGCCTGATCCCGAGGACCTTGGCGACCGCGGCGGCGATGTCGATGTCCTGGCCCTGGGGCGTGCGGGAGCCGTCCGGGTAGTACGCGGAGGGCGGCGCGCCGACCGAGCTGCCGATGCGCAGGGTGCCCGCGGCGCGTACGTCGGCGGGCAGCAGGGCGGCGGCGGAGTCGACCTTGTGGACGGCGGCGACGGGGTCGGCGGTCGGTGCGGGCGAGCCGCCCGCGGCGGTCGCCTCGGCGGGATCGCCGGAGCCGCACCCGGTCAGGGCCAGCAGGGGCAGGAGCGCGGCGGCGGCCACGAGCGGGCGTGCGCGGCCGGGGATGCCGGGGAGCTTCACTGGGCGGTGGCCTTTCCGGTGCGGAGGTCTTGTCCGTGCTCGGGCTGTCTTTCGAGGTGTTTCTCGAAGGGCAGCGGGCCGATGGACTCGGGGTCGGCCTGGGTGTCGAACAGCGGGTGGTAGCCGGTGTTCAGGTACAGCGCGCGGGCCTCGGGCTGGCGGGGTCCGGTGGTCAGGTAGATCCGCCGGTAGCCGCGGGCGTGTGCCTCGCGTTCCAGTTCGGCGACGACCTCGCGGGCGAGGCCCCGGCGGCGGTGGGCGGAGTGGGTCCAGATCCGTTTCAGCTCGGCGGTGGCCGGGTCGTACCGGCGGAAGGCACCGCCCGCCACCGGCTCGCCGCCCTCCAGGATCAGCAGGAGGACACCGCCGTGCGGTGGGGTGAACTCCTCGTCGGGGTAGCGGGCGAGTTCGGCGTGCGCGTCCTTGCCGTAGCGGGCGGAGTACTCCTCGCCGAGTTCGCGCAGCAGGGGGCGTACGCGCGGGTCGGAGACGGTCACCTGGACGACCGAGCGGGCGGAGAGGGCGGGCAGGCTCACTCGCCCACCGCCGTGAGCGGGCCGCCGTCGGCCGCGCGGGCGGCGTCCCGCTTGGCGACCTCCTCGCGGACGATCGGGATGACATGCCGGCCGAAGTCGATGGCGTCGCCGAGCAGGTCGTAGCCGCGCGCGGAGAGGATGTCGACACCGAGGTCGTAGTAGTCGAGCAGGGCCTGGGCGACCGTCTCCGGGGTGCCGACCAGGGCGTTGGAGTTGCCCGCGCCGCCGGTCGCGGCGGCGGTCGGGGTCCACAGGGCACGGTCGTACCGTTCGCCCGCCTCGGCGATGGCGATCAGCCGCTGCGAGCCGGTGTTCTCGGGGGCGCCGCCGCGGCGGTGGCGGACGAGGCCCGCCTCCCGGCGCTGCTTGATGGCGCCGACCGTGCGGTGCGCCTTCTCCCAGGCCAGCTCCTCGGTGGGGGCGATGATCGGGCGGAAGGCGACCTGGAGGCGGGGTACGTCGGTGCGGCCGGCCTCGCGGGCGGCGGCCTTGACCTTCTCGATCTGCGCGGCGGTCTCGGCCAGCGGCTCGCCCCACAGGCAGTAGATGTCGGCCTCGGCGCCTCCGGCGGCGTAGGCGGCGGGCGAGGAGCCGCCGAACGAGACGCCGGGGCGCGGCTGTTGGACGGGGAAGACGTCGCTGACGAAGTCATGGAACGTGTAGTGCTCACCCTCGTGGTCGAACGCCTCGTGGGTGGTCCAGATCTTCTTGACGATCCGGATGTACTCGCGGGTGCGGGTGTACCGCTCGTCCTTGGTGAGGGTGTCGCCCTCGCGGCCCTGTTCGTGGTCGTTGCCGCCGGTGATGAAGTGGACGGTGAGCCTGCCGTCGCTGATCTGGTCGAGGGTGGCGAAGGTCTTGGCGGCGAAGGTGGGGTACGAGACGTTGGGCCGGTGGGCGAGCAGGAGCTGCAGCCGGTCGGTGCGGGCGGCGATGTAGGCGGCGGCGGGCGCGGGGTCCGGGGAGCCGGAGCCGTAGGCGAAGAGCACCCGGTCCCAGTCGTGGTCCTCATGGGCGCGGGCGAGGCGGAGGGTGTAGTCCTTGTCGAAGGCCGCGCCCGAGCGCGGGGTGGTTTCGGAGCCGTCGTTGGTCGCGGCTATGCCGAGGAACTCCACTGGCATGAGTGAGCCTTTCCGGCGGAAGAGCGCAGGCGTGCGGGACTGAACCGCCAAGCGCGGCAAGCAATTTGAGGAAGCGTCAGAACGGACGTCAGAAATGCGGCGTGACGACGACGGGCGTCGGGCGGAACGGTGCGGCGGCAGCGCGCGGAAGGGATGGGCATCGGCCCGCGCCGGAATACGCCGGCGGAGGGAAAGGGCCGGTCAGACGGCCCGCTGCCGAGTCAGACGCAACACGAGGACGACCACACTCGACCGAAGTCGATGTGATCGCGCGTGACCAAGCGCTGCTGGGCATCCATGCGGTCAATTGAGCAGTGCGTCTCGCTTTTCGTCAACCCATGACCGCATGCCGGACCACAACCGACCTGCTGTCCGGTGTGGTTGCCGGAGGTGTGGTTGACAGACATGTGTGTCCCACCCATACGATCGACGGCGGACGGGCCCGTCACACGGCGGGCTCCTCCGGTCGCGTTGAGGGACGCGGCACGTGACGACGCAGGCCACCGGCCGCCGCACCGTACGCGCGTACGTGTGCCACCGGACGGTCCCCACGTCCGCACCTCCCTCCCGGAGCGTCTACCGATGGCCACGCCCTCCCCTGTCACCTCCACGCCTTCCGATGCCCCCTCCACCCCTGTCCTGAAGCCCTCCGTGGCCGCGCCGCCCTCCGACGGCACCGAGCTGCCCCGGATCGTGCCGCGCCGCCACCCCGGCCGCTGGATCGCCGCCGCCGTCGCCCTGCTGGTCCTCGCCATGGTGCTCAACTCCGTGGTGCGCAACGACGCCTTCCAATGGCAGGTGGTGGGGCAGTACTTCACCACCGCCGCCGTACTGGACGGGCTGCTGCTCACCCTGTGGCTGACGGCCGCCGTGATGGTGCTGGCATTCCTCCTCGGCACCGGCATGGCGGTGCTCCGCCTCTCCGCCAACCCCGTGCTGCGCACCCTGAGCTGGGGCTATGTGTGGATCTTCCGCTCGACGCCGCTGCTGGTGCAGTTGCTGTTCTGGTTCAACATCGGCGCGCTGTACCCGACGCTCGGCATCGGCATCCCGTTCGGCCCCGAGTTCATCAGCGTCAAGACGGTGAACCTGCTCGGGCCGACCCTGACCGCGCTGATCGGCCTCACCCTGCACGAGACGGCGTACGCGGCCGAGGTGATCCGGGGCGGCATCCTCTCCGTGGACGCCGGGCAGACCGAGGCGGCCCAGGCACTGGGCCTCGGCAGAGGGCGCACCCTGCGCCGGATCGTCGTCCCCCAGGCGATGCGCTCCATCGTGCCCACGGCCGGGAACATGCTGATCGGCACCCTGAAGGGCACCAGCATCGTGAGTGTGCTGGCCGTGCACGACCTGCTGTTCTCCGTCCAGCTGGTCTACAACCGGACCTACCAGGTCATCCCGCTGCTGCTGGTCGCCACCGTCTGGTACATCGCGGTGACCTCGGTGCTGAGTGTGGGCCAGTACCACGTCGAGCGGTACTACGGCCGGGGCGCCGCCCACACCCTGCCGCCCGCTCCGCTGGCCCGGCTGGGGCCCTGGCTGACCGTGCTCCGCGCCCGGGCCCGCCGCGCCGCCGCCCTCGGCGGTGACCGATGAGCACGCACACACTGGTGATCGTCGGGGCGGGGCCGCGCGCCACCGGACTGCTGGAGCGCCTCGCCGCCAATGCGCCCGAACTCTGGTTCGGGGAGCGCGAGTTGCACATCCATCTGGTCGATCCGCATCCGCCCGGTCCGGGCCGGGTCTGGCGGCACGAGCAGTCGCCGCTGCTGCGGATGAACTCCATGGCCGAGGACGTCACGATGTTCACCGACGAGACCTCCACCGTGGCCGGCCCCGTGCGCCCCGGCCCCTCACTGGCCGAGTGGGCTGCGCAGTTCGCCGGGCCGGACGCCCCGCGCTTCACCCCGTACGCGGAACCGGCCGACCCGGAGGTGCTGGCCGAGCTGAGCACCCTGGACCCGGCCGACTTCCCGACCCGGCGCGCCCAAAGCGCCTATCTGGACTGGGTGTTCCGCCGGGCGTTGGCCGATCTGCCGCCCTCCGTGGCCGTCGAGTGGCACCGCACCACCGCGACCTCGGTCACCGGCCCGGTCGACGGCCCCCAGGAGGTCCGCCTGGCCGGCCGAAGCGAACCGCTCCGCGCCGACCTGGTGATACTCACCCAGGGGCACCTGGGCTCGACTCCCGCCCCGGCGCACCGGGTGCACGCCGACTTCGCCCGCCGGCACGGGCGCTTCCATCTGCCGCCCGCCTTCTCCGCCGACGCCGACCTGTCGGGACTGCGGCCCGGTGAGGAGGTGGTGCTGCGGGGCTTCGGGCTGGCGTTCGTCGACCTGGTGGTGCTGCTCACCGAGGGCCGCGGCGGCGCCTACCGGACCGAGCCGGACGGCACGCTGACCTACCTGCCCTCCGGCCGCGAACCCGTGCTGCACGTCGGTTCGCGGCGCGGGGTGCCGTATCACGCGAAGACCGGCTACCGGCTCCAGGGTCCCCGCCCGCCGCTCCCCCGGTACTTCGGCCCGGAGGCGGTCGACGCGCTGCGCGCCGGGTCGGGCCCGCTGGACCTGCGGCGCGATGTGTGGCCGCTGATGGCCAAGGAGATCGGGTTCGGCCACTATCACGAGCTGTTCCACGCCCACCCCGAGCGCACCGCGATGCCCTGGCCGGAGTTCCTGGCCGCCTACGACCGCTTCGGCTGGTACTCCGACCGGCTCGCCGGGCTGGTCGCGACCGCCGTGCCCGACCCGGCAGACCGGCTGGACTTCGAGGCGCTGGACCGCCCGTTGGACGGGCTCGTCTTCGACACCCCGGACGCCTTCCAGGAGCATCTGCGCGCCTACGCCAGCCAGGACGTGGCCCGCCGCGAGAACCCCGAGCACAGCGCCGACCTCGGCGCGTTCCTCGCCCTGCTCTCCATCTACGGCCAACTCCCGGGGCTGGTCGCCTCCGGGCGGCTGACGGCGCGCTCGCTGGCGGACGGGCTGGACGGCTGGTGGCACGGGTTCTTCAGCTTCCTCGCCTCCGGACCGCCCGGCTTCCGGCTGCGCGAGCTGGACGCGCTGTCCCGCGCCGGTGTGGTGCGCTTCCTCGGCGCGGACGTCCGGGTCGGCACGGACGAGGCGACGGGCACCTTCACGGCGACCAGTCCCACCGTGCCGGGCCACACCGTGCACGCGACCGCCCTGATCGAGGCGTATCTGCCGGGCCCGAACCTCGACCGCACCGAGGACCCCCTGCTGCGGCACCTGCACCGTTCGGGTGCGCTCGCGGAGGAGGTGGTGGCCGACGGTACGCACCGGCACCGGTCCGGCCGGATCACCGTCTCCCCCGCCGACGGCCACCTGATCGACCCCGGCCTGGGCCGACCGCACCCCCGCCGGATCGCCCTGGGCGCCCCCACCGACAGCCGGGCCATCGCCGCCTTCGCGCGCCCCCGTACCGACGCGCCCGCCTTCCGGCAGAACGACACGGTGGCCAGGGAGGTGCTGCGGGCGCTGGACGCCGAACCGGAACCACATGTGCGAGGGCCACATGTGCCGGAACCACATGTTCCTGTGCAGGAGCCACACGTGTCGGGACCACACGTGTCGGAGCCACACGTGCAGAAGCCACATGTACCGGAACCACACGTGCAGCCGTCCCACGTCCCGAAGCCACATGTACCGGGACCAGCCGACGGCGCGCGGGTCGGACGCTGACGCACGGAGGGGCTGCCCGGACCATGACCGGGCAGCCCCTCCGTCTGTGCCTACGCCCGCGGCCCCACCGGGGCGTCGCCGCGCAGCGTGATGCGGTGCATCACCCGGTGTTGGTCGCCGTAGTCGCGGTTCGCGTAGTGCGAGGTGCTGCGGTTGTCCCACAGCGCCACATCGCCCGGCTGCCAGCGGTGCCGCACCACATGTTCCGGCTTGGTGAGGTGTGCGTAGAGAATGTCGAGCAGGCCCCGGCTCTCGTGCTCGGAGACGCCGACGATGTGCGAGGTGAAGCCGGGGTTGACGAACAGCCCCTTGCGCCCGCTCTCCGGGTGCACCCGCACCACCGGATGCTCCACCGGTG
This sequence comes from Streptomyces sp. NPDC090119, assembly GCF_044747085.1. Lineage (NCBI taxonomy): Bacteria > Bacillati > Actinomycetota > Actinomycetes > Kitasatosporales > Streptomycetaceae > Streptomyces > Streptomyces sp. NPDC090119. The sequence continues at coordinate 811,784 of NZ_JBIVDK010000001.1, read as the reverse complement.
TGAGCTGCGTGAACACCTCGCCCTCCCACAGGTTGCCCTTCCCCTGACGGCGCTGGGCGAGGTAGTAGCCGAACTCGCGTGAGCCGTCGTGGACGGCGGTGAGAGTGTCGATGTGCGCCCGCAGCCCCGCCGACAGCGACTCGTACGCGGCCTGACTGTCGGCCCAGTTGGTGTCACCCCCGGTGGGCGGCAGCACCACCGCGCGCAGTACGGAGATGGCGGGCGGGCGCGGTACGAAGGTGACGTCGGTGTGCCACACGTCGGCGAAGCCGTTGTCCTGGCTGTCCAGCGAGTACACCTCGGGCGCCACGTCACCGGAGTCGTGCACCGGGTGCCCGACCGTGACCTCGCCGAGCCGACGGCCCAGCTCGATCTGCCCGGCGTCGTCGAGCTGGTGCTGTCCGCGCACGAAGAGGACCTTGTGACGCACCAGGGCCTCGCGGAGCGCGAGCACACCGTCGTCGTCCAACCGGGCCAGCTCGATGCCGTCGATCTCGGCGCCGATGTTCGGGCCGAGTTCGGTGAGCGGCAGCCGCGTCGCCACGGGCCGGTCGCTGAGGATGCTCATGGGGATGTCCTTTCCGGTACGGCCCCGTCCGGGACCTGGGATTTCTCGGGGTACGGCGTTCAGGAGGCGGCGGCGCTCTTCACGGCGTGCGCGACCTCGGCGCGCAGCTCGCCGAACTCCGGTGAGCCGCGCAGCTCTTCGGCGTCCACCGCACCGCGCGGCAGGGTGATCGGCAGGTCCAGGGCGACGGTTCCCGGGCTCTTCGTCAACACCACGATGCGGGAGCCGAGGAAGACGGCCTCCTCGGCCGAGTGCGTCACGAACACCGTGGTGCGCCCGGTCTGCGCGGCCATCCTCCGCACGTCCTCCTGGAGCCGTTCGCGGGTGAGCGCGTCCAGGGCGGCGAACGGTTCGTCGAGGAGGAGCAGCGGGTTCTCGGCGGCGAGCGCGCGGGCGATGGCGACGCGCTGCTGCTGCCCGCCGGAGATCTCCCAGACCCGGCGGGCCTCGGTGCCCTCCAGGCCGACTCGCGCGAGCAACTCGGCTCGTCGCTCCGGCCATTGGGCGCGTTCGACACCCGCGTACCGGAGGGCGAGGTCGAGGTTGCCGCGCACGGTGCGCCACGGGAAGAGCCTCGGCGTCTGGAACACCACGCCCGCCGTGTCGCCGGGGCGCGGGCCGGTGGCGGAGACCGTCACGGTGCCCTCGGTGGGCCGCTCGAATCCGGCGATGAGCCGCAGCAGGGTGCTCTTGCCGCAGCCCGAGGCGCCGACCAGGACGAGGAACTCGCCGGTGGGCACGGTGAGATCGACCGGACCGACGGCGGTCACCGCACCGTACCGGTGGGTGACGTGATCGAGCCGGACGGCACCGTTCTCGACACTTGGCTCAACTTGTGCCTCGGTCAGCTCACTTGAGGACATCGGGCAGCCCCTTGAGGTAGAACGCCTTCTCGACGGAGGTCGCCGAGGGCGCCGCGTCGATCTGCTTCTGACCGGCCAGGAAGCGGCCGGTGTCGCCGACGTAGGTCAGCAGCTTGCCGGGCTTGCCGTCGGTGCCCAGCCACTCGTCGGAGGTCACCTGCTCCGGGGTGAGGAACACGCCCTGCGCGAGCTGGGCCCGGGCGTCGGCGGCGCTGATGTTCAGCTCGGCCGCGACCGCCTTCACCGAGCCCTCGTGGTCGGACTTGAGCAGCCGCAGCGCCTCGGCCTCCGCCTTGCGCCAGGCGTCGATCGCCTTGGGATCGCGGGCGATCAGCTCGTCCGAGACGACGGCGAGGTCCAGGGTCGGCTTGCCCGAACCGGCCACCTGCTTGCTGCTGGTGAGCTGCTTGCCCGTCTTGCGCAGCTCGTCCAGCGTGGGCAGCCACACGTACGCGGCATCAATGTCGCCCCGCTGCCAGGCGGCGAGGATCGCCTGCGGCTGGAGGTCGATCAGCTTGACGTCGGACGGCTTCAGCCCGGCCTGGTCCAGCGCGGCCAGCAGGCTGTAGTGCGAGGTCGACGCGAACGGCGTGGCGATCGTACGCCCCTTCAGCCCGGCCACGTCGGAGACCCCGGTGCTCTTCCGCGCGACCAGCGCCTCGTTCTCCCCGGCCACGTCGAGAATCCAGGCGACCTTGTACGGGATCGGGGACGGCCCCGATATCCCGCGCGCGAACGGACTCGACCCGAGCGCGGCGATGTCGAGGGACTTGCCGAGGAAGGCCTGGTTGACGCTCGCCCCGGAGTCGAACTTGATCCAGGTGATGGTGTGGTCCGGCAGCGCCTTCTCCAGCAGCTTTCTGTTCTTGACGATCAAGTCGCCGCTGGGAAAGGCGAAGTAGCCGATCCGCAGCCGTTTCCCGGAGCCCGAGGCGGAGCTGTCGGTGGAGCAGCCGGTGACCGCGGCGGTGGCGGCGACGGCGAGGGCACCCGTGAGCAGCTGACGACGGGACGGGCGGAGCGGGGCGTGGGACATGGAAGTGCCGTTTCTCTGAGCGGGAGTTGGGCGTGCGGATCAGGTGCGGCCGCGCCAGGGCACGACGGCCCGTTCCAGGCGCAGCAGCAGGCCGTCGATGATCAGCCCGGAGATGCCGATGGCGATGATGCCGACGAGCACGACCGGAGTGTTGTTGTAGTTGGCGGCGTCCTTGACCATGCCGCCGATGCCGGGCAGCCCGTTGACCAACTCGGCGGCCACCAGGGAGGAGTAGGCGACCCCGACGGCCAGCCGGACGCCGGTGAGCGTCTCCGGCAGGGCGGAGGGGACGACGACGTCCCGTACGACGTCCCAGCGTGAGGCGCCGAGTGCGCGGGCGGCCTCGGTGAGTGCCTTCGGCACGGCTGCCACGGCGGTGGTGGTGGAGACGGCGACCGGCGGGAACGCGGCCACGGCCAGCAGGGTGATCTTGGGTTCCTCGTTGATGCCGAGCCAGATGATCAGCAGGGAGAAGTAGGCCAGCGGGGGCAGCGTCCGCAGGAAGGTGATCCACGGCTCGAACAGCGAGCGCACCCAGCCGACGGTGCCCATGAGCAGCCCGAACACCACTCCGGCGGCGATGCCGATCCCGGCACCGAAGGCGATGCGGCGCAGGCTGATGCCCAAGTGCTCGATGAGATAGGTGCCGTTGTAGCCCCGGACCCCGTCGTGTGTGGTCGACACGTCGATGAAGGCCCGCCACACCGTGGCCGGCGGTGGCACCAGCGTCTCGCTCCAGGTGCCGCTCACCGCGAGGAGTTGCCACAGGAGGAGGAACAGCACGAGCGAGCCGAGCGGAAGTGCGGTACGGCGTACGGCACTTGGTATCCGGGGTGGACGGGGCGCGGCGGCGGCCGGGAGTGGGTCGGCCTTCTCCGGGCGCAGGGAAAGGGACACGGGCGGCCTCCATGAGGGCCTCGTAACAGCGGCGATGTGAGAAGTGGGTACGGCGAAGCGCCGCCTGCACAGCGGGAAAGACCGGTCCTGCGAGACACAACTCGTCTGATACCGCGCCGGGTTACCTCACCGGGCGGAGTGGACCGTCAGGAACGCGCGCGGACAGCGGCGGTCAGCGACAACACGCGGCCGGGCGTCGGCACAGGTCGATGACCAGGCGTCGCACCAGCGGCATGGGATTCATGGGGCCCTTTTCTACCGCAGCGGGGGCCCACCACCAAGAGGTGTCCACGAAGTGGACCACAGGGTGAGAAGAGGGGTGGGGGGTGACCGGGAGAAACGTTCTGCCTGGACAGGCGGCCGAAACGCCCGGTGACCCGAGCGGCGGTCACTCGTTTGCCGTAGCACCAGCTCCGAACGTCCCCGGTCGAGGAAGGCAGTCACCCGATGGTCCTGTCCCCGCTCAGTCGTTCCCCGCACGATTCGCGCCGTCGCCTGCTGCACGCCGAGCGCAGACTCGCCGAGCGGTACGCCGAGCTGGTCCGCCTGGCCTACCTGGTCCTCCCGGCCTCCCTCGGCCGACACCGCCGGGTCCTCGCGGCGCACTCGCTGGTGCAGCGCAGCCTGCCCGACGCCACGCCCGCCGTACCGGCGCCCCGCTCGTCGGGGACCGACCCGGACCGGTCGCTCCGGGTGGCGGTGGTGCGTGCCGCGCTCGCCCAGTGCAGGCGGCCCCGGCTGTGGCCCGAGGGGGCCCGGCCGCCCCGGCTGCTGCTGCCCCGGCTGCCCGTGGTGGTCGGGCTGCGGCTGGCGCCGCGCTCGGGCGGCGCCGAGGAGATGGCGCTCGGCCAGGCCCTGTCGGAGCTGTCCGCCCCGGCCCGCGCCGCCTTCGTCCTGCTCCGCGTCGAGGGCCTCACGGCCGACCACACACGCGGGGTGCTGGAGGCGGCCGGGGTGGCCGAGGCGCGGGTGGCCGTACGGGAGGCGGCCCGGCTCGACACCTCGCTGGGAACCGCCGCCGCGTCGGTGCTCACCTCGGACGAGTTCGACGCGTGCACCCTGCGCGCCCGCCCCACCGACCTGGTGCGCCGCCGTCGCCGGGTGCGCCTGGCCGCCGTCGCCGTACTGGCGGGGGCGCTCACGGCGGGCGGACTGGCGGCGGCCGTCACGCACTCGACGCCGGACGCGCCGGGTCCGTACGGGCGTCAGCCCCGGTCCGCCGATCTGCTCCGGGGCGACCCCGACGCGTGGGCGGACACCTCGCGGGTCGACTTCACCGCCTGGCCCGCGCGCGGGGACCGGGTGCGGGACCGGGCGCTGCTGGACCGGGCGCTGGCCGTCTGGGCCGACCCGCCGTCCGGCACCCGGATCGTCCGCGCCCCCGGCACCCCGGCCGATCCCCCGCCGCGCGCGCCGCGACTGCTGTACGCCGGGTCGGTCGGCGGGCGCGCGGTGGTGGTGTTCCACGACGGCCAACGCCTGGTGCGGTACGGCGAGTCGGGCACCGGTGCGCTGCTCGTACTGGCCCGCGCGGACGACGCCGACGTGACCACGGCCGCGGCTGTGGCGCTGGCCGAGCGGGGCGGCGCGGTGCGCTATCTGCTGGCGCCGTGGGTGGCGGAGTCCTCGGTGCGCGACCTGACCCGGCCGGACTCCCCGGCCCGGCCGCTGTCGGTCGCGCGGGACGGGGTCACCGCGCCGGTGCCCCGGTGGACGGGTGGCGGCTGCGGGCGCCGTCCGGCGCTCCAGCTGCGGTCGTCCCCGGCGATCGCCGAGCACCACGCGTTCCTGCTGACCGACCTCGGCGGTCTCACGCCCGCGCATCTGACGTACACCCCGCTGCCGGGCCATGGCGCACCGCCCGCCCGGCAGCCGCGCGAGGCGACCGGCCCGGCCGCGCTGGTGGCGTGGGGCCAGACCGGCTGCGGCCTGGAGTCGGTGGACGGCTCGGGGGTGCGGGCGGTCAACGCCTGGGACTTCGCCGAGCAGGACCTCCCGGACGGCGGCGGGCGCGCCGTGTGGACGTGCGTGCGGGCGGACACCTGGCGGGGGCCGGGCGACATCACCGTCTCCCTGCGCCGTCCGGGCGAGAAAGCGCTGGTGGTGACGCGGGTGCGGTCGACGGCCGCGTGCAGCAGGTTCGGTCAGCATGTGGTGGCCCGGACGCACTGGAAGTCACCGCGCGGCCACTGGTACGTCCTGGCCGCGGGCAGCCGCGCGGTCACCTCGCTCACCCTCACCGGCGAGGTGACGGCCACCCGGAGCGGGCACACCCTGGCGGTACGGGCGCCCAAGGACGCCTCCACCGAGGTGCGGGCCCGGCTGGCTTCGGGCGGGAAACTGCCGGAGGTCGGTTCCGGGCCGTCCGGGGGTACCCGTCCCTAGCGGCGACCCGCTGCCCCGAGCACTGGAGAACGAGCATGGTCCACGTCCGACGTTCCTTCACCGTCCCCCGCCCCCTGCCCGCCGTGAACGCCTACCTGGCCGACTTCGCGAACGCCGTGGACTGGGACCCCGGCACCCAGGAATGCGCCCGGACGAACGGCACGGGCATCCCCACCGAGGGCGCCACCTGGCACAACGTCTCCGAGTTCCGGGGCCGTAGCACCGAGCTCGAGTACCGCCTCGACCACCGCTCCGAGGACCGCCTCACCTTCATCGGCACCAACAAGACGGCGACCTCCACCGACGACATCACCCTCCGCTCCACCCCCGAGGGCACCCAGATCACCTACGACGCCAACATCCAGTTCCACGGCCTGGCCCGCCTCGCGGACCCCTTCCTCCGAAGCGAGTTCGAACGCCTCGGCGACGAGATCACTCACACGATGCCGGAGGCGATCGAGTCGGCGGTGCCGCTGTCCTGACCGGTGCGCCGGGCTCCGGGCCGAGTGCGCTCGTTCTCACGCGGCAGCTCGATGCGGTGCCCTAGAGTCGCCGCATGCGACGACGAACAGGGCTGGCGGTAGCCGTGGTTGCCGCTCTGGCCTGGGGCGAGTGGGTGAACTGGCGCTGGTCCCGGATCCCGGTGAGAAGCAGCGGGGGCGCTTCGGAAGCCGTGGTCGTGTTGGGCTACCGCAATCCACGGCCGACGGCGAACTTCATCAACCGCTGGCGCGTCCGTGCCGGTCTTCGCTCCGTCGCCGCTGACGGTGCACGGGAAACTCTCGTGATCTTCAGCGGGGGCGCGACCGGCAGCTTCGCCGCGGAGGCCCAACTGATGGCCGACTACGCGAAGTCGGTGCTCGGGTTCGACGGTACGGTGCTGCTCGAGGACCGGAGCGCGACGACCTGGGAGAACATCACGAACGTGATCCCGCTGATCGAGGACGTCGACCGCATCAAGATCGTCTCCCAGCCGGCTCACGCGCTCAAGGCCCGTGCGTACCTGCGGCGGCAGCGCCCCGATCTCGCCCAGCGGCTCGTGCGCGCGGCCGACTACCGTCCTGGCGAGTGGATGTTCGGCAAGCCGCTGCTGGCTCTGTACGGGCTCTGGACACTCCGTGGCCTCACGGCGGAGGAGCGGGCCGGACGGCCAGGATGAAGCACGGCTCGACTCGGCGGCCCATCAGCCGCAGCAACCGGGCCTGCCGGGACTCCCCGGCAGAGGACTCGGCCACGGGTGCGGCGAAGAAGCGGTCGATGATGCCGACTGCGAAGGCGTGGGACATGGCCGCAGCGTAGGACTGCCGAAGGCGACGCGCTGGCGGACGTCGGCCACCGAGTTCGGCCCCCGGCAGTCGCCCGAGGTCAGGCGTCACTCCGCGAAGTCGAGATCCCCGCTCCGCTCCCCCGCGGCGGCCGGCACCGCTGGTCGCTGTGCGCGCCATGGGTGGGCGATCGGGCCGGACACCGACTGCCACCAGGGGTCGGTGGGGATCTTGCCGCCCGGCTCGAAGGGCTCGCCCGGGCGAGGGGAGGCGACAGGCTGGCCCGCTTCCGCGCTCGCGTCCCGCGTCCACTCCCCCGGTTCCGCCCACGCGTGCATCGCCAGGTTGAAGGTGCCCCAGTGGATGGGGAGGAGGACGCCGTGGGGGGTGCCGGACTGGAGGTCGAGGTGGGCGCGGAGGCCCTCTTCCGGGGTCATGTGGATGTCGGGCCAGTACGGGCTGTACGCGCCGATCTGGATCATCGTGACGTCGAACGGGCCGTGCGCCGCGCCGATGTCCTTGAAGCCGTCGAAGTAGCCGGTGTCGCCGCTGTGGTACACCCGGTGCTCCTCGCCCGCGACGACCCAGGAGGCCCACAGGGTGTGCTGGGTGTTGCGCAGGCCGCGCCCGCAGAAGTGGCGGGCCGGGGTCGCGGTCAGGGTCACCCCGCCGACCTCGGTGGACTCGTGCCAGTCCAGCTCGCGCAGCCGGTCCGGGGACACCCCCCAGTGTTCGAGGTGCGCGCCCACGCCCAGCGGGACGGCGAACAGGGTGTCGGTGTCGGCCAGGGCCTTGATGGTGGGCAGGTCGAGGTGGTCGTAGTGGTCGTGGGAGATGACCACCACGTCGACCGGGCCGAGCGCGGCCAGCGGCAGCGGGGCGGGGTGCAGTCGCTTGGGCCCGGCGAAGGGGAACGGCGAACAGCGCTCGCCCCAGACCGGGTCGAACAGCACCCGGTGCCCGTCGATCTCCACCAGCACGCTGGAGTGGCCGAGCCAGGTCACCCGCAGGCCGGAGACCGGCGTCTTGGACAGGTCGGCCACGGTGGTCGGGTGGACCGGGATGGTGCCGTGCGGTGCGCGGACGGGACGCGTGTCCTTGTCGAAGAACGCCTTGGCGAGGTCCAGCGCGGAGCCGGAGGGCCGGGTGCCGGCCGTGCCGCCGGGGTTCTGGAAGACGCCGTCCTTGAAGTGCGGGGAGCGGTGGATGCGCGCGAGGCGCTCACCGCGCGGTTCCGCGCCGAAGGCCTCGGGCTGTAGCGCGCGGAGCCCGGAGCTCAGGGAACGCAGACCGGACACGATACCTCCAGGTGGAGTCACTGCGGGCTCCCTCGTCGTCGGCGGCTGGGGCGGCCCGGAGCCGCCATGGGCCGGGTGACCCGGCCACCCGTCCCAACGCGCTCACGGCCCTCACTGTTCCCGAACAGTGTTCCGGATCTGACCCACCGCGAGCGGTCGACTCCGTTGCGCCCGGACGACGGCCACGCGACGAAAGCGTGCTGGGACCGCCGCCCCCGCGGATACCGGAGGTGCCGGGACGGCCGCCCCCGCGGATACCGGAGGTGCCGGGACGGCCGCCCCCGCGGATACCGGAGGTGCCGGGACGGCCGCCCCCGCGAGTACAGGACGTACGGCGGGGGCGGCGGGCGGCCTCACGCCACCGGCGCGATCCGCATCCTGATGTCGCTCGGCGACAGCAGGCCCTTGGCGACCACATGGTCCCCGGAGGACTCGCCGCGCAGTCGGCGGCCGATCCACGGCACGAGGTGCTGGCGCGCCCAGTGCACGTTGTCGCGCCGGATCTCCAGCGAGCCGCGCGGCGGCAGCACCGGCCACGCCTGCTCGGGGTCGGCCGGGACCGGGAGGCCGAGCGCCTGCCCGGCGCGCAGCGCCACCCGGGTGTGGCCCTCGGGCGAGAGGTGCAGCCGGTCGCCGTCCCAGGCCCTGCGGTCCTGGACGGACTTCAGGGACCACAGGTCCAGCACCGGGCAGTCGTACCGGTCGGCGATGGCCCGTACATGACCGTTGTACGTGGCGATCTTGCCGCGCAGGTGCTTGAGCAGCGGGACGCCGCGGGTGTCGAAGCCGGTCGCCACCAGCACGGTGCCCGCGCCCGCCGCGAGCTGGGCGACGGCGCGCTCGAAGCGCTCGGCGGCCTCGTCCGGGTCGGTGCCGGGGCGGATGATGTCGTTGCCCCCCGCACAGATGGAGACGAGGTCCGGGGCGAGCCGTGCCGCCTCGGGTACCTGGTCCGACGCGATCTGGTCGAGCAGTTTCCCGCGCACGGCCAGGTTCGTGTACATGAAGTCGCCTTCGGGGCGCCGGTCGGCGAGGAGTACCGCCAGCCGGTCGGCCCAGCCGACGAACGCCCCGTCGGGGCCGGGGTCGCCGACGCCTTCGGTGAAGCTGTCCCCCACCGCCACGTACGACCCGATCACTGTCCTGTTGTCATTCTCCGCATCGTCTGCCACGTCGGACCATGATTCACCTTCGGATGTGACCTACGCGACCGTAAGCAGGGGTTGACGAACGGTGAGATAAGCCACGCTTAAAGAATTTGCCAATCAAGGAATAGCGCTGTCGGCCGCCCTGTTGAACGGGCGGTCAACGGGGTCGGGGCCGGGGAAATCCCATGTCGTATCGTCGGCTGTGCGCCCGTCGACGAGCCGCGCGGCGGGGCGGAGCCTTCAGGGAGCACCCGTGACGCAGCAGGTCCCGTCGACCGAGCCCGAACTGGCCGCAGTCCGCAACTTCCGTGACGTGGGCGGCCTGCCGACGGTGGACGGACGCCGGGTGCGGCACGGGGTGCTGTTCCGCAGCGGGCATCTCGCGCACGCGACCGAGGAGGACGCGGCCTATCTCTCCTCCCTGGGCCTGCACACGGTCTTCGACTTCCGCAACACGGCCGACCAGCGGCTGGAGGGCCCCGATGTCGAGCTGCCGGGCGTGCGGAACGTGAACGTCCCGCTGAGCGACCCGGCGGACGGCGCCGAGTTCTGGCGGATGGTCCGCGACGGCGACCTCGACCAGCTGCGGGACATCCTGGCGGACGGCAAGGGCGCGGGCCGCATGATCGCCTCGTACCGGAAGATCGTCACCGAGCGCACCGCCGAGCACTCCCGGGTGCTGCACGCGCTGGCCGAGGACAGTGTGCCCGCGCTGATGCACTGCGCGGCGGGCAAGGACCGGGCGGGCATCTCGGTGGCGGTGACGCTGCTCGCGGTGGGCGTGGAGCGGGACGCGATCATCGCCGACTATCTCGAGTCCAACGCCAAGCACCGGCGTTACAAGGTCCGGCGGAACGGTGACCAGGCGAGCGCGTACACGCCCGAGGTGATGGAGCTGCTCAGCCCGCTCTTCGACGCCCGCGCCGAGTACCTCGCGGCGGCCTTCGACAGCATCGAGGACACCTGGGGCGACGTGGACGCGTACCTGGAGCGGGGGCTGAAGCTCTCGGACTCCGCGCGGGGGCGGCTGCGCGAGCGGCTGGTCGACTGACCGCCCGTCCCGGCCGCCCCTCGGCTCTCGGCGCCGATCAGTTCTTGGCGCCGAGTGTGAACAGCAGGTAGAGGAAGGCGGCCAGGAGATGGCCGAGCACGACGTAGATGATCACCCGGACCCACAGGGCGGGCGGCAGCTTGTCCTCGATGTCACTCATGACGGCTCTCCGGTGGGATGGCCCAGGCACAGCGTGGCCGTGGGGCTCTGCAGCAGGGTGTGGACGAACAGCAGCTCGACGCCGTCGTGGTCGTCGGCGTTGAGGCGGTGCGGGGTGAGCGAGTCGAAGTGGGCGCTGTCCCCGGGCGCGAGCAGGTGGGAGCTGTCCCCGAGGCGCAGCCGCAGGCGGCCGTCGAGGACGTAGAGCCATTCCTCGCCGGGGTGGACGCGCACGATGTCGCCCTGGGGGCGGTACGGCACCCGCACGCGCAGGGCCTGCATGCCGCGGCCGGGGGAGCCGGCCTGGAAGTAGGTCCAGCCCGCGGCGCGGGTGGGTTCCATGTCGGCGGCGCGGACGATGGCGTCCCGGTCGGCGGCCGTCTCACCGAGCAGGTCGGAGACCGTCGTACCGTAGATGCGGGCGAGGGCCAGGAGCATCGGCAGCGAGGGCTGGCGGTGGCCGGTCTCCAGCCGGGAGAGGTGCGCCGGGGAGAGCCCGGCGGCCCCGGCCGCGGCCTCCAGGGTGAGACCGGCCCGGCGGCGCAGGGCGCGCAGTTGGGGCGCCACGGCGGGCAGGTCGTCGCCCTGGCCCGCCGGGGAGGCCGCTTCGGAGGCGTTCATGCCTCCATTCAGCCGGAGTTTTGCCCGCTGGGCAATTTTCTTGCCTCAGAGGCAAAAACCACTGCGAAAAGCCTCAGCGTCCGGCCACCGCCTGCTTGATCAGGGTCCGGCCGAAGTCCCACATCAGCCCGCCGCCGCTGTGCGCGTCGTCCATGACGGCGGTGAAGGCGTCCACGAAGCGGTCCACGTCCGCCTCGTCGATCACCAGCGGCGGGATCAGCTTGATCACCTCCAGGTGGTCCCCGGAGACCTGGGTGAGAATCCGGTGCCGCTGGAGCAGCGGTACGACGACCATCTGCGCGAACAGCCCCTTGCGGGCGGCCTGGAGCATGGTCCAGCGGCCGCGCAGCTTGAGCGAGTCGGGGCGGCCGAACTCGATACCGATCATCAGCCCCCGCCCGCGCACGTCGGCCAGCAGCTCGTACTTGCCGATGAGCGCGGCCAGCCGGGACTTCAGCAGCTCGCCCATGGTCCGGGCGCGGGCGACGATCTGCTCGTCCTCCATGACGGAGAGCACGGCGAGCCCGGCGGCCATGGCCTGGGCGTTGGAGCCGAAGCTCGCGGAGTGCACCAGGACCCGGTCCATGGACGAGTAGACCTTCTTGAAGATCCAGTCCTTGCCGAGCGTGGCGCTGACCGGGACGTAGCCGCCGGAGAGCGCCTTGGCGACGCACACCAGGTCGGGTTCGACACCGTCCTCGTGCTGGTAGGCGTAGAAGTCGCCGGTGCGGCCGAGGCCGGTCTGCACCTCGTCGGCGATCAGCAGCGCCTTGTGCTTGTGCAGCAACTCCTGCGCGGCGCGCAGATATCCGGGCGGCGACTCGTGCACGCCCTTGCCCTGGATCGGCTCGACGATGAGGGCGGCGACATCACCCTTCTTCAACTCCCTTTCCAGCGCGGCGAGATCACCGAGGGGTACGGCGGTGTCGGGGAGCAGCGGGGCGAAGCCGTCGCGGAAGCCGTTCTCGCCGTTGACCGACAGGGAGCCGGTGGTGAGGCCGTGGAAGGCGTGGTCGCAGTAGAGGACGCGGGGGCGGCCGGTGGCGAAGCGGGCGAACTTCAGGGCGGTCTCGACGGCCTCGGTGCCGCTGTTGCCGAAGAACACCCGGTCCAGGTGCGGGCTGTGGGCGAGGAGGCGTTCGGCGAGCAGGCCGGGCAGCGGCTGGCAGTCGAAGCGGGTGAGGTCGGCCAGGTTCAGGTCGAGCACGTCGTGCAGGGCCTTGCGGACGACCGGGTGGTGGCGGCCGAGGCCCATCACGCCGAACCCGGCGAGCATGTCGAGGTAGTCGTTTCCCTCGGCGTCGAAGAAGTGGGCGCCCTCGGCGCGTTCGTAGACCTTGTCGAAGCCGATGGTGTGCAGCATGCGCGGGAGTTGGGGGTTGAGGTGGCGCGTGTGCAGGTCGTAGCGCTCGGCTCCGCGCGCGGCGAGGAGGGCTTCGAGGTCGAACTCCGTACTCATTCAGCTCTCCTGGTTCTGCCGTGCGCCGACGTCCTTGACGGCGAGGCTCGCGCTGATCCGCCCGGCGATCTCCACCGGTGTGAGACCGATGTCGGCCAGCACCTCAGCGCGCTTGGCGTGCGCGAGGAACTGGTCCGGGATGCCGAACCGCCGTACGGGCACGTCCACGTCGGCGTCCCCGAGGGCCAGCGCCACGGCCGAACCGACGCCCGCCGCACGGCTGTTGTCCTCGACCACGGCCACCAGCCGGTGCGCGGCGGCGAGTTCGGGCAGCGCGGGGTCGACGGGCTTGACCCAACGTGGGTCGACCACCGTGCAGTCGATCCCGCGTGCTCCGAGCAGCGAGGCCACCTGGAGGCAGACGGGTGCCATCACGCCGACGGAGACGAGGAGGACGCCGGGCTCGTCGTCCCGGTGGAGGACGTCCATGCCGCCGACGTGGCCCAGGGCCGGGACCTCGGGGCCGACGGACTCCTTGGGGAAGCGGACCAGGGTCGGCGCGTCGTCCACCGCGACCGCCTCGCGCAGCTGGGCGCGGAGCTGGGCGGCGTCGCGCGGGGCGGCGATCCTGAGGCCGGGGACGACCTGGAGGATCGACATGTCCCACATGCCGTTGTGCGAGGCGCCGTCGACGCCGGTGACCCCGGCGCGGTCGAGCACGAAGGTCACTCCGCAGCGGTGCAGGGCCACGTCCATGAGCAGTTGGTCGAAGGCGCGGTTGAGGAACGTCGCGTAGACGGCGACGACCGGGTGCGCTCCCCCGGTGGCGAGGCCCGCCGCGGACACGGCCGCGTGCTGCTCGGCGATGCCGACGTCCCAGACCCGGTCGGGGAAGCGGGCGGCGAACGGGCCGAGGCCGACCGGGTGCAGCATGGCCGCCGTGATGGCGACGACGTCCTCGCGCTCCTCCGCGATCCGGACGATCTCCTCACCGAACACCGTGGTCCACGAGGGTCCGCCGGAGGGGGTGAGCGGGGCGCAGGTCAGCGGGTCCATCACCCCCACGGTGTGGAAGTGGTCCTCCTCGTGGGCGAGGGCAGGGGGATAGCCGCGTCCCTTCTCGGTGAGGCAGTGCACCAGCACCGGTCCGTGGAACCGCTTGGCCCGGCGCAGCGCGGACTCGACGGCGCCGATGTCGTGCCCGTCGATGGGGCCCACGTACTTCAGCCCGAGGTCCTCGAACATGCCCTGCGGGGCGAAGGCGTCCTTGAACCCCTTCTTGGCGCCGTGCGCGGCCTCGTAGAGCAGACCGCCGACGACCGGGGTGCGCTGCAGCGCCTCCTTGCCCCAGGCGAGGACCTGCTCGTAGCCGTCGGTGGTGCGCAGCGTGGCGAGGTGGTTGGCGAGGCCGCCGATCGTGGGCGCGTAGGAGCGCTCGTTGTCGTTGACGACGATGATCAGCGGCCGGTCCTTGGCGGCCGCGATGTTGTTCAGCGCCTCCCAGGCCATGCCACCGGTGAGCGCGCCGTCCCCGATGACCGCGACGACGTGCCCGCGCTCCCCCAGCACCTGGCGCGCCTTGGCGAGGCCGTCGGCCCAGCCGAGGGAGGTGGAGGCGTGGCTGTTCTCCACGATGTCGTGCTCGGACTCCTCACGCGAGGGGTAACCGGACAGGCCGCCCTTGCCGCGCAGCTTGGAGAAGTCCTGACGGCCCGTCAGCAGCTTGTGCACATAGCTCTGGTGCCCGGTGTCCCACACGATGCGGTCGACCGGTGACTCGAAGACCCGGTGCAGGGCGATGGTCAGTTCCACCACGCCCAGGTTGGGGCCGAGGTGCCCCCCGGTCCTCGACACCGCCTCCACCAGGAACTCGCGTACTTCACCGGACAGTTGGTCCAGTTCTTCCTGCGACAGCGCCTTCAGGTCGCGTGGTCCCCGGATGCTCTCCAGAATCGTCACGCTGGCCCCCTCTCGGTCCGTGCCGTGCTCTGCCTCAACTCACCTGATCCGCTTGGCCGGTCTCCTCGGCCAGCCGCATGGCCTCCTCGATGAGGGTCTCCACGATCTTCGACTCCGGGACGGTCTTGATGACCTCGCCCTTCACGAAGATCTGGCCCTTGCCGTTGCCGGAGGCAACCCCGAGATCCGCTTCTCGCGCTTCACCGGGGCCGTTCACCACACAGCCCATGACCGCGACCCGCAGCGGGACCTCCATACCGGTCAGGCCCGCCGTGACCTCCTCGGCCAGCTTGTACACGTCGACCTGGGCACGCCCGCACGACGGGCAGGACACGATCTCCAGGCCGCGCTGCTTGAGGTTCAGCGACTCCAGGATCTGCAGGCCCACCTTGACCTCCTCCACCGGCGGCGCCGACAGCGAGACCCGGATCGTGTCACCGATGCCCTCGGACAGCAGCGCACCGAAGGCCACGGCCGACTTGATCGTGCCCTGGAACGCCGGACCCGCCTCCGTCACACCCAGGTGGAGGGGGTAGTCGCACTGGGCGGCGAGCTGCCGGTACGCCTCGATCATCACGACCGGGTCGTTGTGCTTCACCGAGATCTTGATGTCCCGGAAGTCGTGCTCCTCGAAGAGGGACGCCTCCCACAGCGCCGACTCCACCAGCGCCTCCGGCGTGGCCTTGCCGTACTTCTGCAGCAGGCGGCGGTCCAGCGAGCCCGCGTTCACGCCGATCCGGATCGGCGTGCCGTGCTCCTTGGCGACCTTGGCGATCTCGCGGACCTTGTCGTCGAACTGCTTGATGTTGCCCGGGTTCACCCGGACCGCCGCGCAGCCCGCCTCGATCGCCGCGAACACGTACTTCGGCTGGAAGTGGATGTCCGCGATCACCGGAAGCTGCGACTTCCGCGCAATGGTGGCCAGCGCGTCCGCGTCGTCCTGCGTCGGACACGCCACCCGCACGATCTGGCAGCCCGACGCCGTCAGCTCCGCGATCTGCTGCAACGTCGACCCGATGTCCGAGGTACGCGTCGTCGTCATCGACTGCACCGACACGGGCGCCCCGCCCCCGACCGGCACCGAACCCACCTGGATCTGCCGCGACACCCGGCGGGTGGCGACAGGACGGGCCGGTACCTCGGGGACGCCCAGGGAGACGGCGCTCATGGCCTCACTCCCGGTTTCCGGAGACGGTCTCGCGCATGGCCCGCAGCGACTCCTTCAGGGAGCCCATGGTGGCGAGGACGGCGGTCGGCTCGTAGCCGCAGTGCGCCATGCAGTTGGCGCAGCGCGGGTCCTTGCCGCGGCCGTACTTGTCCCAGTCGGTGTCCTCGACCAGCTCGCGGTAGGTCGGCACATAGCCGTCGCTCATCAGGTAGCAGGGGCGCTGCCAGCCGAAGAGGGAGTAGTTCGGGATGGCCCAGGCGGTGCAGGGGAAGTCGACCTTGCCCTCGAGGAAGTCCAGGAACAGCGGGGAGTGATTGAGCCGCCACCGCCTGCGGTTGCCGCCGGAGAACGCCTTCTTGAACAGCTCGCGGGTCTGCTCGACGCCGAGGAAGTGCTCCTGGTCGGGTGCCTTCTCGTAGGCGTAGGCGGGCGAGATCATCATCTCGTCGACCTGGAGGTCGTCGTTGAGGAAGTTCAGCACCTCGACGATGGTCTGCGGGGTGTCGGTGTTGAAGAAGGTCGAGTTGGTGGTGACCCGGAAGCCGCGCTGCTTGGCCTCCTTGATCGCCGCCACGGCCTCGTCGAAGACGCCTTCCTTGGCCACGGACTCGTCGTGCCGCTCACGCAGCCCGTCGATGTGCACCGCGAACGCGAAGTACGGGGACGGCGTGAACTTGTCCATCTTCTTGCGCAGCAGCATGGCGTTGGTGCACAGGAAGACGTACTTGCGCTTGGCGACCAGCTGGCGGACGATCTCGTCGATCTGCGGGTGCATCAAGGGCTCACCGCCCGCGATGGACACCATCGGCGC
Organism: Streptomyces sp. NPDC090119; assembly: GCF_044747085.1. Taxonomy (NCBI): domain Bacteria; kingdom Bacillati; phylum Actinomycetota; class Actinomycetes; order Kitasatosporales; family Streptomycetaceae; genus Streptomyces; species Streptomyces sp. NPDC090119. The sequence goes on along the minus strand of NZ_JBIVDK010000001.1, from coordinate 795,156 downwards.
GCCGGACTCCAGCACCGCGCCCACGGCCTGGGCGACCGGCATGCGCTGCTTGAGGACGCCCGCCGGGTGCTGGATCTTCCCGCAGCCCTCGCACTTGAGATTGCAGGCGAACAGCGGTTCCAGCTCGACGATCAGCGGAAACTTGTCCCGCTTGCGGATCTTCTGTTCGGCCAGGTATGTAGCGACCTTGATGGACTGACGCAACGGCATGGCCATCTGGCTCACCTCCGGGGGAGCGGCAAGGAACGGTGCCATTCGAAGAAAGCGGGAAGGACGGAACGCAGAACGCGGAAGGCTGATATTCCACCGCGAAGCGTTCCGATCCGGACAAGTTCATGTTCTGGAGCGTCCACGACCACTCGTACGGCCGCAACCGGGCGGGGGCCCGCGCCGACGGCGCTCCGCAGGGTGGCCGCCGACTCCATGTCGACCGCGATGGCGCCGGTCGCCAGCAGATCGGCGCGTTCCGGGCCCCGGACCACATGGTCGGAGCCGGTCAGGGGGCCGGTGTGGACGGTGCGGCCGGGGACGGCCCGCCGCAGCTCCTTCACCAGCAGATCGGTGCGCACACAGGGGACGGTCCCCCGCTCGTCACGGGTCTCCTCGGCGACGACCAGGTCACCGGGGTGCATGCCCGGTGCCAGCCCGGCGCAGAAGCCGGTGGCCAGCACGGCGGCGTCGGTCATCCCCGGACCGGCGAGCCGCTCGGTGACGGACCGCTCCGCCGCCCGGGGGCCCATGCCGGTGCGCAGGACGCCGAACCGCGCCCCGACCCCGCCGCGGTCGCCGGTGCGCAGGGCGAACCGCTCGATGCCGAGCGCGCAGACGATCAGCAGCGGTGCCGAGGCGGGCCGGGGTCTCATTCAGCTCCCTCCGGCCACGGCGCGGACGCCTCGGCGGGCGGCCAGGGGCGCCTTGTCGAAGGGGTCGCCGTGCAGGTACCGGCCGAGCGCGGTGAGCGGGAAGACCTGCCGGTAGAGGTGGTAGTTGATCGAGAAGTCCCAGGGGAAGCCGGTGCCGGTGAAGTACGGCTCGTCCCAGGAGCCGTCCGCCCGCTGGGTCTCGGCCAGCCACCGCACACCCCGCTCGACGGCCCCCGAGTCCCGCTCCCCCGCCGCGAGCAGCGCCATCAGCGCCCAGGCGGTCTGGGAGGCGGTGGAGGCGCCGCGGCCGCTCCACTCCTTGACGTGCTTGTAGGAGCGCAGGTCCTCGCCCCAGCCGCCGTCGTCGTTCTGGACCTCCCGCAGCCAGTGCACCGCGCGGCGGATCGCCGGATGGGAGACGGGGAGTCCGGCCGCGGTCAGGGCGGGTACCACCGAGCCGGTGCCGTAGACGTAGTTGACGCCCCAGCGGCCGAACCAGGAGCCGTCGGCCTCCTGTTCGTCGAGCAGCCAGGTGATGCCGCGCCGGGTGCGCGGGTCGTGGGCGAGTCCTTCGGCCGCCATCATCTCCACGACGTGCGCGGTGACATCGGCGGACGGCGGGTCGATGACCTCGCCGAAGTCGCAGAACGGCAGCCGGTTGGGGAACGGGCTGGTGTTGTCGACGTCGAAGGCGCCCCAGGCGCCGTTCTTCGACTGCATCCCGAAGTTCCAGCGCACCGCCCGCGCGATCGCCCCGTCCATCCGGGCGGGGTCGGGGTGCTGGACCCGGCGCAGCGCGAGGGCGACCTCGGCGGTGTCGTCGATGTCGGGGTAGTTGTCGTTGTGGAACTCGAACGCCCATCCGCCCGGCGGGAGTTGGGGGCGCTTGACGGACCAGTCGCCGGGGCGGCGGATCTCCTCGCCCAGCATCCAGTCGGCCGCCTTCAACAACTGCGGGTGATCGGCGGGGACTCCGGCGTCGGCCAGCGCGATGACGGCGAGGCAGGTGTCCCAGACCGGGGACTGGCACGCCTCGATCATCCGGGACCCGTCCTCGCGCCAGATGGCGAACCGGTCCAGCGACGCCAACCCGGCCCGCATCACCGGGTGTTCGAGGTCGTAGCCCATCAGGTGCAGTGCGATGACCGAGTACACGGCCGGGGGCTGGATGCCGCCCCAGCAGCCGTCGTTCTCCTGGCGTTCGACGATCCAGCGGGCCGCGGTGTTCATCGCGGCCCGGCGCAGCCGGGGCGGTACCGCCTTGCGCAGCCGGTGCACCATCCGGTCGAGCCGCTGGAAGGCACCGTCCCAACTGGCCAGCGGAGCAAGCGGCTTGGGCGGGTTGGGGTTGGCCGGGTCGATGTGCAGCTCGTCGAGCGGGAAGGGTGCCGGGCGGACCGGACGCGTGGCCGAGACGATGGTCAGCGGCACGATGGTCTGCCGCGCCCAGCAGCCGAAGTCGTAGATGTTGAGCGGCAGCCAGGTGGGGAACCAGATGAGTTCCGGGGGGAGTTCGGGCAGGTCCTCCCACTTCCACCAGCCGAACAGGGCGAGCCAGATCCGGGTGAAGACGCGGGCGGAGGCGATGCCGCCGCGGGCGCGGACCCAGGCCGAGGCGCGGGCCATGTGGGGGGCGTCGGGGGCGTCACCGGCCAGGCGGAGCGCGACGTACGCCTCGACGGTGGCGGACAGCTCGCCGGGACCGCCGTAGAAGGTCGCCCAGGCGCCGTCGGCGCGCTGCTCGCCGCGGATGAACAGGGCGGCCGCGTGGGTGGTCGCCTCGTCGCGGATGCCGAGGAACTGGCGCAGCAGGAGGTCCTCGGCGTCCATGGTGACGTTGGTCTCCAGGTCGCCCTTCCACCAGCCCCCGGGGTCCTGCGCGGCGAGCAGGAACTCGGTGGCCCGTGCCACGGCGTGTTCGGCGGCCTCGGGTACCCCGGCCACCAGGGGGGTGGTGCTGTCGGTGTCGCTGGCCGCGGCAGCGCGGGGCGGGATCGTGGCCCCGGTGCTTCCGTCGGTCGTCGCTGTCATGGCTTCCCCTTTGCGCAGTCGTTCGAGTCGTGCTGCTGTGGGTCCGCCGTCGGCCGGTGAGGTGCATCGCGCCGCACCGGCCGGCGACTACGCGAGGATTATTCGGCCGATAGTGATCATCTCTTCCTCACGACGACGAAGTCGGCGAGCGCCGTGAAGGCGGCCCGCACCCGGTCGGGCATGTCGACGGCGTGCAGGGCCTCGATGGCGACGGTGTGCTGGCGCCGCGCCTCGTCCGCCGTCCACTCGCGGCCGCCCGCCTCCTCGATGAGGGCGGCGCGGGCCGCGAACTCCGCCTCGGAGAAGGCGGCGAAGTCGTTGCTCTTGGCGTCGGCGGCGAGGATCTCGCCGAGCCGCTCGGAGGCGGGACCACCGGCCGCGAGGGCGGCGACCACGGGCAGGGACTTCTTGCGCTGGCGCAGGTCGCTCCAGGTCTGCTTGCCGGTGGACTCCGGGTCGCCCCAGATGCCGAGCAGGTCGTCGACGGCCTGGAAGGCGAGGCCGAGGTGATAGCCGTAGCGCTCCAGCGCGTCGGCGGTGCGGTCGTCGGCGCCGCCGAGGACCGCACCGATGGAGGAGGCGCAGGCCAGCAGGGCGCCGGTCTTGTTGCCCTCCATCTCCAGGCACTCCTCGACGCTGACGCGGTCGCGGTGCTCGTAGGAGATGTCCTGGGCCTGGCCGTCGATCAGGGCGCGGGTGGCGGTGGTGAGGCGGCGGGTGGCGCGCCCGGCCTCGACGGTGCCGAGCTCCAGCAGGACCTCGTTGCCGAGGGCGAACAGGGCGTCGCCGACCAGGATGGCCTGGGCGGGGCCGTGCACCTTCCACACGGTGTCGCGGTGGCGGCGCTGCTCGTCGCCGTCCATCAGGTCGTCGTGCAGCAGCGAGAAGTTGTGCACCAGCTCGACGGCGACCGCGCCGGGTACGCCGACCTCGGGGGCGGCGCCGGTGACCTCGGCGGAGAGCACGGCGAGGGCGGGGCGCACGGCCTTGCCGCCGTCACCGGCCGACGGGTTCCCGGCGGCGTCGATCCAGCCGAAGTGGTAGGCGGCGACGGTGTCCATGGGGGGCGCCAGCCGGTCGACGGCGGCGCGCAGCACCGGGGTGGCCAGGGTCCGGCCGCGCTCCAGCAGTGCGGTCACGTCCACCGCGTCGGCGGCTGTCGAGGCCGGGGGCGGCACAGTGGGCACAGTCTCTCCTCTTGTTGCGGTACCGGGGGTGCGGGGCCCCTCCGGGCTGTGCTGATCGAGCATCACGCCGCCTCCTCGAACTGGAAGAGGTGGCGGGGGCGGGGGCGGCCCAGGGCGCCGAGCGCGGCGTCGGCCGCGCTCACTCCGCTGCGGACCGCGCCCTCCATGGTCGCGGGCCAACCGGTGGCGGTCCACGCCCCGGCCAGGTACAGGCCGGGAACCTTGGTGCGGGCGCCGGGGCGCAGCCGCCCGACGCCGGGGGTGGGGGCGAACGTCGCGGTGCGCTCGCGGGTCACGAAGAAGTCCCGTACTTCCGCGGTGCGGGCGCCGGGAATCAGCCGTTCCAGCTCGGGCAGATAGCGCTCGCGCAGGTCGGCGACGGGGAGGTCGATGTCGTCGTGGGCGGCCGACTGGGACAGCGCAAGGTACTGGCCCTCGCGCAGCCCGGAGGAGGCGGTGCGGTCGAACACCCACTGCACGGGGGTGCCGAGCGCGGTGAGGAGGGGCCGGGCGAGCACCGGGCGGTCGTAGACGACGTGCACGTTGAGGATCGGCGCGGTGCCGATGCGCAGCAGCCGCCCGGGGTCGTCCATCGCGCCGGCCGGGAGCAGGTCGTGGGTCTCGCGCTGGGGTACGGCGAGGACGACGGCGTCGGTGTCGATCGTCTCGCCGGGGATCTCGACGCTCCAGCGCCCGTCCGCGTTCCGGGAGACGGAGGTGACGCGGGTGCGGACCTCGGTGCGGACGCCGGCGGAGTCGAGCGACTTGCGGGCCAGCCGGTCGTGCAGGTCGCCCAGCGGGACGTGCGCCCAGCCGATGTCGGCCGCGCCGGGCTCGGACAGCAGACCGGTCTTGAACACCTTCGCGGCGAGTCCGAGCGAGGCGTCGCCCGCGACCGCGTTGAGGGTGGGGACCCCGATCAGGTCCCACAGCGCCTCGATGGCGCGCGCGGACTGGCCGTGCCGGGCGAGCCAGGTGCCGAAGTCCTGGTCGTCCAGCGCCGGGTCGGTGGGGTCGAGCCCCTTCAGCGCGAGCGCCGCCCGCCCGACCGAGGCACGCTCGGCGAGCGAGAGGTGCGGGTAGGTGGCCAGGCTGCGCCCCAGGTGCAGGGGTACGGGCAGCGGGTCGCGCCGCAGCCTGCCGAGCCGCCGCCCCTCGGGCTTGTCGACGTCGACCACGGGTACGTCGAGCCGGTCCTGGAGCGGGGCCAGCGCGGTGCCCTCGATGCGGTCGAGGAACCAGCGGTAGGCGGTGCAGCAGCGCAGGTAGACGTGCTGGCCGTTGTCCACGGTCAGGTCGCCGCGCTGGAAGGAGAAGGCGAGTCCGCCGAGCCGCGGCCTGCCTTCGAGCAGGGTGACGCGGACGCCCGCGTCGGCGAGCGCGAGGGCCGCGGTGACCCCGGCGAGTCCGCCGCCGACCACGACGGCGGTCCGGCCGGTGGGGCCGGTGTGCGCCCGTGCCGGGCGTGCGTCCTCGCTCATGCCGCGTCCTTCCGTGCGTGCCGCGCGTGCTCGTTGAACCGTGCACGTTCGGCCGTCGCCGTCAGGGACGCCACGCCGCGGGCGAGGGTTGCCCGCCGCGGCCGGGCCGCCGGAGCCGCCTCCTGGGCCTCGGCCGTCATCAGGCACGCCTCCTGAGCGTGTGCCGCGAGACATGGCGGGCGTCGAAGCCGGACAGGCCGCGCACGGCGACGTACGCCTTCTCGCGGCCGGGCAGCGAGACCCGGCCGCGCAGCACGGCCTCCGGGTCGCGCTCGATGCGGTCGAGCAGGCGCCGGTAGATGCCCGCCATGGCGGCGACGCAGGCGCCGCTGCGGCGGTCCAGCATGGGCAGCAGCCGGTAGCCCTCGGCGAAGAGGGCGCGGGCGCGGCGGACCTCGAAGTGGACGAGGCCCGCGAAGTCGGAGCCCGCGGGCGGGGTGGGTCCGGCGAACCCGGCCGAGCAGCCGAACTTGGCCAGGTCGTCGGCGGGCAGGTAGGTCCGGCCGCCCTCGGCGTCCTCGCGCACGTCCCGCAGGATGTTGGTGAGCTGGAGGGCGAGCCCCAGCGTGTCGGCGTACTCGGGGGCGCGCTCGGCGCCGGGTGCGCCCGCCTCGGTGCCGAAGACGCCGAGCGAGAGCCGGCCGATGGCACCGGCGACGCAGCGGCAGTAGACCTTGAGGTCGTCCCAGGTCTCGTAGGTCGCGCCGCGCAGGTCCATCTGGACGCCGTCGATCAGCTCGTCCAGGCCGCCGAGCGGGATCGGGAAGGCACCGGCGGCGTGGGTGAGGGCGACGGCCACCGGGTCGGTGTCGTCCTCCTCGACCGCGCCCGCCTGGATGCGGGCGAGCAGCGCCCGGGTGTCCTCCAGGCGGTCCACCTTGACGTCGCCGGGCAGCTCGCCGTCGCCGATGTCGTCGACACGCCGTGAGAAGGCGTAGAGCGCCGACATGGCGCGGCGCTCGGGCGTCGGCAGCAGCCGGATGCCGTAGGCGAAGTTGCGGGCCTGCTGTCCGGTGACCGTCTCGCAGTAGCGGTAGGCGGCGAGTACCGGTGCGGACACGGCTTGCGAAGCCTCCACTGCCCGGATCACCCCTCTCCTCGCAGGGTCGTGGCCGCCTCGCGCAGCAGCTGGAGCTTGCTGGGTTTCGGCGGGCCGGGAAGTACGTCGTGATCGGCGGCGGCGATCGCCCGGACCGCCGCCTTTCCTCCCGCCACGAACCCGGCGAGCAGCAGCTTCAGCCTGCCCTGGACGCTACCCACGAGGGGGGCGCCTTCATTCAGGAGTTCGCGTGCGCGCTGGGCTTCGTACGCGACCAGGGCGCGTACGGACGCGCCCGCGCTCGGGGCGGCGAGGTCGCTCTCCTGGACATGGAAACGCTTCATGTCCTGGGCGGGGAGGTAGATGCGGTCGCTGCCGAGGTCCTCGGCGACGTCCTGGAGGTGCTCGACGATCTGCAGCGCGGTGCACACGGCGTCGGAGCGGCGGACGCGCTCGGGGGTCGCGGTGCCGGTGACGCCGAGGACCAGGCGGCCGACCGGGTTGGCGGAGAGCTCGCAGTAGGCGCGCAGGTCGTCGTAGGTCTCGTAGCGGGTGACGAGCTGGTCCTGGCGGTTGGCGGCGATCAGGCCGAGGAAGGGCTCGGGGGTGAGGCCGCGGCGGCGCACGGTGGGCTGGAGGCGGCGCAGCAGGGGGTGGTGCGGGGTGCCGTCGAAGACGCGGCGCAGGTCGGTCTCGAAGGCGTCGAGCATGACGAGGCGGTCGTCGGCCTGCTCCGGGGAAACGCTCAGGGCGCGGGCGTCGGCGCCGCCGGGGGCCAGGTCGCCGTCGCCGATGTCGTCGACCAGGCGGGCGAAGCCGTAGACGGCCATGAGGTCGGTGCGCCAGGCGCGGGGCAGGAAGAACGGGGCCACGGGGAAGTTCTCGCGCGCGGCCTTGTCCAGCGTGGCGCGTTCCAGTGCCGTCGCCGTGTCGGTTCCCGTCACTGCGCGCTGCCCGGTCCAAGGACGGCGCGGTCCACGTTGAGCTGGGGAGTTTCCGTAGCCATTGCCGTCACATCTCCCGTTCTACACTGCTGACCCGATACACACTATTTCGGACACGCCGCCGACCCTCCGGGGGGCTTCCCCGGCGGAGGGTGTCGCGCATTATCGCCCCGATTGCCGGTTTCCGGCACCGGTACAGCTTACGTTGTACGACGCGACATGGTCCGTCGGGGTCTCCGGCGCCTCACCAGAACACCCGGACAGACGTCAACATTCCGCCGCACCAACGGAGTTGACGCATCCTTTGCGGACGTGGGGCCCCGCCGGAGGGGCGTCCGGCGGGGCCCTGACGAAGCGCGGGCTACTTGCCCGTGAACTTCTCGTACTCCTTGAGGACCTCTTCGGTGGGTCCGTCCATGCGGAGTTCGCCGCGCTCCAGCCACAGGACGCGGTCGCAGGTGTCGCGGATGGACTTGTTGTTGTGGCTGACCAGGAAGACCGTGCCGGCCTCCTTGCGCAGCTCCCGGATGCGTTCCTCGGAGCGCTTCTGGAAGGCACGGTCGCCGGTGGCCAGCGCCTCGTCGATCATGAGGACGTCGTGGTCCTTGGCGGCGGCGATGGAGAACCGCAGCCGGGCCGCCATGCCGGAGGAGTACGTCCGCATCGGCAGCGTGATGAAGTCGCCCTTCTCGTTGATGCCGGAGAAGTCGACGATCTTCTGGTAGCGCTCCTTGATCTGCTCACGGGACATGCCCATGGCGAGACCGCCCAGGATGACGTTCCGCTCACCGGTCAGGTCGCTCATCAGGGCCGCGTTGACGCCCAGCAGGGAGGGCTGGCCGTCGGTGTAGACCTTGCCCTTCTCCGCCGGCAGCAGGCCGGCGATGGCCCGCAGCAGGGTGGACTTGCCGGAACCGTTGGAGCCGATCAGACCGATGGCCTCGCCCCGGTAGGCGGTGAAGGACACCCCGCGCACCGCGTGCACCTTGCGCACCCCGCGCTGCTCGCCGCGCTTGAGGATGCGGCTCAGGGCGGAGGTGGCGCTGCCCTTGCCGGTCTTGGCGCCGTTGACCCGGTAGACGATGTGCAGCTCGTCCGCGATGACGGTCGGACGGCGCTCGCCGGTGTTCTGCTCAGCCACGGCCGTACCGCTCCTCTGCCTTCCAGAAGTACACGAAGCCGCCGAAGGCGACGACCACGGCCCAGCCCAGGGCGAGGGCCCACACGTGCGGGGGCAGGTTCGAGGCGCCGTAGTCGTCGATCAGCGCGAAGCGCATCAGGTCCATGTAGACGGCCGCCGGGTTGGCCTGCAGCACTCGGACGATCCACTCCGGCTTGCCCGCCAGCATGTTGCTGATGGAGAACATGACACCGGAGGCGTACATCCAGGTCCGCAGGATGAACGGCATCAGCTGGGCGAGGTCCGGCGTCTTGGCGCCCATGCGGGCCACGATCAGCGCGAGCCCGGTGTTGAACAGGAACTGCAGCACCAGCACCGGCAGGATCAGCAGCCAGGACAGCCGCGGATAGTTGCCGAACCCGATCGTCACCAGGAACACGACGATCATGGAGAACAGCAGCTGCTGGAGCTGCTGCAGGGAGAACGAGATCGGCAGCGAGGCGCGCGGGAAGTGCAGGGCCCGCACCAGGCCGAGGTTGCCGGAGATCGCGCGGACGCCCGACATCAGCGAGCTCTGCGTGAAGGTGAACACGAACACGCCGGTGACCAGGAACGGCACGTACGTGTCGTGCGACATGCCCCGGCTGGCCTTGAGGATCAGCCCGAAGATCGCGTAGTACACGGCCGCGTTCAGCAGCGGGGTGGCCACCTGCCACAGCTGGCCCAGCTTGGCCTGGCTGTACTGGGCCGTCAGCTTCGCCTGGGAGAAGGCGAGGATGAAGTGACGGCGGCTCCACAGCTGCCGGACGTACTCGACGAGCGAGGGGCGGGCACCGCTCGTCGCGAGCCCGTACTTGGCGGCGAGATCTGCCGCGGGCAGGCCCTCGTCGGGCGACGGAGCCGCGGTCACCGCGACACCGCCGTCATGGGTTCTCTCACTCACAGGTGGAAACTTTCGTCTTCGAGTGCGTCGTGTACTTCGCGTGCGCCGGGCCGCGTGCCCCGCGACACCGAGCTTCTCAGATCACCGGGGGACGGCCCAGCCGGGTCAGCCGCCACACCGTACGCCAGCGCATCGGGCGACGCGGACCGCAGGGGCTGGTCCAGCCCTCCTTGAAGCCGCCGAACCACGCCTTCAGCGCCGGTCCGGAGGGGCGGCGGGCCAGCGTGAGCAGCAGCCAGACGCCGAGGTAGACCGGGACGAGCGGCACGGGCAGGTTGCGGCGGGCCAGCCAGACGCGGTTGCGGGCCACCATGCGGTGGTACACCGCGTGCCGCGAGGGGGCGGTCGTCGGGTGGTACAGCACCATGTCCGACCGGTAGTCGATCATCCAGCCCGCGTCCAGCGCACGCCAGGCGAGGTCGGTCTCCTCATGGGCGTAGAAGAACTCGTCCGGCAGCCCGCCGACCTGGCCGATCACCTTCGTCCGGACGGCGTTGGCGCCGCCGAGGAAGGTGGTGACGCGCGAGGAGCGCATCGGGTCGGCGGCGCGCAGCCGGGGCACGTGGCGGCGCTGGGTCTCCCCGGTCTCGGGGTCCGCGATGCGGAAGCTGATGATGCCCAGCTCCGGGTCGGCGGCGAACGCGGCCCGGCACAGCTCGGCGGTGTCCTGCCGGGCGAGCAGACCGTCGTCGTCCAGGAACAGCAGGACGTCGACGTCGCTCCCGCCGGGGCCGAACGCCTCGATGCCGACGTTGCGGCCGCCGGGGATGCCCAGGTTCTCGGGCAGCTCGACGGTGCGCACGCCCTCGGGCACGTCGGGCACGGGCGAGCCGTTGCCGACGACTACCACGGAGACCTTGTCGCCGTCCTGCTTGGCGACGGAGTCGATGAGCGCCCGCAGCTCCTCCGGGCGGTTGCCCATGGTGATGATGACCGCGCCGACCTTCATGCCGTTCACCTCAGCCTGCTCGACGCGAGAATGGACACCAGGTGCAGCAGGGTCTGGAGCAGCGCGATGCCCGCCAGCACGGCGGTGCCGAGCCGGGTGAAGAAGAGGTCGCCGCGCACCTGGTCCACGATGGCCAGCACCAGGATCAGCAGCGACGCCTCGATGCCGAGGATCAGCCGGTGGAACTTGAGCGCGGCGGCGGCGCGCCGGGCCAGCGCCATCCCGGAGGAACGCGGCTCGGCGGCCGACTCCTTCACCGGGGGCAGCCCGGTCTGGTGCCGGGCGACCCCGACGAGGTCGGTCTCCGCCTTGATGAGGATCGCGCCGAGGGCGGCCAGGGTGCCGAGGAACGCCCACAGCCAGTCGATCCGGCCGCTGCCGAACAGGTCGGCGGCGCGCAGCCCGAGGCCGACCAGGACGGCGGCGTCGGTGAGGTAGGCGCCCACCCGGTCGAGGTAGACGCCGCCCAGCGAGTACTGCTTCCGCCAGCGGGCGATCTCGCCGTCCACGCAGTCCAGCAGCAGGTACAGCTGGGTGGCGACGATGCCGAGGACCGCGCCCGTGATCCCCGGCACCAGCAGGGCCGGGGCCGCGAGCACACCGCAGACGGTCATCAGGTACGTGAGCTGGTTGGGCGTGATCCTGGTGTTCACCAGGTAGCGGTCGATGCGCAGGGAGACCTCGCGCATGTAGAGGCGTCCCGCCCAGTGCTCACCGCTGCGCCGGTCCTTCACCCCCGCGGGGTGGACGACCGGGCGGAGTTCAGCTACCGATGGCCTTGACATAGTCGGCGTAGATGTCCTTGATCTGTTCAGTCTTGAGGTCGAGGTGTTCGAGGATCGTGTAGCGGCCCGGCCGGGTCTCCGGCGCGAACTCCACGACGCGGACGAACTCGTCCACGGTGAAGCCGATGTCCTCGGGCAGCACGGGCAGCCCGTGGCGGCGCAGCACGTCGGCCATGTGCGCCGACTCCTCGTGCGCCCCGCGCAGGTACATGGCGAAGGCGGCACCGAGGCCGCACTGCTCGCCGTGGCTGGCGGCGCGCTTGGGGAACAGCAGGTCGAAGGCGTGGTTGATCTCGTGGCAGGCGCCCGAGGACGGCCGCGAGTCACCGGAGACCGACATGGCGATGCCGGACAGCACCAGCGCCTCGGCGAGGACCTGGAGGAAGTCGTTGTCCTCGATCCCGCCGGGGTGCCGGAGCACCGCCTCGCCCGCCTGGCGGGCCATGGCGGCGGCGAGACCGTCGATCTTCTCTCCGTTGACCCGGTTGGCCAGCTCCCAGTCCGCGATGGCGGACACGTTGGACACCGCGTCGCCGATGCCGGAGCGCACGAAGCGCGTCGGGGCGGCCCGGATGACGTCCAGGTCGATCAGGACGGCGATCGGGTTGGGCACCCCGTAGGAGCCCCGGCCCGCGTCGTTGTCGAGGGTCGCGACCGGCGAGCACAGGCCGTCGTGCGCGAGGTTCGTCGGCACGGCGACCAGGGGCAGGCCGACCCGCGCCGCGGCGTACTTGGCGCAGTCGATGATCTTGCCGCCGCCGAGGCCGACGAGCGCGTCGAAGTGACCGCCGCGGATGTCGTCGGCGAGCCGGACGGCGTCGTCCAGGGTGCCGCCGCCGACCTCGTACCAGGTGGCACCGGGAAGCTGCGGGGCGACCCGCTCGCGCAGCCGGGCACCGGAGCCGCCGCTGACCGCGACGGCCAGGCGGCCGGAGTGCGAGATGCGCTCGTCGGCGAGGACGGTGGCCAGGTCGGCGAGGGCACCCGGGCGGATGTCCACGACGACCGGCGAGGGAATGAGCCTCGTCAGTACCGGCACGCGATCTTCCGTCCCTTGGCGAGGTCGTCGTGGTTGTCGATCTCGACCCAGGAGACCTCGCCGATCGGCTGCACGTCGATCTTGAAGCCTCGGTTGACCAGCTCCTGGTAACCGTCCTCGTAGTACAGCTGGGGGTCGCGCTCGAACGTGGTGCGCAGGGCGTCGGCCAGCTCCTCGGCGGCGTCGCCCTCGATGAGCGTGACGCCGATGTACTCACCGGTCGCCTCGGCCGGGTCCATCAGCTTGGTGATCTTCTGGACACCCTTCTCGGGGTCCACGACGACCTTCATCTCCTCGTCCGCCAGGGACTTGACCGTGTCCAGCGCGAGGATGATCTTCTTGCCGTCACCGCGCGCGGCCAGCAGCGTCTTCTCGACGGAGACCGGGTGCACGGTGTCGCCGTTGGCGAGGATCACGCCGTCCTTCAGCGCGTCCCGGCCGCACCACAGGGAGTAGGCGTTGTTCCACTCCTCGGCCTTGTCGTTGTCGATCAGGGTGATCTTCAGGCCGTACTTGGCCTCAAGGGCCTCCCGGCGCTCGTACACGGCTTCCTTGCGGTAGCCGACGATGACACCGACCTCGGTGAGACCGACCTCGGCGAAGTTGCCGAGGGTGAGGTCGAGGACGGTGAGCGACTCCTCGTCGCCCTCCGGGCCCACCGGCACCAGGGCCTTGGGCAGCGTGTCGGTGTAGGGGCGCAGACGCCGTCCGGCGCCGGCCGCCAGCACGAGGCCGATCATGCGGTTTCTCCTTCGTCGTGGACGGCGGGCGCCCCTGCGGACACCCAGAAGCGGATGCTCTCGACGAGCACCAGCAGAGCGACGCACACGGCGATGACCGTGAGCGCGACGGTGAACTGGGAGGCGGTGAGCAGAGCCGCGAGCACGGTGACGAGCAGCGTGCGCCCCTCCTGCCCCCCGATGGCGCGCACCAGCCAGGCCGGCGGCGCTCCGGCGTCGCCGCGGATGCGGTACACCGTGTCGTAGTGATGGTAGGCGACCGCCGCGACCAGCCCGAACGCCGCCGGGAGGGCGCCATGGACGTCGGCGCGGGCGGCCAGCGCGAGCACCGTGCCGTACTCGGCGGCGCGGAAGAACGGCGGGACGAGCCAGTCCAGCGAACCCTTGAGCGGGCGGGCCGTGGCGAGCGCCGAGGTGAGGACGTAGACCAGCGCGCCCACCACCGGCAGCCAGCCGCCGAAGCCGGTCAGCGCCGAACAGGCGACCACGGCGGCGCCGCCGAGAAGGGCGACGGCCGGGACCGCGAGGCCGGGCAGGCCGCGCTTCAGCACGCGGCCCAGGGCTCCGGCGAGCGGGCCGGTGTCCGCGAGGTCGGCGAGCGCGCGAGCGGCGCGGTCGGTACGGCGGGCCTTGCGGGTCAGCGACCGCAGCACGCGCCCGGCCGTCGTGTACGTGGCCGCGAGGGCGCAGCCGATCAGCAGCACGTAGAAGGTGATGCGCGGGGTGGTGACCGCGGTGAGGACAGCGATCATGGCCCAGCGTTCGCCGATGGGCAGGACGATCATCCGGCGGACCCAGACCGTCCAGCCGACGCTGTCCAGCTTGTCGGAGAGGGCGGCGGTGGGGCTGGTGTTGGCGGTGGCGTCGTGGTTGGCCTCGTTGAAGGAGAAGTCCACGACGTGCCGACAGGTCTGGAGGATCATCGCGCCGAGCGCGAGCGCCCATACGTCGTCGCCGCCGCGGGCCGCGCCGAGGGCGAGTCCGGCGTAGTAGGCGTACTCCTTGGCCCGGTCGAAGGTGGCGTCCAGCCAGGCGCCGAGCGTGGAGTACTGCAGCGAGTAGCGGGCCACCTGGCCGTCGGTGCAGTCCAGTACGAAGGAGGCGATCAGCAGCAGGCCCGCCGCGATGAAGCCGGGGCGGGTGCCGGTGGCCGCGCAGGCCGCCGCTATGAGCGCGGTGAGCAGCGAGGCGGTGGTGATCTGGTTCGGGGTGAGGCCCCGGCGGGCGCACCAGCGCGCGAGGTAGCGCGAGTAGGGGCTGATGCAGAAGGTGGTGAAGAAGCCGTCGCGGGACTTCACGGCCGACTTCAGCCGGACGTCCTCCTCGTCGACGGCGAGGACGGCCTGCCGGGCCTCGTTGCGGGCCTGCGGGTCGGCGGGTACGGCGGCAACCAGGCTGCCCAGCTCGGGGCGGTGCACCGGGGTGCCGTCGGCGTCGAGTGCGGTGACCAGCCGGTCAGGCAGGCTGTCGACGGCGACCGCGGTGCCGCCGCCGGTCTCGTCCTGCGTCCCGTCGGGCCCGTCCTGCTCGTTCAGGGCCCGGTGCAGCGTCTGCCGGGCGGTGCCCTGGGCGGTGACGGCGCCGGGGACGGCGGCGAGCGGGAAGCGGGGGTCGGTCAGGCCGAGCCGCAGGGCGTGCGGGTGGCCGACGAAGCGGGCGTCGACCAGGGCCACGCGCCCGTCCTCGGGGGCCGCCGCGAGCAGATCGCGGGCCTCGGCGGTGTCGGCGGCCATGCGCACATCGAAGCCGAGGGACCGCAGATCGCCCTCAAGTGACGATCCGGGGACCGGCTGACCGGTGACGATGGCGGTCGGCAACCGAATTCACTCCCTGGGTCCGGCGCGTCGGCGCCGGTCTGCTGCGTGATGGGGGCGCCCCTCGCCTGCGGCTCGCCGGGGCGGCATGTCGGCAGAGGCTATCGGATCGGCCGCGAGGGGCGTTCACCGGGCGTTCAGGCCCGGTCCACCGGGAACCGCACCCACCTGCGCCGCGGTCATCATCGGGGATGCGGGGGCCGCCCCACAAACCGCGCCCGGGCGAGCGGCACGTAATCGGGGCATCGGGGACACGGGGTGGCGACGACGTAGGGTCTGCGGGCATGACGTGGCTGATCACCGGCGGAGCCGGATACATCGGGGCGCACGTGGCGCGGGCCATGCACGGCGCCGGGGAGGACGTGGTCGTCCTGGACGACCTGTCGGCGGCGGTGCCCGAGCGACTGCCCGACGGGGTGGAGCTGGTCGAGGGCTCGACGCTGGACGGGGACCTGCTGAAGCGGGTGTTCGCCGAGCACGGGGTGACCGGTGTGGTGCATCTCGCGGCGCGCAAGCAGGTCGGGGAGTCGGTGGCGGAGCCCGTCCGCTACTACCGGGAGAACATCGGCGGTCTGGCGACCTTGCTGGACGCGATCGCGGACGCGGGCGTACGGCGGCTGGTCTTCTCCTCCTCGGCGGCCGTGTACGGCAACCCGGACGTGGACCTGATCACCGAGGACACCCCGTGCGCCCCGGTGAACCCGTACGGCGAGACCAAGCTGGCCGGTGAGTGGCTGGTCCGGGCGGCCGGGCGGGCGCATGGCATCTCGACGGTGTGCCTGCGCTACTTCAACGTGGCGGGCGCGGCCGCGCCGGAGCTGGCGGACACCGGGGTGTCCAACATCGTCCCGATGGTCTTCGACCGGCTGACCCGGGACGAGCCGCCCCGGATCTTCGGCGCCGACTACCCGACGCCGGACGGCACCTGTGTCCGCGACTACATCCATGTGACCGATCTGGCCGAGGCCCACCTCGCGGCGGCCCGGCGGCTGTCCGACGGCTCGGTCACCGGCGATCTGACGCTGAACATCGGCCGGGGCGAGGGCGTCTCGGTGCGGGAGCTGATCACGGTGATCGGTGAGGTCACCGGGGACCGGCGGGCGCCGGTGGTGGAGGACCGGCGGCCGGGGGACGCGCCGCGCGCGGTCGCCTCCGCCGAGCGGGCGGCGGCCGAGCTGGGCTGGCGGGCGCGGCTCGGGGTGCCGGAGATGGTCGCCTCGGCGTGGACCGGCCGGCAGCGCCACCACGGCCGGTAGGGCATGCCGCACGGCTCTGACCTGCGCATCGTTTCCGCAGGTCAGAGCACATGACAACGGTGTTCAGTGCCGCGTTGCCCGGTGGCCGCCGACCGTAGTTGACTGATGGCCGGTGCGTTCGTTTGCGAACCGGCGCGCGGCGCTGAAGGGCGGTCTTCCGATGGGGGCAGGGCACGATCACGGGCACGCGCACAGCCATGTGCCGCCCACGGGGACGGCCGCGGCCGCGTACCGGGGCAGGCTGCGCGCGGCCCTGGGCATCACCCTCACGATCATGGTGGTCGAGATCGTCGGCGGTCTCGTCGCGGACTCCCTGGCCCTGATCGCGGACGCCGCCCACATGGCGACCGACGCGGTGGGCCTGGTCATGGCGCTGCTGGCGATCCACTTCGCGGCCCGGCCGCCGAGTACCAACCGCACCTTCGGCTTCGCCCGCGCCGAGATCCTGGCGGCGCTCGCCAACTGTGTGCTGCTGCTCGGCGTGGGCGGCTATGTGCTGGTCGAGGCGGTGGAGCGGTTCCTGCGGCCGGCCGAGACGCACGGCGGGCTGATGGTCGTGTTCGGCGCGATCGGCCTGGTGGCGAACTCCGTGTCGCTCCTGCTGCTGATGCGCGGACAGAAGGAGAGCCTCAATGTGCGCGGGGCCTTCCTGGAGGTCGCCGCGGACGCGCTGGGCTCGGTGGCGGTGATCATCTCGGCGGCCGTGATCCTGGCCACCGGCTGGCAGGCCGCCGACCCGATCGCCTCGCTGGTCATCGGGCTGATGATCGTGCCGAGGACGCTGCGGCTGCTGCGCGAGACGCTGGACGTGCTGCTGGAGGCGGCACCCAAGGACGTCGACATGAGTGAGGTACGGACACACATCCTGGAGCTGGACGGTGTGGAGGACGTACATGACCTGCACGCGTGGACCATCACCTCGGGCATGCCTGTGCTCTCCGCACATGTGGTGGTGAGCACGGATGTGCTGAACGCCATCGGCCACGAGAAGATGCTGCACGAGCTGCAGGGCTGTCTGGGCGACCACTTCGACGTGGAGCACTGCACCTTCCAACTGGAGCCGGGCGGGCACGCGGAGCACGAGGCGCGGCTCTGTCACTGAGCGACACGTACGGGTCCAGGACATGCGGACGTGCCGGGAAGTGCAGGGAGTGCCCGTTTCGTACGGCAGACTTGGAGGTGCGAAGACCGACGCGAAGGATGGGTATGCCGATCACACCTGCCACCGAGACGCACAGCTCGTCGAACGGCACCACAGAGTCGATCTTGCTGGAACTCGTGGACGAGAACGGCGTGACGATCGGCACCGCGGAGAAGCTCGCCGCCCACCAGCCGCCGGGGCAGCTGCACCGGGCGTTCTCGGTGTTCCTCTTCGACGAGCGGGGCCGGCTGCTGCTCCAGCAGCGGGCGCTCGGCAAGTACCACTCCCCCGGCGTGTGGTCCAACACCTGCTGCGGCCACCCCTACCCCGGTGAGGCGCCGTTCGCGGCGGCGGCCCGGCGTACGCACGAGGAGCTGGGGGTCTCGCCCTCACTGCTGGCCCAGGCGGGCACGGTGCGCTACAACCATCCGGACCCGGCGTCGGGCCTGGTGGAGCAGGAGTACAACCACCTCTTCGTCGGCCTGGTGCAGCAGACCCTGGCGCCGGACCCGGCGGAGGTGGGCGGCACCGCCTTCGTGACGGCGGCGGAGCTGGCCGAGCGGCACGCGCGGGAGCCGTTCTCCGCGTGGTTCATGACGGTGCTGGACGCGGCGCGTCCGGCGATCAAGGAGCTGACGGGGTCGTCCGCGGGCTGGTAGGCCCCGCGCGGGGCCCTCTTCCGGCCTCGCTTCCGTGGGCCTCGCTGTCGTGGGCCGCGCGGGCCCTCATCTGGACAGCGTGGGTTTGAGCGGCAGGGCGGCCCAGATCACCTTGCCGCCGCTCGCCGTGTGCTCCACGTCGACCGCGCCGCCCGCCTCCCGCGCCACCTCGCGCACCAGCAGCAGGCCCCGGCCGCCGGTCTGGGCGTGGTCGGCCTCCAGCGCGGTGGGGCGGTAGGGGTGGTTGTCCTCCACCGAGACCCGGACCCACTCGGCGCCGACGGCCACTTCGACCCCGAGCATCGGGGAGAGCAGCGCTGCGTGCTTGACGGCATTCGTGACCAGCTCGGAGACGATCAGCAGGAGCCCGTCCACCACTTCGTCCGCGACCGGTACGCCTTGGCGCATCAGCAGGTCCCGCACGGCGTGCCGCGCCTGCGGGACCGAGGCGTCCACGGCGGGGGCGGTGAACCGCCACACGCCCTCGTACGGCAGGGGTTCGGGCGGTAGCCCGGCGCCCTCCGGCGGCCGCGGCACACCCCCGCGCCCGTGGTTGTCCATCGTCCGGTCGCCACCCTCGCGCTCGATTGTCACCACACGTCGAGTGTTGGTAACAATGGGCTCCGCCCCGGAGGACTGAACACAAGTCAGCGGGTATCGAACGGTTCCGACCGCTCTCGCACAGTGCGGTCACGCGGACGACCGCATCTGTCGTCCGGGCGACCGGTTCGAGAACTATTCAGCTTGTACGGGTTGATCAGGTCCGGTTGTACGGGTTGATCAGGTCCGGACCGGAGGCCCGGCACGGGCCGTCAGACGCGGGCCCCGTCGTCCATCATGCCGACCACCCGGCGCCCGCCGTATCCGGCGGCGATCAGGCCGAGGCCGTCGAAGAGCAGGGCGAGGGAGAAGAAGCAGCCGATGACGTACTGGCTGCTGCCGGGCCAGCTCACCAGGACCAGGATGCCCAGCAGCAGGTCGAACGCGCCGAGCAGCAGGGTCCAGCCGAACTGGGGGCCGCGCACCACCACGCTGCCGACCAGCCGGAACAGGCCCGCGGCGAGGAACAGCAGCGCGGCGAACATGGTCAGGGCGTCGGCCGCCGCGTGCGGCATCCGGATGACGACGATCCCGGCGGCGATGTTCAGGGCGGCCACGATGACGCCGAGCCAGAGGAAGTTGGTGCCACGTGCCTGCACCGAGTGCAGCAGGCCCACGACGCCGCCGATCAGCAGCAGCCAGCCGAACAGGATCATCGAGGTCAGTGTGGCCACCGCCGTGTAGACCAGGCCGACGATCCCGGCGATCACCAGGATCACCCCGAGCACCGCGAGCCAGCTGAAGTTCCGACTCAGGCCCTTCGCGCCCCTCGCCCCGGTTTTGCCGGATCTGGCCATCGCCGCCTCCTTGATCGCCCCTGTTTGCTGTTCTTCTCTCCTTTTGTCCCTCGGGTGGTGCGAGCTAACTCACCCGGCCGTGACCGGCACCCGCGGATAGCATCCGCCGCATGGAGCCCCAGCTGTCGCACGACGTCACCGACCGCGTCGCCACCGTCGTCATCCGCCACCCGGCCAAGCGCAACGCCATGACGGCCGCGATGTGGCGGGCGCTGCCCCCGCTGCTGGCGGAGCTGGCCGCCGAACCCGGGGTGCGCGCGCTGGTGCTCACCGGGGAGGGCGGGGCCTTCTGCGCGGGCGCGGACATCTCCACGCTGCGGGGTTCGCCCGCCGAGGCGCAGGGACTCGCGGTGGCCGCCGAGGAGGCGCTGGCCGCGTTCCCCAAGCCGACGCTCGCCGCGATCAAGGGCCACTGCGTGGGCGGCGGGGCCCAGCTCGCGGCCGCCTGCGACCTCCGGCTGGCGGAGGAGGGCGCGCTGTTCGGCGTGACCCCGGCGCGGCTCGGGATCGTCTACCCCGCCTCCTCCACCCGGCGGCTGGTCTCCCTGGTCGGCCCCGCGACGGCCAAGTACCTCCTCTTCTCGGCCGAGTTGATCGACACCGGCCGCGCCCTGCGCACCGGTCTGGTGGACGAGGTGCTCCCGGTCGGCGAGCTGGACAAGCGGGTCGCCGCCCTCACCGCCACCCTGGCCGCCCGCTCCCAGCTCACCCAGGCCGCCGCGAAGGAGTACGCCGACGGCCGCACCGACCGCGACGCCCACTGGACCGCCCAGGCCCGCGCCTCGACCGACACGGAAGAGGGCGTGACCGCCTTCCTGGAGCGCAGGGAGCCCCGGTTCACCTGGAGCGTGCCTACGACACGATGAACCGGCTGCGCGCGCGCAGGGCGTCGACCAGGTGGGCGGGCGCCTTGTCCGGCGAACCGGCGTCGTAGGGCGGCCGCGGGTCGTACTCGTGGGCGAGCTGGATCGCCTGGGCGTACTCGTCGCCCGCGATCCGGCCGAGCAGGGTGAGGCCCATGTCGATCCCGGCGGAGACTCCGGCGGCCGTCATGTACTTGCCGTCGGTCACCACGCGCTCCGGGACGTGTTCTGCGCCAAACCGCGCCAGTTCGCCGACGGCGAGCCAGTGCGAGGTGGCGCGGCGGCCCGTGAGCAGTCCGGCGGCGCCCAGCAGCAGGGAGCCGGTGCACACCGAGGTGGTCCAGGTGCTGGTGGCGTCCACCCGGCGCAGCCAGTCGAGCAGCGGGCCGTGCTCCATCAGCGCGCTCTGGCCGGGCCCGCCCGGCACCACCAGCACGTCGGGGCCGGTGACCTCGGCCAGGGAGCGGTCGGCGACCAGGGCGAGCTTGCCGGTGTCGGTGCGCACGGGTCCGGCCTGCTCGGCGACGAACACGGTCTCCGCGTCCGGTGTGCGGGCCAGGACCTCGTACGGTCCGACCGCGTCCAGGGCGGTGAAGCGGTCGTAGAGGAGGATGGCGATCTGCATGGCGGTCCTTTCGGCGTCCCCGCCGGGACCAGCAGGGTGTGCGGGTCGGGTGCGAGGGTGAGACCCCTGGAGGTGCGCACCGGGCCGCCGTCCGGGGAGGCGGTGACCAGCGGGTAACTGCCCGGGGCGGGGCTGCGGCATACGTCGATTCTTCGGCGGGCCGACGGCGTCCGCAATGACGGACCCCCAGCCTTTCCTGCCATCGGGATCGACGGAGGCGACCGGGCGTGCGCCGACGACCTCGGGGTACCCGGTGCGGACCGGGCAACCGCCGGGTGGATTGGAGTTCTCTCATGTTCCGTGCCATCGCCGATGTGCTGCGCCAGATAGGTGGCGCCATCGCCACCGTCGTCACCCTGCCGTTCCGGGCGCTCGCCCGGCTGTTCGGCGGGGCCTCCAGCGGGCGGGCCTGACGCGGGCGACCGGTGCGCCCTGTCGTCCGTTCCCCCGTGCCGCCTGCCACAATTGCCGCGCAACGTTCAGCGGAGAAGGCGGATGGGATCGTGACGACACCCCTCACAGGGTCCATCGAAAGCAGGATCGCCGGGGAACTCGGCGTACGGGAGCGGCAGGTGAAGGCCGCGGTGGAGCTGCTGGACGGCGGTTCGACGGTGCCCTTCATCGCCCGCTACCGCAAGGAGGTCACCGAGAGCCTCGACGACGCGCAGCTGCGCACCCTCGAGGAGCGGCTGCGGTATCTGCGTGAGCTGGAGGAGCGCCGGAGCGCGATCCTGGAGTCGGTGCGCGAGCAGGGCAAGCTCACCGCAGAGCTGGAGGAGCGCATCCGGGGCGCCGAGACCAAGGCGCGCCTGGAGGACATCTACCTGCCGTACAAGCCCAAGCGGCGCACCAAGGCGCAGATCGCCCGGGAGGCCGGTCTCGAACCGCTGGCCGAGGGGCTGTTGAGCGACCCGTCGGTGGAACCGGCGGCCGCCGCGGCCGCGTTCGTGGACGCCGACAAGGGTGTCGCGGACCCGCAGGCCGCGCTGGACGGGGCGCGGGCGATCCTGACGGAGCGGTTCTCCGAGGACGCCGACCTGATCGGCGAGCTGCGCGAGCGGATGTGGACGCGCGGTCGGCTGGCCGCCAAGGTGCGGGACGGCAAGGAGGAGGCGGGCGCCAAGTTCGCCGACTACTTCGACTTCACCGAGCCGTTCACCGCGCTCCCCTCGCACCGCGTCCTGGCGATGCTGCGCGGCGAGAAGGAGGAGGTCCTCGACCTCGTCCTGGAGCCGGAGGAGCCGACGGAGCCCGCCGGGGGCCGGTCGTCGTACGAGGGTGTCATCGCGGGCCGGTTCGGCATCGCGGACCGGGGCCGTCCCGGTGACAAGTGGCTCGGCGACACGGTCCGTTGGGCCTGGCGCACCCGCGTCCTGGTGCACCTCGGCATCGACCTCAGGCTGCGGTTGCGTACGGCCGCCGAGGACGAGGCGGTCGACGTGTTCGCCGCCAATCTGCGTGATCTGCTGCTGGCCGCCCCGGCCGGTACCCGCGCCACGCTGGGCCTGGACCCCGGTTTCCGTACCGGGGTGAAGGTGGCCGTGGTCGACGCGACCGGCAAGGCCGTCGCCACCGACGTGATCTACCCGCACGTGCCCGCCAACAGGTGGGACGAGGCGATCGCCAAGCTGGCCCGGCTGGCGAAGGAGCACACGGTCGACCTGGTCGCCATCGGCAACGGCACCGCCTCCCGCGAGACGGACAAGCTGGCCACCGAACTCATCGCCAAGCACCCGGAGTTGAACCTCACCAAGGTGATGGTGTCCGAGGCGGGCGCGTCGGTGTACTCGGCGTCGGAGTACGCCTCCCGTGAACTGCCCGGCATGGACGTGTCGTTGCGCGGCGCGGTCTCCATCGCCCGGCGGCTGCAGGACCCGCTGGCCGAGCTGGTGAAGATCGACCCGAAGTCGATCGGTGTCGGCCAGTACCAGCACGACCTGTCCGAGGTGAAGCTGTCCCGCTCGCTGGACGCGGTGGTCGAGGACTGTGTGAACGGTGTCGGCGTGGACGTCAACACCGCGTCCGTGCCGCTGCTTTCGCGGGTGTCCGGCATCTCCGCCACGCTGGCCGAGAACATCGTGACGCACCGCGACACCAACGGCCCGTTCACCTCCC
The DNA here is from genome assembly GCF_044747085.1 of Streptomyces sp. NPDC090119. Lineage (NCBI taxonomy): Bacteria > Bacillati > Actinomycetota > Actinomycetes > Kitasatosporales > Streptomycetaceae > Streptomyces > Streptomyces sp. NPDC090119. The sequence goes on along the minus strand of NZ_JBIVDK010000001.1, from coordinate 772,165 downwards.
GCGTGGAGCTGAAGAAGGTGTCCCGGCTGGGTCCGAAGGCGTACGAGCAGTGCGCGGGCTTCCTGCGCATCCGGGGCGGCTCGGACCCGCTGGACTCCTCCAGCGTGCACCCGGAGGCGTACCCGGTGGTGCGGCGGATGGTGAAGACGGCGGGGCAGGACGTGGCCTCGCTGGTCGGCGACACCGGGGTGCTGCGCTCGCTGCGGCCCGCCGACTTCGTGGACGACACCTTCGGTCTGCCGACCGTGTCCGACATCCTGAAGGAGCTGGAGAAGCCGGGGCGTGACCCGCGTCCGGCGTTCAAGACGGCGACCTTCAAGGAGGGTGTGGAGAAGATCTCCGACCTGTCCGCCGGGATGGTGCTGGAGGGTGTGGTGACGAACGTGGCCGCCTTCGGCGCGTTCGTGGACATCGGCGTCCACCAGGACGGCCTGGTGCACGTCTCGGCGATGTCGAAGACGTTCGTCAAGGACCCGCGCGACGTCGCCAAGCCGGGTGACATCGTCAAGGTGAAGGTCCTGGACGTGGACATCCCGCGCAAGCGGATCGCGCTGACGCTGCGGCTGGACGACGAGGCGGCCGCGCGGGAGCCGGGCGCTCCCCGTCAGCAGCGGGGCGGTGGCGGCCGCCCGCCGCAGCAGCGGCAGGGCCAGGGCGGTCAGGGTCAGGGCCGCCAGGGCCAGGGCCAGGGCGGTCAGGGCCGGGGCAGCGGTGGCGGCAAGGACCGGGGCGGGCGTCCGGCCCCGGCACCGGCCAACGGCGCCATGGCCGACGCGCTGCGCCGTGCGGGCCTGGTCGACCCGAAGAAGGGCCGCCGCTGATCGGCTCCCCGTTCTCGGCCCGGCCGTGCGGCCGGGCCGAGGGCGGGGTTCAGTGTTCGGTGACCTTGCCGTCCGCGACCTCCAGGCGGCGGGTCACCTTGATCGCGTCCAGCATGCGGCGGTCGTGGGTGACCAGCAGCAGGGTGCCGTCGTAGGAGTCGAGGGCCGACTCCAGCTGTTCGATGGCGGGCAGGTCGAGGTGGTTGGTCGGCTCGTCCAGGACCAGCAGGTTGACGCCCCGGCCCTGGAGCAGGGCGAGGGCGGCGCGGGTGCGTTCGCCGGGCGAGAGGGACACGGCCGGGCGCAGGACGTGGCCGGACTTCAGGCCGAACTTGGCGAGCAGGGTACGTACGTCCGCCGGTTCGGTGTCCGGGACGGCCGTCTGGAAGGCGTCGAGCAGTGACTCGGAGCCGTGGAACAGCTTGCGGGCCTGGTCGACCTCGCCGACCAGCACCCCGGAGCCCAGCGTGGCGTCCCCGGAGTCCAGCGGGACCCGGCCGAGCAGCGCGCCGAGCAGGGTGGACTTGCCCGCGCCGTTGGCCCCGGTGACCGCGATCCGGTCGGCCCAGTCGACCTGGAGCGAGACCGGGCCCAGGCGGAAGCCGTCGCGCCGGACCTCGGCGTCCCGGAGCGTGGCCACGACCGCGCCGGAGCGCGGGGCGGCGGCGATCTCCATGCGCAGCTCCCACTCCTTGCGGGGCTCGTCGACCACCTCCAGGCGCTCGATCATCCGCTGGGTCTGCCGGGCCTTGGCGGCCTGCTTCTCGCTGGCCTCGCTGCGGAACTTCCGGCCGATCTTGTCGTTGTCGGACCCCGCCTTGCGCCGGGCGTTCTTCACGCCCTTGTCCATCCAGGAGCGCTGCGTCTGCGCCCGGTCCTGGAGGGCGGCGCGCTTGTCGGCGTACTCCTCGTAGTCCTCGCGGGCGTGCCTGCGGGCCACGTCCCGCTCCTCCAGATAGGCCGCGTAGCCGCCGCCGTAGAGGTTGATCTGCTGCTGGGCCAGGTCGAGTTCGAGGACCTTGGTGACGGTGCGGGTGAGGAACTCGCGGTCGTGGCTGACGACGACGGTGCCCGCGCGCAGGCCGGTGACGAAGCGTTCCAGCCGCTCCAGGCCGTCGAGGTCGAGGTCGTTGGTGGGCTCGTCCAGCAGGAAGACGTCGTAGCGGGAGAGCAGCAGGGAGGCGAGTCCGGCGCGGGCGGCCTGGCCGCCGGACAGGGAGGTCATGGGCCGGTCCAGGCCGACGGAGAGGCCGAGGGTGTCCGCCACGTCCGCGGCGCGTTCGTCCAGGTCGGCGCCGCCCAGGTTGAGCCAGCGGTCCAGGGCGGTGGCGTAGGCGTCGTCGGCGCCGGGCGCGCCGTCGACCAGTGCCTGGGTGGCCTCGTCCATGGTGCGCTGGGCCTCGGCGACGCCGGTGCGGCGCGCCAGGAACTCGGCCACGGACTCCCCCTGCCTGCGCTCCGGCTCCTGCGGCAGGTGGCCGACGGTCGCGGTCGGCGGGGAGAGCCGCAGCTCGCCCTCCTCGGGCCGGGTGAGCCCGGCGAGCATCTTCAGCAGCGTGGACTTGCCCGCGCCGTTGGCACCGACCAGTCCGATCACGTCACCGGGTGCGACGACGAGGTCGAGCCCGGTGAAGAGGGAGCGGTCGCCGTAGCCGGCGGCGAGGTTCTTGGCGACGAGGGTGGCAGTCATCAGGACGCCGATTTTAGTCGCGGGCCGACGCGCCTCGGACCGGTGCCACCAGGACCCCGCCGGAGGTGCGGGCCACGAGGTACGCCTCGCCCCGGACCGTCCTCGGGTCGAGCGGCAGCCGGTGGTGGCCGGGGCCGAGGGTGGCGTCCAGGACGGTGTGGACGCGGGTGCGGCGCAGCCGGTCGAAGCGGTACGCGGTGAGCTGGACGCGGCCCGGCGCGGACACGTCGATCTCGGCGGCGTACGGGGTCGCGGTCAGCGCGGTGAGGCGGCGGCGCCCTTCCGGAGCCCGGTCCAGGGCCTGCTGGAGCTGGGCGACGAGGAGCGGGACGACGGGTGCGGGCGTGTCCACGAGGACGATGCCGGTTCGCGCGAACGCCTCGCGCAGGGCGGCCCGTTGAGGCTCCGAGACGGTCAGCGCGGCGCCGTACGAGGTGAGTTCCCCGGCCGGGACGTCGGTGGCGTCCGGGGTGATGTCGGCGCCGATGCCGATGCCGCGCAGGGCGGCCGCCAGCTTGGCGAGAAGGCCGGCGCGGGGGCCGACGAGGAGCACCCGGCGCGGTGGGGTGGCGTCGTGGGTGCCGTGGAGCAGCGCGGTGAGGGCGGCACGGTAGGCGGGGCCGTGGAAGCGGAACGGGCCGGTGCCGTGGTAGCCGTCGCGTTCGAGGTCGACGTGTTCGCCGGTCTGCCAGGCGAAGTCCCGCCAGCGGTAGTCGTCGCCGTCCCGTTCGATGACGACGGTGACGGCGCCGCAGCCCAGGTCGGCGCACTCCGGGCAGCCGTAGAGCACGAACCGGCCGCCGGGCAGCGGGGGTTCGTCCTCCAGCAGCAGGGCGCGGACCTGGGCGTCGAGCACGGCGGGCGGGAGGTCGGAGGCGAGCGGCGACACGGCGTCCAGGTCGGCGAGCCGGAACAGCAGCGGGCTGCCGTCGACGACGAAGTCCACGAAGTCGCGGTGGACCTGGTGGCCGCCGTCGGCGAGGACGGTGCCGACGCGGGTCGCCGGTTCCAGGCCGAAGGTGGCGTAGGCGGGTGACATGAGAGGAGTATTCCCACGTCCGGCCCGGGCAGCGGCCCGCACCGGTGCTCGCTTCCCCGCCCCGGCCCCCGGACCGGTCCTGTCCGGCGGCGGGCGTACGCGTGGTCGAGGGCGTACGGGCCGGACCGCGGCTTACCTTTCCGGCTCCCCCCACTCCCCGACGACCACCTCGTCCCCCACGGACACCTTGCCGGGGCGCAGTACGGCGTACTTCACCCCGAAGACGACCCCGCCCTGGGCCGCGCGGCGGTAACCGGCGAGGGTGCGCAGGGGCTCGGGGCCCGAACGGGCGCCGGTCTCCTGGTCGACCATGGTGACGGCGCAGCGGACGGCGAGCTTGGTGTAGCCGAGTTCGGCCGAGCCGAGGGTGAGGTGGTGGGCGCGGTCCTCGGTGTGCGGCTCGGCCCAGCCGTCGACGACGATGTTGGGACGGAAGCGGTTCATCGGCAGCGGGTCGGCACCGCGTTCCCCGAGCTTCTCGTTCAGCAGGTCGAGCGTGGCGCGGGAGAGGAGGTGCACGGCGGAGCTGTCGGCGTATCCGGAGGTCCCCGGTGTCCGGCCGTCGGTCACCCGGTCGTGGTCGGGCGGTACGCGGACCAGCCTGCTGGGGGCGCCGAGTACCGAGGACAGCCAGTCGGCGACCGTGTCGCCCTGGTCGATCCCCCGGTAGGCGACGCCGAACAGGTCGACGGGCCGGGCGGGACCGGACGCGTCGACGTCGATGGCCAGCGGTTCGAAGCCGGGCGCCCGGAGGGTGAGCCGGGCACCGTCGTGCGTGACGCGGGGCCGGATCAGCGCCAGCCGGGGGTCGCGCCGCTGGGTACGGAAGACCCCCGCGTCGCTGACGGCCATGAACCCGCGGTCGTGCGCGAGTCCGGCGGGGGTCAGCAGGGCTTCCTCGACCGGGACTCCGGCGCAGCCTTTGACGGGGTAGTACGTCAGCGCGGTGATGACAGGCATGAGCACTCCGACCGAGCGGTGACCTGGGCGAGGCTGCCATCGTCGCACCCCCGCCCGGTCCGGTGTCTACCGGTCGGCGCCCGCGGTGCAGCCGTCGCCGTGGCCGGTCGGGCAGCGCGGGGTGCCGACGACGGTGAGGGTGCGCTCGGCGGGCGGTGCGGTGGTGGCGCGGGTCAGGGCGGCCGGGCCGCCGGTCAGCGGGAGGCGGGCGGTGGTGCGGGAGAGGTCGAGGGTGAGGGCGGGGCGGGTGGCGGGCGGTTCGATGAGGTCCTTGTCGGTGCCCGCGACGACCAGCGCCAGCCGGTGACCCTCGGGTACGACGTGGTCGGTGGCGGCGAGGTCGAGGGTCATGGTGTAGGCGCGGCCGGGGGTGAGCGGGACGCCCTTGGCGAGCGAGGCGTGGTGGCCGAGGTCGGCCCAGCCCCGGCTGACGACGGTGGCGCCCACGTCGGCCGTCTTCGCGGCGGTGGTCTTGAAGCAGGCGCTGTCCCCGGCCGTGCTCTCGCCCCAGCAGGTGCGCCCGGTGAGGGTGGTGATGCCCTCGCCGCTGTCGGCGTAGTCCCGGATGGTGTCGGGGCCGAGGTCGATCAGGACGGCGGACAGGTGGGCGGAGGCGGTGCTCGGGGTGGCGGTGACGGTCACCCGGGAGGACCCGGAGATCCGCAGCGGGCCGGTGAGTGCCGGGGTGATGAAGGCGGCCTTGTCGGGGGTGGACCTGGTGAGGTCGGCCGCCCAGTCGGTCTCGCTCCGGCTCGGGTCGTCGGTGAAGGTCTCGGTGCCGGTGGCCCGGTGCAGGCCCAGGGTGCCGACGCCGGGCGTGGCGCCGCGGGCCGGGTACAGGGTGGTGGTGCGGGTGTCGCGCGGGGGCCAGACGGCGGAGGTGGTCCACTGGTCGGGGTGGCGTTCGATGTCGGCCATGGGCTCGCGGTCGATGCCGTTGTCGTAGCCGAGGAGTTCGTGGTCGAACCAGCGGTGCAGGGTGTCGACCCAGGCGCGGCGCCGATAGTCGAAGGGGTCGACGTGGCCGGTCTGGGAGAGCCAGATCTTGCGCTCGACGCCGTGCTTCGCCAGCGCGTCCCACCACTGGCCGAGGTGCTTGGTGCGGACGTTGAGGTCCTGCATGCCGTGCACCAGGAACACGCTGGCGCGGACCTTGCCCGCGTCCTTCACGTAGTCCCGCTCGGTCCACAGCCGGGTCCAGTCACCGGAGGCGGGGCTGCCGTCGGCGAGCTTCTTCTGTACGGCGGCGCAGTGGGCCCCTTCGTTCTCCACGTACCCGGCGAGTTCGTCGGGGCCGCCGTCGTAGAGCTGGGCGCCCTGGGCGAAGTAGTAGTCGTACCAGGAGGAGATGCCGCTGATCGGGACGATGGTCTTCAGGTTCTTGACGCCGGTCGCGGCGACACCGTTGGCGATGGTGGCGTCCCAGCTCTTGCCGATCATGCCGGTGGCGCCGTTGGTCCAGCCCGCCTTGACCTGGGTTCCGCCGGTCCGGGCGGTGTAGGCGCGGGCGCGGCCGCCGAGCCAGTCGACGACGGCCTTGGCGGAGCCGATGTCGGAGCGACCGCCGACGTCCACGCAGCCGTCGCTGCGATTGGTCCCGGTGAGGTCGACACCGACGAACGCGTAGCCGCGCGGCACGAAGTAGTTGTCGTAGAAGAGCGGCATCTGCACGACGTGCCCCTGCGCGTCGTACGTCTTCAGCTGGCTCTCGTTGCCGCGGCCGCAGCAGGAGTAGTAGGGGCTGGCGTCCATGATGACGGGCACCTTGCGGCCCGCGCGGGCGGCTTCGGCGGGGCGGACGATGTCGGCGGCGACGCGGTCGGTGCGGCCGTCGCCGTCCTCGTCCAGGCCGGTGTCCACCCAGACGGACTCGCGGACGGCGTCGGCGTACGAGTACACGGGCCTGCTCTCGCGCGGTGCCGCCTGGGCGGCGGTGGGGGCGAGGAGGACGGCCGTCAGTGCGCCGACGGCCAGGACCGCGAGCATTCTCCAGAGCGAGCGATTCGGCATGGGCGGACGCTACTCCCGTCAACACCCGTACAGAAGAGGGCCTTTCAGTGGTCACCGGGACGCGTGACGGCTGAATGGCGATCGTGTGACAGCTGGGGCCGTGGACACGTCAGAAGCAGCCGGGACTGAATAGGCTCCGAACAGACTTCCTGTCCAGAAGACTTGGAGCTGACGTGCACCGCAGAATCATCGCACCGGGCGCCCTGGCCGCGGCCTCCCTCCTGCTGGCGATCCCGGCATCGGCCGCGTCGTCCGCGCCCGGCGCGCCGGGCATCGGCGACCCCTACTACCCGCAGTACGGCAACGGCGGCTACGACGTCTCGCACTACGACCTGAGGCTCCAGTACCAGCCGAAGACCGATGAGCTGCAGGGCACCGCGACCATCCTGGCGAAGACCACGCAGGACCTGTCCAGCTTCGACCTGGACTTCCTGCTGGACGTCAGCGAGGTGCGGGTCAACGGCACCAAGGCCGCGTTCACCACGTCGGGCGAGCACGAGCTGGTCGTCACGCCGAAGACCCCGCTGGCCAAGGGGACGCAGGTCACCGTGGTCGTCCGGTACAGCGGGGTGCCGTCCACGAAGAGCGCGTACGGCTTCAACACCTGGCACCGCACCCCGGACGGCGCGATCGCGGCCGACGAGCCCGAGGCGGCCTGGTGGTGGTTCCCGAGCAATGACCACCCCAGCGACAAGGCGACCTACGACGTGTCGGTGGCGGTGCCGGACGGCACCCAGGCGATCTCCAACGGCACGCTGGCGTCGACCAGTTCGAAGCTGGGCTGGACCCGGTACAACTGGCGCCAGGACAAGCCGCAGGCCACCTATCTGGCCACGCTCGCGCTCGGCCGGTTCGACATCACCACCTCCACCTCCGAGGGCGGGGTGCCGGTGGTCAACGCGTACAGCAAGGATCTCGGCGCGAACGACGGCGCGGCGCGGGCGAGTGTGGAGCGCACCGGTGAGCTGGTGGACTGGCTGAGCGGCTATTTCGGGCCGTATCCGTTCTCCTCGGCGGGCGGCTACGTCCCGAACACCACCACCGGGTACGCCCTGGAGACGCAGACCCGCGTCTACTACAGCCCGAAGCAGTTCGCGGCCGGTTCCAACACCTCGGTGGTCGTGCACGAGCTGGCCCACCAGTGGTACGGCGACGACGTGTCGCTGAAGGGCTGGAAGGACATCTGGATCAACGAGGGCTTCGCCCGGTACGCGCAGTGGCTCTGGTCCGAGCACGAGGGCGAGGGCACCACGCGTGAGCTGGCCGACTACGTGTACGCCTCGCACCCGGCCGACGACCCGTTCTGGACCGTGAAGCCCGGTGACCCCGGCGCGGACGCGCAGTTCGACCTCGCCGTCTACGACCGGGGCGCGCTGGCCGTGCAGGCGCTGCGCGAGCAGATCGGCGACGACGCGTTCTTCGCCGTGCTGAGGGGCTGGCCGAAGGAGCACGCCTACGGCAACGCCTCGGTGGCCGACTTCCAGAAGTACGCCGAGCAGGTGTCCGGCAAGCCGCTGGCCGCGCTCTTCGACACCTGGCTGTTCCAGCCGTCGAAGCCGGACGCGCGGGGCCCGGCCTCGGCGGCCCGGTCCCTGACGGCGAAGGTCGCGCAGCCCAAGTCGTGGAAGAAGATCGAGGCGACGAACGACGTGCACGCGCACTGAGTCCCGCTTCGCACTGAGCCCCGCTTCTGCACTGAGCCCCGCTTCGCCTAGGCCGTGACGGTCTCCTCCCCGAGGAGACCGTCACGGCCTATCGCGTCCGCGCGGGTGGCCGGGACGGTGCAGGCGTAGGCGCCCGCTGTCGCGCCGTACCGGGCGCAGCGCTCGGGTGTCTCCCCGGCGAGGTGGCCGTAGAGGAAGGCGGCGGCGAAGGCGTCGCCCGCGCCGTTGGAGTCGACCACCGGGGCGGGCGGGGTCGTCGGTGGGACGTGGGTCAGCTTGCCGTCGGCCAGCAGATACGCCCCCTCGGCGCCCGCCGTGGCCACGACGACCTCGGCCCGGCCACGCTCGGCTATCCACCGCATGGTGCGCTCGGGGTCGTCGAGCGCGGCGGCGGAGACGAAGACCAGGTCGGCGGCGAGGGCGTACGGCTCGTGGTACGGGTTCTCGCCGTCCCAGTCGTGCAGGTCGGTGGAGAGGGGCACACCGGTCTCGCGGAGCAGCGGCAGGGCCTCGACGCAGGGCGGGGTGATCGTCACGTGGACATGCCGGGCCGCCACCGCGAGGGGGCGCAGCACGTCGTCGGGGAAGCGGTCGCCGGGGCGGGCGCGGCTGGTGTCGTACAGGGAGAGGCGGCGGCCGTCCGGGCCGACCAGGTTGACCGCCCGCTTGGTCCCGGCGGGCTGGGGCAGCGCGGTCAGGGCGATGCCCCGGTCCCGGTGCAGGGCGCGGACGAGGTCGCCCTCGGGGTCGTCGCCGATCAGGTCGAGGTGGTGGATGTCGAGGCCCAGCGCGGCCAGCCCGAGCGCGACGAAGTCGCCGGTCTGCCCGGCGCGGGTGTGCACCCCGGTGTCGACGTGATAGCTGTCGGCGAAGGGCAACGGCAGCTCGGGCACGCGGACGATGGTGTCCACCCCGGCTCCGCCCAGCACCAGTACGTCCGTCATGCGGCCTCCCCCTGGTCGTCCACGGTGGCGTGGTCGTACACAGTGACGGGGATGCCCCGTCCCGCCAGCCGCCCGCCGACGAGCGGCTCGACGAGCGGCCACTCGCCGCCCGCCAGGCCGCAGCCTATGCGGGGCATGTGCACGGAGGCGCCGAGTTCGATCACTTGGTCGGCGAGGCGGCCGAGGGCGGTGTCGATCGCCTCGTACCGCACCGGGGCGCCCTTGCCGCGCCCCCTGATGCCGTGCTGGCCGATCATGTTGGCCACCCACAGGCGCGGGCCGACCTCGACGAGCTGGACGGCGCCCAGGCCGAAGTCGTTGTCCGCGCGGCCCTGGTACCAGGCGCGGTAGGCCGCCTCCGGCTCCGGCCAGCGGTTGGACAGCGCGGAGACGAAGCCCCTCCCCCAGCCGCCGATGTCGTTGCAGACATGGGCGATCACGCGGGCGCCCTCCGCACATGGCGCGGTGGCGTCACCCCGGATGTAAACGATCTCCGACATGACGCCACCGTAAGGGCTGCCACTGACAGTGGCCGTGACCTGCTACTTCGTGAGGTCGGTCAGCTCCCGGTCGGCGTTCGCGGTGACGCGGCGGCGCACTCCGAACCAGCCCGCGACCAGCAGGACGGCGATCAGCGGGATCAGGTAGAGGGTGCGGCGGCCGACCTCGGGGTCGTTCCACATCATGCCGAGACAGACCAGCAGGAAGGCGATCGTGACGATCTCCGTGACCGGGCTGAACTTGAGCTGGAAGCGCGGGCGGGTGACCCGGCCCTCGCGGGCGCGGCGGACGAAGATCATGTGGCAGAGCATGATGATCACCCAGGTGCTGATGATGCCGAGCGAGGCGACGTTCAGCACGATCTCGAACGCCTGGCTGGGCACGAGGTAGTTCAGGCCGACGCCGAGCACGCAGACCGCGCAGGTCAGCAGGATGCCGCCGTAGGGGACCTGGCTGCGGTTCATCCGGGCGGTGAACTTCGGCGCGGAACCGGCCATGGCCATGGAGCGCAGGATGCGGCCGGTGGAGTACAGGCCGGAGTTCAGCGAGGACATGGCGGCGGTGAGCACCACCAGGTTCATCACGTCACCGGCCGCCGGGATGCCGACCTTGGACAGGACGGTCACGAACGGGCTCTGGTCGGCGGAGTACACCGAGCCGGGCAGCAGCAGGGCGAGCAGCACCACGGAGCCGACGTAGAACACGCCGACGCGCCACATGATCGAGTTCACCGCGCGCGGGACGACCTTCTCGGGGTGCTCGGTCTCACCGGCGGCGACGCCGACCAGCTCGAGCGCGGCGTACGCGAAGATCACGCCCTGCATGACGAGGACGACCGGCATCATGCCGTGCGGGAAGATCCCGCCGTGGTCGGTGATGAGGCTGACGCCGGGCTGGTGGCCGCCGACGTCGTGCTGGGTGGCCAGCAGGAAGATGCCGATGAGCATGAAGCCCACCAGGGTGGCGACCTTGATGATGGAGAACCAGAACTCCATCTCGCCGAAGATCTTGACCGAGATCAGGTTCACGGCGAGCACCACGGCCAGCGCGACGAGTGCCAGCACCCACTGCGGTATGGACGTGAACATGCTCCAGTAGTGCGTGTAGAGCGCGATCGCGGTGATGTCGGCGATGCCGGTGGTCGACCAGTTCAGGAAGTACATCCAGCCGGCGACATAGGCGCCCTTCTCGCCGAGGAACTCGCGCGCGTACGACACGAAGGACCCGGAGGACGGGCGGTACAGGACCAGCTCGCCCAGCGCCCGGACCACGAAGAAGGCGAAGACTCCGCAGACCAGGTAGGCCAGGGCGAGCGCGGGGCCCGCGTTATGCAGGCGGCCGCCCGCTCCGAGGAACAGGCCGGTGCCGATGGCGCCACCGATGGCGATCATGTTGACGTGGCGGGCCTTGAGGTCCTTGCTGTAACCGGCGTCGCCCGCGTCCGCGGGCGTCTGGGCCTGCTGCGTGGGGGCAGCGGCCGGGGCCGAGTCAACGGCGTCCTTGCTCACGGATCGTTCCACTCTCTGGTACTCCCGGGCCACGAGGGACCGGTTCCTTACAGGGCGGCCCGCGCCGCACGATCATGTCGCGGTACAGACCAAGGCAGCAGCTTCCCAGAGAGATCACCCGATATGCGGTGGTCCACGTCACAGAGCGGCACTTCTCACATGACCTTCGCGGGTTGCACACTCCCGCCTCCGCGGGTTTCACACACCTGCTGCGACAGCAATACTGCTGCGATGACCACCGAGGCCGAGGACCCGACCCTCACCATCGACGAGCTGGCCGCGCGGTCCGGCGTCACCGTGCGCACGGTGCGTTTCTACGGCACCCGCGGTCTGCTCCCGCCCCCGGAGATAGGCCCCCGCCGGGTCGGCCGGTACGGGCGCGAGCACCTGGCCCGCCTCGCGCTGATCGAGGAGCTGCGGCTCCAGGGCATGACGCTGGCGGCGATCGAGCGGTACCTCGGCCGCCTCCCGGCCGACCTCACCGCGCAGGACCTCGCGGTGCACCGGGCGGTCGTCTCCTCCTGGGCCCCGGAGGCGGTGGAGACGGTCGGCCGCGCCGAGCTGGACCGCCGGGCGGGGCGCAGGCTGACCGACGACGACGTACGGCGGCTGACGGCGATGGACGTGCTGGCGCGGCTGGACGAGGACGGCTACCGGGTCGACACCGGGCTGCTGCGTCTCGCCGTACAGCTCCTGGACCTCCCCTTCTCCCCCGAGGTCATCCTCGCCGCCCGCACCACCCTCCTCGACCACTCCCGCGCGGCCGCCCGCGAACTCTCCACCCTCCTGCGCGACGCGGTCCCCGAACACACCCCCCAGGACGTCCGCACCCTCTCCGCCCACATGCAGCCCCTGGTCATCCAGGCCCTCCTGACCACGTTCCAGCGGTCACTGCGGCAGGAGGTACGGGAGTGGCTGGGGGAAGGTGAGGAGGGCTAGACCGGGTCCGGGCCGGGGTGGCGGGGGCCCGTCAGATCGTCGCCGCACTGCTGCCGGAACGCGCGATACCGGCTGAAGGCTTCGTGACTGTCAGGGGTGAAGCGCCACTCCGACAGGGCCGCGTGAAGCTCCGACTCGGTCAGCCAGCCGTGCCAGGCGACCTCGCCGGGATCGGGGACCACGGCGTCCGGGATGACGGCCTCATGCACACCGAGCCAGTGCGGGCTCAAGCCACTGCGGTTGACGAACGTGAACAGCAGGCGCGGCAGGCCAAGAATGCCCAGCTCCTCGGTCAGCTCCCGCGCGGCGGCCTGTTCATAGGATTCGCCGACGATCGCCGCGCCCCCGACCATGACCTCATGGAGCCCGGGGAAGCGCGCCAGCTGCTCCGACCGCCGGTGCACGAGGAACCGGCCGCGCTCGTCACGGCACACCGTCGAGGCGATGCGATGCAGCCAGCCCTCCCGGACGGCCTGCCGACGCGTGACCACCCCCAGAACACGGTCCTGACCATCGACCCGCTCCACCAGTTCCTCCACGAACCACACCCTGACAGACCCCACTGACAACGCCGCTTCCCGGCAAGCCGCGAGCCGTTCCGGCCGCGACGTCAACGAGCACTCAGGGCGCGACGGGCCTCATTGACGAGGTTGTGCGCGTCAGTACGAGTCGCACACGGGCCGTGCGTGGTCACGCGCCCGTGGTGGAGCCGGGGCGGACGATCATCAGTACGGTGACCGCTGCCCACAGCAGGTTGAAGATGCCGGTGAGCATGGCGAGCCGGCCCGGTGCCACGGGAGGTGCCTGCGGCAGGGCGGATTCGGTGGCCACGGCCAGTGCGCGGTCCTGGGCGGGCAGGATCAGCAGGGCCAGGACGGCGGCGGCCGCCGCGGTCAGCAGGATCGAGGTGATCAGCCAGCCGTCGCCGAGGACGCCGAGGCTGCCGGCCGTGGCGAGGCCGAAGAGGGGAACGGCGATGCCGATGCCCGCGTAGACGCGGCAGATGCGGTGCAGTGTCCGCAGGGTCGTCCGGGCGTCGCCGTCGCCATCACCTTGAGCGCGGCGCAGCGTGGCGGGGAACATGCTCGCGGCGACCGTGACAGGCCCTACGGCGATCAGGGCGGTCAGGACGTGCAAGGAGAGGAGCACCTTGGTCATGCCAGCTGCTCCCCGGCCGGCCGGCGCTCGCCGATCACCTTCGAGGAGGGGAGGCGACCGGCCCGGGAGGTGCCCCGGAGGGTGTCGCCGTCGACCGTGACATCGAACGCCAGGTTCAGCCGCAGGGGGCGGGTGACGGCCTGTTTCCAGGTGAGCCGGCCGTCGTCGAGGGTGATGTCGCTGAGCGGCACCTCCTCGCCGGCTCCGCGGGCGACGCCCGTCAGCAGGCCGTCCCGCTCGTGGAGTTCCATCACGGCCTTGATCCGGCCGACGGGGGTGGAGACGGAAAGGTGCCAGGTGCCTTCTACGGACATGCTGATGTTCCTTCTGATGGTGCGAGGGGGGAAGCGGAGGGCCGAGTGGTCAGAGGGCGGCGGGCACCGGGCCCCGAGTCCGCCAGACGGTGCCGCGCCGCTCGTGGGCGAACAGCTCTTCGACGGCGTGCGCGATTCGGGGGCCCACCTCGCGCTCCAGCAGGTACAGGCCCAGGTCGAGCCCGGAGGTGACTCCGGCGCCGGTGACCAGATCGCCGTCGTCCACGACGCGGGCGCGGACCGCGTGGGCGCCGGTGGCGTCCAGCAGGTCGAGGCCCAGGTGGTGGGTGGTCGCGTGACGCCCCTCCAGCAGACCCGCCATGGCCAGGACGAGCGAGCCACCGCAGACGGCGGCGACCGTGATGCCCGGATCGTTCATGGCCCGCTCCAGGAGTGCGGGGAGCCCGGTGGTGAGCGTGCGGCCCAGCAGTACCGGGATGAACTCGTCCCGCTTCCACTCGCCGGCGCCCAGCTCCTCTTCGGGTGTCTCGCCGGGTTCGCCCACGCGCCCGGAGGCGCCGGGCACCAGAAGCAGGTCCGCGCGTTGCAGGTCGACGGCGCCGGTGGCGCGCAGTGTCAGCCCGCCGGTGCCGCTGATCACCTCACGCGGGCCCTCCGCGGAGACCAGCTCGACGGTCACCGCGCCGTCCGACGCCGTGCCACCGGCGTGGAGCACCTCATAGGGGGCGATGACGTCGAGCGGGTCGAAGCCGTCGAACAGGACAACCTGAACGTGCATGGAGGTTCCCTCGGAGTCGCTTTCCATCGGACACCCCGAAGTCAACCCGTGACCGCCGTGAGCGCCCAGTGGCAGTAGTGACAGGGTTCGACGGGAAAACGCCACGACCGCCCGAGGGCTTCGGAATGATGCCTGACATGGGGCGCCCGGACGGTTGACCGGCGCCGTCATGTCCGGTGGAGGAGTACGTTTTCGCCATGCACACCGTCGCCGTTCTCGCACTGGACCAGGTGATCCCGTTCGACCTGTCGACCCCGATCGAGGTGTTCTCCCGGACCCGCCTGCCGGACGGGCGGCCCGGCTACCAGGTACGGGTGTGCGCCGAGCGGGACGAGATCGACGCGGGAGCCTTCGCCCTGCGCGCCCCCTGGGGGCTGGAGGGCCTCCAGGGGGCGGACACGATCATCGTGCCGGGCATCGCCGAACCCACCGCCCCGCTCCCTCCCACCATCCGGGACGCGCTGCGGTCGGCTGCGGCCGACGGCACGCGGATCGCTTCCCTCTGCGTGGGCACCTTCCCCCTGGCCGCCACCGGCCTCCTCAACGGCCTGCGCGCGACGACCCACTGGCGGGCGGCCGCTCTCCTGGCCGCCGCACACCCCGACATCGACGTCGACCCGGACGTCCTGTACGTCGACAACGGCCAGTTCCTCACCTCGGCCGGCGCGGCCGCCGGCCTGGACCTCTGTCTGCACATGATCCGCCGTGACTACGGCTCGGCCGTGGCCGCCGACGCAGCCCGCCTGTCGGTGATGCCCCTCGAACGGGAAGGCGGTCAGGCCCAGTTCATCGTCCACGACCACGTACCCACCCCGCGGGGCTCCGAGCTGGAGACGCTGCTCGCCTGGCTGCGGGAGAACCTGGCCGGTGAAATCACCCTCACCGACATCGCGGAGCACGCGGGAACCAGCACCCGCACCCTGATCCGCCGCTTCCGCGACCAGACCGGCACCACCCCGCTCCAGTGGCTCCACCGCGCCCGCATCCGTCAGGCCCAGCATCTGCTGGAAACCACGGCCCACTCCGTCGAACGCATCGGTCACCAGGTCGGCTTCGCCTCCCCGACCACCTTCCGTGACCGTTTCAAGCGCACCACCGGTGTCAGCCCGCAGGCCTACCGGCGCACGTTCGCCTGAACCCGGCACGGAGTGGAGGAGACGACGAGGAGCGCCCCCGGAGGAACAGGTCCCCGAGGCGCGCCCCTCGTGACGGACGTCAGCGGGCGTCCGTGAACGTCTCCCCCCGCTCCGCCTTCTCCACCAGCAGCGCCGGGGGCGTGAACCTCTCCCCGTACCGTTCCGCCAGCTCGCGCGAGCGGGCCACGAATCCGGGCAGGCCGCCCTCGTAACCGTTGATGTACTGGAGGACGCCGCCGGTCCAGCCGGGGAAGCCGATGCCGAGGATGGAGCCGATGTTGGCGTCGGCAACGGAGGTGAGGACGCCCTCTTCCAGGAGGCGGACGGTGTCCAGGGCCTCCGAGAACAGCATGCGCTCCTGCATGTCCTCGAACGGGATCTCATGCCCCGGCTTGGTGAAGTGCTCGCGCAGGCCCGGCCAGAGGGTGGTGCGCTTGCCGTCCTCGTAGTCGTAGAAGCCCGCGCCGCCGCTGCGGCCGGGGCGGTCGAACTCGTCGACCAGGCGGTCCACGACCTCGTCGGCGGGGTGCGCGGTCCAGGTGCCGCCCGCCTCCTCCACGGCCCGGCGGGTCTCGGCGCGGATCTTGCGCGGGAGGGTGAGGGTCAGCTCGTCCATCAGGGAGAGGACCTTCGCCGGGTAGCCCGCCTGGGCCGCCGCCTGCTCGACCGAGGCCGGTTCGATGCCCTCGCCGACCATCGCGACGCCCTCGTTGATGAAGTGGCCGATCACCCGCGAGGTGAAGAAGCCGCGTGAGTCGTTGACCACGATCGGCGTCTTGTTGATCTGCCGGACCAGGTCGAAGGCGCGGGCCAGCGCCTCGTCGCCGGTGCGCTCGCCCTTGATGATCTCGACCAGCGGCATCTTGTCGACCGGCGAGAAGAAGTGCAGCCCGATGAAGTCGCCCTGGCGCTCGACGCCCTCGGCCAGCGCGGTGATGGGCAGCGTGGAGGTGTTGGAGCAGAGGAGGGCGTCCGGGGCGACGACGGACTGGATCTCCTGGAACACCTTGTGCTTGAGCGACGTGTCCTCGAAGACCGCCTCGATCACCGCGTCGCAGCCCGCGAGGGCGGCCGCGTCGGCGGCCGGGGTGATGCGGGCCAGCAGGGCGTCGGCCTTCTCCTGGGAGGTACGGCCCTTGGCGACGGCCTTGGCGCACAGCTTCTCGGAGTAGCCCTTGCCCTTGGCGGCCGATTCGAGCGAGACGTCCTTGAGGACGACCTCGATGCCCGCGCGGGCGCAGGAGTAGGCGATGCCCGCGCCCATCATGCCCGCGCCGAGCACGGCGACCTTGCGGACCTTGCGCGGTTCGATGCCCTGGGGGCGGCTGAGGCCGGAGTTGACGGCCTGGAGGTCGAAGAAGAACGCCTGGATCATGTTCTTCGCGGTCTGCCCGGCGGCCAGCTCCACGAAGTACCGCGCCTCGATGACCTGCGCGGTCTCGAAGTCGACCTGGGCGCCCTCGACGGCGGCGGCCAGAATGTTGCGCGGCGCCGGGTAGGGCGCGCCGTTGGTCTGCTTGCGCAGCGAGGCCGGGAAGGCGGGCAGGTTGGCGGCGAACTTCGGGTTGGCCGGGGTGCCGCCGGGGATGCGGTAACCGGGCTGGTCCCAGGGCTGCCTGGACTCCGGGTTGGCGTCGATGAAGGCACGGGCCCGCGCGGTCAGCTCCTCCGGCGTCTGGACCACCTCGTGCACGAGCCCGTTGTCCAGCGCGCGGCGCGGGTTGTACTGGGTGCCCTGGAGGAGGACCTTCAGCAGCGCGTCGGTGATGCCGAGCAGCCGGACCGTACGGGCGACGCCGCCACCGCCGGGGAGCAGACCGAGAGTTACCTCGGGGCAGCCGATGCGGGAGCCGGGGGCGTCCAGCGCGATGCGGTGGTGGCAGGCGAGGGCGATCTCGAAGCCGCCGCCGAGGGCCGCGCCGTTGATCGCCGCGACGACCGGAACGCCCAGGGTCTCGATGCGGCGCAGGTCGCGCTTGATGGCGAGGCCGCCGTCGAAGAGGTCCTGGGCGGTGTCGGGGGTGACCTGGATGAGGTCGCGCAGGTCGCCGCCCGCGAAGAAGGTCTTCTTCGCCGAGGTGAAGACGATGCCGCGGATCGAGTCCTTCTCGGCCTCCAGCCGGTCGGTGATCACGGCGAGGGAGTCGCGGAACGCCTGGTTCATGGTGTTCGCGGACTGGCCGGGGTCGTCGAGGACGAGGGTGACGACACCGGTGTCGTCCTGTTCCCAGCGGATGGTGGTGCTCTCGGTCATGACAGTCGTCTCCGTAGAAGTCGCTTGGTTCCGCTGATTCCGCTGGGAGTTCAGACGCGTTCGATGATCGTCGCGATGCCCATGCCGCCGCCGACGCACAGGGTGGCCAGGCCGTACCGCTTGTCCTGGCGCTCCAGTTCGTCCACGAGGGTGCCGAGGATCATCGCGCCGGTGGCGCCGAGGGGGTGGCCGAGCGCGATGGCGCCGCCGTTGACGTTGACCTTGTCCAGGGACAGGCCCATGTCCTTGACGAAGCGCAGCACGACGGCGGCGAACGCCTCGTTGATCTCGACCAGGTCGATGTCGTCGATGGTCAGCCCGGCCTTGGCGAGCGCCTTGCGGGTGGCCGGGGCGGGGCCGGTGAGCATGATGGTGGGCTCGGAGCCGGAGACGGCGGCGGAGACGATCCGGGCGCGCGGGGTGAGCCCGTACCGCTCCCCCACCTCGCGGGAGCCGATGGCGACCAGGGAGGCGCCGTCGACGATGCCGGAGGAGTTGCCCGCGTGGTGGACGTGGTCGATCTTCTCCACCCAGTGGTACTTCTGCAGCGCGACCGCGTCGAACCCGCCCAGCTCGCCGATGTCGGCGAAGGACGGCTTGAGACCGGCGAGGGAGTCCGCGGTGGTGCCGGGGCGGGGGAACTCGTCGTGGTCGAGGACGGTGAGGCCCGCACGGTCCTTGACGGGGACCACCGAGCGTTCGAAGCGGCCTCCCTTGATCGCGTCGGCGGCGCGCTCCTGGGACAGGGCCGCGTACTCGTCGACGTCGCGGCGGCTGAAGCCCTCGATGGTGGCGATGAGGTCGGCGCCGATGCCCTGCGGGACGAAGTTGGTGGCGAGGTTGGTCATCGGGTCGTTGAACCAGGCGCCGCCGTCCGAGGCCATCGGCACCCGCGACATCGACTCGACACCGCCCGCCAGCACCAGGTCCTCCCAGCCGGAACGGACCTTGGCGGCGGCCGTGTTGACGGCCTCCAGGCCCGAGGCACAGAAGCGGTTCTCCTGTACGCCCGCCACGGTGTCCGGGAGGCCCGCGGCGACGGCGGCGATGCGGGCGATGTCGGAGCCCTGGTCGCCGACGGGGCCGACGACGCCGAGCACGATGTCGTCGATGGCGGCCGGGTCCAGGCCGGGGAAGCGGGCGCGGATCTCGTGGATCAGGCCGACGACCAGGTCGATCGGCTTGGTGCCGTGCAGTGCGCCGTTGGCCTTGCCTCGGCCGCGCGGGGTGCGGATCGCGTCGTACACGAACGCTTCGGTGGTCACTGGTGTGCCTTTCGGGAGGGTGTCAGGCGGTGGCTTGCGGGAGGTCCCAGTCGCGGGTCACGTCCTCGGCGCCGGTGCCGGGCAGGGCGGGGCCGGAGCGGACGCGGGTGGGGGTGGCGGAGAAGCGCGGGGCGGGGGCGGGCTGGACCAGCCCGTCGTGCTCGGTGAAGGTGCCGCGGGCGGCGAGGTGGGGGTGGTCCGGGGCCTCGCGCAGGCCCAGTACGGGCGCCACGCAGGCGTCGGTGCCCTCGAAACGGGACGTCCACTCGGCACGGGTACCGGACTTGAAGCGGGCCGCCACCCGCTCGCGCAGCTCGGGCCAGCGGGCCGGGTCGTGGTGGGCGTCGGCCAGGCCGTCGAGGTCGAGGAGGCGGAGGAACTCGGCGTAGAACCGGGGTTCCAGGGCGCCGACCGCCATGTACTTCCCGTCGGCGGTCTCGTAGGTGCCGTAGTAGGGGCAGCCGCCGTCCAGGAGGTTGGCGGCGCGGCGGTCCTGCCAGGCACCGGCGGCGAGCATGCCGTGGATCATGGCGGAGAGGTGGGCGGTGCCGTCCACGATGGCGGCGTCCACGACCTGGCCGGTGCCGGTGGCGCGGGCGTGGTGCAGGGCGGCGAGGACGCCGACGACGAGGTAGAGGGAGCCGCCCGCGTAGTCCCCGAGGAGGTTGGCGGGCAGCGCCGGGGGTTCGCCGGGGCGGCCGATCATGCCGAGGGTGCCGGTGACGGCGATGTAGGAGGCGTCGTGCCCGGCGCGGTCGGCGAGCGGGCCGTCCTGGCCCCAGCCGGTCATCCGGCCGTAGACCAGACGGGGGTTGCGGGCGTGGCAGTCGGCGGGGCCGACGCCGAGCCGCTCGGCGACGCCGGGGCGGTAGCCCTCGATCAGGATGTCGGCGCGCTCGGCGAGGTCGAGCACGCGCGCGGGGCCGTCCGGGTCCTTGAGGTCGACCACGACGGAGCGCTTGTTGCGGTTGGTGACGTCGCGCGCGGGGTCGATGCCGAGGCCGGGGCCGTCGGGGCGGTCCACCCGGACCACGTCGGCGCCCAGGTCGGCCAGCAGCATCGCGGCGAAGGGGCCGGGGCCGATCCCGGCCAGCTCCACCACGCGCACCCCGCCGAGCGGGCCCTGTTCCGGCGTCGTTGCCGTCGTCATGCCGTCATGCCCCCAAGCGCGTATGACACAAACGATGTAAC
Organism: Streptomyces sp. NPDC090119; assembly: GCF_044747085.1. Classification (NCBI taxonomy): domain Bacteria; kingdom Bacillati; phylum Actinomycetota; class Actinomycetes; order Kitasatosporales; family Streptomycetaceae; genus Streptomyces; species Streptomyces sp. NPDC090119. Next base: position 752,032 of record NZ_JBIVDK010000001.1, on the reverse strand, counting down.
ACCGGTGATGCTAGGAACACCGTCCACCGGGCACAAGACCTGAACGAGCGGGCGCTTAGCGAAGTGCCCCGGTGCGCCCTGATTCCCCGGAGCCGTCGCACGGGGCGCCCTTCGGGTCCCGCACCGTTCACGCTAGCCTCGGGCCCCGACAGCTGCGCGGGCTGCCTGGGCAAGGAGTGTCATGAGCAGGCTGAAAACGACGGACCGCCCCTACGACATCGTGCTGTTCGGCGCCACCGGCTTCGTCGGCACGCTGACGGCGGAGTATCTCGCCGAGCACGCTCCCGAGGGCCTGCGCTGGGCCGTCGCGGGCCGGGACCCCGGAAAGCTGGAGGCGCTGCGCGACCGGCTGCCCGGCGGCTCGGCCATCGGAGTGCTCCGCGCCGACGTCGGCGAACCCGCCACCCTGCGCGCGCTCGCGGAACAGGCCCACGTGGTCGCCTCGACCGTCGGCCCGTACGTCACCTACGGCGAGGAACTGGTCGCCGCCTGCGCCGACAGCGGCACGGACTACCTCGACCTGACCGGCGAGCCCGAGTTCGTGGACCTGATGTTCATCCGCCACGACGCCCGCGCCCGCGAGACCGGCGCCCGCCTGGTGCACGCCTGCGGTTTCGACTCCGTACCGCACGACCTGGGCGCCTATTTCACGGTGCGACAACTGCCCGAGGGGGTGCCGCTGCGGGTGGACGGGTTCGTCACGGTGGACGCCACCTTCTCCGGCGGCACGCTCGCCTCGGCGCTGAACCAGTTCGCGCGGCCCGGCAGCATGTGGGCGGCGGCCCGCGACCGGGCCCGGCACGAGCCGCGCCTGATGGGCCGCCGGGTCTCCGCCCCCGCCGGCGCGCCCCGGTTCGCCGGGGAGGTCGGCGCCTGGGCGCTGCCGCTGCCCACCATCGACCCGCAGATCGTGTCCCGCTCCGCCAGGTCCCTGGACCGCTACGGCCCCGACTTCCGCTACCGCCACTACGCGGCGGTCGAGCGCCTCCCGATCGCGGCGGCCGGGGTGGCGGGCGTCGGCGTCCTCGCGTTGGCGGCCCGGCTCGCCCCCGTGCGCTCCTGGCTCTCCGGTCGGCTCCAGCCCGGCGAGGGCCCGGACGCCGAGAGGCGCGCCCGGAGCTGGTTCCGTATCCGCTTCGTCGGCGAGGGCGGCGGGCGGCGCGTCTTCACCGAGGTCACGGGCGGCGACCCCGGCTACGGGGAGACCGCGAAGATGCTCGCGGAGGCGGCCCTGTCCCTGGCGACGGACGACCTCCCGGACCGCTCCGGCCAGCTCACCCCGGTGACCGCGATGGGCGACGCCCTGCTGGAACGGCTCCAGTCCGCGGGGATCGGGTTCCGGGTGGTGGCGGAGCGGAGCGTGGCGCCCGACGAGAAGGGGTGACCCGGTCGGCACCGCCGCCTCGCACGGGGCGCGTGATGCCGACAGGGGATGTCAGTGCCTCCGCGTAGGGTCGGGCCATGGATCACGAAGCGGGAGAGGCTCGCGGCACGGAGGGCGACGTGGCAGAGGTGAAAGAGGTGCGCGGCGCGGGGAACGACGCGATAGAGCGCTGGGCCCGCGCGCACGGCTACGTCGTCCACCACCGGGGGCGCATCCCCGCGGACATCCGCCAGCCGTACGAGGGTTGACGGCGGGGGCTCAGCTCTCCGCCGCCTCCCGCAGTGCCCGCCTGCACAGCGCGTCCGCTCGGCGGGTCGTCTCCGGGAGGCGGTAGCGCGGGGTCAGGGTGAGGGTGTGGGCGAGGGCGTTGTCGAGCGTGACGCGGTGGCCCACCGAGACGTAGACCGGTTTCACCCCGCTCCGGGTGCGCAGCGCCGCGCCCACCTCCTCGCCGTCCTCCGTGAGCAGCGGGGCGGTGCTCCCCCGTGCCGGTGCCAGGGTCGGGTGGGTGAAGGTGAAGGGGTTCTTGGCGACGCCCAGCGTGGGCAGGCCGGTCAGGACGCCCAGGTGGCTGGCGAGGCCGAAGCGGCGGGGGTGGGCCAGGCCGTAGCCGTCGCAGACGACCAGGCCGGGCGGGCAGGGCAGCGCCGCCAGGGCCGCGCGCACGGCGGGCAGCTCGCGGAAGGCGAGCAGGCCGGGGACGTAGGGGAAGGCGACGCGGCCCACGGCCGTCGACTCCGCGACCGTCTCCAGCGTCGCCGCGTCCAGGACCACGGCCGCCGCCGCGACCAGGTCGCGTGCGTCGTCGTAGGCCACGTCCACGCCGGTGACATGCCCGGTGCCGGGCGGCGGGCCGGGCTCGTCGCGGACGACCCGGCCGCGCAGCGCGTCCTGGACGGCGCGGGCCTGCTCCTCGGTGGTCGGCCAGTCGGCCGGAACCTGTGCGGTGATCATGGTGGCCATGACCCTACGGGGCGCGGGGGTAGGCTCGCGATCATGTTCGTACTGGAGCTGACCTACACCGCCCCGCTCGACGCTGTCGACGCCGCGATGACCGCTCACGTGGCCTGGCTGGACGAGCAGTACGACAACGGGCTGTTCCTGGCCTCCGGCCGCAAGAACCCCCGTGACGGCGGGGTGATCCTGGCCGTCGCGGACAGCCGGGCGGAGATCAAGGCGGTCGTCGCGGCCGACCCGTTCGTCACGGCCGGGGTGTGCGAGTACCGCGTCACCGAGTTCACCGCCACGAAGACGGCGCCCGAGCTGGCGCGGTACCGGCAGAGCGCGGGCTGAGCCCGCTCCGGCTCACTTCTTCTCGTCCAGCGCGCGCCGGAGCTGCTCCTTGTTCATGTCGGAGCGGCCGTGGATGCCGCGCTGTCTCGCCTCGTTGTACAGCTGGTCGTAGGTCGGGCCCTGCGAACCCTTCCCGGAGCGCAGCCCGCCGCGCCGCCCGGAGGAGATGTCCTCGGTCGAGGTACGGCTGGCCGTCCTGGACTCCCCCGCGCGGGCGCGCTCCTTGTTGACCGTGCGCGCGGCGATCTCCTCGGCGCGGTCCTCGCTCGCGCCGCGCTCCAGCTCGCTGTCCTTGATGTGCTCGTACTGCCGCTCACGCTTGGGACTGGAACCGGCCGGCATGATCGCTCCCTCCGCAGGGCCCTCGCAGGCTGTCCGGTACGGGACCGAGTACCCGGATTCGAGCCCGTTTCGCACCCCGGAATCGTGACCGAGGTCACTCCCACCGGGTGTGCACGGAACGGAGGCTTCCGTCGTCTCTCCCGGTGTCGGGCCGCGACCCGCGCAGGCAATGTCCCGCCGTCCCGAGGGAGCACAGGCTTTGTCCACCGTGATCGAGGCGATCGTGGAGGCGCGACTCGTCGCCGCCGCACCGCGCATGCCGAGCATTCCCGCCGCTCTGCACTACGACCGGCGCGACCCCTACGCCGTCCGGATGACCTTCCCCGCCCCGGCCACCCTGGCGGGCGTGGAGGTGTGCTGGACCTTCTCCCGCGAACTGCTCTCCGCCGGACTGCACGAGCCGCAGGGGCAGGGGGACGTACGCGTGCGGCCGTACGGCTACGACCGGACGGTGCTGGAGTTCCACGCGCCGGAGGGCACCGCGGTGGTGCATGTGCGCTCCGGGGAGATCCGGCGCTTCCTGCGGGCGGCCGGGGAGCTGGTGCCGGTGGGCCTGGAGCACCTTCAGGTCGACCTGGACCACGGTCTGGCCGAGCTGATGCGGGACTCCGGCTGAGCGGCTGAGCGGGCGGCTCCCGTTTCCGCTCCCGTGTTAATCGCGTTGACAGGCTTCACGGCCGTTCGTAGCGTGTTCACCGGTTCTGTTGCCGTCGATAGGAGAAGGACGTTGCTCGTCTGAGGTCATGAGACATCGCGTTCACACCGGTGAGGTGTGCGTGGCGTTCGACCTCGGCGTACGAGCCGTCCCTCAGGCACAGGCCCCTTTTTTTCTGCCAGGCCAGGTGTCTCCAGGCTTCCGGTTTCCGCCCCGCGGTGTCTCGTCAGTTCCCCCGACCAGACCGCACCCGGCAACCGTGAGGCCCCTATGTCATCACCCGCGACTTCGCTCTCCGCCACCTCCCTGACCTTCGCCTGGCCGGACGGCACCCCCGTCCTGGACGGCCTCGACATCTCCTTCGGCCCCGGCCGCACCGGCCTGGTCGGCGCCAACGGCTCGGGCAAGTCCACCCTGCTGAAGCTGCTCTCCGGCGCGCTCGTCCCGACGGACGGCACCGTCCGGGTGTCCGGCGAGATCGGCCTGCTCCCCCAGAACGTCACCCTCGACACCACCCTCCGGGTCGACCAGGCCCTCGGCATCGCCGCCAAGCGGGCCGCGCTGCACGCCATCGAGGCGGGCGACGCCGCGGAGGAGCACTTCGACACCCTCGACGAGGACTGGGACGTGGAGGAGCGCGCCCTCGTCACCCTCGGCGAACTCGGCCTCGGCCACATCGGCCTGGACCGCACCGTCGGCGAGGTCTCCGGCGGCGAGTCGGTGCTGCTCCGGCTGGCCGCGCTGCTGCTGCGCCGCCCGGACGTGCTGCTGCTGGACGAGCCCACCAACAACCTGGACCTCTACGCCCGCCGCAGGCTCCACGCGGCGGTGGCAAGCTGGCCCGGCGTCCTCGTCGTGGTCAGCCACGACCGCGAACTGCTGGACCTGGTCGACCAGATCGCCGACCTGCGCGCCGGGGAGGTCGCCTGGTACGGCGGCAACTACTCCGCCTACGAGGACGCCCTCGCCGTCGAACAGGAGGCGGCCGAGAGGACGGTGCGCGCGGCCGAGGCCGACGTCCGCAAACAGCGCAGGGAACTCACCGACGCCCACATGAAGCTGGCCCGCCGCAAGCGGTACGGGCAGAAGATGTACGACTCCAAGCGCGAGCCGAAGATCGTGATGGGCGCCCGCAAACGCGCCGCCCAGGAGTCCGCGGGCAAGCACCGCATCATGCACGAGGAGCGGCTCGCCGAGGCCCGGGAGCGGCTGGACGAGGCGGTGGAGGCGGTCCGGGACGACGACGAGATCCGCGTCGAGCTGCCGTACACCGCGGTGCCGCCGGGCAGGCAGGTGCTCACGCTGGAGAAACTGGAGACGGTCCACGGGCCGCGCGTGGAGGGCTTGTTGGACCTGCGCGGCCCGGAGCGGATCGCGCTCGTCGGACGCAACGGTGCCGGGAAGACGACCCTGCTGCGGACCATCACCGGGGAGCTGTCCCCGGTCGCCGGGCTGGCCGAGGCCCATGTGCCGCTGCGCTTCCTCCCCCAGCGGCTCGATGTGCTGGACGACGCGGCGACGGTCGCGGAGAACGTGGCCCGGTTCGCGCCGGGCGCCACCCCCAACCGCATTCGGGCCCGCCTGGCCCGCTTCCTGTTCCGGGGCAAGCGGGCCGACCAGCTCGCGGGCACCCTGTCCGGCGGCGAGCGGTTCCGGGCGGCGCTGGCCGCGCTGCTGCTGGCCGAACCCGCCCCGCAACTGCTGCTGCTGGACGAGCCGACCAACAACCTGGACATGGCGAGCGTGCGTCAGCTGACCTCGGCGCTGGAGTCGTACGAGGGCGCGCTGATCGTCGCCGGGCACGACCTGCCGTTCCTGGACTCCATCGGGATCACCCGCTGGCTGCTGGTGGCCGACGGGGTGCTGCGGGACGCGACACGGGAGGAGATCGGCTAGCCGAGCCGAGGGGGCGGGCTGGTCGGAGTCCTTACGCCCGCCTTAACCTACGGCTTCGTAACCTACGGACACGTAGGCTACGAAGCCGTAGGTTCACGGCACCGCCCTCCTGGGCGGGGATGTCGGCGAATCTCCCTTTTCTGCTCGGCCGTTTCTTGGAGTACCCCCGTGACGCTCACCTCCCCTCACCTCGGCAGCCCGTCCGCCGCCTGGACCGACGCGCGACTGCTGTTCGCGCTGGAAGAAGTGGTCGAGACGGAGCTGAACCGGCACCTGAAGGTCGCCAAGGACTGGATGCCGCACGAGTACGTGCCGTGGAGCGACGGGCGCAACTTCCCCGGTCTCTTCGAGGACGGCGAGGCATGGGGGAAGGAGCAGTCCAAGGTCACCGACATCGGCCGGGTCGCGCTGGTCGTCAACCTGCTGACCGAGGACAACCTGCCCAGCTACCACCACGAGATCGCCTCGCTCTTCGGCCGTGACGGCGCCTGGGGCACCTGGGTGCACCGCTGGACCGCCGAGGAGGGCCGGCACGGCATCGTGATGCGCGACTACCTGCTGACCTCCCGCGCGGTCGACCCGGACGCGCTGGAGCGGTTCCGGATGTCGCACATGAGCGAGGGCTTCGAGTCCGACAACCGGCACTCGATGCTGCACTCGATCGCGTACGTCGCCTTCCAGGAGCTGGCCACCCGGATCTCGCACCGCAACACCGGCCACCAGTCGGGCGACCCGGTGTGCGACCGCATGCTGGCCCGCATCGCCACCGACGAGAACCTGCACATGGTCTTCTACCGGAACCTGCTGAAGGCAGCGTTCGAGCTCGCGCCCGACCTGACCATGCAGGCGGTCCGCGACGTGGTGGTCGACTTCCGCATGCCCGGCCACGGCATTCCCGGCTTCGAGCGCGCGGCCGCGCAGATGGCCATAGGGGAGGTCTACAACCTCCGTATCCACCACGACGACGTGCTCCAGCCGGTGCTGCGCTTCCTGAAGGTCATGGACATCGACGGCCTGGGCCCGGAGGGCCTCAAGGCCCAGGAGGAGCTGGGCGTGTTCATGGGCGGGTTGGACTCGGAGGCCGCCAAGTTCGACGAGCGCCTCGCGGCCCGCAAGGCCCGCATGGCGGCGCGCGCGGCAGGCTGAGGCCGGGCCGTGGGGCCCGTGTTTCAGCGGGCCTCGCGGCGCAGGGCGAGCCGTTCGCGTTCGGACAGGCCGCCCCAGACGCCGAAGCGTTCGTCGTGGGCGAGGGCGTAGTCGAGGCAGGCGGGGCGGATCTCGCACAGCGCGCAGATCCGTTTCGCCTCGCGCACCGAACTGCCGGGCTCGGGGAAGAAGAAGTCCGCCCCGGTCTGCGCGCACAGGGCCTGCCCCTGCCAGGCGGAATCGGCCGGTGTGATCGTCTCGATGTGCATGGCCAGGATCGTGCCGCGCGCCGAAAAACGTTTGATCAACGTTGTGTCGACAAGGGCCGCGGGTGGGCCGTACCGATGATCCTCCGCCCGGACACGCCCGCGCACGGCGGCGCGCGGGGCGATCTTCCCCGCCCGGTGCCAGACTCGTCGGTGCCAGGACGGCACGGCCGACGGTCCCCGAGGAGGGCGCGCATGCTCACCACCCGTTTCCCCGACGGCGCCGCGAACTGGATCGACCTCGGCTCCCCCGATCTGGCGGCGAGCCTCGCGTTCTACGGCGGCCTCTTCGGCTGGCAGGCCGTTCCGGCGGGCCCGGAGACGGGCGGCTACGTCCTCCTCCAGCTCGACGGCCGTACCGTCGCGGGCGCGATGGCGCTCGACCCGGAGCGGGGCCGGGCGGGCTGGACGGTGTACTTCCGCTGCGCGGACGCGCTGGGCACCGCGGAGGCGGCCGGGGTGGCGCACGGCACGGTGGTGTTCTGGCCGACGGAGCTGCTGGGACTCGGCCGGGTGGCGGGCCTGAAGGACCCGGCCGGGGCGGCGTTCCGGGTCTGGCAGCCGGACCCGGTCGAGGGCCTGGCCGCGGCGACCGAGCCGGGTGCCCTGTGCTGGGTCGAACTGCACACCCCGGACGTGGCGGCGGCCGCCGCCTTCTACCACCGGGTGCTCGGCGTGGAGACCTCCGGCGTGGCCTTCCCCGGCGGTGTCTACACCTCGCTGTACCCCGGCGGCGCCGACGAGCAGGCCGCGTTCGGTGGCATCGTCCCCACCTTCGAGGGCTCCACCGACACCACCCCCTCCTGGCTCCCGTACTTCGGCGCCGCCGACACCGATGCCGTGGTGGCCCGCGCGGAGGAACTCGGCGGCTCGGTACGCCTCCCCGCGACCAGCGTCCCCGGCGTGGGCCGCCTGGCCCGCCTCGCCGACCCGCACGGGTACGAGTTCGCGGTGATCAAGGGCGACCCCTCGCAGGACGCCTAGGCCGAGGCCCGGCGGACGATCGTCGTCGGGAGGATGACGCCGCCCGTGGGGCCGCCGGTCAGGAGGAGGCGGGCCATCAGGCGGCCCATCTCCTCTATGTCCTGGCGGACCGTGGTGAGCGGGGGGTCGGTCTGTTCGGCGACCGGGGCCATGTCGTCGAAGCCGATCACCGCGACGTCCTCGGGGACGCGTCGGCCGTGGGCGCGCAGGACGCGCAGCGCGCCGAGGGCGGTGAGGTCGTTGGCGGCGAAGACGGCGTCGACGTCGGGGCGGCGGGCGAGGAGTTCACGCATGGCGTGCTCACCGCCGGCCGGGGTGAAGTCGCTCTCCACGACCAGTCCGGGGTCGGCGTCGCCCATCACGTCGCGGTAGCCGTCCAGCCGGTCCACCGCGGAGGTCTGGTCCAGGGCGCCGGTGATGTGCGCGATCCGGGTCCGGCCGAGCCCCACGAGGTGCCGTACCGCGTCACGGGCGCCGCCCCGGTTGTCGCTGTCGACGTACACCGCGCCGCCCGTGTCCCCCTCGTCCCAGTCGGGGCGACCGCCGAAGACGGTGCGGACGCCCGCGTCACGGATCAGGCCGGGCAGCGGGTCGTCCAGGTGGAGGGAGAAGACGAGGGCGCCGTCGACATGGCCGCCCGCGAGATAGCGGGCGACGCGGGCGTGGTCGTCGCGGCCCTCGGTGAGCAGCAGGACCAACTGGTTGTCGTGGGCGGTGAGTTCCTTGCTGATGCCGCGCAACTGGGCGGCGAAGAAGGGGTCCGCGAAGACCCGGGTGCCGGGTTCGGCGATGACGACCGCGACGGCGTCGTGCCGCTTGGTGACGAGGCTGCGCGCGGCCTGGTTGGGGACGTAGCCGAGTTCGTCGACCGCCTGGCGGACGCGGGTGACGAGCGAGTCGCGTACGCCGTCGCCGCCGTTGACGACACGCGAGACGGTGGCGCGGGACACCCCGGCCCGCGCGGCCACTGCCTCCAGCGTGGGACGCGACACTGCCTCGGTCACTCGGTGCTCCTCATCGGCGGCTGTGATCAGGATAGCCGCGGGGCCTCTTCGCGGATCAGGACGGCGTCTGGTCCTTGCGGGCCCGGCTCGGCTGTACGCGCTTGGGTTCGCCGGGCATCTTCGGGTACTCCGGCGGATACGGCAGATCACCCAGGCCGTGTTCGGCCTCGTCGCGGCGGGCCAGGTCCAGCAGGCCGTCGAGGGAGTAGGCGTGGTCGTCCATGTCGGCGTGCACGTCGCCCAGTTCGGCGAAGCGGCGCGGCATGGTGACGATGTCGAAGTCACGCGGGCGGGCGTCGGCGACCTCGTCCCAGCGCAGCGGTGCGGAGACGGTGGCGTCGGGCCGCGGGCGGACGGAGTAGGCGGAGGCGATGGTGCGGTCGCGGGCGGTCTGGTTGTAGTCGACGAAGATGCGTTCGCCGCGCTCCTCCTTCCACCACTTCACCGTGACGTGCTCGGGCATCCGGCGGGCCAGTTCGCGGCCGACGGCGATGGCCGCGCGCCGTACCTGGGTGAAGGTCCAGCGCGGTTCGATGGGCACGAAAACGTGCAGGCCGCGACCGCCGGAGGTCTTCGGCCAGCCGCGCAGGCCGCCGAACTCGTCCAGGACCGCGCGGAGTTCGAAGGCGGCGCGGACCGCGTCCTCGTAGCCGGTGCCGGGCTGCGGGTCGAGGTCGATGCGGAGCTCGTCGGGATGGTCGACGTCGTCGCGGCGCACCGGCCAGGGGTGGAAGGTGAGCGTGCCGTACTGGGCGGCCCACACCGCGGCCGCCTCCTCGGTGGGGCACATCTCGTCGGCGCTGCGCCCGCTGGGGAAGGTGATGTGGGCGGTGGGAATCCAGGACGGCATGTTCTTCGGGGCGCGCTTCTGGTAGAACCACTCCCCCTCCAGGCCCTCCGGGTAGCGCTGGAGGGTGGTGGGGCGGTCGCGCAGGGCGCGCAGGATGCCGGGGCCGACCGACGCGTAGTACTGGGCGATGTCCAGCTTGGTGTAGCCGTGCGCGGGGAAGAACACGCGGTCCGGGTGGGTCAGCCGTACGGTCCGGTCGCCCACCTGAAGTTCCACCGCGTCGCCCATGCGGCCACCGTAGGCGTACCCCGCGCGGCCCGCACACCGGGCGGTGGCGGGTGGGGGCGCGCAGAATCGGCGTATGGACCTGCCGGTGATGCCACCCGTGAAGCCGATGCTCGCCAAGGCGGTGGCGAAGATCCCGCCGGGCATGCACTACGAGGCGAAGTGGGACGGCTTTCGGGCGATCGTGTTCCGCGACGGCGACGAAGTGGAGCTGGGCAGCCGCACCGGCAAGCCGCTGACCAGGTACTTCCCCGAGCTGGTGGCGGCGCTGAAGGAGCGGTTGCCCGAGCGGTGCGTGGTGGACGGGGAGATCGTGATCGCGCGGGACGGCCATCTGGACTTCGACGCGCTGACCGAGCGCATCCATCCGGCGGAGTCACGGGTGCGGACGCTGGCCGAGCGGACCCCGGCGTCCTTCGTCGCCTTCGACCTGTTGGCGCTGGACGACCACGCCCTGCTGGACGTCCCCCTGACCGACCGGCGGGCGCTGCTGGAGCGGGCGCTGGCCGGGGTGACGCCGCCGGTGCATCTGGCGCCCGCGACGACCGACGCGGCGGAGGCGGAGCGCTGGTTCGAGCAGTACGAGGGCGCCGGGCTCGACGGGGTGGTGGCCAAGCCGCTCACCGTGCCCTACCTCCAGGACGAGCGGGCCATGTTCAAGGTCAAGCACGAGCGGACGGCGGACGTGGTGGTCGCCGGGTACCGCCTGCACAAGAGCGGCCCGGTGGTGGGCTCGCTGCTGCTCGGGCTGTACGACGACACGGGCGCGCTCCAGCACGTGGGGGTGGCGGCCGCGTTCACGATGAAGCGGCGCGCGGAGCTGGTGGAGGAGCTGGCGCCGCTCCGGATGGACGACGTGAGCGGGCATCCGTGGGCGCGCTGGGCGGAGGAGGCGGCGCACGAGACGGCCCGGCTGCCGGGGGCGCCGAGCCGCTGGTCGGGCAAGAAGGACCTGTCCTGGGTGCCGCTGCGCCCGGAGAAGGTCACGGAGGTGGCGTACGACCACATGGAGAACGGCCGCCGCTTCCGGCACACCGCCCGCTTCCGCCGCTGGCGCCCGGACCGCACCCCGGAGAGCTGTACGTTCGCCCAGCTGGAGGAGCCGGTGCGCTACGACCTGGCGGAGATCCTGGGCGGCGCGCCGGAGCGGTGAGCCCCCGTCAGCCGCCGAGGCTCTCCAGTGCCTCGCTCGCGCGGGCCACGAGTCCGTCCGCGCCGCACGCCTGGGCGAGGTCGCGGCCGCGGGTGAGTTCGGCGCGGGAGCGGGCGAGGATGCCGTGTTCGACGCGGGCGGCGGCGTGCTCGTACTGGCAGGGGGACGCCTCCAGATAGGCGACGGCCTTGGCGGCGAGGCGTTCCGCGCGCGGGCCGGTCTCCAGGGCGGCGGCGCACCGCAGGGCCTCTCCTATGGCGGTGTCCGTGCCGAACCGCTCGGCCTGGCGGCGGGCGTCGGTGAGGAGCGCGCGGGCCCGGTCCGGGTCGTGGTCGGCGAGCGCCCTGGCCAGGTCGACGGCCCACGGGGCGAGGACCGGGTTGTGGCCGCCCCGGGAGGCGGCGGCCTTCTCGGCGGCCTCCAGTTCGTTGACGCCCTCCTCGGTGCGGCCGACGGCGAGCAGCAGCCGTCCGCGTACGGAGCGGATGTCGGGCAGCACGATGGTGGAGGGGTAGGGCGGGGCGAAGCCGTACTGCTCGGCGACGGACCAGGCCTGGGCGACGTGGCCGCGGGCGAGCAGGGTGTCGATGAGTCCGCAGGTCGCCGACCAGTACAGCGGCAGGCCGCGGCCGACGCGTTCGGCCAGCCGGAGTGCCTCGCGCAGCGCGGTCTCGGCGTCCTGGAGCTTGCCCTGCCTGCGGTAGGCGAGGCCGAGGTAGGCGTTGGCCAGGGAGAGGTGGCCGCCGTGCCAGCCGGCCCGGGTGTAGGCGCGCAGGGCCTCGGAGAAGAGGCTCTCGGCGCGGTCGAGCCGGTCGGTGTGGGCGTAGGCGCTGCCGAGCATCATCAGCAGCTCGACGCCCCACTCGTCGTCGGTCCAGCCGAGGCCGGGTGCGAGGCGGCCGTTGACCAGGGCGCGGTCGCACAGCTCGACCACCTGCTCGGCGTTCTCCCCGTGGGTCATGGCGTCGAAGCCGCGCAGGATCAGCAGGGCACGTTCGGAGTTGTCGCGGCCGACGCAGGTGGCGGCGAGTTCGGCCAGGCGCCGGGAGCGTTCCGGGGAGACGGTCTCGCCGTGGACGGCCTCCCAGGTGAACTGCACGGCCTGGAGCCGCATCCGCACCGGTCCCGGCTCGTGCCGGTGGGCCTCGGCCTCCACGGTGCGGACGGCCTCCTCCAACTGGTCGTTGTGCAGCAGGGCCTGGGAGAGCCGGATGGAGGCGTCGACGCGCTGGGCGCTGTCGAGTCCGGGGGTGATGGCGAGGGCGTCCCGCAGATGCTCGATGGTGAGCGCGGGCGCCGACAGCAGCCTGGCGCGGCCGAGTTCGTACAGCACCTGAGCCCGCACCTGGGGCAACGGCGGTTCTTCCAGGGCGCGTTCGAGACAGGCGCAGGCGGCGTCGGGGGCGCCGACGGCGAGGTGTTCGCGGGCGGCCTCCCGCAGTTGTTCGACGAGGCTCTCGTCGCCGTCGGGGTGCACCTTCAGCAGATGCCGGGCGGCCTCGGCGGCGCTGCGTCCGGTCTCGGTGACGATGTTCGCGGCGATGCCGTGCATGGCGGTGCGCATGCCGTCCGTGATGGAGTCGTAGACGGCGGAGGCGATCAGCGGGTGCACGAACTCCAGCGTGACGTCCTGCGGTCGGGGCGCGGCCGGGTCGGGGGCGACCTCGGCGAGGATGCGGGCGCCGCAGAGCAGTTCGGCGCAGCGGGTGGCGGTGTCGGCGTCCAGCATGGCGAGCCGGGCGACGAGCGCGACGGGGCTGCCGGTGCCGAGGATGGCGGCGGCCCAGGCGAACTTGGTGGGTTCGAGGCCGAGTTCACCGAGCCGGTCGACGAGGCCGCCGCCGCGCGCGGAGCGGTTGAGGTCGCGCAGTTCGGCGGCTCGGTCCTCGACGGGGTGGAGTTCGCGGTCGCGGACCTTGGCGAGGAGTTCCACGGTGTCGTAGGCGTTGCCGCCGGTGACGGCCCACACCTCGCGGCAGAACGGGTCGTCGGCCTGCGGGCCGACGGTGGCGCGGGTGAGTCCGGCGGTGGCCTGCGGGGTGAGCGCGCTGAGGTTGCTGACGGGACGGCCCGCGGCGGCGATCTCGTCGAGCAGGCGGGCGCTCTCGCCGTGGGCCTCGCCGGGCCTGCGGGCGACCACGACGAGCACGGGCAGCTCGGCCAGCCGCCGGGCGAGGGCGGCGAGCCAGCGCAGCGTCTCCAGGTCGGCCCAGTGGGCGTCGTCGACCACGAGGACCAGCGGATAGGCACGGTCGGCGAGTCGGCCCACCGCGTACACGAGTCCGTCGCACACGGCGCTCGGGTCGGGGCTGACCTCGCCGGGCTCCACTATGCCGAGGGCGGGGCCGGAGATGTCGTACCAGGAGTCGAGGTAGTCGCGGGTCTCGTCCGGGGTGAGGGCGGCGAGCGCGGGCTGGAGGAGCTGCCGCAGGACGTGGAACGGGACGGACTTCAGGGTCTCGCCCGCTCGCGCCGACCAGACCACGCAGCCGCGTCGTTCGGCGATGCGGCGTATCTCGGTGAGCAGCGCGGTCTTGCCGAGTCCGGCCTCGCCGCGGAAGAGGAGGAGGCTGCCGCCGGACGCCTGGTCGGCGCACAGCACCTCGATCGCCTCGGTGACGGTGGCGATCTCCGCTTCCCGTTCCCACAGGAAGCCCGAGGCGGCCGAGTGTGGCCGTCCCTCCGTCATCCCGTTACCTCCACAGGTTGTCCGAACAGCGTACGAACCACGAGCGTAGCCGCCTGGACGGGCCGTTGGCGCCCGCTCGGGGCAGGTGTTGTCCCGCTGGGTGAACCGGGTCGCGGCCCGGCTGACGAACACCCCGCCCGACCGGCCGGTTTGTGTGTAGTCGCCCGTCAACTCCGTTGAGGAAGGCACTTATTGACCTGGAATCAGATAAACCTGTGAATCGGGACCGGTTTCCTCCGCCCGGCCCTCGGCGTCCTTCCGACCGGCCGTCGGCGCGCACGGGGCGGAGGCTCTCATCCGGCTTTCACCGACTCCTCATACGGTATGCCCATGACGCAGGTGACTCCTCCCGGCTGGTATCCCGACCCCGGACAGACGCACGACGCTCCGCCCACCGAGCGCTGGTGGGACGGCAACGCCTGGACGGCCGAGGTCCGTCCGTCCGGGACGGCCCATTCCGCTCCCCCGCCCGCCCACCCCGCGTACGCGTACGCGGGGTACCCCTCGAAGCCCCCGGCCGGGTCCCGGCGCGGGCTGCGCACCGGCATAGCCGTCGCGGCGGCGGCCGCGGTACTGGCGTGCGTCGGGGTCGGCGTGTACGCGCTGGCCAAGGACTCCGGTGGGGGCGACCGCGCCGACTCCCGCCCCCGGCTGGGGCAGGAGCGCCGCCAGGAAGGGCCGGGCGACCCCCAGGAGTCGCCGTCCCCCGAGCGCTCGGCGGCGCCCAAGGTGCCCGGCGGCGGGACCCTGCCGGACCCGGTCAACGGGATCAGCATGCCGGTGCCCGAGGGCTGGACGGGCCAGGCGTTCGCCATCGGCGCGCAGGTGACCTCGGACAAGTCCTACAAGTGCCCCGGCGACACGTCCAAGAACTGCACGGCGGGCGGCGCGTACGCGGCACCGGCCCGCGCGCTGGGCACCCGCGGCGAGACGGCCGAGGCCGTCGCCAAGGCCGATGTCGCGGCCAACGCCGAGGAGTCCTACGGCGGGAACTCGTACGGTGGCATCACCTCGCACCAGGTGCTGGCCTCGCGGGCGGTGACGGTGGCCGGGCAGAAGGGCTACCTGGTGCGCTGGAAGGCGGTCACCAGCAAGGGCGCGGACGGCTATGTGGAGTCGGCCGCGTTCCCCGCGCCCGCCGACCCCGGCCGCATGCTGGTGGTCCGCTTCGGGCTGGACGTGGGGCAGTCCACCGCCGTGCTGGACGAGATCCTCGAGGGCATCAAGGTGTCGTCCGGCGGCGGGAACGGACAGGACGTCTGAGCCTCAGGTGAAGAAGTACGGGCCGGGCGGGCTTCCCTCCGCTCAAGGGGAGCCCGCCCGGCCGGGGTACGCGCCGCCCCCGTCCCCACGGTGCGGCGCGGCCAGGTCACCGTTCAGTCATCCCGTGAACGGCGGCCTGGTGTCCGGGGCGGCCTGGTCGGCCGGGTCGCGGGTCAGGCCGAGAGCGGGAAGCACGACGGCCTCCACGAACCCGGCCAGGTAGTCCGCGTCGGCGTACTGCCCGCACAGCACGGGACGCACGCGCAGGACGCCGAACATCATCGCCGGGACGTACTCCAGCGCCGGGTGGCCCGCCGGGACCTCCCCCCGCGCGACGCCCCGCTCCAGCATCTCCTGGAGCGCGGCGATCTCCGGGTGGACCAGGGCCTCGCGCAGCGCCTCGGCCAGCTCCCGGTCGTCGGTGACGGCGTGCCCCAGCGACTGGAGCAGCCGGGTGTCCTTGCCGGACCAGTCGCCCGCGGCGCGCGCCGCCTGCCGCAGGTCCTCGGTGAGGGAGCCGGTGTCGATCCCGGCGAACCGCACCTTGCGGCTGGCGCGCAGCGCGGCGGCGACGAACTGGGGCTTGGTCTTCCACTGCCGGTAGAGCGTGGACTTGCTGCACCGGGTGCTGGCGGCGACGCCCTCCATGGTGACGGACTCGTAGCCGCAGTGGCGGATCTGGTCGAGCACGGCGTCGAAGAACTCCTGCTCGCGCTCGGGCGTGAGCTTGGAGCGGCGCGAGGCGACGACCGTCTCCGGTTCGTCCGCGGCCTGCGACGTCATACCTGGCTTCCCCTCACTCGTCCCGGCCCACTTGCACTGGGCGCGTACCGCCCGATCCCAGTGTGTCGCACTGTTCCGATACGGGAGTGTACCGGTACTCGACCGTATCGGTACACTGGCGTATCGGTACGGAAACGTATCGCTGAGTTCGGAAGCCGTCCGGACCCAGCACGCACCACCGTCAGTGAAGGGGGCCGGGGGATGAACGCCCGATCCGAGCCCGCCGGAGCGGAACCGGACTCAACCGTCCGGCCACCACTTCTGCGGGAGTTCCTGCTCGTCGCGGGGCTCTTCTTGGTCTACAAGCTCGGACGTCGCATCGCCGACGGCCACACCTCGGACGCCTTCCGCGACGCCCACCGGGTGTGGCATCTGGAGCGCGCCGTCCATCTGCCGTCCGAGACGGACGTCCAGTCGGCGCTGCTGCACGGCGACGCCCTGGTCCACCTGGCGAACACCTACTACGCGACCGTCCACTTCCCGGCCACCGTCGCCTTCCTGGTCTGGCTGTATCTGCGCCGCCCCGCCCACTACGTCTGGGCCCGCCGGGTCCTGGCGCTGGTGACGAGCGCGGCACTGGTGCTGACCTTCACCTTCCCGCTGGCCCCGCCGAGGATGCTGAGCGGCACCGGCCTGCTGGACACGGCCCGGATCTACGGGCCCTCGGTGTACGGGCCGCCCGCCAGCGACCACCTCTCCAACCAGTTCGCGGCGATGCCCTCGCTGCACTTCGGCTGGGCGCTGATGGTGGCCGTCGGACTGATCGCCGCCACCCGGTCCCGCTGGCGCTGGCTGTGGCTGCTGCACCCGCTGGTCACCCTCGCGGTGATCGTGGGCACGGCGAACCACTACTGGCTGGACTCGATCGTGGCGGCGGCACTGCTGGTCACCGCGCTCGCGGTGGTCCACTCCCCGCACCGGGCGCCGGACACCGCCCCGCCCCGGCCCCGGCTCCTCCCCCAGGACACCGTGCTCGCGGGACCGGCCCGATGAGCGGCGCACTGCTGGTCGCCATCGGCCTGTCCCTGATATCGGCCGTCGCCTACGCCTCGGCGGCCGTCGCGCAGGCGCGCCTCGCCTCCCGGAACGCGGGCGCGGGCCTGCTGCGGATGCTGAGCACCGGCGCGTGGTGGTCGGCGGTCGGCCTGAACGCGGGCGCCGCCCTGCTGCATGTCGTCGCCCTGCGGTACGGCCCGCTCACCGTGGTCCAGCCGCTCGGCGCGCTCACCCTGGTCGCGGCCGTGCCGCTCGGCGCGCGGGCGGCCGGACGCCGGGTCACCGCCCTGGAGTGGCGCGGTACGGCGGCGACCCTGCTCGGTCTCGGCGCGCTGCTGATGGCGGCCTCCGGCCCGGCGCCCGAGCGGGCGCTGAGCCTGCCCTCGGCGCTGGCGGTGGCCGCCACCACCATCGCCGTGATCGGCACCCTGAGCCGCCCCGGCACCCGGCCGGGCCTCAGGCACGCGACCGCGTCCGGCTTCGCCTCCGGTGTCGCCTCCGCGCTCACCCAGACCGCGACGGTGGCGGCCACCGAGGGCTCCGGGCCCGCGCTGAGCCCGCTGGTGATCGTGGTCGCGGTGCTGGTGGCCGCGTTCGCCACCGGCGGGCTGCTGCTGTCGCAGACGGCCTACCGGGGCGGGCTCGGCGCTCCGCTGGCGGTGGTCACCCTGGCCAATCCGCTGGCCGCCTCGGTCATCGGCCTGACCCTGCTCGGCCAGGGCCTGAACGGCGGCGCCGTCGGCATCCTGCTGGCGCTCGCCGGAGCGCTGCTGGCGGCCCGGGGCGTGGTCCTGCTGACCCGGGCGACACCGGCCGCGGCGACCGTACCCGCGCCCGCGCCGGGACCGGACGACGACGAGCATCCGGTGGCCGCGGTGCTGGCCCTGGAGCCGGGCACGGCGACCCGGGAACCGAGGCTGACCCGGCGGCGGTCGAGGCCACGCCGTCTGACCCGGCTGTAGACGGGGGAAGGGCGGCCGGCGCGTGATGCGCCGGCCGCCCTTCCGTCTGTCTCGGGACTCGTCAGCCCAGGCCGCGCGAATCCTGCTTCAGCGCGGTGTCCACGGTGAGCGCCGTCGCCACCACCAGGCTCAGCAGCGGCTCGGGCAGCGGACGGTGGATCTGCAGGACGTAGTTGTCCGCCGTGGTGAACAGCGTCTTGGCCAGACCTTCCCAGGTCTTGGTGATGCGGGCGATCTCGGTGCCCTCGTGGTCCACGATGGCGAAGTTCCACGCCCGCCAGTTCTCCGCCTTGATCGCGCCGACCTGGTGGCCGTCCACGTTCATGGCGAAGTTGATCTTCCCGATCATGTTCTGCTGGACGATCTCACCGACCGGCGAACCGTCCGGGCGGGCCACCAGGACCCGCGACTTGAAGATCTTCGCGGGCCGGGTGAGCAGCAGCTGCGGCTGCCCCTGGGTGTCCCGGATCTCCAGCCGGTGCGTGAGGAACTGGTCCCAGCTGGAGACGAAGCGCAGGATCTTGCGGAGTACGCCCTGCCCGACCTCGACCACGGAACCGAGGTCACGGCCGTTCTGGTCCATGACCTTGTACTCGTTGGTCAGTTCGATGAGCTTGGCCTTCTGGTTCACCACCAGGACCGGCTCGGTGAAGAGGGTGCCGCCGGGCGTCCCGGCCGCGCTGTTCGCGTCGGGGTACGAGCCTGCGGGAATGTTCGATTGCGTGGTCACCGGGGCACCCTATCCTGGCTTGATCCGTACCTGACCAAAATATTTCGGTCAGGGGGTCTGGTACGCCTCCACCTCGCTGAACTGCCCCGCGGGCCAGCCGGTGTTGCCGGTGACGGTCAGCCGCAGCTGGCGCAGACTCGTCCTGCTCGGCAGGGACACGGTGACGGTGTTGCCGCTGGCCGGATCGAAGCGGTAGCCCTGGGCGCCGGAGAGGGTGGTGTACGTCGAGCCGTCGGTGCTGCCCTGCACGGCGATGGTCTGGGTACGGGCGCCCCACGCCGAGGACGGGGGCAGCTTCAGGACGACCCGGCGGACCGGGTAGGCGGAGCCGAGGTCGGCCGTCCAGGACTGCGGGAAGGCGTTGTTGGCCGACTCCCAGTAGGTGTTGGCGTCGCCGTCGGCCGCCTTGCCGGGGGTGTAGACGTCCTGGGAGCCGGTCGCGGTGGCCGGGCGGCCCTTGACCAGGTTGCGGCCCGGGTCCGGCTCGGGGTTGCCCTGGCCGGGCTGGGGCCAGGTGGAACAGTCCGCCCAGGTGCTGTTCCAGCCGGAGTTGCCGCCGCCGTCGGTGAGCGCGAAGGACCCGGAGTTCGCCGGATAGGGGCAGTTGTAGATCCCGGCGACGCCCACCTGGGTGGCGGTGACGTTCTTGAAGGTGGCCGCGCCCTGCGCCTCGGCCTGGACGACCACGGTCCCGGTGTTGCGCACCGTCGCGCCGGTCACGTTGACGTTGCGCACCGGGTAGCCCTGGCCTCCGCCGGACACGAACTCGAAGGCGCTGTACGGGCTGTCGGTGATCGTGGTGTCGGTGATGTTGACCGTGGCGTTGATGGCGCTGTCGTAGGAGTCGACGCGCAGCGCGCCCATCGGGTGGTTCCAGTTGGGGTTCAGGGCGCCCGCGCGGACCAGGGTGTTCCCGGAGACCGTGATGGTGCCGGCCAGCGGGGAGAAGGGGTCCAGGAACTTCTGGTTGGAGATGGCGATACCGCTGCCGAGGGCGTTGGTGTCGGAGACCAGGTTGTTCTTGACCGAGATGTCGGTGCCGCCGTAGATGGCGATGCCGTTGGCGAGGTTGGGCTGCGAGATGGTGTTGTTCTCGAAGCTGGAGTTGCTGTCGGGGGCGTAGAGGGACCACATGGCGAGGGAGTCGTCGCCCTGGTTGCGCAGGAAGTTGTTGCTGACGCGCACCCCGCGGGCGTTGCCGTTGAGGTTGAGGCCGTCGGCGGTGGTGTCGAGGATGCGGTTGTTCTCCACGACCAGATTGTCGTTGTTGCCCAACAGCCATAGGCCGACCTTCATGTGCTGGACCCACATGCCGGACACGGACGAATTGGGGCCGACCGAGCCGTTGACGAAGTTGTCCGGGCTGGAGTCGACGCGCTCGGTGACCTCGCCGATGACGGCGAAGTCCCGCAGGTGGACGTTGCCGGAGGAGCTGGACTGGTCGATGAAGCGGGAGGTGCGCACGACCGAGTACCAGTGTCCGGCTCCGCGCAGGGTCACGTTCTGCACCCCGCTGAGCGAGGATGTGATCCGGTACTCGCCCGGCGGAATCCACACCGTGCCGCCCTGCGCGGCCGCGATGGCGTCGCGGAACGCCTGGGTGGAGTCGCCGCCGCCGCTGGGGTCGGCGCCCTTGGAGACGACGGACACCGAACCGGCGGGCTGGGCGGCGGCGGCCGCGGCCTGCTCGAAGTCGGCGACATCGACGGTGACTTGGGTGCCGGTGGACTCGAAGGCGACCTTGTCGCCCGCCTGGACGTTCTGCCCGAGCAGCAGGCGGGCGTTGTCGAAGAAGTGGTGGTTCTTCGAGCCCGGTATCCAACTGGTGTCGATGTAGCTGTACTTGGAGGTCACCGGGAGCGTCCTGGCGATCCGGGTGCCGTTCACGTACACGGCGAGCGAGCCGGACTGGCCGTCCGGGACGCTGTAGGAGACGTTCACGGCGTTGGCCGCGCGCGGCACGGTGAACTCCACGCGCTGCCCGGAGTTGAGGCGTACCGCCTGCCGTCCGGACGCCTCGGAGGCGAGGCTGCCCTGCGTGTAGTCGGGACCGACCTTGGTGCCGGTGGTGGTGGCGGACTCGGCCTCGACGGAGGTGAACGGGAGGGTGGCGCCGGAGGCGGCCTGCGCGGCCGGGGCCAGGGCGACCGTCATGCCCGCGGCGAGCGCGACGACGGCGCCCAGGGCGGGCAGGCTCCGGAGGTGTCTGGCGGTGCTGCTGCTGTGCATGTGCTGATCCCTTCAGGGTGGGGGTGCCGGGGATAGCAGGTGCGGGGGTGGGGCGGTTCAGGCACGCAGCCAGACCGCCGTGTCCTGCGGGAGTCGACCCGACTCGCCCAAGGGGCCGCTGCTGAGCAGGAGTTCGGAGTGCGCGGGCAGTTCGGCGGGGGCGGCGGCGAGGTTCACCACGCACAGGGCGCCGTCGGCGCGGGAGAAGGCGAGGACGCCCTCGGGGGCGGGGAGCCAGGTCAGCGGGGCCTCGCCGAAGGCGGGACGGGCGGCGAGGGCCTCGCGGTACAGGGTGAGCATGGAGTGCGGGTCGTGTTCCTGCCGGTCGGCCGCGTACGCCGCCCAACCCTCCGGCTGCGGCAGCCAGGGCTCCTCGCGCGAGCCGAAGCCCGCGTACGGGGCGTCCGAGGACCAGGGCAGCGGGACCCGGCAGCCGTCCCGGCCGGGGTCGGTGCCGCCGGAGCGGTGGTGCATCGGGTCCTCGATCCGGTCCACCGGGATGTCCGCCTCGGGCAGGCCCAGTTCCTCCCCCTGGTACAGGTAGACCGAGCCGGGCAGGGCGAGGGAGAGCAGGGCGGCGGCGCGGGCGCGGCGGGTGCCGAGGGCGAGGTCGGTGGGGGTGCCGAACGCCTTGGCGGCGAAGTCGAAGCCGGTGTCGGCGCGGCCGTAGCGGGTGACGGTGCGGGTGATGTCGTGGTTGCAGAGCACCCAGGTGGCGGGGGCGCCGACGGGGGCGTGCTCGGCGAGGGTGGAGTCGATGGCCGCGCGCAGCCGGTCCGCGTCCCAGGGGCAGGACAGGAAGGCGAAGTTGAAGGCGGTGTGGAGTTCGTCGGGGCGGAGGTAGCGGGCGAAGCGCTCGGCGTCGGGGAGCCAGACCTCGCCCACGAACACCCCGTCGTACTCGTCGGCGACCGCTCTCCAGGCGCGGTAGACCTCGTGGAGTTCGTCGCGGTCGACGAAGGGGTGCGGGTCGGGGGCCCCGGCGAGGTCGGGCAGGTCGGGGTCCTTGGCGAGCAGGGCGGCGGAGTCGATGCGGACGCCCGCGACACCGCGTTCGAACCAGAAGCGCAGGATGTCCTCGTGCTCGCGGTGCACGGCCGGGTGGGCCCAGTTGAGGTCGGGCTGCTCGGGGGTGAACAGGTGCAGGTACCAGTCGCCGTCGGGCAGCCGGGTCCACACCGGTTCGGTGGAGCCGACGAACTGCGACGGCCAGTCGTTGGGCGGGAGTTCGCCGTGCGGACCGCGTCCGGGGCGGAAGTGGAACAGGTCGCGCTCGGGGCTGCCGGGCCCGGCGGCGAGCGCGGCCCGGAACCAGGGGTGCTGGTCGGAGACGTGGTTGGGCACGATGTCGACGATGGTGCGGATGCCCAGCTCACGGGCCTCGGCGATGAGCTTCTCGGCCTCGGCGAGGGTGCCGAAGGCGGGGTCGACGGTGCGGTAGTCGGCGACGTCGTAGCCGCCGTCCTTCATCGGGGACAGGTACCAGGGGTTGAACCACAGGGCGTCCACGCCGAGTTCGGCGAGGTAGGGCAGTCGGGCGCGGACCCCGGCGAGGTCTCCGGTGCCGTCGCCGTCGCCGTCGGCGAAGCTGCGCACGTACACCTGGTAGATGACGGCCGAGCGCCACCAGTCGGCCTGCCTGCGGGCATGGGGGGGCTGTGCCACGGTGCGTGCCTTTCTGTCGGGGGGCCGGGTCAGCCCTTGGTGCTGCCCGCGCTGATCCCGGCGATGATGTGCCGCTGGAACACGAGGAAGAGCGCCACCATGGGGATGCTGGCGATCACCATGGCTGCAACGAGCACGGTGAGCTGGATGTTCTGCGACAACTGGACCAGGGCCACACTGATCGGCTGCTTGTCTGTGTCGGAGAAGACCATCAGCGGCCAGAGGAAGTCCTGCCAGACGGCGACCAGCGCGAAGATGGAGACCACACCGAGCACCGGCCGGGACATGGGCAGTACGACCGACCACAGGGTGCGCAGCTTCCCCGCGCCGTCGATCTCGGCGGCCTCCAGCACATCGCGGGGCAGCTGGTCGAAGAACCGCTTGAGCAGATAGAGGTTGAAGGCGTTGGCGACGGCCGGCAGCCAGATGCCGAGCGGGTCGTTGAGCAGGCTGGTGTGGATCAGCGGCAGGTCGGCCGCGGTCAGGTACTTCGGTACGACGAGCGCCTGCGCCGGGACCATCAGGGTGGCGAGGATGCCGCCGAGGACCACGTTGCCGAAGGCGGGCTTCAGCTTGGACAGGGCGTAGGCGGCGGCGGTGCAGAACACGAGCTGGAAGGCCCAGGCACCGGCCGCCTGGACCACGGTGTTCCACAGGTGCTGCGGGAGCTGCATGAGGTCCCAGGCGTCGGTGTAACCGCTGAGGTGCCAGTGCTCGGGGACCAGGGTGGGCGGGGTGCGGGCGATCTCGTCCGGGGACTTCATCGCGCCGGACGCCATCCAGTACACGGGGAACAGGAAGGCGACCGCGAAGAGGACGACGACGGCCCAGAACACCGTCCAGTACAGGGCCTTTCCGCGCGGGCGGGCGAGGGTGGCCGGGGAGATGAGGGTGCGGGTGCTCATGTGCCCTCCTCGGTAGGGGTGTTCATGCGTCCCCGTCGCTGCGGGTGAGCCGGAGGTAGAGGGCGGAGAAGGCGCCGAGCAGCGCGAGCAGCATGACGCTGAGGGCGCAGGCGCCGCCGAAGTCGTTGTAGAGGAAGGCGTACTTGTAGATGAGGTAGAGCACGGTGACGGTCGCGCTCTCCGGTCCGCCGCCGGTGATCACGAAGGGCTCGGTGAACACCTGCATGGTGGCGATGATCTGAAGGAGCATCAGCATGAGGATCACGAACCGGGTCTGCGGGATCGTGACGTGCCGGATGCGCTGGAGCAGGTTGGCTCCGTCGAGTTCCGCGGCCTCGTACAGCTCGCCGGGGATGGACTGGAGGGCGGCGAGGTAGATGAGGACGGTGCCGCCCAGGTTGGCCCAGGTCGCCACGATCACCAGGGAGATCAGTGCGGTGTCGGTGCCGTTGGACCAGTTCGAGGTGGGCAGGTGCAGGGCGCGCAGCGTCTCGTTGGCGAGTCCGGCGCCGGGGTCGTAGAACCACTTCCACAGCAGGGCGCTGACCACCGGCGGGATCATCACCGGGAGGTAGACCACGACCCGGAAGAACGCCTTGGCGTGCCGGAGTTCGTTCAGGACGAGGGCGAGCACGAAGGGGACCGCGAAGCCCAGGAGGAGGGCGAGCAGGGTGAAGGTGAGGGTGTTGCGCCAGGCCGCGCCGAACTCCGGATCGTGCAGCACCTGGCGGAAGTTGGCGGTGCCGACCCATTCGGGTGCCGAGCCGGGGGTGTAGCGCTGGAAGGCGATGACGACGGCCCGGATCGCCGGGTACCAGGAGAACAGGGCGAAGCAGACCAGGCCGCCGAGGAGGAAGCCGTAGGCGCGGACCTGGTCGGCGAGGACCCGGCGCCCCCGGCCGCCGCCCTCGGAAGGTGTGGGCGGGGCCAGGGGGGCGGCGGCCGCGGGGAGCCGCTCGGCCGTCTTGGTCATGGCGGTCAGCCCCGCGCCAGGATGCTGTCGATCTTGCCGGAGGCGTCCTTCAGGAGCTGGTCGACGTCCGCGTCCTTCTTGGTGAGGACGGCGGAGACGACACCGTCGAGCACCGAGTAGATCTGCTGGGCGTGCGGCGGCTCGATCTTCATGTCCAGGCTCTGGTTGCCGTCCAGGAAGGTCTGGTAGTTCTCCACCGGGACGTTGGCGTTGGCCTTCTTGACCTGCTGGTCCTTGGCGTCGGCGGCGCCGGTGAACAGGCGCGGCTCGGGCAGGCCGACCGGTGCGTCGTTCTTCTTGGCGCGGGCGTAGTCGCCGAGGAAGCCGTCTCCGGGGGTGAGGAACATGTGGTCGAGCCACTGCAGACCGGCGCGGATCTGGGCGGGGCTGGCCTTCTTGTTGAACATGTAGCCGTCGCCGCCGATGAGCGTGCCCTTGCCGCCGGGCATCGGGGCGAGCGCGAGGTCCTTGTAGGAGCCGCCCTTCTCCTTGACCAGGATCGGGATGTTGTCCGGCGCCGAGAGGTACATGCCGAGCTTGCCCGAACCCATCATCTGCTGGGCGTCGTTGATGACGAGGAGCTGCTTGCTGCCCATGGAGTCGTCCGCCCAGCGCATGTCGTGCAGGTTCTGCAGGACCGCCTTGCCCTCGGGGGTGTCGACGGTGGCCTTCTTCCCGTCGGCGCTGACGACGTCGCCGCCCTGGGAGTACAGCTCGGCGGTGAAGTGCCAGCCGCCCTGGTTCTGCGCGCTGTAGTCGGCGTAGCCGACGGTGCCGTTGCCGAGTCCGGCGATCTTCTTGGCGGCGGCGCGGACCTCGTCCCAGGTGGCCGGGGGCTTCTCGGGGTCGAGGCCGGCCTTCTTGAACAGGGCGCGGTTGTAGATCAGCCCCATCGAGTAGCCGGTGCGCGGGATGCCGTAGACCTTGCCGTCGACGGTGTAGATGTCCCGGAGCTGCTTCTGGATCGACTCGTAGCTCTTGAGGTCCTTCAGGTACGGGGTGAGGTCCGCGGCCTGGTGGATGTCGACCACATGCCGGGCGTCGGTGAAGTAGGTGTAGAACACGTCCTCCATCTGGCCACCGGCGAGCTTGGCGTCGAAGGTCTTCGGGTCCTGGCAGGGGAAGGCGTCGTGGGCGACGACGTCGACGTCCGGGTGGGTCTTCTCGAAGGAGGCGATGTCCTCGTCGAAGAACCGGCGGTCGACCTTGGCGCTCTTGGGCGGCTCGCAGTTGACGGTGATGCGGGTCTTGCCGCCCGCCGAGCTGTCGTCGTCCGAGCCGCAGGCTGCTGCGGTGAGGGCGAGGGAGGAACAGACGCCGATCGCGGCGACGGTGCGGCGGAACCCGGTGCTTCTCATCGGTGGACCCCTCAAGGCAGGAGCGGTGGGCGCCGCACACTCAAGCACCGACGACACCTGGCCGCAAGATGTCGCGCGTAATCTGTAATTATTCGACAGCTAGTTGGCTCCCCGGAGCGCTCAGTCGCGCGGGGCTTGCGCGGTGGAGCCCCGGACCACCAGCTCGGGTTCGAACAGCAGCTCCTCGGCGGGGACCGCGCTGCCGCCGATCTGCGCGTTCAGCAGTTCCACGGCGGCCCGGCCCATCGCCTCGATGGGCTGGCGCACGGTGGTCAGCGGGGGCTCGGTGCAGTTCATGAACGCCGAGTCGTCGTAGCCGACCACGGAGATCCGGCCCGGCACGTCGAGTCCCTTGCGCCGGGCGGCCCGCACCGCGCCGAGGGCGAGCGGGTCGCTGGCGCAGATGATGCCGGTGACGCCCTGGTCGATCAGCCGGGAGGCGGCGGCGTGACCGCCCTCGATGGAGAAGATGGCGCGGGCCACGTGGGCGTCCGGCAGGTCACCGGCCAGCGCGCGGGCGGCGGCGAGCTTGCGGGCGGAGGGCACGTGGTCGCCGGGACCGAGGACCAGGCCGATGCGCTCGTGGCCGAGGGAGGCGAGGTGCCGCCACGCCTGCTCGACGGCGACCGTGTCGTCGCAGGAGACGGCGGGGAAACCCAGGCGCTCTATGGCCGCGTTGACCAGCACGACCGGGATGTTGCGGTCGGCGAGCCTGCGGTAGTGGTCGTGCGGGGCGTCGGCCTGCGCGTAGAGGCCACCGGCGAACACGACGCCGGAGACCTGCTGCTGGAGGAGGAGTTCGACGTAGTCGGCCTCCGAGACGCCGCCCTTGGTCTGGGTGCACAGCACCGGGGTCAGCCCGAGCTGGGCGAGCGCGCCGCCGATGACTTCGGCGAACGCCGGGAAGATCGGGTTCTGGAGTTCCGGCAGGACCAGGCCGACCAGGCGGGCGCGTTCGCCGCGCAGCTGGGTGGGCCGCTCGTAACCGAGGACGTCCAGGGCGGTGAGGACCGACTGCCGGGTGGCTTCGGACACTCCGGGCTTGCCGTTGAGCACCCGGCTGACCGTGGCCTCGCTGACCCCGACCTTCTTCGCCACTTCCGCAAGTCGTCGCGTCATGCGCGCAAGGGTAGCGCAATTTACGCAAGCTGCTTGCGTAACGTGGGGCGTCGTCCCGGGTGCGGATGGCCCGGCGCCGTCGATGACCTGAACACCGACGGGGCCGGGCCGGGTCTAGGAAGTGGGGACGATCGTCAGGTGGGCGCGGCGGGCGGTGGCGGACGGCTGCCGGGGGATCATCGTCAGGCGCCGGTGGCCCAGGTCGCGCAGGAGCGGCGGGGTCTCGTCCACCACCCGGCACTCGGCGGTGCCCCGGCGCGGGTCCGGGTGGTGCAGCAGGCGTACGGCGCCGTCGAGCCGGGCGCCGCTCTCGCCGACCGCGTGCATCCAGTACGGCAGGCCCTGCCGGTAGGCGGCGTCCATGATCGGGTCGTGCGCCACGTCCCGGCGTATCGCCTGGAGTTCGTGATCGTGGCCGTACCCCTCCAGCGCGGTCTTCAGCTGGGCCAGCATCGGCAGGCACCAGCCCGGCTCGTGCTCGCCGAGCACCCGGCCCGCGTCGGGGTGGAAGAGGACGAACCGCAGGAAGTTGTCTCCGGGCATCGCGGTGGGATGGTCCCGCACCTCGCCGAAGAGGGTGGCGAAGGCGTCGTTGGCCAGGATGACCCGCCAGCGGTGGTCCACGACGAGCGAGGGGTGCGGAGCGGCCTCCACCACGGCGGCGTAGTCGTCCAGATACGCTCGGGCCGCACCGCTCTCGGGGACGGACCGGGGTACCGGTCGCCGCCCTCCCGCCTGATGTGCCATCGGGTGGTCACCCCTCTTGCCTCGGCCGCCCGTACGCGGCGCTGCGATCCTGCTGCGCCGACGAGAGCGGTGTCAACTATCGTGGCATTCCATGCCTGTTGACGGCTGAAATTCGCCACAGTTGTGGCGAGACCTGGATGCGGGTTCGAACCACGGGCTACTCTCCGGGATGTTCACGGCGGCCGGGGGTGACAAGCGCGCCCGATCTCGCGCGGCCCTTGAGAGACGTAGGAGTTCTGTCGGTGACGGATGGCTACGAGAATCCGGGCGCCACGGCGACCGCTCGGCTGCCGGCCGTCGTCGCCCGTGTCACCGCGCTCGCCGACCGGCTCGGCGTCCCGCACTCCGAGGTCTTCGACACCGTCCGGCTCTCGGTCGGCAGCGGGGTCCCGGAACCGGTGGTCAAGGCGCTGCTCTGCGGCCGCCCGGCCGGTGAACCGGATGTACAGGCCCGCTTCCTGCAACGCCTCGACCTGCTGCGCCGCACCCGGCTGAAGCCCGGCGGCCGCAGATACACCCAGCAGGAGATCGCGGACGGCGCGGGCATGTCCCGGCAGCAGGCGGGCGCCCTGATCAACGGTGACCGGCGGCCGACGATGGAGCACTGCGACGCGCTCCAGCGGTTCTTCCACGTGCACGCCGGTTTTCTCACGGCGGAGGACCCCGAGGCGCTGGCCGGCGCCTTGCAGCACATCGAGCAGGAGCTGCTCCAGAATCTGGCGGACCGGGAGCGAGCCGCCTCCGGCGCCGCACAGGACCCGCTGGAGCGGCTGCTCCAGGACCACGGGGTGCGCGGGATCGCCTGGCGGGCCGCCCAGCTCCCCACGGACCAGCACCGGGACAAGGTCGCGGAGTGGCTCGACATGCTCCTGGAGAGCGTCCGGCAGCCGGGGTCGTGAACGGGATGGGCTCCAGGAACACCGCCAAGAGCACCGCGAAGGGCATGCGGCGGCTGTGCGCCGAGCTGGTCGGACAGCTCGACCGGCGCCCCGCCCCGGTGCCGCCCGCGGAGCTGTACCACTCCCTGTGCTCGGCGATGAGCCGCAGGCGCGGCCGCCCGGTGCACTTCCGTACGTCGGCCTTCCCGCCCGGCACGGCCAGCGGGCTGTGGCTGGACATGACCGACCGTGATCTGGTCGTGGTGGAGGAACGCACCGCCCCCGACCACCAGTTGGTGATCCTCGGCCATGAGCTGTGGCACATGCAGACCGATCATGCCGCGCACCGGGTCGACGGCCTCGGCATGGGCGTGGCCACCCGGCTGCTGACGGACGACACCGACCGGGACGCGCTGCGGGCGGCCGTGCACCGGGTCGCCGCGCGCACCCGCTTCGACGCGGACGAGGAACGGGACGCGGAGACGTTCGGCCTGCTACTGGCGAGCAAGTGCCGTACCCGGATGACGGGTTCGTCACTGACCGGCCCGGTGCGCCGGGACGACGTGGCGGGACGCATCGGTACGTCGCTGGGGTATCCGGGGCCGCAGGGCTAGCGGATCGGCCGTACGGGGAGCCGGGCGGCAGGGCTACGGATGGGCCGTACGGGGGACCCCGGGCGGCCTGGAACGGCGGCGTTGTCAGTGGCGGACGGCAAGCTGGACCCCTGCGTGCCGCGAGGGGCGGCGCGTGGCGCCAGCGTGCGTGAACCGTGCCGCCGACCGGGGAGCCGACCGATGCCGACCGCCGTACTGACCGACCGTGAGCGCACCGCCGTCCAGGCGTATCTGCGGCTGCTGCACACCGTGCGCGCCACGCTGGACGGCCCGCCGGAAGCGGCCCCGGCCATGGTTCCGCCGTCCGTGCTGGCGGAGGCCGAACAGGCGCTGGAACGCGCGGGGTTGGCGGGGAACGAGGACGAGTTCTTCGAGCTGCTGCGCGCCTGGTGTCCGTAGGGCTCAGGGCGCCGGGACGGTCACCGCCGTGAGGACCAGTCCGTCGGCGATCAGCCAGCGGCCGTCGAACCCGGTCAGCCGGGTGCCGCCCACCAGGGGGCCCGGGACGAGCAGCCGGGCGTGGAAGGTGCCCCGGTCGTCGTGCGTGGCGACCAGCTCGATGTCCGCCTCGGAGAAGTCCAGCCAGGCGCGGGCCAGCGGGAACCACGCCTTGTACACGGACTCCTTGGCGCTGAACAGCAGCCGGTCGAAGTGCACGCCGGGCCGGGCGGCGGCCAGCGCTCGCCGGCGGTCCCGTTCGGCGGGCAGGGAGATGGCGTCGAGGACGCCCTCGGGCAGCGGTTCGTGCGTCTCGGCGTCGATGCCGAGGGAGGCGAGGTCACCCGAGCGGGCCAGCGCCGCACCCCGGTAGCCGTCGCAGTGGGTCATGCTGCCGAGCAGGCCGTCCGGCCACACCGGGGCTCCGCGCTCGCCGGTCGGCACGGGCGCGGGCGGGTGGCCGAGCTTCTCCATCGCGCGCCGCGCGCAGACGCGTGCGGAGGTGAACTCCAGGCGCCGCTTGGCGACCGCGCGGGCCACCAGTGCCCGTTCCTCCGGGTAGAGCGCGGTGTCCGGGTCGTCGTCCGGGACGCCGTACGACTCCACGGCGACCACCGGGTCCGGCAGCAGCTCCTCGATCACCGGTACCCGACCTCCCACGGCAGTGTGCGGCGCGGCACCACGACAGCACATCGGCCGGGGCGCGGGCAAGGGCGGCCGGTGCGCGCGGGGTGCCGCGGGGTCGGCGTGGCAGGGGCGGGCCGGGGTCGACGCGCCCGGCGAATCCGTAACACGCGCGTTGCACGAACCGCTCCGCGCAGGCCGTATGATCGCCCCATCACTCACCGCCCAACACCCCTTTTCCGAGGGCGGTTTGGTGTCCCTTCCTTCCTCCTGTCCGGGCGCGGACCGCTGAGTCCTGCCCGAAAACCCCCGAAAGGCGGCCCCGCATGGTCTCTCGCGTACGCGTCTGGCTCAACCGCACGTACGCGGAGAACGTGTTCTTCATGGATCAGCTGCGGAGAAATCCGAGCGACCGCGCCGTGGAGATCCACGCGACGCACGGCGACCCGGACTCGCCCGTGCTGGCCGCCGCCGACACCGCCGCGCTGGAGCCGGAGGGGCTGTCCCCGGCCGGGTACGTCGAGTACGCGCTCGACCAGTGCGCACGGCGTGGCGTCGATGTCTTCGTGCCCCGGCTGCACCAGGCGGCGATCGTGGCGCACCGCGCCGACTTCGCCGCGGCGGGCACGGCCCTGCTGGCGCCGACGCCGGAGGCGGTGGCGGTGTTCGAGGACAAGGTGACCGCGTACGAGGCGGTCCGCTCGGTGGGCGTGCCGGTGCCGCCGTGGTTCCGGGCCCGTAATGCGGACGAACTCATCGCGGCTGTTCAGGAGTTGGAGGGGGCCGGGTACCGGCCGTGCTTCAAGCCCGCCAGTGGTGCGGGTGGGGTCGGCTTCCGGATGATCACCCGTTCGCCGTTCTCGCTGGCGCATCTGAGCGGCTTCCCCAGCCCGTATGTGCAGCTGGATCTCGTCGTGGCCGCGCTGCGGGAGGCCGAGGAGCCGGTGAACCTGCTGGTGATGCCGAGGCTGGAGCAGCCGGAGGTGTCGGTGGACTGCCTGACCGGCCCGGACAACCGGACCCGGCTGATGGTGGGCCGCACCAAGAACGGGCGGCGTCGCGGCTTCACCCTGGACGAGCGGTGGCTCGGCCCGGCCCGGCTGGTCGCGGAGGGCTTCGGGCTGCACTACCTGTCCAACGTCCAGTTCCGCATGCTGGGCGACCGGCCGGTGCTGCTCGACGTCAACACCCGTGCCGCGGGCGGCCTGCACCAGCTCTCCCTCTGCGGGGTCAACGCCCCTTGGGCTGCGGTGCAGTTGGCGCTGGGCGACGACCCGGGCACGGTCGAGCCGCCGTTCCTGGGCCAGGACTACGCGGTCGTCTCCGGCCCCCGGCCGCTGGGCCCGACGACCCTCCCGGACCTGGACCCCGAGGAGGCGGAGGTGCGGCTGCCCGCGCCCGCCGCCCCGCTCGCCGCGTCGGCCGCCGCAGCGGCGGAAGCCGGAGCCGCGCTGCCGTTGTAGCACTCGGTCACCATCCCGGTATGGACCAATCCCGTACTGTCCCTTGACAGTTGGATTGGTCCATACCACTTTGGGGGGCGCACTCTCCGCAGGCTCGTCCCGCACTTCCCGCACCCCGGTGCACTCCCGAACGCCCCCATACCATCAGGGAGATCGCGTGCGACACCTTCTCGGGCGTCCCAGACGCCGGCTTCTCGCCCTGCTCGGCTCCGCCGCTCTCGCGCTCGGCGGGGCCGTCGCCCTGCCGGGCACCGCCCAGGCGGCCAACGTACTCACCAATCCCGGCTTCGAGTCGGGCGGCCTGTCCCCCTGGAACTGCTCCGGCAACCTCGGCTCGGTCGTGTCCTCCCCCGTGCACGGTGGCTCCAAGGCGTTGCAGGGCGCGGTGAGTTCGAGCGACACCGCGCAGTGCGCGCAGACCGTCGCCGTCAAGCCGAACACCGCGTACACCCTCACCGGCTGGGTCCGCGGCTCGTACGTCTACCTCGGGGTGGACGGCGGCGCCTCGACCTGGACCTCCTCCCCCTCGGCGTACAGCCAGCTCAGCGTCTCCTTCACCACCGGCGCCTCGCAGAACAGCGCCAAGGTGTACGTGCACGGCTGGTACGCGCAGGGCTCCTACCAGGCCGACGACATCAGCCTGGACGGGCCGGGCGGCGGCGGGAACGGCGACACCCAGGCGCCGAGCACGCCGGGCGGCCTCACCTCGACCGGCAAGACCTCCAACAGCGTCTCGCTGAAGTGGAACGCGGCCACCGACAACGTGGGCGTCACCGCGTACGACATCTACAGCGGCTCCAACCAGGTGCTCAGCGTCTCCGGCACCACGGCCACGGTCAGCGGGCTCTCGCCGAGCACGGCGTACACCTTCACCGTGAAGGCGCGGGACGCGGCCGGGAACAGCTCCGGCGCCTCCAACTCGGTCGCGGTGACGACGAACGCGGGCTCGGGCGGCGGCACCTTCAAGCAGGCCGCGCCGTATCTGTACGAGGGCTGGGGCGACCCGCCGAACCCGGCGACGGTGATGAACGCGACCGGGGTGAAGTGGTTCACCATGGCGTTCGTGCTGGACTCCGGCGGCTGCACCCCGTCCTGGGACGGCAGCAGGCCGCTGACCGGCGGGGCCGACCAGACCGCGATCAACCAGATCCGCTCGGCGGGCGGTGACATCGTGCCGTCGTTCGGCGGCTGGCAGGGCAGCAAGCTCGGCGCCAACTGCTCCTCGGCGAGCGCGCTGGCGGGCGCGATCCAGAAGGTGATCGACGCCTACTCGCTGAAATCGATCGACATGGACATCGAGAACACGGACGAGTTCGAGAACGAGGCCGTGCAGGCGAAGATCCTCACCGCGCTGAAGACGGTCAAGGCCAACAACCCCGGCCTGAAGACCATCGTCACCTTCGGCACCACGACCACCGGCCCGACCTACTACGGCAACCGGCTCATCGAGCAGGCCAAGTCGATCGGCGCCGACATCGACGTGTTCACGATCATGCCGTTCGACTTCGGCGGCGGCTCGGACATGTACGGCAACACGGTGAACGCGGCGGAGGGCCTCAAGGCCAAGCTGAAGTCGACCTTCGGCTGGGACGACGCCACCGCGTACTCCCACATCGGCATCTCCGGCATGAACGGCCTGTCCGACCAGCAGGAGAACACCACTCCGGAGATCTGGACCAAGATCCGCGACT
Organism: Streptomyces sp. NPDC090119; assembly: GCF_044747085.1. Taxonomy (NCBI): domain Bacteria; kingdom Bacillati; phylum Actinomycetota; class Actinomycetes; order Kitasatosporales; family Streptomycetaceae; genus Streptomyces; species Streptomyces sp. NPDC090119. The sequence continues at coordinate 718,707 of NZ_JBIVDK010000001.1, read as the reverse complement.
GGTCCAACTCGCACCACATCGCCCGGCTCGCCTACTGGGCGGTCAACCGGGACCGGCCGTGCGCGGGCGGTGGCGTGGTGAGCAACTGCTCCGGCATCAACCAGAGCACCTGGCAGTTCACCTCGATCACGGCGGGCTTCACCGGCTGAGCCTCGTACGACCCGCGTGGGGGGCCGCTCGGCGGAGCGGCCCCCCACCCGTGTTCACTTCAGATACGCCAACTCCGGGTGGACGGCGGTGTAACCGTCGACCAGCCGCCGGGCCACGCCGACCGAGTCGACCAGCGGATGCAGCGCGAACGCCTTCACCGCCGTCTCCCGCGATCCCGACTCGGCGGCGGCCAGCACCTCCCGCTCGACCGCCTTCACCGAGCAGACCAGACCGGTGGCGTGGCCGGGCAGCGGGTCCGTGGCCAGCGGATGCGCGCCGTCCGCGCCGACCAGGCAGGGAACCTCGATCACCGCGTCCGCGTCCAGCGCGGCGAGCGTGGACCGGTTGCGGACGTTGAGGATCAGGGTGGTGCGCTCGTCGCGGGCGATGGCCCGCATCAGCGCGAGCGCCACCTGCTCGTAGCCGCCCGACAGATCCTCCTCCTCGCGCTCCCCGGCCCCGGCGCTCTCCCGGTTCTCCGCCATGTACGTCGCCTCGCGCTCGGCGCGGGTGTCCTCCCAGGCCCGCAGCGCGGACCCGCCGGGCCGCAGCGCGTCGGTGTAGAACCGTGACTGCTGGTCGCGCAGGAAGGCGCCACGGGTCAGCTCGGCCTGCTGGTAGGCGCGTACGGTCTCGCGGTTGAAGTAGTAGTAGTGCAGGTACTCGTTGGGGATGGCGCCGAGGGAGCGCAGCCATTCCGGGCCGAACAGCCTGCCCTCCTCGAAGGAGCCGAGCCGGTCCGGGTCGGCCAGCAGGCGCGGGAGTTCGTCGCGTCCGGCGACGCGCAGACCGCGTACCCAGCCGAGGTGGTTGAGGCCGACGTAGTCGACGAACGCCTCGCGCGGGTCGGCGCCCAGGGCGCGGGCGACGCGACGGCCGAGGCCGACCGGGGAGTCGCAGATGCCGATGACCCGGTCGCCGAGGTGCCGGGACATGGCCTCGGTGACCAGTCCGGCCGGGTTGGTGAAGTTGATGACCCAGGCGTCGGGGGCGAGCCGGGCCACCCGGCGGGCGATGTCGACGGCGACGGGCACGGTCCGCAGTCCGTAGGCGATGCCCCCGGCGCCCACCGTCTCCTGCCCGAGCACCCCCTCGGCCAGCGCCACCCGCTCGTCCTCGGCCCGCCCGCGCAGCCCGCCGACCCGGATCGCGGAGAACACGAAGTCGGCCCCGAGCAGCGCCTCGTCCAGGTCGCCGGTGGCCCGCACGGCGGGCGCGTCCGGCACCCCGGCCGCCTGCTCGGCCAGCACCCGGGTCACCGCGTCCAGCCGGGCGGTGTCCACGTCGTGCAGGACGACCTCGCTCACCCGGCCCTCGCCGCGGTCGGCCAGCAGCGCGCCGTACACGAGCGGCACGCGGAAGCCGCCGCCGCCCAGAATCGTCAGCCTCACGTCTCATCCTTTCCGGCGCACCTGACTCGATCATGGCACGCCGGTCCGGGGAGGAACCGGGACGGCGTGTCCCGCCACATACGCGACTTGCACCGGTACGGACGCCTTCATTGCGTGAACTCCCGTGCCGTGCAAAGAGTTTCCTTGCTTCAACCCTTGACGCCCGCAGGCGTGGAGAGCACATTGACCGCACCTTGAGAGCGCTCTCAGAAGGCTCGGAGAGCTCCCGGAGCGCTCTCGGGGACACCCCCGCACTTCACCCCGTACCCCGGAAGGCACCCCCATGAGTGAAACCTCCGGCACCTCCCCGGCCGGTGGCAGACGTCGGCGTTCCGTCCGGCGGGCGTTGATCGCCGCAGTCGGCACGCTGGGTCTCGCGGCCGTGACCGCGCTGGCGGCCATCGCCCCCGCCGACGCCTCGGCGCCCACCCCGCCGTCCGGCTGGACCCAGGTGTTCCTGGACGACTTCAACGGCTCGGCGGGCTCCGGTGTGAACACCTCGAACTGGCAGTACGACACCGGGACTTCGTATCCCGGTGGCGCCGCCAACTGGGGCACCGGCGAGGTCGAGACGATGACCAACAGCACCAGCAACGTCGCGCTCGACGGCAACGGCAACCTGCAGATCACCCCGCGCCGCGACTCCTCCGGCCGCTGGACCTCGGGCCGGATCGAGACCAACCGCACCGACTTCCAGCCCCCGTCGGGCGGCAAGCTGCGGGTGCAGGCGCGCATCCAGATGCCGAACGTCACCGGCGCGGCGGCCAAGGGCTACTGGCCGGCGTTCTGGGCGCTGGGAGCGCCGTACCGGGGCAACTACCAGAACTGGCCGGGCGTCGGTGAGCTGGACATCATGGAGAACGTCCAGGGCCTGAACACCGTCTGGTCCACGTTCCACTGCGGCACCAACCCCGGCGGCCCCTGCAACGAGACCACGGGCGTGGGCAATTCCGTGGCCTGCCCCGGCAGCACCTGCCAGTCCGCGTTCCACACCTACGCGATGGAGTGGGACCGCTCGACCTCCGTCGAGGAGATCCGCTTCTACGTCGACGGGGTGAACCTGCACACCGTGCGGGCGAACCAGTTCGACGCCACGACCTGGAACAACGCCACGAAGCACGGCTACTTCCTCATCCTCAACGTGGCGATGGGCGGCGGCTTCCCGGGCGCCTTCGGCGGCGGCCCCTACGCCGACACCGACCCGGGCCACCCGATGACCGTGGACTACGTCCAGGTGCTCCAGTCCGGCAGCGGTGGCGGCACCACTCCCCCGCCCACCGGCAACCGTGACGCCTACGGCACCATCCAGGCCGAGTCCTTCGACAGCCAGTCCGGCCTGAACACCGAGACCACCACGGACTCCGGTGGCGGCCAGAACCTCAGCTATGTCTCCAACGGCGACTGGGCGCAGTACAAGGGCGTCAACTTCGGCTCGACGCCCGCCAAGCAGTTCAAGGCCCGGGTGGCCGGCGGGGCGGCGTCCGGGGTGGGCGGCCTGGTGGAGGTGCGGCTCGACAGCCGGTCCAACGCCCCCGTCGGCAGCTTCGCCCTGTCCGGCACCGGCGGCTGGCAGAACTGGCAGACCATCCCGGCCAACATCAGCGGGGTCACCGGCACCCATGACGTGTATCTGACCTTCAGCAGCGGCCAGCCGGCCGACTTCGTGAACGTCAACTGGTTCAGCTTCGCGCACTGACGAAGGCGGCGGCGCCGGAGGTGATCGCGTCCGGCGCCGCCCGCCGTCAGTAGTTCCAGCGGTTCCGGCTGCCCTCGTCCCGGCAGAAGATCAGCCGCCCGTTCCCCGCGTGGGTGGAGCTGCCGACGTCCGCGTTGCGGCAGAACTGGCCCGCGTTGTAGCAGTTCCCGGCGTTCGAGACGATCTCGCAGGTGGTGCCGGCGCCGCCACCACCGCTGCTGCTGGAGGAGGAGGAGCCTGCAGAGCCGGACGAGCCGGAAGACCCACCGCTGCCGCTGTCCGCCGCGACCGGCGGCGTGTAATCCGGGTCGTTGGTCTTGTCCTTGTACGTCCCCGTCGCCGCCGGGCACCCGCCCTTGGTCAGCCACAGCGTGACATCCCGGTCGCCGACGACCTTCGTCCCGGCGTCCGGCGACTGGAAGCACACCTTCCAGTCGTCGTGCTCCGCGGCGACCCGCTCGTCCTGGTAGGACGCCTTGACGGAGATGTCTCCCTTCGTCACCCCGCCGACGGCCGTGGCGGCGGCCGCGTACGTACGGCCGATCACCCCCGGCATCGTCGGCCACGGGATCGGGCCGCCGTCCGCCTTGGGGCACGGCGCCCCGGACGCGACGGCCCCGAAGTCGACGCTGTCCCGGCCGTACTTCTCGAAGCAGACCGTCCAGTCGTCCGCCGGGGACGCGTCCTTCTGGCTCGCGTCGTGCGCGGTGACGCGGTAGCCGTGCTCCTCGGCGGCCCCGGTCGCGTCGGCGACCGTGCTCTTCACCTGGCTCTCCAGCAGGGCCGGTGTGGCCGTGACGGTCGCGGTGACCGTCACCGTGGGCCCCGGCTTGACGGCCGCGGCCGCCTTCTCCTCGTCCCCGCCGCCGCACCCGGTGACGAGGGCGCAGACCAGCAGCCCGGCCCCGACCCCCTTGAGCCACGCCTTGCGCGCGCCCCGAACCGGCGCCTGTGATCGTCCCGGACGATTCATGTGTCCCCCTGAGCCTCTCTCACACTGTGCGTGTGCGAGACCCGTGAAGAACTGGGGAAGTTGTCTTCACAACCGAAGCGAGACCGGAACGTGACTTCGGGATGAAGTCCAGGTGTCAGCGGAGCTCCGCCCGGAACCCGACCGGCGTGACCCCGGTGTGCAGCTGGAAGTACTTGGAGAAGTTGGCCGCGTCCGGGAAGCCGATCGCCGCGCCGACCCGACCGATGGGCATGTCGGTGTGGGCGAGGAGGCGCTTGGCCTCCAGGACCACGCGCTTGTCGATGAAGCCCTTGGGGGTCTGCCCGGTGGCGGCGCGCACCGCGCGGACGAGGGTGCGGCGGGAGTAACCGAGCGCGTCGGCATAGGCGTTGACGCTGTGGTTGGTGGGGAAGCCGCGCTCCACCGCGTCCCGGAACAGGGTGAAGGTGGTGTCCGCCTGGCTCCGGTTGGCCTCGGCGGAGCTGGCGGCGAGGTGGGCGAGGCGGAGCAGGAAAGCGGTGAGGCTGTGCCGCAGGACGGCCGTGTGCAGGCTGAGCGGCAGCGTGGAGGTGTCCTCGTACTCGCGGCCGAGCTGGGCGAGGGAGTTCTCCAGCGCGGCGAGCTGCGCCGGGTCGGGATGCAGCAGCGGGGGCAGGTCGTAGCGGTACAGGCCCGTCGCCTCGACGGTGGCGCGGGGCAGGAAGCCGGGCTGCATGGTGAGGACGGTGCCCCGGTACCGGCTGGTGCGGGAGAAGCGGTGCACCTGGCCGGGACGGATCCAGAGCACGTCACCGGCGCCGACCTCGTACTCGGCGAAGTCGATCATGTGCCGGACCGGACCCTCGGTGAACAGCATGACGACGTGGAAGTCGATGCGATGGACCCGGTCCAGCGGGGCATCCGCATGCCAGGTGCGGTCCTCACCCATGGCGCCGACCTGCATGCCGACACCACCCACGGCCAGCTCGGTCGGGAAGGGGAAGGTCCTGATCCCGTCACCGTCCGTGCTGCCGCGACCCACGCCTTGAGGCGATCTGTCCGCCATGTTCGATTTGCCGTTCCTATCAAGCGATCGGTGTCCCAGATTCACCACAGGCTGACACACCCCGACCTTTCCGCGAAAAAGTCAGACTTTTAAGTTTGAACGCGTTTGATCGACATCCCCGCTTCTGAAGAGGACTTCTTGAAGATGAGCACGCAGACCCCCGAGAGCTTCGAGTGGACCGATCTCGACCGCCGCGCCGTCGACACGGCCCGGCTTCTCGCGGCCGACGCGGTGCAGAAGGTCGGCAACGGCCACCCCGGCACCGCGATGAGCCTCGCGCCTGCCGCGTACACGATCTTTCAGAAGGTGATGAAGCACGACCCGGCCGACCCGGAGTGGACCGGCCGTGACCGCTTCGTCCTCTCCCCCGGTCACACCTCGCTGACCCTCTACACCCAGCTCTTCCTGGCGGGCTACGAGCTGGAGCTGGACGACCTCAAGGCGTTCCGCACCCAGGGCTCGAAGACCCCCGGCCACCCCGAGTACGGCCACACGGCCGGTGTGGAGACCACCACCGGCCCGCTCGGCCAGGGTGCCGCCAACGCGGTGGGCATGGCGATGGCCGCCCGCTACGAGCGTGGCCTCTTCGACCCGGAGGCCCCCGAGGGCACCTCCCCCTTCGACCACACCATCTGGGCGATCGTCTCCGACGGCGACCTGGAGGAGGGTGTCTCCGCCGAGGCGTCCTCGCTCGCGGGCCACCAGAAGCTCGGCAACCTGGTCTTCCTCTACGACGACAACCACATCTCCATCGAGGGCGACACCGCGACCGCCCTGTCCGAGGACGTCCTGAAGCGGTACGAGGCGTACGGCTGGCACACCCAGCGCATCGAGCCCACCGCCGACGGCGACGTGGACGTCCCCGCGCTGCACGCCGCGCTGGAGGCCGCCAAGGCCGAGACCGGCCGCCCCTCCATCATCGCCATGCGCACGATCATCGCCTGGCCCGCGCCGACCGCGCAGAACACCGAGGCGTCCCACGGCTCCGCCCTGGGCGACGAGGAGATCGCGGCCACCAAGCGCGTCCTCGGCTTCGACCCGGAGCAGACCTTCGAGGTCTCCGACGAGGTCCTGCGCCACGCCCGCCGCGCCCTGGACCGGGGTGCCGAGGAGCACGCCGCCTGGGACAAGAAGATCGCCGAGTGGCGCACCGCCCAGCCCGAGCGCGCCGAGCTGTTCGACCGCGTCTCCAAGGGCGAGCTGCCCGAGGGCTGGCAGGACGCGCTCCCCACCTTCGAGGAGGGCAAGTCCGTCGCCACCCGCGCCGCGTCCGGCAAGATCCTCCAGGCGCTCGGCCCGGTGCTGCCGGAGCTGTGGGGCGGCTCGGCCGACCTCGCGGGCTCCAACAACACCACGATCGACAAGACCAGCTCCTTCCTCCCCGCGGGCAACCCGCTGCCCGAGGCGAACCCGTACGGCCGTACCGTCCACTTCGGTATCCGTGAGTTCTCCATGGGCGCGGAGATGAACGGCATCGCCCTGCACGGCAACACTCGCATCTACGGCGGCACCTTCCTGGTGTTCTCCGACTACATGCGCAACGCCGTCCGTATGGCGGCCCTGATGCAGCTGCCGGTCACCTACGTGTGGACCCACGACTCCATCGGCCTCGGCGAGGACGGCCCGACCCACCAGCCGGTCGAGCACCTGGCCTCGCTGCGCGCCATCCCGGGCCTGAACGTGGTCCGCCCGGCGGACGCCAACGAGACCGCCATCGCCTGGGCCGAGATCCTGAAGCGGCACTCCACCGACCCGGCCCCGCACGGCCTCGCCCTCACCCGTCAGGGCGTACCGACGTACGCTCCGAACGAGGACGCGGCCAAGGGCGGCTACGTCCTCGCCGACTCCTCGACCGAGGTCCCGGAGGTGATCATCATGGCGACCGGTTCCGAGGTCCAGCTCGCCATGGCCGCCCGGGACGCCCTGGAGGCCGAGGGCACCGGTACCCGCGTGGTGTCCGTGCCGTGTGTCGAGTGGTTCGACCAGCAGTCCGCCGCCTACCGCGAGAGCGTGCTGCCCGCCGCCGTGAAGGCGCGCGTCGCCGTCGAGGCGGGCATCGGTCTGACCTGGTACCGCTATGTGGGTGACGCGGGCCGCATCGTCTCCCTGGAGCACTTCGGCGCCTCCGCCGACGCGAACACCCTGTTCGCCGAGTACGGCTTCACCCCCGAGAACGTCGCCGCCGCCGCCCGCGCCTCGCTGGCCGCCGCGCGCGCCTGATCCTCCGCGACACAGAATTACGCGACGAAGAAAGATGAGCACTGTGACCGAAGCAATCAGCACCCCCAAGGCCCTCACGCGTCTCGCCGACGAGGGCGTGTCGGTGTGGCTGGACGACCTGTCGCGCAAGCGGATCACCTCGGGCAGCCTGGCCGCCCTCGTGACGGACGGCGGCGTCGTCGGCGTCACCACCAACCCGTCGATCTTCCAGGCCGCCATCGGCTCCGGTGAGGGGTACGAGGAGCAGCTCACCGACCTCGCGGTGCGCGGTGTCACGGTCGACGAGGCCGTGCGGATGATGACGACCGCCGACGTGCGCGACGCCGCCGACGTGCTGCGCGGTGTGTACGACGCCACGGACGGCCGGGACGGCCGGGTCTCCATCGAGGTCGACCCCCGTCTGGCGCACGACACCGTCGCCACGGTCGCCGAGGCCAAGCAGCTGTTCTGGCTGGTCGACCGCCCCAACGTGATGATCAAGATCCCGGCCACCGAGGCGGGCCTCCCGGCCATCACCGAGGTCATCGGCCTGGGCATCAGCGTCAACGTGACCCTGATCTTCTCCCTGGAGCGCTACCGCGCCGTCATGGACGCCTACCTGGCGGGCCTGGAGAAGGCCAAGGAGCGCGGCCTGGACCTGTCCCAGATCCACTCGGTGGCGTCCTTCTTCGTGTCCCGCGTGGACTCCGAGATCGACAAGCGCCTGACCGCGATCGGCACCGACGAGGCCCTCGGCCTGAAGGGCCGCGCCGCCCTCGCCAACGCCCGTCTGGCCTACGAGGCGTACGAGGATGTGTTCTCCTCCGCCCGCTGGCAGGCGCTCGCCACCGCCGACGCCAACAAGCAGCGCCCGCTGTGGGCCTCCACCGGTGTGAAGGACCCGGCGTACAAGGACACCCTGTACGTGGACGAGCTGGTCGCCCCCGGCACCGTCAACACGATGCCCGAGGGCACGCTGAAGGCCACCGCCGACCACGGTGACATCACCGGTGACACGGTGACCGGCCGCTACGAGCAGGCCCGTGCCGACCTCGCCGCCGTGGAGAAGCTGGGCATCTCCTACGACGAGGTCGTCCAGCAGCTCGAGGACGAGGCCGTCGCCAAGTTCGAGGCGGCCTGGCTGGAGCTGCTGGGCGCCGTGACCGAGTCCCTGAAGAGCAAGGGAGTGGACGCGTAATGACGAGCAAGTCAGCGCCGGCGAAGGCGGACGCCGCCGAGGCGGAGCCGGAGGCGGCTCCCGCCGAGGCCGAGCCCAAGGCGCGGAAGACCCGGACCAAGGCGAAGCCCGCCGCGGTCCGCGAGGCCGAGGACATCCAGGTCCCGGTCACGCCCACCGCCGACTGGGACAACCCGCTGCGCGACCCCCAGGACCGCCGGCTGCCCCGGATCGCGGGCCCGTCCGGCCTGGTCATCTTCGGTGTCACCGGCGACCTGTCCCGCAAGAAGCTGATGCCGGCCGTCTACGACCTGGCCAACCGCGGTCTGCTGCCGCCGGGCTTCTCCCTGGTGGGCTTCGCCCGCCGCGACTGGGAGGACCAGGACTTCGCGCAGGTCGTCCACGACGCGGTGAAGGAGCACGCGCGGACGCCGTTCCGCGAGGAGGTCTGGCAGCAGCTCGCCGAGGGCATGCGCTTCATCCCCGGCGACTTCGACGACGACACCGCCTTCGACCAGCTCAAGCAGGCCGTCGACGAGCTGGACGCCTCCCGCGGCACCGGCGGCAACTTCGCGTACTACCTCTCGGTGCCGCCGAAGTTCTTCCCGAAGGTCGTCCGGCAGCTCAAGAAGCACGGTCTGGCGGACGCCCCCGAGGGCTCCTGGCGCCGCGCGGTCATCGAGAAGCCGTTCGGTCACGACCTGGAGAGCGCGCACGAGCTGAACAAGGTCGTGCACGAGGTGTTCGAGCCGGACCAGGTGTTCCGGATCGACCACTACCTGGGCAAGGAGACCGTCCAGAACATCATGGCGCTGCGGTTCGCCAACCAGATGTACGAGCCCATCTGGAACCGCTCCTACGTGGACCACGTGCAGATCACGATGGCCGAGGACATCGGCATCGGCGGCCGCGCGGGCTACTACGACGGCATCGGCGCCGCCCGTGACGTGATCCAGAACCACCTGCTCCAGCTCATGGCGCTCACCGCCATGGAGGAGCCGATCGCGTTCGACGCGGACTCGCTGCTCACCGAGAAGCTGAAGGTCCTGAAGTCGGTCCGCCTCCCGGACGAGCTGGGCGAGCACACCGTGCGCGGCCAGTACGCCACCGGCTGGCAGGGCGGCGAGAAGGTCGTCGGCTACCTCGACGAGGACGGCATCGACCCCAAGTCGAAGACCGACACCTACGCGGCCATCAAGCTGGAGGTCGACAACCGCCGCTGGGCGGGCGTGCCGTTCTACCTGCGCACCGGCAAGCGGCTGGGCCGTCGCGTCACCGAGATCGCGGTCGTGTTCAAGCGCGCCCCGCACTCGCCGTTCGACTCCACCGCCACGGAGGAGCTGGGCCAGAACGCGATCGTCATCCGGGTCCAGCCGGACGAGGGCATGACCGTCCGCTTCGGCTCCAAGGTGCCCGGCACCTCCATGGAGATCCGGGACGTGTCGATGGACTTCGCGTACGGCGAGTCCTTCACCGAGTCCAGCCCCGAGGCGTACGAACGGCTCATCCTCGATGTGCTGCTCGGCGACGCCAACCTGTTCCCGCGCACCCAGGAAGTGGAAGAGTCCTGGAAGATCCTCGACCCGATCGAGCGCTACTGGAACGAGCACGGCACTCCGGCGCAGTACGCGTCCGGAAGCTGGGGACCCGAGGAAGCGGACGAGATGCTCGCACGAGACGGACGGAGCTGGCGCAGGCCATGAAGATCGACCTGACCGACACCACGGCAAGCAAGATCAACAAGGCGTTGGTGGAGGGCCGCCGCGCCATCGGCACCCCGGCCGTGGGCATGGTCCTGACGATGGTCATCGTCACGGACGAGGAAAATGCCTACGACGCCATCAAGGCCGCCGAGGAAGCCTCGCACGAGCACCCCTCGCGCACCCTGGTCGTCATCAAGCGCCACGCCCGCATGCGGGACCGCACCACCTCCCGGCTCGACGCCGAGGTCCGGGTCGGCTCCGAGGCGGGCGCCGGTGAGACGGTCGTGCTGCGCACCTACGGCGAGGTGTCCGACCACGCGGGTTCCGTGGTGCTGCCGCTGCTGCTGCCCGACGCCCCCGTGGTCGTCTGGTGGCCGGTGGACGCCCCGGAGGCGCCCGCGAAGGACTCCCTCGGCGCGCTCGCCCAGCGCCGGATCACCGACCTGTACGCGGTCGACAACCCGCTTCAGGTGCTGGACGCCCGCGCCCGCACCTACGCCCCGGGTGACACCGACCTCGCCTGGACCCGGCTCACCCCGTGGCGCTCGATGCTCGCGGCCGCGCTGGACCAGGCCCGGGTGAAGGTGACCTCGGCCGCGGTGGAGGCGGAGGCGGACAACCCCAGCGCCGAGCTGCTCGCGCGCTGGCTGGAGGCCCGGCTGCACGTCAAGGTGGACCGTGTGGTCTCCGACGGCCCGGTGGTCACCGCCGTGCGGCTCGGCACCGAGAACGGCGAGATCGTCATCGACCGCCCGGAGGGCCCCCTCGCCACGCTGACCCTGCCGGGCCAGCCGCCGCGCACCCTGGCCCTGAAGGTCCGCCCGACCTCGGAGCTGATCGCCGAGGAGCTGCGCCGCCTCGACGCGGACGAGATGTACGCCGTCGCCCTCACCGGCGAGGCACTCAAGGAGAACGCCTGATGTCCGACGTATCGTCAGACACCCCCAAGCTCACCCGGCGCCCCGAGTGGACGGCCCTCGCCGACCACCGCGCCGGCGGTCAGCCGCAGCTGCGCGAGCTGTTCGCCGCCGACCCCGGCCGGGCCGAGCGCTACGTCGTCCAGGTGGGCGACCTGCACATCGACTACAGCAAGCACCAGGTCTCCGACGAGACCCTGGCCCTGCTCCAGGAACTGGCCGTCGCCACCGATGTGTTCGGGCAGCGGGACGCGATGTTCCGGGGTGACCGGATCAACACGACCGAGGACCGGGCGGTGCTGCACACCGCGCTGCGCGCGCCTCGGGGCGCGGTGGTCGAGGTCGACGGCGAGAATGTCGTCCCGGCCGTGCACGCGGTGCTGGACAAGATGACGGGCTTCGCCGACCGGGTCCGCTCGGGCGAGTGGACGGGCCACACCGGCAAGCGCATCCGGAACATCGTCAACATCGGCATCGGCGGCTCCGACCTGGGTCCGGCGATGGCGTTCGAGGCGCTGCGCCCGTTCACCGACCGCGACCTCACGGTCCGGTTCGTGTCGAACGTGGACGGCGCCGACCTCCACGAGGCCGTGCGGGATCTGGACCCGGCGGAGACGTTGTTCATCGTGGCGTCGAAGACGTTCATCACGATCGAGACGATCACCAACGCGACGTCGGCCCGTACCTGGCTGCTGGACGCGCTCGGTGACGACAAGGCCGTGGCGAAGCACTTCGTGGCGCTGTCGACGAACGCGGAGAAGGTCACCGGGTTCGGTATCGACGCGGACAACATGTTCGAGTTCTGGGACTGGGTCGGCGGCCGGTACTCCTTCGACTCCGCGATCGGCCTGTCGCTGATGATCGCGATCGGTCCGGAGCGGTTCGGTGAGCTGCTGGACGGTTTCCACACCGTGGACGAGCATTTCCGTACCGCTCCGGCGGAGGAGAACGCGCCGCTGCTGCTGGGCCTGTTGGGGATCTGGTACGGGAACTTCTTCGACGCGCAGTCGCATGCGGTGCTGCCGTACAGCCACTACCTGTCGAAGTTCACCGCCTATCTGCAGCAGCTGGACATGGAGTCCAACGGCAAGTCCGTGCAGAAGGACGGCAGCCCGGTGGAGTGGCAGACGGGTCCGGTGGTGTGGGGTACGCCCGGTACCAACGGGCAGCATGCCTACTACCAGTTGATCCATCAGGGCACGAAGCTGATCCCGGCGGACTTCATCGGCTTCGCGCGTCCGGTGGACGAGCTGAGTGACGAACTCAAGGCGCAGCACGACCTGTTGATGGCCAACTTCTTCGCCCAGACCCAGGCCCTCGCCTTCGGCAAGACCGAGGAAGAGGTCCGCGAGGAAGGCGTCGCCGAAGCGCAGGTGGCCCACCGCACCTTCCGCGGCAACCACCCCACCACCACGATCCTGGCCCGCGAGCTCACCCCCTCCGTGCTCGGCCAGCTCATCGCCCTCTACGAGCACAAGGTGTTCGTGCAGGGCGCGGTCTGGAACATCGACTCCTTCGACCAGTGGGGCGTCGAGCTGGGCAAGGTCCTCGCCAAGCGCATCGAACCCGCCCTCACCGAGGGCGCGGACGTCCCCGGCCTCGACCCCTCCACCACGGCCCTCGTCGCCGCCTACCGCTCCCTCAAGGAAGTGAACTGACATGCAGCTCGGACTCATCGGCCTCGGCAAGATGGGCGGCAACATGCGCGAGCGCATCCGCCGCGCGGGCCACCAGGTCATCGGCTACGACCGCAACCCGGAACTGACCGACGCCAAGGACCTCGCCGAACTGGTCGAGAAGCTCGACGCGCCGCGCACCATCTGGGTCATGGTCCCGGCCGGCACCGCCACCCAGGTCGTCATCGACGAGCTGAAGGACCTGCTCTCCCCCGGCGACGTCGTCGTGGACGGCGGCAACTCCCGCTGGACGGACGACGAGAAGCACGCCGCCGAACTGGCCATCAAGGGCATCGGCTTCGTGGACGCGGGCGTCTCCGGCGGCGTCTGGGGCCTGGAGAACGGCTACGCCCTGATGGTCGGCGGCGACAAGGAGAACGTCGACCGCCTCCAGCCCATCTTCGACGCCCTCAAGCCCGACGGGCCGTACGGGTACGTCCACGCGGGCCGCGTCGGCGCCGGGCACTTCTCCAAGATGGTCCACAACGGCATCGAGTACGCCATGATGCAGGCGTACGCCGAGGGCTGGGAGCTGCTGGAGAAGGCGAACTCCGTGGACAACGTCCGGGAGATCTTCCGCTCCTGGCAGGAGGGCACGGTCATCCGTTCCTGGCTGCTCGACCTCGCGGTCAACGCGCTGGACGACGACGAGCACCTGGACGAGCTGCGCGGCTACGCCGAGGACTCCGGCGAGGGCCGGTGGACCGTCGAGGCGGCCATCGACAACTCGGTGCCGCTCCCGGCCATCACCGCCTCGCTCTTCGCGCGGTTCGCGTCCCGTCAGGACGACTCGCCGCAGATGAAGATGATCGCCGCGCTGCGCAACCAGTTCGGCGGCCACGCGGTCGAGAAGAAGGGCTGACCCGCCGTGGGGGACCTCCTGCTGGTCCGCCACGGCGAGACGGAGTGGAGCAGGTCGGGCCAGCACACGAGCTGGACCGACCTGCCCCTCACCGAGCACGGTGAGGAGCAGGCGAGTTCGCTCGCCCCGCTCCTCGCCGACCGGGACTTCGCACTCACCCTGACGAGCCCCCTCGGCCGGGCCCGGCGCACCGCCGAACTGGCGGGCGTCACCGGCACCGAGACCGAGCCCGACCTGCGCGAGTGGGACTACGGCGGCTACGAGGGCATCACCACCGTCGACATCCACCGCACCCGGCCCGACTGGGACCTGTGGACCGACGGGGCGGTGCCCGGCCCCGAGGGGCATCCGGGTGAGTCGCCCGAGCAGATCGGGGCGCGGGTCGACCGGGTGCTGGCCCGCGTGGAGAAGGCGCTCGACGCGGACAACGGCGATGTGCTGCTCGTCGCGCACGGCCACGTACTGCGGGTGCTGACGGCCCGCAGGCTGGGCCTGCCGCCCAGCGAGGGACGGCTGTTCCAGCTGGCCACCGGCACGGTCAGCCGCCTGTCCACCGAGCACGGGCGCCCCGTGATCGCGGAGTGGAACCGGCAGCCCTGAGCGGCGGGACGGCCCGGAGTGACCTACTGGTCGCTCCGGGCCGTCTCCATGTCCGGCGGGCGGGGCTTCTACAATCGCCGACAGACCGGTAACCAGCCCCGCCGACAGCCGGAAGGAACGCGATGACCACTGTCGACGAACCGGCGTACCCTGAGCGGCGGTTACCGGACGCCGCCCGCACCCGGTCCGACATCCTCGACGCGGCCACCCGCGAGTTCGCCCGCGCCGGGTACGACGGCGCCCGCGTGGAGGAGATAGCGGCCCGCACCCGCACCACCAAGCGGATGATCTACTACTACTTCGGCGGCAAGAAGCAGCTGTTCGCGGCCGTGCTGGAGCGGGCGTACGGCGCGCTGCACGAGGTGGAGGAGCTGCTGGAGGTCGAGCACCTGGACCCGGTCGCCGCCGTCCGGCACCTGGCCGAGGTCACCTTCGACCACCACGAGCGGCACCCGGACCTGGTCCGTCTGGTCGGCATCGAGAACATCCACGGCGGCGAACACCTGGCCGCCGCCCGCCGGTTCGGCCGCATCGACTCCCCCGGCCTCGGCGCACTCCGCCGGGTGCTGGACGCCGGGCGGGAGTCCGGAGTCTTCACCGCCGATGTGGACGCGGTCGACCTGCACGCGATGATCAGTGCCTTCTGCTTCTACCGGGTCGCCGGACGCCACACCTTCGGCGCCCTCTTCGACCGCGACCTGGCCGCCCCGGCCCGCCGCGAGCACTACCGCGCGATGCTGGCCGACATGGTGCTGGCGTACCTGACCCGCTAGCCCTGCCGGCACCCCGTAGCTCGCGTACGTCCCCCTCTAATGTTGCGGCACCCCATAGGCGCGGTCCACATGGAGCCGGACCACAAGGCGCTTGTCGCGGACCATGGCCGCGCGGTAGTCGTCCCAGTCGTCGTGCTCGCCCAGCACCTCGCGGTAGAGCCGCACCAGCTCCTCCACCGTCTCGTCGTACGGGTCGGCGGCGACCGGACTCAGCTCGGCCGTGCCCTCGGCGACCGTGTACGCCCAGCGGTCGGCGCTGGTGACGTAGTAGGAGGCGCGGGGGTCCCGGCGCAGGTTGCGGGTCTTGGCGCGGTCGTCGGTGACGGAGATCCGGACGATCCGCTCGGCCGGGTCGTAGGCATGGCTGACGTTGGACAGCTGGGGGCGGCCGTCGCGCTTGAGCGTGACCAGCACCCCGCCGTGCCCCTCGGCGAGCAGCGCCAGCAATGCGTCCTGCGTCGTGTCCTGAGTCATATCCACGTCAACCCGACCGGGCTCGGTCGGCATTCCCGTAGTGCTGTAGACAGTGTCTACGCACGAGTGGTAGACACTGTCTATGAACGCATCCGACGCCGGTCTCCGGGACCGCCTGGTGGACGCCGGAGTGGCGCTGGTGGCCGCCGAGGGCGCCCAGGCGCTCACGCTGCGCGAGATCGCCCGCCGCGCGGGCGTCTCCCACGGAGCGCCGCGCCGCTATTTCCCCACCCACCTGGAGCTGCTCTCCGCCATCGCCCGGCGCGGCTTCACCGACCTGGGCGCCCGGGCGCGGGCGAGCCTGGCCGCGGCGGACGAGGGCCCGCGCGATCAGGTGGCCGCGCTGGCGCGCACCTATCTGCGGTTCGCGCTGGGGAACCCCGGCATGTACGAGCTGATGTTCCGTCACGATGTGCTGGAGAGCGGCCATCTGGGGCTGCGGGACACCAGCCTGCCGCTCTTCGGGCTGCTCGTGGAGCGGGTCGGCCGGGCCCGTCCGGACCTCGACGCGCGCCGGGTGACGGGCGCCCTGTGGGCCAACCTCCACGGGCTGGCCCAGCTCTGGCGCTGGGGAAGCCTGCAACTGGCGACCGGGGAAGAGGACTTCGGCCCGCTGCTGGATGCGTGCCTCACCGCGCACCTCGGGCCGGAGGACCGCTCGTGAACCGTCGGCTCGTCCTGGCGTCCAGTGTGGCCGGTGCGGTGCTGGTCGCGCTGGACGGCACGGTCCTCACGGTGGCCCAGCCGTCGCTGCAGCGCTCACTGGGTGCCTCGTTCGCCGAGGTGCAGTGGACGAGCACCGCCTATCTCGTCGCCGTGGCCAGCCTGTTGGTGTTCGCGGGCAGGCTCGGGGACCGGTACGGGCACCGGCGGATGTTCGCCGTCGGGATGCTCGGCTTCGGTGCGGCGTCGGCGGGCATCGCGCTCGCGCCGGACATCGGCTGGGTGATCGGACTCCGGGTCGCGCAGGGAGTGTGCGGGGCGCTGCTCCAGCCCGCCACGCTGGGCATGCTGCGGCTGGCGTACCCGCCGGACCGGCTCGCGATGCCGCTCGCGGTGCGGACCAGCGCGATCGGGCTGGCGGCGGCCGCGGGCCCGGTGCTCGGCGGGGCGCTGGTGAGCGGGCCGGGCTGGCGGGCGGTGTTCCTGCTCGGGGTGGTCCCGGCGCTGCTCTTCGGTGCGGCCGCGCTGGCGGGCGGAGCGCGCGCGAAGGGTGCCGCCGGGCCCGCGCTGGACCTGCCCGGCGCGCTGCTGCTCGCGCTGACGCTGGCGTGCCTGGTGTACGGCCTGGTCGCCTCCGGTGCGGTCAGGGTGGCGGGGCCGGCCGTGGCCGTACTGGCGGGCGTCGCCTTCGTACGGCGCGAGCGGCGCGCGGCGGACCCGCTGCTGCCGCCCGGTGTGATCGGCTCGCCGCCGGTCGCCGCCGCGCTGGGTGTGCTGGTCGCCGTGTCGGCCGCGTTGTTCGGCACCCTCTTCGTCGAAACGTACGTATTGCAGCGGGACTTGGGGCTCGATCCGTTCCAGAGCGCGCTGCGGAGTGTGCCGTTGGCGGTGCTGATGGTGGCCTCGGCGCCCTGGTGTCCGGTGCTGCTGCGCCGGGTGGGCGCGCGGTGGACGGTGGGGGCGGCCACGGCGCTGCTCGCGCTGGGCGGGCTGGTGCTCTCGCATGCCACCGGCACGGTCGCCCTGGGCTGCGGGTTCGCGCTGCTGGGGGCCGGGTTCGGCACCGTGATGGTGGCGGCCACCCATGTCGTCGTACGGCAGGCCGAGGTGACGGCGGCCGGGGTGGCGGGCGGTCTGCAGCAGACGGCGCTGAACGTCGGCCCGGTCCTGGGGGTCGCGGCCGCCACGGCGCTGATGGGCGTGGGCCCGCGTACCGCGCTGCTCGTGCTCGCCGCCGTCGCGGTCCTGGCGGTGCCGCTCGCCCGGCTGCTGCCCGGACGCGGAGTCGTGTCGCTCACAAGATCGGCGGAGGACGGGGTACGTGACGGTGATCATGCGCCACGATGAGCGATGAGGCCGACCCGGCGGCACCTGGGTACGGCATGACCCGAGGAGAGCCATGGCACAGCTGCGACAGGAAGTCGCCCCGCAGGACGTGGGGCTGGACGCGAAGGCGCTGGACCGCCTGGACGAGCACCTCACCGGGCTCGTGGACGAGGGCCGACTGCCCGGCTTCCTGGTGTCGGTGGCCCGTGGCGGCCGGGTGGCCCATCTGACGACCCACGGCCACCGCGACCTCGCGGCCGGGCTGCCGGTGGAGACCGACACCCTGTGGCGGATCTACTCCATGACCAAGCCGGTGACGGCGGTCGCGGTGCTGATGCTGGTCGAGGAGGGCCTGCTCGCCCTGGACGACCCGATCGACCACTACCTGCCCGAGTTCGCCAACCCTCGCGTGTACGTGGAGGGTTCGGGGGACGACGTACACACCCGCCCGGCCGCCGGGCCGATCCGCGTCCGGCATCTGCTCACCCACACGGCGGGCCTGACCTTCGCCTTCTACCACGACCATCCGGTGGACGCCCTGTACCGCGCGGCCGGGCTGGAGTCGTCCGTGCCCTCCGGGGCGGACCTCGCCGAGACCATCGCGGTGTACGCGTCCCTGCCCCTCCAGTTCGAGCCGGGCACCCAGTGGAACTACTCGGTCGCCACCAATGTGCTGGGCCGCCTCATCGAGGTGGTCTCGGGCCGCCCGCTGGACGCGTTCTTCGCCGAGCGCGTCCTCGGCCCGCTCGGCATGACGGACACCGGCTTCCACCTCACTCCCGAACAGGAGCCCCGGCTGGCCGAGTTGTACGGCGAGACCGAGGACGGCGGCATCACCCCGGTGGCGGGGCTGCCGGTGCGTGGGCGGCCCCGGTTCCTGTCGGGGAGCGGCGGACTGGTGTCCAGCGCGGGCGACTACCACCGGTTCATGGAACTGCTGCGCCGGGGCGGCGCACTCGACGGCGTCCGGCTGCTCTCCCCCGCCACGCTCGCCCTGATGACCCGCAACCAGCTCCCGGACGACGCCGTCCTGCGCGAGTTCGGCGCCCCCGCCCACCAGGAACGGGCCAATGACGGGCTCGGCTTCGGCTTCAACGTCTCCGTCGTCACCGACCCCACCCGCACCCTCGCCCCCTCCGCGCCGGGCACCTTCGGCTGGACCGGGGTGGCGACCACCGCCTTCTGGGTGGCCCCGGCACTGGACCTCACGGTGCAGTTCATGACCCAGGTACGCCCGCGCACCCTGAAGATCTTCCCCGACCTGCGCCGTCTGGTGCACGAGGCGGTCATTCACTGAACCCCGCCCGCACTGGCTGAAATTGGCTGGGAAACGAGAAGTCCGGCCGGGGAATCCGGCCGGACTTCTCGCATGGGGGAAGGTGGGGCTCAGGAGCCGTGGGCCACCGCGTCCAGGTGGGGCAGGTGGTGGTCGAGGCGCTCCCGCTTGGTGCGCAGATACGTGATGTTGTTCTCGCTCGGCTCGATCAGCAGCGGCACCTGCTCGGCGACCTCGATGCCGTGCTGCGTCAACGCCTCACGCTTGCGCGGGTTGTTGGACATCAGGCGCACCGAGCGCACCTTCAGGTCGTGCAGCATCTCCGCCGCCACCCGGTAGTCACGGGCGTCCACCGGCAGACCGAGCGCGAGGTTGGCCTCGACCGTGTCGAGACCCTCCGCCTGGAGCGCCATCGCCCGCAGCTTGGCCAGCAGACCGATGCCCCGGCCCTCGTGACCCCTCAAGTACAGGACGACACCGCTGCCTTCGGCGACCACCGCGCGCATCGCGGCCGCCAGCTGCTCACCGCACTCGCAGTGCTGGGAGCCGAACGCGTCCCCGGTCAGGCACTCCGAGTGCAGCCGTACCAGCACGCTCTCGGTGCCGATGTCACCGTGCACCAGGGCGACTTGTTCGTCACCGCGGTCGTGGTCCAGGTAGCCGATCGCCTGGAATTCCCCGTACACCGTGGGCAGCGGGGTGTTCACGACGCGTTCCGTGCCCGAACGGCGCGGGTTCTTCCCGCCGAAGGCGCCGATGTTTTCTGTCATGATCTGATTCCTAAGCAGAGACGAAAGGCCGTGGGAACATGAGTGGTTCGGGCGCGCGACCGGCGGCCTACGGGGTGATGCCCGCTGACACCACCGAGGACGTACGGGCGCGGGGGGCGGGTGTGTCACGTCAGGTCGCCGTCCTTCCGGTGGGGAGCTTCGAACAGCACGGTCCTTACCTTCCGTTGGCGACCGACACGCTGGTGGCCTGTGCCGTGGCCCGCGAGATCGCCGCCGCGTATCCGGTACACCTCCTGCCCCCGGTCACCCTCTCGTGCTCGCACGAACACGCGGCCTGGCCGGGAACCGTCAGTATCTCCTCCGTCACCCTGCACGCGGTGGTGCGTGACATCGCCGACTCGCTGCGCCGCTCGGGCGTGGAGTCGCTCGTCGTGGTCAACGGGCACGGCGGCAACTACGTACTGGGCAACGTCGTCCAGGAGGCGTCCGCGCGGGGCGAGTCGATGGCGCTGTACCCGGCGGCCGAGGACTGGGAGGAGGCCCGGCAGCGGGCGGGTGTGGTCACCTCGCTGCTCACCGACATGCACGCCGGGGAGATCGAGGCGTCCATCCTGCTGCACGCTCATCCCGAGTTCCTCCGCCCTGGCCATGAGTCGGCCGACTTCACCGCCGACGACCGTCGCCATCTGCTCACCACCGGAATGTCCGCCTACACCGAGTCGGGCGTCATCGGCCGCCCGTCCCTGGCCTCGGCGGAGAAGGGGAAGGGCCTGCTGGCGGGCCTGGTGGAGAACTTCGAGCCGTACTTCCGGCTGCTGACCTCGGCCGGGGAACCGGGCACCCCGCGCGGGTAGTCGCGCAGGGCGGCGGCCCAGCGGGCGACCAGGACGACGGCACCGGGCAGCGCGGCGACGAAGCTGAGCACGCCGTACACCACGGCGACGGCGACGCCGCTGCTCGCGCCGAGTCCGGCGGCGGCGAACGCCCAGGCGGTGACGCCCTCGCGGGGGCCGAATCCGCCCACGTTGAGCGGCAGCCCCATGGCGACCAGGGCGAGCACGGCGAGCGGCAGCAGCACCGCCACCGACGCCCCGCTCCCGGCGACCCGGGCCGCGACGACGAACATGCCGAGGTGTCCGGCGAGGACGACCGCCGAGGACAGCGCGACACCCGGCCCGCTCTCCCGCGACAGCAGACCCTGCCGTGCCTCCCGCAGCAGCCCGCTCCCCGGCAGCGAGCCGGGACGCCGGCCGGGCGCCCGGTTCATCCGGACGGCGAGGACGACCGCGAGCGCGCCCGCCCCGGCGAGCGCCACCGGCACCACGAAGGTGCGCAGGTCGTCGCGGACCGGGGACGGCAGGGTCAGCAGCAGGGCCGCGCCGCAGACGGCGAGGGCGAGCTGCCCGGCGACCCGCTCCAGCACGACCGCCTTGACGGCGCGCCGGATGTCCCCGGCGCTCTGTCCGTGCCGCACCGCCCGGTGCACGTCCCCGAGGACACCGCCGGGCAGCGCCGCGTTGAGGAACAGCGCCCGGTAGTAGTCGGCGACGGCGGGCCCCAGCGGCAGCCGGATGCCGAGCCCGCGCGCCGTCAACTGCCAGCGCCAGGCGCTGAACACGGTCGTGACCACGCCGATCCCGAGGGCCGCCAGCACGGTCGCCGTGTCGATCCGGCGCAGCCCGTCCACCAGCGGCCCGGTGCCGAGCCGCCACAGCAGCACGCCGAGGATGGCGACCCCGACGACCGTGCCGACGTGGGTACGGAGTCGGTGGCGCGCAGTGACGTTTCCCTCGGGGGAGCCGGGCGGAGGGGCAGGCTCCGGAACGCCGGTGTCGCGGACCTCCGCGACCGCCTCGCCCGTCCGCCCGTTCATCACGCCTCCACCGGCCGGGGCAGGGCCAGCAGGTCGCTGTGGTGCACCACGACCTCCAGCTCGCCCGCCTCGCACGCGGCCAGCCGGTCGCGCAGATAGCCCTCGGCGCGCGTCCGCAGCGCGGGCCGCTCCTCGACGGCCGCGCCGACCCAGCCGCGCAGCCACTGCGCGGTCAGCGCGGCGTGCTCCGGGCCGAGCCGCCACGGACTGGGGCTGACCCGTACGGTCGCGCCGTGTCCGTCGAACGCCTCGCCCGCCGCCGTGACCGCGTCCGGGCCGAGCAGTCCGTCCCGGCGCTGATGGGCGTTGAACGCCTCGGCGAGGTCGGCGTCCAGCGGGTCGGGGGACGCGAACTCCACGCGCCCGGCGACGGACAGGGTGAGCAGGGCGGGGCTGCCCGCGCCCGCGCAGGCGGCGGCCAGCGTCTCGATCTCGGCGCGGGTGAGCACGTCCAGCAACGCGGACGCCGTCACCAG
This sequence comes from Streptomyces sp. NPDC090119, assembly GCF_044747085.1. Taxonomy (NCBI): domain Bacteria; kingdom Bacillati; phylum Actinomycetota; class Actinomycetes; order Kitasatosporales; family Streptomycetaceae; genus Streptomyces; species Streptomyces sp. NPDC090119. The sequence goes on along the minus strand of NZ_JBIVDK010000001.1, from coordinate 696,747 downwards.
CGAGGCGCCGGACAGCGCGTCCGGGGTGAGCCGGGCGACGTCGCCGCGCCGGGTCTCCACGGTGACCCGGCTGCCGTCGGCGGCGGTACGCGGGGAGGCGACCGCCGCGAAGTGCAGCAGGTAGGGGTCGCGGTCGTGCAGCACCCAGTGCTGGGCGCCGTCCAGCCGGGCCGCGAGCCAGCGACCCATCGAGCCGGTGCCGCAGCCCAGGTCGTGGATCACCAACCCGCCTTCTCGGGGCGGGAGTTCGGCCAGCCGCTTGCCCAGCGGCGTCAGCAGGCCGAGGGCCCGCGCGTCCGCGTCGGCCGGTTCGCGCAACTGGAGCCACTCGGGCGCGTACCGGGGCGCCTCGTCGGGCTCTCCCTCCCGCAGCCGTACGGTGGCCCGCTCGCCGGGGCGGCCGACGGGTCCGGCACCCGCGATGACGTCGGTGCCGGAGTGCTCGGTGGCGTCGTTCACCCGGTGCTCCTCGTGTGCGGCGGTGTCGGTGTCGCCCGGCTGGGTCAGCGTCGTCGGGTCGGTCATGCGGCCCTCCTGGGGGCGGCGGGGAGCCTGCCGATGACCCCGGCGAGGCTGCGGGCGGTGGCGGCCCAGCCGCCGAGCGCGCTGCGGCGGCCGCGCGCGGCGGCCTTGAGGCGGCGGCGCACATCGGGCTCGCCGAACCAGCCGCGCAGTTCGGCGGCGATGGCGGCGGGGTCCTCCGGGGGGACGAGGATGCCGGGCACGCCGCCGTCGGGGGCGCGGCCGACCGCCTCGGGCAGTCCGCCCACGTCGCTGGCGATGACCGGGATACCGCGGGCGAGGGCCTCGGTGACGGCCATGCCGTAGGTCTCGGCGTAGGAGGTGAGCACCAGGAGGTCGGCGGCGGCGTAGCTGGCGTCGAGGTCGGCGCCGGTGCGGGGGCCGGTCAGCCGCAGCCGGTCGGCGAGGCCGTACCGCTCGATCTGGGCGCGCAGCGTGGTCACGTACTCGGGGTCGGTGCCGAGGCCGCCGACCAGCGAGCAGGTCCAGGGCAGGTCCCGTACGGCGGCGAGGGCCTCGACCAGGCGGTGCTGGCCCTTGCGCGGGGTGACGGCGGCGACGCACACCAGGTGGGAGATGCCGTCGGTGCCGGGTGCGAGGGGCGCGATGTCGGCGCCGGGGGCGGCGAGGTGGACGTGGTCGGGGGCGAGGCCGTGGTGGGAGACCAGGCGGCGTACGGCCCAGTCGCTGGTGGCGATGGTGGCGGGCACCGCGCGCAGCACGGCGCGCTCGCGGGCGTCGAGGTCGGCGGCCACGGCCGGGTCGAGCCCGGTCTCGTCGCCGAGCGGCAGATGGACGAGGACGGCGATCCGGAGCCGCTGGGCCTCGGGGACGACGATGTCGGGGACCCCGCAGGCGACCAGGCCGTCCAGCAGGACCACGGTGTCGTCGGGCAGCTGGGCGAGGGTACGGGCGAGCGACTCGCGGGCGTCGGCGTCGGGGTCCGGCCAGGTGCCGTGGGCGGCGTGCCGGACGACCTGCCAGCCGAAGCCGGGGAGGTCCAGGCAGACCCGGCGGTCGTAGGCGTTGCCGCCGCTGGGCGCGGCCGGGTCGTCGACGCCGCCCGGCATGACGAAGTGCACGGTGCGCAGCGACATGGGGATGATCCCGAGGTTCTCGGTGGTGGCGAGGGGCTGTGCGGGCACGTAGGCGAGGCGGGCCCGGTCCACGGTCAGGTCGGTCACAGGTCACGCTCGTAACTCGCCCAGGCGATGTGGGACTCGTGCAGGGTCACCGAGAGCGCGGCCAGGCCCTTCGCGCCCTCGCCGAGGGCGCCCTTGGCGATGCGCTCGGCGAGGCGGTCGGCGATGACCTTGGCCAGGAACTCGGTGGAGGTGTTGATCCCGGCGAACTCGGGGTTCTCGTCCAGGTTGCGATAGTTCAGCTCGGCGGTGATGGCGCCGAGTTCCCGCGTGGCCAGGCCGATGTCGACCACGATGTTGTCCTCGTCCAGCTGCTCACGGCGGAAGGTGGCGTCCACCAGGAACGTGGCGCCGTGCAGGCGCTGCGCGGGTCCGAACACGTCGCCGCGGAAGCTGTGGGCGATCATGATGTGATCGCGGACGGTGATGCTGAACAACGGACGACCCTCCAGGTGCGGCGCGTCTGATCCCCCGGAGGTTCCCGTCCGGGGGTTGCCGACTAGTACGGCTCCTGACTTCCCCGTGTTCAGCCCTGTCTCACTCTTTTCTCAGGTCAGGCCGGGTCGGGGTACCGGATGCGGTGACACAGGGCGGGGATCTCCCCACTCGTCAGGCGGGGCATCAGCTCCGGGAGTTCGCCGAAGCCGCTCTCCCCGGTGATGAGCGCGTCCAGTGCCGGGTCGGCGAGCAGCTCCAGGGCGAGCGTCATCCGTTCGGCGTAACCCCGGCCGGGGCGGGCGGCCGGGGAGACGGTGCCGACCTGGCTGCCGCGCAGGGTGAGCCGACGGGAGTGGAACGCCTCGCCGAGCGGCAGGGTGACGCGCCGGTCGCCGTACCAGCTCAGCTCGACGACGGTGCCCTCGGGGGCGAGGAGTTCCAGGGCGCGGGTCAGGCCCGGTTCGGTGGCGCTGGCGTGGATGACGAGGTCGCGCTCGCCGGTGGCCTCGTCGGGGGTGGCGAAGTCGACGCCGAGGGCCTTGGCGGTCTCGGCGCGGGCCGGGTCGGCGTCGACCAGCTGGAGCCGGATGCCGGGGAAGCGGGCGAGCAGGGCCGCGACCGAGCAGCCGATCATGCCGCCGCCGACCACGCTGATCCGGTCCCCGAGCTGCGGGGCCGCGTCCCACAGGGCGTTCACGGCGGTCTCCACGGTCCCGGCGAGCACGGCCCGCGCGGCGGGCACCTGTTCGGGTACGACGGTCACGGCGCTCACCGGAACGACGTAACGGCTCTGGTGCGGGTGGAGGCAGAAGACCGTACGGCCGATCAGCTCATCGGGCCCCCGCTCGACGACGCCGACGCTCAGATAGCCGTACTTCACCGGGGCCGGGAAGTCGCCCTCCTGGAACGGCGCCCGCATCACGTCGTGTTGGCTCGTGGGAACACCGCCGCGGAACACCAGGGTCTCGGTGCCGCGGCTGACCCCGGAGTACAGGGCGCGCACCAGGACCTCGTCCTCGGCGGGCTCCGGGAGGGTGACGTCGCGCAGCTCGCCGTGGCCGGGTGAGCTGAGCCAGAACGCGCGGGCGGCAGGGTTCATCGGCATCCTCCTGAACGATCGGGAACTTGCTCACGTACCGAGAAGGGCACAGGCCGCGCACAGTACGCGGCCTTGATCGACTCTGTCACTCGGCCGGAGGATGCGCGGTGGCCCTGAACAACACGTATGACGCGAGGCTCCAGCAGGAGACGGCCGTGGGAGCGGCCGTACAGATCCTGCTGCTCGCCCTGCTCGGCACGGCCATCGGCTTGGGGGTGGCCGGCTGGCTGTCGGGGCTCGCCTTCGCGTTCGCCACCTGGGCGGTGCTCTCGCGCGCCCTGCACCGCTCCGCGCTGCGCTCCTTCGGCCCGGCGAACCGGGTCACCCTCGGCCGGGCCACCCTGGTCGGCGGGGTCACCGCGCTGGTCGCGGACTCCTTCGAGAGCGCCCCGCCGGTCACCCTCCTGGTCGGCCTGACGGCCGTCGCCCTCCTCCTGGACGGCGTCGACGGCAAGGTGGCCCGCCGCACCGGCACCTCCAGCGCACTCGGCGCCCGCTTCGACATGGAAGTGGACGCGTTCCTGATACTCGTGCTCAGCGTGTACGTCGCCACCCGGCTGGGCCCCTGGGTCCTCCTGATAGGCGGGATGCGCTACCTGTTCGTCGCGGCGGCCTACTTCGCCCCCTGGCTGAACGCCCCCCTCCCCCCGTCCTTCGCCCGCAAGACCGTCGCCGCCGTCCAGGGCATAGCCCTCCTCATAGCCGGCTCGTCCCTGCTCCCCCACCCGGCGGAACTCACCGTGGTCCTGCTGGCGCTGGGGTCCCTGGGGTGGTCCTTCGGGCGGGATGTGGTGTGGTTGTGGCGGCATGGGCGGGCTACGGGGGTCGCGGCGGAGGTGCCGGCGCAGGAAACGGCTGCCGTGCAGACACCGGTGCTGGAGCTGGCCGTCCGCTGAGCCTAGGGAACCTGGGCCACCCCCACATAGAACCCGCTCCGCTCCTGCGTCGGCGCAGGCTCCTCCTGGTACCACTCCGTGGCGAACACCAGGCCGGGGGCGACCAGGTCGAGGCCCTCGAAGAAGGGCTCCACCTCGGCGAGGGTCCGCATGCGGAGGGGGATGGTGCCCTTCTTGTAGGCGTCCTCGACCTGTTGGCGGAGGTCGGGGTGCTGGTCGGCCGTGCCGTGGGAGAGGACCAGGTAGCTGCCGGAGGGGAGGGCGGACAGGAGGGTGCGGGTGAGGGCGTAGGGGTTCTCGGTGTCGGGGAGGAAGTGCATGAGGGCGATGAGGGAGAGGGCGACGGGGCGGTCGAAGTCCAGGCGCTCGCGGGCGTGGGCGAGGATCGCTTCCGGGTGGCGTACGTCGGCGTGGATGTAGTCGGTCGCGCCCTCCGGGGTGCTGACCAGCAGCGCCTCCGCGTGCCGCAGCACGATCGGGTCGTTGTCGACGTAGACCACGCGGGACTCCGGGCGGATCGCCTGGACGATCTGGTGCAGGTTCGGCTCGGTGGGGATGCCGGTGCCGATGTCGAGGAACTGGTCGATGCCCCGCGCCGCCAGCCATGCGGAGGCGCGGTGCATGAACTCCCGGTTGCGGGCCGCGCTGCGCCGCGACTGTTCGGGCAGCGTCTCCCCTATCCGCTGGTCGACCGGGTAGTTGTCCTTCCCGCCCAGCAGCCAGTCGTAGACGCGGGCAGGATGGGGCTTGCTGGTGTCGATCTGCACGGACACTCCTCCGGCGCGAGAACCACGGCAGTCACCGAACTGGCCTGCGCCGCAAGGGTATCCGCCGCGTGCCGGGCGGCTACCGCTACCGCTTCTGTTCGACCCGCACCCAGTCCACCTCCGCCTGCACTCCCCCACCGGCGATCCGGTCCACGCTGGACTGCGGCAGCCCCCAGTACGGCGAGGTGACCTGGTTCCACCCGGCCGGGTAGGCGCCGCCCAGGGCCAGGTTCAGGATGACGTACTGGTTGTGGTCGAACACCCATTGCCCGCGCGTCGATTCCAGCTTGTCGCGGGTGGTCTCCTGGACGAGACGGTCGTCGACGTAGAACCGCATCGCGGTCGGTGTCCACTCCACGGTGTAGGTGTGCCACTGGTCGGCGCGGCCACCGTTCGGGTAGGTCTGGCGGGCGCCGATGTTGCCGTCCGCCGAGTAGCCGGGGCCGTGCAGCGCGGAGCTGGTCCAGTCGCCGTAGCCGATGTTCTCCATGATGTCGGTCTCGCCGGACGCGGGCCAGGAGACGGCCGGGTCGTCCACGTTGCTGCCCAGCAGCCAGAAGGCGGGCCAGAAGCCGTCGCCGACCGGCAGCTTCATCCGGGCGCTGACCTTGCCGTAGCTGAAGTCGAACTTGGTGTTGGTGTCGATCCGGCCGGAGGTGAAGTCGTACGTGCCGCCGCCCGCCTTGGTGCAGCCCTTGCAGTACTTGGCGCGGAGGATCAACTCGCCGTTCTCGGTACGGATGTTGTCGGCGGAGTCGACATACGCCTGGGACTCGCCGTTGACCGAGCCCATCTCGGAACCGGTGCGCACCACGCGCCACTTGGCGCGGTCGAGGGCCGTACCGGTGAAGTCGTCGAAGAACGTGGTCCGGTAGCTGCCGGACTGCTCGCCGGGCAGCGCCGGGTAGGCGGCGGAGGCGCTGCCGCCGGTGCCCCAGACCTGGAACTCGTAGAGGGAGTAGCCGAATTGCCCGGTGTAGGGCGCCGGGTTGTAGAAGGAGCGGCGCTCCTTGCCGAGCATGCGGACGTAGCGGCCGGTGGCCGGGGTCGGGAGGGTGACCGTGTCGTGCAGTCCGGCCGCGTCGCCGGGGGCCTGGACGTTGGCGCGGCGGGCGGATACCTCGGCGGCGGACGGCTGGTACACGGTGCGCCAGGCGCGGTTGTCGTCGGAGACCTGGAGCTGGTAGTCGACGGCGTAGGCCGACTCCCAGTAGAGGTCGACGGAGGAGATCGTGGAGGTCGCGCCGAGGTCGACGGACACCCAGCGGTCGGCGTTCCAGTCGCTGGACCAACGGGTGCTGTCGCCCTTGAGGTTGGCGGGCCAGCCGCCGTCGGTGACGAACGCCGGTGAGTTGCCCGCGTGTTGGTAGAGGTTGGAGTAGGCGGGGTGGTTGAGCGCGAGGTTGGTGCGGGTGGTGGAGGCGGGCGCGGGTTCGCCGCCGTAGACCTTGAAGGAGTAGAGCGAGTAGCCGTAGGGGGTGGCGCGTTCGAGGCCGCGCATCCGGACGTAGCGGCCGGTCACCTCCTGCGGGTAGGTGTGCGCGGTGACGGAGCCGCCGGTGCCCGCGGTCTCGGTGTAGAACGGCGTCCAGTCGGTGCCGTTGCGGGAGACCTCCAGCACGTATCTCTTGCCGTACGCGGCCTCCCAGTCGAGGACCACGCGGTCGACACGGATGGTGCTGCCCAGGTCGATCCGAATCCAGGCGTTGTCGGCGAAGTCGCTGGACCAGCGGGTGCTGCCGTTGCCGTCGAAGGCGAGCGCGGCGGCCGTCCCGGCGTTCTCGCTGCCGGAGGCGGTGACGGCGGCGGGGTTGGCGGCGTAGGCGGTGGCGGCGCGGTCGGTGTCCCAGGTGGCGGCCGCGGCGGCCGGTGCGGCGGTGGCGGGGGCGGTCAGGGCCGTGGTCCCGGTGAGCAGGGCGACGGCGGCGAGTGCGGTGAGCAGGGTGCGGGGGGTGCGTGACGGCATGCGGCTCTCCTCGGGAGGATCTGTCGGCTGTGCGGGGGCCTGGACAGTTCGGTGCCTGGTGCGTGTCACATGGAAGGTGGGGGGCGGGCGCGGGGTGAGCGCGCCTGCCCCGGGGGGCTCAGGCCGCGCGGCGCCCGAGCTTGCGGTGGGTGTCGATGATCTCCGCGTACCGGCGTCCGCTGGCCTTGATCGTGCGGGCCTGGGTCGCGTAGTCGACGTGGAAGAGGCCGAAGCGCTTGTCGTAGCCGTACGCCCACTCGAAGTTGTCCATCAGGGACCAGGCGAAGTAGCCCGCGAGCGGGGCGCCCTTGCGGGCGGCGGAGGCGCAGGCGGCGAGGTGGCTCTCGAGGTAGGCCCGGCGCTCGGGGTCGTCGACGGTGCCGTCCGGACCGACCAGGTCGGGGAAGGACGAGCCGTTTTCGGTGACGTAGATCTTGCGGGCGCCGTACTCCTCGGTGAGGCGCAGCAGCAGGGTCTCGATGCCGCTCGCGTCGATCTCCCAGTCCATGCCGGTACGCGGTACGCCCTCGCGGCGCACGGAACGGGCGTACGGAGCCGGGCCCTTGGGGTCGTCGGCGACATGGGCCGGCATGTAGTAGTTCAGGCCCAGCCAGTCGAGCGGGGTGGCGATGGTCTCCAAGTCGCCCGGTTTCTGCGGGAGTTCCACGCCGTACACCTCGACCATGTCGGCGGGGAAGCCGCGGCCGTGCACCGGGTCGAGCCACCAGCGGTTGACGTGGCCGTCCTGGCGGTGCGCGGCGGCCATGTCCTCGGGGCTGTCCGTGGCGGCGTGCACGGTGGAGAGGTTGGTGACGATGCCGATCTCGGCGTCGGGCGCGGCGGCACGGATCGCCTGGGTGGCGAGGCCGTGGCCGAGGAGCAGGTGGTAGGAGGCGCGGACGGCCGCGGTGAGGTCGGTCCAGCCGGGGGCCATCTTGCCTTCGAGGTGGCCGATCCAGGCCGAGCAGAGCGGCTCGTTGAGGGTGGCCCAGTGGTTCACGCGGTCGCCGAGGCGTTCGGCGACGGCCGAGGCGTACGCGGCGAAGTGCTCGGCGGTGTCCCGTTCCGGCCAGCCGCCCCGGTCCTGGAGCACCTGTGGCAGGTCCCAGTGGTAGAGGGTGACGGAGGGGGTGATGCCCGCCTCCAGCAGGGCGTCGGTCAACTCGTCGTAGAAGGCCAGCCCCTTGGCGTTGACCGGGCCGTCGCCGCCGGGCATCACGCGCGGCCAGGCGACCGACAACCGGTAGGTGTCGATGCCGAGTTGGCGCATCAGGTTCAGGTCGTCGCGCCAGCGGTGGTAGTGGTCGCAGGCGGTGTCGCCGTTGTCGTCGCCGTCGATCTTGCCGGGGGTGTGCGAGAAGGTGTCCCAGATCGACGGTGAGCGGCCGTCCTCGGCGACGGCGCCCTCGATCTGGTACGCCGAAGTAGCCGTGCCCCAGCGGAAGTTGTCCGGGAGGGCGGCGAGGTCGATGGGCTCGGACATGGAAGTCCCTTCGAGGTGCGGGGAGTCGGTCACTTGACGGCGCCCGCCGTCAGTCCGGTGACGAGATAGCGCTGGAGCAGCAGGAACCCGGCGACCACAGGGACGCTGACGACGAGCGAGGCGGCCATGATCTGGTTCCAGTAGACGTCGTAGAGGGTGGAGTAGCCCTGGAGTCCGACGGCGAGGGTGCGGGTGGTGTCGTTGGTCATCACGGACGCGAAGAGCACTTCTCCCCACGCGGTCATGAAGGCGTAGACGGCGACCGCGACGATGCCGGGGACGGCCGCGGGTACGACGACCCGGAAGAGGGCGCCGAGCGGGCCGCAGCCGTCGACGAGGGCCGCCTCGTCGAGGTCGCGCGGCACCGAGTCGAAGTACCCGATCAGCATCCAGATGGAGAACGGCAGCGAGAAGGTCAGGTACGTGAGGATCAGTCCGCCGCGCGAGCCGAACAGGGCGATCCCGGTGGCGTTGCCGATGTTGATGTAGATCAGGAACAGCGGGAGCAGGAAGAGGATGCCGGGGAACATCTGCGTGGACAGCACGGTGACGGTGAAGACGCGCTTGCCCCGGAAGTCGTACCGGCTGACCGCGTAGGCCGCGAAGACGGCGATGACGACCGAGCAGATCGTGGCCGAGCCAGCGACGATCAGCGAGTTCACGAAGTACCGGGCGAGCGGCACGGTGGACCAGATGTCGATGTACGGCCGGATCGTCAACTGGCTGGGAATCCAGCGGAACTTGTCGGTGACGTCGGCGAGCGGCTTGAGCGAGCTGGAGACCATCACGTAGACGGGCAGCAGCACGAAGCCGGTGAGCAGGGTGAGGAAGATCCGGCGGGACCAGAGGAACGAACGCGGGGGCGCCATGGGCGACGAGTCAGCCATTTGCGGCCCTCCTTCCGCGTGAGGTGAACAGCAGGTATCCGCCGGTCACGGCCAGCAGGAAGAGCAGCAGCAGGACGGACATGGCGGAGCCGGTGCCGAAGTCCCAGGTGAGGAAGGTGGTTTGGTAGATGTGCACGGAGATGAGGTCGGCCGCCTCGGGTGCCGCCCGGCCGAACAGGACGTAGGGCGTGTTGAAGTCGTTGAACGTCCAGAGGAACAGCACCAGGACCAGTACCTGGTTGACCGGGCGCAGCGACGGCAGGGTGATGCGGCGGATCTGCTGCCACAGCCCGGCGCCGTCCAGGGCGGCGGCTTCGTAGAGTTCGCGCGGGATGTTCTGCAGGCCGGCCATCACGATGAGGAAGGCGAACGGCCAGCCCTTCCACACCGAGACGGTGAGCAGGGCGTAGAAGCTGTTGTCGCCGATGAGCCAGAAGGACGGCTTGTCGGTGAGGTGGAGCTGGTCGTGCAGGACGTGGTTCACCAGGCCGTTGTCGTGCTGGAACATGAACACCCAGGTGATGACGGCCGCGTAGACGGGCAGCGCGTACGGCACCAGGAACAGGGCGCGCAGGATGCCGCGGCCCCGGAAGGTGTCCTGCATGAAGACGGCGGCGGCGGTGCCGAGCGCCCAGCACAGGGCGACGGAGAGCAGGGTGAAGCCGACGGTGACGGCGAACGAGCGCAGCAGCGCCTCACCGGCCGGGGCGTCGAAGTCCACGGCCACGCGGTAGTTGCGCAGCCCGTTCCAGGGGGCGTTGCTCCAGTCGCGCAGGGTGAAGCGGGTGATGGCCCGGAAGCTCATCAGGGTGCCGATGACCATCGGGACCAGATGCACGAGGAGTTCGAAGACCAGCGCGGGCAGCAGAAGCAGGTACGGGAGCGCGGTGCGGCGGGACCGCCCGGTGCGGCGCGGGCCGCGCGCCGCACCGGGGGTGTCCTCGCGCACCGGTTCCTTCAGAACGGTGGAGGTCATGGACGTCAGGCCGCCGGCATCTGCTGCTGGGCCTTCTCCAGCTTGGCCTTCACGGAGTCGGTGGTGACCGCGCGCCCGGCGGCGGCGTCCGCGAACAGGTCCTTCACCGCAGTGCCGACAGCCGTCTCGAACTGCGACTCGGTGGCGACCTGCGGCAGCGCGGCGGCGCTCTTGGCGAGGGTGTCCTTCAGCACGGCGGTGGACGGCCCGTCGAACGCCGGGTCTCCTTGCGCGGCCTTGACCGGCGGGATGGAGCTGTACGCCTTGTTGAGGATCTTCTGCTCGGCGTCGCTGGTCATGAACTTCACGAACTCGGTGGCGCCGTCGAGGTTGTGGCTGTCCTTGAACACGGCGATGTTGATGCCCGCGGCCATCGAGTTGACCTGGGCGCCGGGGCCGGGGGTGCCCTTCTGCACAGGCACCGGGGCGACCCCGTAGGCGTCGTCCTTCATGCCCTGGGACTTGAGGTTGGCGGCGGCGGACTGCCAGAGCAGCATGGCCTGCTTGCCCTTGGCGAAGTCGCTGACGGACTGGTTCTGCGCGTACTCGGCGTTGCCCGGCGGGATGGCCTTGTCCTTGGCCATGAGGTCGACGTACTGCTTGACGGCGTCGACCACCTTGGGGTTGGTGAAGTCGGGCTTGCCGTCGGCGGAGAAGAAGTCGGCGTCGTGCTGCTTGGCGAAGACGAAGACGTGGTGGATGTTCTCGGAGAGGTTCGAGCCCTCCGCGCCGAGCACGGACTTGCCCTTGGCCCTGATCTTGGCGCCGTCCGCGACGAGTTCGTCCCAGGTGGCCGGGGGCCCGGCTATCCCGGCGTCGGCGAAGATCTGCTTGTTGTAGTAGAGGGCGTACGACATCGAGTACAGCGGTACGGCGGCCGGGTCCTTGCCCTCGGCGCCGGTGGAGCCGAGCGCGGGGTCGACGAAGCGGTCCCGTCCGCCGATCTTGGCGAAGTTCTTGGCGTCCCAGGGCAGCAGCGCGCCGGTCGCCTGCAGGGAGGCGCTCCAGGTGTTGCCGATGTTCAGCACGTCCGGGCCCTGGCCGGAGGTGGTGGCGGTCAGGATGCGGTTGAGCAGGTCGGACCAGGGCACGACCTCGACCTTGACCTTGATGCCGGTCTGCTGCTCGAACTTGTCCAGCTCGGGCTGGAGTACCTGCTTGTCCACGGCGACACTGGCGCCCTGGTTGGAGGCCCAGTAGGTCAGCGTCTTGGACGAACCACCGGCCCCGTCCCCGCTGCCCGTACCTCCTCCGCACGCCGTTGCCGCGAGGGCGAGAGACATGACGACGGCGCCTGTGGCCGCGGCTCGGATGCTGCGCATGGCTCCAGCGGTCCCTTTCCGGGAGAGAGAAACCCCGAAAACCGCGTCGGCTCCTCAGGGCTTAATTTAGGACGTGAGTTAATCCGCCGGAGGGGGGTGCGTCAAGGGATGCGGCACGGGTAAGTGAGCGGGTCTCGCGTTCTGAGAAGATCACCCGTCAACTGTTCCGCACCGGAACGCGTTTCCGGGGCCGGACGAAGCAGGGGGGAGAGTCGATGAACACGCCCAGCGAGGCGTTCCGGCCGTTGCAGGCGGACGATCCGGTCGTGGTGGGGGGATATCAACTGGCCGCCAGGCTCGGCGCGGGCGGCATGGGCCGGGTCTATCTGTCGCACACGCGGGGCGGCCGCCCGGTGGCGATCAAGGTCGTCCGGTCGGAGCTGGCCGACGACCCCGCCTTCCGGCGCCGGTTCCGCCGGGAGATCGCGGCCGCCCGCCGCGTCCGGGGCGCGTACACCGCGGAGTTGATCGACGCCGGCCCGGAGGCCGAACCGCCCTGGCTCGCCACGCTGTACGTTCCGGGGCCCTCCCTGGCGGACGCGGTCGCCGAGCGCGGGCCGCTGCCGGTCCCGGCCGTGCTGTGGCTGATGGCGGGCGTGGCCGAGGCGCTCCAGGCGATCCACGAGGCCGGAATCGTGCACCGGGACCTCAAGCCGTCGAACGTACTGCTGGCCACCGACGGCCCCCGCGTCATCGACTTCGGCATCTCCCTGGCCACCGACGCCACGTCGTTCACCGCCACCGGTGTCACCATGGGCACGCCCGTGTTCATGGCTCCCGAGCAGGCGTCCGGCGGCGAGATCACTCCCGCGACGGACGTCTTCGCCCTCGGCCAGACGGCGGCGTTCGCGCTGCTGGGTGAACCGCTGTACGGCGACGGCTCGTTGCCCGCCGTGCTGTACCGGATCGTCCACTCCACGCCCGATCTCTCGGTGCTGCCTGAGGAGTTGCGCCCGCTGATCGCCCGCTGCCTGGCCGCCGATCCGAAGGAACGGGCCACTCTGGCGGACGTCGTCCAGTGGTGCAGGGAACGCATAGGCCCCGACCCCGAGGGCGGCGAAGGACCCTCCGTCTGGCGGGAGATCAGGGGAGCCGAGCCGACGGTCCCGGTGCCTCTCGGCCCGTCGACCCGGATGCTCCCACCCACCTCGGCGCACTGGCCCTACGCGCCCCCGCCGGCCGAGCCGATGTCCCGCAGGACGCGGGTGGCGCTGATCGCGGGCGCCCTCGGGGCCGTGGTGTCCCTGGCGCTGGTGGGGGGTCTGGTGTGGGCGGCGCTCGGCTCGGCGGGGTCGCACGGTTCCACGGCCACGGGGGCGCAGCGGCCGGGTACCGGTGCGTCGTCGGGAAAGGGGGCGGGCGCCAGTGGATCCGGCTCCGGCTCCGTGGGCGACGCGGTCGACGCCTCGCCCCGCCCCTCCCCCACCACCCCCGCGACACCACGGCCCATCGCCGAGCCCCTCCAGTCCCTGGACGCGACGAACTCCATGGACCTCGGTGAGCCGGACCTCCGGAAGGACCGCAAGGGCGACATCCGCTTCACCTGCGGCGCGCAGAAGTGCTCACTGGAGAGCCGCAGCAGTGTGCTCCTCCCGCGCTTCGCCGAGCCGGGCGCCACCTACGACATGTGCGAATTCGAACTCCGGCACGCCACCAGCCACCACTTGTCCCTGGCGGCCGTGGCCGCGGGGAGCGAGATCTGCGCCAGGGACCGCGCGGGCAACATCGCCCTCCTGGTGGTCCAGGTGAAGTCGACCGCGTCGCCCGAGGTGGGCTTCCTCATGGTGGACGTGACGGTCTGGCCGCACGCCTGAACGGGTGTGCCGGTCAGCCGAGGGGGTCCGCCAGGTGCCAGCCGTCGGCCAGCAGGCGGTCCACCGCCGTGAGGGCGGCGGTCAGGCGGGTTCGGCGGTCGCCGTGGAGTTCCTGCCAGGGGACGCCGGAGGTGGTGAGGGTCTCGCGGAAGCGGTCGGTCATCCAGCCGCGGAGGTGTTCGCCGTCGCGCAGGCCGTCGTCGTCGAAGGGGACGTCCTTGTCGGAGGTGAGCAGGTAGAGGGCGCGTGCGGGCATGGCGCGGGCGAGGTCGTGAACCGGGGCGGTGGTGCGGCCGCGGTAGCGCTCCTGCCAGATGGTGGTGGCCAGGGCGTCGGTGTCGCACACGAGCACGGGCCCGCCGCCGCGGGCGGCCCGCTGTTCGGTGCGGTTCTGGCGGCGGGCGACGAGTTCGAAGTCGGCGTCGTCCCAGTCGAGGTCCGCCACGGAGGGCATGGGCATCGCCGGGTCCGCCAGAGCGCGGGCGCGGACGCCGGCGAGCTTGGCGACGGTCAACTCCCGGCCGTACTCGGGCACCCAGCGGGTGAGCGCGTGCGGGCCGCCCCGGGTGCGCAGGGCGGCGGCGAGGTCGCGGGAGAGGGTGGTGGTGCCGGTGGACTCGGCGCCGACCACGACGACCCGGCGGGCCAGCCACGCGCGGACCGGCGGCTCGATCTCCGCCCAGTGGGCCACGGGGTCCGCGCGGACCTTCGTACCGGACACGGCGAAGGTGCCGCGGCCGAGGTCCAGCAGCACGGGGGCCGCGCCGAAGCGGCGGGCGAGTTCGGTGCCGTAGGGCTCGGAGCTGAACACCGCGTCGATCGCGGGCGCGTGCGGACCCAGGGCGACGGCCTCGCGCATCAGGCCGACGTGCCCCTCCCAGGCCGTCTCGCTCTCGTAGTCGACCGGCAGCTCGTCGACGACGCCCACGATCGCGACGTGCGGATCGTCGGCCCAGTGTTCCCGTATCCAGGCGACGCGCTCCGCCAGCGGGATCGACTCCTGAGCGGCCGCCATCACGACCACCGTGACGGCGTCGCAGGCGTCGGCGGCGGAGCGGATCAGGAAGTGGTGGCCGGAGTGCGGCGGGTAGAACTTGCCGATCACCAGCCCGTGGGCGAAGCGGGCGCTCACGCGGGCACCGTCCGCCCGGCTTCCGCCATGGGGCCGCTCGCCAGTTCGCGGCGCCAGGACCGCCATCCGACCACGCACATGGCCAGGAAGAGCACGTAGACGATGCCGGTGAGGTCCAGTCCCTTGCTGAAGTACAGCGGGATGTAGACGAGGTCGGCGGCGATCCAGAAGTACCAGTTCTCGATCTGCTTGGCGTTCAGCAGCCACTGCGCGGCCAGCGAGAGTGCCGTGGTCAGGGCGTCCCAGAAGGGCGCGGAGTCGTGCGCGCGGGTCAGCAGCACGGTCAGTCCCCAGGTGACCGGCACCAGCAGGGCGAGCAGGACGTACAGGGTGGAGCGGGACGCGTGGCCCATGCGTCTGCGGGAGCGGCGCTCGCCGCCGCGCAGCCAGATGCCCCAGCCGTACGCGGCGAGGACGAGGTAGACCACCTGGAGCGAGGCGTCCGCGTAGAGCCGGGCGCTCCAGAACAGCACCAGGAAGAACAGGTTGTTGGCGATCCCCACCGGAAAGTTCCACACGCTGGCCCGCACACACAGCCACACGCACACCGCACCGGTGACGAATCCGAGCAACTCGGCCCAGGTGACGGCGTCCTGACCGAGCTTGAACAACTCCTGGTTCAACGGCGCGACCAAGCCACCGAGCACATCCGAAACAGCCATGCCGTTCCCACCCCTCCAGTTAATGTCGAAGTGACGATAACAGGGTCGAGCCCCGGAGTCGATGGCGGCCGGGACTTGGTGCTCGTGGTGGACTCCCAGCGTTCGCCCACGCCAAGCCACCCACCTCGCTAAGGTCACCCTCAGATGCGTCGGCACAGGGGACCCGGCGCACGACGTGAACGGGGTGGTTGTGATGGGCGACACGACGGCCAAGGGAAGCGGTCGTGGCCTCTTCGATGACTTCGGGGCCTACCGGACCGCGACGGAAGTTGACTTCACCGCCGTGCTGACGGACGGCTTGGTCGCCCCCGACGCGAACGTGCTGCTGAACCTCTACCGGTATACGGAGCAGGCGCGCACGGACCTGCTCGGAGCACTTGGCGCTCTCGGCGACCGCCTCTGGGTTCCGCACCAGGTCGTCGACGAGTTCTGGCGGAACCGGGAAACCGTCATCAGCGACGCGCGATCGACCAGCAAGGGCGCCGCCCAGGAGATGAGCGGCCACGCCGGGACCGCGGTACAAACCTTGCGTACCTGGGCCAACCGCGTAGCTCTGAGCGACGACGACCTGGCGGATCTCCGCGACCGGCTGACGAGTGTCTTCGACGAGGTACAGAAGAAGATCACCGAGGTCGGGGAAGGTGAATGGCAGAGCATCACCCACGACACCAGCGCCGATCCGGTGATCGCCGGCCTGGACCATGCGCTGGCCGGCCAGGTCGGAAGGCCCTTCAGCCCCGAGGAACGCACCGAACTCACCGAACTGGCCAAGGAACGCGTCAAGAAGCGTGTTCCGCCCGGTTACATGGATGCCAAGAAGGACGGCGACGGCGCGGTCGGTGACTTCTTCGTGTGGGAGCAGCTCCTGCGCGCGGCATCCGAACGCGGCAGTGACGTCCTGTTCGTGACCGCTGACGCCAAGGAGGACTGGTGGCGGAAGGAGCACGGTTTCAATCGAGGTCCTCGCCCGGAGCTGACCGCGGAACTCCGGAGGCGAGGCGGCGGACGGCTGTTCCTGCTGTCGCCGAAGCAGTTCCTCGAGGTCGCCGCTCCCATCCTCCAACTCAGCCTGCAGGCCGGGTCCGTGGAAGACATCGAGCGAGTGGAACGCATCGAGGCCGAGCCGTCCCACGGAGGCTGGACCGCCGCGGCCATCGAGGCCCTGTTCAACGGCCTCTCGTACGAGGGTTACGGCAATCGTGTCGACGTCATCCGCCACGCGGCCGAAATGGACGGCCGTATCGAGGCACTGTCCGTGTACGAGATCTGTGACTACGACGACGACCGCAGCCTGAGGGGCTTCACCCGACCGATCAAGCGGATCGCCGGAAACCTCGTGGAACAGGGAGTCGTCCCGGACTCCGCGGTGCCGGTCCTCACCGCGGAGTATGAGAACGGGCCGGGCCGCGCCTCCGGCTTCGCGGTGCATCCTCTACTCGTTCCGCTGATCAACGACGTGGCGGACGACGACGAGCAGTAGGCGCCGAAGGTTCGCTGGCCAAAGTCCCCCCGTCACCACGCCCTGCGGCTCGCCGTTGATCGTCACGGCCGGGTCGGCCTCCACCACGCGCACGGACACGTCGATCGGTGCGGGGCGTGCAATGGCCGTTTCGGCTGCCGAGAGGTGTCGGACGTTTGGCCGCGTCCGTGGCGATCAACATGCGGCTGGTCGGGGCCGTCGCGCACCTCCGAGGATGGGACATCCTCGATCCGCACCTGCGGATTGTGGCGATGATGCTCGCGATCGGGATGAGCACGCAGAACATCCTGGCAAACCTCGGCGTCAAGGTCGGCCAGAAGCTTGGCGAGCAGATGATCAAGAAGATCCCGATCGCAGTGATCCGGGCGATCAACAAGAAGGCCGGAACCTTCCTCGTCGCGAAGTATGGGACCTGGCGTGCCGCGATCACACTCGCCAAGGGTGTCCCGATTCTGGGAGGCCTCGTCGGCGGAGCTGTGGACGCGGGATCGACCGCTGTCATCGGACGGGCGGCGGACAGGGCCCTGCGCGACGACACCCTGTAGGCCGGGGAAACGAAGTAATGAAGAGGCGAGCCGGACAGAGCATGCCGAGCCGGACAACAGAAAGACCCCTGCATCAGCAGGGGTCTTCGCAGTGGGTCGTTCACGAAATCCCCTGGCCAGGCACAGCGTGCCTAAATACTCACGAACATCCCGTCGGGCGCAAGATCACCTCCCAACAATATGCACATGCATGCATGAGCGTCGCGGTGATCCCGCGACCTGCGCCCCCTGACCTGGGAGCTTCGCGACCGCGACGGCAAGTACGGTCGTCCTTTGATGCCGTCTTCGAAGTCGAAAAGACGAAGATCCTCAAAAGCGTTCCACCAGCTACCCGGCCGAACCCTGTCGAGTCGGCCTCGTAGGCCACGGCCACGGGCCCGGCAACCGCTCCAGCCAGTCCACCACCGCCGCAGTGTCGGGGACCAGGTGTTCGGCGACGACCTCGCCGATGAGGCCGTCCAGGGCCCAGGCCACGGTCGATCGGTAGTGAACGTCCAGCCCGACCGCAGTACCCACGATTGCGGCACTACCGCTCACGGTCCTCCGTGGCGGCAATCCGCAGTAACTTGCGCGCAAGGCCCCCGGTCTTTCGTTCCCGGTCCCGCAGTCTTCTCCCCGGGCCCGCCCGGAGAGAAGGCCGATCACTCTCGGTTCAAACGGGCGGTGTTAAGGCTCGCGAAGCGACCGCGCAGCGGCCGACCTTGACACCACCCGCGAAACCGGGAACCTACCCGGCCGGGCAGGCCCGACACCGCAAGTACCGCACTTCATACGGCCTAACATGACGCTGGCACGACACCCTTCGAGGGGACAGGTGCGCTTCAAGGGGGGCGATTGACGAGCAAGAACAGGCACGGCTGGAGTCCTGCCGCTCGGGACCAGTTGCGTGGTCCCGAACCGCCTTGCGATAACCCCTCTCCCACACATGCGGAGGCAGTCGCTGCCTGCCGAGCGACCCTGGCAGAGGTTCACCGGCTGTCTCGGGACGGGGCCTCGGCGGAGAAGACGACTAGGCAGTTTGTCGACTTCCTTACGTCAGTGGAGGTCACCGACGCACCGCCAGTCGGCGCGCCGATGAGGATCGTCCTGATGGGGCGGACGATGGCCGGCAAGAGTACTCTCCTTGCGGCGCTCACCGGCGGGTCTGTGGAGCGGATTGGGGACGGCCAGCAGCGGTACTCGCGCGATGTCTTCGCGGCCCCGGCGGTGGACCTGCACGACGTTGAGATCGTCGACACTCCTGGAGTGGGTGCCAGGGACGGTACGGATGACGTCGCCCAAGCGATGGCTGAGGTCCCCGGTGCCGACCTCGTGCTGTGGGTTGCGAGCAACGATTCTTTTCAGGAGAAGACTGCACAGGAGCTACGTGCCGTGGCATCGCGCGGTAAGCCTGTCGTTGTGGCATTGAACTGCCGCAAACCACTCGTGGACGATCTGGACCACGAGGAGTTCCTGGAGGACCCGGATTCAGTCTTCGCCGAGCACGAGGGTCACTTCAAGATGATCCGTTCCCATCTATCCGCTGCCGCCGTACGCCCCGTCGCCGAGGTAATGCTCCATGCCGAGGCCGCCCGCCAGGCGCGGGCGGACGGCGACTACGGTGCTGACCTTTGGGAAGCGAGCCGCCTTAGCGCCCTGCTCGCCATCCTGGAACAGGAAAGCAGCAAGCGCCGCACCGCCCGGCGGGTACTGCTCGAGGCCGACGAGGTTCGCTCGCAGGCACAGGCGTTGAGCGAAGCTCTCGCCGCTGTGGAGCGGGAGACCCGAGAGATCGTCGATGTCGGCCGGAGGATGCGCGAAGACCAGGAACGACGGACCGTACGCCTGGTCGATGCCTGCATGCAGAGGATGGAGGACGACGTTGTTCGCCTTGTCGGCCGACGGCAGGGGTGGTCCCAGAACGTCACTGACTTCGGCCCGCAGATCGTCGAGCAATGGGACACGGAACAGGCCGCTTTGGTCGCCGAACTCGACGAGAGGCTGGAAGCACGGCTCAGCAACCTCGCGCGAGCGATCGAGGAAGTGGCTGTCGCCGTCGAGCACGAATGGACGACGGCTGTCCGCCCGCACCTTAAGGTCAGCGGAATGCGTGACTTCAGGGGGCTGTGGAAGCAGAAAGCAGCCGGGGTTGCGGTTGGGGCAGGCGGAGCGCTCGCCTCCATGGCGCTTGGCGCGTACGTGGGTTCTTTGGCAGGTCCAGCCGGCACAGTCGTCGGCGCCGTCGTCATGAGCCTCGGTTCGCTACTCGTCACTCCGGTGCGCAAGAAGGTCCAGTCACTTTTCACGAGCAGAGCGGAAATCTTGGAGGCGAACCGCGATCTGCTGCGGACCGAGATCAGCAAGGTCCTCAATGAGCTGGAGGCCCAGGTGCTGGCCGAGGTGTCTGAGACCATCGCGCGGGTTCTGGAGACACTCACCACTTCCCACGTGCGACGCGCAGAGGCCGAGGCCGCCGCGTCGGTCGTGGCCGACCTTCTGGCTAGTCAGCAGCAGGTGATTGACTCCGCGGTCTCCACCCTCGACCACGAGACGGTCCGCTGCCTGCTGCGCGTAGACGGCCGGCCTCGCCTAGCTGCGTCCGTTGGGAAAGTGACCCGGCTTCCCGGGGTCTGCATCTTGGTCGAGGTGCCTGATGAGGCTCTAGCAGATACACAGCTGTTCCCGCCGTCCTCGCCCGAATTCCTGGCCTTCGGGCGCACACCGTCACCTGACCTGCCGGGCGCGTCCGCGATGTCATACGTCCTCGGCCTGACCGAAGGGGTACCGGCCTTCATTCGCTGTCGCCCCGACGGCACCATCGTTACCACCACTGCTCCAGCGCCAAACCAGGTGCTGGAGGCATGGTCCGCAACCCTGTCTGACCACCTGGGCACCCCGGTGAAGATTGTCCGACCAAGCGCACCGAGGAGCGTGCCAACATGAATGACCTTCTGTATCACTCCGCCCCTGCGGTGACGCGCGACCTCTCGGAGCGGCTCGTCGAGCTGATCCGAAACCTTCGACCCGATGATGCGTCGAGGCTCCAGCGGATGCTGGCAGTGGATGAACACCATCGTCCCCAGATGGTCCTCACCGGGCAGTACAGCAGCGGCAAGTCGACCTTGATCAAGGCACTCACGGACGGCAAGTATCAGGTTCCGAGGGGCTCGGCGGTCACGACGGACAGGGTCGAGGTCTTCAACTGGGACGGCATGGTCGACCTGGTCGATACCCCGGGCGTGCAGGCGGGTCGGCCGGAGCACGACGAACGCGCGGAGGAGGCCCTACGCTCCGCAGATCTTGTGTTGTTCACCGTCACTGTTGACTTGTTCGATGATCGCTTGGTCGAACACCTGCGGCACGTCACCGAGGATCTGCGTAAGGCGCCGCAGTTGCTTGTGGTGCTCACCAAGTGCCGCAGCCTTCGCGCGGCCGAAGGAGTGCGGGAGGCCGAGGTCCGTGAAGCTCTCGGCAGCTTCGCCGACCAGGTGCCATGGGTCGAGTGCGACGCCAAAACCTACCTGGAAGCGCTAGAGGTGGACCCGTCGCGGGCCGCCCGCCGCATCGCGGCGTCCCGGATGGACAAGGTCGCGGACGCGATCAACCGGATCGCGCGAGCCCGCGGCGACTTGGCCAGCTTCCGTGTGGCGCTCCAGCGGGTCGCGCTCGTCGCGGGCGAGGCACTCGCCGCGCTCACAGACGACCCCGACGAGGAAGCAGTCTTGACTGTCCTCGCACGCCAGCGCAGTGCGCTCACAACGCGCCGGGGGCTCTTGGACTCGGCCCTCGAACGGCAGGCAACCGAGTTCCGCACAGCGTGTATCCGGGCAGCCGAGCACCTCGCCGACACGGTGGAGTCGAT
Source organism: Streptomyces sp. NPDC090119 (assembly GCF_044747085.1). NCBI lineage: Bacteria > Bacillati > Actinomycetota > Actinomycetes > Kitasatosporales > Streptomycetaceae > Streptomyces > Streptomyces sp. NPDC090119. Next base: position 675,775 of record NZ_JBIVDK010000001.1, on the reverse strand, counting down.
CCAGGAGTCGCCGAACCACGACTGGTCTAGGGTCGACACCGCCTCCGTGACTCTGAACGACGAGCTGAGCTCGGCGAACCAGAGGTTCCTGGACGGGGTACGCGCCGTCCTGGCCTCTCAGCTTGCCGACTTGACCTCCGAGGTACGGGAGATCGAGGCGTCACCGTACGCCCGCCAGCTGCTCGCCCTTGATGTCCAAGGGGACATCGAGACGCAGAACATCCCGGTAGACCCAGGCCTGGCACGCCAGCCAGGTCGGAAGCAACCCCGCGTCCCAGCCTGGGGTCCGAAGTCGATCGAGCATCTGAAGGTCTTCCAGAAAGTCTGGGGCGCAGGCGACGGCATCAAGAAGTCGGCAGGCAGCGCGGGGCACAAGATCGTCTACAAGGCTGGAAAGCTCGTCGACATCAAGTTCAAGCCGTACCAGGCCGTGCGCTGGGCGAACAACATCGGAAAGGTTGCCAAAATCGGCGGCGCTGTACTCCCTGTTGCCCTTGAAGCCTATGCGGTCGTCAAAGAGGAGCGTCAGGAGGTGCATGCTGCGAAAGGAAAGATGCGCCGCCGGAACGCCCTGGTCGGCCGCGTCCTTGCGCAGTGCGATGACATCTCGAGCAAGACGCTTATCCAGGTGCGTCTTGAACTCGACGACGAGTTCGGCAAAGCGCTCCGCGCGATCGACGAGGTGAACCGGTCAGTTCGCGACGCTAGGGCTTTCCGTACCGACCTGGACCGCAAAATCAGCGCGATCCAGATCGAAGCCCAGTCAATGCTCGATCAACTCGGAGCGCCCGCGCTGGAGGCGTGAGAGTCGAAATGGGGTCTGATCACTGTTCCCGAACGGACGGCCGAGATTCTCGGCCGGTGCATAATCCGGACATTGCGCCAGTCAGCTGGCCTAGACCCGAATCCTCAGGTGCTGCCTGCTGCTCCATCTCGGTGTCGGCTGCGGGCTCGCCGTTGAGGATCTTGTGTACGTTCAGGGGCGGGACATCTTCGCGGGCCCCACCGGCCGGGCACGGGTCAAGGTGCACGGGCGCCGTCCGCGCACTGTCGTATGCCGGTACGCCTACGACGAACTGCTGCTGGCGGAAGCCGCCCACATCCCGGCAGACGCGTACGCCTTCCGGCCGGACTGGCAGGACCGCACCAGCAAGCACATGGCATCGGACTGGCTGGCCAGGTACCCGCAGATCATCGGCCGTTGTGACGGTGCAGGGGCCTCCCACCGGCATCTACACCCATACGAACGCGACATGACAGCCCATCACAGGTCGATCTCACTCAACCGGCGACCTCGCAAAGTTCGTGCGCTCGGACTAGCCTTCCGAAGGTGTAGGGGACGCGGATCAGCAAGTGACAGGGGGGGGTACGTGGGGTTCTGGCACACCGGCTACATGGAGTTCCATGAGCCGATCGGACTCGACTCGGCCGGACCGCCAGCCCCGCCAAAGCCCCCTCGGTTTCCCTGCGCTGAGTGTGGACTCGTCTTCTCGTCCGAGCGCGCCCGCCGAGAACACCGCTTCGACGGTCATGCGACCAAGCGGCCGATCCTCCTCTTCAGGGGGCGAGAGTGCGGGCGCACGCGCTTGACGGTCACGAGCTCCAGCAGCTCCGCCGATTGGGTGACATCGGATGTCGAATCCATCACCGTCAACGGCCGCGAAACCTCCACATCTGAAGCCGCCGGCTTCCTCGCGTCGGTGAAGGTCGGCGTCCAGACAGTGGCCGTCTCCAATGGCCCGCTGGAGCGGACGTTTGAGTTCGATTTCTGCCTTGCCGAGGAAGAGGACCTCTGCCTTGTCGACCAAGCCTTGGAGAAGCTCATCTCCAGCCGCGAGTTGAGTCTCAACGCAATCGACACCTTCATCATGCGTGCCGGCCGCGGGGTGACGGCCCGCCGATACCGCGAAGGTGTGGCGGCGTACCTGTACGGCGTACTCGCGCGTGAAGCGGTCGAGGACCCCGGCCGGGTAGATGCGTCGGGCGCGACGATCTACGAGCAGCGGTACAACAGTGCGGTCTCTCTGCTGTCGACCTTCGACCGCCCCGCAGCGGAGGCGATCTGCGGGTTGGTCGCGTTGCACTACAACCAGTTCGAACTTGCGGTGCGCAAGACCAACAGCCACCGTGTCTCCGATGTCGCGGCGCGGTTCCGATTCCTCCTCGCAGGCGGCGCATTCCTCATGACAAGCCTGGCCGACCGGTCGCACGGAAGCTTCGATCGGGCCTTGAGCGATTCCGTTACCGAGGACCTCCTGGACCTCGGTGCGACGGCTTTGGACGGGACACAGTCATCCATGGTCACCCAGCGACTGCCCTCGCTGAGCGAGCTCCGGCCCCAGGACCAATTCAAGGTCCGACTCATCGCGGCTGAGGCGCTGCTCGCTGTGGGAGACATCGATGGTGCATCACGACACGGCGAGGCGCTCAGGCACTCCAAGGAGACCGGCGCCTGGTACGCAGGATTTCGGACCCGATTGCAAGAGGTAGGACGTTGAGCAACGAGACCATTCCAGAGCCCGGCGCGGAGTCGGGGCCGAGCGACCCCGCATCGGCTACCGCTACCGGCGATGGCACCGGCTCGGCCGCGCCTACTGACAATGCGTCAGCGGCACCCGCTGCGGAGAAGGGGACACAGCGGAGCAAGTTCAAGACGAAACCGAAGCCGATCATTACCTCGATCGAGGAGTTGCTGACGTTCGCCTACGAGTCGAAAGCTCGACTGCTTGAGATCTCGAGGGAGGACCTCAAGAAGCTGGCGATTACCGATGAGGGCATCGCGTCACAGAGTGCGCTGGTCGAGTCTCTCGCGCCGACAGACCCAACGTTGTCGGCCCCGTTCAAGCTGCTTCAGTACGCGGCGCGCCAAGGGGTCCCGCTCAAGCGCGCCGAGGACGGTGGCCTCACACCGGCGTTGAACCGGCTCGTTGACCTCGCGGTAGTCGCACTGGGCCACAGCCCGGTGTTCGGGGGCAGGGTGGACCAGCTGGTCGATCCCCGCAAAGATCCGCAGCTCTCGATCGAACACGTGCGTGCCGCGGCTCAGCGGGTCGTCGACGAACTTGGAGCGGCCCCGAAGCAGTTCAAAGCCGCAAACAGTGAGCGCCTCGTCAGGCATGCAATCGCGTGCTACGGACTCCTCCGCGCACTCCAACGTGAGTGGACCCTGGATCAGTTCATCGATGCGTCGTACGACTCTCTCTGGAGGTACGAGGCCCCGGAGGCAGCAGGGCTGGAGCGAGCCGCCAGCCAGGTCGGGGCAAGCAGCGATCACAAGGCGCTCGGCATCGTTGGCGCGAACTACCGCGCCCGGATCGCCCGCTTGGAACGGCAGGTCACACATCTCGAGAGTGAGGCTGCCGCTGCTCGGAATCGCGAGACTCGGCTCCGCAATGAGCTTTCGACCGTCGAGGAGCGTGAGCAATCTGCGCTGGCTCGCGCCGACGCGTTCTCTGCCGACGTGGTGCGACTGCAGAAGGAGCTCGCGGCCGAGCGCGATAACAGAGTGGTCGACAAGAGCCATATGGCGGACGACTACGAAACGCTGCGAACGCGCGTCATCCGGTGTCTCGGGGGTGAGATCGATCTGCTTACCGATGGTCTGCACGCACTCCGGAACGGTGCGCCCGACGTCGCGGAGGAGTTCCTCGACCGTTCTCTGCTTGCCCTCACGCGTGAGGTCGAGCAGCTGAAGGACGCGGCTGGAGGCTTCGCGTGATCGTCGGGTTCGACTTCGGCACGACCAATAGCCTTGTTTCGGTGGTAGTTGGTGACCGCGTGATCGACGTGATGGACGTCGAGACTGGCCGGCCACATCCCTCGATCGTCCGGTACGAGGGCGAGCAGGTAGTCGTCGGCCGCGATGCCAAGGACGCGTTGGGTGCCGCGGGCATTGGGGTGCACGGCAACACGGTGAAATCTCCGAAGTTCCTCCTCGGCGAGGAGGCGATCGCAGTCGGAGGCGTCGACCGGAGCCCCGTGGACATCGTTGCGGACGTCGTGCGGCACGTCCGGTCGGAGTCCCTGCGCAGTCCGCAGCGGAAGGTGCTCGGCAGCCTCGACAACGCTGTGGTCACGATCCCCGTGACCATGAATGGGCACCGCCGCGCGGCGCTGCGAGAGGCGTTCGCCGGGGCCGGGATGCGTATAGCCCAGTTCGTCCACGAGCCGCTCGCCGCCCTGTACGGGTTCATCCGGGGAGCAATCGACCCAGAAGAGCTGGCACGGCGGCTTGCACGACGAAACGTCCTGGTTGTCGACTGGGGCGGCGGAACGCTGGACCTGACTCTCTGCCGAGTCGACGAAGACCAGGTTCGACAACTTCGTAACGGTGGCTCGACCCAGGTCGGCGGTGACGAGTTCGACAAGGTAATTCGCGACGAGGTCGTGAAGCGCGCTCGGGCTCGCGGAAGTGTCACTGACGATGACCTTGCGATCCCTGAGGCCGAGCTCCGGCTCCTCCAGGACGCGGAGCGCAACAAGATCGAGCTCTCGGCTGACCGTGTTGACGTGACGTTCTACCGGCCAAGTTACTTCCAATCAGGTGCCACGTTGCAGTACCGGCTCACTCGTCAGGAGCTGGAGGAGATCACGCGGCCGCTCGTGACGGCAGGTATTGATGAGATCGAGTCGCTGCTCGGCAGCTTGTCGATGGCACCCGGGCAGGTCTCGCTGGTCGTAGTGGTCGGTGGCATGGCGGCCATGCCCGCGATTCGGAGCCGGCTGCACGAGCTGTTCGGTCCGGACCGAGTTGAGGTGCCGACGAACAGTGCCACGTTGATCTCACAAGGAGCTGCGTGGATCGCGCATGACAGGCAGAGGCTCCGACTGGCAAAGCCCATCGAACTCGAGCTCGCCCGCGGGTCGTTAATGCCACTCCTCGCTGCGGGCAGCGAAATGCCTCTCGGTGGAGACGTCAAGCACGAAACCCTCCACCTGTACTGCGCGGATCCGACGGATGGAAAGGCGAAATTTCCGATCGCCACTCCGACCGCGTTGTCATCACACCCGCAGGCGAGCGAGCGGCGAACGTCGCTGGGAATGATCACACTTGGCGTCGACGAGACCGCGCCGCCACTGCACGAGCGTCTCGAGCTGAAGGTCGTTCTCGACGACGACTTGGTGTTGTCGGTCGAGGCGTCATCAAGCCAGAAGCACGATCGAGTCACGGCGTCGTACTACGACCTGGAGTTCGGTCTTGGCCTCCCTGCTTCCGCTATGCCCGGAGGTGCAGCCGCGCACCAAAAAGTACCTGAGGAGTCCGTGGTCGTGCCACAGGCGGGACTGGTCGTCCGTGCGAATGTGGCGAGGGACAAGGACCAGGCGACCGTTCCCGGCGACGTGCTGTATCGGCACAATTCGAGGGCCTTCACCCGGCACGTGCGCGACGGTGCGACAGAAGCCCAGTTGCGGGAACACCTTTACTACAAGCCGTGCGCCGCCTGCAAGCGCCAGTGGGGGCACCCGGAGTGTCGATGCGGAACGGCGTGACATGGCGAGCGCCAACGCACTGGTGCGAGTGCTTGACCACGGAACGGAAGTCGAGTCTGGAGTCCGCCGTCCGATTCGTCTGACTCCCGATGGATACGCGGGCGTCGCGTATGCGGGCTCCGTCTACCCACTCCGGCAGGGTGATCTCATCGACTTGGACGGAACGAGCTGGGAACTCGCGGACTGCGATCGGTTCCTGTTTATCGGAGCAGAGGTTCCGTACGCTCCAATTACCGGTAAACCGCTGGAGAAGACCAGCGGTTTCGACGTCGAGTGGCACCTTGAATCCAACCAGTACGGGCACACCGTCGTCTTCAACGCGTCGGAGCACGTTGCCAGCAGCTTGGTGTCAGCGCTTGAGGACGCGGGTCTCGGCATCCAGCGCTGGGACGTCAGCCATCGTCCAGCAGATGACGGCAACTTCTACGACTGGTTCGTGCGCCTTCGGTTCAAAGGCAGCCAGGCCGAAGCACTAGCGCTCGTCGGGGATGTCATCGCACCGCCGTCGTCTCTCGCGCCGACGGTGCCAGTCACAAATCCGACCACAGCTCGCCTTGCTGATGCCGAGTCTCGGATCGAGGGGCTGCACAACCAACTGTACGTCGCGACACGCAAGGGCGAGGCGGCTGAAGGTGAGGTCGCGCAGCTCCGTCACGATCTTGCGAACGCAGAAGCGAGCGAGCATCGATATCGAGAATCCGTTGCCCTCGCAGAACGCCGTCATTCAGATCTGCAAGAGCAACTCGCCGTGCTTCGACAAGGCCTGGGAGGCATGGCTGACACGGCGGAACTGGTGGAGAACCTCGCTGACGCCGAGGAACTTCGAGAACTCGCTCTTGCCGAGAACTCCTTGCTGCTGGAGCGTGTGCGAGCGGCCGACTCGGAAGCGGCAGAAAGCGGAGCACGCGCTGACAACTTGGCGGTGCAGGTAGACGCACTCCTTGGGAGAGTGTCGGAACTTGAGGGCCTAGAGACCGAACCACTTCGCGCCGCGACCGCGCAACGGCCTCGGCGCGGGGGCGTCATTGACTTCCTGCCTCGGGCGTTCAGCCGCCTTGAGTTCGTTCTCGATGCAGTCGATGTGATCGCCAACCTCGACTCGCCAGCGTCCACGATGAAAGCACTTGCTGAAATCGACTCTGGGCGCCCTGTCGGGAAGGACCTTTCGGGAATGCGTGGCTGGTTTGAGGTGACGGAATTGGCGACGGGCATCGCGGGAAGCGAGCGACTTGGCCGCATCTACTACAAGCCGGACGGTCAAAGAGTGCTTGTCAGTGTGCACACTGAACAGGACGAAAAACAACAGAGACATCACATCGAGAGGCTGCGAGCCTTCTGACCCCGGTTACCGGCGTCTGAGGCATGCCTCGATGTCAATTCGAGGCGCAGTTCCTTGGCGTCTGACCTGGCGGTCCAGGGCCCAGATCGGTGACAGTAGGCGGCGCACTCCGGAGTAGGACCAGTGCCGTCCCGATGGTGCCGCACCAACTCGGCCACACCTCAAGTGCTCTGGGAACTCGCAGCCGCCCTGGTGTGGAGAACAGGGGGAGTCCGTTGATGCGCTGTCTGTCGGCGCCGCCCCAGGGGGTTGGTACCGGGCGCCTGCGCCAGCGCCCCCCGGCGTTGCCGAAAGTCCAGTCGTGGACGGCCTTGAGGATGGATCGGGCGTGTCCTGGCACCTTGCATAATCCAGTCGACCGTACTGGCCTCTCGTCCGAAATCAGCACCTACCCTGAAGCAGGATCACGTAGTTTCTGCCGATGCAACGCTCCGGCAGCCAACAAGGGGTGGCAAGTGACAGCGGATGTCCGTGGGCCGGCATGGGCACTCGAGGGATTGGGCGTGCGGTCCGGGCGCTATCCCCTGGCGGTGGAGGGCCCGGTGATGCGGGCGGTGGACCGGTTGGTTCCTGGAGTGTCCACGGTGACCCGCTACATCCGTTACCACTCGCTGTATGCAGCGATCGCGGCGCACGCGGAACGGAACGCATGGGACATCACCGCGTGCCGCCGGGCTGTCCGCCGCAGCGAGGTCCTGCTGGCGGCGCTCCAGCACCACAGGGAGGCAGATCCGGCGTGGCTGGCCCACGGGATCGATCGGGTGCGGCGTTTCTGCACAGAGGAACTGGAACTCGCGCGAGCCGCCGACGAGGAGCAGCTGAGCCAGTCGTACTCACCCCGCCGCTGGGGCTTTTGGGACCAGTACGGCGGACCCGCCACGGTGCTCGGCACCGTGGACGTCCGGGACGGAGTGCTCAGACCCGGCCGGCACCCGTGCCCTCCCGCGGTCAAGGATCTCTTCGCCCCTCTGCTGTCTCTCGCGGCGCGGGACGTCGTGCGCTTCACCGACCTGGAGACAGCGGAGCAGGCGGCTCTTGGCGTCCCGAGTCCGGCCGAGCAGGAATGGCTGACGGACGTGCTGGCCGCAACTCACGGTGGAGGAACCCACGTTCAGGGGGACTGGAAGGCGTCCGACCACACTCGGCGTGCGACCCTCCGTATCCTCGGCCGGGCGATCGATCTCCACGGTCATGAGGGCGACGGGTACCAGGAGACGCTGCGCTCCGCGGTGGCCTTCGGTGGCGAGGCGACAACGGATCCCGTTCTGGCGGCGATTCCCGAGACGGCCGGTTGGCGGGGAGTGATGCTGCGCCATTACTCCGTCGGCGCCTGGCGTCGGCTGTGGGCGGCATTGGTGGCCGGTGTCGGCTCCAAGGACGGCGAGGCCGACCGCTCCGCCGAGGAACTGCGCGACTGGCTGGCGCAACAGGCCCCGGATGCGAATGTACGGCGCGCCCTGGACGACCTGCCTCCCCTCAAAAACGCGGCGGGTCAGTTGTTGCCGGTCGAACGGCAACTCCTGACGCAGGGTGCCAATGCCCCGATGACCAATGTGCTGCTCCTGATGGTGGGAGGGCTGCGCTCCCGAGAGGGTCATCTGCCGGACGACGTACGGGCCGTCTTCCTGGGCCGTCAGCGGCGCTGGGCCGAGTTCCTCGACCCGACGTGGGTCGAAGGCCTCATCGACGACTACGCCGACCGGCCGGTCCGCGACCTGGCCGCCCGGCTGGTGGACGACATGCTCGCTCAGTCCCGCAGGGTCGCCCTCGCGAAGCTGCGCACCGACCCCGCGACCGGCGGGCTGAAGATCTTCTCCCGTCTGCACCTTCGCAACGAGCGTTATTTCAAGACCGGTGACGAAGGAGACTCCGACATCGGCACCCGCATCCCCCAACTGGGCTCTTTGGCGGCGCAGCTGGGGCTTTTCGCCGTCCGCGACAACTGCCACACCGTCACGGCGGAGGGACGGCGAGTCCTGGAGACAAGCCCATGAACGCGGCACACCACACCCGGTTCGCATCCCCCGTCACGCTGCTGAGAGAGTGGAGCGAACGCAGCGATCAGCAGGCGCTGCACGAAGCACTCTTCCTCGGTTTCACAGTCGATCTTCCCTTCCTTGAGAAGGTCGCCATACCCGTCGCCCGTGGTCTGGGTGCCCGCACCGCGGTGATCGGTGATGCGGCCCAAGGGCTGTACGAACCGGTTGATGTGCGCATGGCCGGCCGCAGTTATCTGCACGGCCTGGCCTCCTGCCAGCGTGCGTTCCACCCCAAGGTCGTCCTTCTGGTCGGAGAACACGCCTGCCGGCTCGCAGTGGGTTCGGGGAACCCGACGCTGTCCGGCTGGGGTGCCAACGACGAACTGTGGACGGTGGTGGAAACCGAGGACGACGACTCCCACGCGCTCCTGGCCGACCTCGCCCACTGGCTGGAGGCACTGCCCTCCGCCGTGGAACTGGCCCCTTGGTCGGCGAGTCATCTGATCGAACTGGCTGCCCTTCTGACCGAACGGCATGTCAACGCCCCGGCCGGACCGGAAACCGGTGCCCGGCTTCTGCACAACCTCCAGGAGAGTCTGCTGGACCAACTGCCGCTCGGTCCTGTCGACGAACTGCACGCGTACGCCCCGTTCGTCGACGAGGCTGGTCATGCCCTCAGCGGACTGCTCGGCCGTCTGACACCCCGCCGCACTATCCTCGGGCTCCAGCCTCGCTGGTCCAGCTACGACGCCGGAGCGATCAAGAGGGCACTCGGCGGCTTCGACGCGCAGATCCGTTTTCTCGAGGAGACTCGGATGCGGCACGGCAAAATCATCGAGTGGCAGGCTGGCGGCCGCCGATACGCTCTCACCGGGAGCCCGAATCTCACCCGCGCCGCGCTGTGCACCAGCACCCAGGACGGCGGCAACTGCGAGCTCGCCGTACTCGCCGCCGACATCGCGCCGCTGCTTCCCGAACAGGGGCGCATCGCCTCACTCGCGAGCCTGACGGGCCGCACCATCCGGCCCTTCCAGTCCACCGGTCACACGCTCGTCCTGCTGGGCGCGAAGACAGACAGTGAAGGCCTGCACGTCTCTCTGGCGCACCCCCAGCCCCTGCCCGTGGTGATCAGCACGTCTCCGGACGGTTCACCGGGTTCCTGGACACGGACCGGAACCATTCCGGCGGGGGCGGCGGCCTGCTCCTTCCCGCTGCCCGAGGTTCCTGGTGCGGCGGTTCGCGCCACGTACGCCCGTCCTGACGGCACCACCGCCGAATCCGCCGTCGTCTTCGTGTACAGCCCCGTGCACTGCGCACGGCGCCACAGCGCCGACAGCGGTCCCCGGCTGAGATACGACTACACGGCGCAGACCCTGTTCGCCGACGAGCGTGCCGCACGCCGTTTCGAAACCGATCTGCTGCGCCTGCGCGAACTCACCGCCGGAACGTCCGCTCCCCGGGTGAGCCCGGCGGGAGACACGACAACGGGCTCGGTGACATCGAGCGGCGTCGACCGCTGGGACGCCTACCTCACCGACTGCCGCCGGATGATCGGGGCGCCGTTGACGGATCTGGCGTTTGGCACCTCGCCGCTCGACCTGCCGCAGGCACCCTCGTCGCGGTGGATCGTGTCGGCGGTCACCCTTGGCGTGCGGGAGGAGGACGACGAAGAGCACGAGGACGAGACGGAGGAGGCGGACCTCCCCATCATGAGCGAGCCGCTCGCCCCGTATGTCGCGCCAGAGCAGCGTGCCCGTTGTCGCGCCTGGGCCCAGCGCTGGGGCGCAGCGCTCACAGGCCCTGACGGTTCGGCCGCGGCACCGGTTCCGCTCCGGCTGCTCGTGGCCAACCTGTACGTCCAGCTCCTGGCCGCCGGAGTCTGGGACGAGCAGGACCAGAGCTGGCGCGACGGACTCAGCCGCCTCCTCGAAGCACTCCGTTCCGAAGACCTGGCGGGCGAGGCGGACCACGATGCGCCGCCCGAGATCCGGCGACGGCTGGACGCGGTGGCGGCCGTGGTGATGACACTGCTCGTCCAGGACGCCACCTTCACCGGCGGCGGCGAGCACGACGTACTCGCGGCCCGCGCCTGGCACGGCGGCAAGGTGATGATCGCGCGTGCCGAGCCCGCCGAGGCGGAGGACCTGATGATCCCGCCGGAGCGGGCGCTCGCCCGCGTCGCGCCCTGGAGCGAGGTGGACAGACTCATCGCTCTGGCGCAGGCGGACGACCCCTACGCGGAGGCGATCGAGGGGCTCACGGCGGCCGGCTGGTCGGTCGTGTGCGAGGACGGGCTCTGGGAGATCACGGGTTCCTTCGGCAATCCGCTTCCGGTCGTGGCCAAGGCCGCCGAGCGACTCGGGCGGCACCACGCCGACGGCGTGCTCGTGCGAGCCCGCAGCAAGAACCGCTGGGCCTTCATGGCATGGGCGGACCCCTACCTGGTCCTGCTGAATCCCCCGGCACGCGTCTGGTTCACCTACCAGGTACGCCCCCCTGCCACACCGGAATCACGGTTCAGCGGCGGCGACCTTTCCGCGGTACCCGGCCGCGTCGGTTCCCCAGCCCCGCTGCAGAAGGGGCCGCCGGAAGCTCTCAGGAAGATTCTCGCCGAAGCAGGTCTCATCTACCCGGAGTTGGTCAGTCGCCTGTTCACACTCGACACGTGATGGGGAAAGCAGGCGATCAGCGCCGTGACACCACCGGCGACGGACCGTCGAGCGGCTGGTTTCCCTCGATCGACCTCGTCTCACCGTCACGCCGCTGCTCAAGGCGGGCAGGCGCGATGATGGTGGGAGCCTGTCCCGGAGGCAGGGAGCTGTCCGCTCCGAGCACTTGGCAGCGCGCCAGTCCGTGCCGGGACCACAGCGCGGCCGTCCACGCACAGAGCAGCGCATCGATGAGGTCCTCCCGATGCTTGTAGTCAGCTGCCTTCTGAGGTGAGGGCTCGGAGCGCAGTTGACGGGAGACCGGATGAGAGGAGAGCAGGAGGGGCGGATCGGCGGTGGCCAGGCCCGCCATGTGCCCGATCAGCCCGTCGCACTCCGCCGCCCGGACCGCTCGCCACTGTGCCGTCGGAACTCGTGCCGGTCGGCGCTTGTACGGGGGGCGTTCCCGGTCGTAGCCCAGCTCGGCGGCTCCGACCAGGGTCGTGTACGGATAGCACTCGGAGAAGACAAGACCGCCGGTCGGCGGCCCGCCCCAGCCGTCGTCGTAGGACCAGCCCGCCTCCTTCAGCCGTTCCCGCAGCAGCACTCCGGCCTGTCGGGGAGAGCTCTGGTTGGTACTGTTCGCGCTCACCTTCCAACGGCCGTACCGCCAGCCGACCTCCCGCTCGCAGGGCCGCTGGCCGGCCGGGTTGTCGACGATCAGCGGTGCGTCGACGAATGCCAGGGGGGATCCGTCGACGGCTGTGCTGGCCAGCCATGACATCGTCTCCTCGAGGCCACGAGTCCAGCCGCATTCGATCACGACGCCGTGCGCGTCGATGGCGGCCACGCCTGTTTCATTGGGCTTGGTGCGGGCTCCGCCCTGGGCCTGGGCGAGGTCGATGCCTATGAACCGTTCGCTCCGCCGAAATGGGCAGGAATGTCACCGCACTGTTAGCGGCGTTAACGCAGGCGTCTTGCCTATACCATTTGAGGTGTGTACGGTCCCGTCATGGCCGCCGACGAATTCGCCCCCGCGGCGGTCGTCACGGCTGCCGAGATCGCCCGCCTCGCCGGGGTGACCCGTGCCGCCGTCTCCAATTGGCGCCGCCGTCACCCCGACTTCCCGCGCCCCGCCGCCGGCACCGCGACCAGCCCCCTGTTCGCGCTCAAGGAAGTCCAGCAGTGGCTGGACCGACAGGGCAAGGGCCGGTCGACCTCCGCTGAGGTCGACCTGTGGCACGCACTGCGCGCTCAGTACGGCGACGACCTGCTCACCGCCCTTGGCGCGGTCGGCGCGCGGTTGCTCGGAACCGCCGTCGAGCAGCCGCTTGCCGAGCCCGCCGCGACTGCCCTCACCACCTTGTCCGCAGAGCGTGGCGCACAAGCCCTCTACGTCGACCTTGTGGAGCGCTGTATAGCCTCCACCACCCGCAGCGGCGGTGACCCGATGACCACCCTCGCCCTGGAGCGGATCGTCTCGGCGTTCACAAGGTCGGCCGACGATGCAACCGGAGCATCCGACCGCGCCATCGGCACAGTCTACGACCCGGCGTGCGGCATTGGGACGCTGTTACTCACTGCCGTCCCGGGTGCCCACCGGTACGGCCAGGAACTCAATCCGGCGACCGTCGCCATCGCCGAGTTCCGCGCCCGACTCGACGGCAGGACCGCCACGCTGGCCTGTGGAGACTCGCTGCGCAAGGACGCCTTCCCCGACCTGCGTGCCGATCTGGTCGTCTGCGATCCCCCAGCGGGCGTGGCCGACTGGGGGCGGGACGACCTGCTGCTCGATCCCCGCTGGGAGCTGGGCGTACCCCCGCGCTCGGAGAGCGAACTCGCCTGGGTCCAGCACTGCTACGCCCACACCGCCCCCGGCGGCCGGGCGCTGCTGGTGCTGCCCTCGTCCGTCGCCTACCGCAAGGCCGGTCGCCGGATCCGGGCCGAACTGGTCCGCCGAGGACTGCTGGCCTCCGTCGTGGCACTCCCGCCCGGTCTGATGTCCAGCCACTCACTCCCCGTGCACCTGTGGATCCTGAGGCGACCGGCCCAGGGCGATCCCGCCCTGACACACATCCGCATGATCGACCTCAGCACCGCCGACCCGGACGGCATCGGCATTGGCATCGGCATGAAGGACCGCGCACCGACGCCGGAGCAGATCGCGGACGTTCCGCCCGTCGACATCCTGGACGACGACGTCGACCTGAGCCCCAGCCGCTACGTCACCCCGCACCACGGCGACTACCCCGTCGAGTACGCCGCGCTGCGCGACCGCGTCCAGAGCCTCGCCCGGGGCCTGCTCGACCTGCTCCCCGTGCTCCCCGCCGGCCCCGGCCGCATCGAGGCCGCGCCGATGGGACTCGGTGACCTCGTCCGGAGCGGTCTGGTCGACCTGGACGGCACCGAGCCGACCTCCCGGACCGACCAGCTCGACACCGACTACCTGCGCGGTTTCCTGCGTAGCGCGGCCAACACCCGCCGCAGCACCACCGCCAGTGGCACCCTCCGCCTGAACGCCTCGGGCGCACAGGTTCCGCAGATGGACATCGGGCGCCAGCGGGAGTACGGCGAGGCCTTCCGGCGTCTGGCCGCCTTCGAGGAACTGCTGCGCGACGCCGCCGCCGTCGGCGACCGGGTCGGCGCACTCGCGTACGACGGGCTGACCAACGGTGCCCTGCTACCGCCGTCGGCCACCAGTGCCTCTTCGGGGAAGAGCGAGTCCCAGGAGGCGGAGGATCAGTGAACCGACCCGCTGATAACCTCGCTCTCGTCCAGCCAGGTCAGGACAGTACGGGGGCAAAGGTGCTGCAGCCGCTCAGAGCGGGCGACCCGACGACGGTCGGGAACTTCCGACTGGTCGGCCGACTGGGGCAGGGCGCGATGGGTGTCGTATACCTGGGCTACCGTTCGACCCGCCCGGTCGCGGTGAAGGTCGTCAGACCGCAGCTCGCGGAGGACGAGTACTTCCGCAAGCGCTTCGCGCTGGAACTGGAGGCGATCCGCCGCGTCGGCGGCTTCCACACCGCCGCTCTGGTAGACGCCGACCCGCGAGCGGCGACGCCGTGGATCGCGACCCAGTACATCAACGCGCCCTCACTGCTGGAGCTGGTGGAGCAGCACGGCCCGGTCAGCGAGCTGGGTGCGTGGTGGCTGGCAGCGGGTCTCGCTGACGCCCTGATGCACATCCACTCGGTGCGTTTACTGCACCGGGACCTCAAGCCCGGCAACGTCCTGGTCGCCACGGACGGCGTCCGGGTCATAGACTTCGGCATCTCCCACGTCAGCGGCGGCACCGGCCTGACCACGGCGAGCGCGGCCCTCGGCACCCTCTCCTACATGGCCCCGGAACAGGCGGCGGACTCCCGGAAGGCCAGCGAGGCGTCGGACGTCTACAGCCTCGGCGCGACGCTGGCACACGCGGCGACCGGCCACGTCCCCTTCTACGCACAGATGCCGGCACAGCGGACGCTGGACATCCAGCCCGACCTGACCGGCCTCCCGCCCGCACTGCTCGACCTGGTCACCCACACGCTGGCCTTCGACGCCGAGGACCGGCCGACGGCACAGAACGTGCTGGAGGAGGCGATGGGACGCCTGCTCGACTTCGGCGTGCCGACGGATGCGCAGGCGTACCCGCCGCTGCCGGAGGCGTTCCTCGCGGCGGTGCTGGAGCGGCAGGCCACACCGGTCGAGGCACCGGATGCCGTACCGGATCCCGATGCCGCGGCGGACGACCAGCCGGACGGAGTTCCGGACATCGCCCCCGAGCCGGTACCCGAGGCCGCGCCGTTCCCCAGGCCCGCGCAGCCGCTCGATCCCGGGCCCCAGCCGGACGCCATGCCGGACCGCTGGGCCGCACGATGGCGCAGCCGTATCGAGGACCGTCGCAGCGACTACGGCGGCTGACCTAGTCAAACCCACGCACAAACCACGAACGCACAGTGCCTGAACGGCACAGCGGCAGAGCAGCAATCGAAGGAGACCCGCCGATGACCACCGTCGCCGACAGTGCGTCAGGCAACGTCCCGGGCGATGCGTCCGGCAGCGTCCGGTTCGCCGCCGGGATGCAGGTCCGCGCCCGCGACGAGGACTGGCTGGTCGTGGAGGCCGCCGAGACCGCCAACGACGGCACCCGCCTGGACGTACGCGGCATCTCGCCCCTGGTCCGCGGCCAGCGGGCCGTCTTCTTCGCGCACGAAGGCCTCGACCAGGTGACCCCGCTGCGCCCCGAGGACACCGAGCTCGTTCCCGACGACTCCCCCGAGTGCCGCCGTTCCCGCCTGTTCATCGACGCGCTGATCCGCAAGACCCCGCTGCCCCTCTCCGAGCAGCGCCTCGCCACCGTGGGCACCCACCTCGTCGACGACCTCGCCTACCAGCGCGAACCCGCCAAGGCCGCACTGCGCGCCCTGCGCCCCCGACTGCTGATCGCGGACGCGGTCGGCCTCGGCAAGACCCTTGAGGTCGGGCTGCTGCTGTCCGAACTGATCAGGCGCGGACGCGGCGAGCGCATACTCGTGGTGACGCCGAAGAACATCCTGGAACAGTTCCAGCACGAGCTGTGGACGCGCTTCGCGATCCCGGTGGTGCGGCTGGACTCGGCCGGCATCGAGCGGATCAAGAACGACATCCCCGCCGGCCGCAACCCCTTCTCCTACTACAAGCGCGCGATCATCTCCATCGACACCCTGCGCTCCGACCGCTGGCGCAGCCATCTCATGCAGGTCACCTGGGACGCCGTCGTCATCGACGAGTCGCACAAGCTCATCAACACTGGGACGAAGAACAACCGCCTCGCGCAGCTCCTCGCGCCGAAGACCGACGCCCTGATCCTGGCCAGCGCCACACCGCACAGCGGCCAGCGGGAGTCCTTCGGCGAGCTGCTGAGCCTGCTCGACCCGACGGCCATCCCCAACACCAGCGACTACGACGAGACGCAGCTCCAGCACCTCTACATCCGACGCCACAAGATGTCGCCCGACGTCTCGGCCGAGATCGGCCACATGTGGGCCACACGCAAGCCGCCGGTCGCCATCGACTGCACGGCGACCCCGGCCGAGCAGCAGGTCTTCGACGAACTGTACGACGTCTGGATCAACCCGAAGGACGGCCGCAAGGCCCCTGTCTCCGACAAGGGCGCCCGGCTCTTCCCCTACACCCTGCTGAAGTCCTTCCTCTCCTCCCACTCCGCGCTCGTCGAAACGGTCGACAACCGGATCGACAGCATCGACCGGAGCACCAACCCACAAGAACGCCAGGCCGAACGCGACGCACTGGTCAACCTCGGCACCATCGCCGAGGCCATAGACATCGAGGACGCCGCCAAGTTCCGGCAACTGGTGAAGGTCCTCAAGGACGAGATCAAGGTCGGCCCCGGCTCCGACACCCGCGTCGTCATCTTCTCCGAGCGCCGCGCCACTCTCCAGATACTGCAGAACACCCTGCCCTCGGCCCTCGGCTTCGCACCGAGCCGGGGAAAGGCAAGCGGCGCCGTCCGCCAACTCCACGGCGGCCTCTCCGACGACGAGCAGCAGCGCACCGTCAAGGACTTCGGCCTGGCGAGCAGCGAACTACGGGTCCTGCTCACCGGCGACATCGCCGCCGAGGGCATCAACCTGCACCGCCAGTGCCACCAGATGATCCATTACGACCTGCCCTGGTCGCTGATCACCATCGAGCAGCGCAACGGC
Organism: Streptomyces sp. NPDC090119; assembly: GCF_044747085.1. NCBI lineage: Bacteria > Bacillati > Actinomycetota > Actinomycetes > Kitasatosporales > Streptomycetaceae > Streptomyces > Streptomyces sp. NPDC090119. The sequence continues at coordinate 658,626 of NZ_JBIVDK010000001.1, read as the reverse complement.
CGTATCGACCGCTACGGCCAGCAGCACTGCCCGGAGATCCGCGCGCTGTTGCTGCTCACCGCCGACGAGGACCCCGACCGCCCCTCGGCCGACCGAGCAGTGTCCGGGCGCCTGCTCAAGCGTGAGGACGAGGTCCACCGCACCCTCGGCGAGGCGGCCTCCATCCTGGGCTTGCGTGACGAGGACGCCGAGACGAACGCCATCATGGAACGGCTCCTGGCGAACGAGGAACCGTTCGACGCTGCCGTTCCGTCGGTCCCGCTGGACCCCTTCGAGGCGTTCCTCGCCGACCACACCCCGGACGGCGACGCACCGAGCTACCGAGTGCCTCAACTGTTCGCCTCCACCCGCGCGTTCGTCGAAGAGGCCCTGAAGGAGGTCTACGACAACCCGGAGCAGCGCATCGGCAAGCACTGGGACGACGACCACCCCAAGATGATGGTCTTTACCCCGGACCGGGAACTCCAGCGCCGCCTGCTGGTCCTCCCCAAGTCGTACCTGGACGAGCGGCAGGTCCTGGACCAGCTCCGGGTCACCTTTGACAAGCAGTTCGGCCAGGACCGGCTGGACCGGGCCCGTGAGCGCAGCGGCAACCGTGCCAAGGGCGCGATCACCAAGCAGGAGCGCACCGAGACCTCCGGCTGGCCCGATGTCAGCTACCTCACGGACCAGCACCCGGTGGTGGAGTGGCTCACCGACAAGGTCCTCGTCAGACTCACCCGCAACACCGCCCCGATCATCACGGCGGACGTCGGCGAACCGGTGTTCCTCACCCAAGGCATGTACTCCAACGCCAAGGGCCACCCGACGGTCCTGGCCTGGACATGCGTGACGGGCTTGGCGAGCGGCACACCCACCTTCGACGACGACCTGGTGGGCGTACTCGAACGGGCCGGGGTCAAGCCGGGAATGCTCAACCGGCCCTTCACCGGCGATAGGACTGCACTCCAGGCACTGGTCCCGGCGGCGGTACAGGCGAGCCGCGAGCACATCGGCGCGCTGCGCAACGAGCAGGAAACTCCGCTGGTGGAGCAACTCATAGAGTATGAGCAGCGGTTGGAGGCATGGCGTAAGGCCAGCCTGTCGACGTTCGAGCAACTGAGCTTCAGCGGCATGCGGCGGAAGCATGAGGAGACGCGCGTGCAGAAGACCGCGGTGGAGGTCGAGCAGCTCATCGAGCAGCTGGCCACACAGGGCGAGGCGATGGTGCGGGTGATCGGAGTCCTGGTGCCGGCCTCGACCGCCGGCGGCGACGTGATTCAGCAGCAGAGGGGTGCGTGACACCGTGGCATTCGAAGCGATCACCAACCGCGGTGAGTACATCTCCGCCCACTACCTCGCCGAGCTGTTCGCCAAGGACCTCACCGAGTTGCGCAAGCGCTGGACCTCCGCCGACCGGGCGGGCGCTCAGTCGTCTCGGTCGGGCGTGAAGGGCCTGCGCCGCGCGTACTTCAAGGCCAAGGTCCGCATCACCGAGAACAAGGCCTTCGACGGCCCCGAGGTACGGGAGCTCAACGACCACTTGTTGGCGGCGCTTGCGTATGTCGAGCCGGAGGACGAGGGCAAGGACGCCGAGCCCGCCACTCCAGAGCCCGCGGGTTCCACCCACACCCGACTGCGCCGGGGTGACATCGGTGTGATGCAGGGCGACAAGGAACGGTCGGTGCCGGTGGCGCTCGCCGTCACGGGCCCAGGCGGCCTGGAACTCGTCGCCCTGGACGTCACCTGGCAGGTGGACGGCGAACTCGTCGTCGCGGACATCGAGGACGGCGGCGCACAACTCCTCGACCCGATCCAGCTCGACGGCAAGCAGCTCATCACCAGCGCGGCCAACGCTGTCACCTTCCTCTTCGGCTGCGAGGACGGCTACGCCCCGCGCTACGTCCTTCTCCTCGCGGGCGGCGCGGTACTGCTCGCCGACCGCACGGCGTGGCACGAGGGCCGGTTCCTCGCGGTGGGCGTGGACGAGGCCCTGGACCGCAACCTCAGCGCGGACGGCGAGGAACTGGAGGCGGTGGCCGCGCTGTTCGGCGCGGAGTCGCTGCTGACGGAAGGTGGTGTCGCCGGGTACCTGGACGGCCTGGTCGACAAGGGTCGCAAGCATGCGGTGGGCGTCTCGAAGGAGCTGCGGGAAGGGCTGCGGCAGTCAGTCGAGCTCATCGCCCAGGAGGTCCTGGACCGGCTCAAGGAGGGTGGCGCCGATCCGGCGGAGCTGGGTGACCCCGCCGACCTCGCGAGCCGGCTCACCCGGGAGTCGCTGCGGTACCTGTACCGGATCTTGTTCCTCCTTTACGCGGAGGCTCGGCCCGAACTTGGCATCCTGCCGAGCAAGGACGACGCCTACCAGGACGGCTATGGCCTGGCCCGGCTCGGTGAACTGGTCTCCTACGACCTTCCGGAGGAGGCTCAAGACCGCACGCACTTCGCCGCTTCGCTGGACCTGCTGTTCCGGCTGGTCGACCAGGGACACCGCCCCCTGGGCAGGGACGCGGCGCCGACCGAGGACGGAGTGTCCGTCCTTGACGCGGACGGGCTGCGCTTCGAGGCCCTGCGTAGCGACCTGTTCAAGGCCGACGCGACCCCGCTGATCGGCTCGGTGTTGGTCGAGGGCGAGCGGATCGAGACGAAGCTGCGGAACAAGGTGCTGTGGCGGGTGCTCAACCTGCTGATGCTCACCCAGGGGCGCCGCAGCGGGCGCGGCAAGGCCGGCGGCGGCACCGGCAAGGGCTTCATCTCGTACGCGCAGCTCGGCATCAACCAGCTCGGTGCGGTATACGAGGGCCTGATGTCCTATACCGGCTTCTTCGCTTGGGACGACCTGTACGAGGTCGCCAAGCCGGACTCGGACGGGCTCAGCGGCACCTGGGTCGTGCCCTTCGAGGACGCCGACAAGTACGACGAGGAAGTCTTCGTCAAGCGGCGTGACGAGCTGACGGGTGATTTCAAGCGGGTCGAACACAAGAAGGGTACGTTTGTCTACCGCCTGTCCGGTCGGGAGCGGCAGCGATCGGCGTCGTACTACACGCCGGAGGTACTGACCCGCAGCACGGTCAAGCACGCGCTGGCGGAGCTGCTGGACCAGGACGGCGTCACGACGCCCGCGCGGGCGATTCTCGACCTGAAGGTGTGCGAGCCCGCCCTCGGCTCAGGCGCGTTCCTCAACGAGGCCATCAACCAACTGGCGGCGGAGTACCTGAAGCGCAGGATGGCGGAGCTTGGCGGTGAGCAATTGCCTCCCGACCGGTACGAGGCGGAGCTCCAGAAGGTCAAGGCGTACATCGCATTGCACAACTGCTACGGCGTCGACCTCAACCAGACCGCTGTTGAGCTAGCCGAGGTCTCACTGTGGCTCAACTCGATGCACGAGGGCCTGAAGGCTCCCTGGTTCGGCCTGCACCTGCGTCGCGGCAACTCGTTGATCGGGGCACGACGGGCCGTGTACGCGGCGGAGGCGCTGAAGCGAAAGGCATGGCTGACGACGATCCCGACGGACCGGCCGCTGCGGGCAGGGGCCGAGGACGGCCAGTTTCAGTTGGGCAAGGAGATCCACCACTTCCTGCTCCCAGCTAAGGGTTGGGGCGCTGTCGCGGATGCCAAGCAGGCCAAGGAGCTGGCAAAGGACGAGCGCGACGCACTGGCGAAGTGGCGAACCGCAGTCACGGCGACGCCGTCCGCAGCGCAAGGCAAGCGACTGCTGGCACTGGCAACGCGGGTCGAGCGCCTATGGGAGCTGACCCGGCGCCGCTTGATCGTGAGTGAGCGGGAGGTCCGGCGCCAGATCGAGGTGTGGGAAATCGGCCCCAACCAGCCGCTGGAGAAGGCATCGGGAGACGTCACGCGTGAGCAGATCGAGAGCGCGCTGAACGAGCCGGGCTCGCCGCGTGGCCGGCTGAAACTCGTCATGGACGCCTGGTGCTCCTTGTGGTTCTGGCCGGTGGGGCAGCCCGACACTCCGGCGCCTCCCACCATGGAGGAGTGGCTGGCGTTCTGCGAGGCAGTGCTTGGTGTCCCGCCCGCTAAGGCGAAGGCAAGCAGCAGGCATGGCGGTGCGGCAGGGCTGGACGACAAACTCGGGCTATTCGGTGACACGGGCGAATTCGAAAGACTGGCCGATGACGACGAGTTCGACCGGCTGATGAGCCAGTGCGTGGACATGCCGTTGGTGATGGGACGCTTTTTGTGGCTGAGTGAGGTGGACACGGTCTCGCGGCGGGAGGGATTCTTCCACTGGGAGCTGGAGTTCGCACACATTTTTGAGCGAGGCGGTTTCAACCTGCAGGTAGGAAATCCTCCATGGGTTAAGCCTGATTGGAATGATCATATTGCACTCGCAGAGCACGATGCATGGTTCGGCCTAACCGATAAGCCACCCGCCGAAGTAGCCGCCCCTAGGCGCGCAACCGCACTCGGCCACACCGATGCCGCTCGCGAGTATTTGCACGACCTGGCTGGATGGGCAGGATTGACAGCCATCCTCGGCTCCTCTACCGAATATGCGCTACTTGCAGGCCTCAAGACCAATCTTTACATGAACTTCATGGAGCGGGTTTGGAAGAATTCCGACACCGCAGGGATCGCTGGCCTCATTCATCCTGAAGCCCACTTTAACGCTGTCGCCGGAAAGAAATTCCGAGCTGCCGTATACCCGCGACTTCGCCGCCACTTTCAATTCCGTAACGAATTGAAACTTTTCGAAATTATGAATACACGCGAATACGGAATTCACGTGTATGGGAATTCGCGGGATGTAGACTTCATTAACATCTCCGGTTTGCTGCACCCCTCGACGTGCGACGACTCGATACATCACGCTGGATGCGGCGCAACCCCTGGGCGCCAGTTTGAGTCCGGAGGTTGGGATCTTCGTCCGCACCGTGAACGTGTAGTGAAGGTCGATGCGCAAGTGCTCGCCCAGTGGGCGTCCCTCGTCGATGGCCCTAACACTCCCGCCCTCGAAGCTCGTATGCTGCGTCCATTGACTGCTAGCGATGCCGCCGCCACAAATGTTCTTGCAGCCTTCCCCCAGCGGCTAAGGGGAAGGAGCTACTGGTGGACCTGGGGGTTGCATGAAAAGCAAATGGTGGATGCCGACGTAATAAAGAAGGAAACTCAAATTCCCGAGAATCTCAGGGAGGGGATTCTGCAGGGTCCGCACCTGGGCGTGGGAAGCGCCTTCGCGCAACAGCCAAACCCCGGGTGCAAATCCTACAAAGACTACTCTTCGCTGGATTTCACCACAGTCGCTAGCGATTTTGTTCCGCGAGTGAACTATGTTCGGGTGTGCTCGCCGGGCAAATTCTCTTCATCTCATAAGCTTTGGGGAGATAAGCGGGCGATTGAGTTTTTTCGCGCCGCGTGGCGTCGACGAGTTGATTCCATAACGGAGCGCACTCTTCAGTCGGGCCTAATTCCTCCTGGAGTGACGCACGTGCACGGAGTTTATTCACTGGCCCTGGCGTCAGATCGGGATACTGCTCTCATGGGTGGCTTGTGGTCGACTCTCCCACTTGACTATATGGTTAAAGTGACGGGTAAGGATGACATCCAGGCTGAGATGCTGGAACAATTCCCTGCACCTCTTGATCACCCTCTAGCCGCCCCTCTATTGCTACGGAACCTCCGCCTAAATTGCATAACTCAAGAGTACGCTCCCCTATGGGAAGAGACATTCGAATCAACTTGGCAATCAGATCGTTGGAGCACCCCCTTCGGCATGAAAGTTCCTATTGGTTCCGTCCTTGAGGAGTGGTCGGAAAGCACCCCTCTCCGAACTGATTATGACCGCCGTATGGCTCTGGTTGAAATGGACGCTATCGCGGCGATCATGCTAGGGCTGACCGCGAGTCAGCTATGCGCGCTTTACCAGTCCCAATTCGACACACTTCGCAAATACGAGTGGGGAATGTTCTTCACTCCAGATGGTCACCGAGTTGGCGCAGAGACTCACAGTGCTGGCATCCGGCAAACTGAGGAAGAGACCGCCTTCGTCAAGGCCTGGGCCAAAGCCGCCCGCGCAGGCGACCCCACGCCCGTCATCCCCGAGGGCTGGGTCAAGCCCAACCGCGAGGCCGAAATGACTCGCGCCCACGCCGACTTCACTGCTCGCCTCCACGCTGGTGAATACGGCGACTACGCCGCCTACCTCGCCGAGCACCCCCTCACCACCCCCGCGCCCGCCGAGTCCACCGCCACGCCCACCCCCGCCCCGGAAAGCAGGTAGCACCCAGCCATGCTTCCCTCCCTGGCCGCCGAGGATCTGCGCCGTGCCCTCGCCGCGTACCTGACGACGAGCTTCGCGCTCGCCGACGACGACGTCCGCGAGGAGCTCGAGGCGTTCCTTGAGCGGCCGGAGAGTCGGCTCTTCCGGGGCCCGTACCTCCGTGTCCGTACGCCCTTCCGGTACGCGCCCCCCGGCTGGGAGAAGGCCCTGGATTGGTCGCCCAGTATCCGCCCCTACACCCACCAGGCAACCGCCTGGCGGCGGCTGTCCAGCAAGTCGGGCCACGCCCCCGAGCCGACGATCGTCACCACCGGCACCGGCTCCGGAAAAACCGAGTCCTTCCTCGTCCCGATCCTCGACCACTGCGCCCGCGCCCGCGCCGCCGGTGTGAAGGGCGTCAAGGCGCTGCTCCTCTACCCGATGAACGCGCTGGCCGACGACCAGGCCCGCCGTATCGACGACTTTCTCGCCAAGAACGCCGCCCTCTCCTCCGTCACCGCAGGCATCTACATCGGCGGCGCCTCCGGCAACCGCCCCCCGGACGACGAGGACGAGAACGCCCCCGGCTCCTACGCCCGCGAGTCCGGCGCGAGCACCATCACCCCCGCCCAGCTGTCCCCCGACAGCCGCCTGATCACCGACCGTGAGGCCATCCGCGCGAACCCGCCGGACTTGCTGCTCACCAATTACAAGATGCTGGACCTCCTCCTCCAGCGCATCCCGGACGTCCCGCTCTGGCAGGACGGCGGGCTGACGTACGTCGTCCTGGACGAGTTCCACACCTACGACGGCGCCCAGGGCACCGATGTGGCGATGCTGTTGCGCCGCATGGGCGCGGCCACCGGTAAGGCCGAGCCGGGTCGCCCCCTCGGCACGATCACCCCCGTCGCCACCTCCGCCACCCTCGGCGGCGGAACCGGCGGAACGGACGCAACCGATGGAACCGGCGCCGTCGGCCGCACCGCAGCCACTAGCGGCACCCCCTCTGCCGAAGCGGCCCCCACCTCCGACGGCCCCCAGAAGTCCGACCGCGAACTCCTCCTCGAATTCGCCGAGAAGGTCTTCGGCACCCCCTTTCCGGACGCCGCCCTCATCGGCGAGGACCGCCAGACGCCCGGCGAGTTCGTAGCCGAGCCCGACTTCCTTCTCCCCGTGCCCTCCCCGGCCGCCCTCGCCGCTGTCCCCGACCCCCTGGACGACCCGTCGGCCCTCCACCGACTCTCCGAACTCGTCGTCGGCGTGGACTTCGCGAACCCGATCCAACTCGGCGAGAAGCTCCGCCAGCACAACCTGATCCGCGCCCTCCTCGACGTCGCGGGCGACACTCCCGTCACCGTCCCCGAGATCGCCCGCGAGTTCGCGAAGCGCGGCGGCGGCGCGGCCTGGGACGAGGCGGCCCGGACTGACATCGACGTGGTCGCGACCGGCCTCGCGCGACTCCTCGCGCTGGTCTCGACCGCCCGCGCCTACGACCCGATCGCCGACCGCACCATCCCCTTCCTCCGCGTCGAGGCCCAGCTCTGGGTCCGTGAGGTGCGCCGCGTGATCCGCGCCGCAACGCCGACGCCCCACTTCCGCTGGTTCGACGACGACGGCCCCACCGGGGACACCCGGCCCAACCCGGCCAACCTCGCCGTCTACCCGTCCGCCGAGGTGGACAGCACCGCCGACGCCGACACGGACCCATATGCCCCCGGCGACGGCGCCTCCGCCCTCACTCCGGACGGCCCCGTCCCATTCGTCCGCCCCGTCGGCCCGGCCTACCGCGCCCACCTCCCCGCCGTGTACTGCCGCCACTGCGGACGCTCCGGCTGGGCGGCGCTCTCCACGGATCTGGAGTGGCAGCAGCTCAAGACGAAGCCGTTGGAGATCTACCGGGCCTCCGCCCAGGGCAATCGCGCCGTCCGCTGGATGATCCGCGCCAGGCCCGGCGAGCACACCCCCGTCTTCCTCCATGCCGAGGAAGCCGAACTGCGCACGGTGCCGAGCAACGACACCGTGCCCGTCATCACCGTCGCCGGGCCCATCCCCGCCAACGCGGGCGACAAGTGCCCCTCCTGCGACCTGACCGACGGCATGCGCTTCCTCGGTGCGGGCACCGCCACCCTCGCCTCCGTCACCACCACCCAGCTGTTCTCCGACCGCGGCCTGACCAACGACGAGCGCAAGCTACTGGTCTTCACCGACTCCGTCCAGGACGCCACCCACAGGGCCGCGTTCATCGCCAACCGCAGCTTCGGCTTCACCTTCCGCGGGCTGCTCGCCGAGCAGCTCAAGCCTGGCACCCCCGTCGCCGTACACGATCTGGCCACTGATGCCGCCGAAGCCGTGGTGACGGCGGCGGAGAAGGGCGAGATGAGCAAGCTCGCCTCGATCGTGCCGCCCGACCTGCGCGACAACCCGGAGATCCGGACGCTCCTCAGCGGTGGCGGGTTCAGCGACGCGGGCGCGTACATGCTGCAGGACCGCATGGTCTTCCAGACGCTGCTGGAGTTCGGCCTGCGCTCACGCCTGGGCCGTACCCTCGAACTGACCCGTACCGCCGCCGCCGAGGTACACCTCCCCGACGCCGCCGCCGTCGCGGCTCTGCTGCGGGAAGCCCACCAGCGCCTCCCTGGGCAGATCACCCTTCCCACCGACGACGCCGACTACGTCGTCTACCTGCGCGGCCTGCTGGAGCGCATGCGCCTGCGCGGGGCGCTGTTCCACCCCTGGCTCAAGGAGTACATCGCCCAGGCCGGCGCCCGGCGCTGGCCGATCTGGGGCGGGCGGCCCGCGGGCATGCCCGCCTTCCCGCGCGGCCTGGCCGCACCGACGTTCCCGGTCCTCGGGCGCCTCGGCACATCCGAGTTCGACTCGCTGGCCCGCGACAACACCTGGTTCGCCGACTGGGGGTACCGCACCCTCGGCTGCGAGCGACGCGAGGCCCGCGCCCTCGCCGAACAGGCCATGAAGCTGCTCGCGCAGCGCAAGGTACTGGCGACCTACCCGGCGGAGGGCGGCTCGACCGTCTTCGCTCTTCGGCCGCGCACCATCATGGTGCACAGCCTCGCCACCGACCCGTCGTCCCCTGACGACGGCAGCGGGGCGGACGGGGCCGGGGCCGACGGAACGGGCGTCAACGACCACGGCGTCCGCTGCGACAGCTGCACCTGGCGGCAGACCGTCCCGCCCGGCCGACGCGAGGACTGGCTCGGCACGCCCTGCCTGCGCTTCCAGTGCGGTGGCACATTCACCACCGACGACCGTGACTACAGCGACGACTACTACCGCCGTCTCTACACGGTCGACCGGCCCGGTGACGTCCTCACCGCCGAGCACACGGGCGCGCTCAGCCGGTCCCGCCGCGAGGAGGTCGAGCAAGCGTTCAAGAACCGCCCCTCGCCGTTCGACCCGAACGTGCTGACCTGCACGCCCACCCTGGAACTCGGCATCGACATCGGCGACCTGTCCGCCGTGCTGCTCGCCTCCCTGCCGCCCGCGCCCGCCAACTACGCGCAGCGCATCGGCCGTGCCGGCCGCAGCACCGGCAACTCGCTCACCGTCACCTTCGTACCGCGCGGTGCCCGCAACCAGTACTACCTGCACGCGCCCGAGCAGATGCTCGCGGGCCGGATCATCCCGCCGGACTGCTACCTCGACGCCTCCGAGATCCTGCGCCGCCAGTACCTGGCGTACCTGCTAGACCGGGCCGCCGACCGCAGCCTGTGGGGGGGGACGATGATGCCCGAGGAGCCCATGCCGCACCGCATCGGCGCGCTCTTCACCCGGGGGCTGGCCAAGGACGGCTGGTTCCGCCGCTTCCTGGACGTCGCCCACGCCCGCCACGCCGAACTCGCGTCCTCCTTCGTCCAGCTCTTCCCCGGCATGTCGCCCGAGGCCGAGCAGGGCCTGCGGCAGTTCGCTCAGCTGGAGTTGGAGCAGACCGTCGGCCAGGCCGCCACCGCGTGGCGCAAGCGCCTGGAGGCTCTGCGCTCCCGGTCCCGGCAGATCGGCCGGGCCTTCGACGCTCTGTCCACCGCCTCCGGGGACCGCGAACGCGACGAGCAGCGCCGCCAGCTCTACGCCGAGCGCAGGTCAGTCAACCGGCGCAGGGACGCTCTGGTCGGCGAGAACTCGGTCAACGCCATGGTGCGTCTGGGCCTGCTGCCCAACTACACCCTCCACGACGACGCCACGCTGCTCGACGCGACGCTGTGGTGGAAGGACACCGACGGCGAGTTCCAGGACCAGTTGACCGAGTACGGGCGGGGCTCACGCATGGGCCTGCTGGAACTGGCGCCCGGCAACACCTTCCACACCGACGGCTACAAGTACATCGTCAACGGCCTGGACCTGGGCGCCGGCGAGGGCGACACCGCCTACGCCAAGTGGCGGCTGTGCCCCGAGTGCGGCTACGTCGCCACCGCCGAGTCCGGGCTGGACCTCGCCGCCTGCCCGCGCTGCCTGACGCCGCAGATCGCCGATCCCGGCGCGCTCCACACCGTGCTCGTGCCCGAACGGGTCACCGCCCGCGAGCGGCGCGAGGACGCGCGGCTCACCGACGAGCGCGACGAGCGGGAGCGGCGCCGGTTCAACGACATCACGCTGGTGGACATCGACCCGGACCAGCCCCAGGGGCTGCGCGCCTGGAAGCGGATCGGGGAGCTGCCGTTCGGTGTGGAGTTCGCCCGGGTGGCGACCATCCGCACCCTCAACCTCGGCCCGGCCGCCTCCGCGGGTCCCGAGCACCAGATCGCCGGCGACGACGTCCAGGTACCCGGCTTCGAGACCTGCCTGGAGTGCGGGGCCGTACGCGGCGTGCACCCCCAGGCATGGGACCGGTCCGCCCAGCGGCTCGGTACCCGGCACGCGTACTGGTGCGGCCACAAGGACGACGGGATCGACGCGGAGACGGCGTCGATGCAGCGACTCGTCCTCGCGCACGAGCTGACGACGCAGGCGCTGCGGATCCTGCTGCCCGTCTCCACGATGGAACTGCAGACCCGGCTCGTGTCGTTCAAGGCTGCGCTGCTGCTGGGCATAACCAAGCACTTCGGCGGCGCTCCCGACCACCTGCGCGTCGTACCCGCGACCATGCCGGGCGGCACCCGGGAACTGCGCCGCCGCTTCCTCGTGCTGCACGACTCCATGCCGGGCGGCACCGGCTACCTGGAGCACCTCGCCGACGCGACCGTCCTGCACCAGGTGCTCACCCTCGCCCAGACCGCCCTGCGGGACTGCCCCTGCGGCAAGGAGAACCTGCGCACCCCCTGCCACCGCTGCCTGCTGCCGCACGTCAGCAGCAACGAACACCCCTTCGCGTCGCTGCGGGTCGCCAGGGAGCTCCTGGACGAGATCCTCACGGGCTGGGACACCGAGCAGGTCGACACCCTGTCCGGGGTGCGCATCGACCAGCTCGCCGAGAGCGAGCTGGAGAAGCAGTTCGTCCGCACCCTCGTGGACTGGGGCAGCCGCCGCCCGGAGTCCGGCTCGGTGACGCCCCGCGCCGGGGAACGCGGCATGGAGTACGAGCTGCGGTTCACCCGCCCGGACGGCAGCGGCACCCGCTGGCTCTTCCAGGACCATGTGCGGCAGCTGACGTCCGCGCCCAGTGAACCGGACTATCTGCTGACCCGGATCGACGGGCCGTCGACGCGCATCGCGGTCTTCCTCGACGGTTACGCCTTCCACGCCAGCACCGGCATCAACCGGATCGCCGACGACGCCGCCAAGCGCGAGGCGCTGCGGGCCGAGGGCATGCAGGTGTGGCAGTTCACGCACGCAGACGTGATGGCGTGGAAGGCGGCGGTGGAGGGGACCGCGGACGACCGCGAGGTGCGCACCCCCGCCGAACCGCTCCTCGGGGAGGGCGCGCTGCGGACCGCCCGGCAGATCCACCAGATGCTGACGGGCGGCCCACGCCCCGACGACACCCTAAATCCGGCACTGCGCAACCCGATCGAGACGCTGCTCGCGGTGCTCGCCGATCCCGACACGGAGAAGTGGTCCCGCAGGGCGGCAGCACTGATCAGCGGCTTCGCCGGGGGTGGAGCGGCGCGGCAGCCGATCGACCGGCGTTCGGTGGGCGAGCGGCTGCCGGACGTGCTCGCGGGCGGACCCCTGCCGGTCGCCGGCAACCCGGCCGCCGCCGACGCCATCGCGATGGACGTCCGCGCCCTGGGCGGGCTGCGCGTCATCGGACTGCTCGACCGGCGGGCCGAGCCCGCGACCGGGCAGCCCGGGATGTCCGCCTGGTCGGCCTTCACCGTGCTGGACGACCGCGACGAGGCGGTCGCCGAGCCGGGCCATCGGGCGCGGTGGGCCGACTGGCTGCGGTGGTCCAATCTGCTGCAGCTGCTGACGGGCGACCGGGGTTCGGCACTGCCGCGTTCGTTCCACCAGGTGGCGATGTCCACGGCCGGGCAGCTCGACCCGCACTCGGTCGCCCTCCTCGCGGGTGCGTTGCCCACCACCGCGGGCCTGCCCGACGAACTGCCGGAACCCTGGGCGGAGGCGGTCGAGTGGGCCTCCTCACAAGCCGAGGAACTGCTGTTCGCCCTGTGCCGGGAAGCCCGCACCCGTCATTTCGGCGCCCCGGAGGTCGGCTTCGAGCTCGACGACCGGGTCGCGCAGCAGGCGGAACTCGCCTGGCCAGACGCCAGGGTGGCGGTGTTCCTCGACGTGGAGGAGCACCGTGACGCCGCGTTCGCGGAGGCCGGCTGGCACGTCGTACACGCCGGGACAGTTGATGTGGCCGAGTTGGCCGAGCGTTTGGAGAATGTGTGATGTCCAAGGCCCAGGTCGTCATGGCGGACGTCTTCGGCAAGTACTACGACAAGCTCGACGGGTCGGTCCAGGCACAGGTCCTGCAGTTCATCATGAAGATGCAACGCGACCCGGACGCCAACGGGCTGAACCTCAAGCCGCCGAAGGGCGCCGAGGACAAGCGGGTGCGCACGGCGAGGATCAACGACAACTTCCGCGCGGTGCTGATGCACTACGCCGACCGGATCTACTACCTGGTCGCGGTGCTGCCGCACGACGACGCCTACACCCTCGCGTCGCACATCATCTTCGACATCAATAAGGTCACCGGCGGCGTCGAGCTGATCAACCTCGCGAGCCTCCACGGCACCCTGAGCGGGCAGCCCGCCCAGGCCGCCGTCACCGCGGAACCCTCCGTTTTCGCCCATGTCTCCGACGCCGACTTCGACCGGCTCGGCGTGCACCCCTCCGTCGTACCGGCGCTGCGGGAGATCCGCAGCATCGACGCGATACTCGGGTTCGTGGAGCACCTGCCCAAGCTCGCCAGGGACGTGATCCTCTGCCTCGCCGACGGCATGACCGTCGAGGACGTCTGGGAGCACGTCAGCTCCGTCGCCGCGACCAGCGACACCGTCGACCCGGACGACTACGAGGCCGCCAACGAGCGCCCCGCGACCAAGGAGTCGTTCGTCGTCACCGGTGACGTCGCCGAGTTCGGCCGGATCATGTCCGAGCCGCTGTCGGCCTGGCGGATCTTCCTACACCCGGCCCAGCGCGCCCTGGCCGAGCGCAAGACCCCCAACAAGGGCTCGGTACGGGTCACCGGCGGCCCAGGTACGGGCAAGACCGTCGTCGCCTTGCACCGGGTCAAGGCCCTTGCCGAACGGCTGCCGCCCGGCCAGGCGATCCTGCTCACCACCTACACCACCACCCTCGCTGAACTGCTGCGCTCGCTGCTGGAAGACCTCGGCGGCACCCAGCTCACCGCAAAGGTGGACGTCCGCAACATCGACAAGGTCGCCTACGGAATCGCCAAGGAGACCTTCGGCGCGAAGACCCCCAAGTCCCTCGGCGACGACGAGATCCGCAAGCGCTGGGACGACCTGGCCGACGAACAGCAGCCGCACCGCTGGGACGCGCGCTTCCTGGAGGCCGAATGGAAGCAGGTCGTACTCGCCCAGGACGTACGCAGCCGTGACGAGTACCTCGCCGCCAGCCGGGCCGGTCGCGGCCGGCGCCTCAACCGCCCGGAACGGGCACAGGTGTGGAGCCTGATCGAGGCCTTCGAACATCGGTTGGACGCGGCAGGTGAGGTCGGCGTCACCCAGCTGGCCGCGCAGGCGGCCCGGATCGCCTCCGGCTGGAGCGACGAGACCCGCCCGTACCGGCACATCGTGGTGGACGAGGCCCAGGACCTGCACGCCGCGCATTGGAAGCTGCTGCGGGCGCTCGTCCCGGTCGGCGAGGACGACCTGTTCATCGTCGGTGACGCCCACCAGCGGATCTATGACAACCGGACCGCGCTGAGCGCCCACGGCATCAACGTGCGTGGGAGACGCTCCAGGCGACTGACTCTGAACTACCGCACGACCCGTCAGATCCTCGGAACCTCGCTGAGCCTGCTGGGCGACGCCAGCTTCGACGACCTCGACGACGCGAACGAAGACCTGGGCGGCTACCGGTCCGTCCTCGGCGGGGCCAAACCCGAGTTGATCGAGTACCCCTCCACCGCCGCCGAACTCACCGGCCTGGCCGGACGGGTCGAGGAGTGGCTGGGCGAAGGCCTGAAGGAGGATGAAATCGTCGTCACCGCCCGGACCAACAAGCTGGCGGACGCGGCGGTGGAGGCGCTGCACAGCGCGGGGATCAAGGCCGTCAGGGTGAAGCCGCGACAGACTCCGGCGATCGGTTCCGGGGTGCACGTGATGACGATGCACCGGATCAAGGGCCTGGAGTACCGGGCGGTCGCGATCATCGGGGTGGGTGCGGACCATGTGCCGCAACCCGGCGCCGTCACCCCGTTCTCCGAGGACCGTCTCCAGAACGAGCGTGACCTGCAGCGCGAGCGCTCGCTGCTGTTCGTCGCCGCTACCAGAGCCCGCGAACAGCTCTCCATCACCTGGGCGGGATCACGCAGCCCATTCCTGGAAGGAAGCCACTGACCTGCGGTGACTCGGCACAACAGCGCCGCGTTAGAGTCACCACGGAGCCGGCCGTCGTCCGGCTGTCACCTCAGAACGGGATCCGGGCGGACGAGAATGTACTTGAAGAACCTTCGCCTACGGAACATCAGGTCGTTCCACGGTGCGCGCAACGTCGACCTGGACCTGACCAGGCCCGACGGCTCATACGCCGGCTGGACGGTCCTCGCGGGCCGCAACGGCTCGGGGAAGACGACCCTGCTGCGCGCGGTCGCCCTGACGATCAGCGGACCGGCCGTCGCCCGCAGCCTTGTCCCCGGGTTCGACACCTGGGTATCCCGGGACGAGACGGTGGCGAAGGCCGAAGTATGCCTGGTCCATGACCCGGAGCAGGACCAGTTCACCGTGGGGCGCCGTCCGGTCCGGCCGATCTGGGCCGGGCTGCGCTGGACCGCGGCGGACCAGTCGTCGCTCTCCGGCAAGCCGGGCTCCAGCAGGGCCGGCCAGCCGGCGCTGAACGCCATCGGCTACCAGAAAGAACGCCCCGTCGCCCAGCGCGGCCCATGGGCGGACAATCCGGTGGGATGGTTCTGCGCGGGGTACGGGCCCTTCCGCAGGCTCGCCGGCGGTTCGAGCGACATCCAGCGGCTGATGTCCAGCTCAGGCGCGGTCGCCCGATTGACGAGCCTCTTCCACGAGGACGCGTCACTGGCGGAAGGCGTGAGCTGGCTCATCGAGCAGCACCTGCGAGCCTTCGAGGACAAGGACGGCGCCCGGGACCTCAAGGCGGCGGCCCTGGCCATCCTGGGCGACGACCTGCTGCCCGACGACTACCGGATCGACCACGTCGACTCCGAGGGCCTGTGGGTCGTCAACCAAAACCATCGGTTCCCGCTACGAGAGATGAGCGACGGGTACCGCACGGTGGCGGCCCTCGTCGTGGACATCCTCAAGCAGATCCACGACGCTTACGGCGAGCTCCTCCTGGACACGACGGAGGGCACACCGAACGTTCCGACTTCCGGGGTCGTCATCATCGACGAGATCGACGCCCATCTGCATGTCTCCTGGCAGAAGCGCATCGGCGGCTGGCTGAAGGCGCACTTCCCGAACATCCAGTTCATCGTCACCACGCACAGCCCCTACATCTGCCAAGCAGCGGACCCAGGGGGCATCATTCGGCTACCGGGGCCGGACGAGGACAGCCCTGTGGAAGTTGTGCCTCAGCACCTCTACGACCGCATCATCTTCGGTAGCGGTGACGACGCCGTACTCTCAGACCTCTTCGGACTCGACACTCCCTACTCGGACCAGGCTGAGCAGAAGCGGGAGGAGCTCCTCTCCCTGGAGTTGGACGTGGTGCGGGGCCGGGCCAGCGAAGAGGAGAAGGACCGCTACCGTCATCTGAAGCGCAAGCTGGCCAGTTCCCCGGCTACTCGCGTCGATGAAATGGCAGCGCGGCTCCACTCCCCCCACACACGGCGCGATTCGTGATCCGGGTGGCGCGGGT
This sequence comes from Streptomyces sp. NPDC090119, assembly GCF_044747085.1. Classification (NCBI taxonomy): domain Bacteria; kingdom Bacillati; phylum Actinomycetota; class Actinomycetes; order Kitasatosporales; family Streptomycetaceae; genus Streptomyces; species Streptomyces sp. NPDC090119. The sequence goes on along the minus strand of NZ_JBIVDK010000001.1, from coordinate 642,008 downwards.
GCCACTCCCGCAGACGACGCTGACGTCGATGACCGACCACACCGATGACATCGGACAGGCCGCAATTCCCAAGCAGCGAGCCAAGCAGTTATGGAAGCACACGACTGTACGAAGGCACATACATCCGGTGCTGAAAGGCGCCCTCGCAGAGATGGCACCGGGGCTGGAACGCTGCATGTACTGCGGGGACAACCAGGGCACGGACATCGACCACTTCGAGCCCGTCCACATCAATCCCTTACGGACCTTCGACTGGCACAACCACCTGCTCGCGTGCTCGCTCTGCAACAGCCACCTCAAGCGTGACCTCTTCCCCCTCGCCGACGATGGCACGCCCCTGCTCATCGACCCGAGCAGTGAGGACCCCGCTCCGCATCTGCACCTTTCGCTCGCAGCCGGTGAATACCTCGACCTCACCGACAGAGGTACCGCGACGATCAAGGTCTTCGGTCTCAATCGGAGCATCCTCGTCCGGGGACGGCGCAACGCGTATCGGATCACCCCGCTCCTACTGGACAAGTGGCGTGCTGCCTTCGAGAAGGACGACCTGGAGGAGGCAGCGGCCTGTGCGGCAACCATCTGGGAGCAGCCCACCGCCGACGTTGTTCATGCCATGTTCCACCAAGCAGTCGTCCCGGGCGCCGAGGACATCTTCACCGACGAGTCCGACACCCTCGCTCTGCTGCGTGATCCGATGATCCGTACCGGACTGCTGGGCACCTGCTAGGTCAGCGCCCTGCGCAAGCACGTTCTCGCTGAGAGCTTCCCTCGAGAGAAGAAAAGGGAGGACACCGCCGTGAAGCTGAGTTCGGCGGTCGGTGACTGTCGACGTTCAAGTTTTTCCCTAGGTTGGGCGGTTTGAGCGCCATGTAATTTCCCATCCTGAATCCTCCTAATTGGCCATGGGTAGCGCGGAGGTCGGGATCGAGGGACCTGGTCGTCGCGGAGCTGCTCATGTTCCTCGTCCCGTGGTCCGGATGGCCGATGGGCAGCCCGGATGGCGAGGAGAACGTTCGTCGTGGTCGACATCACCGAGATCTACGTCCACTGGTACGCGGGTCGCTCGAAGAGCGAGCTGGCCGCGTCGCTGGGGGTGGACCGCAAGACGGTCAGGAAGTCCCTGGCGTCGGCGGAAGCGGCCGGGATCATTCCGGGCGGCCCGCCGATGAGCGAGGCCGACTGGTCGAAACTGATCAAGGAGTGGTTTCCCGGGCTCATCGGCAGAAGGCTGAGGCAGGTGACCTGGCCGGACATTGATCAGCACCGCGACTACATCAAGAGCCTGCTCGGGACGGCCTGAAGGTGATCCTCAAAGCGTCGGGGCTCGGAACCCTGCACAGCCTCTCGCGATACCTCGTCTTCCTCCACGACGTGCCCGAAGCGGAGGCATCCGATCTGTTGCGGGGGGCGGCGGCATGAGCAGGAAGAACCCGGAGAGCAAACCCTGCCGGGGTACCGGCCTCGCCCTACGCCCTGCACCGCAGGCCCCCGGCCGTACCCTCAACGACCGCATTGTGAACCAGGTCTTCGACCTCGTGCGCCACAGCGGAGTACTGGAACGCCTTCCCTCCAACGAGCACCGGCCAGGCCCGAAGGGCTTCCCGTTCCGCACAGTGCTGATCGGCCTGATCTTGTCGCAGTACATGGGCAAGAGCGCGAACATCAACGACGCATGGGAGACGCTCTTCTTCGCCTTGTCTCCAGGGTCCAAAGCCCTCCTTGACGTCCCCGACGTCGACCTGCACATCCGCGAGGACGCAACCCGAGAAGAAATCGACCGCGTCGCGCACCACCAGTACGCGACGTCCAAGCGCGTCTACAGGTCCTGGTCCTCGATGACCCGGCGCCTTGACCCTGCACCGCACGACCGCCGCAAGCGGCTGTCCCTCAGCGAGGCCAAGAAGATCCGACGGAAGTGGAATGCCCGCGACAACCAGGACACCGTACGCAACCTGGAGGCCACCGCCCAGGATTTGATTCTCGCTCCGGTGATGGCTTCCTACCGGCGCGGCGACTTCGCTCGGTGGCCCGGCCACATCGCGGTCGACGACACTCCGGTTCCGGTCTGGGGCAAAGAGCCGGACTTCTATCAGGACCGGGCCTCGCTTGAAATCACCGCCGGGATGTACGTGAAGGGAGGAACGCAGAAGAAGTCGGGGCCCAGCGGCAAAGCTGCGGCCTCCACGAACACTGGCACCCGGCGCGGCACGGCAAACAAGCCAGTGCCTCGCAAGACCAAGTCGGTACGGGAGAAGAAGGCCAAGGCGCCGGAGAAGAGAGAGTTCCGCTACGCCATGATGGCCGCGTTCCCAGGCCATGGCCATGGCGACCTCGCCGGCGCCTACCCCGCGGTCTGCCTCGGCATGATCCTTCACACCTCAGGCACCGAACCCGGCCCGGCCGCCCTGCGCGCCATCCAGCCGGCCTTCGAACGAGGCCTGGTCAAAGACCTGTTCTGCGCCGACCGGGGCATCACCCAGGCCAAGCCTCACCACCTGCATCGGCAGCTGCTGAAACTCGGCCTCAACGCGGTGAAGCACTACAACGACGACAAGGTCGACCGGCAGGGAGAGTTCCGCGGCATGCAGCTGGTCGGCGGCGAGTTCTACTGCCCGCTGATGCCCACCCCGCTCGTCACTGCGGGCGCCACATACATCGACAGCCGCGCGGACGAGGACCGCGCCCACGCGCTCAACCTGATCCAGTCCCGGAAGGACTACCAGACCAAGATCAAGGAGTACGGGCCCGCAGGGGACCAGCGTCGACAGTGCCCCGCACTCGGGTCCCACGCCACGGTCACCTGCTACCGCCAGCCCCAGCCACGCCCGTCCACCGTCGTCGACCTCGACGCCCCCACTGTGCGTACCCCGGCAGCCCTGCCCGCCATCCCCAGGCCCAAGCGGGACACCCCCGCCTACCCCGACATCTGCAGGGGGAAGAGCATCACCGTCCCGGGCACCGTGTTGGCCAAGTGGCGGCAGAAATACACCCCGTCCCCCCCTCTGTGGCCGGAAGCCTGGTCCGGACTGCGCAGTCAGAACGAGGGCGGCAACGGCAACCTCAAGAAGTCCGCCCTCGACAGCATCGACAATCCCCAGCTCCGCCTGCCGCACGAACGCGTCGCACAAACCCTGCTCAATGCCGTCATCATCTTCGTGGCGAACCTCAGAGCCATCCGACGGTTCCTCCGCGACCAGGACATCCAGCCCCGCGAAGCCTGCACGCAGAGCGCCGCAACCCAACCCGGTGAGCCCTCGGACCCGTCCCTGGCGCGACCGCTTACGGCCGAGCAGGTCGAGCCTCCGCCACGCGAGTGACGCACCTCCGCCGCGCTCCGCCCCCTGAAAACCCCACATGCCTGCGCCACGGCTACCAGCCGTCGCGCAGGCATGTCCTGTTTCCGCAGGTGAGCGGCGCAGTACCTGGACCGCCACCGCCTCACCCCCTCACCGAGCCGATCACGAGGCCTGAAGGCCGCAGAAACGACGAAATACCGGTGAGCCACATGACTCGACCGGTATTTCATGAACGCTTCGGGACGATCTCGCGATGTCCCCACGTGGTGTCCGAGGGGGGACTTGAACCCCCACGCCCGATAAAGGGCACTAGCACCTCAAGCTAGCGCGTCTGCCATTCCGCCACCCGGACAAGGTGTCTGTCACCTGGCCGGGGGTGTTCCCCGCGGCGACATGGACAACAATACCAAGGTTTCGGAGCGCCTTTCACCTGCGTATCTGTGCCCTCGGCCACCCCCCGGGTCAGGGGCAGCGGATCACCTGGCCCGCGTACGACAGGTTGCCGCCGAAGCCGAAGAGGAGGGCCGGGTCGCCGGTTCGGACCTTGCCCTGTTCGATCAGCTTGGACAGGGCGAGGGGGATGCTCGCGGCGGAGGTGTTGCCGGACTCGGTGACATCGCGGGCGACGACCGCGTTCACCGCGCCGATCTTCTGCGCGAGGGGTTCGATGATCCGCAGGTTGGCCTGGTGGAGGACGACCGCGGCGAGGTCGGCCGGGGCGATGCCCGCCTTCTCGCAGGCCCGGCGGGCGATGGGCGGCAGCTGGGTGGTGGCCCAGCGGTACACGCTCTGCCCCTCCTGCGCGAACCTCGGCGGCGTGCCCTCGATCCGTACCGCGTTGCCCATCTCCGGCACCGAACCCCACAGCACCGGCCCGATCCCCGCCTGCTCCCCCGGTGCGCACGCCTCGACCACGGCCGCGCCCGCGCCGTCGCCGACCAGGACGCAGGTGGTGCGGTCGGTCCAGTCGGTGACCTCGGACATCTTGTCCGCGCCGATCACCAGCGCGCGGGTCGCGGCGCCCGCCCGGACGGTGTGGTCGGCGGTGGCCAGGGCGTGGGTGAACCCGGCGCAGACCACGTTCACGTCCATCGCGGCGGGCTCGGGGATGCCGAGGCGGGCCGCGACGCGGGCGGCGGTGTTCGGGGAGCGGTCGATCGCCGTGGAGGTGGCGACCAGCACCAGGTCGATGTCGCCGGGGGCCAGCCCCGCGGTGGCCAGGGCCTTGGCGGCGGCGTGGGCGGCCAGCTCGTCCACCGGCTCGTCGGGGCCCGCGATGTGCCGGGTGTGGATGCCGACCCGGCTGGTGATCCACTCGTCGCTGGTGTCGACCATCCGCGCCAGGTCCTCGTTGGTGAGCACCCTGGCGGGCTGGTAGTGGCCGATCGCGGCGATACGCGAGCCGTGCATGTCGGGGTCCCCTCGTTGCTGCCGTGGGTGGCGGGACCCTCCAGTGTGCGCAGTGACTCACGGGTACGGGGGTACGTGAAGCCACAGGAATCGGGCATCCCAGTTGTCGGCTTCACGCAGACCCTCGTACGTCTGAATTCCGCTCACACGCTCGGCGTTTCGCTCGTACGGGCGGTGCCCGGCGCGCGGCCGGGCACCGGTGGTCTCACCCCGTGAACAGCTGCGTCGCCTTCCGCACCAGTTCGTACAGCCCGTAGGCGAGCGGTGCGCCCACCCAGAGCCAGGAGAGGGCGATCAGGGCGCGCCGGTCAGGCGGGCTGCTCTCGCTGGGCATCGGGGGCCTCCTTCGGGGCGGCGGGGACGTGGTGGCGGGCGTGGACGGGGCGGACGAGTTCGTTGGCGACGAAGCCGACGAGGAGCAGGCCGATCATGATCGAGAAGGAGAGGCCGTACAGCGCCGGTCCGTGCTTGCCCGCGGCCTCCTGGCGGTCGGCGATCCAGTTGACGATCAGCGGGCCGAGTACGCCCGCGGTGGACCAGGCGGTGAGCAGGCGGCCGTGGATGGCGCCGACCTGGTACGTGCCGAAGAGGTCCTTCAGATAGGCGGGGACCGTGGCGAAGCCGCCGCCGTAGAAGGAGAGGACGACCAGCGCGCACAGCACGAACAGCGGCTTGGAGGTGTCGCCGAACAGGGCGAGGACCAGGTAGGTCAGCGCGCCGACGCCCAGGTAGACGCGGTAGATGTTCTTGCGGCCGATGAGGTCGGAGGTCGAGGACCAGCCGATCCGGCCGGCCATGTTGGCCGCCGACAGCAGCGCGACGAAACCGGCCGCCGCCGAGACGGACACCGGGGTGGAGCTGTCCGCGAAGAAGTCCGTGATCATCGGGGCGGCCTTCTCCAGGATGCCGATCCCGGCCGTGACATTGGTGCACAGCACGACCCACAGGCACCAGAACTGCGGGGTGCGCAGCGCGCTGCGGGCCGAGACCTGGACGCCCTGGACCACGCTCGGGCCGCTCTCCGCGCGCTCGGCCGGTCGCGGTACCCGGACCAGCAGGACCCCGAGCGTCATGAACACGGCGTACGCGAGACCGTGCACGAGGAAGGCCAGCGCGATCCCGGAGTGGTCCGTGCCGAAGGAGTCCAGCATCTGGGCCGACCAGGGCGAGGCGATCAGGGCGCCGCCACCGAAGCCCATGATGGCGATGCCGGTGGCCATGCCGGGCCGGTCCGGGAACCACTTCATCAGGGTGGAGACGGGCGAGATGTAGCCGATGCCGAGGCCGATGCCGCCGACGAAACCGTAGCCGAGGACGATCAGCCAGTACTGCTGGGTCTGCGCGCCGAGGGCGGAGATCAGGAACCCGGAGGAGAAGCAGACCAGGGCCACGGTCATCGCCCAGCGCGGGCCATTGCGCTCGACCAGGGTGCCGCCGAACGCGGCCGAAAGACCGAGCATCACGATCGCCAGCTGGAACGGCAGCGCGCTCTGGGTGCCGTCCAGGTGCAGCGCGGATTCCAGGGGTGGCTTGAACACGCTCCAGGCGTACGCCTGGCCGATGGAGAGGTGGACGGAGAGCGCGGCGGGCGGTACTAGCCAGCGGCTCCAGCCCGGGGGCGCGACAGGGGGGCTGCTCATGGAGCCGGACGGTAGGTCGGGGCGGGTGGGTTGAGAAGGTGGGGCGCGGGGCGTTGCGGTGAACGGTCGGCTCCGTGCGTCGGGCGGTCGGCGGGGGCCGTCCAGGTGGCCGGAAGGGTCCGGTCTCAGTCCTGGTCAGCCGCCCCGAAGCCCAGCCGTCCGACGGTGGTGACGGTGCCCAGCCTGGGGAAGTCCAGCCGTACCGAAGCGTCGTGCTCGGCGGCCGTGAACGCGGCCATCGCGTCCTCCACGAAGACCAGTCCGTATCCGAGGTCGGCGGCGGCGCGGGCGGTGGACTCGACGCCCAGGTTGGTGGCGATGCCGCCGAACACCAGGGTGTCGACGCCGTGGGCGCGCAGCCGCTCGTCCAGCTCCGTGCCCTGGAACGCGCCGATGGTCCGCTTGACCACCTCCAGGTCCCCGTCGTGCGCGAGTCCGGCGACGAGACCGCTGCCGGGTGGCTGTTCGGCGACGGTGGGCCGTTCGACCCGGACGAGTACGACGAGCGCGCCCTCGGCACGGAAGCGCTTCGCCAACTCCTCCCCGGCGGCGAGCACTTCGGCGCCCTTGCGGGGTTCCAGCGGCAGCGCGACGAGGCGGTCCATGAGGTCGACGAGGACGAGGGCGGTGCGGCGGGGGTCGAGTACGGGGGCTGCGGTCATGACGGAACGTTAGCCTTCGTGGGCTGTCCGTGCTGGAAATCCCGGTCAACGGGTCCGTGAACGAGACGCGTTCGGCCGTCTACGGGGCGTCGCGACCGTCCGGCCGGACGCGTGGGCGGGGTACCTGGGCGGCCGGGGCCGGGGGCTCCTCGGGGTCGTGGGCGCGGCGTTTGGCGATGACCGCGCAGACCATGAGCTGCATCTGGTGGAAGAGCATCAGCGGCAGCACGGCGAGGGAGGCGTGGGCACCGAACAGGACGCTGGCCATGGGGAGTCCGGAGGCGAGGGACTTCTTCGACCCGGCGAACTGGATGGCGACGCGGTCGGCGCGGCCGAAGCCGAGGGCCCGCGCGCCGTACCAGGTCAGCGCGAGCATCACGGCGAGCAGGACCGCCTCCACGAGGAGCAGCGCGCCGAGCCGCGGGACGCTCACCTGGTGCCAGATGCCCTGGGCCATGCCCTCGCTGAACGCGGTGTAGACGACCAGCAGGATCGAGCCACGGTCGACCAGCCCGAGCACCTTCTTGTGCCGGGCGACGAAGCCGCCGATCCAGCGCCGCAGGAGCTGCCCGGCGAGGAACGGCACCAGCAGCTGCAGCACGATCTTCAGCAGCGAGTCGACGGAGAAGCCACCGCCCGAGTTGCCGAGCAGTACGGAGGCGAGCAGCGGGGTGACGAGGATGCCGACGAGGGAGGAGAAGGAGCCCGCGCAGATGGCGGCGGGGACGTTGCCGCGCGCGATGGAGGTGAAGGCGATGGAGGACTGGATGGTCGACGGAACCAGGGTGAGGAACAGCAGACCCTGGTAGAGCGGCTGGGTCAGCAGTGCCGGTACCAGTCCGCGCGCGGCCAGCCCGAGGAGCGGCAAGACGACGAAGGTGCAGGCCAGCACGGTGAGGTGGAGCCGCCAGTGGCGCAGCCCGTCCATCGCCTCGCGGGTGGAGAGGCGGGCGCCGTAGAGGAAGAACAGGAAGGCGATGGCGGCCGTGGAGGCCCCGGAGGCCACGTCGGCGGCGACGCCCCGCGCGGGCAGCAGCGCGGCCAGGCCCACCGTGCCGAGGAGCAGCGCGATGTACGGGTCGATGGGCAGCCGGCGTTTCACAGGGCTCCGTAGCGTGTCGGTGGGGGCGGACGATCTCCATCGTGCCTGGTCGACGCCGATCGCGGAATCCGGCATACCGCTCTGACTGCGATCGTGATCCGTGATGACCACGGCTAGGCTGCGGTCATGTACGACCCCACACAGCTGCGTACGTTCCTCGCGGTGGCGCAGACGTTGAGCTTCACGCAGGCCGCGCGGCGGCTGGGGCTGCGGCAGTCGACGGTGAGCCAGCATGTGCGCAGGCTGGAGGAGGCGGCCGGGCGGCAGCTGTTCGCGCGGGACACCCACTCGGTGGAGCTGACCGGGGACGGCGAGGCGATGCTCGGCTTCGCGCGGCGGCTGCTGGAGGTGCAGGAGCAGGCGGCGGCCTACTTCTCCGGGACGCGGGTGCGGGGCCGACTGCGGTTCGGCGCGTCGGAGGACTTCGTCCTGACCCGGCTGCCGGAGATCCTGGAGGGCTTCCGGTACGACCACCCCGAGGTCGACCTCGAACTGACGGTGGAGCTGTCCGGCACCCTGCACGAGCGGCTGGCCGAGGGCAAGCTCGACCTGGTGCTGGCCAAGCGGCGCCCTGAGGACCCGCGCGGGCGCCTGGTCTGGCGAGACGACCTGGTGTGGATCGGCGCGGAACGCCTCCGGCTGGACCCGGACCGCCCGGTCCCGCTGATCGTCTATCCCCCGCCGGGCGTCACCCGGGCGCGCGCCCTGGAGGCACTGGAGGCTGCGGGCCGTCCCTGGCGCATCGTCTGCACGAGCGGCAGCCTCAACGGCCTCGTCGCGGCCGCCCGCGCGGGCCTCGGCGTGATGGCCCACTCCCGTCGGCTGATCCCACCGGGGCTGGTCCGGGTGCCGGACCGGGCGGGCCTGCCTGACCTGGGCCGTATCGACTTCGCGCTGACCCACGCCCGGTCCAGGGGCGCGACCCAGGACGCGGCGGACGCGCTGGCCGCGGCGATCCTGGCGGGCGGGGAGCGGCTTCGGCGGCAGAGCGGCTGAGGGGGTCAGGAGGGGCGGCGGCGGTCGCGGTCCCGGACTCGGGTCAGGGCGGCGACGGCTTCCTCCCGCCAAGGTGCCGAGACATCCCCGACGTGGAAGGTGAGCCGCTGGTCGGTGTCGCCGACGCGCCGCACCTCCATGGTCAGTGTGTCGTAAGACCCCATGAAGCAGCGCAACTCGATGTTCTGGTAGTCGGCGTCGGCCAGCATGCTCAGGAGGGTTTCGGCGCCGCCCATCAAGGGTTCCCGCTTCCCGGCGGAGGTGTCGCGGAAGCCGGTCAAGCGGTCCAGGAGCGGGGGCGTGACCAAGATACCGGCTTCCGACAAGGCGCTGACCAATTCCTGCGCCGCGTGCCGGGTGAGCGCCGGACGGCGCCAGAGGAAGACATTTCGCGCCGTCTCGGTTGCGGCCCGGCGGCTCTCCGCGAAGTACTCCTCGAAGATGGCCCGCGCCCGGTCCGAGGAGACTTCGGGACACACGTAGTTCCGCGCCCGAATATGGGCGACGAGCCCATGGGGCAACGCCACATGGTGCCGGCGCACATAGTGGGCCAGCTCGATCGGCCACACCCAGGTGCCGTCGGTGATCAGCGACCCGGCGCCCGTGATCCACACATCGTCGGCGATGGCGTCCCGCTCGGCACCCATGGTGGTGTAGATCTCCGGGCAGGCATCGAGATAGGCGAGCACCCGCCCCTCGTCGCCCTCCCCGACCGCACGCGCCGCATCCCGAAGTGAGGGCACGCCGTCTCCGACGGCACCCAGTTCCCGATACCGCCGCGCGTGCCTGAACATCGTCTCTCCCCTGCCGACTGGCGCATATTCTCCCAACACCCCGGTGGCAGTGGCCGACAGTGTCCCCGCCCCCTCCGCGCCACGCCCCGCCCCGTGACCGGCCCGTACAGATTCGGTGGAGATTACGACCGGGGTACGTACCGACCCGTCAGTATCGTGTCCGGCCCTTCCGCATGTGGGGGGATTTTCCGGGTGGTGTCCGTGAGGTACGTGAGGTTTGGCCGGTTTCCGGACCCCTCCCATCCGGCCATTCGGTGGGGTAGCTTTCACGGCGCTGTGCGGAGCGTCGCGGGGGCGTGACGGTGGAGCGAGGAAGAGCGAGCAAGGGGGGAGCGAGGTTTGCGCGAGTTCACCAACCCTGTGACGGAGATGGAGTCGGAGCCGCCGGTGGGTGGGCTGGCCGACGCCGTCTTCGACAACGCGCGCACCGACCCGCTGCACATCGCCCTCGGCCGCAAGGACGATCGGGGGCAGTGGCGGGATGTGACCGCCGCCGAGTTCCGTGACGAGGTCGTCGCCCTCGCCAAGGGTCTGCTCGCCCAGGGCGTCCGCTTCGGCGACCGGGTCGCCATCATGTCCCGCACCCGCTACGAGTGGACCCTGTTCGACTTCGCGCTGTGGACCATCGGTGCCCAGGTGGTGCCGATCTACCCGACCTCCTCCGCCGAGCAGTGTTTCTGGATGCTGCACGACGCCGAGGTCACCTCCGCCGTGGTGGAGCACGAGGACCACGCGATGACGATCGCCACGGTCATCGGCCGTCTCCCCCGGCTGCGCCAGCTCTGGCAGCTCGACGCGAACTGTGTGCGGGAGCTGTACGACGCGGGCGCGCACCTGGACGACGAGGTGGTGCACCGGCACCGCAAGGCGGTCACCCCGGACTCGACCGCCACCATCATCTACACCTCGGGCACCACGGGCCGCCCCAAGGGCTGTGTCCTCTCGCACGGGAACTTCATGTTCGAGGCGGACACCGTGATCCGCCGCTGGGAGTCGGTGTTCCACTCCAAGAAGGGCGACCAGGCGTCCACGCTGCTGTTCCTGCCGCTGGCGCACGTCTTCGGCCGCATGGTGGAGGTCGCCGCGCTCAGGGGCCGGGTCCGCTTCGGGCACCAGCCGCAGCTGCACGCGTCCGCCCTGCTGCCCGACCTGGCCGCGTTCCGGCCGACGTTCATCCTGGCGGTGCCGTACATCTTCGAGAAGGTGTTCAACTCGGCGCGGCGCAAGGCGGAGAAGGAGGGAAAGGCGACGCCCTTCGAGAAGGCGGTCGACGTGGCCGTGAAGTACGCCGACGCGCTGGAGGCCAAGGCGTGGGGCCTCGGACCGGGACCGTCGGCGGGCCTGAGGATGCAGCACCAGCTCTTCGACAAGCTGGTGTACGCCAAGGTCCGCGCGGCGATGGGCGGCCGTATCCGCAACGCGATGTCGGGCGGCTCCGCGATGGACCGCCGTCTCGGCCTGTTCTTCGCGGGCGCGGGCGTGCAGATCTACGAGGGCTACGGCCTGACCGAGTCGACGGCCGCCGCGACCGCCAATCCGCCCGAGCACACCCGTTACGGCACCGTCGGCCAGGCCGTGCCCGGGGTGACGGTGCATGTCGCCGACGACGGCGAGGTCTGGCTGCACGGCGGGAACGTCTTCCAGGGGTATCTGAACAACCCCAAGGCGACCGACGAGACCCTGCACGACGGCTGGCTGGCCACCGGTGACCTGGGGTCGCTGGACGCGGACGGCTATCTGACGATCACCGGCCGCAAGAAGGAGATCCTGGTGACCTCCGGCGGCAAGAGCGTCTCCCCCGGTGTGCTGGAGGAGCGGGTGCGGGACCATCCGCTGGTCAGCCAGTGCATCGTCGTCGGCAACGACCGCCCGTACATCGCGGCGCTGGTCACCCTGGACCAGGACGCGGTCGACCACTGGCTCCAGATGCGCGGCAAGCCCCGGCCGACCCCGACGGAACTCGTGCGGGACGCCGATCTGGAGACGGAGGTGCGGCGGGCGGTGGTCGCGGCGAACACGCTGGTCTCGCAGGCCGAGTCGATCCGCACCTTCCGTGTCCTCGCGCAGCCGTTCACCGAGGAGCACGGCCTGCTGACGCCGTCGCTGAAGCTGAAGCGCAAGGCGATCGAGAAGGCGTACGAGCGTGAGGTGGAGGCCCTCTACAGCTCTTGATCGGCCGGTCAGGAATGCATACCGGCGCGTGATCGTTGACGATGGGTGTACCACCTGTCCACAACCGAAGGATCATGAGCTCGTGAGCAGCAAGGTCCCCCCGATCATCCTCAACAACGGCGTCGAGATGCCCCAGCTCGGCTATGGCGTCTGGCAGGTTCCGGACGACGAGGCGGAGCGCGCGGTCGCCACGGCGCTGGAGACCGGGTACCGCAGCATCGACACAGCGGCGATCTACGGCAACGAAGAGGGCACCGGCAAGGCCATCGCGGCGTCCGGCCTGCCCCGCGAGGACCTCTTCGTCACCACCAAGCTCTGGAACACCGACCAGGGGTACGACTCCACCCTGCGTGCCTTCGACACGTCGATGGAGAAGCTCGGTCTCGACTACCTCGACCTCTATCTGATCCACTGGCCGCTGCCCGCGCGGGACAACTATCTCGACACCTACAAGGCGTTCGAGAAGCTGTACTCCGACGGCCGTGTCCGCGCGATCGGCGTGTCCAACTTCCTTCCCGAGCACCTTCAGCGGCTGATCTCGGAGACGTCGATCGTCCCCGCGGTGGACCAGATCGAGCTGCACCCGCAGCTCCAGCAGCGTGCGGCGCGGGAGTTCAACGCCGAGCAGGGCATCGCGACCGAGGCGTGGTCGCCGCTCGGCCAGGGCAAGGGCCTGCTGGAGGTCCCGGCGATCGTGGCCATCGCCCAGAAGCACGGGCGTACGCCGGCGCAGGTCGTGCTGCGCTGGCACATCCAGCTCGGCAACATCGTCATCCCGAAGTCCGTGACTCCGTCGCGGATCAAGGAGAACATCGAGGTGTTCGACTTCAGCCTGGACGACGAGGACCTCGCCGCCATCAGCGCGCTGAACGAGGACAAGCGGCTGGGTCCCGACCCGGCCACGTTCGACATGGTCTGACACCCGTACGCCACAGGGTCGCTCGTCCCCGCACAAGGGGGCGGGCGGCCCTGTGCGCTACGCCGAGCTTCGCCGACCGAAGGGCTCCGCGCCGTGCGTCTTCGTCCACTGGGTCTCGCCACCGCCGCCGGGACCGTCCTGCTCTGCGCCACGGCCCTGGCCGCCGCCTATGGCGACGCGCCGAGGCGGGCGCGGGAGGGCACGGTCGCCGCGGCCGACCTGCTGGCGAAGCTGAAGTCGTGCGAACGGCTCTCCGACGGCCTGTACCGCACCGACGCGGAGAGCGCCGCGACCGTACCGGTGTGCGGGCTGAAGGGCGCGGTGTTCTGGAAGGCGGACCTGGACGTGGACTGCGACGGGCAGCGCACGACGCACTGCAACGAGGATCGCGACCCCTGGTACCAGGATGACACTGCTTTCCACCAGTCCGACGGCAAGCCCCTGCGTGCCGACACGCTGCCGTACGTGGTGGTGCCCGGCAAGAGCGACCGGTGGGACCACACGGCGGCCGGGATCGGGGGTGGCGGTGTGGTCGCCGTCATCCATGGCGACCAGGTGGAGTACGCGGTCGTCGGGGACACCGGCCCTAAGGAGATCATCGGGGAGGCGTCGTACGCCACCGCCGAGGCCCTGGGCATCGACCCGGACCCGGCGACCGGGGGCGCCGAGTCCGGGGTGACGTACCTCCTGTTCAAGGACTCGCGGGTCTCCCCGATCGAGAGCCACGGTGCCGCGGTCACGCTCGGGGACCGGCTGGCCCGGCAGTTCCTCGCCGAGAACTGATTCAGCGGGGGCGCACGGCCGTGTAGACGGTGTACGCGTCCAGCACGAACAGGTCCAACCGGTGGTACAAGCTCTCCGGGTCGGCGCGGTCGAGGAGTCGGTCCACGGTGGCACGGTCGTCGGCGTCCAGGGAGTCTTCGCCCAGGCCGTCGCGCAGCCGGGTGAAGTAGGCGGCGGCGTAGTCGCGGGCGGCCTCGTCGGCGGGGGCGGGCAGGTCCAGCAGGAAGGTACGCGTCCGGGTGGGCTTCAGGCCGGCCGAGGTGAGCAGGGCGGGCCAGTCCTCGGGCTCGGCGACCGCGCCGGGCAGCTCGGCGCGCATCCGGCTGAACCACTCCTCCTCGGCCGCGTTGAGCCGGGACTGCAGGCCGGGGCGGCCGATGCCGATGTCGCGGGGGAGGTAGCGGGCGGGGAGTCCGCCTTCAAGGAGCGCGAGGGTGCCGCCGGGGGCGAGCCGCTCCGCGAACGCGGCGAGCCCGGCCCGCTGGTCGCCGAGGTGGTGCAGGCTGCGGCTGGCCCACAGCAGGTCGGCCGGGAACTCCAACTCGTCGAGTGCGGCCGGGAGTTCGCCGGTGACAGTGGAGAAGCGGCCGTCCACGCCGACTCGGGCGGCGCGGTCGCGGGCGCGTTCCAGCAGGGGTCCGCTGCCGTCGACGGCGGTGACCCGGGCGCCGGGGAACTCCTCGGCGAACAGGCAGGCGACGACGCCCGGTCCGCTGCCCGCGTCCACGATCAGCCCCGGCTCGGGGGTCTCCTCGGCGAGCCAGCGCATCGACTCCCGGTACAGCGGGGCGAGCAGCTCCGCCTGGGACTCCAGCACCGGGCCCATCTCGGCCCAGTCGATGTCGGTGTCGTGCGCGTGCCCGTGTCCGTGTCCGGCGGGTGCGTGCTGGTGGTCGTGCGCCATGCTGGTCAGCCTCTCTTCCCCGGCTCTGCTCCGGTCCTGCCCGGCTCTGCTCCGGCTGCGCCCAGCGTGCGACGGGGCGGTGTCCGGCGGCAAGCTCTGTTGCCGATACGGCAAGCGCGTGGCGTGGCGGGGGCTGCTGGCCGGAGCGGGCCTGGTCGTCGTCGCGGACCACGGGCCGGCCCTGCGGGCGCTGCGGGCGCTGGGTGTGAGCCGGTCGCGCTATCTGGCCGACGTACTGGTGTCGTCCCGCCCCATAGTGGCCGCAGCGCTGAACCGGCGCCCGGAGGTGTGGCCGCCGCACATGTGGCCGGACAACACCCCTACCCGGAGCGCCTGTAGGCGTGAAGGGTGAAGACGGGGTCGGCGCGGGGGCGGTCCTGGTCGGGCAGACGGGCCAGCCGGGTGGCGAACTCCTCGGTACGGGGCTCGCCGGGCGGCAGCAGGGTGAACCAGCCGCGCCGGAGGTCCTTGATGGTGCGGCGCGGGCTGCGGCCCTGGCCGACGCCGGTGAAGCGGGCCTGACCGGTCCGGACGAGCCCGGCCTCGGCGGCGTACGCGTCCACCTTGGCCGGGTCGTCGGAGGCGGGCCGCCGGGGACGCGGGCCGAGCACGGCGTCGATGTCGCTGCCGACGTCGTGCGCCTTCGCCTTGTCGACGGTGGTGACGTAGGTGCCGCCCGGCCGGAGCACTCGCGCGCACTCGGCGAGCACCGCGCGCAGGTCGGCCGGGTCGTCCAGCAGATGCAGCAGCCAGACGCTGGTGACGGCGTCGAACGTGCCCTCGGGGAAGGGCAGTCGGCGACTGTCGGCACGCACCACGGTGCCGGGCAGCCGGGCGGCGGCCCGGTCGGTCATGGCGGGCGTGAGGTCCACCCCGGTGACCCGCAGCGCGGGCCGCGCCTCGGCCAGGCGGCGGGTGACGATGCCGGTGCCGCAGCCGTTGTCCAGCAGGCGGCCTTCGTGGTCCGGGATCAGCCCGAGGACGGTGTCTGCGGCGGCGCGGGCGCGGGGCTCGCCGCCACGGAGGTTGTCGTAGGACTCGGCTTCCTTGTCGTAGTCGAGCACAGACTTCCATGTGCCCACCTGCGCCGATCCCATGTCCCGCGATTTCACGGGGAGTTCGTCATTCCCGGGATGCTCGGCACCGCCTCGGGTCAGCGCGCGTCCAGGCCGTCGACGAGGCGGTCGAGGAAGCGGGTGAAGGTGGCTTCGGGGTCGGCGGGGCGGCGGGGGCCGGAGAGGGCTTCGGCCAGTTCGGGGTGGCGGCCGTCGTGGGCGACCGCGGCGAGGTAACGGGCCTCGGCGGCGGCGCGTTCGGGGGCTCGGGCGGCCTGGGCCGCGGCGAGTTCATGGCTGACGTGTCCGGCGACGAACGCGGTGAGCTGGGCGAAGATCTCCAGCCGTGCGGCGCCGTCGAGTCCCGAGGGGCGCAGGGCGGCCAGGGCGTGTTCGAGGAAGACCAGGACGTTCGGGCCGGGGGTGCGGTGAGTCGCCAGGGCGGCGGGGAGCCAGGGGTGGCGCCGCATGTGGCCGCGCTGGAGGTGGGCGAGGCGCTTCAGGTCGGCCCGCCAGTCGCCGGTGAGCGGGCCGGTGCTCGACAGTTCGGCGCTGACGTGGTCGACCATCAGCTCCAGCAGCGTGTCCTTGTCGGGGGCGTAGCTGTAGAGCGACATGACCCCGGCCCCGACCGCCGTGGCGACCCGCCGCATGCTGACCGCGTCCAGCCCCTCCGCGTCCGCCAGGGCGACGGCCGCCTCGGTGATCGCTTCCCTGCTGAAGGAGGGCTTGCGGCCCCTGCGGGGTTCGGCGGGGCGCAGCCAGAGCCGCCCGGGGTCCACACCTGCGACTCCCTCGCTCTGAGCCATGCTCCAGCACCCCTTTTTCTGATCCGTGGACCGTTCGCCCTTGCCAAGGTCATCCAAGCATCCCCTATTCTCGTACACCGTACGCAATACAGGAGGGGAACACCATGTCAGTCCGCAAGCCACCTCTGGCCTCACGTCTGATGCGCGCCACCTGGCGCGGCCTTCCGGCTAAGCGGTACGACGTCGGCTGGGAGCCGGGGCTCGCGGTGCCCGGTGCCGACGGCAGCCCGCTGCGCACCGACCACTACTTCCCGCGCGCCGAGGGCGACTTCCCCACCCTGCTGGTCCGCTCGCCCTACGGCCGGGGCCTGCCGTGGTCCCCGATGTACGGCCTGCTCTTCGCCGAGCAGGGCTTCCACGTGGTGCTCCAGAGCTGCCGGGGCACCGGTGGTTCCGGGGGCGCGTTCGACCTGTGGCGCAACGAGGCCGCCGACGGCCTGGCCACCGTGTCCTGGCTGCGCGCACAGCCCTGGTTCGACGGACGGTTGGGCACCGTCGGCCCCAGCTACCTGGGCTATGTGCAGTGGGCCCTCGCGCTGGACCCGCCGCCTGAGCTGAAGGCGATGGTCGTCCAGGTGGGACTGCACGACCCGTACGCCCTCTTCCACACGGGCGGCACGCTGCGCCTGGAGAACGCCCTCGTGTCCGGCCTGGGCATGACCCACCAGCACCGGGGCATGGCGGCCTTCGCGCGAGCCGCCCTGCGTCTGCGGCGCCACCTGCGCGCCGTCACCATGGCCCGGCCCCTGCGCGGGGCGTACACCTCCGCACTCGGCGGCGAGGTGCCCTGGCTGGACGAGGTGTTGGCCCACCCGGACGCCGACGACCCTTACTGGAAGGGCGCGTCGGTGGCACCGTCGGAGAACTTCCGCGTGCCCACGAGCCTGATCACCGGATGGCACGACGCGCTGGCCGACCAGACCTTCGAGCAGTACGCGCGGCTGCGCCGGGCAGGCTGCGAGGCCGCGCTGCTCGTCGGCCCCTGGACCCACGCCTCCGCCCTCCAGCAGGGCTGGCCCGAGGTGTTCGCCGAGAGCCTCGCGTGGCTACGCGCCCACATATGCGCCGACCCCAGTGGGCTGCGTCCCACAGCGGTGCGCGTACACGTGGGTGGGGAGCACACGGGTGGGGGTGACGTGGGTCGGCACCACATGGGTGAGGACCACACCGGTCGGAACCACATGGGTGGGCACCACACAGGCGAGGACCACACAGGCGCGGACCACACAGGCGCGGACCACACAGGCGCGGACCACACAGGCGCGGACCACACAGGCGCGGACCACACAGGCGCGGACCACACAGGCGGGCATCATACAGGTGAGGACCACATGGGTCGAGATCACATGTGGCGCGACCTCACCGAATGGCCGCCCACCTCGAAGCCCACCTCCTGGTACCCCACCAAAGACGGCCACCTCACCCACCAACCCCCCACCGACTCCACCCCCCTGACCACCTTCCGCTACGACCCCTCCGACCCCACCCCCGCCGTAGGCGGCCCCCTCCTCTCCCCCGCCGCCGGGCCGCGTGACAACCGTCAGCTGGAGTCCCGCACGGACGTAGTGACGTTCACCGGCCCCCCACTCACCGAACCACTCGACATCGTCGGCCCCGTCACCGCACTGCTGACCGTCTCCACCGACACCGGTCACGCCGACCTCTTCACCCGCCTGTGCGACGTGGACCCCACCGGCCGCTCGGTGAACGTGTGCGACGGCCTGGGCACGTTCGCGGCATCCCCGGACGCCCCTCGGCAGCTCACCGTGCCGATGAGCGCCACCGCGCACCGCTTCGCCCAGGGCCACCGGGTCCGCTGGCAGATCAGTGCGGGCGCCCACCCCCGCTACGCCCGCAACCCCGGCACCGGCGAACCTCCGGGGGACGCGGCCGAGTTCGTCCCGGTACGGCTCACTCTCCATGCCGACTCCGCCCTGCCCCTCCCCGACTCGGCCAACTCCGGTCCTTCGATGGCTGATTGATCCCCGGTGTGCGGCTGACCTCCGCGTGGCACACTGCCCGCATGCGTCGGCGGGCAGGGGAGGGTGAGGCGTGAGTGAGCGGCGGGCCGCTCCCACCGTGGGTCAGGTGGTGCTCGGCAGGCGGTTGCAGCAGTTGCGGGAGTCGACCGGGCTGAGCCGGGACGAGGCGGCACGGGTGCTCCGGGTGGCCTCGGCGACCATCCGGCGGATGGAGACGGCCGAGGTCGCGCTGAAGATCCCGTACGTGCAGGCGCTGCTGGCCGCGTACGGGGTGGGCGAGGAGGAGGCCGCCGCGTTCGTGCGGCTGGCCGAGGAGGCCAACCAGCCCGACTGGTGGCAGCGTTTCCACGACGTGCTGCCGGACTGGTTCAGCCTGTACGTGAGCCTGGAGGGCGCCGCCCGCCTGATCCGCTCCTACGAGCCGCACTTCATTCCCGGCCTGCTCCAGACCGAGGCGTACGCGCGGGCGGTGCTGGAGGCCGGGACGATCGGGCAGCACGGCCCGGAGACGGTGGAGCGGCATGTGACGCTGCGCCTGGAGCGGCAGCGGCTGCTGGAGCGGGAGGACGCCCCGCACCTGTGGTTCGTGATGGACGAGACGGTGCTGCGGCGGCCGGTGAGCACCCGGTCCGAGGTGATGCGCGACCAGTTGGACCGGCTGCTGGAGTACGCCGACCGGGACCGGATCACGCTCCAGCTCGCGGAGTTCGCGGCGGGCCCGCATCCGGGGACGTACGCGCCCTTCACCCTGTTCCGGTTCGCCGAACGGGAGTTGCCGGACATGGTGTTCACCGAGTATCTGACCGGCGCGCTCTACCTGGACTCGCGCGACGAGGTGGCCGCGCACCTGGAGGTGCTGGACCACATGACGGCGCGGGCGGCCTCCGCGCAGCGCACCCAGAAGCTGCTGCGGGAGTTCCGCGAGAGCTTGTGACCGGTGCCGCGCCGGTCAGCCCTGACGACGCGACACCGGAAGAGCCACGGGCTTCAGGCCAGTTCGGCCGTGAGGCTGATGTCGGTGCCGGTCAGGGCCTGGCTGACCGGGCAGTTCTTCTTGGCGTCCTCGGCGGCCGCGCGGAAGCCGTCCGCGTCCAGGCCGGGGACCTCGCCGCGCACGGTGAGGTGGATGCCGGTGATGCCCTCGCCGGGCTGGAAGGTCACGTCGGCCTTGGTCTCCAGCCGGGTGGGGGGCGTGCCCGCGCCGGTCAGACCGTGCGACAGCGCCATGGAGAAGCAGCTGGAGTGCGCGGCGGCGATCAGCTCCTCGGGGCTGGTGCGGCCGTTCGCCTGCTCGGCGCGCGACGGCCACGACACCGGCTGGGAGCCGATGCCGGAGGAGTCGAACGTGACGGTGCCGCTGCCCGACAGCAGTTCGCCTTCCCAGACCGTGTGTGCGGTGCGCGTGGTAGCCACGGTGGTTCCTTTCGCGTGTGTTCCGGTTTCCGGTGTCCCGGTGCTCCGGTTCTCGTGCCCCCGTACCCCCATCCGATCACATCCGAGGTCACGGCACCGTGAGGACCGGCCCGTGTGCTCAGGCGGCCCGGCGTTCGGGGTCGACGTCGAGCGGGACCTCGGGGCCGTTCAACTCGCCGAGCCAGCGCCGCAGTACGTCGTGCACGTGCTCGGCGCCGGAGAGGGTCTCGCCGTCCTGCTCGGGCACGGAGAGGGTGAGCGGGGAGAGCAGGAAGGGGCGGGACTGGGCGCCGCCGAGGCCGCCGTGGGAGCCGATCTGCTCCTCGAAGGCGTGCACGTGGCCGGTCGCCGGGTCGTGCCAGGAGTTGACCATGATGTCGGCGGTGTGCGGGAAGGCGTGGGCGCGGCGTACGGCGTCGGCGGCGCCGGGGCCGAAGCGGGCCAGCGGTCCGGGCCGTTCGTCCAGTTCGGCGAGCGGGATCTCGGTGCCGCACGGGCCGAGGACCACGCCGTCGTGCTCGGCGCTGCGGACCAGCAGGAAGCCGATGCCGGGATGGTTGGCGAGGGTGGGGAGGAGCGCCGGGTGGCGGGCGTCGATCTCCTCCTTGGTCATCCGGTGCGGGACGTCCGGGAAGGAGACCAGGCCGAGGTTGCCGGAGGCGAGCACCACGGGTTCGGAGCGCGGGGCGGGTCCGGTTTCCACGCCGTCGGCCCGGCCGAGGGCGGCGCGTACGGCGGCGCGGGCCTCGGCGCCGCTGGGGGTGCGTCCGGCGCCGCGTGGGACGGGCAGTCCGCTTCCGGCGCGGACGAGGTCGGTGAGGGTGAGGCCGTAGCGGCAGCGGAAGGTTTCGCCGGGGCTCTGGCCGTGGTCGGAGAGGACGACCAGGCGGTAGGGGCGTGGGGCGTGTTCGGCGGCCTTCTCGATCAGGGCGAGGGAGCGGTCGAGGCGTTTGAGGACCTTGCGGGCGTCGCGGCTGTCGGGTCCGGAGTGGTGGGCGACCTCGTCGTAGGCGACGAGGTCGGCGTAGACGGCGGTGCGTCCGGCGAGGAGGTCGCCCATCACGGCGGCGACGACGACGTCCCGTTCGACGACGGTGGCGAAGGCGCGGACGAACGGGTAGAGGCCGCCCCGGCCGACGCGGGGGTGCGCTCCGGCGAACCGGGCGCGGGTGGACTGGCCGATCTCGCGGCCGATCTCGGCGAAGAAGGACAGGGCGGTGCGTACCGCGTTGGCGGGGTCGGAGAAGTAGGCGAAGTATCCGGCGCGGGAACGGTTCTCCCGGCCCCGGCGGCGGGTGGCGATCGAGAGTACGAGGGCTTGTTCACCGGCGCCGCCGCTGAACAAGTTGCCCCGGCTGGCGCCGTCGACGGCGAGGAGTCCGGCCTCGCCGGTGCGGGTCATGGCGCGGTGCTGCAACTCGGCGGCGGAGGTGGGCCGGTTGCAGACCATGATCTCGCCGCGGTCCTTCTCGTACCAGCGGAAGGCGGGGACGTCCCAGGTGCTGCCGTGCAGGATGCCGAGTTGGCTGGCGCCGGTCTGGCTGGACCAGTCGGTGCGCCAGGGGGTGAGGCGGTGGGTGGGCGGGATGATGCCGTCGGCGGCGAGCCAGCGGGCCACGGTGGGCATCAGGCCGTCGCGGACGGCGGCGGTGAGCACGTCGTGGCCGACGCCGTCGAGCTGGACGCAGACCAGGCCGGGGGTGCTCGCGCAGGGCAGGGTGGCGCGTCGGCGGCGGTCGGCGAGGCGGAGCAGGCGGCGGCGGTAGGCGTCGTCGTCGCGTACGGCGAGCGCGCCTCCGGTGGCAGAGGCGACGGCGGACATCACGGCGGCGACGATGACGGCGGTCTCGGGCGCCACCTCGCCGCGCCCGGAGGGGTTGACGCGCAGGGCGACCAGGAGCAGGGAGCCGTTGAGGAAGAAGACCAGCAGGCCGAGGAAGAGCGCGGGCACGAGCAGCAGCATCCGCACCAGTGCCGGCCAGACGAGCGCCGACAGCAGGCCGAACGCCCCGGCTCCGCAGGCGGCGGTGATGGCGATCCGGGTGGCGCTGTCGCCGTTGGGCGCCTGGAGCCGGAAGTCGGGGAGAAGTCCGGCGAGTACGAGCATGGTGAGTGTGGAGACCGCCCACACCGTGACGCTCCGACCGATCTGACCGGCAACCCGCCGCCACCGCACGCCCCGCGCACCTCACGTCCCGGCCCGCCCCACGGAGCCTGCCCCCACCTTGTCACACCGGTCGGACGCGCCGAGGTGGGGGCAGGCGTGACCGGGGGTGGCCGGGGGTGGCCTACTTGCCGTCGTACCCGGCCGTCGGCATCGAGAGCCGCCGGTGTACGCGCGCCTTCATCCGGGCGTCGTACGCGGGTTCGGCGCTGCCGACGGTCTCCACGCGGACCCCGCGCCGGGCGCACTCGGCGGTGAACTCCTCCACCGAGGACAGCGCGCGTTCCAGGACCCGTCGGCTGGGGGCGACGAACACGTCCACGCCGGGCCGCATCCCGTCCCACAGCGCGCCGTGGTCGAAGCGCAGCCCGCCGACGAGGAGTTCGCGCGCGATGACATAGCCCTGCTCGGCGGCCCAGCGGGCGCACATGGCGTGCTGGCTGCGGGAGTCGACCAGGAAGGGGTCGGTCTCCAGTTCCTCCAGCGGGGTCAGGCTGGCGATGGCGGTGATCCGTACCGTCGCCGCACCGGCCGAGGCACCCTGTAACGGTCCCATGGCGTCCCCTCACCTCCGGGTTTCGCCGCCGACCCTACCGCTGCCCGTAGGCTTCGGGGGAGTCGCGCGGCGGAGGTGAGGGTAGTGCCGGTGGAGGTCACCTGGTGGGGTCATGCCACCTGCACGATCGAGGACTCGGACACCCGGGTGCTGACCGACCCCTTGTTCGCCTCGCGGCTGGCGCATCTGCGGCGCCGCCGGGGTGGTCCGGCGCCCGCCGGGGCCCGCCGCGCCGACGCGGTACTGGTCTCGCATCTGCACTCCGATCATCTGCATCTGCCGTCGCTGGCGGGGCTGGCGCCGGGTACCCGTCTGCTGGTGCCGTGGGGCGCGCGGCGGGCGGTGCCGGGGCTGCGTCGGCTGCGGGGGCTGGACATCACCGAGGTGGCGCCCGGTGACGAGGTGCGGCTCGGGGATCTGCGGGTGCGGGTGGTGCCCGCGCTGCACGACGGGCGGCGGCTGCCGTTCGGCCCGCACCGCTCCCCCGCGCTCGGTTATGTGGTGGAGGGCGAGGCGCGCACCTACTTCGCGGGTGACACCGGGCTGTTCGACGCGATGGCCGAGGAGGTCGGTCCGGTGGACGTGGCGTTGCTGCCGGTGGGCGGCTGGGGGCCGAACCTCGGTGAGGGGCATCTGGACGCGGGCCGGGCGGCGCGGGCGCTGGCCGAACTGGCGCCGGGCTGGGCGGTGCCGGTGCACTACGGGACGTACTGGCCGATCGGGATGGACGCGGTGCGTCCGCACGAGTTCCACGCGCCGGGTGAGGAGTTCGTGCGGCTGGCGGCCGAGGCGGCGCCGAAGGTGACGGTGCACCGGCTGGGGCACGGGGAGGGCGTACGGCTGGAGGTCGGCCGGTGAGATCCGTGGGGGGCGTGGCGGTGCTGGCCGCGGCCGTGACGAGCGGGGTGCCGTTGGAGCCGTCGCAGCAGGCGTTCGGGTATCCGTCGCTGTTCCTGCTGGTGTTCGTCGGGGCGCTGATACCCGTGGTGCCGACGGGGGCGCTGGTGAGCACGGCCGCGGTGGTGGCGGTCCATCGGACGGCGCCGTTCTCCCTGCTGCTGGTGTTCGTGACGGCGTCGCTGGCGGCGTTCCTGGGGGACGCGGCGCTGTACTGGCTGGGGCGGCGGGGGCTGGGCTCGCGGAGCGGGTCGCGCTGGCTGGAGGCGCTGCGGTCGCGGGCACCGGAGGAGCGGCTGAACCAGGCGCGGGAGAAGCTGGCGGAGAACGGGGTGACGGTGCTGGTGCTGTCCCGGCTGATCCCCGCGGGCCGGATTCCGGTGATGCTGGCGTGTCTGCTGGCCGAGTGGCCGCTGCGGCGGTTCTCGCGGGGCAACCTTCCGGCGTGCCTGGCGTGGGCGCTGACGTATCAGCTGATCGGGGTGCTCGGGGGTTCGCTGTTCGCCCGGCCGTGGGAGGGCGTGCTGGCGGTGGTGGTGCTGACCGTGCTGGTCAGCGCGGCTCCGGGGCTGGTGCGCCGGGTGCGGGGCGGGGAGCGGTAGGGCGCGGGTCCGGTTCCAGGACCCGGGAGGCGCCTACGGGGAGGTCCCACAGGTCGGTCCGGGCGAGGCCCGCCTGCTCCCAGGCGGCGCGGACGCGGGTGAGGGGTTCGAGTACCGGTTCGGCGGAGAGCACGAACGTCCCCCAGTGCATGGGCGCCATCCGGCGGGCGCCGAGGTCGAGGGTGGCCTGTACGGCTTCCTCGGGGTCGCAGTGGACGTCGCTGAGCCACCAGCGGGGGTCGTAGGCGCCGATGGGCATCAGGGCGAGGTCGATGCCGGGGTAGCGGCGGCCGATGCGGCCGAACCAGTGGCCGTAGCCGGTGTCGCCCGCGAAGTAGAGGCGCTGTCCGTCGCGCGCGGTCATCACCCAGCCGCCCCACAGGCTGTGGCAGGTGTCGGTCAGGGTGCGCTTGGACCAGTGGTGCGCGGGCACGAAGTCGAAGCGCACACCGGAGAGTTGGGCGCCTTCCCACCAGTCCAGCTCGGTGACGTGGGTGAACCTCCTGCGCCGGAACCAGCGTCCGAGTCCGGCGGGTGCGAACACCGGTGTGTGGCGCGGGAGTCGGCTCAGGGTGGGGGCGTCCAGGTGGTCGTAGTGGTTGTGGCTGACCACGACCGCGTCGATGGGCGGCAGGCTCTCCCAGGCCACGCCGACGGGGGTGACGCGGGCCGGGGTGCCGAGGATGCGGCGCGACCACACCGGGTCGGTGAGCACGGTCAGTCCGCCGATCCGCACCACCCAACTGGCGTGTCCGGCCCAGGTGACGGCGAGGGTGTCGGCGCCCACGCGGGGCAACGGGCCGGGCTCGTAGGGGAGTCGGGGGATGTCGACGAGTCCCTCGGGCTCGGGGCGTACGGCGCCCTCGCGGGCGAAGCGGGCCATGGCGCGCCAGCCGGGCAGCGGCGCGGTGAGCCGGTCGTGGAAGGTGCGCGGCCATACCCGGTGTTCGCCCAGCGGGCGGGGTTCGGCCAGTGGCGGTGACGCGGGCGCGAGCGGGGCGCGGACGACGACCTCGGGCGCGGCGTCCACGAGTTCGGGGGCGCTCGGCGGGGGTGTGGTGGCCGTCGTGGCGGTGGCCCCGGGCTCATGCGTCTGCTGCGTCATCGCGGAGGCTCCCGTCGCACGGTGTCGTCACGGAGTTCGTCGAGGACCGACCTCAGGGACAGCAACGCGTCCCGGGTGTACGGCAGTTCCGTCGGATCGGACAAGGTGAGCGCGGCCTCGCGCTCTTCGTCCGTACCGCCCAGCAGCGGGCCGGTGGACAGGCGTACGCGCAGGGCGCCGAGGTCGTCGCCGAAGCGGTGGCCGCCGGGCGCGGGCATGCCGAGCCGGGCGGTGAGGAAGTCCTCCAGTTCCTGCGCGTCCCCGACTCCCCGCGCGGCGAGGGGCTCGCGCAGCGGGCCGAGGTCGGCGTAGAGGTGGCGGCCCGCCTGCGGGGGCGGGGCGAGCGCGCCGCCCGCGAGGACCGTGCGGTGCGCGGCGGCGGCCAGCCGGGCGTGCAGCCGTACGGCGGCGTCGCGGCGGGCGGTGACCGGCTCGGGTTCGTCCAGCGCGTACTGGGCGGCGGCCGCGACGGGGGCGGCGAGGCGGGCGCCGAGCGCGGTGAGCACGTCCAGTACGCGGGCGTGGGCGTCCTGCCCGGCCGCGGTGTCCGGGAAGCGGGCGACGGCGGCGGGCCAGCCGACCGGGAGCAGCGATCCGGCGAGGTCGGCGACGACGGTGACGTGGTCGGGCAGCATCTCGGCCGGGCTGACCAGGACCGTGTCGTGCGGGTGGTGCCGGGTGTCGCGCCAGGTCTCGTCGCTGATCAGGTGCAGGCCCTCGGCGGCGGCCGCCTCCACGGTCTCGTGCAGCAGCTCGGGCGGCGGGACGGCGGCGGTCGGGTCGTCCGCGACGGACAGCACCAGCAGCCGGGGATCGCCGCCCTCGGCGCGGACCCGGCGGACGGTCTCCAGCAGCGCGTAGGGGTCGGGTATGCCGCCGCTTCCGGCCGGGGCGGGCACCGGGAAGAGACGTCGGCCGAGCAGCCGGGCGCTGGGCGCCCACCAGGCGGCGCGAGGGCGGGGTGCCAGGATGTCGCCGTGGTCCCCGGCGAGCGCGGCGATGAGCGCCGGCAGCAGCGGGGGCGCGCCGGGGGCGAGGGTCACACGGTCGGGGGTGCAGGGCAGTCCGCGGCGGGTCCAGTAGCCGCAGGCCGCCTCCAGCAGGGCCGGGATGCCACCGGCGGGCTGGGCCTCGCCGTGGTGGTCGGCGGCGGCCAGGCGGGCGGCGAGTTCCGGGAGGACGGGCAGGCCGTCGGCGGGGAACGGGGGGCCGTAGCGGACGGGGCCGTGGCCCTCGGATTCCCTTCGCCGCATGTCCGCCTCCGCGCGGTCCGTGTGCCGAATCCCCTGTGTCCCCGGTTCCCCTGGTGTCCTTGGTGTCTCGTGCCGTGTGGCCGGTGCGCGGGGTGCCTGCTGGTGGTGCCCTCGGGAAGGTGTGTACCCGGCGAACGGCCCGGCATGGCTCGCGTCCGGCGTCGTCCCGGTCACAGGTGTCTTCCGGTGCCCGCCGTCAGCGCCCGGCCGGGCGCCTGCGGCCGAGCACCCGGTAGCCCGCGCCCGCGGCCGCCGCGGCGATCAGCGCGCCGCCCGCCGCGAGGGCGGGCACCGAGTCGGTGAAGGTGCCTCCGGCCCCGGCCTGCACGCCGTGCTCCACGGTGGGCGGGGCGTCCTTCGCCGGGCCGGAGTCCCAGTCCCCACCGCCCTCGTCGCCACCCTCGTCGCCGTCCTCCCGGGCCAGGTCGTCGGCGCCCTGCCCGGTCTTCCCGGCGGAGCCGCCCGCGCAGCCTTCCGCGCCGCTCCACGCCGGGGCGGTGGGGGCCTTGCCGCCGGGGTCGGGCGCCGCGCCCAGGTACGGGGCTCCGGGCGCGGGACCGCCGGTGCCGGTGGGAGCACCGTTCCCCTGCCCGGTCCCGGTGCCCTCGTACGACGAACCGGGCGACCGGGGCGCCGACGCGGCGGGGTCCTCGCAGGGTGCGCCCGACTCGGCGGAGGCGGGCCCGGCTATGGCGAGCGTGGCTCCGGTCAGGGCGGCGGCGGCGGAGAGGGCGCGTACGGTGCGGCGCATGGGGCGGGCTCCTCGGCGGTACGGCGGTCGGGGCACGCGTTCCGTGCCCTCGCTGCCATCAGAGCCCCCCGGGCGCCGCCCCGCGCGCGGCCGGACCCCATTCGCGGGACACGGACGACGCCCAACGGGTGACACCGGCCCCCGGAGTGTGCCCGGATCTCATGCCTCCCCCGGCTCCCCGCAGCCGCGTTCGCGGGCGCCCTCGCGGGTGCGGCCCGCGCTGACCAGGCGGCGCGGGTTGCGGCGGAGGTACTCGCCCTCCAGCTGGGCCATGCGTTCGTTGTGGGCGCGCAGGGCGTCGTTCGAGCCGTACAGCAGGGTGTCGTGGCGTGTGCGGTGGATCGTCTCCAGCTCTTTCATGAGCTGCTGGTCGTCCAGTCGGCCGGGGTCGACTCCGGTCATGGTGGTACCCCCGCTCGTGAGGTCCGCGGTCCTGAGGTCCACTGTACGAAGATCCCGCTCCCCCGGCCTCCGCGCGTCCCGCCCGCGCGCGTACCCCGGGCGGCGGCACAAGAAAGGCGCGCTTCGGGGTAGTGGGTCGAGCATGAGCGCAGATGTCGACCTCACCGCTGTCCCGGCCACCGGCCGCAATGTCCTGCGCCGGCTGCTCGCGGCCGACGCCCGCCTCTTCGAGGTGGCCGCCGAGCGGAAGTGGCCCGGCGCCCAGAAGGTGCTGCCCCGCCTGAGCCGGAGTGCCAACCACGGGGTGCTGTGGTTCGCGGTGGCCGGTGCGATCGCCGCGACCCGCACCCCGAGGGCGCGCCGGGCGGCCGTGCGGGGGCTGGCCTCGCTGAGCCTGGCCTCGCTGACCGTCAACACGCTCGGCAAGCGGTCGGTGCGCCGTACCCGGCCGGTGCTGGACCCGGTGCCGCTGTCCCGGCAGCTCAAGCGGCAGCCCATCACCACCTCCTTCCCGTCCGGCCACTCCGCGTCGGCCGCCGCCTTCGCGGCCGGGGTCGCGCTGGAGTCCCCGGCGTGGGGTGCGGCGGTGGCGCCGGTGGCGTTCTCGGTGGCGACGTCGCGGGTGTACACCGGCGCGCACTTCCCGAGTGATGTGCTGGCGGGCGCGGCGCTCGGGGTCGGGGCCGCGTTCGTGGTGCGGAAGCTGGTGCCGACGCGGGCGGCGGCCCGCCCGGTGGCGCGGCCGCGGGCGGACGCCCCGGCGCTGCCGGACGGCGAGGGCCTGGTGATGGTCGCCAACCGCGCCTCGGGCACCGCGGACCGGGTGCGGGCGCTGCACGACGCGTTGCCGATGGCGGAGATCGTGGAGTGCGAGCCGGAGGAGGTCCGGGCCGAGCTGGACAAGGCGGCGGCGCGGGCGCGGGTCCTCGGGGTGTGCGGCGGCGACGGCACGGTGAACGCGGGCGCGGAGGTCGCCCTGCTGCACGGCCTGCCGCTGGCGGTGCTGCCCGGCGGCACCCTGAACCACTTCGCGTACGACCTCGGGGTGGAGGACGCGGCCGGTCTGGCCGCCGCCGTCCGCGCGGGCGAGGCGGTCCAGGTGGACGTCGGCAAGTTCACCGCCGACGACCGCTCCAGCGTCTTCCTGAACACCCTGAGTCTCGGCGTCTACCCGGAGTTGGTGCGTGAGCGCGAGCACTGGTCGCCCCGGATCGGCGGCTGGGCGGCCGGGGTGCTGGGCGCGGTGAAGGTGCTGCGCGCCGACCGGCATCCGCTGGTGGTCGAGGCGGCCGGCAAGCGGCATCCGCTGTGGATGCTGTTCATCGGCAACGGCGTCTACCGCCGCAGCGGCCTGGGCGCCGGGCGCCGTACGGAGCTGTCGGACGGCCCGCTGGACGTCCGGGTGGTGCACGGCAACGGCTGGCCGACGCTGCGTCTGCTGGCGGCCGCGGTGGCGGGCCCGCTCAGCCGGTCCCAGGGCCACGCGGCGGTGCAGCTGGGCCGGCTGCGGCTGTCGGGCCTCGCGCCGGGCACCCCGCTGGCGTACGACGGTGAGGTCACGTCGGTGTCCGGCACGGTGACGGTGGAGAAGCTGCCGGAGATCCTGACCGCCTACAGCCCCCGTCCGAACGCTTCCTGACATTTCGTCAGTCCGTATCACGGAACGGCGGTCTCAGTATCCGGGTCATGGGCGTACCGTGACGTCATGCCGGAGACACGCGAGACCGCCGTCTACACGCACGGGCACCACGAGTCGGTGCTGCGTTCGCACACCTGGCGCACGGCCGCCAACTCGGCCGCCTATCTGCTCGGTTCACTCGCCGCCGACATGCGTGTCCTCGACATCGGGTGCGGCCCCGGCACCATCACCGCCGACCTCGCCGCGCTGGTCCCGGACGGCCGGGTGACCGGCGTCGACCGTGCCCCCGCCGTGCTGGAGCAGGCCCGCGCCACGGCCGCCGGGCGGGGTCTGGGCAACGTGGACTTCGCGGTGGCCGACGTGCATGCCCTCGACCACTCCGACGGCACCTTCGACGTGGTCCACGCCCATCAGGTGCTCCAGCACGTCGGTGACCCGGTGGGGGCGCTGCGCGAGATGGTCCGGGTGACCCGGCCCGGCGGGCTGATCGCGGTGCGCGACGCGGACTACGCGGCCATGGCCTGGTATCCGGCCGCGCCCGGCCTGGACGACTGGCTGGACCTGTACCGGCGCGTCGCGCGGGCCAACGGCGGTGAACCGGACGCCGGGCGGCGGCTGCGGAGCTGGGCGCTGGCGGCCGGGCTGAGCGACATCACCGCGACCTCGGGCACCTGGACGTACGCCACTGCCGAGGAACGCGCCTGGTGGAGCGGGCTGTGGGCGGACCGTACGCTCGCCTCCGCCTACGCCGACCGCGCGGTGGAGGGCGGCCACGCCACGCCGGAGGAGCTGCGCGCGGTGTCCGACGCGTGGCGGGAGTGGGGGCGGCGGGAGGACGGCTGGTTCGCCGTCCTGCACGGCGAGATCCTGTGCCGCAAGCCCGCCTGAACACCACGGCGGGCGCCGCCCTGAGCGACGCCCGCCGCGACGGAGTACGGCCCTAGCTCACCACGGCCTCGCCGACCAGCAGACGGGCGGTCGCCGCGATGTTCGCGGCGTCGATCCCGGCCGCGTGCAGCTGCTCGTCGGGCGTGGCGGAACCCGGCATCATCCGGACCGCGAGGCGGACCAGGCGCGGTACGGGACGCCCGTCGGTGAAGGCTTCCACGACCGCGTCGCCGATGCCGCCCTCCTCGTGGTGGTCCTCGACCGTCACCAGGCAGCCGGTGTCGTCGGCGGCCCGGCGCAGCGTCTCCACGTCGACGGGCTTGACCGAGTACAGGTCGACGACCCGGACCTTGATGCCCTCCTCGGCGAGCTGGTCGGCGGCCGTCAGCGCCTCCTGCACGGTGACCCCGGCCGCGACGATCGTCAGCCGGTCCTCGCCGCTGGAGCGGAGCACCTTGCTGCCGCCGACGGGGAACTCCTCGTCGGCGTCGTAGATGACCGGGCTCTCGCCGCGCGAGGTGCGCAGGTAGCGGACGCCGTCCAGGTCGGCCATGGCGGCGACCAGGCGGGCGGCCTGGTTGGCGTCGCAGGGGTAGAGGACGGTGGAGCCGTACACGGAGCGGAACATCGCCAGGTCCTCCAAGCCCATCTGGGAGGGCCCGTCCTGTCCGATGGCGACACCCGCGTGCGAGCCGACCAGGTTGATCCCGGCGTCGCTGATCGAGGCCATGCGCACGAAATCGTAGGCGCGGCTGAAGAAGGCCGCGAAGGTGGACGCGTACGGCAGCCAGCCGCGTGCCGCCATGCCGACGGCCGAGGCGACCATCTGCTGCTCGGCGATGTAGGACTCGAAGAACCGCTCGGGGTGCTCCTCGGCGAAGACTCCGGTGCGGGTGGAGTCGCCGACCTCGCCGTCCAGGGCGACGACGTCGCCGCGTGCGGTGCCGAGGGCGGCGAGGGCCTTGCCGAAGGCGTCGCGGGTGGCGACCTCCTCGCCCTTGTCGAAGCGGGGCAGCTTCAGCGGCTCGTGGGCGAGCTTCTCCGGGGTCGCGGCGGGCGGCTCGCTGACGTGGACCCGGATGTCGCGGCGGCCGCCCAGCTCCTCGACGGCCTCGTCGGCGTCGGGCAGCGGCTTGCCGTGCTTGCCCTCCTTGTCCTCCACGGCGGCGACGCCCTTGCCCTTGAGGGTGCGGGCGATGATCGCGGTGGGGCGGTCCTTGGTGGCCTCGGCCTCGCTGTAGGCGCGGTCGATGGCGGCGACGTCATGGCCGTCGATCTCGATCGTGTGCCAGCCGAACGCCTGGAAGCGGCGGGCGTAGGCGTCCAGGTCGTGGCCGTGCCGGGTCTCGCCCCGCTGCCCGAGCCGGTTGACGTCGACGATCGCGGTGAGGTTGTCCAGCCTGTCGTACGCGGCGGCCTCGGCGGCCTCCCAGATGGAGCCCTCGGCCAGCTCGCTGTCGCCGCACACCACCCAGACGCGGTAGTCGGAGTGGTCCAGCCGCTTGCCCGCCAGCGCGATGCCGACGCCGACCGGGAGGCCCTGACCGAGGGAGCCGGTGGCGGTCTCCACCCAGGGCAGCCTGCGCGGGGTCGGGTGGCCCTCCAGGCGGCTGCCGAGCTTGCGGAAGGTGAGCAGTTCGGCGTCGTCGATGGCGCCGGCCGCCTTGTAGACGGAGTACATCAGCGGGGACGCGTGTCCCTTGGAGAGCACGAAGCGGTCGTTGGCGGGGTGGTCGGGGCGTTCGAAGTCGTAGCGCAGATGGTTGGCGAGCAGGACGGCCAGCAGGTCGGCGGCGGACATCGAGGAGGTGGGGTGTCCGGATGCCGCGGCGTCCGCCGCCCGTACGCTGTCCACCCGCAACTGCTGCCCGAGTTCGGCGAGTTCGTCGTTGTTCATGGGTCTCCTTTCCGCGGGTCCGAGGTGACTCGGACACTCTGGCGATCCCGGCCCGTCACGATGGGTGACCGGCTGCGGCCGCATCGGTGGAACGGTTCGTCCGAGGTCTTCCGCGTAACCGGCGTCACGGCACCCAAACCCCCGCCACGTCACCCGGCCGCCGCGCACGCCCCCCGAAGCGGGGCGACGGTCTGTGCGCTCCGGTCCGCCCCAACTAGGCTCGTGCGCATGGAGATTCTTGGCGCCACCCTGCGCATCTGCGTCGACGACCTCGAGGCCGCGATCCCGTTCTACGAGCGGCTGGCGGACGGCACCGCCCTGCGCTTCGAGCGCGGTGGCGTACGGGTCGCCGCGATCGGCTCGTTCCTGCTGATGAGCGGGCCGGGGGCGGAGCTGGAGGTGCTGCGCAAGGTGACGGCGACGATCGCCGTGAAGGACGTCGAGGAGGCGCACCGGCTGCTGTCGGACCTGGGCGCGCAGATCATCGCGGGCCCGGTGCCGACGCCGGTGGGCCGGAATCTGCTGGTGATGCACCCGGACGGCACGATCCTGGAGTACGCCGACCAGTCGGGGGCCTGAGCGGGGCCCGGATCAGCCCCGCATCTCCGCCGTGAGGGCCCAGCGTTCGTGGTCGCGCCACTCGCCGTCGACCCGGAGCATCGCGGGCGAGAACCCCTCCAGCCGGAACCCGGCGCCGCGCGCGAGGGCGATGGACGCGGTGTTGCCGGGCTGGACGTTGATCTCCAGCCGGTGCAGCCCGAGCGGCCCGAAGGCGTACTGGATGACCAGGTCCAGCCCCTCCCGCATCAGCCCCCGCCCGGCCGCGTGCGCGAACGCCCCGTATCCGAGCGCCCCGCACTGGAAGCCGCCCCGGACGATGTTGTTGATGTTGACGAACCCGGCGATGTCCCCGCTGTCCTTCTCACACACCAGGAACCCGGCCCGCGCCGCGTCGTCCCCCATGAGGCGTCCCGCGTAGTCGGCGTACGCCTCGTCGCTGTCGGGCATCACCAGCCACGGCCGGTGCAGGTCCTTGCTCTCCCGCACCCGGGCGGTGAACTCGTGCCCGTCCTCCATCCGGAACCGTCGGACGGCCACCCGGGGGCCCTGGGCGAGGTAGTGGGGTGCGGTGTGCGGCATCGGGTCAGCCTACGGTGCTGAGCGCGGCCACCACCGTGCGTGGATCGTCGGCGTGGAACCGGAGCACGCGAGCGCTCCCCTTCCTGCCCAACGGCCTTGTGAACGTGACCGGTTCGGCCAGTTCCACGCGCACCGTGGTCTGGCCGCCGACCGAGAGGTCGAGCACGCCGTCCGGGTCGACCGCGACGAGCCCCCGGCCGAGGTGGCGCCGTTCGACCCGCGCGGAGACGATGACGGCGGCCGGTACCGCGAGGTCGAACAGCGCGCCGTACCGCAGCCGCAGCGAGCCGTCGGAGGCGACGAGGTGCGGCCGGACCACGCAGGCCGCGTGCAGGGCGAGGACCAGCACGATCCCGTACCCGTCCACGACGAGCAGCACGGCGTGCGCGAGCGGCCACGGGATCACCAGGGCGAGCATGACGGTCTCGACGAGGGAGACGAACAGCAGGCCGTACATCATGGCGGTCTGCGGCCCGGTGTAGGCGGCGGCGAGGGCGCCTTCGGGGACCTGGCGGCGGCGCAGCGTCCACAGGACCAGCGAGTACAGCGCGCGGACCTCGTGCGTGAGGAGCCGTCGCATGGCGACGGGGACAGGGGTGCGTGCGCTCATGACCGGTTCCTGTCCATCCGGGTGGCCAGCGTGTTCATCACCCGGCGCACCACCTCGGCCTGCGCGGGCGGGTAGTCGGCGAGCAGTGCCGCGCCGAAGTCGGGGGTGGCCCGGCCGGAGACGGGGATCGCGGCCAGTACCTCGTCGGGGACGGCGGCGGACATCTCCTCGGCCAGCACCGCGATCCGGGGGTCGTCCGCGGGGGCGTCCGCCAGTTCGTCCAGCCGCTGGTACAGCTGGAGCACCTTCGGGTCCTCGGACAGGGGGTGCAGGGCCGCGTACACCGCGTCCCCGCCGGCCACCGTGTCCAGCAGCACCAGGTGCTCCCGGTCCTTGGCGGCGGCGGGCGACGTGCTGTCGGGGGCGGCCCGGAGCAGTGCGGCGAGGCCGGGTGAGAGCGGGGCGTCCGGGGTGAGGGGTCCCGCGAGCAGGTCCGCCAGGACCTCGCGGCGGCGCCGGATCTCCCGTTCCTGCCGGGCGAGGTCGGCGTCGAGTTCCCGCAGGACTTCGGCCAGTTCGCGTCCGGCGTCGTCGGCGAGGACGTCCCGCACCTCGTCCAGGGCGAGGCCCAGCTCGGTCAGCCGCCGGATGCGGGCGAGCAGCACGGCGTGCCGCA
Source organism: Streptomyces sp. NPDC090119 (assembly GCF_044747085.1). Lineage (NCBI taxonomy): Bacteria > Bacillati > Actinomycetota > Actinomycetes > Kitasatosporales > Streptomycetaceae > Streptomyces > Streptomyces sp. NPDC090119. The sequence continues at coordinate 607,551 of NZ_JBIVDK010000001.1, read as the reverse complement.
GGGTGTAGGAGCGGTAGCCGTTGGCCCGCCGGGTGGGTTCGGGCAGCAGGCCGACGTGGTGGTAGTGGCGTACGGCTCGTGTGGTGACTCCGACGAGCGCGGCAAGCTCTCCGATGCGCATGCCGTCAGTAGAAACGTTGACGCCACGGCAAGGTCAACTCAGCGCAGGGCGGGCTCCTCCAGGGTCAGGGTGCCCGTGTCCGCGTCGAGTTCCGCCGCCATGCCGAAGGGGATCGTCAGGGCGTCCGGGCTGTGGCCGAAACCGGCGTTCTCGAGGACGGGGACGCCGAGGGGGGCCAGGCGGTCGGTGAGCAGGGGGCGGAGGGTGTCGTACGGGTCGCAGTCGTGCCAGGAGCCGAGGAGGACGCCGTGGACGCGGTCCAGCCAGCCGGAGCGGAGCAGCTGGGTGAGGTAGCGGTCCAAGCGGTAGGTCTCCTCGCCGACGTCCTCCAGGCAGAGCAGGCCGCCCGCGGCGGAGGGGCGGGCGTACGGGGTGCCCAGTTCCGCCGCGAGGAGAGAGAGGCAGCCGCCGAGGGTGGTGCCGCGGGCGCGGCCGGGGACGAGGGGTTGGCCGTCGGTGGTGATCTCCTGGACCTTCTCCGGGGTGAAGAGGGTCGCGTGGAGGTGGTCGCGGGCGCGTTCGCTGCCGATGAAGTCGGTTCCGGCGGCCATCGGGCCGTGCAGGGTGACGAGGTCCAGGCGGGTGGCGAACGCCTCGTGCAGGGCGGTGATGTCGCTGAAGCCGACGAACACCTTCGGTCCGGCCGCGCGCATCGCGTCCCAGTCGAGCAGATCCACCATCCGCTGGACGCCGTAGCCGCCGCGCGCGCAGAGCACCGCGTCGACCGCAGGGTCGCACCAGGCCCGCTGGAGGTCCTCGGCGCGGTCGGCGTCGGTGCCCGCGAGGTAGCGGAACTGGCCGTGCCGGTCCAGCACATGGGGTGCGGCGACCGGGTCGAGGCCCCAGCCGCGCAGGATGTCGAGGCCCGCGCGCAGCCGTTCTCCGGGCACCGGCCCGCTGGGCGCGACCACGGCCACCCGGGCGCCGGGGGCGAGCCGGGTGGGCCGTTCGAGTTGCTTCACGTGTCCAGCTCCAGTTTCGGGACCCCGGGCAGCTCGAAGCCGAACACCTGGGCGTACAGGGACAGTTCGGCCTCCGTGGCGCGGACCATGGTGTCGGCGCGGCGGAAGCCGTGGCCTTCTCCGGCGAAGGCCAGGTAGGCGTGCGGCACGCCCCGGCCCGCGACGCGGTCGAGGAAGTGCTCGCACTGCTCGGGGGCACAGATCACGTCGTCCAGGCCCTGGAGGAGCAGGAAGGGGGCGGTGAGCCGGTCGGCATGGTTGGCGGGCGAGCGCTCGGCGTAGCGTTCGGGGACCTCGGCGGCGGGGCCGACCAGGGACTCCAGGTAACGTGACTCGAAGTCGTGGGTGCGGCCGGGGCCCCAGGTGGTGAGGTCGAGGATCGGGTAGCTGATCGTGCCGCAGGCGTAGACGTCGGTGCTGGTCAGGGAGGCCGCGGTGGTCCAGCCGCCCGCGCTGCCGCCCCGGATCGCCAGCCGGTTCCGGTCGGCCGTGCCCTCCTCGGCCAGCGCGAGGGCCACGGTCGCGCAGTCCTCCACGTCGACCACGCCCCACTGGTGCCGCAGCCGTTCGCGGTACGCGCGGCCGTACCCGGTGGAGCCGCCGTAGTTGACCTCGGCGACGCCGATGCCGCGTGAGGTGAAGGCGGCGATGGCCAGGTCCAGCACGAGCGGCACCCGGCTGGTGGGGCCGCCGTGCGCCCAGATCACATAGGGCGGCAACTCGCCATCGGGACCGGTGGTTTCGGGGTGCCTCGGCGGATAGACGTGCGCGTGCACCTCACGGCCGCCGGGCCCGGTGAAGGTGCGGACCTGGGGCTCGGGGTAGTACGCGGGGTCGACGGGGTCCCGGTGCCGGGCGCCGACGGTGCGGGCGCGGCCGGTGCCGGTGTCCAGCTCGATCACCTCGTACCCGGTGCGCGGGCTCGCGCCGATGGCCGCGACCCGGCTGCCGTGGGCGGCGAGGGAGGACGCGAACTCGGTCCAGGGACCGGCCGCGTCGGCGATCTCACCGGTCTCGGGGTCGAGTATCCCGAGCACGGCGGCCCCGCGCCCGTGCAGCACCGCGAGCAGCCCGTCCGCCAGCGGGACGAACCAGCGCTGGCCGAGCTTCCACAGCGGCCCGCCGAACTCCTCCTGGCGCGGGCACAGCGGTACGCCGTCCCGGTACAGGTTCCACCAGCCGCCCCGGTCGCTCGCGTACAGCAGCCGCCCGTCCGGCGCCCACTCCACCTGGGCGACGGCCTCGTCGTCACCCCCGGCGACCGTGCGCACGTCCCGGAAGCGGCCGTCGTCGCCGACCTCCGCGACGAGCAGTTCGGTGCCGTCCCAGGGCATCCGCGGATGGTCCCAGGCGAGCCACGCGGCCTTGCTCCCGTCCGGCGACACGCGGGCGCCGGTGACGAACCGGTGCCGCTCCTCGGCGAGTTCGCGTACGGCCGACCGGTCGTCGGCGGCCGAGCCGTCCAGCGGTACGGCGGCGAGCACGCGTCGCACGTCACCGCTGCCCTCGCCGGTGAACTCCTCCAGCACGCACCGGACTTCGCCGCGCTCCGGGTCCACCTCGGGCTCTGCCCAGCGCAGTCCGCCGCCGACCGGCGAGACCGGGGTCAGCGGGACCGGCTCGCCTCCGGGTTCGTAGCGGTAGAGCCGCTGGTCGTCGAAGTGGGTGAAGACGACCAGCGGCCGGTCCGTGCCGGGGGCGGCGGTCCAGGGGCGGCCGCCGTACTCCATGACGCGGTTGCGCACGTTCCACGGCGGCGGCAGCACCGGTTCCTCGGCGCCGTCGGCCGTACGGCGCACCAGGGCACGGCGACCGCCCTCGGCGGGCCGGGGTTCGGTCCACCAGACCTCGTCCCCGACGAACCCCACCCACTCGGGGTGTCCGTCGTGCGCGGCGGCGAGCGCCGCGTCGATCGGCGACGGCCAGGAACCGTACGGCTGGACCTGCATCTCTTCCCCCATCTGGTCAGGCGGTCCGCAGGAAGCGGTCGAGGACGTGGACGCCGAACTGGAGGGCCTCCACGGGCACGCGTTCGTCCACCCCGTGGAACAGCGCCTGGTAGTCGAAGCCCTCGGGCAGCCGCAGCGGGGCGAACCCGTAGCCGGTGATGCCGAGCCGGGAGAACTGCTTGGCGTCGGTGCCGCCGGACATGCAGTACGGGACGACGTGCGCGCCGGGCGCGAACTCCTCCACGGCCGCCCGCATCCTGCCGAACAGCGGTGCGTCGACCGGTGCTTGGAGGGCGACCTCGCGGTGCACGTAGTCCCAGTCGACGCCGGGGCCGGTGAGCCGGTCCAGGGTGGACTCGAACTCCTCCTCGCCGCCCGGCAGGAAACGTCCGTCGATGTGCGCGTGGGCCTCGCCGGGGATGACGTTGACCTTGTAACCGGCGTCCAGCATGGTCGGGTTGGCGCTGTTGCGGACGGTCGCCTCGACCAGCGCCGCGGCGGGACCGAGCTTGTCCAGCAGCAGTTCCACGTCGTCGAAGTCGGGCTCCAGGCCGTACAGCGCGGCGAGTTCGGTGAGCGCGGCCCGCACGGTCGGGGTGATGCGCAGCGGCCACTGGTGCTCGCCGATCCGGGTGACGGCGGCGGCGAGCCGGGTCACCGCGTTCTCCCGGTTCACCTTGGAACCGTGCCCGGCACGCCCCCCGGCGGTGAGCTTCAGCCAGCCGGTGCCCCGCTCCCCCGCCGCGACGGGGTAGATCTCGCGCCCGGTGCCGTCGTGGAAGGTGAAGGCGCCGGACTCCCCGATGGCCTCCGTACAGCCCTCGAACAGCTCGGGGTGCCGGTCGGCGAGGAAGCCGGAGCCGTCCTCGGCGCTGGCCTCCTCGTCGGCGGTGAACGCGATGACCAGGTCCCGGCGCGGCCGCACGCCCTGCCGGGCCCAGCCGCGCAGCACGGCCAGGATCATCGCGTCCATGTTCTTCATGTCGACGGCGCCGCGCCCCCAGACCACGCCGTCGCGGACCTCGCCGGAGAAGGGGTGCACGCTCCAGTCGGCGGCCTCGGCGGGCACCACGTCCAGATGCCCGTGCACCAGCAGCGCGTCGGCGGACGGGTCGGTGCCGGGCACTCGGGCGACGACATTGCCGCGCCCCGGTGTCCGCTCCAGCAGCAGCGGTTCGAGCCCGGCACCGGCGAGGCGCTCGGCCGCGTACTCGGCGGCGGGCCGTTCCCGGCAGTCGCCGCCGCCCCGGTTGGTGGTGTCGATCCGGATCAGCTCGGAGGTGAACTCGACCACCTCGTCCAGCGCGCGCTGGTCAGCCATACTGCTCCTCCACGGCGGCCGAGGCGATCGTGGTGACCGCCTTGAACGTGCGAATTGCCTCGTACATCGTGTCGGTGGTGTACGCCACCTTCCGCTCCCCGATCCGCGCGACGCCCGGCACCACGGTGACGGCCATCGCCAGATGCTCGGCGTCGAACTCCACGGCGACGGTGAACGGCCCCTGCTCCGAGGGCTCCTGGCGCACCGCGAGCCGGGCCGCCTCCTTGGCCGCGGCCCAGATGTCGGCGGCGGTGCGGGCCGGGGTGCGGCAGACGGCCGCGTACCGCGAGACATGGTCCTTGACCGCGACCTTCAGCGCCTCGGGCGCGTAGCCGAGCGCGTCCTCGCAGGCCAGGTCGTCCCCGGTGACCAGCACCACGGGCACCCCGTACTCCGCGACGACCCGCGCGTTGAGCAGGCCCTCGCTGGCGCGTACGTCGTTCAGCCAGACCCCGGTGATCTGGTTGGCGAGGTAGGTGTGGGCGAGGACGCCCTCCATCCCGGCGCCCGCGTGGTAGCCGACGAAGGCGATGCCGTCGACGTCGCCGTGCTGGACGCCCTCCACCATGGACAGCGCCTTGTGCCGCCCGGTCAGCATCTCGACCCGCTCGTCCAGCCGCTCCAGCAGCAGGTTCCGCATGGTCCAGTGCGCCTCGTTGACGAGCACCTGATCGGCCCCACCGTCGAAGAAGCCCTGCGCGGCGGCGTTCACGTCGGACGTGAACATGCCCCGGCAGCGCTCCCACTCCGCCGTCCCCGGCAGCACGTCGGCGGGCCAGGTGACCCCGGTGGCGCCTTCCATGTCGGCACTGATGAGGATCTTCATGCCGCGCAGGTTACGCGTCCGGCCCGGCGGCGGCTACGACCAGCCCCTCGGCCGCCGCCCGGCCCGCGCGCCGCTCACTCCCGCGCCAGTACGAACCAGCGGGCAGGCAGGTCGATGCGGGTGCCGTCCGGGAAGTGTTCGGTCTGGGGGAGGACCGTCTCGCCGGTGGCGAGGATCTTGAGGCCCGCTTCGGTGAGGAGGCGGGGGATCTCCTCGTCCGGGGCGTCCGCGGGCTTGAGGTCGTGGTGGAAGACGCGGCGGAGCTTCGGGGGCGGCCCGTCGGGGCCGGTGGCCGCCCGCTGCAGGACGTCACGGGACGCGGAGGTCAGTTCGACGACGAAGGCGCGGCCCGACTCCCCGAGGAGTTCGGCCACGGCGGCGGCGACGAGCGGCCGGGCCTCGGGTTCGCTCTGGTGGATGACGGCACGCATGTAGACGTGGGCGTCGCCGAGGCGTTCGTGCAGGCCGCGTACGGCGTCGGTGTCGGTCAGGTCGAGCTGCTCGAACTCGGCGGCGGCGCCCGCCGTGGCGCGGCGGGCGTGGTCGATCGCGGCGTCCGAGAGGTCGACGCCGACGGCGCGGGCGAACCGGGTGGCGAGATAGCGGGTCTGGGTGCCGTTGCCGCAGCCGAGGTCCACGATGACGCGGCCCGGTTCGGCGTGCGGCAGGAGGAGGTCGCTGTGCGGCTCGGCGGTCAGCGAGGGGTCGGCGTCCCAGATCGCGTCCCCCCGCTCGTCCGAGGTCTCCCGCCAGTAACTCTCCCAGTTGGAGCGGTAGTTGTCGGAAACGTTCACTGCGATCTCCCCAGGTTCGGTGCCATGATCGGGATATCGCGCCTGGTGCCCCCGGACAAGGGGTCCATGGCCCTTTTTTACGGGATCGGCTTACGGCATCGGCTCTTACGGGGTCAGCGCCTGCTCGAACCACACCGTCTTGTGGTGTCCGCTCGTCGTGGCGCCCCACTCCTTGGCCAGTCGGCTGACCACGCGCAGGCCCCGGCCCGCCTCGTCGTCCGGTCCGGCGGTGAGCATGTCGGGCAGCTCCGGCTCCGCGTCCGTGACCTCGAACAGCAGGTCCTCGGTGCGGACCACGCGGAGTCCGACGGGGCCGCCCCCGCCGTGCCGTACCGCGTTGGTGACGACCTCGCTGACCAGCAGCAGCGCGGTGTCCACCGCCTGCGGCAGGCCCCACTTCAGCAGTCGCTCGCGGACCAGGTACCGGGCGCGGGAGACCTCGCGCGGGTCGGAGGCGAGATGCCACTGGGCCACGTGGTCGTCGGGGATGCCGTTGAGCCGGGCCATCAGCAGGGCCACGTCGTCCTTGCGGCCGCCACGCGTGTTGAGGGCGCGGATGATGGTGTCGCAGGCGGCGTCCATCGACGCGGCCGGATGCGCGGCGGACTCGCAGAGCGCGGCCAGCCCCTCCCCGATGTCGGAGCCGCGCACCTCGACCAGGCCGTCCGTGCACAGCACCAGCCGGTCGCCGGGCGCGATCCGGACCGTGGTGGCCTCGAAGGGCACTCCGCCGACGCCGATGGGCGCGCCGGTGGGCAGTTCGAGCAGTTCGCTGCCGCCGTCCGCCGCGCGCACCAGCACGGGCGGGATGTGCCCGGCGTTGGCGAGCTGCACCTCGCCGCGGATCGGGTCGTAGACGGCGTAGAGACAGGTGGCGAGGTAGTTCTCGCCGAGCCGCCGCGCCAGGTCGTCCAGGTTGCGCAGCAGTTGGGCGGGCGGGGTCTCCAGTACCGCCATGGTCTGCACGGCGGTGCGCAACTGGCCCATCATCGCGGCCGAGTTGAGGCCGTGCCCCATCACGTCGCCGACGACCAGCGCGGTGCGTGAGCCGGGCAGTTTGACGGTGTCGAACCAGTCGCCGCCGATCCGGCCGAGCCGGGTGCCGGGCAGATAGCGGGTCGCCACGTCGCACCCGGCCATGCGCGGGGTGACCTGCGGGAGCATGCTGTCCTGGAGGGTCTCGGCGACGTTCTCCTGGTACGTGTACATGCGCGCGTTGTCGAGCACCAGTCCGGCGCGGGCGGCGAGTTCGGCGCCGGTGGTGCGGTCCATGTCGTCGAAGGGCAGCCGGTCCGCGCGGCGCAGCAGCACCATGAAGCCGAGGACCACGTTGCGCGCCTTGAGCGGGACGATCAGCAGGGAGCGGCCGTTGATCAGCGGCCGGAGGTCGCGCTTCTCGAACTCGCCGGAGATCCGGTTGCCCAGTTCGTCGCTGATCCTCGGGATGAGGACCGGTTCGCCGGTGACCATGCACTGGTAGAACGGCGTGTGCTCGGGGAAGGCGAACGCCTCGCCGACCGGCACGGTGTCGTCCCAGCGGCCGGGTTCGTCGTTGTGCTCGACCCAGACCCGGTGCATCAGGGTGCTGGCGTCGGGCGGCCCGTCGGGGAAGCCCTCGCCCGCGAGGACGGCGGAGCGCAGATGGGTACCGGCGAAGTCCGCGAACCGGGGTACGGCCGCGCTGGTGACCTCGCGGATCGTCTCCCCGAGGTCGAGGGAGGTGCCGATGGCGGAGCTGACCTCGTTGAGGAACTCCAGCCGCTCCCGTACGGCCGCGTACTCCAGGTCGGCCAGGGCGTCGGCCGGGATCAGGGGCTCGCTGCGGGGGCGGGGGACAACGCTGTCAGAGCGGCCGGGGCGCCGGGGCACTCCCCAGTACGGGGTGACGGGCACCCGCTCGTACTGGCTGAACTCCAGTACCGGATAGCCGAGTTCGAGGACCTGAGAGACGATGCGGGCGCTGAGTCCGGGGCCCATGTTGGGCAGGATCTCGGGGAGCCTGCGCTCCAGGTCGGCGGCGGTGGGCAGTTCGGTGTGCCGGGCGAAGCCGGGCGCGATGCGTTCGGTGCCCTCGTCGAGGTGGCCGCGCTCCTCGCGCAGCCGGGTGGCGTCGGCGGCGAGCACCAGCAGCCGGGAGGGGCCGGGGCCGACCAGCGGGTAGGCCCACCACACCACGTCGATCCGCTCGTCGTCGCCGCGTCCGGGCGGGGTGAGCCGGGCGCGGCCCGCGGTCGGGTAGCCGGTGTACCCGCCGAGGGAGCTCTCCAGGTCGGGGCCGTCGTCGTCGGGCGTGTCGTCGCCCAGCAGGTCGTCGGGCAGGGCGCCGGTGACGGGCAGCAGGTCCGCGACGGGTTGCCCGACGGCCTCGTCCCGGCCGGGGCCGAACATCCGCCCGGCGCCGCTGCTCCAGTGGGACACCAGGCCCGCGCGGTCGACGATCACCACGGCCAGCGGAATCCGGCCCGCCGCGGGACTCCCCGCACCGCGGCTGGGAGACGCGTCCCGCTCGCTGCCACGGTCCATGGCCAAGGCCCTCTCTCCCCACGGCTGTACGCGAACGATCAATGCCGCCCGCCACTACGGTACGGGGGAGTCACGTCGCCATGTGTGGCAAACCGCGAATTCCGTCCCGGAGATCCGCCGTGGGTGGAGAGGGATCGTAACCCTCAGTCCTCGTGCCCCAGTTGCAGGTCACGCTCGGTGCGGCCGCCGCCCGCGACCTGGAGCACCGTGGCGACCGGCGGGTAGCCCGCGGCGATGACGGTGTACTCGCCGGAGGAGAGGTCGACGAAGCGGAAGGTGCCGTCGGCGCCCGTGGTGAGGGTGTCGACGACGTTCCCGGCCGCGTCGAGCAGGGTCACGCGCGCGTCCTCCACGGCCCGCCCTCCCCCGGCCCGGACGGTGCCCTTCAGCACGGCGCCGCCCGCGAGTTCGACGTCCTGCCGGGTCTCGCGGGACGCCTGGACGCTGACCGGCAGGGCGGCCGGACGGAAGGCGGGCGCGCTGGCGGCGAGGGTGTACTCCCCCGCGACCAGCTCGGTGATGACGTACCCGCCCTCGCGCCCGCTGCGGGTGGCGGCGACGACCTCGCCGTGCACATTGGTGAGGGTGACGGTGGCGTCGCGTACGGGGCTGCCGTCGGCGGTGAGCACGGCGCCCGCAAGGCGTCCGGCGCCGCCGAGGACCACGTCCAGTTCGACGGGGCGCTCGCCGACGGTGACGGAGACGGCCTGCGGCTGGTGGCCGCCCGCCGCCGCGATCAGCACGTAGGAGCCGACGCCGGGGGTGGCGAGCGCGTAGCGGCCGTCGTCGCCGCTGGCGCCCCGGCCGATCTGCACTCCGCCGACGTCGATGAGGGTGAGCGCGGCGCGGGGCACCACGGTGCCGTCGGGGTGCTGGACGGTGCCGCAGACCGCGATCCCGGCGGTGTGCGGCGCGCGGGCCTGGGGCGGTACGGGGATGCCCGGCACGGTGTCGGGTTCGGTGGCGGTGGGGGCGTGCTGGGACACCAGGGGTTTCTCCTTGAGGAAGAAGGCGATGATCAGACCGAGGACGAGCACCGGCACCAGGTACAGGAAGATCCGGGGCATCGCGTCGGCGTAGGCGTGGATGTAGGCGTCGCGCAGCGCTGGAGGCAGTGCGTGCACCAGTTGCGGGGTGATCGCCTCGGGGTCGGGCAGCGCGGCCGAGGCGTCCGGCGGGAGGTCCTCGCGCAGGGCGTCGGTGAGCCGGTCGGCGAAGAGGGTGCCGAAGATGGCGGCGCCGACGCTGCCGCCGATCTGCCGGAAGTAGTTGTTGGCGCTGGTGGCGGTGCCGAGGTCGGCGGGGCGCACGGAGTTCTGCACGGCGAGCACCAGGACGGGCATGACCAGGCCGATGCCGGTGCCGAGGACGGCCATCCAGACGCTGTAGGCGAGCCGGGAGGTGTCGACCTCCAGCCGGGACAGCAGCCACATGCCGAGCGCGGCGAGCGCGGCGCCGAGCAGCGGGTAGACCTTGTAGCGGCCGGTGCGGCTGATGAGCTGACCGCCGACGATGGAGGCGATGACGATGCCCGCCATCATGGGCAGCATCAGCAGCCCGGACTCGGTGGCGCTGGCCCCGTCGACCATCTGCAGGAAGGTCGGCAGATAGCTGGCCGCGCCGAACAGCGCGACGCCGATGACCAGTCCGACCAGGCCGGTGACGTTGAAGACGGAGTCCCGGAACAGCCGGAGCGGGATGAGGGGTTCGGCGGCGAAGTGTTCGGCGACGACGAAGAGGACCACGGCGGCGACGGCGCCCGCGCCGAGTCCGATGATCTCGCGCGAGTCCCAGGCGTACTCGGTCCCGCCCCAACTGGTCAGCAGCACCAGACACGTCGAGGCGGCGGCGAGCAGCAGCGCGCCGGGCACGTCCAGCCGGGCGCGCTTCCTCGGCCGGGGCAGCTTCAGCACGGCGGCGACCACGGCGAGGGTGACCAGGCCGAAGGGGACGTTGATGTAGAAGCACCAGCGCCAGGAGAGATGGTCGGTGAAGTAGCCGCCGAGCAGTGGTCCGGCGACGGAGGCGAGGCCGAAGGCGGCGCCGATCAGGCCCATGTAGCGGCCGCGCTGCCGGGGCGGCACGATGTCCGCGATGATCGCCTGCACGCCGATCATCAGGCCGCCCGCGCCGATGCCCTGGACCGCGCGGAAGGCGATCATCTGGTCCATGCTCTGCGCGCGCCCGGCGAGGGCGGAGCCGACCACGAAGACCAGGATGGCGAACTGGAAGACGCCCTTGCGGCCGAAGAGGTCGCCGAGCTTGCCGTAGAGCGGCAGGCCGATGGTGGAGGTCAGCAGGTAGGCGGTGATCGCCCAGGACATCTTGTCCAGGCCGTGCAGCTCGCCGACGATCTTCGGCAGCGCGGTGGCCACGATCATCTGGTCCAGCGCGGCCAGCAGCAGCGCGAGCATCAGCCCGATGAAGACCAACCGCACCTGGCGCGTGCCGAGTTCGGGTTCGGAGGCGGGTGGTGGGTCCAGATGTTCGACCGGAACCGGCACCGCCTCGGTGTCCGGCTCCTCGCACACCAGCGTCGTTCCGCCCACGTACCGCTCCCCTCGCTCACACCTGTCGCACATCCCGCGTTACGCGACAACTGCGAACACATACGGCGAGTTACGGCATGAATCCGGTCTCGGCGGCAATCACTCGAACCGGTGAAGGGGAGCAACGCCCCCCCGCACCGGCCGGTGTTTCGGGTCAGCTCTCGACGTCGGCGGCGAGCTTGTCGAGCACCGAGTCGTAGATGCGGCCCAGGCCCTTGGGGGCGAAGGTGCGCTCGAAGAAGCCGCCGATGCCGCCGGCGCCCTTCCAGGTGGTGGTGACCACGACGCGCGAGCGGCCCTCCCCGGCGGGGGTGACGCGCCAGGTGGTGACCATGGTGGAGTTGCGGTCCTTCTCGACCAGCTCGCCGTCGGTGGGCTCGCCGACCTCGAGCAGGCAGTCGCGTACGCGCTTACTGGTGGCCTGGAGCTTCCAGTGGACGAGGGTGCCCGCGCCGTGGCCGCCCTCGCGCACCTCGTACTCGCTGAAGTGCTCGGGGAGCAGCCGCTGACGCGTGCCGCGGTAATCGGCGAGGGCGTCGAACACCTTCTCCGCGTCCGCTGCGACGACCCGTTCCGTAGTGGCCTCGACCTGCGCCATTGCGTTCCTCCACGAGCTGATTCCTCAGGGTTTCGGCAAGCCAACCACCCCCGTGGCCCGCGGCCAAATCGGGGCCCTCCCGGAGGGGAACACGCGTTCCAGCGGCTGCGCTCAGTCGGCCGGGCTCGGGTGGTGCCGGCCCGCGGTGAGGAACTCGGCGACCAGGAAGGCCAGGTCGAGGGACTGACCGCGGTTGAGGCGGGGGTCGCAGGCCGACTGGTAGCGGGAGGAGAGGTCGGCGAAGTCCAGCTCGTGGCCGCCGCCGACGCACTCGGTGACGTCGTCGCCGGTCAGCTCCACATGGATGCCGCCGGGGTGGGTGCCGAGACCGAGGTGGACCTCGAAGAAGCCCCTGACCTCGTCGAGGACGTCGTCGAAGCGGCGGGTCTTGTGCCCGGAGGGTGCCTCGATGGTGTTGCCGTGCATGGGGTCGCAGATCCAGGCGGGAGAGGCACCGGAGGCGGAGACCTTCTCGATGAGCGGCGGCAGCAGGTCCCGCACCTTCTCCCGGCCCATGCGGGTGATGAACGTGAGCCGTCCGGGGACGCGGTCGGGGTCGAGCCGGTCGATGAGGCGCAGCGCGGTGTCGGCGCCGGCGGAGGGCCCCAGTTTGACGGCGACCGGGTTGGCGACCTTGGAGAGGTACTCGACGTGCGGGCCGACCGGGTCGCGGGTGCGTTCGCCGATCCACAGCAGGTGTCCCGAGGCGGCGTAGGGCAGTCCGGTGAGTTCGTCCACGCGGGTGAGGGCGGTCTCGTAGTCGAGCAGCAGCCCTTCGTGGGAGGCGAAGAACTCGGCTCTGTCGAAGTCCTCGGGGCGTCCTCCGGTGGCCCGCATGAAGCCGAGGGCGTGGTCGATGCGGTCGGCGAGCCGTTCGTAGGTGGTCTTCAGCGGGGAGCCGGCGACGAAGTCCCGGTTCCACTCGTGGACCTGGTCGAGCCCGGCGTAGCCGCCCGCCATGAAGGCCCGGATCAGGTTGAGGGTGTTGGCGGAGGACTGGTACACGCGCAGCAGGCGCCGGGGGTCGGGGGTGCGGGCTGCGGCGCTGAAGGCGAGCCCGTTGACCGCGTCGCCGCGGTAGACCGGCAGGGTGACGCCGTCGCGGGTCTCGGTGGCCCGGGAGCGGGGTTTGGCGTACTGGCCGGCGATCCGGCCCACGGTGACGACCGGCATGGTGGCCGCGTAGGTGAGGACGGCGGACATCTGGAGCAGGGTGTTCAGCTTGTCGCGGACGGTGTCCGCGGTGACGTCGGCGAAGGTCTCGGCACAGTCGCCGCCCTGGAGGAGGAACGCTTCGCCGCGGGCGACGCCGGCCAGCCGCTCCCGCAGCCTTTCGCACTCGCCCCACAGCACCAGCGGGGGTGACGCGGCGAGTTGGCGGGTGACGTCGTCGAGGGCGGCCGGGTCCGGCCAGGCGGGCTGCTGGGCGGGGGGAAGCAGGGTGTCCACGGAACTCACTCTCCTGGTGGGCTGGGCCGGGCCGCGGGCCCGAGATGCGCTGCCTGGCCGGACACCGTCGTCCGCAGGTCGGATGGTGCGAGGAGTGCGGTGAGCGGGAGGCTTCAGGTCCTGGCCAGATCCAGCACGTACTTGCCGTAGTTGGAGGAGGGCGAGAGTTCCTTGCCGAGCAGAGCCAGTTGGTCCTTGTCGACATAGCCCATGCGGTAGGCGACCTCTTCCAGGCACGAGATGCGGATGCCCTGGCGCTTCTCCAGCACCTGGACGAACATCGACGCCTCCAGCAGGCTGTCGTGCGTCCCGGTGTCGAACCAGGCGGAGCCGCGGCCCAGGTTGACCAGGCGGGCCCGGCCCTCGCTCACGTAGCTGAGGTTGAGGTCGGTGACCTCCAGCTCGCCGCGGGTGGACGGGGCGAGGGCGGCGGCGCGCTCGGCCGCGGTGCCGTCGTACATGTAGAGGCCGGTGACGGCGAGGTTGGAGGTGGGGCGGGCCGGCTTCTCGGTGAGGGTGGTGATGGTGCCGTCCTCGTCCACCGTCGCCACGCCGTAGCGCTCGGGGTCGCTGACCGGGTAGCCGTACAGGGTGCAGCCGTCGAGGCGCGCGGCCTCCTGGCGCAGCAGGTCGGGCAGGCGGTGCCCGTAGAAGATGTTGTCGCCGAGGATGAGGCAGACCGGCTCGCCGTCCGCGAAGTCGGCGCCGAGGACGAGGGCTTCGGCGATGCCGCGGGGCTCGTCCTGCACGGCGTACCGCAGGCGGATGCCGAGGCGGCTGCCGTCGCCGAGGAGCGAGCGGTAGGTCTCCAGGTGCTCGGGGCCGGAGATGAGCAGGATCTCGCGGATGCCGGTGTGCATCAGGACGGACAGCGGATAGTAGATCATCGGCTTGTCGTAGACCGGCAGGAGCTGCTTGGAGTGCACGCTGGTCAGTGGCCGCAGTCTGGTGCCGGACCCGCCGGCGAGGATGATGCCGCGCATGGGGGAAGAGGTCCTTCCGCTTCGTCGGGGCGTGCGTGGTGCGTTCGGGCTCAGGCGGCCGTCGCGGTCAGCGGCTCCCACCAGGCCGGGTTCTCCCGGTACCAGGCGATCGTCGCGGCGAGGCCGTGGGTGAAATCCACCTGGGGGCGGTAGCCGAGGGCGCGCAGCTTGGCGTCGTCGAGGGAGTAGCGGCGGTCGTGGCCCTTGCGGTCGGGGACCGGGCGCACCGACGACCAGTCGGTACCGCAGGCGTCGATGATCAGCTCGGTCAGCCGCCGGTTCGTCAGCTCGGTCCCGCCGCCGATGTTGTAGACCTCTCCGGGGGCTCCCTTGGCGAGCACCAGGTCGATGCCGCGGCAGTGGTCGTCCACGTGCAGCCAGTCCCGGACGTTGAGTCCGTCGCCGTACAGGGGGACCGTGCCGCCGCGGGCGAGCGTGGTCACGAAGTGCGGGATGACCTTCTCGGGGTACTGGTAGGGGCCGTAGTTGTTGCTGCACCGGGTGATGCCGACGTCGAGCCCGTGCGTGCGGGCGTAGGAGCGCACCAGCAGGTCCGCGCCCGCTTTGGCCGCCGCATAGGGGGAGTTGGGTTCCAGCGGCCACTCCTCCGTCCAGGAGCCCTCGTCGATCGAGCCGTAGACCTCGTCGGTGGAGACGTGCACGAACCGGGAGACCCCGGCGCGCAGCGCGGCCTGCAGGAGGTTGTGGGTGCCGAGGACGTTGGTGGTGACGAACGCGGCGGAGTCGTGGATGGAGCGGTCGACGTGGGTCTCGGCGGCGAAGTTGACGACCGCGTCCACGCCGGCGAGCAGTTCGGGGACCAGGACGGCGTCCCCGATGTCGCCCTCCACGAAACGCAAGGCCGGGTTTCCGGCCACGGCGGCCAGATTGACCATGTTTCCCGCATAGGTCAGCTTGTCGAGGACGGTGACCCGATCGGCCGCAATGTCGGAACGTCCGTCCAGCAGCCTGCGCACGTAATTACTGCCAATGAATCCGGCACCGCCGGTTACCAAAATGTGCATGCCGAAACGCCCTTCCATGGGAATCCCTCGCACTTTATTCCATCCGACGTTGAAGCATCGTAGAACATCGAACATGCCTGCGCAACGTGTTTGATCATCGTGCCCGGCGAGCCCGGTGGGTACGTTCGACCGGCTGCAATCGACCCAAGGCAATGACTTCTTAAAAAGATCCACTTGAACGAGGGAATCGGAACTTTGCGTTCCATTGACCATCTCCATATGTGAAATCTGCGTTACTCGAATACGCACGCGCCGCCGCAACTCCGATTCTCGGAAGGGCTTGCGGAAATGAGTGATGGGGACTTAATTTCCATGGTCATGGAGTTTTTCGCGGAGCACGGAAAGCACATGGCCCCGTCCGCGGTCGATCCGGCCGCCCTCATCGAGGCGGGCACGGAGGTGGCCGCCGGCTCGACCGTCGGGCCCGGCGCGTGGGTCCGGCACGGCACGACCCTGCGCGACTGCGCCGTCGAGGGCGGGGTCTTCGTCGGGTTCCGCTGCCTGATCGGTTCCGCGCGCATCGCCTCGGGCTGCCAGATCGCCTCCCTCACCCGGATCGGCCGGGCCGGCGCCGCCCGCGTTCTCATCGAGGGCGCCGCCTGGATCGGCGCCCGGGCGGTCATCGAGCCGGGCGTCCGCATCGGTCCCGGCGCGGTGGTGGCCGCGGGCGCGCACGTGACCGGCGACGTTCCGGCGGACACCGTCGTAGTGGGCCGTCCGGCGCGGACCCTGCGCCGGCGCGAGGTGACCGAGGACGGCTCGCCCGACTTCGGCGCCATCATCGCGCGGGTCCGGGCCCGCCCCGACTCGGGCCGCAGGGAGCTGCCCGCCGGCTGGGTCTCGGACGGCGGCGGCGCCCTGGACGCCGACATGTCCGGCGGCCCCGGCGTCCGCCTGGGCGCTGGAGTGATCGCCATGGGCCGTGCCGACGGCCCGTCCCCGCGCGGCGGAGTGCGCGCCGGTCCCGGCGTGCGGATCGGCGCCGGCGCCGTCCTGGAGGCGTCCGACGGCATCGACATCGGCGCCGGCGCCGATCTCGGACCGGGAGTGCTCGTCGTCTCCAGCGGGCACGACCTCAGCCGCCGCTCGCTGCCCTGGCGGGGCGGCGCGGTGCACATCGGGGAGGGCGTGCGCGTCGGCGCGGACGCCACCCTCGTCGGCCCCTGCGTCCTCGGCGACGGTGCCGAGGTGACCGCGGGCGCCGTCGTCGTCGGGGACGTCCCCGCCCGGCACACCACATCCGGAGTCCTGGAGAGGAACCCGTCATGAGGATCGTCTTCGCCCCCGCCCCGACCGGATCGGGGCACAACATGCGCGCCCTCGCCCTGGCGCGCGAGCTGCGCCGGCAGTGGCCGGAGGCCGAACTCACCGTCCTGCTCGGCTCCTTGCAGTCCACCTTCGGCCCGCTCTTCGAGGCGGCGGGTGTCGAGGTCGTCGACGTCGCGGGCGACCACGTCGACCACGCCACCCGCTCGAACCTCAGCCGCGACCTGGACTGGCGGACGTACATCAAGGGCTACGTCGCCCCGGCGTTCGTCAACGGCGAGCGGGTGCTCGGCTACCTGTCCCACTATCAGGACCTGGACGCGGACCTGGTGGTGAGCGACTACAACATCTCCGCCAGCATGGCCGCCGCCATCGCCGGCGTCCCGCACGCCCTGGTCACCGAGCGGTACGACTTCACGCTCCTCCAGATCGACGACACCACCCTGGAAGCCGGCGGTTTCCGCGTCGCCCACGAGGACCTGCGGAGGGGCCGCAACTCCCTGCACGCGGTCTTCGACTGGATCGTCTCCACGGCCGAGGTCGTCCTGACCGACAAGCCGTACGTCCCCGAACTCGACGCCGGCACCTCCGTCGCCGCCGCCCTGGACACGGGCCGGGCCGTCTTCACCGGTCCGATGATCCGCGAGATACCCGAGCGCGGCGACGGGGCGGCCGTACGCGCCTCCCTCGGGCTGGGACCCGGGCCCGTCATGGTCGGTTCGGTCGGCGGCACCAGCATGTTCCTGGAGAACAAGCAGCGCGTCCTCGACACGTACATCGAGGCCCACCGCCTGCTGAAGCGGACCCACCCCGGGCTCCAGCTCGTCCTGCTGGGCAGGGAGGCCGTGCGGGCCCCCGACGACGTGGTGGTCCTCACCTATCTGCCCGACTGGATGCCGCTGCTGCGGGAGGCCGACGTGCTGGTGTCCGCCCCCGGCTGGATCACCGTCACCGAGGTGGCGGCGCTGGGGGTGCCGACGGTGTTCGTGCTCAGCAGCCTGGGCGAGTACCACGAGGTCGAGGCGTCCGACCGGCTGCGCCGCCTCGGGTTCCCCTCCCTGGTGGCCCCCACAGCCGACCGGCTCGCGGACGCGGTACGGCCCCTCGTCGGCGCCCGGGGCGCCGCTCCCAGCCCGGCGCACCTCGCGACAGCCCCCGAGGGCTCGGGCACCGGCCGGGCCGCCGAGCTGCTGGCGCGGGCGGCCCGCGGCGCCCGCGAGCGCCGCCCCGCACGCCGTGAGGAGGCCGTACGGTGAGTGAACTCCCCGACACCGATGTCCCGTTGATCGCGGGAGCCACCCGGATGCTGCTGGCCGGGGACGGCTCGACCACGCTGCTCCTCGAAGCCCTGCTGGACACCCGGCTCACCGTGCACGTCGAGCGGCAGGAGAAGGTCCCCGGACGGCAGCTCGGCGCGGCGGCGACCGCCGCGCTGGGCCTGCCCGCCGACGGTGCGGCCGTACTGCGCGTCTCCACGCTGCGCACCCCGGCGGGCCATGTGGTCAGCCGCAACACCGTGGCCTTCACCGCGCCGCCCGCCGCCTGGTCGGGTTCCGCCGACGACCTGGCACCCCTGGGTCGGCGGCTGCGCGAAGGGCGCACCCGGCAGCACCGGGAGATCCTCTCCGCGGGCACCGCCCGCTGGCGGGAGGGCGGGCAGTACCGCCCGTGCGCGTACAAGGAGTACGTCATCACGTGCGACGACGGCGCGCGGCTGTACGTCCACGAGCGGTTCGCCCCCGACCGCGTCCGCCCGCTGCCGGACCCGCGGCATCCGCACCGCCTGCCCCGGACCGGCTGAACGTCCCTGGCCGCACGGCTTCAACCCTGCTAGGCTCCACGCTTATTCGATGTTTCACGAACAACGATGTTCTACTGGTACGAGCACCGAAGATGCTGAGCCATGACGAGGAGTACCGCCATGAGCACCGCACCCTCCTTACGCACCTTCTTCCTGGAGCGATTCCTGGACGAGGACGCGCACGTCCCCGCGGTCGTCGGCCGCGACGCCACCGACGTGATCACCACCGACCGGACACTGCGCGACGCGGCCCTCGCCCTCGTCGTCCTGCCGGGCCCCGACGACCGAACCCTGACCACCCGACTCCTGTCCGCCTTAAGGGAGTTCATCGACCCCGAACAGCCCGGCTTCCGCGAACTCCTGGACGTCACCGGCGTCCCGCACCCGATCGGCGACGTCCGCACCCCCTCCTGGCAGGCCCTCGCGGCCTGGGCACTGCACCGCGCGGGCACCCTGCTCGACGACGCCGCCCTGACCGCCGAGGCGGACCGGTGCCTGCGCCGGGTCACCGACGCGCTGCTCGCGCACGGCTGGCCCGCCCGCCTCGACCGCAGTTGGTCCACCGTCCTCGACGGCGCGAGCCCGCTGGAGGAGGCCGCCCTGCCCGTGTTGGCCGCGGACGCGCTCACGGCGCCGGGCACGACCTCCGCCTTCCTCGACGAAGCCGCCCGGCACCTGGAGCGGTTCGTCCACGGCGACGGTGTCTGGGCCGCCCTCACCCCGCGCGGCACCCCGGACACCGTGCACGGCCACCGCACCCGCGCCGGCGCCCTCGCCGCGCTGGCCTGGACGGCCCTGCACGGACGCGGACACGACCGGGCGGCCGGGCTCGCCCGCTCCGCGCTGCTGCACATCCAGGCCCGGCATCCGCACGCCGGCGCGCGCGGCTACTGGGACCGCAGTGACGCCTCGTCCGTGGTCCGCGTCGACGCCGTGGCCGCCCTGCACGGCCGACCCGACTCCCCCTTCCCCGCCAAACTCGTCGCCGACCACGCCCTGCTCGCGCTGGCCGCCCGCCGGGCCGCCGAGTCCGGCACCGGCGACGACGACTCCGCCGTCCTGCTCAAGGCGCTCGCCGAGGACGCCACGGCCGAGGTGGAGCGGTACACCGACGTACGGGCCGGCGGGGTCTTCCAGGGCCAGGGGAGCTGGTTCTCCACCCCGGTCGACCCCACCGTCCCGCTCGCCCGGCACGTCATGGTCCCGCCGCGTACGCCCGGCTCCTTCGCCGTCGGCAACACCACCTACGTGCCCTTCCACGGCAAGCACGCGCAGACGCAACTGCTCGCACTGTGGGCCCTGGGCGACCGGGTCCCAGACGCGCCCGAACCGCCGCCGCTCACCCGAGCGCCCGAACCGGACCCCTTCGACAACGACCTCGGCCACGTCACCAGCGCGCCCGTCACCGACGGCCTGGTCGACTTCGCCGCCTACCTGCGCTGGCTCAGGTCCACCCGGTCCGGCCTCGGCTACGGCCTCACCCCGTACCGCGCCCCGCTCGGCCTGCGGTCGGACCGCACGCCGCAGACCTTCTCCGTGCTGCACGTCGTCTCCGACCTGCTGGCGCTCGGCGAACCGGTACCGGACGTGCCCGGCGTGCTCGCCGGGGTCTTCGCCACCCAGAACCCCGACGGCGGCTTCGGCGAGCAGCCCGCCCTGCCGTCCGAGGCGTTCACCACGTACTGCGCCGTCCTCACCGCCGTCGTCCTCGGCGGCGCCGAGCACCCCTCCTTCGACCGCGCCGCCTGCGTGGAGTTCCTGCGGTCCTGCCAGCGCCCCGAGGGCGGCTTCGGCAACGCGCCCGGCTTCCCCGGCGACGCCTGGCACTCCCACCTGGCCACGCTCACCCTGGTCGCGCTCGACGCCCGGCCGGAGCGCCCCGACGACCTGGTGGCGTTCCTGCTGGCCTGCCAGAACCCCGACGGGGGCTACGGCAACCTGCCCGGCTCGCCCTCCGACACCTTCGCCACCTTCCGGGTGGTGGGCGCGCTCATCGCGCTCGGACTGCGTCCGCCGCGCGCCCCGCAGACCACGGCGTGGCTGCGCAGCCTCCAGACCGAGGCCGGCGGCTTCTGCTACCGGGACGGCGCGGTGGAGAGCTTCGTCGGGTCCTACCACGCCATCGGGGCGCTCTACATGCTGGGCGCCCTCCCCGCCGACACCGACGCCTGCGTGCGGTGGATCGCGGTCCGGCAGAGCGCCGACGGCGGCTTCTCCCGGACACCCGGCGGGCCATCGGAAACCACCGACGAGGGGTTCATCGCGATCCAGGCCCTCCACATGCTCGAAGGGAAACTCAACCGCTCCTGGGCGGTGATGATGACATGACCAGTACCTCCTCCACCACGGCCACCGCCGTCACCGGAACCGCGGGCCCCACGCCGCGCACCGTCTCCCTGCTGGCCTTCGCCACCATGTTCGTGATCGGCACGGACACCTTCCTGGTCGCCCCGCTGCTGCCGACCCTGGCCCGCACCTTCGCCGTATCCGGCGACGTGTCCGGCTGGATGGTCAGCGCCTACGCGCTGGGCTACGCCCTGTTCGCTCTGATCGCCGGCCCTCTGTCCGACGGCCGCGACCGGCGCCGGGTGCTGCTGGCCGGGCTCGTCGGGTTCATCGTGACGACCGCCCTGTGCGGCTTCGCCCAAGGGTTCTGGACGATGATCCTGTTCCGGTTCCTGGCGGGGGTGAGCGCCGCCTTCGTCTCCCCGCAGATCTGGGCGTCCATCCCGGTCCTGGTCCGGCCGGAACTGATCGTGCGCACCATGGGCTTCGCCACCGCGGGCCTGTCCATCGCCCAGTTCGCGGGCATCCCGCTGGGCAGTTGGCTCGCGGCCGTCTCCTGGCACCTGCCGTTCTGGGTGATCGGCGGGGTCTCGGCGCTGCTGTGGCTGCTGCTGGCCCGCTACTTCCCGTCGGTGCCCGGCCGCCCCGGCGCGGCGGGCGCGGGGGCGCGGCACATCCTGCACACCTACGGCACGGTGCTGGGCGGCGGCCGCCTGCGCTGGTACCTGCTCGGCTATCTGGCCTTCCAGACGGGCAACTTCGAGGCCATCTCGTTCTTCGGCTCCTGGTTCACCAAGGACTTCGGCCTGAGTGTCGGGTCCGTCGGCACGGCGATGATGGCGGTCGGCGCCGGCAATGTGATCGGCTCGCTGTGCGGCAGCCAGGTGGTGCAACGCCTGGGCCTGTACCGCTCGTTGCTGGCCGCCGTCCTGACGATGGCCGTTCTGTACTGCCTGGTGCCGCTCTCCCCGAACCTCGGCACCGCGCTGGTCCTGCTGGCGTTGGTGATGATGGTCGCCGGGTTCGTCTTCCCGGTGTTCATGAGCATCCTCCAGCAGCAGACCGAGACCGCCCGCGGCACCGTCTCCTCCCTGGCCAACGCCGCCATGTACGTCGGCACGACGATCGGCGGGGCGGCCGGCGGTGTCCTGCTCGCCAAGGTCGACGGCTTCTGGGGGGTCGCCGCGTTCACCGTCGCCGCCTACCTGCTGTCGCTGGGCGTGTACACGGCCGCGGGCGCCTTCCGCCGAACCGAGGAGGCCGCGTGAGCACAGCCGTCCTCTTCGACCGGTACGGCGGCCCGGACGCGCTGTACGCCACCGACACGCCGGTGCCCTCGGCCGGCCCGGGCGAGGTGGTGGTCCGCTACACCGCGATCGGCGTCAACCCGATCGACTGGAAGATCCTGCGCGGCGACCTGAAGGCGATGCTCCCGCTGGAGCTGCCGGGCGCCTGCCCGGGCGTGGAGGCGGCGGGCACGGTCGTCCAAGTAGGTTCCGGTGTAAGGCGGTTCCGCGTCGGCGACCCCGTCATCCGGCACGGCCGGCCGGGCACCTTCCGTACCCACGAGGCCGTTCCGGCGTCCCAGCAGGCCGACGAACTCACCGCCTGGCCCAGCCGGTTCACCGCCGAGCGGGCCGCGGTGCTGCCCGTGGCCGCCGGGACCGCGTACTCGGCGCTGCGCCAGGTGGGACTGCGGGCCGGCGAACGGCTGCTGATCCACGGCGCGTCCGGAGGGGTGGGCCTCGCCGCGGTCCAGCTCGCGCTGCTCGACGGGGCGGCCGAGGTGGTCGGCACCGGCTCGGCCCGCCACCACGACCTGCTGCGCCGGCTCGGGGCGGTGCCCGTCGAGTACGGCGAGGGGCTGTCCGAACGGCTCGCGGAACTGGGCCCGTTCGACGCGACGGTGGACTGTGCCGGGGGGCTGGAGCCCGCCGGGGCCGCGGTCCGGGCGGTACCCGAGGAGGCCCGCCGGGTCACCATCGTCGCCGACCCCGCGGTGCAGGCGCTCGGCGTGCCCTTCCTGGAGCACGTACCGCTCGAACTGGCTTCCACCCTGGACCTGATCGGCCACAGCCCCTTCGAACTCCCCGTCACCGCCCGCTTCCCGCTGTCCCGCGCCGCCGACGCGCTGGCGCTGGGACAGCGGGGCGGGCTCGGCGGAAAGCTCGTCCTCCTGCCCACCCTCGCAACCGAACAGGACGCGGATCATGACGTATCCCTTTGACGCCGACCTCGTCGAAGCCGCCGGGAACTTCGGGGTCTTCGACCTGACCGACCCCGCCCGGACCCGGGCCACGCTCATCGCGGCCGGTGCCCAGCGGCCCGCCCCCGACACCACGGGCGTCGAGGTGACCGACCTGGAGATCCCCGGTCCGGACGGCGAGCCGCCGGTGCCGGTACGGGTCTACCGCCCCGCCGGGGTGCCACGGGAGCTGCCGGCGGTCCTCAACATCCACGGCGGCGGGTTCGTCATCGGCCGGATCGAGGTCGACGACGACACCTGCCTGGACATCGCCCGCCGGGCGGACGTGGTCGTGGTCTCGGTCGGCTACCGGCTCGCGCCCGAAGACCCGTACCCGGCGGGCGTGGAGGACTGCTACGCGGCGCTGCGGTGGCTGGACGCGCACGCCGGGGATCTGCGGGTGGACGCCACCCGGATCGCGGTGCACGGCATCAGCGCCGGCGGCGGACTGGCGGCGGCGGTGGCCCTGCTGGCCCGGGACCGGGGCGGCCCGGTGCTCGCCTTCCAGTACCTGGACCTGCCCGAGCTGGACGACCGACGGGACACGCTGAGCATGGCCCGGTTCACGGACACGCCCGGCTGGAACACGCCGAACGCGGAGCTGAGCTGGCGCCACTACCTGGGGGAGGCCGCGGGCGGTGACGACGTGCCCGTGTACGCGGCGCCCGGCCGCGCCAAGGACCTCTCGGGGCTGCCCCCCGCGTATGTGACGGCGCTGGAGTACGACCCGTGCCGGGACGAGGCGGTGGCGTACGCGGAGAACCTCTTCGCGGCGGGCGTCCCGGTGGAGACGCACGTGTTCTCGGGGGCCTACCACCTCGCGTACCTGCTGCCGACGGCGAAGGTGTCGCTCCGGCGGGCCGAGGAGCGGATCGTCGTACTGCGGTCGGCGCTGCACGGCTGAGCGGCACGGCCGGACGGCCGGGAGCGCCGGGAGGCTTCTTTCCGGCGCCCAGCCTCCTGTTCCCGGCAACCCTGTTCTATCATCGTAGAACGTTGAAAGATCATGCGACAGGGGTCGAACGGACCACGAGGAGGGTGGGTATGCGCACGGAACTCTTCCACCCCGGCCGGGACGAGATCTCCCTGGACCGGGTGCTGCACGCGCTGAGTGATCCGATCCGGCGCGACATCGCCAGGGTGCTGCACGAGGAAGGCTCGCGGGTCTGCGGGCAACTGGAGTATCCCATCGCGAAGTCCACGCTCTCGCACCATCTGAAGGTGCTGCGCGAGTCCGGGGTCATGCACACCGAGGTCCGGGGCACCACGCGCGTCATCACCCTCCGCCGCGACGACATCGACACCCGTTTCCCGGGGCTGCTCGACGCGGTCCAGGTGACGGCCCCGGCCGCGACCCTCTCACTGGCCTGACGGATGGCCCGGTTCCTCCCCTCGAGCCAGCGTTCGGGGGCATCCCGGGACCCGTTCGGGTCACGTCCGGCCGGAGCGGGTTCCCAGGGGTCCTGATCCCGGGACGATGCGGCGAGGATCGTCGCACGCCGTCCCGGGAGGACCCCTTTGAGCACACGCGCAGTCGTCCTGGGCGCGACGGCCGTCCTGCTGGCCGCCTCGGCCACCGCCCTGCCCGTCCAGGCCGCCCCCGCCCCCGCCGCACCGGGCCTGACCTGGAAGGACTGCGGCACCGACGACTATCCGGCCCTCCAGTGCGCGTCCCTGAAGGTCCCGCTGGACCACGCGCGGCCCGCCGGGCGGCAGATCTCGCTCGCCCTGTCCCGCGTCCCGCACACGGGCAAGACCTCCGAAGGCCCCCTGCTGGTCAACCCCGGCGGCCCCGGCGGCAGCGGTCTCGGCCTCGCCGGTTTCGTCGCCTCCGCGCTGCCCGCCAAGGTGGCCGCGCGGTACGACGTCATCGGGTTCGACCCGCGCGGCGTCGGCAAGAGCACCCCGGCGCTGAACTGCGCCCCGGACCACTTCGCGCCGGTACGCCCGGACACCGTCCCGGCCACCCCCGAGCTGGAGCGGCGGAACCTGGACCGGGTGCGGTCCTTCGCCGCCGCCTGCGGCAAGGCGCACGCGGACGTGCTGCCGTACATCGACACCGTCTCCGCCGCCCGCGACCTGGAGTCGGTCCGCGCGGCCCTGGGCGCCGAGCGCCTCAGCTACCTGGGCTACTCGTACGGCACCTACCTGGGCGCGGTCTACGCCAAGCTCTTCCCGGCGCGGGTGCACCGGCTGGTGCTGGACTCGATCGTGAACCCGACCGGCGTCTGGTACGAGGACAACCTCACCCAGGACCACGCCTTCGACGCCCGCCACAAGGCCCTGATGGCGTGGATCGCCGGGCACGACGAGGCGTACGGCCTGGGCACCGACCCCGCGCGGATCGAGGCCGACTGGTACACGATGCGGGCCGCGCTGGCGAAGGACCCGGCGGACGGCAAGGTGGGCGCCGCCGAGCTGGAGGACACCTACATGCCGGGCGGCTACTACGACGGCTACTGGCCCTACCTCGCCGAGGCGTTGGCCTCCTGGGTGCATGACAAGGACACCGGGCCGCTGGAGCAGGCGTACCGGAACTTCGCCGCCGTCGACGCGGGCGGCGACAACAACTACAGCGTCTACACGGCTGTCCAGTGCCGGGACGCGGCCTGGCCGCGCGACTGGCGCCGCTGGTCGCGGGACACCTGGGCGGCCCACCGCAAGTCGCCCTTCATGACCTGGAACAACGCCTGGTACAACGCGCCCTGCGCGTTCTGGCCGACGCCGCCGCGCGAGCCGGTCAACATCGCCAACGGCAAGCTCCCTCCGGCCCTGCTCTTCCAGGCGACGGACGACGCGGCCACCCCTTACTCGGGCGGCCTGCTGACCCACCGTCTGCTGGCCCGCTCCAGCCTGGTGGTCGAGCAGGGCGGCGGCAACCACGGCCTCACCCTCACCGGGAACTCCTGCCTGGACGACCACCTCACCGCCTACCTCACCGACGGCACCGTCCCCCATGGCCGCGGCGAGGTGGACGCGGTGTGCGACAGGTCCCCCGCCCCGAAGCCCCTGGACGCGAGGACGGCACCCGCCGCTTCGAAGGGCTCCACCCTCCACGGACTGCTCGGCTTCCGCCGCTGACGGCCCCGCCGGTGCCCGCCCGTCCGGCGGGCACCGGAAAATCCAGGGGCGCCGACCCGTCTTCCTCCTTAGGCTCTCCGCCATGGACACGCTCAGCATCCGCCCGATGACCCTCTCCGACTGCGACCGGGTGGCCGAGATCCGGGTGGCGGGCTGGCGGCACGCCTACCGGGGGCTGATGCCGCAGGCGGATCTCGACGAGCTGAGCGTCGCGGCGGACGCCGAACGCCGTCGGGCCCACTTCACGCGCACCGACGACCCCACCACCCACCTGGTCGCCGAACGCGCGGGCCAAGTCGTCGGCTGGGCCTCGACCGGACCGTACCGGGACGGTGAAACCCGCACCGAGGAAGCCGAGTTGTACGCGCTCTACGCCGATCCCGACCACATCGGGACCGGCGTCGGACGGGCGCTGCTCACCGAGGCGCTCGCCCGCACCGCCGACCGGCCGCGCATGCTGCTCTGGGTCCTGCGCGACAACACCCGCGCCCGCCGCTTCTACGAGCGGGCGGGCTTCCGGCCGGACGGCGCCGAGGACGGCACGTCGGTCCCGGAGGTGCGGTACGCGCGGCCTCAACTCCGTTGCTGCTGACGTGGGATGCGGCCCAGTGCCGTCGTCGCCGCCTCCGCCAGGAGCGGGTGGGCCAGGGCCTCCGTCAGGACGCGCTTCGCTCTCGGGTCGGCCAGGGTGCCGAGGCCGTCCACGCAGGCGAGCGCGACCCGGCGGTAGGGATCGTGCGGGCGCAGCCGGCGTTCGAGGGTGGTGATGAGGGCCGGGACGGACTCGGGGGCGCGCAGGCGGACCAGGAGGCGTACCGGCTGCAGGGCGTAGGCGACGCGGAGTTCGTTGGTGGCGAGGGCGGCGGCCGCGCGGGCGGTGCGCGGGTCGCCGAGGGCGGCCAGCGCGTCGGCGGCCGCGGCGCAGCGCGGTGGGTCGCGGTGGTTGAGGAGCAGCACCAGGGACTCGAACGCCCGTCGGTCCCCGGCGACTCCGAGCCGGTACGCGGCCAACTCCCTGGCCCACAAAGGCTGTCCGGGCGCGGTGAGTACGTCGGCCAGCTCGTCGTGATCTCCGGTGCCCACCAGCCTCTCGTACGCGGACCCGCCCCGCGACTCCTGCCGTAAGCGTTCGGTGAGCACTCGCAACTCTTCGTCCACACACCCAGCGTAGGCGCGCGATGACGGGAGAGGGAGGTACATCACAAAGCCGAGTTGGCGTCCGCCACTGGCGCGCTCGTTACTCACTGGTTAAGCTCAGACGAGCGAGTTACCCACTCGCGCTTCGGCTGGCGACGGTCTGGTGACGCAACCGTCGAGAGCACGACCCGGCTCCGGGACAGGGCCGGTCGGCAAGTTGGACCGTCCTGGGCGTGTGCGCGCCCGACATGACGGCACCGGGCGTGTGCGCTTCGCGGCCCGGCAACACCCGCATCCCCGCGCTCAGTCGCGTGTGCGTTCACGCGTCCGGCGCGTTCCCTCGTCGTCACCACTCTTCCTGGAGTTCCGCGATGGCCACTCCCCTGTCCCACACCCCTCCCTCAACACTCCGCAACGTCGCCGTGGTCGGCCTCGGCACCATGGGCACCGGTCTCACCGAGGTCCTGGCGCGAGCCGGTCGCCAGGTGGTCGGCATCGACATCGACGCCTCGCAGGCCGCCCGGTGCGTCCAGGCGCTGGAGACCTCCACCGCCCGTGCCGTCGAGCGCGGTCGGCTCACCGAGTCCGAGCGGGCGGCCCTGCTGGACCGGGTCACCACCTCCACCGACCTCGCCGCGGCGGCCGACGCCGACCTCGTGATCGAGGTGGCCCCGGAGTCGTACGAGATCAAGCAGCAGATCCTCTCCGAACTCGACCGCGTGGTGCGGCCGGAGACCATCCTGGCCACCGGCACCAACGCGCTGTCGGTCACCCGGCTCGCCGCCGGCTCGGACCACCCCGAGCGCGTCCTCGGCCTGCACTTCTTCAACCCGGTGCAGGCGATGAAGCTGGTGGAGGTGGTGTCCTCGGTGCTGACCGCGCCACAGGCGGTCACCGCCGTCACCGACCTCGCGGTGGAGCTGGGCAAGGAGCCCGTCGCGGTCGGTGACCGCCCCGGATTCGTCGCGGACGGCCTGCTGTTCGGCTATCTGAACCAGGCCGCCGCGATGTACGAGGCGCGGTACGCCTCCCGCGAGGACATCGACGCGGCGATGCGGCTGGGCTGCGGCCTGCCGATGGGCCCGCTCGCCCTGCTGGACCTGATCGGCGTGGACACCGCCCGCCGGGTCCTGGAGGCGATGTACGCCGAGTCCCGCGACCGGCTGCACGCCCCGGCCCCGATCCTGAAGCAGCTCAGCCAGGCGGGCCTGACCGGCCGCAAGGCGGGCCGCGGCTTCTACACCTACGCGGCTCCGGGCAGCGCCGAGACCGTCCCGGACGCCCTCACCCCGGCCCCCGGCGACGCCGCGACGGCGGGCCGTACGGTGCGCTCGGTGGGCGTGGCCGGGTCGGGCACGATGGCGTCGGGCATCGCGGAGGTGTTCGCCAAGGCCGGGTTCGAGGTGATCCTGGCCGCGCGCAGCGAGGAGAAGGCGCAGGCCGCCAAGGCCCGCGTCGGCAAGTCGCTGGACCGCTCGGTCGCCAAGGGCCGCCTGACCGCCGAGTCGGCGGCCGGGATGCTGGAGCGGATCACCCCGGCGGGCGGTTACGAGGCGTTCGCCGACGTCGACCTGGCCGTGGAGGCCGTCGCGGAGGACCTGGACGTCAAGCGGCAGCTCTTCCAGGCGCTGGACAAGGTCTGCAAGCCGGGCGCGGTGCTGGCCACCACCACCTCCTCGCTGCCCGTCGTGGCCTGCGCCCGCGCCACCTCGCGTCCGCAGGACGTGATCGGCATGCACTTCTTCAACCCGGCCCCGGCCATGAAGCTGGTGGAGGTGGTGCGCACGGTGCTCACCGCCGACGACACCCACGCCACCGTCCGCGAGGTCTGCGCCCGCCTCGGCAAGCACCCGGTGGACTGCGGCGACCGGGCGGGCTTCATCGTGAACGCGCTGCTGTTCCCGTACCTGAACAACGCGATCAAGATGGTCGAGGAGCACTACGCGACCCTGGACGACATCGACGCGGCGATGCGGCTGGGCGGCGGCTACCCGATGGGCCCGTTCGAACTGCTGGACGTGGTCGGTCTCGACGTCTCGCTGGCCATCGAGAAGGTGCTGCACCGCGAGTTCCGCGACCCGGGTCTCGCCCCGGCGCCGCTGCTGGAGCACCTGGTGGCGGCGGGCTGCCTGGGCCGCAAGACCGGCCGGGGCTTCCGCGAGTATGCCCGCCGCTGACGGCGACGGTTTCCGGGACGGACCGGAGTGGGGCGGGCTGCTCGAACCGGGCGGCCTCACCCCGCCCGGCCGGGCCCCCGCCCGCTCCGGGGACGAGGAGGGCCTCCCGGCACCCGCGCGTGGGACGGCGTCGATGCAGTACGTTCGGGTCATGTCCCAGCCCGTCAGGTCCTCACGTACATCCGCCGCCTCCGACGCCCCGGAGAGCGCCGTGGGCGGTCGCGCCGCCGCCCAGCGGCTGAAGATGCGCCGGGAACTGGCGGCGGCCGCGATGGAGCTCTTCGCGTCCAAGGGGTACGAGGCGACCACGGTCGACGAGATCGCCGCGGCGGCCGGGGTCGCCCGCCGCACCTTCTTCCGCCACTTCCGCTCCAAGGAAGAGGCGATCTTCCCCGACCACGACGACACCCTGATCCGGGCCGAGGCGGTGCTCAACGCGGCCCCGGCGCACGAGCATCCGCTCGACACCGTGTGCCGCGGGATCAAGGAAGTCATGAAGATGTACGCGGCCCAGCCGGAGATCTCGGTGGCCCGCTACCGGCTGACCCGCGAGGTGCCGACGCTGCGCGAGGCGGAGATCGCCTCGGTGGCCCGCTACGAGCGGCTGTTCACCCGCTATCTGCTGGGCCACTTCGACGAGCGGGCACACGCGGACGACGCCAACGACGACCCGCTGCTGGCCGAGGTCGCCGCGTCCGCCGTGGTCACCGCGCACAACCACGTCCTGCGGCGCTGGCTGCGGGCGGACGGCCAGGGCGAGGTGGAGGCGCAGCTCGACCACGCCTTCGCCATCGTCCGCCGGACCTTCGGCACCGGTATCGGCGCCGGCCGGAGCACGGCCGCCGCCCCGGCCCCGGCGACGGTCTCCGCGCACGGCGAGGTGCTGGTGACGGTCGCCCGCACCGACGCCCCGCTGGACGAGGTCATGCGGACCATCGAGCAGGCGCTCAAGGAGCGCTGAGCACGCGCCTCCCGCCGCGACGACGGCGCTGTGACGACGGCCACCCTTCGGGGTGGCCGTTTTGCCATGTCCGGGCCCGTTTTTGGGCGCCTTCCGGAGCCCGTTCGATCGATCATCGCTCATTTGTTACGTAAAGATTTCATGTGAGGGGAAGTTCTGGCACTCAGTGCCTTGCCGCCTGACACGCGGTGTCATACGTTGAGAGTGTCCGGACGGCCGGCGCGTAGCGAAATCCCGCGCGTCGGCTGTCCCCGCAAGCCACCCGGCTCGCGCGTCCGGACGCCTGCGTCACAGGCAACCTCCCGCGCCACAAAGCGCCGCCGAAGCATCCGCCGCCCACAGACGGCACACCCCTCACATCCCCGAGCGCACTTCCCGCACCGACGAAACCCCAGCGCCCCTCCCTCAGGGCGCTCACCGCCGGAGGCAATACCGTGACCGTGAAGGACATCCTCGCCGCGATCCAGTCGCAGGACGCCACGTCCGCCGACTTCGCCGCCATCCCGCTGCCCGAGTCGTACCGCGCGATCACCGTGCACAAGGACGAGACGGAGATGTTCGCGGGCCTCGAGACCCGCGACAAGGACCCCCGCAAGTCCACCCACCTCGACGAGGTGCCGCTGCCCGAGCTGGGCCCGGGCGAGGCCCTGGTGGCCGTCATGGCCTCCTCGGTGAACTACAACTCGGTGTGGACCTCGATCTTCGAGCCGCTGTCCACCTTCGGGTTCCTGGAGCGCTACGGCCGCACCAACGAGCTGGCCAAGCGGCACGACCTGCCGTACCACATCATCGGCTCCGACCTCGCGGGCGTCGTCCTGCGCACCGGCCCCGGCGTCAACGCCTGGAAGCCCGGTGACGAGGTCGTCGCGCACTGTCTGTCCGTCGAGATGGAGTCCTCCGACGGCCACAACGACACGATGCTCGACCCCGAGCAGCGCATCTGG
The DNA here is from genome assembly GCF_044747085.1 of Streptomyces sp. NPDC090119. Lineage (NCBI taxonomy): Bacteria > Bacillati > Actinomycetota > Actinomycetes > Kitasatosporales > Streptomycetaceae > Streptomyces > Streptomyces sp. NPDC090119. The sequence goes on along the minus strand of NZ_JBIVDK010000001.1, from coordinate 576,553 downwards.
GGCTTCGAGACCAACTTCGGCGGACTGGCGGAGATAGCCCTCGTCAAGTCCAACCAGCTGATGCCGAAGCCCGGCCACCTGAGCTGGGAGGAGGCCGCCGCCCCCGGTCTGGTCAACTCCACCGCCTACCGCCAGCTCGTCTCCAAGAACGGCGCCGGGATGAAGCAGGGCGACAACGTGCTGATCTGGGGCGCCAGCGGCGGCCTCGGCTCGTACGCCACCCAGTTCGCCCTCGCCGGCGGCGCCAACCCGATCTGTGTCGTCTCCAGCGACCAGAAGGCCGACATCTGCCGCTCGATGGGCGCCGAGGCGATCATCGACCGCAACGCCGAGGGCTACAAGTTCTGGAAGGACGAGCAGACCCAGGACCCCAAGGAGTGGAAGCGCTTCGGCAAGCGCATCCGCGAGCTGACCGGCGGCGAGGACATCGACATCGTCTTCGAGCACCCCGGCCGCGAGACCTTCGGCGCCTCCGTCTTCGTCACCCGCAAGGGCGGCACCATCACCACCTGCGCCTCGACCTCGGGCTACATGCACGAGTACGACAACCGCTACCTGTGGATGTCGCTCAAGCGCATCATCGGCTCCCACTTCGCCAACTACCGCGAGGCGTGGGAGGCCAACCGCCTGATCGCCAAGGGCAAGATCCACCCGACGCTGTCCAAGGTGTACTCCCTGGAGGACACCGGCCAGGCCGCGTACGACGTGCACCGCAACCTCCACCAGGGCAAGGTCGGCGTGCTGTGCCTGTCCCCCGAGGAGGGCCTCGGCGTCCGCGACGCCGAGCTGCGCGCCGAGCACATCGACGCGATCAACCGCTTCCGGAACGTCTGAGGAGCGAACCGTGACAGAGCGTCAGGCGCCGCAGGCGCGCCAGAAGGACCGTCCGTGGCTCATGCGGACCTACGCCGGGCACTCGACGGCGGAGGCGTCCAACGAGCTGTACCGGCGCAACCTCGCCAAGGGCCAGACCGGTCTGTCGGTGGCGTTCGACCTGCCCACCCAGACCGGCTACGACGCCGACCACATCCTCGCCCGCGGCGAGGTCGGCCGGGTCGGCGTGCCCGTCTCGCATCTGGGTGACATGCGCAGGCTGTTCCAGGACATCCCCCTGGACCAGATGAACACCTCGATGACGATCAACGCGACCGCCATGTGGCTGCTGGCGCTCTACCAGGTCGTCGCCGAGGAGCAGGGTGTCGACATCACCCGGCTCCAGGGCACGACACAGAACGACATCGTCAAGGAGTACCTCTCGCGCGGGACGCACGTCTTCCCGCCGGGACCCTCGCTCCGGCTGACGACCGACATGATCGCGTACACGGTCTCCCACATCCCCAAGTGGAACCCGATCAACATCTGCAGCTACCACCTGCAGGAGGCCGGGGCCACGCCGGTCCAGGAGATCGCGTACGCCATGTCCACCGCGATCGCGGTGCTGGACGCCGTGCGCGACTCCGGGCAGGTGCCCGAGGAGCGCATGGGCGACGTGGTGGCCCGGATCTCCTTCTTCGTCAACGCGGGCGTCCGCTTCGTCGAGGAGATGTGCAAGATGCGGGCGTTCGGCCGCATCTGGGACCAGGTCTGCCGCGAGCGGTACGGCATCGAGAACCCCAAGCAGCGCCGGTTCCGCTACGGCGTCCAGGTCAACTCGCTCGGCCTGACCGAGGCACAGCCGGAGAACAACGTCCAGCGGATCGTGCTGGAGATGCTGGCCGTCACCCTCTCCAAGGACGCCCGCGCGCGTGCCGTGCAGCTCCCCGCCTGGAACGAGGCGCTGGGCCTGCCCCGGCCCTGGGACCAGCAGTGGTCGCTGCGCATCCAGCAGGTACTGGCCCACGAGAGCGACCTGCTGGAGTACGAGGACATCTTCGCCGGCAGCCACGTCATCGAGGAGAAGGTGGCCGCCCTGGTCGACAACTCCTTCGCCGAGATGGCCCGGATCGAGGAGATGGGCGGCGCGATGGCCGCCGTCGAATCGGGTTATCTCAAGGCCCAGTTGGTGGCCTCGCACGCAGAGCGGCGGGCGCGGATCGAGTCGGGCGACGAGAAGATCATCGGCGTCAACATCTACGAGACCACCGAGCCGAACCCGCTCACCGCCGACCTGGACACCGCGATCCAGACGGTCGACCCGGCCGTCGAGAACCGGGTGATCGAGGCCCTGGGCACCTGGCGGGACACCCGCTACCAGCCGCCCTTCAACCACCCGCGCCCCTGCAAGGCGCTGGAGAAGCTGAAGGAGGCCGCGAAGGGCACCGCCAACCTCATGGAGGCCACCCTGGAGTGCGCCCGCGCCGGTGTCACCACCGGCGAGTGGGCGGGGGCGCTGCGCGAGGTGTTCGGCGAGTACCGGGCGCCCACCGGCGTCTCCTCCGCCCCCGTGGCGGTCCCCGCCGAGGCGGGCTCCGCGATGGCCGGGGTGCGGGCGCGGGTGGACGCCACCGCCCGTGACCTGGGCGTGGGCAAGCTGCGCTTCCTGGTCGGCAAGCCGGGCCTGGACGGGCACTCCAACGGCGCCGAGCAGATCGCCGTACGCGCCCGTGACGCCGGGTTCGAGGTGGTCTACCAGGGCATCCGGCTGACCCCGGAGCAGATCGTGGACGCGGCCCTCGCCGAGGACGTGCACGCGGTCGGCCTGTCCATCCTGTCCGGCTCGCACGCCCAGCTGGTGCCGGACGTGCTGGACCGGCTGCGCGAGGCCGGGGCGCACGACATCCCGGTCATCGCGGGCGGGATCATCCCGAACGCGGACGCCGAACTGCTGAAGTCGGCGGGTGTGGCGGCCGTGTTCACCCCGAAGGACTTCGACATCACCGGAATCATCGGCCGTATCGTCGACGAGATCCGCACAGCGAACAAGCTCGACCCCCTGGAGGTCCCCGCATGACCGTCAACCGTCTGCGTCCACGCCGTTCCTGTCTGGCGGTGCCGGGGAGCAACCCGCGGTTCCTGGAGAAGGCGCAGGGTCTCCCCGCCGACCAGGTCTTCCTGGACCTGGAGGACGCGTGCGCGCCGCTCGCCAAGCCGGAGGCGCGGCACACCATCGTCAAGTTCCTCAACGAGGGTGACTGGACGGGCAAGACGCGGGTCGTGCGGGTCAACGACTGGACGACCGAGTGGACGTACCGCGACGTCGTGACGGTGGTCGAGGGCGCCGGTCCCAACCTGGACTGCATCATGCTGCCCAAGGTGCAGAACGCCCAGCAGATCGTCGCCCTGGACCTGCTGCTGACGCAGATCGAGAAGACGATGGGCTTCGAGGTCGGCCGGATCGGCATCGAGGCCCAGATCGAGAACGCGCAGGGCCTGAACAACGTCAACGAGATCGCGCAGGCGTCCCCGCGCATCGAGACGATCATCTTCGGCCCGGCCGACTTCATGGCGTCGATCAACATGAAGTCGCTGGTCGTGGGCGAGCAGCCGCCGGGCTACCCGGCGGACGCCTACCACTACATCCTGATGAAGATCCTGATGGCCGCCCGCGCCAACGACCTCCAGGCGATCGACGGCCCCTACCTCCAGATCAAGAACGTCGACGGCTTCCGCGAGGTGGCCGGCCGCGCCGCCGCGCTCGGCTTCGACGGCAAGTGGGTGCTGCACCCCGGCCAGGTGGAGGCCGCCAACGAGGTGTTCTCCCCCTCGCAGGAGGACTACGACCACTCCGAGCTGATCCTGGACGCCTACGAGTACTGCACCTCGGAGGCGGGCGGCAAGAAGGGTTCGGCGATGCTCGGCGACGAGATGATCGACGAGGCCAGCCGCAAGATGGCCCTGGTCATCGCGGGCAAGGGCCGCGCGGCCGGGATGCGGCGGACGACCAAGTTCGAGATTCCGGAGGCGTGAGCATGCAGTTCGGGCGCACCTACGAGGAGTTCGAGGTCGGGGCCGTCTACAAGCACTGGCCCGGCAAGACGGTCACCGAGTACGACGACCACCTCTTCTGCCTCCTCACCATGAACCACCACCCGCTCCACATGGACGCCAACTACGCCGAGAGCACCACGGACTTCGGCAAGAACGTGGTGGTCGGCAACTACATCTACTCGCTGCTGCTCGGCATGTCGGTGCCGGACGTGTCCGGCAAGGCGATCGCCAACCTGGAGATCGAGTCGCTGAAGCACGTGGCGCCGACCTTCCACGGCGACACGATCTACGGCGAGACGACCGTGCTCGACAAGTGGCCGTCGAAGTCGAAGAACGACCGCGGGATCGTGCACGTGGAGACCAAGGGCTACAAGCAGGACGGCACCCTGGTGTGCGTCTTCCGCCGCAAGGTCATGGTGCCGACCGAGACGTACATCAAGGAGCGCGGCGGCGAGCAGCCCGGCCGCCCGGAGCTCAAGGAGCAGGTGAAGTAGATGGCGCGCCTCGCCCAGACCGCCGGTCTGACGGACATCCAGCGGGAGATCCTCTCCACCGTCCGCGACTTCGTGGACAAGGAGATCATCCCGGTCGCCACCGAGCTGGAGCACCGCGACGAGTACCCGCAACAGATCGTGGACGGCCTGAAGGAACTGGGCCTCTTCGGTCTGATGATCCCCGAGGAGTACGGGGGTCTGGGCGAGTCGCTGCTCACCTACGCGTTGTGCGTGGAGGAGATCGCCCGGGGCTGGATGTCGGTCTCCGGCATCATCAACACGCACTTCATCGTGGCGTACATGCTCAAGCAGCACGGCACGCAGGAGCAGAAGGACCACTTCCTGCCGCGCATGGCGGCGGGCGACATCCGGGGCGCGTTCTCGATGTCGGAGCCGGCCCTCGGCTCGGACGTGTCGGCCATCACGTCCAAGGCGGTGAAGGACGGCGAGGAGTACGTCCTCAACGGCCAGAAGATGTGGCTGACGAACGGCGGGACCTCGTCCCTGGTGGCCGTTCTGGTCCGGAGTGACGAAGGACACCCCGAGGGCACCGCGCCGCACAAGTCCATGACGACCTTCCTGGTGGAGAAGGAGCCCGGCTTCGGCGAGGTCCGGCCCGGTCTCACCATCCCCGGCAAGATCGACAAGATGGGGTACAAGGGCGTCGACACCACCGAGCTGATCATGGACGGTCTGCGGGTGCCCGCGGACCGGGTGCTCGGCGGCGTCACGGGCCGGGGTTTTTACCAAATGATGGACGGCGTCGAGGTCGGCCGCGTCAACGTCGCGGCGCGTGGCTGCGGTGTCGCCCAGCGCGCCTTCGAACTGGGCGTCCAGTACGCCCAGCAGCGGCACACCTTCGGCAAGCAGATCGCCCAGCACCAGGCCATCCAGTTCAAGCTGGCCGAGATGGCGACCAAGGTCGAGGCGGCGCATGCGATGATGGTGAACGCCGCACGCAAAAAGGACTCCGGGGAGCGAAACGACCTGGAGGCCGGAATGGCCAAGTACCTGGCCTCCGAGTACTGCAAGGAGGTCGTCGAGGACGCCTTCCGCATCCACGGCGGCTACGGCTTCTCCAAGGAGTACGAGATCGAGCGCCTGTACCGCGAGGCGCCGATGCTGCTGATCGGCGAGGGTACCGCCGAGATCCAGAAAATGATCATCGGCCGCCGACTGCTCGAAGAGTATCGATTCCAGGGCTGATTGTCCCGAGACGGGGTGTTTTCTCCGAGAAGAAGATCACACCCCGTCGACACTCTTCGGCCGCCGACTCGGCTTCCTGGCTTGCCCAGTTGCGCCCCGCGCCCGGTACGATCCCCGGAAAGCCGCCGTCCCCCGTCATTGCGCGGCATCATCCGCTACGAAGGTCATCCATGCCCCACAGCCAAACCTCTGCACCCAGCGACAGCCGAGCCGGCGGCGTACGCCTCGCGCGCGGAGCATCGCCGTGGCTCCTCCCGACCGTCGCCACCGCGGCCCTCAGCCTGGCACGCTCCCGCCGCTCGGGCGTCGCCAAGGCCGTCGCCGTGCCCGCCACCGCTCTCGCGGCGGGCATGCTGTGGTTCTTCCGCGACCCCGAGCGCGAGATCGCCACGGGCCGCGTCATCTCGCCCGCCGACGGTGTGGTGCAGAGCATCATGCCCTGGAAGGACGGCCGCACCCGCGTAGCCATCTTCATGAGCCCGCTCAATGTCCACGTCAACCGCGCGCCCCTCTCGGGCACCGTGACGTCGGTCGAGCACATCCCCGGCGGCTTTGTTCCGGCTTTCAACAAGGAGAGCGAGAACAACGAGCGCGTAGTCTGGCATTTCGACACCGAACTCGGCGACATCGAGATGATCCAGATCGCGGGCGCGGTGGCCCGTCGCATCGTGCCCTACATCCCGGAGGGCACGAAGGTCGAGCAGGGCGACCGCATCGGCCTGATCCGCTTCGGCTCGCGTGTCGACCTCTACCTGCCGGAGGGCGTGGAGGTCGACGTCGAGGTCGGTCAGAAGACCGTGGCTGGGGTGACTCGCATTGACCGTGATTGATCCAGAGACACAGGCGGGCTGGGTGCCCGAGGCCGACGAGGCGGGCGACGAGGAGGAGATGCCCCTCTCTATGCGCCTGTCGATAGCGGACACGCTGACGCTCGGCAACGCGACCTGCGGCTTCATGGCGGTGTACTTCACCACCACCGGCATCCTGATCCCGCACCTCACCGGCAGCCAGGAATCCGGCATGGCCCGCCACAGCGCGGCCACGGCGGTCATCCTGATGCTCTGCGCGGCGGTCTTCGACCTGTTCGACGGGCTGGTGGCGCGCAAGCTGCGTTCCTCCCCGATGGGCGCGGAGCTGGACAACCTCTCCGACCTGATCAGCTTCGGCCTGGCCCCGGCGTACTTCGTCCTCGTCTACGGCATGGTCGCGGACGACGCGCACCAGCGGGTGGCGGCACTCGGGGCGATCGTGGTGCTGCTCGCCGTCGTCCTGCGGCTCGCGCGGTTCTCCTGCGTGACGCTGAAGGACGGCATGTTCCAGGGCATGCCCTCGCCGTTCGGCGCGCTGACTGTCGTCTCCATCGTGCTGCTGGAGCTGCCGTTCCCGGCCACGCTGCTGGCCATCGTGGGCACCGCCTGGCTGATGGTGAGCCGGGTCGAGTACCCGAAGCCGCGCGGCCGCTCCGCCGGTGCCGTGCTCGGCTGGATCGTCCTCTCGATGGGTCTGCTGGCCGCTTGGGCCTTCGACGGACCGGGCGGGCAGCTCCTCCTTCAGGCGGGCTGCGCGCTCCAGCTGGTGATGGGCGCGGTGATCCCGCTGTTCGCCACGGCCCGCCGGGTGAACAACTTCCGCGACAACCGCCGGGAGGCCCGCGCGACGCAGCTGCCGTAGGGCGGACGCGGGCGGACGGCTTGGCTCGAGGGCCCCGGACCATTTGGTCCGGGGCCCTCGGTCTGTCCGGCTCCGGGTGGTGGGCCCGGCTTCAGGCCAGGTGCCGCTCCGCGATCCGGGAGGCGAGGCGTTCCAGCAGGGGGCCCGCCTGGGCGATGCAGACGGCGGGGTCGGGGTCCAGGGCGGTCAGGGGGTAGGCCGCGGCGATGCCGGCCCGGTGCAGGGTCTCTGGGGGCAGCGTCAGGCGGCCGCACACCGCGACGACCTCCTTGCCCGCGGCGCGGGCCGCCGCGGCCACCCCGGCGGGGGCCTTGCCCCGCAGGGTCTGTTCGTCCAGGGCGCCCTCGCCCGTGATGACCAGGTCGGCGCAGGCCAGGGCCGCGTCGAAGCCCAGGACGTCGAGCATGACCTCGATCCCGGCGCGGAAGCGGGCGCCGAGGAGGAGGGCCGCGTATCCGACACCACCCGCCGCGCCCGCGCCGGGCGCCGCCGCGAGGCCGGGCGCCAGGACGGCCGCGAGGTGGGTCAGGGCCGCGTCCAGGAGGGTCACGTCGGCCGGGGAGGCGCCCTTCTGCGGGCCGTAGACGGCGGCGGCGCCCTGCGGGCCGGTGAGGGGGTTGTCGACGTCGCTCGCCAGGACCAGGCCGACCGAGGCCAGCCGGGGGTCGAGGCCCGTCAGGTCGGCGTGGGCGAGGTCGGCGAGTCCGCCGCCGCCCGGCGCGACCGGCTCGCCCCGCGCGTCCAGGAACCGCGCGCCGAGCGCCGTGAGCATCCCGGTGCCGCCGTCCGTCGTGGCGCTCCCGCCGACCCCGAGGACGATCGTCCGGGCGCCCGAGTCCAGCGCGGCCCGCAGCAGCTCTCCCGAGCCGTGGGTGGAGGCGGTCAGCGGGGCGAGGGTCCCGGCCGGGAGGCGGCGCAGTCCGCTCGCCTCGGCCATCTCCACGACCGCGGTGTCCCCGCTTACCGCGAAGGCGGCGGTCACCGGATGCCCGAGCGGCCCGGCGACCCGTACCTCCCGGCGCTCGAACCCGGCCGCGAGGGCCGCGTCCACCGTGCCGTCCCCGCCGTCCGCCACGGGCAGCGTCTCGACCGCCACGCCCGGCACGGCCCGCCGCAGCCCGGCCGCCACATGGGCGGCGACCTCCGCGGCCGTCAGCGACCCCTTGAACTTGTCCGGGGCGACGAGCACCCCTCGGCCGACACCGTCCACCACTCCACGTCCCCTCACCGCTCGTCCGCCGCCCTGCGGGCCGACGCGGCTGCCACCCTAGGGTGTGTCCCCCACCCGCCCCTGACCGGCCCGGACACCACGACACCGGCCACACCGTCCTCCACGAGTCCCTCACCCGCCTGCCTTGGCTACCCTGCCTGGATGACCGCCTCTGACGACTTCGCCACGTACATCGCGGGTCTGCCGCGCGTCCTGTCCGCCGCCGCGACCCTGTTCCGGGACGCGGAGGGGCGGGTGCTGCTGGTCGAGCCGAACTACCGGGCGGGCTGGGGGCTGCCGGGCGGCACGATCGAGTCGGACGACGGTGAGACGCCCCGGCTGGGCGCGCGCCGCGAGACGCTGGAGGAGATCGGCCTGGACCGCGCGCCGGGCCGCCTGCTGGCCGTGGACTGGGTCCCGGTCCCCGGCCACATGCCGCTGGTCGCCTACCTCTACGACGGCGGCATCCTCACCGACGCCGACCTCAAGGCCATCCGCCTCCAGGAGGAGGAACTCCTCTCCTGGCGCCTGGTCCCCCGCACCGACCTCCCCGACCACCTGCCCCCGCCCCTGGGCCGCCGGGTGCTCGCCGCCCTGGACGCCCTGGAGGAGGGCGACGGTCCCGCGGAGCTGGAGAACGGGCACCGGGCGGCGGGATGAATCGCCTTCCGTGGAGCACTCCCCAAGTGAGATCATCGCGTGACTGTTCGAAGCACTGTTGGCGACATCCACGGGGGAGCGACTGTCGTTCGAAGCAGAGTGGGCACAGCTCAGGACCAGTGCCCTCGCGCGCCAGTCCTCGAGTACGCAGATCGATCACGTACCGGCCGACGGTGCGGGCGGCGCGAGTCCGGGCGTGAGCCTGGTGGCGGACGCCGGCTCGATCAACGGAACCCGAACCTATTGATCGAGATGGCCGGCTTTCTCCAGGACTACGCCTCCCGACTCATCGAGGCACGCAAGCTGGTATCCGAGCTCGCAGAAGGCTACGACAAGGCCGCCCTCGCCCTGACCGACTACGCGATCGCCCCAGGGATTGCCAAGGCGCACTACTCCAATGGCAAGGCCGACGAGCAGGCCCTCGCCGAGCTCATACACACCAAGGGCACCGCGATCACCCGCAACGCCCGAGAGGCCGAGCCGATGCGTCAGGGGGAGGACATGCGGGCCACCACGGACGTCATGGACTTCCTGGCCGAGGTGACCATGGACGTGGACGACATCCGCGAGGACGCCAACCGGCTGCACGACGCGGCCGGCGGTGACTTCCACCTGGCCAAAACGACGGAGCACGAGGCCCGCGAGCTGTGCCTTCACCGGCTGAAGCAGGCGTACACCCCCACCGCCGGGGACGGCCCTGTCTCGCCGACGCTCCAGAACATCCGCCTCCAGATCGCCGGCCTTCCCGGTGCAAGGGACAGTTACTGGGACCCGCCCGGGAACGGCGGGGAACGCGCCGACCGGATCTCGGCGAACAGGGAGATCATCAGGGCGGCGGCACGCAACTCGGGCCTTCCACCAGCCATGATCGCCGGCATCGCCTGGCAGGAGATCGGTGGTCAGCCGGGCATCCGCGACGACCTGACGGACACGATCCGCGAACAGGCCGACTCCCCGCTCAGCCCGATCGCCCCGGAGAGCCTGCCCTGGCGGCTCGCCGGCGATCCCGACAACACGTCTGTGGGGCCCATCGCCGTCCAAGTGCGCCGAGGCGCCGAGGTCTTGGGCCACGACCCGGACAACCTGACCGACCAACAGCGCAACGTGGTGAAGGACTCCCTCCAGGACCCGGCACAGAACATCTTCATCGCCTCCGAGTACCTGGCCCAGCTCAAGGCGGAGAGCGAGTTCGCCGACGTGCCCGCGGAGGAGATGACATCGGCTCAGTACCAGGAACTCGCCGCCCGCTACGACGGCGGCCCCTACTGGCAGGACAGCCAGGCCCAGGGATACGGGCGTGGCTTCATGAACAACCTGAACAACGCAAAGGGTGCGCTGCGCTGATGACCGACTCCCCGCACGAGCAAATCGACGACCGCGGTTGCCTCGTCATGGTGCTCGCCGTGCCGATCGTGCTGCTGACCCTCGTCTCCGCCTACTTCTGTTGGACCGCACTGACCATCCAGCCCTCTGGGGCGTGGGACGACGACGCGTACGCGGGGATCGTGCTGGCATGTGTGATGAGTGTCGCGGCGGCCGGGGTGGCGGCGGGGGTGTGGGTGTTGCCGGGGGTGCGACGGGTGTTGGGGTGGGGGTGGGTGGCGCCGGCGTTGATGCTGGGGGTGATCGCGGGGGTGCGGTGGGCGACAGGGGTGTGAGGCGGTTCCGTTGACCGAGCGGAATGGGAACGGCTTAGCCTCGGGGGCATGCTGATCCGACTGTCCCTGAAAATTGGGCTCTGGTCCGACTTCTGTGGTGTGCCTACTCCCTGTGACCGTTGATCTTGCTAGCCGTTCCGCCGGGTCGGGACGGGTGCACGGGTCCTACCTGCGGTTCCCCGCTGACCTCCCGGTGGTGGGACGGCGGGTGGTGCTGTGTCTTCGTGTCCGGCGCTTCAGGTGCGAAGACCTCGCCTGCGGGCGGCGCACGTTCGTCGAGCAGGTCGCGGGGCTGACCCGGCGGTACAGCCGGCGAACCGAACGCATGCGGTCGATGCCGGCCGAGGTCGGCCTCGCGTTGGCCGGCCGGGCTGGCGCCCGACTGGCCGACGTCTTCGGGGCGAGGGTCAGCCGGAATACGGTCCTGCGGCTGGTCGACGTCGAGACCCGCAGGCCGGTGGACCTGGGTCAGTCGCGGAACCGTCAGACCGGGCTCGACGACTTCAAGCCGTACCTGCACGAGCGATGGGCAGAGGGCTGCACGAACGCCTGGACCCTCTGGGAAGAGGTCAAGGCGCATGGCTACACCGGCGGCTACGGGGCCGTCCGTGCCTACCTCCAGCCGTGTCGCACATCCCCGACCGCACCTGTAGCTCGCCCTCCGTCCCCACGCACGGTCCCCGGATGGATCCTGACTCATCCCGACACCCTGCCGGAGCGCGCGTACCTGAAGCTCAAGTCCGTCCTCGCCGACTGCCACGAACTGGATGCTCTCACCGGGCACGTCCGCGCTTTCGGGAAGATGCTGACCCAGCTCCAGGGCGACCAGCTTCCGCGATGGACGGCGACGGTTCGGACCGACCACCTTCCCAGCCTCCACACTTTCGTCAAAGGCCTCGAACGGGACCTCGCCGCCGACACCGCCGGCCTCACGCTGCCCTGGAACTCCGGCATGGTCGAAGGCCACGTGAACCGGATCATGCTGTGGAATCAGCGATGTCAAGCCGTGCGCTTGTGCATCACGTCGAGGTAGTGCCGATCGCGGTGGGGAACGTGGTGGTCCCGGCCAGGCAGGCTGAACACAGCGCAGACCTCGGCCGGCTGGGTGAGGATGCTCGACTGCTCGCCGAAGGTCAGGACAGGGTTGACCTCGTGGTGGCAGCCAGCGGTGTCGAGGGCGGTGAGCAGTTCCTCGCGGAGCACGGTGGCCTCGAATGACTCGGAATCGGGCAGGACGAGAGGCGGGAGTTCGGCGGTCGAACCAGGCCAGAGGTCGATCCAGATGCCACTGACGGCCCGCTGCGTGACCACCAGTCGCAGCCCGTTCCAGGAGTAGGGGTAGCCGTCGATATCGGGCCCCATCATGATGTGGGCGGGGTGCGGGCGCCCCGGGCCGAGAAGGTCTTCAGCCTCGGTCAGGGGCATACCGCAATGAAGAGGGCCGATCCGGCCGGTTCGGGCGAAATCAACGAGCACGTTCATCAAGGTCACGGCAGTGACTTTGACACTCTCTTGGGCCTGTGCGCACTCCGATATCAGCGCGGTGCGGAGCCTGCCCCGCCCTGTCGGACGTCGACGAGCGGCAGAAGACGGGCTGTCGCCGTTTGTCGATGCAGTGCGTGGAGACGCGGCGGGCCCGGATGGCGAACAGCAGGTCGACGCGCGCGCCGGTGCGGCGGTCGGTGAACTTCGGCTGATCCGGGCGGACGGCCAGCTCGGCGAGCGGTCCCGTCTGATCTACGCGATCCGCGAGTACCGGGCCGCAAGGCCGAACCGAAGGGCTTCGGCTGGAAGGACTACCGCGACCTGGTCATCCGCGCCCATACCCAGCTCGGCGGCCCGATCGTCCTGCGACCTGCGCCCCGGACCTCAACCCGCAGGAGGGCATCTGGTCGCTGGCCAAAAGCGACCTCGGCAACCTCGCTGCCGCCGACCTCAGCCAGGTAACCCGCGCGGTGAAACGCAAGCTCAAGATGCTTCAGTACCGGCCGGAAGTCATCGGTGGCTGTCTGACGGGCACCGGCCTGAGCATGGATCTGGCGCCTGACCAACGCGGTGATGAAAATGCCCGACCCCTTACGGCGCCAGGTATGGCAGCATCATCGCCATGTCTTTGCTGACCTGGGACTACGACGGTGATCTGTTCTGCGCCCTCACGACCGAGACGGGCGCAACTGAAGGCCGGATGACACATTTCGAGCTCAGCGAAGCCCGCATGGTTCCGGGCGGAGCCTCTTCTGTGCCTGCTTCACCGGCGCCAGGGCCGACAACCGTGACGGTGCTTGTCTACGCAGCCGAGGAGGAGAAGCCGGCAGAGGTCTACTTCGACGGGAATCAAACGCTGCCGTTCGCCGTCCTCCAGCACTTCGTGGCGCTCGTTGCCTCACGCTTGGAAAGCACAGGATCGTAGAGCAGACGTCCTGACAGCACAGGGAGATCCAGGGCCGACATCACGAGTTCAAGTTCAGTAGCAACGGTGATGTTCGGCGAGAACCTCGACCCGGTGGTCCTCGGCCAGGCGCCGGCGATCAGCAAGGCGTGCTCGGTGTTCGTGGCCGTGGGGAGCACCCTCCAGGTGCAGCCCGCCGCCGGGGCGGCCGGGGTCGCGGCGGACCACGGCGCCCGGCTGATCGTCGTCAACGCCGAGCCGACCCCGTACGACGACCTCGCGGACGAGGTGGTGCGCGAGCCGATCGGCACGGCGCTGCCGACGCTGCTGCAGGGGCTGGTCCCGGTGGGCGACGGCTAGGCGTGTCGCGAGCCGGGCGGGACTGTGCGGGCCCGCCCTAGAACAGCACTCCCGCCTCGGCACGCTCCGAGCCCCGCTCGAAGGCCAGGAGCCGCCGCTTGCGGTCCAGGCCGCCGCCGTAGCCGGTGAGGCTGCCGTCGGAGCCGACGACGCGGTGGCAGGGGACGATGATGCCGACCGGGTTGCGGCCGTTGGCGAGGCCGACCGCGCGGGAGGCGCCGGGGGCGTCGAGGGCGAGGGCGAGTTGGCCGTAGCTCCGGGTCTCCCCGTAGGGGATCTCGTTCAGCTGGTCCCAGACCCGGCGCTGGAACGGGGTGCCGTGCAGGCCGAGCCGGACGGTGAACCGCTGGATCTCACCGGCGAAGTAGGCCGCCAACTGCTCCTGGGTCTCGGCGAAGACGCGGAGGCTGTCGTCGCGCGGGCCGAAGGTGTCGTCGGCCGGGCGGTGCCGCTGGTCGGTCATGTACAGGCCGCACAGGGCGTCGTCGGCGTCCGCGACGAGGGTCAGCGGCCCGTAGGGGCTGTCGATCACGGTGTGGTGTCGCACGGGGATTCCTTACTGGGTAACCCTGAGGCGGTCAGGCGATGCGGGCGGTTCAGGCCGGGAGGAAGTTGATCGGGTGGCTGTCGGTCGCCCACAGGTACTGCACGGCGTAGGCCCGCCAGGGGCGCCATGCCTCGGCGCGGGCGGTGAGCGCGGCCGGGGTGCCGGGCAGGCCCAGGGTCTCGGCGGCGCGCCGGACGCCGAGGTCGGTGGGGAGGAAGGCGTCGGGGTCGCCCAGAGCGCGCATGGCGATGACGTCGGCGGTCCAGGGGCCGAAGCCGGGCAGGCTCAGCAGCTGGGCGCGGGCCTCGGCCCGGTCGGTCTCGACGCCCAGGTTCAGGGTGCCGTCGGCGAGCGCGCCGACCAGGGTCATCAGGGTGTTGCGGCGGCTGCGCGGCATGGCGAGGGTCTCGGGGTCCACACCGGCCAGCGCGTCGGGGTCGGGGAAGAGATGGGTGAGGCCGCCCTCGGGGTCGTCCAGCGGTTTGCCGTGCGCGGTGACCAGCCGGGCCGCGTGGGTGCGGGCGGCGGCCGTGGACACCTGCTGCCCGAGCACCGCGCGTACGGCGAACTCCGCCTCGTCGACCGTACGCGGCACCCGGCGCCCCGGCCCGGCGTCCACCAGCGGGGCGAACAGCGGGTCGGCGCGCAGCCGCTCGTCCACCGCGACCGGGTCGGCGTCGAGGTCGAGCAGCCTCCGGCATCGGCTGATGGCGACGGTGAGGTCCCGCAGGTCGCTCAGGCCGATCCGGCAGCCGATGTGGGTGGCCTCGGGGGTGAGGGCGACGATGCCGTGCCCGTACGGCAGCCTGAGCGTGCGCCGGTAGGCGCCGTCCCGCCACTCCTCCACGCCGGGTACGGCGGTGGCGGCGAGGTGGCCGAAGAGGTTGCTCGGGTTCAGCGGGGCACGGAACGGCAGCCGGAGCGTGAGTGTGCCCGCGGTCCCGGCCGCCTGGGCGCGGGGTGCGCGGGCGCGCAGGTCGCTGGGGGCGAGGGCGAAGACCTCGCGGACGGTGTCGTTGAAGGTGCGGATGGAGGAGAACCCGGCGGCGAAGGCGATCTCCGCCATGGGCAGCGCGGTGGTCTCGATCAGCAGCCGCGCGGTCTGGGCGCGCTGGGCGCGGGCCAGCGAGAGGGGTCCGGCGCCGAGTTCGGCGAGGAGCTGGCGCTCTATCTGGCGGGCGGAGTAGCCGAGCCGGGCGGCGAGTCCGGGCACGCCCTCGCGGTCCACGACGCCGTCCGCGATGAGCCGCATGGCGCGCGCCACCAGGTCGGCGCGGTGGTTCCACTCCGGGGAGCCAGGGGTGGCGTCCGGGCGGCAGCGCTTGCAGGCGCGGAACCCGGCGCGCTGGCAGGCGGCGGCGCTCGGGTAGAAGGTCATGTTCTCGGGCTTGGGCGGAACCGCGGGGCAGCTCGGGCGGCAGTAGATGCGGGTGGTGAGCACGGCGGTGAAGAACCAGCCGTCGAACCGGGCGTCCTTGGACTGGACGGCGTGCACGTGGTGCTCCCGGTCGAAGGAGGGGGGCTGGGTGCTGGTGGTCGCGTTCCGCATGCCTCCAGCATGGGGCAGGGCGACGCCCGAGGCTGGCGAGTTTCCGACATTCACGTCGGACGGGATCAGCCCCGCTCCTGCCGGTACCGGGTGATCCACTCGGCGGTCGGCCGGAGCCCGCCGAAGGTGTAGAAGTGCAGCTTGACGGTGCCGTGGCGGGCCGGGTCCCAGCCGTCGGCCAGGGCGTCCAGGAAGCGGTCCGGGCCTGCCGTGCCCATCAGGTTGGTCAGCGACAGCCCGTACTTCCGGGCGACCGTGGCCCCGGTGCCGACCCCGAACCGGGTCGCGTACCCGAGCAGCCGCCGCACCCCCGCCGGGCCGGGCACGCCGACCCGCACCGGGAGGTGGACCCCGCGCCCGCGCAGGGCCTCCAGCCAGCCGAGGACGGCGTCGGCGTCGAAGCCGAACTGGGTGATGACCTCACCCGCGAGCCCCGCCTCCTCGAGCGCGGCCGCCTTGTCGGTGAGCGCGGACCACAGCGTGTCGTCGTCGATCGCCGGGTGCCCCTCCGGGTAGCCGCAGACGCCGACGTGCCGGACCCCGTACCGCTGGAGCAGGCCGCCGCGGATCACGGAGAGCGCGTCCTCGTACGGTCCCTCGGGGCGGGCGGGGTCGCCGCCGACCACGAACACGTTCTGCACGGCGCCCGCCTCGGCGAGCCCGGCGAGGAAACGTTCCAGCTCCGCGCTGGACGGCAGTCGCCGGGCCGACAGATGCGGCACCGGCACGAACCCGTGTCCGCGCACCGCACGCGCCGCCGTGAGCCGCATACCGGGGTCCTCGCCCGCGAGATACGTGACGTTGATCCGGGTCCCCGGGGTGATGCCGTCGCGCGCCTCCTCCAGTCGGGGCGCGTCCTTGCCGGTCATCTCCAGCGAGACCCCGTCGAGCAGCGCCCCGGCCCGGCCGGACACCCCCAGAACCCGTTCCATCACCCTCCGCGACCCTTTCTGCACCGGAACCCCGGCCGATGATGCCACGGGGCCGGGGCGGGCCGTCTCAGAGGTCCCGCCGGTCAGGAAGGCCGGGGCGGATTCGAACGCGCTCGGGGGACGTGACCGCTGGTAAGGCCGGTCGTTGGCTGTGCGTGGGGCTGGGGCGGGCGCGGGTGGCCGGGGTCGTTCCGGCGCCGCGTGTCCCGTCGTACGAACAGCAGGAGCTCCCACCGTGCCCCTTGCCGGACTCCTCCCCAGGATCTGGACCCAGCTACCCGCGCTGTGCGCGATATGCGCGCTGTTCGTGCTGTTCGCCGGGCAGCTGACCGGCGCGCTGCTCCCGAACGCCCCGCTTCTCGTCGCCTCCGGCGCGGCCGGTCTCGCGCTCGACGCGTACCTCCTGCACCGGTACCCGGCGCTGCTGTCCCCGCTGAGCCGCATCCGACTGGACGTGACCGTACGGCAGTTGCTGCGCGACATGCTGCTGATGGTGGCGCTGCTGCGGATCGACGGCATCGACCCGGAGCGGGAGACGCCCGCGCTGCTCGGCGGGCTGAGCGTGTTCTACGTGCTGCACTTCGCCTGCCAGGCGGTCTCGCTGCTGGTGCGGCGTGCCCGGACCCTGCCGGTCGTGACGCGCAACATCGACGTCTCCGCGCTGAACCCGACCGTCGCGCCGCCGCGCGTCCTGGCCCGCCGGGCCGGTCACCGCCTACTGGCGTTCTCCGCCCCGGCCACGGCGGGGCTCCTGGTCACCGCCCTCACCGCGCACGCCCGTTGGGGAGCGATCGGCCTCGCCGCCTCCCTCACCCTGATCGCCATGGGCGTCGCCCGTCTCGCCACCTGGCTGCTGCCGGAGAGGCGGGCCGCGAGCGACACGCGGGTCATGGAGTGGCTGGACGACTGGCTGGCCGAGTACCGCCCGACCGTGGCGATGTACTTCTCCGGCGGCGCCTCCTCCGCCTACCAGGCCAACATGTGGCTCGCCACGCTGGCCGGTCTTGAACGGCCGCTGATCGTTCTGCGCGAGCGGTTCATGGTGCAGAAGATCGACGCGACGGACGTACCCGTCCTCTGCCTCCCGAAGGTCGCCACGCTGTTCGCGCTGGAGAACTCCACGCTGAAGGCGATGCTGCATCCGGCCAACTCCGGCAAGACGTCCCAGGTGTTGCGCATTCCCGCCATCAAACACGCGTTCGTCAACCACGGCGAGAGCGACAAGCTGTCCTCCTGCAACCCCTACGCGAAGGCGTACGACGAAGTGTGGGTGGCGGGACCGGCGGCGCGCGAGCGGTACGCGCTCGCCGACGTCGGGGTGGAGGACAAGGACGTCGTGGAGGTCGGCCGCCCTCAACTGGCGCCGATCCAGGCGTACTCGGGGCCGCCGGAAGGCGCGTACACGACCGTGCTGTACGCCCCGACCTGGGAGGGGTGGGACGGCAATCCGGGCAACACCTCGGTGGTCCTCGCGGGCGAGCACATCGTCGCGCAGCTGCTCAACGACCCGCTGGTCCGCGTGCTGTACAAGCCGCACCCGATGACCGGCTCGGTGGACCCGCGCGCGGGCGCGGCCGACGCACGCGTCCGGACGCTGATCCGCGAGGCGAACGCGCGGCGCTCCGGCCCCCGGCCCGGCCAGCGGGCTCAGGACGAACTGGTGCGCCGCACGGTGGAGTTGGACGGTCTCACCTCGACCGTGTTCCGTGGCGCGGCGGACGAACTGGAGCGGATGATGCTCCAGGGCACCCCCGACGGCGACCGCGAGTCCCGGATCGAGTGGGCCACGGCCGCCTGGGAGAAGGCGTATTGGGCGTCGTTCCCCGAGTGGGAGCACCTGATCGTGACCGGCCCCCGCCCGGCGCTCTACGCCTGCTTCAACGTGGCCGACCTGCTGATCAGCGATGTGTCCAGCGTGGTCTCGGACTGGCTGAGCAGCGAGAAGCCGTACGCCGTCGCCAACACCTCAGGGCTGCCCGAGGAGGAGTTCCGGGCCGCCTTCCCCACGGTGTCGGCCGGCACCGTACTCACTCCGGACGCGGCGACCGTACGGTATCTGCTGGACTCGGTGCGCGATCCGCGCCAGGACCGGTACACGGCGGACCGCGCCAAGCTCAAGGAGCGGCTGCTCGGCCCGGAGGACCCGCCCTCTCCCGAGCGATTCGCCTCGGCGGTACGGGAGTTGTGCGAGAAGTCCGACGAACGCCGGTCCCGCGTGCACGCTCGCCTCGCCCCCGCGATCCCGGCCCCGCGGGCGGCGGCCGAAGGCTCCTCGGCCCGGCGGGCACCGGACGCGTAAAAAGGGCTCCCGCATCAGGTCACGTCCGCTGGGCGGCGCCTCCGTGCCCGAGCACCAGGTCCAGCAGGCCGGGGAATTGGGCGTCGAACTCCGGCTTGCGGAGCCGGTTGAGGCGCTTGGGTCCGGCGTCCCGCTGCTCCAGGAGCCCCGCTTCGCGCAGCACGGCGAAGTGGCGGCTGAGGGTCGCCTTGGTGACCGGTACGTCGAAGCTGCCGCAGGCCCGCTCCCAGTCCCCGGCGTCGGCCAACTCCCGCACCAGGGTCTGGCGTACGGGATCGGCGAGGGCCAACAGGGCGGTCTCCAGCGCGACTTCGTCCGGGGGTGTGTGGACGGGCGGGGTGCGGTGGCTCGTCGCGTCCTGACGCCGAGGGGTCTGTGCCGCCATGCCTGATCGCTCCGTCTCGCTCGCTTCCGCACACGCCGGGCGTACGGGATTGCAGAGTGTTCGATGATCTGCGTACACTCCAACTGTTCGTCTAGCAGCGAACAGTCTACCGGAGCGGCCGGCATACCGCCCTGCGCCCGCACCCCCACTTCCCCTCCCCCGCTCGGAAGGAAGACCCGTGCCCCGGACCCAACCGCACCAGACCCGGCCAGGACTCACCCTGTTCGCCGCGTGCCTCGGCTTCGTCGTCGTCATCCTCGACGTGAGTGTCGTGAACGTCGCCACCAAGGCGCTCGGCGCCGAGTTCGGCGGCAGCCTCTCCGGCCTGGAGTGGGTGATCAACGGCTACGCCCTCACCTTCGCGGCCTTCCTGCTGACCGCGGGCGCCATGGGCGACCGCTACGACCCCAAGCGGATCTTCATAGGCGGCTACGCGCTCTTCGCCGTGACCTCGCTGATCTGCGGCGCCGCCCCCACCCTGGTCACGCTGATCGCGGCCCGCGTCCTCCAGGGGGTGGGCGCCGCGATGATCGTGCCGTCGTCGCTGTCCGTGGTGAACACCAACTTCCCCGACCCCGGTGCGCGCAGCCGCGCGGTGAGCCTGTGGGCGGCGGCGGGCAGCCTCGCCCTGGCCCTCGGCCCGGTGGTGGGCGGTCTGCTGGTGGAGACCGTCGGCTGGCGCTCGATCTTCTTCGTCAATGTCCCGATCGCCGCCCTGGGCATCGTCCTCGTCCGGGCCTACGCCCGTCCCGCGCCCGCCCGTGACGTCTCCGCGGCCCGCTCGCTGGACCTGCCGGGCCAGTTGCTCGCGGTGGTCGGACTGGGCGCGCTGACCGGGGCGATGGTGGAGGCCAACGCGCGGGGCTGGACCTCGGCCACCGTGCTGACCTGCCTGGTCGTCTGCGTGCTGGCCCTGACCGGCTTCCTGGCCGCCGAACGCCGTACCCACGACCCGATGCTGCCGCTGCGCCTGTTCCGCCGCCCCGCGTTCACCGCGACCTCGCTCATCGGCGCGCTGCTCAACTTCGCGTTCTACGGCCTCATCTTCGTCTTCAGCCTGTTCTTCCAGCAGGTCTGGGGCTACTCCCCGATCACCGCGGGCCTCGCCTTCGTGCCCATGACAGCCGCCGTCATGACCGCCAACCTGTGCTGCGGCCCGCTGGTCAAGCGGTACGGCGCCCGTTCCGTACTGATCATCGGCAACACCCTGGGCACCCTCGGCTACCTCGCCCTGATCCCGGTCGTCGGCTCGGACTCGTACGTGCGGATCGTCGCGCAGTTCGTGGTCGCCGGGTTCGGCCTCGGCCTGGTCGTACCGTCCATGACCAACGCCATGCTCGGCTCGGTGGACCCCGCCAACGCGGGCATCGCCTCCGGCGTCCTCAACGCCTCACGCCAACTGGGCGGCCTCATCGGGGTGGCGGTGATGGGGCTCCTGGTGGGCCAGGCGTCCTCGGGTCACTTCCTGACGGGGCTGCGGGCGGCGCTGGTCGCTGCGGTGGTGGCGCTGGGGGTGAGCGCGGGGCTCAGCGTGTTCGGGCCGAGGAGGGTACGCACGGTGCCCGTCACGGAGGATCGACAGCTCGTGTCGGCGGAGGCCCGCTGACCTGGGTCACCGGGGCGCGGAGACGAGCCAGCGCTCGTCCTCGAACTCGGCGGGGATGTCGTCCTCCCCCGGCTCGATCCCCCGCCGCTCCAACTCCTCGAACCACCGCTCCCGTTGCGACTCAGGCAGCCGCCGCCCGCACCAGGAACAGAATCCGATGGCACTGCTCGATGTGCCACCGTCGTGGATGATCAGCCCGTACTCCTGGAACTTGGCGCTGAACTCGACCAACGCGTCGGGGCAGGAGTACGGGTCGTCGTGCTGATCGCAGGATGCGTTCACCTGGCGGCTCATCGCCTCGCAGCAGTGGTCGGTCACGGCGGGAAGTAGACCATGGCCTGTGCTGGCGAGCAGAGTTGCGCGCAGCATCGGAGTCATCAGGTGGAATCCACGTTCCACACCTCCGGCAGGTCGCTGCCACAGAAGACGCAGACGAAGTAGTTCTCGCGGACGATGTTGTGTTCCTGGCATCCGGGGCACCGCCGGAACACCACCTCGTGCGTGAAGCGGGACGGCCGCCCGAGCCCGACATCGTCCAACGCCCGAGCGACGGCCGACCAGGACGTGACGTCCGGGCAGTAGCCGGTGGAGTGATTACTCACCTCACCCACGCCCCAGCCCCCTGCCTCACGCACAAAGCTGATCTCCCCGGCGCCCAGAACCGCCCCTCCCCCGGCACAGGCCACATGCTCGCTCCGCCGCGGCGCCAACCGAAGCACACCGTCCACACCGACCACGAAGGTGAACGGCTCGGCCAGTTCGGACGCCGACTGCTCACCGACCCACCTCCCGAACTCAGCCGCCGAGCCGATCCGGCGCCCACCACCGCCAGACGGGACCATCATCAACAGCTCGACCGGTCCGACATATCGGTACCTCCGCCCCAACAGGTTCACATGAGCCAACCTAGACGGTCGTCTCAGACTGAAACCCCCTACTGGCGGCGGGCCTTGCTGGGTGACCTGAGCCGCACGGTCGTGTCGACACCTCGGCCTACCGGCGGCCGTAGGGATACGGCACGAACCGGAGGCTGCCACTGGCCTTCTCAGCCAAGGTCAACCGGGCTTTTGCGCGGGTGAGTTCGTGGTGGCCCCAGCAGGTAGCGAAGCCCCAGATCCTGCCGTCCCCGACTCGCACGTCCGGGTCAGGCGAGCAGCAGGTAGCCGTAGTCAGTCAGCACCTCGCGCGCCTCGGGTACGTCCTCGTACTGCTTCAGCCGGTGCAGAACCTCGCGGGCCCGCGCAGCCGTGCGCTCCGAAGACAGGTCTCCCGATGTGTCGATGACGTGCCGGGCCTCTTCGGCAGCCCACGCTCCGCTGACTGCTCGTGTCGACCACAGAAAGCCCCGGACGGGGGCGCCCGGTGACCATGACCACCACATCCCGTCCGACCGGGCACCCCGGTTACAGCGAGACCCTGCCACGCGAGCCGGAGAGCACCGGCACAGCTCGGCGCCTCGTGCGCGCGGCCTGTACCGCGTGGGGTCTGGAGAGGCTTGCCCAAGATGGTGTCCTGGTCGTCTCCGAGCTGGTGGCCAACGCCGTGCGGCACGCCCGCCGCGAGTCCATCCGCGTGATCGTGGAACGCACGGCGCCGTCCACCGTCCGCGTGGCCGTGGCGGACTTCTCCCGGACGCCGCCCGCGCCGTGCACGCCGAAGGATGACGAGGAGAGCGGGCGTGGCCTGTACCTCGTGACAGCGCTGGCATCGGACTGGGGGCACCGACGTGCGGCGCTGGGGAAAGGTCGTCTGGGCCGACCTAGAGGGGCGCGGGTGACCATCGGAGAAACCCCCGGCCGTAGCGCGGCTCGAGCCCACCTGTCGCAGTTGATCGACCTGTTCGGCACGGACGGCTGCCTGCGGATCAGCACGGCGTCTGCACACGACAGGGGCGGCTCGGCTTCGGATCGCGCCCTGGAAGGCGACGAACCGGGGTGTGACGAGCAGTCGTGAAGTACTACTGAGGCCCCTCAGAGATGGAGCCGCGCCCGCGCGCTCCGACCGTGGAGCCTGAACGGCCGCAGTCTCCGGCACGGACCGGGTCAGGGGGAGTACATGACGGTCTTCTACTGCTCCAGGTGCGGCAACGCACGCACACCGGACTGGGCTCGCCAAGCAGCGGTGACGCACCCTTCCTCCCAGTGCCACCACTCCTTGGCCGCACCGTGCTCCAGGAGCCTTCGAATTCTTGGGAGGTCCGCGTCGGGCGGGACGTCCAAGGCCACCATCCGGTACCGCTCGATCCCCTCCCCGGTCGTGCCGAGTCGGTGGAAGACCTCCAGCACACTCTGCCGGGCGGCGGCCGAGCCTCCGTCCTTCATCACGATCAGACGGATCGTGCAGTTCTCCGACTCCTGGACCGTCTCTCCGGCCCAGCGCACGCCGTCCTCGTCGCTCTGCACCTGGATGACGTCCCCACTGGCGACCCCACGCACGAACCAGGGCGTGTTGTCGAGCCGCACCGTCCCGTCGCCGAGGTCGACCGCCCACAGGCTCTCGACACTCGCTGGAGGCCAGCCGTCCTCGTCCACGTCCATGCGGAAGTGGACCTTCACATGGGCGTCGCTGATATTGGTCACCCCGCTATCTTCCACGTCTCCTGGACACGGCAGAACCCTTCTCCCGACCGGCGGACCTTCCTCGCCGCGTGGTGGGCCAGAATCGGGGAAATGGACGTCCCCAAGCTGCTCGAAGCGGCGACCCTGCTGGTCCCCGAAGAGATCGCCACCGAGAACGACATCACGGTGCGGGACGTCTGGGAGTACCTCAGGGAAGACGAATGGGACACCGCTCTCGCGTTGCTGGAGGAACTCGGCGACATCGAACCGCTCCCCCTCAGCTTCTGGGAGACCTTGACCACCGCGGCCGAGCAGCTGCGGCTGACGAGAAGTGCGGCCTGGTGTCGTTGGCGCTCCTACGAGACACGCCACGGCGTCATCCGAGCAGATCTCACCCTCCGGCAAGCCTCCGAAGCTCGACGGCAAACCCCCTTCGACGGGGCCGGTGTCCTGCGACCGATGTGGAACATCGGAAATCGAACCCCTAGCGGCGAACCCGCCCTCGACATCGCCCGGCTCTGGGTGGAGTCCATACCCTTCTTGGCACCCGGCGGACGATCATCGGTGCGACTCGCCCCGCTCGATCCTCCGCAATGGCAGCACCTCCGGCCCGGCCAGGTGATCACCATGCACGAGGACCGATCCATCGCCGGAACGGCCGTCATCCTGGACATTCACTACCCCCGGACACCCCGCGTCCAGTAGCTCGCGGCGAGAACTCCGGGCAAGCGAGCTCGGACGAGGCAGGGCTACTCGGCATTCAGAAGACCGCGCATGATGACCAGCGTGGGAATTGATGTGGAACTGCACTCGGCACGTCCGGCTCGAAACTGGAAGAAGGCCCGCGTGACGTTCCTGTGGGGGTGCTACGGCGCTGCGGAGGCGTTGGCCGACGCGTTGGGGTCGCTGCACTATCTCGGGGTCCCCGGTCGGCTCACCGCCGTAGACCTCTACGGGGACACGGTGATGAACGAGCAGGAGGCCGCAGCCGCCCTCACCGAGGTGCCTGGTCTGAAGCAGCGGTGCGCGGACGAGCGGCAGCGTTCAGCGCTGGATGATCTCTCCGAAGTGCTGCGTGAGTGCGTGTCCACCCCAGGCAGTTATGTGTGGTTCGCGGGCGACTGAGCAGCGGGCCCTAGCCCGGTTGCCCTCAGGAACGCCCAGCCCCCTTCACCCCGCCACCCCCTCGAAAGTCTCATCGAGCATCTTGAGATGAGGCGGCACCTACCTGGACGCGCGATCCATGCCGTTTGCCAGTCAGTCGGTCGGGATGCTCGGCGACGACGCTGCGGACCATGGGCCGGGCCCGGGAGTGAAGCTAAGTGGTCAACGCTCAAAGTCCTTCGGGGTTTGATCATGCGGTGAGACGGGCGGAGGATTCTTCCGGCCGATCGAGTGTGTGTCGGTCGAGCCTGGCCAGCAGATCGTCCAGGTCGGAGGTGGTGAACCTCCACTGGAACGGCTGTGCTGTGGCGTTGTAGCGGTCTGGTTCGTCCAGGAGGCGTGCACGGGGGTGTGGACCATGACAGCGTTCGGAAACGCCCTGGTCAAGCGATCTATGGCCTTCTTCCCTCGGTGGGATGAGCCGTTGTCGACGATCCAGAAGACGCGTCTGGCACTGGCGTAGGGCTCGGTGGTCATGACTTGGGTGGCCAGGTTCATGAAGGGCCTGATGCCGGTCTTGGGTTCGCAGCGGCCAAAGACACGGGCGTGATGGACGTCGTAGGCGGCCAGGTAGGCCAACGCCGGTCTCGGCGGGTAACTGACAGGCCAGCGCCTTGGCCTCGGCAACCTGCAGCGCGGTGAACGAGACCGGCCGGCCGGACCGCTTGCGGTCAGCCAGGGCGGGCATGCCTCCAGCGGCGAAGCGGCCCCGCCAGGTGCGCACCGTGTCCACGTGCAGCCGGGTCTGCGCGGCTATCCGGGCGTTGGGGCGCCCTCGGGCGCCAGTAGCACGATGGTTGCCCGCTGCCGGGCCTGATGCGGAGTCTTGTGGCCGTAGGCCATCTTCCTCAGCCGGTGGCGCTCGGAGGCGGTCAGCACGACGGGCACGGCGGAGGCGAGGGGCATGGGAGGAAAGCGGCCGATCCTTCGAGGACAACGGAGAACGGGCCGACACCAGGCCACACCCGTCCCTGCATCCTGCGACGTCATGGCGTCGACGCCCTGCCGCAAGTACTGAGCCGGGCTTTCGACGGTCATCGTGCAGGGATTGTCAGTGCTGTGCGCAAGGCTGCTGCGCGATACAGACGATCAAGATTCGAGGGGTGCGGAATGAGCACGAAGGCCAGCGGAACGTTCAACCTCACATCATTCGAACCGGAGGTGCTCGACGAAGGCCCGGGCGCCGCGCTTGGCCGTGCGGATCACCAAGACCTTCCAGGGCGGCTTGGCTGGCACCAGCACCGTGCACATGCTGTCGGTGGCCGACATCGAGGGCAGTCCCACCGCCTATGTCGCCGTGGAGCGATTCACGGGCGAACTCAACGGCCGCAAGGGCTCCTTCGTCCCCCAGCACAGCGCGCCCGGTAGCCATGGTGAGCAGATCGCGATCCGCGTGGTCCAGGGAACAGGTTCCGGTGACCTCGCGGGGATCACGGGTGCCTTCGAGATCACCCAGTCCGAAGACGGCAGCCACTCCTACGTTTTGGAGTACACACTGGGCTGACACATGCCCGCCTCGCCGTCTGGACCATCAGGGTGTCGTTGACATACTCGTCAACGACACCCCCTGACTGGGCGATCAGCGACTGGGCCCGGCGAGCAGCAGCGGCGGCGCTATACGGCGGCCCGACCCTGGTGGCAGCCTCGCTCTACAACCAAACAACCCGGCCCAGTCTCGCCACAAACCCTGTTCTCGGGTCAACCCCCGAAGGACTTCGAGCGTCGACCACTAAGTTCTTCGTATGTCTTCGCACCTCACTCACGGCGCCTCGGGGGCCCTGCGACGCTTCGCCGGCTGGCTTGCCCGAGGATCGGTGGGCCATCCGATGTTGGACGGGATCGATTACTGGGAAGAGCTGCGCGAGTCACCCTCACAGATGGAAATCTGCGTGGCGATCTTCGCCAATACTCTCGAACTGGACGAGCACGGTGAACCAGTCAATGAGAAGTACGCGGAGCGCCGGGCAGCGGTGTGGCTCTATCAGTACTGCACGGGGAAGCTGCCTCCAGGGGAGCCTGAAATCGAGCCCTGGGAATGCCGGCTTTATTGACCACTACCGCCCTAGGAAGGTGGGCAGTTGCCCGTCCATCACGTCCACCCGTGGCAGGCGCAATCGGAAGTGCTCCTCGAGCGCCAGGACGCTCAGTCGACGGACGCGTTCGGCGTCCGTATCGCTCAGCTGTGGCTGAGCCGGTAGCACTCGCGCCCTGGTGAGCGCGGGAACCAGCAGGTCGGGATTCTTGCCCCACCGGCGGGATTCTTCCCCTATGCCGAATGAGCAGACGTGGTCGCCGTCGTGGTGGTAGGTGAACATCGACGGCGGATGCCACGGGCTCAAGGAGAAGCTGACCGCCTCCACCCCCATGGCAGAGACAGCACTCAGGCCGCTGCTGGTGGGACCGACAGCGTCGCCGTACTCGATGGCGAAGGACCAGTCGCCCGCGCGTCCCACCCTGACGACACTTTCGACGCCACCACCCGCGAGCAGGTCCATCGCCTCTGCCGAAGACGCCCGCCGCGGCTGCTCACCTGGACGCGCTCCCAGCCGGAGCGCAAGCTCGGCAGGCTCGGCACCGCGGGCGAACGTCACGGAGTCGATCAGACAGGGCTCCAGAATCCATGCGATGCCCTCGGTCACGCCTCCCCCTTAGCCCAACTCCCCCGCGAACAACCCGAACATCCGCTCGTCGAACAGCACGAACCGAACTTCCTCCACCCCCGTATCAGCCGCCCGCACCGTCTCCACCGCGACCCGCGCCGCCTCCTCCGCAGGCCAGCGGTACACCCCGGTGGAGATCGCCGGGAACGCGACCGTCCGTGCCCCCACCTCGTCCGCCACCCGCAGTGCCTCCCGATAGCAGGACGCCAGCAAGGCCGGATCGGAGCCGGGCCCCTGCCACACCGGGCCCACCGTGTGGATGACCCACTCCGCCGGAAGATCCCCCGCAGTCGTGGCGACAGCCTCGCCCGTGGGGAGACCCCCGCCGTAGTGGGAGGCGCGGAGGTCGCGGCAGGCGGCCAGGATCGACGGGCCGCCTCGGCGGTGGATCGCGCCGTCCACCCCTCCCCCGCCCAGCAAGGACGAGTTCGCCGCGTTGACGATCGCGTCGACGCGCTGCTCCGTGATGTCGCCCTGGACGAGCGTGATCGTGGTCATCGTTGCCTCAGCCTTCTCCAGACGTCCTTGGCCGCGTTGTGGCCCGACATGCCGTGTACCCCGGCGCCGGGGGGAGTCGCGGAGGAGCAGAGGAAGACGGCGGGGTGGGGGGTGCGGTAGGGGAAGAGGGTGGGGCGGGGGCGGAGCAGGAGTTGGAGGCCGTCCACCGCGCCGCAGGCGATGTCGCCGCCGATGTAGTTGGCGTTCCGCGCCGCCAGCTCGGGTGGGCCCGCCGTGGCTCGGGCCAGGACTCGGTCGCGGAAACCCGGGGCGAAGCGCTCCAGTTGGCGTTCGATCGCGTCCGTCAGGTCGCCCTGCCAGTTGTTGGGGACGTGGCCGTAGACCCAGAAGACCTGCTTGCCCTCGGGGGCGCGGGTGGGGTCGGCCACGCTGGGCTGCACCGTGATCAGGAACGGGGGGTCCGGGGCGCGGTCCTCGCGGGACGCGGCACGCAGGGCGCGGGCGATCTCGGCCTGGTTCGCGCCCAGCTGGACCGTGCCCGCCACGCGGGCCTCGGGGGCGGTCCAGGGGACCGGGCCGTCCAGCGCGTAGTCGATCTTGAAGACGCTGGGGCCGTAGCGGTAGCCGTCGTAGTAGTTGCCGAAGCCCGCGATACGGGCCAGGGCGGTGGGTGAGGTGTCGAAGATGTAGGCGCGGGCCGGGGGGAGGTCGTCCAGGCGTTTGACCTCGTAGTCGGTGTGCACCGTGCCGCCGAGGTCGAGCAGGTACGCCGTCAGGGCGTCCGAGATCGACTGGGAGCCGCCCTGTGGCAGCGGCCAGCCCCGGGCGTGCGCGGCGAGTGCGAAGACCAGGCCGATGGCGCCGGTGGCGAAGCCGCTCAGCGGGGCGATCGCGTGGGCGACCAGGCCGGAGAAGAGGGCCTTGAAGCGCTCGTCGTGGAAGCGGCTCATCAGAGCCGTGGCGGGCGGCAGGCCGGCCAGGCCGAAGCGGGCCAGGGTGACCGGGTCGCGGGGCAGCGCGGTCAGCGGCAGGGACATGAAGTCCCGCAGCAGGGTGTCCCAGCGGTGCAGGAAGGGGGTGATCAGGCGGCGGTACGCGCCCGCGTCGCGCGGGCCGAAGGACGCGGCCGTCTCCGCGACCGAGCGGGCCAGCACGGCCGCGCTGCCGTCCAGGAAAGGGTGAGCCATGGGCAGCTCGGGGTGCAGCCAGCGCAGCCCGTACCGCTCCAGTGGCATCGCGCGGAACGCGGGCGAGTTGACCCCGAGGGGATGCGCGGCCGAGCAGGGGTCGTGCCGGAAGCCGGGCAGCGTCAGCTCCTCGGTGCGGGCGCCCCCGCCCACGGTGGACCGCGCCTCGAAGACGGCCACGGAGAAGCCCCGGCGGGCCAGCTCCACGGCGGCGGTCAGCCCGTTCGGCCCCGCTCCCACCACGACCGCGTCCAGCATCGACGGCACCTTCCGACCCCCTCGTCAGCCGATGGCAACTCGGATCAGCATAGGCCGGGGTCTCCGCGGCCCCCCGGCCGCATCCGTCACCCGGTGCGCAGCAGTTCCCCGACCTTGCGGGCCGTGGTGGCGTCGCGGGCGGCGGTGAACGGCAGCGCGTTGCCGCCGGTTATCCGGAAGGGCTCACCGGTGAGGGTGAGGTGGGCGCCGCCCGCCTCCTCCACCAGCAGCAGGCCCGCCGCGTGGTCCCAGGCGGCCTCCCAGGAGAAGGCCACGGCATCGGTCTCGCCCCGCGCTATCGCCAGGTACTCCAGGCCCGCCGAGCCGCAGGAACGCGGGGCCACCCCGTCGGTCCACAGGGCCCGCAACGCGCGCTTCTGCTCCTCGGTGGTGTAGTCCGGGTGGGAGACGGCCACGGCCAGGTCCCGGCCGGGCGTGGGCGGCCCGGCGAACAGGCGCTCCCCGTCCAGGAAGGCGCCCTTGCCGCGCACGGCGGTGGCGAACTGGTCCCGGACCGGCGCGTACGTCCAGGAGGCCAGCACGGTGCCCCGGTGGGCGAGCGCGACCAGGGTGCAGAAGCCGTCGTTGCCGTGCACGAACTGGCGGGTGCCGTCGACCGGGTCGATGATCCACACCGGTGCGTCGCCCCGGATGGCGTCGTACGTCGCCGGATTCGCGTGCACGGCCTCTTCGCCCACCACGACGGAACCGGGCAGCAGGCGGCTCAGCTCCTCGGTGAGATACCGCTCGGCGAGCCGGTCGGCGTCGGTCACCAGGTCGTGCGGCCCGCTCTTCTGGTCCACCTCGTGCTCGGCGAGGCGGCGGAAGCGGGGCAGGATCTCGGTGGCCGCGGCCTTGCGGATCGCCTCCTCCACGTCGGCGGAGTGGTGGGCGAGAAACTCCTCGATGGTTCCGGTGTCGTCGATCATGTGTCCATGAGACCACGGTCCGCCGACATCCCCCTCCCGGCTGTGGACAACCTCCCGGCCGGCCGACATCGCCACCCCGGCTGTGGATGACTCCGCGCCCCGCCGGGCGGCTCAGCGGCCCACCGCGTACCCCTGCATTCCCCGCGGATTGGCCGCGGCGGACAGCACCCCGGTGGCGGGATCGCGGGCGACCGCGCACAGCCGCCCCTCCGACCAGGCGGCCCCCACGGTGACGTCGTGCCCCCGGCGGCGCAGCTCCGCGACGACCTCCTCCGGCATCCGGGACTCGACGGTCACGCTGCCGGGCCGCTGGCCGCGCGGGTAGAACGAACTGGGGAAACCGTCGTTGTGCCAGTTCGGGGCGTCGATGGCGCCCTGGAGGTCGAGGCCGCCCCGGACCGGTGCGCGCAGGGCCGCCGCGAGGAAGAAGTGCGTCTGCCACTGGTCCTGCTGATCGCCGCCCGGGGTGCCGAAGGCCAGCACCGGCACGCCGTCGCGCAGGGCGAGCGACGGGGAGAGCGTCGTACGGGGGCGGCGGCCCGGCGTCAGCGTGTTCGGCAGGCCCTCCTCCAGCCAGGTCATCTGGAGCCGGGTGCCGAGCGGGAAGCCCAGTTCGGGCACGACCGGGTTGGACTGGAGCCAGCCGCCGCTGGGGGTGGCGGCGATCATGTTGCCCCAGCGGTCGACCACGTCGAGGTGGCAGGTGTCCCCGCGTGTGGTGCCGTCGGGGCTCACCCGGGGCTCGGCCGCCATGGCCACCGTGGGCTCGCCCACCCCCACCGCGTCGCCCGGCACGCGCGCGTGGGCGAGCTTCGGCAGCCGGGGCGTGCGTCCGCCGGGGCTCCCCGGCCGCAGCTCCCAGGAGGCGTCGGCGCCGACCAGGTCCCGCCGGGCGGTGTTGTATTCCGCCGACAGCAGCTCGGTCAGCGGCACCTCGTCCGCGTCGCCGTACCACGCCTCGCGGTCGGCCATGCTGAGCTTGCAGCCCTCGATCAGCAGGTGGACGTAGTCGGCGCCGCCGTACGCCGGGAGGTCGGCCGGGAGCAGGGCGAGCTGCTGGAGGAGGGCCGGGCCCTGGCTCCAGGGGCCCGCCTTGCAGAGGGTCCAGCCGTGCCAGTCGTACGTGGCCGGAGCCTCGTAGCTCGCCGTCCAGTCCGCGAGGTCGGTCTCGGTCAGGGTGCCGGTGTGACGCGAGCCGCTGGAGTCCAGCGTGGGGCGGCGGGACTGGCGGAGCAGGGCCTCGGCGATGAAGCCCGTACGCCACACCGCGCGGGCGGCGTCGATACGGGCCTCCCGGTCGCCCGCGCCCGCGGTCTCGGCGAGCAGGCGCTTCCAGGTCGCGGCGAGGGCCGGGTTGCGGAGCAGCTCGCCGGGGCGGGGGGCGTGGCCGCCGGGCAGGTACACCTCGGCCGAGCTGGTCCACTCGGTCTCGAACAGCTCCCGCACGCTCTCCACGGTCGCGGTGACGTTCTCCACGGGCGGGTGGCCGTCCTCCGCGTACCCGATGGCGTACTTCAGCACGTCGTCCAGGGGTTTGGTGCCGTGGTCGCGCAGAAGCAGCAGCCAGGCGTCGAAGGCGCCGGGCACGGCGGCCGCGAGGGGCCCGGTGCCGGGTACGAGGTCGAGTCCGAGGGCCCGGTAGTGCGCGACCGTGGCGCCCGCCGGGGCGACGCCCTGCCCGCACAGCACCCGTACCTCGCCGTCGGCCGGGGCGAGCAGGATGGGCACCTCGCCCGCCGGGCCGTTCAGGTGGGGTTCCACGACGTGCAGGACGAACGCGCCCGCCACGGCCGCGTCGAAGGCGTTGCCGCCGTCCTCCAGCACGGCCATGGCCGACTGCGAGGCCAGCCAGTGGGTGCTGGACACCATGCCGAAGGTGCCCTGGAGGGTGGGACGGGTGGTGAACATGCTTGCCTCTTCCCTGCACGGTGTCAGCTCTGCCCGGTGACTCATGCAGGATGAAACTTGTTCCGCCCGAGCCGACGCAAGAGGCACCTACGAGGCAGCACGCGCGAAGACCCCGCGAGCAGGCTGCCCGCGGGGCCGTTGTGCGCGAGGAGGGTCAGGCGGTGTGCAGGGTCAGGCCGTAACGGCCCAGGATCTCGTTGATCGGCTGGAACCAGGTCTCGCCGCCGCTGGAGCAGTTGCCCCAGCCGCCGGAGGTGACGCCCTGGGCCTGGTCGCCGCTGATGAACGAGCCGCCGGAGTCACCGGGTTCGGCGCAGACGCTGGTCTTGGTCATCTGGTGCACCGCGCCCTGGCTGTAGTTGACGGTCTCGTTCAGCGCGAGGACGTTGCCGCAGTGCCAGTGGCTGGTGGAGCCGGACCGGCAGATGGAGGTGCCGGGCGGCGCGACGTTGGAGCCGCGCACCAGCTGGTCGGAGACGGTGCCCCAGCCGAGCACGACCGGTACGGTCCACCAGCCGCTGCCGACGTTGACCCAGGCGTAGTCGTTGTCGGGGAACGACGAGCCCTGGAAGTTGCCGACGTAGGACCGGTCCCAGCCGTACACGGCGGACGAGGGCTGGCCGCAGTGACCGGCGGTGACGAAGCCGCCGTACACCGAGAAGCCGATGGAACAGCGGACATTGCCCGTGTAGTACGGGTCTCCGCCGACCGTCCCGGCCGCGAGGGTGCTCACCGATTCGGCGACCTTGTTGACGGTGACGGGGCCCGCCTGGCGGGCGCTCGCCAGGAAGCGCTGGACATCGTTGTCGGCGGCCTTGGAGCGGACCACGTCGATCACGACGGACCCGGTGCTCGGGTCGGCGCGCCAACTGGTCACGGACTTGGGGGCCTTGAGGCGGTCGACGCGTGCCTTGGCCGCGTCCAGCTCGTGGGCGCTGCGTGCCACCGTGCGTACGGTGGCCCCGGCGTCCTGGAGCTTCTGGCGGACGCTCGCGGAGGCGTCGTCGGTCACGGCCACGGTCAGCCGGTTGCTCTTGGCGTCGAACCAGGAACCGCCGTACGCGGCACCGGCGGTGGCGCGTGCCTTCGGGTCCAGGTCGGTGGCCGCGCGCTCCGCCTTGAGGCGGGCCTCGGCCTGGGACTTGGTGAGCCCGAAGTCGTGCTGCATGGCGGTCAGCATGCTCTGGGAGGCGAGGGGTTCGCCGGCGTTCTGCGCGGAGGCGGGGAGGGTGCCCGCCGCGGAGAGACCACCGAGCATGAGGAGTGCGGCCGCGGCGGCGCGCATGACTTTCTTGCGTCTCATGGGGAGTTGCCCTTCGTCGTTCCAACGAGGTGGGGGTGGAACAGCCGATTTCTGAGAGCGCTCTCATCAGTGCGGGGCAGAGCCTAGCGGCACCTTCACAACAGGTCCATGCCAATCACACGGCCTCTCTTCCGGCTGTGGCGGCCATGGAGAAACGGGCGGTATGCGACTCCTCGGCGCACGGTCCGTGTCACGGGTCGGGTACACAGCGAGTTCGGGCTTCCGCGTCGCGCGTCCCTCGTGTGAGACTGGCGTCCCCCGTCCCTGCGGACCCCTTCCGTCACCCCCTCCCCCACGAGAAGTGCGCCGTGAGTTCTCTGCCTCTGCCGCTCGCCCTCACCGCTCGCCTGTCCCCGGTCGTCGTGCTGGCCGTCGCGGGCTGGGCCCTCAGCTCGGGTCCCGCCGCCACCGCCAACTCCGGTACGGCGCAGGGAAGTCAGACGTCCACCAACGCCTCCGCCGTCCCGGCCGCGTCCTCCGCCGCGCCCGCCGCGAAGACGTACGACGCCGCGCCCGCGCCCTGCACCGGTGTGCCCGTGGCCACCGTCAAGTCTCTGGTGCCCGGCGCGAAGACGGCGGGCAAGGAGATACCGTCCACCGACTCCACGCTGCGCCGGACCTGCTCCTGGAACGCCCTCAAGGGCTACGACTACCGCTGGCTGGACGTCTCCTACGAGGTGGCCGCCACGGATGACGCCGCGGAGAAGGAGTACCAGCAGCGGGTCACCGAGAAGAGCGGCGGCGGAGCCGTGCCGGGGCTCGGTGACGGCGGCTACTCGGTCGTGAACCTCACCACCGAGGACAAGCAGCAGACCCGCGAGGGTGTGGTGCTGGCCCGGGTCGCCAACGCCCTGGTGGTCGTCACCTACAGCGGCAGCGACTTCGAGAGCAAGAGGGCCCCGGACACGTCCACGATCAACAAGGGCGCGATCAAGGCGGCGAAGGACGCGGTGGCGTCCCTGCGGAGCGGCGCCAAGTAGGCGAGAAGTCCCGGCGGCCGCACCTCGGCCACCGGGACTTGCCTCGTCAACTCGACGCTGGGGCACTCCTCTTGCCGCTCGCCAGCGTCAGCACCACGTACAGCACCAGCGATGTGCCGAGTCCGACCGCCCAGCCATAGTTCGCCAGCGGACTGAGGGCCGGGATCGGGCGGCCGTCGATCAGCGGGTGGAAGTCGGCGCCGCCGACGGCGAGGACACCGCCCACCACGAAGGCGACCACCGCCCGCCAGTTCCAGCCGCCCGAGTACCAGTAACGCCCGCCCGCGCGGTACAGGTCGGCCAGGTCGAGGCGGGTGCGGCGCAGGAACCAGTAGTCGGCGACCAGGATGCCCGCGACCGTGCCGAGCAGACCGCCGACCAGACCGAGCCAGGTGAAGATGTAGCCCTGTGGGTCGGAGTACAGCCGCCACGGGAAGATCAGCACCGCGAGGACGGCGGTGATCAGCGCGCCGGTGCGGAAACTGACCTTGCGCGGCGCCACGTTGGAGAAGTCGAAGGCCGGGGAGACCAGGTTGGCCGCGATGTTCACGGAGAGGGTCGCCACCAGCACGGTGACCAGGGCGTAGATCAGGCCCACCACGTTGTCGGTCTTGGCGGCGAGCTGGACCGGGTCCCAGACCGGCTCGCCGTACACCGCCTGCGAACCCGAGGTGACCAGCACCGACAGGAACGCGAACAGGGTCATGGTCGTGGGCAGTCCGAACGCCTGGCCGAGGGTCTGGGCGCGCTGGCTGCGGCCGTAGCGGGTGAAGTCGGGGATGTTCAGGGAGAGGGTGGACCAGAAGCCGATCATGCCCATCAGGGAGGGCCAGAACAGCTTCCAGAAGTCGCCGCCCCAGCCCAGCTTGGACGGCTGGTCGAAGAGCGGGCCGACTCCCCCGGCCTGGTCGCTCATCCACCACAGCATCACGAACGCGCCGACCAGCACGAAGGGCGCTGCCCAGTTCTCGAAGCGGCGGATGGTCTCCATGCCCCGCAGGATGATGGCCACTTGGATCGCCCAGAAGATGGCGAAGGAGAGCCACATGGTCCACGCGTAGCCGCCGATGTGCGAGGCGCCGGACCAGCTGTCGCCGATCAGCTTGCCCGCGAGGAAGAAGATGGCCTCGCCGCCGATCCAGGTCTGGATGCCGAACCAGCCGCACGCCACCAACGCCCGTACGACAGCGGGCAGGTTGGCGCCGCGCACACCGAAGGAGGCGCGGGCGAAGACCGGGAAGGGAATGCCGTACTTGGGCCCGGCGTGCCCGGTGAGCAGCATCGGCACCAGCACGATCAGGTTGGCCAGCGCGATGGTGAACACGGCCTGTTTCCAGTCCATGCCGACCGCGATCAGACCCGAAGCCAGGGTCCAGGAGGCGGTGTTGTGGGCCATGCCGACCCACAGCGCGGAGAAGTTGTACGTCGTCCAGGTCCGCTTGGCGGCGGGTACGGGGAGCAGGTCCTCGTTGGCGTAGGGGCCGCTGGGGGCGGGTGCGCCGGGGGCGATCTCCACCCGGCCGTCGGCGAGGGTGACTTGATCGGCTGGTGGTATGGCTGCTGTGTCGGTCATGGTGCAGGCCAATCGGATGGGAGGGTCGGGACAGGCCGTGCGGGGGGGGTGCGTCCCGTAAGGGTTCCGTACGGGCGTCCTGGCCCCCTTCCGCGCGCGGGGCGGGAAGGGGGAGTTCGATTCGCCTGCGCTGCTCAGGCGTTGACGGCGGGGATCACCTTCGAGCCGTAGGCGTCGATGGTGGCCTCCTGCGCGTCGTGCATGTCGTACACCGCGAACTGGTCGACGCCCAGGGCCCGGAGTGCGTTCAGTTTCTCGATGTGGGCGTCGACCGGGCCGATCAGGCAGAACCGGTCCACGATCTCGTCGGGCACGAACTGGGTGTCGGGGTTGCCGCTGCGGCCGTGGTGGGCGTAGTCGTAGCCCTCGCGGGTCCTGATGTAGTCGGTGAGTTCGGCGGGGATCTGCGCGGAGTGCTCGCCGTAGCGGGAGACCAGGTCGGCCACGTGGTTGCCGACCATGCCGCCGAACCAGCGGCACTGTTCGCGGGCGTGGGCGAGTGCTTCGGGCGAGTCGTCGTCGGTGACGTAGGCGGGGGCGGCCACGCAGATGGTGACCTCGTCGGGGTCCCGGCCGGCGGCGACGGCGGCGTCCTTGACGGCCTTCACCATGAACTCGGTGAGGTAGAGGTCGGCGAGCTGGAGGATGAAGCCGTCGGCCTCCTCGCCGGTCATCTTCAGCGCCTTGGGCCCGTACGCGGCCATCCAGACCGGGAGTTCGGCGCCCGGCTTCACCCAGGGCAGGCGGATCGGGGTGCCGCCGAGGTCGGTCTCCTCGCCGCGGCCGAGGGCGCGGATGACCTTCATGGCCTCGCTGATCCGGGCGAGCGTGTTGGGCTTGCGGCCCGCGACGCGCATCGCGGAGTCGCCGCGGCCGATGCCGCACACCGTCCGGTTGCCGTACATGTCGTTGAGGGTGGCGAAGGTGGAGGC
Organism: Streptomyces sp. NPDC090119; assembly: GCF_044747085.1. Lineage (NCBI taxonomy): Bacteria > Bacillati > Actinomycetota > Actinomycetes > Kitasatosporales > Streptomycetaceae > Streptomyces > Streptomyces sp. NPDC090119. The sequence goes on along the minus strand of NZ_JBIVDK010000001.1, from coordinate 539,809 downwards.
GGTGACCTCCCAGGTGCGGGTGCCCGGGTTGGTGACCATCGGGCCGACGGTCAGCCGGTCGGTGTTCGCCAGGATCTGGCTGTAGATGACGAACGGCTCCTGCCAGAGCACGGCCGAGTCGAAGGTCCAGCCGTAGGTGAAGCCGTTGCGCTCGGCCCGCTTCATCAGGTCGATGACGCGGGAGGCGGGCGGGTCGGTCTGGAGTACGAGTCCGAAGTCCATGGGCACCGGTCCTAGTTGAGGTACTGACAGGTGGAGCGCGGGGTGTAGACGCCGTGCCCGGCGTGGCCGGTGTACTCCCGGTCGGTGATCACGGGTACGCCACGCGAGAGGACCGTCTCGACCCGGCCGGTGATCCGCCTGCCCTCGTACGCCGAGTAGTCGACGTTCATGTGGTGCGTCTCGGCCGAGATCACCTGCTCGGCGTGCGGGTCGTAGATCACCACGTCGGCGTCGGCGCCGGGCGCGATGGTGCCCTTCTTCGGGTACATGCCGAACATGCGGGCCGGGGTGGCGCAGGCGATCTCGATCCAGCGGCGGCGCGAGATGTGGCCGTCGACCACGGCCTGGTGGAGGAGGTCCATGCGGTTCTCCACGCCCGGCATGCCGTTGGGGATCTTGGAGAAGTCGCCCCGGCCCAGCTCCTTCTGGCCGGAGAAGCAGAACGGGCAGTGGTCGGTGGAGACCACCTGGAGATCGTTGGTGCGCAGGCCCCGCCACAGGGCGGCCTGGTGCTCCTGGGGCCGCAGCGGGGTGCTGCAGACGTACTTGGCGCCCTCGAAGTCCGGCTCGGCGAGGTTGTCGGTGGACAGGAAGAGATACTGCGGGCAGGTCTCGCCGAAGACGTTCAGCCCCTCGTCGCGGGCCCGCGTCAGCTCCGTGACCGCCTCCTGCGCCGAGACGTGCACGACGTACAGGGGTGCGCCGGCGACCTGGGCCAGCTTGATCGCGCGGTGGGTCGCCTCGGCCTCCAGCAGGGCCTTGCGCACCTCGCCGTGGTAGCGGGGGTCGGTCTCGCCGCGGGCGAGGGCCTGCTCGACCAGGACGTCGATGGCGATGCCGTTCTCGGCGTGCATCATGATCAGCCCGCCGTTCTCGGCGGCCCGCTGCATGGCGCGGAGGATCTGGCCGTCGTCGGAGTAGAAGACCCCGGGGTACGCCATGAACTGCTTGAACGAGGTCACGCCCTCCTCGACGAGCAGATCCATCTCCTTGAGCGTCTCCTGGTTCACGTCGGAGACGATCATGTGGAAGCCGTAGTCGATGGCGCAGTTGCCCTCGGCCTTCTGGTGCCAGGCGTCCAGGCCCTCGCGCAGGGTGCCGCCGACGTTCTGGATGGCGAAGTCCACGATGGTGGTGGTGCCGCCCCAGGCGGCGGCCCGGGTGCCGGTCTCGAAGGTGTCGGCGGCGTAGGTGCCGCCGAACGGCATCTCCATGTGGGTATGGCCGTCGACGCCACCCGGGATGACGTACTTCCCGGTCGCGTCGATCGTCCGGTCCGCCGTGAACGCCTCGGCGGCGGCGGTTCCGGAGGCGGCGAGGGCGGCGATACGGCCGTCCTCGATCAGTACGTCGGCGTGGATCTCGTCGGAGGCGGTGATGACGAGACCGTTGCGGATGAGGGTACGGGTGCCCATGCTCCTGCTCCTGGATCGAACGGTCTGCTGAACGGGACCTGTCGGTTACGGCGCGGTCAGCGGGCCGTACGCGTTCGGCTCGCGGTCGCGGTAGAACTGCCAGCGGTCGCGGACCTCGCGCAGCTTGGCCATGTCGAGGTCGCGGACGACGAGTTCGGTCTCCTTGTCGCTCGCCACCTCCCCGACGAACTGGGCCTCGGGGTCCACGAAGTACGTGGTGCCGTAGAAGTCGTTGTCGCCCAGGTCCTCCACGCCGACCCGGTTGATGGCGCCGACGAAGTACTCATTGGCGACGGCCGCCGCGGGCTGCTCCAACTGCCAGAGATAGCGGGAGAGTCCGCGTGAGGTGGCCGAGGGGTTGAAGACGATCTCGGCTCCGGCGAGGCCCAACGCCCGCCAGCCTTCCGGGAAGTGGCGGTCGTAGCAGATGTAGACGCCGATCCGGCCGACGGCGGTGTCGAAGACGGGCCAGCCGCTGTTGCCGGGACGGAAGTAGAACTTCTCCCAGAATCCCTGGACTTGCGGGATGTGGGTCTTGCGGTACTTGCCCAGGTAAGAGCCGTCCGCGTCGATCACGGCGGCGGTGTTGTAGAGGACGCCGGGCTGCTCCTCCTCGTACATGGGCAGCACCAGGACGATGCCCAGTTCCTTCGCCAGCGCCTGGAAGCGGCGGACGGTGGGGCCCTCGGGGATCTGCTCGGCGTACTCGTAGAACGCCTTGTCCTGGACCTGGCAGAAGTAGGGGCCGTAGAACAGCTCCTGGAAGCAGAGGACTTGGGCGCCCTGGGCGGCGGCGTCGCGGGCCGCCTGCTCGTGCACCTGGGTCATGGATTCCTTGTCGCCCGTCCAGGCCGTCTGGAAGAGGGCGGCGCGGATCACTCGGCTCATCGGGACCTCCGGCTAGCTCGACGTAGGGGGAGCCTAAGAAGGTTGCGCGGCCGGTTTGAGTGGCAGCGTGTCACGTCTGCGGGGTGTGGGCGTGCCACCGTGTCACGTCTTTCCGTGGCCATGTTTCACCGCCGTTTTCCCAGGTCGGGGCATGTTTCAGCCCTGTTGCGCGTCGTGTGCGAGGAGTGCGATGTGCACGGAGGCCGCCTGTTCGAAGTCGTCCAGGTCGATCCCGAGCCGCGTCTGTATGGCCTCCAGGCGGCGGTACAGCGCGGGCCGGGAGACGTGGTGGAGCTGTGCGGTACGGGACTTGTTGCGGCCGGTCGCGAGGTAGGTGCGCAGCACGTCCAGCAGCTCACCCTCGGCGCCGCACAGCAGGCCGTCCAGCTCGCGTTCGGCGAAGGACTGCACCTGGGGGTCGTCGCGCAGCAGCCGGATCAGTCCGCGCAGATGCACGTCCCGGAGCCGGACCACCGGGGGCGGGTCGAGGGCTCCCCCGGCGACCGCGTCCGCGACATGCCGGGCCTCCCGCAGTCCGGCGGGCACGTCGTCCCAGCAGGTGCGCGGGTCGGCGGCGGCGATCACCGCGTCCGGCAGGCCGGGGGTGCGCAGCCGGGCGGCGAGGCGGGCGGTGAGCGCCTCGGCGTCCTGGTCGCGGGCGAGGCTGAGCAGTACGGCGGTGGCGCCGTCGGCCAGTTCCGCGACCAGCCCGGTCAGGCCGAGCGTGCGCAGTACCCGGTCGAGCCGTTCGGGCTCGGCGCCTGGCACCACGAGCGGCACGAACGTCCGTCGGTTGACGGGGAGTCCGGCCGCGCGCGCCCTGGGCAGCAGGGTGCGGGCGGGTACGGTGCCGGAGGCGAGGTCGGTCAGCAGCCCGTGCGCGGACTGTTCCTCCCAGGTGCGGCCGGAGGCGCCACCGAGCATCCGGTGCAGCACCAGCGCCTCGGCGGCCCGGTCGGCGAGCAGGCGTCCGGTGGCCGTGTCGCCCCGGTACCCGCACAGCAGCAGCCTGCCCCAGCGTTCCCCGCGGCCGCCCAGCTCGGCGCGGACCCAGCCGTCGCCCTCGCTGCCCCCCGCCTGCCGGGCGATGCGCTCCCAGTCGCGCAGCACGTCGTCCACGGCGGGCCGCTCCCCCGCCGTGGCGAGGACGCGGTGCGCGAGGTTGGTGAGGACGACGGGACACCCGCTGTGCTGCGCGACCTCGTCCAGCAGCCGTTGCAGCGGGGCGCCGGAGGTGATCAGGGCGGTGAGGCCGGTGCGGACGGCCTCGGACAGGCTGACGGCGGCGAACTTCCGCCGCACCAGCCGGGATTGGACCTCTTCGGTGAGTTCGGCGAACGGGAAGGGCCGGTGCAGCACGACCAGGGGCAGCCCGCACCGTTCGGCGGCCCGGCGCATCACCTCGGGCGGGGTGGGGAAGGCGCGGCCGAGTCCGAGGACGACGGCGGCGGCCTCCGCCCGGTGCAGCGACTGGATGTACGCGGCCTGCTTGGCCTCGTCACCGGCGAGCAGCACCCCGGTGGTGAGCACCATCTCGCCGCCGCTGAGCATCACGCCCACGTCGGCGGCCTCGGCCACGTGCACCCAGCGCACCGCCCGGTCGAGCCCGTCGGCCCCCGCCACCACCTCGGGCTCCCCGGCGAGCACCCGCTCCAGCGTCAGCACCTGCCGGACGGACAGGGCCGGTTCCTCCGGCCGGGACGCGTGCCGGAACTCCGAGGTCATGGTCATCGGCGCTACCTCCTAGTACGTACTCCCCAGCGCGTCCTCGAGGATCGCCGCGCCCTCCTCGGCCTCCGCGACGGTGAGCGTCAGCGGCGGGGCGATGCGCAGGACGCTGGTGTCGTAGCCGCCGCCCTTGCCGATCAGCAGGCCATTGCGGCGGGCGGTCTCCATGACGGCGGCGGCCGCGGCCGGGTCGGCCTCGTCGGTGCCGGGCTTCACCAGCTCGACGCCGATCATCAGCCCCCGGCCGCGCACCTCGCGGACGCCGGGCAGTGAAGCGGTGACGGCGCGCAGCAGCTCGATGAGCAGGCCACCGACCCGGCGGGCGTTGCCCTGGAGGTCGTGTTCGAGGTGGTAGGCGAGGTTGGCGAGGCCGCCCGCCATGGTGATCTGGGTGCCGCCGAAGGTGGAGATGCTGTTGGCGTCGACGCAGTTCATGATCTCGGCGGGGGCGATCACCCCGCCGATGGACATGCCGTTGCCGATGCCCTTGGCGAAGGTGACGATGTCCGGCGGCCCGTTGCGGTCGTGCGCCTGCCAGCCCCAGAAGTGCTCGCCGGTGCGGCCCCAGCCGGTCTGGACCTCGTCGGAGATCCACAGGATGCCGTGTTCGTGCAGGACTTCACGGAACGCCGCGTACAGGCCGTCCGGTGGGGAGGTGAAGCCGCCGACGCCCTGGATGGGTTCGGCGATCAGCGCGACCGGGGGCCGGGTCTGGCCGAGGAGGTCGCGCAGGTCGGCCACGCAGGCGTTGATGAACGCGCGGTCGTCGAGGTGGGCGTACGGGCCGCGGGTGCGGACCCCGCCGTGCACGTAGAGGGTCTGGAGCGGGGAGAGGGAGGTCGGGGACCAGGTGCGGTTGCCGGTGATGCCGACCGCGCCGAAGGAGCGGCCGTGGTAGCTGTTGCGCATCGCCAGGACGGTGTTGCCCTGGCGGTAGGTGGTGGCGAGCAGCATCGCCGTGTCGTTGGCCTCGGTGCCGGAGGTGGTGAAGAAGACCCGCGCGTCCGGGATGCCGCTCACCATGGCGATGCGTTCGGCCAGTTCGACCATCGGCCGGTTGAGGTAGAGGGTCGAGGAGTGGATGATCCGCCCGGCCTGTTCGGCCACTGCCTTGGTGACCTCGGGCAGGGCGTGCGCGGTCATGGTGGTGAGGATGCCGCCGAAGAAGTCCAGGTAGCGGTTGCCCTGGGCGTCCCAGACGTGGCGGCCCTCGCCGTGGGTGATCTCCAGCGGGTCGTCGTAGTAGAGCGCGAGCCAGTCGGGCATGACCTCGCGGTGGCGGGCGTACAGGTCGTTCACGGGTTCACCAGCCCCTCGTAGGCGTCGGGGCGGCGGTCGCGGTAGAACGCCCACTGCTGCCGGACCTCGTCGATGAGGTCGAAGTCCAGGTCCCGGACGAGGAGTTCCTCGACCTTGTCGTCCCCGGTCTCGCCGACGAACTGGCCGCGCGGGTCCACGAAGTACGAGGTGCCGTAGAAGTCGTTGTCGCCGTACCCCTCCTGGCCGACGCGGTTGATGGCGGCGACGAAGTACTCGTTGGCGACGGCCGCGGCGGGCTGCTCCAGCTGCCAGAGGTGGGAGGAGAGGCCGCGGTGGGTGGCGGACGGGTTGTAGACCAACTGGGCTCCGTTGAGACCGAGTTGTCGCCAGCCTTCCGGGAAGTGCCGGTCGTAGCAGATGTAGACGCCGACCTTGCCGACCGCCGTGTCGAAGACGGGCCAGCCGAGGTTGCCCGGTTTGAAGTAGTACTTCTCCCAGAAGCCCTTGACCTGGGGGATGTGGTGCTTGCGGTACTTGCCGAGGTAGCTGCCGTCGGCGTCGATCACGGCGGCGGTGTTGTAGTAGAAGCCGGAGCCGTCGATCTCGAAGACCGGGGCGACGATCACCATGCCGGTCTCGCGCGCCAGTTCACGCATCCGGGTCACGGTCGGGCCGTCCGGGACCGGTTCCGCCCAGCGGTAGTGCTCCGGCTCCTGCACCTGGCAGAAGTAGGGGGCGTTGAAGACCTCCTGGAACCCGATGATCTTTGCGCCCTGGCGCGCGGCCTCGCGGGCGTACTCCTCGTGCTTCTCGATCATGGACTCGGTGTCGCCGGTCCAGGTGGCCTGAACCAGTGCGGCACGTACGACGTTGGCCATGAGCTGCTCCTTCGACGCGGCGTCCGAGCCTCTACGCCCGTAGAAACGGGCCGTAGAGGGACGAAAGTAAGCCTCCTGGACGCCCTTGCCAAGACCATCGTCACCAACCCGCTGATTCGATCCCGATTCACACCCCTGCGGGTGAGCGGGGTGCCGGTCAGGGGGTGATCCCGGCGGCCCGGAGCGCGTGCGCGAGGTTCCGGTGGTGGTCCTCGGAGACGTGCCGGGCCGCCTCCAGGAGGAGGGGGGCGAGCCGGTCGGGGTCCTCGGCGGCGGTGCGGGCCGCGTCCTCGGGGGTACGGGCACGGACGCAGGCGTCCAGGAGGGCGCGGGCCGCTCCGTGACGCCCCTCGGCGTCGAGTCGTGCCACGGCCGCGCCGGTCTCCTCGGGCGGACGGGCGGCGCCCTCTCGCAGCAGACGGTGGCCTTCCCGGGCGTGACCTGCCGACTCCAACGCGGCTGCGGCGGCGACCAGTTGCGCTGGGGGCAGTGCGGCCGCCTCCCAGCGGAGGGTGGCCCAGTCCGCGTCCAGTCCGGCCCCGGCCAGCGCCTCCGCGAGCAGCGGGAACCGGAGGGCGGGCCAGCGGGCGACCTCCGCCAGGAGTATGTGCGCCTCACCGGTACGGCCCGTGGCGCGCAGGGCGCCGAGGCTTGCCACGGCGTGGGCCACGGCGCGGTGATCGTCGGCGTCGGGTACGGGTTCCGCGCGCTCGCCGTCCGGCACCTCCTCCGCCTCCGCCTCCGCTCCGGCGAAGCGGGCGCCCCGGAGGTCGGGGGTGGCCTGCGGGGCGCCGGGGAGGACCAGCGGCGCGGAGGGGGCGTCGTCCAGCCCCGCGAAGCGGGCGCTGCCCCGGCGGCGCTTGCGGTCGGCGGAGGGAGCGGGGGTTGCCTCTCGGCCGTCGGCGGCAGCGGGCGCCGTGGCCAGGCGGGCATCGGCCGGGCCACGTGGGGCGGGCCCGGCCGAGTGGGACGCGGGGCCTGCACCGGGCGCCCCCGCCTGCCCGGGAACCCGTACGGCCGTCGGTTCCGGGCGGGCCATCCGGGACAACCGGTCCCGGAGTTCCGCACACCGGGCCGTCGCCCGATGCCGGTCGTCCCGGGCCCAGGCCAGCTCGACACGGAGGGACTCCGCCTCGGACTCCGTGGCCGCCCCGGCGAGGCGCTGAGCCAGCGCGGCCTCGCGGTCGTCGGCATGGCGGCGCGCGCGGAGCGTGGCGTGCAGGCGGTGGGTCAGGGTGTCGTGGGCGCCGGGACGGGCGTCGTACGCAGTGAGCGCGGCCGTGTGCAGCAGGCGGGCCCGCTCGCGCTCGGCGAGGGCGGGGGCCGTACCGTACGCCGCCGCGAGGTCCCGCAGCAGGGCGTCGACCAGGTCCCACGGAGGCACCTCGCGCCCCTCGCGGCAGGCGCGCATGCCGTCCGGGTCGCGCCGCCAGAAGACCCCGCACCAGCCCGCGCCCTGGTCGAGCCGGGCCAGGAGTCCGTCCAGGTAGGACCCGAACTCCCCTACCTTCGCCGTGAGTTGTTCCGCCATCGACCGGCTCCCGCCCGATTGCCAGCACTGCGGGAGCCAGGCAACACCAGGCGTGTTACGGCCCTGCTACGCACAGTTTGCGGAACGGGGGCACCCTCAGACGGGCACCAGCGCGCAGCGGACGACCAGATCGTCCATGGACAGCTCCAGCGCCCGCGCGAGCGCCGCCACGGTGAAGAAGGCGGGGGTCGGCGCCCGGCCGGTCTCGATCTTGCGGAGGGTCTCGGCGGAGATCCCGGCGACCGCGGCGACCTCGGTCATGCTCCGCGCGCCGCGCGCCTCGCGGAGCAGCCGGCCGAGCTGCTCGCCACGCTCGCGCTCTTCTGGGGTCAGGGGGGTGCGCACCATGGCACCCATTCTAATACCGGTATAGTAATTGGCATGGTTGAACTCAAGACGGACGCCTCCATCGAGGCCATGTACGCCTCCGGCCAGGTCGTCGGCCGCGCCCTGACGGCGGTACGAGACGCCGCTGACGTGGGCGTATCCCTGCTGGACCTGGACGAGGTGGCCCGGCAGGTACTGCGCGAGGCGGGCGCGACCTCGCCCTTCCTCGGCTACCGGCCCTCCTTCGCGCCGACCCCGTTCCCGGCGGTGATCTGCGCCTCGGTGAACGACGCGATCGTGCACGGCATCCCGACCGGTTACCGCCTGCGTGACGGCGATCTGCTCTCCGTGGACTGCGGCGCGCTGCTGGACGGCTGGGCCGGTGACTCGGCGGTCAGCTTCGTGGTCGGACGCCCGCGCGCCGAGGACCTGACCCTGATCGAGACGGCCGAGCGCGCCCTGTCGGCCGGGATCGGGGCGGCGGTCGTCGGCAACCGCATCGGCGACATCGCGCACGCCATCGGCACGGTGTGCCGGGCGGCCGGGTACGGCATCCCCGCCGACTTCGGCGGCCACGGCATCGGCCGCAAGATGCACGAGGACCCCGGCGTGCCGAACGAGGGCCGCCCCGGCCGGGGCATGCCGCTGCGCCACGGGATGGTCCTGGCGATCGAGCCGATGCTGATCGCGGGCGGCGAGGACGGCTACCACCCCGACCCCGACGGCTGGACCCTGCGCAGCAACGACGGCTCCCGCGCGGCCCACGTCGAGCACACGGTGGCCATCACGGACGCGGGCCCGCGCGTCCTGACGGCGCGCGAACCGGTGCGGCAGGGCGCGGGGTCGTGACGCGGGAGTGTGCGGCGGAGGGGCTTAACGCGGGACCGTGAGACGGGGGGCATAACGCGGGACTGTGAGGCGGGGTCGTAACGCGGGACCGTGAGGCGGGGCTGTCGCGGCGGCCTGCGGGTGCCCTTCCCCCCGCCTCGTGCCATCGTTTCAAGAGCGGCCGATCCGGGGTACCCGGCCGCTCCGCACGTCCGTCGTCTGCGAAGGACGGAAACGATGACCAGCGGCTACATCGGCCCCGAGGGCGACCCCTTCGGGGAGTTCTTCTCCCGCTTCTTCGGCGGCTCCGGGGGCCAGGGCCAGCCCGGCGGCCCCCGCCAGATCGACATCGGCCGCCTGCTGAGCCAGCCCGCGCGCGAGCTGGTCAAGGGGGCCGCGCAGTACGCGGCGGAGCACGGCAGCCGGGACCTGGACACCCAGCACCTGCTGCGCGCCGCGCTGTCCAGCGAGCCCACCCGCAGCCTGCTCAGCCGGTCCGGGGCGAACCCGGATTCGATGGCGACCGAGATCGACGGCCGGGCGGGCCCGGTACAGCACCCGCCGGGCAAGGTGCCGCCGACCGCGCTGTCCCTGACCCCGGCCGTGAAGCGGGCGCTGATGGAGGCGCACGAGATGGCACGGGCCAGCGGCGCCGGGTACATCGGCCCCGAGCACGTGCTGAGCGCGCTCGCCATGAACCCCGACTCCGCCGCCGGGCACATCCTGCACGCGGCCAGGTTCAAGGCGGAACCGGCACCGCCCGAGGCCCCGGACACCGCGCAGGGCCGCCAGGACCGTCCCCGGCCCACGTCCACGCCGACGCTGGACAAGTACGGGCGCGATCTGACCGAACTGGCCCGCGAGAACCGGATCGACCCGGTGATCGGCCGGGAGAAGGAGATCGAGCAGACCATCGAGGTGCTGTCCCGGCGCGGCAAGAACAACCCGGTGCTGATCGGTGACGCGGGCGTCGGCAAGACGGCCGTGGTCGAGGGGCTGGCGCAGCGCATCGCGGACGGGGACGTGCCCGAGGGTCTGGAGGAGCGCCGGGTGGTGGCGCTGGACCTGACCTCGGTGGTGGCCGGAACCCGCTACCGGGGCGACTTCGAGGAGCGCCTGAACAACATCGTGCAGGAGATCCGCGCGCACTCCGACAAGCTGGTCGTCTTCATCGACGAGCTGCACACCGTGGTGGGCGCGGGCACCGGGGGTGAGGGCGGCGCCATGGACGCGGGCAACATCCTCAAGCCCGCCCTGGCTCGCGGTGAGCTGCACATCGTCGGCGCGACCACGCTGGAGGAGTTCCGGCGGATCGAGAAGGACGCGGCGCTGGCCCGCCGGTTCCAGCCGATCCAGGTGCCGGAGCCGTCCGTCGAGGACGCGCTGGAGATCCTGCGCGGACTCCGCGACCGCTACGAGGCCCACCACCAGGTCCGCTACTCGGACGAGGCGCTGGCGGCGGCCGTGGAGCTGTCCGACCGTTATCTCACCGACCGCCGGCTCCCCGACAAGGCGATCGACCTGATCGACCAGGCGGGCGCGCGGGTCCGGCTCGGCGCGCGTACCAAGGGCGCGGACGTGCGGGCGCTGGAGCGTGAGGCCGAGCAGCTGGTCCGGGACAAGGATCAGGCGGTGGCGGACGAACAGTACGAGCAGGCGACGCAGTTGCGGGACCGGATCGCCGACATCCAGCGCCGGATCTCGGAGGCGGCCGAGGACGGGGAGGCCGTCGAGGGGCAGAACCTCCAGGTGACGGCGGAGGCCATCGCCGAGGTGGTGTCCCGGCAGACCGGGGTGCCGGTGAGCCGGCTGACCCAGGAGGAGAAGGACCGCCTGCTCGGTCTGGAGGAGCATCTGCACGAGCGGGTGATCGGCCAGGACCAGGCGGTCAACGTGGTCGCCGACGCCGTACTGCGCTCCCGAGCGGGCCTGTCCAGCCCGGACCGGCCGATCGGCAGCTTCCTGTTCCTCGGTCCGACCGGGGTCGGCAAGACCGAACTGGCCCGCGCGCTGGCCGAGTCGCTGTTCGGCAGCGAGGACCGCATGGTGCGGCTCGACATGAGCGAGTACCAGGAGCGGCACACCGTGTCCCGGCTGGTCGGGGCGCCGCCCGGTTACGTCGGCCACGAGGAGGCGGGGCAGCTCACCGAGGTGGTGCGCAGGCATCCGTACTCGCTGCTGTTGCTGGACGAGGTGGAGAAGGCGCACCCGGACGTGTTCAACATCCTGCTCCAGGTGCTGGACGACGGTCGGCTGACCGACGCCCAGGGGCGGACCGTGGACTTCACCAACACGGTGATCGTGATGACCAGCAACCTGGGCTCGGACGTCATCACCCGGCGCGGCGCGGGCATCGGCTTCGGGCCGGGCGGCGCGGACGCGGACGAGGAGGCCCGGCGGGAGCAGATCCTGCGCCCGCTGCGGGAGCACTTCCGGCCGGAGTTCCTCAACCGGATCGACGAGATCGTGGTGTTCCGCCAGCTCACGCCCGAGCAACTGCGCCGGATCACCGACCTGTTGCTCAACGGCACCCGTGAGCTGACCAACGCGCAGGGTGTGACGGTGGACTTCACCGATGCGGCCGTGGACTGGCTGGCCGAGCGCGGTCATCAGCCGGAGTACGGGGCCCGTCCGCTGCGCCGTACGATCCAGCGCGAGGTGGACAACCAGCTGTCCCGGCTGCTGTTGAACGGCACGGTGGCCGAGGGCGGCGAGGTGACGGTCGATGTGACGGACGGGCGGCTGGACTTCCGGGTCCAGGGCCAGGAGGCCCAGCCGGCCGAGGCGCGACGCGAGGGCGCCTGAGTCCTGCCTCAGTGTGCCGGGTTCACCACCATGGCGGAGCCGCCGCCGCGTCGGGTCGTCTCGGCGGCGGCCAGCCACTTCCCGTCCGGCAGCCGCTGGACGCCGGTCGCGGCGCCGATCTCGGGGTTGAGCTTGAAGCTGTGCCCGAGCTGTTCCAGCCGCTCCCGCAACGCGCTGTCGTACAGGGCGGGTTCGGCTTCGGTCTGGGCGGCGTTGCGCTGGCTGGCGCGGGGCGCGGCGATGGCGTCGACCAAGGGGAGTCCCCGGTCGAGGAACCCGGTGAGGGTCTGGAGCACGGTGGTGATGATGGTGGCGCCGCCGGGCGAACCGAGCGCCACCACGGGCCGGTTGTGCCGGTCCAGGACGATGGTCGGGGAGATCGAGGAGCGCGGGCGCTTGCCGGGTCCGGGCAGGTTGGGGTCGGGGACGCCGGGGCTCGCGGGGGCGAAGGAGAAGTCGGTCAGCTCGTTGTTGAGCAGGAAGCCCCGGCCGGGCACGGTGATGCCGCTGCCGCCGGTCTGCTCGATGGTGAGCGTGTAGGCGACGACGTTGCCCCACTTGTCGGAGACGGTGAGGTGGGTGGTGTTCTCCCCCTCGTACGTGGTCGGCGCGGCCTTGCCCTTGGTACCGCAGGCGGCCGGATGGCGGGGGTCGCCGGGGGCGAGCGGGCTGGTGAGGACGGCGTCGTCCTTGATCAGGCAGGCGCGCGAGTCGGCGAACCGCTGCGACAGCAGCTGCCTGGTCGGTACGTCCTCGAAGGCGGGGTCGCCGACCCAGCGCCCCCGGTCGGCGAAGGCGATCCGGCTCGCCTCGATGTACCGGTGCAGGTACTGCGTCTCGCTCGCCTTGGAAAGGTCGCTCTTCTCCAGGATGTTGAGCGCCTCGCCCACGGTGGTGCCACCGGAGGAGGAGGGCGCGATGGAGTACACCTTCAGACCGCGGTACGAGGTGTCGGTGGGCCGCTGGAGCTTGGCGCGGTAGCTCGACAGGTCCTTGGCGGTCAGCTTGCCGGGACGGGCGTTCCAGCCCGAAGAGGGGTCGACCGGGGGCTTGTTGACGGTGGCGAGGATGTCGCGCCCGAGGTCGCCCCGGTAAATGGCGTCGGCGCCCTTCCGCCCCAACTCTTGGTAGGTCCGGGCCAGATCGGGGTTCTTCAGGGTCGAGCCGACGGCCGGGAGCTTGCCGCCGGGCAGGAACAGCTCGGCGGTGTCCGGAAAGGAGCGGAACCGGGCCTCGTTGGCGGCGGTCTGCGAGCGGAACGTGTCGTCCACGGTGAAGCCGTCGCGGGCGATGCGCTCGGCGGGCCGCAGCACCTTGGCGAGGCTGTCGGTGCCCCAGTTGCGCAGCGCCGTCTGCCAGGTGGCGGGGGTGCCCGGTGTGCCGACGCTCAGCCCGCTGGTGACGGCGTCCGCGAAGGCCAGCGGCTTGCCGTTCTCCAGGAACAGGTCGGAGCGGGCGGTGAGCGGAGCGGTCTCGCGGCCGTCGATGGTGTGCACGGTGCGGGACTTGGCGTCGTAGTAGACGAAGTAGCCGCCTCCGCCGACGCCCGCCGAGTACGGCTCGGTGACGCCCAGCGCCGCCGCCGTGGCCACGGCTGCGTCGACCGCGTTGCCGCCGTTGCGCAGCACCTCGATACCGGCCGCGCTGGCGTCGGCGTCGACACTGGAGACCGCGCCTCCGTAGCCGACGGCCACGGGTACCTTTCCGCCGGGCCCGCCCGGTGCGGCCGGTGGAGCGGCGGCTCCCATGGACGACACGACGGCGGCCGAGACCACCAGCACCGTCAGCTTCCGCGTACCAGGACGACCCATCCGAACCTCCCGAGAACACCGTCCGCGCAGCGTAACCAGATCCCCAAGGCCCCCGACAGTATGCCTCGCGGCCCGCACCCCCGCACGCGGACTCAGCCCGCCCGGATGGTGTGGACGGCCATCACCGGGTCGACCGGCGGCACCAGCTCCCGCCTGACGACCTCCACCAGCTCCGCCGGAGCCTCGCCCTGGCCCAGCCCGGTCACGTAGGCGACGACCTGGCCGTGCGCCAGCGCAGGCACCCGCTGCCGCAGCAGATGCATGGCGTGAATACGGCCCCGCTCCGCGAGGGCGGCCCGGACCTCGTCGTGCAGATCGTCCATGGCGGTCCGCACGACCTCCCCGCGGATGCGCACCCGGTAGTCGGCCTCCCACTCCCCCGGCCTCGCGGAGACGACACCGACCGAGTGCAGCCCCCCCGTCCACACGATCGACCAGATAGGGCCCGGCCCCGACCAGCAGGAAAGAGGGGTCACGGGTCCGCAGGTACTCCGCGGCCGCCCCCTCGACGATCCACACCAGCTCATGCCGCACGGCCCCGGCGACGACCAGCCTCAGCGTCCGCACCCCCAACACCGACTGCCGCCGGAACTCCCGCTCCAACTCTTCCCCGACGATCCCCACCGCGACGTCCACCTCGATCACGGGCCCAGCATCGCGCGGGTGTCGCGCTGCGACCACCAAATTTCGGCAGTTGTCTGGGGCCGCTGTCGCGCCATCGCTAGTTCTGTGACTGCACTGGTTCGCCAGGTTGACCGAGCGCCGGTCGCCATTCATCGGACTGGGTGGGGGTCCGGCTGTCAGTCGGCGAGCCCGGCGTTGACGATCGCCCTGATGTACGGGAGGTCATTGCCGGTCCCCGTCGGGTTCAGTGAGTACACCACGCGGTGTCGGAGGTCGCGGGTGGCGAAGAGCCCGTTGTCCCAGCCGGGGCGGGAACCGGTCTTGCCCCACGCGTATTCGCCACTTGGGAGCTGGTAGCGCAGGAGTCCGCCGATGCTGTAGCAGGCCGCCTGGCCGACACAGTTCGTGTTGTCGGCGGCGCTCTTCACGTTCGGTATCTCGAATACCAGCTTCTGCTGGGCGGGTGGGAGCAGGCTGCCCCGGAACAGTGCGGTGATGAAGCGGTCCAGGTCAGCGGCGGTGGAGATCATGCCTCCCTCGGCCCACGGGTACGGGCTCTGCTCGGTCACGTCCTCCCTATCGAGGTACACCTCCGCGTGGGGCGAGGGGATCGTCGGGTCGTCGGCGGCGGGCAGGCTCGTGTGCCTCAGATGCAGCGGCCGGATGATCCTGCGCTGCAGTTCGTCGGTGAAGGAGTGGCCGGTGGCTTTCTCGACGATCAGGCCGAGGACGAAGGAGTTGAGTCCGTTGTACTGCTGCTCGGAACCGGGTGCGGGCGGCACGTCGGTGGCTGCGGCGAACGAGTCGCGCAAGAAGTTTTCGGGCGTCACAGATTTGAGCTGCCATCCGGGTCCGTCGGCAGGGACAGGGGTCGGGGCGGGTTTGGGCAGGCCACTCGTGTGGTCGAGGAGCTGGCGCACGGTGACACGGTTGTACGCCTCGGGCAGCACTTGGGGGACGTGCCTTCGCGCCGGTGTGTCCAAGCCGATCCGGTGCTCGGCGACGAGTTGGAGAACCGCCGTGTTGGTGAACGCTTTGGTGACACTGCCGATCCGGGCATAGGCGTCAGCGGTGACCGGGCCGGCGGTGGCGCCCACGCCGTCCCGTCTGATCAGCGCGCCCGCAACGACGTCGTCGGGCAGGTGGTCGAGGATGTCCTGAACGCTGAGGTTCGCGGACAGCGGGGCGCTGGAAGCAGGCGTGGCGGCGGCCGCGGGCAGGGCCGCGCCGGCGGTGAGAGCGGTGGCCAGGGCGAGGATGGTGACGGCAAGGCGGATGCACATCGAAGCTTCTTCTCCACGGCGCTGATGGGGCGTGTTAGAACGCCAACTCTCCTGCGTGCAGTCGCCGTCGCCCATCAGTGATCACCCTGATCACAACCCTGAACTGCCCCTGACAGACGCGTCCTCTGCAAGACCGGGGCGTCCCAGTCGCGAGGTTCGACTCCGGCGGCTTCCCGGCCACCCTGTCGGTGCACCCCGAGATCACCTCGAGCGGCCTGCGAGGGCAGCTACGCACCCCGTCCCGGACAGCCGATCTGGCGGCCGTCCGCGCGCTCTACTACCGGCGCCCAAGCGGCTTCACCTTCCCTCACCTCAGCGCACAGAACGCCAGGTTCGCTGTGGCACAGGCGCGATACGAAGTGGGTGGCGTGCTCGCGCCGCTGCCCGGCTGCCTCTGGGTGAACCACCCGCACCGCATCGGTGACGCCGAGTTCAAGCCGTCCGGCCTCACCGGCGCTGTGCAAGCCGGCTTCGACGTCCCGCCGACCCTCATCACCTCGGACGCCGACGCCGCCCGGTCGTTTGCGTGCGCATCGACTCCGAGCTGCTGGACTGGCGTACCGACTACGACCGCCTGGCCTACTCCGTCGTGGAGCCGCCGCCGGACATCTACCGGGCGCTAGGCGCCTACTTGGACCACTTCGGGCTCGTCTTCGGGGCATTCGACTTCGCCGTGGGCGAGGACGGCCGATGGTGGTTCCTGGAATGCAACCCCTCCGGCCATTGGTACTGGCTGGAGCCCGAGACCGGCCTGCCGATGCTCGCCGCGATGGCCGACCTGCTGGAAGGGAAGACATGAGCGTCCCGGACCAACTGCACCACCAACTCGTCGACAGCCTCACCGCCGCCGGGGCCCTGCGCACGAAGGCATGGAAGGCAGCTGCCGAAGCGGTGCCGCGGCACCAGTTCCTCTCCGGCGGATTCTTCCAGCGGGTCCCCGACTCCTCGCCGACCTCTTGGCGTCCGGTCCTGGAGGGCAGCGTCGGCTGGCTCTCCGGCTGCTACACGGACGAGTCTCTCGTCACGCAGATCGCCGGCACCATCCGGCCCGAGGACGTCCGCGGTGAGATCCTGCGCGAGCCGACCAGCTCCAGCACGCTGCCCTCCTTGGTGCTGCGGATGCTCGAGGACCTCCAGGCCGAGCCGGGCATGAAGGTGCTGGAGATCGGCACCGGCTCCGGCTACTCGACAGCCCTGCTCTGCACCCGCCTGGACGATGACAGCGTGACCTCGATCGAGTACGACCAGGACGTCGCCGAGCGCGCTCATCGGGCACTCGCTATGTTCGGTGTCCACCCGACGCTCGTGACGGGGGACGGCCTGCTCGGCTACGCCGGGGATGCGCCCTACGACCGGATCATCGCGACGTGCGGCGTGCACACGGTGCCGGCTGAATGGCTTGAGCAGACCCGGCCGGGCGGGCAGATCCTGGCGACCGTGAGCGGCTGGCTGGGCTCCTCCGAACTAGTCCGCCTGACGGTTCACGGGGACGGCACGGCTTCCGGCCCAGTACTCGGCGGCAGCTTGCACTTCATGCTCGCCCGTCCACATGTGCCGCCGACTTTGGGTCTGTTGCCCGACCTGAGCGTGGGCCAAGAGCGCGAAGCCGTCATCGGCGGTGATGTCCTGGACGACCGGGCCACGCGGTTCGTGGCCCAGTTCGCCGTACCGGACGCCCAACAGTTGCGGCTGAACCTGGACGGCCGCGACGAGCGCGTACTGATCGACGTGGAGAGAAAGTCATGGGCTACGCTCCACGATGACAAGGGCCGGTGGACCGTCCGGCAGAGCGGCCCCGTAGCGCTCTGGGACGCCGTCGAAGAGCACCTCGGCCGCTGGCGCACGGCTGGAACGCCGGGCCTGAAGGAGGCGACCGTGCGGGTCACCCCCGGAGGGCAGAGCATCCTCTGGTAGGACGCCATCGCCAAGTCAGGAAGCCCGCCCCCTCATTCGACACCCCGGACCCGCTACCATCCCGCCGCATGAACGACGACGTGCGCAACATCGTCCTAGGGGTCATAGCCGCCGGAGTGAGTGCCGCGCTCGGGTGGGTGGCTCGTACCTATCTGTGGCGGCGGAGACTGCGGCGGAAGCAGGTGTTCTTCGGGTTGCCGGACAACTCGGAGTCGCTGTTCGTGGTGAACCGGGACCCGGCCGCGACCGAGCCGGCGGTGCACCGGTTCGACGTGTTCGCGCTGTTGGAGCTGTCGGCGCTGATCAAGGACTGTGGTGCGCATCTGCAGTTGGTGACGCAGGACGTGTCGCACCAGGGGTTCGGGGAGCGGACCGAGTTCTGTGTGGGTGGCCCGGCGTCCAACCGGCGGATGCTGGCGCACATGTCGGCGATGCTGCCGGGGGTGCGGATGAACACCGAGAAGGAGAAGGGGCCGAACCGGGGTGCGTTCCGCGTCGGCGGCGAGACCTACCGGATGGAGCCCGGCACGACCGAGTACGTGCTGCTCGCGAAGGTCTCGGCGGGACGGCAGACGCGGCCGGTGTTCCTGTTCTGCGGGCAGCGGGCGATCACCAATCAGGCGGCGACGCGTTATCTGGCCCGTAACCACGAGCGGTTGGCCCGTAAGCACGGCTCCGGATCGTTCGTGCTGCTGCTGAAGGTGGTCAACTCCCAGGCGTACGGCCCCGATCTGGTGGAGCTGGTCGGTGATGTCACGCGGGCGGCGCAGGCGCCGTTCCCGGAGACCGAGGAGACGCCCGCTCCGGCGACGCCCGCCTCCTGAGCCGACGCTCCCTCAATCCTTGGGCAGTTGGAAGTACTGGGGGGCGTCCATCGAGAGCTGGAACACCATCCCGTGGCGCTTCCGGATGTCGGCCACGCTCGCCGCCGCGGGCTCCCGCACGCACCGCCGCACGGGCGGATCGTCGACGACACATGCCTCCGGCTCCTCGATCGGCATGGGGGGCTCGCGGTACAGCGTGTCCCAGGACAGGCTGTACGAGCCAAGGTCCATCCTGCCCGGCTCCATCCGGCCGTCGTCGGCGCCGGCGTGACGGTAGTAGTCACGGATCGCCCCGTCGCCCGCCCGCGTGTACGGGATCTGCGAACCGGGCCGTTCCCCGGCGCCGAGCACTTCGTCGAGGACGGAGGCGATTCGTTTCGGATCGGCGCCGAAGTACGCGGTGATCTCCATGCGGCATTTGATCTTGTACGGGTCACCGGGCTCCAGCCACTGGTCCCCCTCCCCTCCGAAGCATGTGTCACGCAGGACGACAAGGCCGAGATCGAGGGACGTGCGGTCGACGTACTCGCTTGCGGCGGAGCGGAGTTGATTTTCAGCGTCCCGTCGGGCCGCTGCCGCCTTGGCGCTTCCCGCCAGTTCGCGCACCTCCTGCGGGCTGGTGCCACGGTCGGCCGAGCAGGCGGCAAGGGTCATGGCGAAGACCATGGCAATCGCGCCCCACATCGACTTGCGAACTCCCGACACGCCCTCTCCCCCCTGACCACGACCCCCCGCGCCACTGTCCCGCCCGGCCAGCGCATCGCGCATGAGTACCCGTACCTACACCCGGCGTCCCAAGCTTCAACTATTGTTACCCGTACGTAACTTACCCACGGGTTACTTGAGGTAAGAACCACCCACTACTGTCGGGTCACTTTCGCACTGGCACGCGTCAGGAGTGATCATGGCCCCCACCCGAAACACCCTGCGCACCGGCGCCGTCGGCGCCCTCTCCGCGGCTCTGGTCGCCGGGACCGTCGTCGGACTGGCGCCCGTCGCGCACGCGGCCCCCGCCGTACGGTTCGTCGACATTCCCGGCGACGGGGGCACCGTACTGAAGGCGAACGTCGTCACCCCGGTCGGTGCCGGCAGCCATCCGTTGCTGGTGCTGCCCACGAGCTGGGGGTTCCCGCAGGTCGAGTACCTCGCCCAGGCCCAGAAGCTCGCCGACTCCGGCTATGTGGTCCTCACCTACAACGTGCGCGGCTTCTGGCAGTCCGGCGGCGAGATCGAGGTGGCCGGGCCGCCCGACATGGCGGACGCCTCCAAGGTGATCGACTGGGCGCTGGCGAACACCCCCGCCGACCCGGCCCGTATCGGCATGGCCGGTGTCTCGTACGGCGCGGGCATCAGCCTGCTCGCCGCCGCCCACGACAAGCGGATCAGGGCGGTGGCGGCGCTCAGCGGCTGGGCCGACCTGATCGGCTCGATCTACTCCGGCCGGACCCAGCACGTCCAGGCGGGCGCCCTGCTGGACGGCGCGGGCCTCGTCACCGGCCGGGAGAGCCCCGAGCTGCGGAGGATCTTCGACGACTTCTACGCCTCCGACCTCTCCGACGAGCAGAGCCTCATCGACTGGGGCAAGCGGCGCTCCGCCGTGACGTATCTGGACCAGCTCAACGCCAACAAGCCCGCCGTCATGCTCGCCAACGCCTGGAGCGACTCGATCTTCCCGGCCAACCAGTACGCGAGTTTCTACGAGAAGCTGACCGGCCCCAAGCGCCTCCAGCTACGCCCCGGCGACCACGCGACCCCCGAGCTGACCGGCCTGGCCGGGCTGCCCAACGACGTCTGGCAGGACACCGGCCGCTGGTTCGACCACTATCTGCGGGGCGTGGACAACGGCGTCGACCGCGAGCAGCCCGTCCGGCTGGAGTCCCGGAGCGGGGGCGGTTACGAGGGCTACCCGGACTGGAAGTCGGTCGCCGCCACCGACCGCAAGATCGCGCTGGCGGGCAGCACCACCATCCACACCAACGTCGACTCGGGCGCGGACGGCGGTGTCGTGCTGCTCTCCGGCCTCCTGGACCAGGTCGCCAAGGTGCCCCCGATGGCCTCCATCCCGCTGCTCCCGCGCCGCTGGGCGGCCGTCTGGCAGTCGGAGCGGTATGCGGCGCCCCAGCGCGTACGCGGCACCGCCAGGCTGCACACCACGCTCACCCCGACCGCGGAGAGCGGCACCTTCGTGGCCTACCTGTACGACGTCGGCCCGCTCGGCATCGCCAAGCTGGTCACCCACGCGCCCCTGACCTGGCACGACCGTACCCCCGGCGAGCCGTTCGGGGTGGATCTGGACCTGTTCTCCACGGCCTACGACGTACCGGCCGGGCACCGGCTGGCCCTGGTGGCCGACACGGTCGATCCACTCTACGTCGAGCACAACCCGTCCGGCGCGCGGCTGACCTTCTCCTCGCCGAAGGACGACCCGTCGTACGTGTCGGTCCCCCTGCGCGAGCAGTGATCTCCGGCCGCCGCCGGACGAGCATGGCCCGTGTGAACCGCCGCCTTCGTCACGGCTTCGGAGCCGTGGGTGGCTCCCCACCCGGCAGCGGCGCCCCAGGGCCGGGCGCGGCGACAGCCACGGCCTCGGTCTTGGGACTGCGCTGCTCCCGGCGGGACACCCAGACGGCGAACCACGAGAGCAGCATGCACATCCCGATGTAGATAGGCGAGATCACCATCACCACGGGGATGAACGGCAAATCGTAGTCGAGGTTCGAGGCGATGAGCTTCCCGGCGTGGAGGAACTCCTCGTAGGTGATGAGGAAGCCCAGCGACGTGTCCTTCAGCGCGACCACCAACTGGCTGATGATCGCTGGCAACATGGCGCGTACCGCCTGCGGTACGAGCACGTAGGACATGACCTGGGTTTTTCTCATGCCGAGAGCGAACGCGGCCTCTCGCTGGCCACGTTCCACGGCGTTGACGCCGGAGCGGAAGACCTCGGCGAGCACCGAGCCGTTGTAGAGGGTCAGTCCGGCGACGAGGGCGGGCAGTGGCTGCACCTTGAGCGCCACGAAGATGAAGAAGATCATCACCAGCACGGGCATCGCGCGGAAGAACTCCACGACGAGGGTGGCCAGCCAGCGCACCGGGGCGTGGTCGGACAGGCGTCCGGCGGCGAGCACCCCGCCGAGGGCGAGGGAGAGCACGGCGGCCATGGCGAACGCCTTGAGGGTGTTGCCGAGGCCGCGCAACAGCAGTTCCTGGATGCCCTTGTACTCGAACGGCGTCCACTTGGTGGCGGTGAACTGGCCGGTGGAGAACAGGAGATAGAGCACCCAGGCGACCAGGCCCAGCAGGACGGCGGTGGACAGCCCCGCGTACAGCGCGTGCCGTCGGCGGGTGCCGGGGCCGGGGACGTCGTAGAGCGCGGTGGTCTCGGTTGTCATCGGGCCACTCCCCACTTGCGTTCCAGCAGGTTGAACAGGGCGCTGATGGCGAGCGTGATGATCAGGTAGCCGACGGCGATCCAGACGAAGGTCCAGATGATGTTGTAGCCCAGCTCGCTCAGCGTCTTGTAGGTGCCGAGCAGTTCGGTGACGCTGAAGGCACCGGCGATGGCGGAGTTCTTGGCCAGCGCGATCAGGGTGGAGCCGACGGGCGGGATCACCGAGCGGAACGCCTGCGGGAGCACGATCACGCTCAGCGTCTGCGAGAAGGTCATGCCGAGGCTGCGGGCGGCCTCCCCCTGGCCCCGGGGCACGGTGTTGATGCCGGAGCGCAGCGCCTCGCAGATGAACGCGGAGGTGTAGCAGCCGAGGGCGAGGACGGCGAACGCCTGGAAGGGCAGGACAAGTCCGAACCGGGGCAGGCCGAGCAGCACGGCGAAGAACAGCAGGGTGAGCGGGGTGTTGCGCAGTACGGTCACCCAGACCGTGCCGAAGACCCGCAGCGAGGCCACCGGCGCGACCCGGAAGGACGCCATCAGGAAGCCGAGCGCGAGGGCCAGCAGGGAGGCGTAGACGGTCAGTTCGACCGTGCCGAGGAATCCCTCGCCGTAGATGGCGAAGTTGTCTGTCAGTACGTTCATGGCGTCCTCGGTCAGCTCGCCGGGTAGCGGTCGATGGGCGGCGGCTTCGGCGCGGGAACCCCGGACAGGCCGAGCGTGGCGTCGTACGCCCTCTTCCAGTCGCCGTTCTTCTCGCGGGCGGCGAGGGCGGTGTCCAGGGCGAAGCGCAGGGCGTTGTCATTGCGCGGGACGCCGATGCCGTACGGCTCCTTGGAGAACGGTTTGCCGACGACCTTGAGTTCGTCGGGGGCCTTGGCCGCGTAGCCGATGAGGATGGCGTCGTCGGTGGTGACCGCGTCGACCTGGTAGGTGAGGAGGTTGTCGACGCAGACCGAGTAGGTGTCGTAGGCGACCAGGACGGCCTTCGGGTAGTCGTCCTTGATGCGCTGGTACGGGGTCGATCCGGCGGCCGAGCAGACGCGTTTCCCGGCGAGGTCCTGGGGTCCGTGGATGTCGTCGGTGTCCTTGCGGACCAGGAGGGACTGGCCGGCCATGTAGTAGGGGCCCGCGAAGCCGACGAGCTTCTTGCGGTTGGCGTTGATGGTGTAGGTGCCGACGTAGTAGTCGATCTGGCCGTTCTGCAGGGCCGTCTCGCGGTTGGCGGAGGCGATGGTGCGGAAGCGCACGCTGTCGCCGGGGAAGCCGAGGGAGGCGGAGAGCATCTTGGCGATCTCGATGTCGAAGCCGGAGTACCGGCCGGTCGCCGGGTCCTTCTCGCCGAGGTAGGGCTGGTCCTCCTTGGCGCCGACGACGAAGTGACCGCGCTTCTTGGCGCGGACCCAGGTCGGGGAGCCGGGGAGGCTGAAGTTCCGGGCCACCGCGTAGTGCGGGAGCTGGTCGGGGGCGGGGCCCTTGGTGGGCGGGCTGCCGTCCTTGCCGCAGGCGGCGGCGAGCAGGGCGAGCGAGGTCAGCAGGGGGGCGAGCAGGGCGATGGCGCGGGGCGCGCGGCTGTGGCGGGACATGGGTCGCACTCCCCCGGTCAGTGCTTGAGGATCTTGGAGAGGAAATCCTTGGCGCGTTCGCTGCGCGGCGCGGTGAAGAACTCCTCGGGGCTGCGGTCCTCCACGATGCGGCCGTCGGCCATGAAGACGACGCGGTTGGCGGCGGAGCGGGCGAAGCCCATCTCATGGGTGACGACGATCATGGTCATGCCCTCGCGGGCGAGCTGCTGCATGACCTCCAGCACCTCGTTGATCATCTCGGGGTCGAGCGCGGAGGTGGGTTCGTCGAAGAGCAGCGCCTTGGGGTCCATGGCGAGGGCGCGGGCGATGGCCACGCGCTGCTGCTGGCCGCCGGAGAGCTGGGCGGGGTACTTGTCGGCGTGGGCCGACAGGCCGACCCGGTCGAGGAGTTCACGGGAGCGGCGGTCGGCATCGGCCTTCTTGCGGCCGCGCACCTTGGTCTGCGCGAGGGAGACGTTCTCCAGGACCGTCTTGTGGGCGAAGAGGTTGAACGACTGGAAGACCATGCCCACTTCGGCCCGCAGCCGGGCCAGCGCCCGGCCCTCCTCGGGCAGCGGCCGCCCGTCGAGCGTGATGGTGCCGGACTCGATGGTCTCCAGCCGGTTGATGGCCCGGCACAACGTCGACTTCCCCGACCCGGAGGGGCCGATGACCACGACCACCTCCCCCTTGCCGACGGTCAGATCGATGTCCTGCAGGACATGCAGCTCCCCGAAGTGTTTGTTGACGTCACGCAGTTCGATCAACGGATCGACGGCCATCCGCAGCCCTACTCACTCTCAGCCGAGTCGTAGTGGCCGAAACTATCCAGACCGTGCGGGGGCGCGCGGACGACACGCACTTGGGGGCATTAGCCGTATTTACGACCCGTTGCGCGCCCCGGTCCCCGACTCCGAGGGCTCGGCGAGGGCAGGTCCCCGGATACCTCTCGCCGGATACCTCTGCCGGATACCTTTAAGCGATTATCACAGCACTGTTATATTAGCGCTGTGACATCTTCGGACCCCACAGCGCTACCCGACCCCTGGCATGCACTGCACGAGCTGCTGGCAGTCATGGACGCCGAGATCGAGCAGGTCTACGTCGAGCGCGGTATCGAGGGGGTGCGGCCTCGGTTCGCCTATCCGCTGATCCGGCTTGCCCACACCGGACCACTGACCATTCGCGAGCTCGCCGAGTCCCTGGACCGCTCACACTCCGCGATCAGCCAGACCATCGCCGCCATGCGCAAGGAGGGGCTGGTCACCTCCGAGCCGGGGCCTGACGCCCGCACCCGGCGGATCGACCTGACCGAGCGCGGCCGGTCGCTGGTGCCGTTCCTGGAGGCGGAGTGGCGCGCCACCCACGAGACGGTCGCCGAGCTGGACGGCGAGGTCCCGTACGCGATGACCACGGTTGTCGAGGAGGTGCGGCGGGCGCTGGAACGCCGGTCGATGCGGCAGCGGGTCCTCCACCACCTTGTCGAGCCACCGCGTTGACGGGGCGCGTCCGGGTCCGGTTCCTCGACACCCGTCCGCTGCGCGGCAGTCAGTCGTTTCGCGATCTGTGGATCGGCACCTCGGTCTCTCAAGTCGGCGGGCAGATGGCCAACGTGGCGGTGCTGGCCCAGGTCTGGGACCTGACGGGCAGCCCAGCGGGCACCGGTGCCATCGGGCTCGCCACCGGCCTGCCGATGGTGCTGTTCGGGCTGCTCGGCGGCACGTTGGCCGACACCTTCGACCGCCGTGCGGTGGTGCGGGCCACCACCGCGGGCCAACTGCTGGCTGCCGCGGGGATGTGTGCCCAGGCCCTGTCGGACAACCGCGACGTGCTGCTGCTGCTCGCCCTGGTGGCCCTGGGGACGGGCTGCGGCGCCCTCGGAGCGCCCGCGCGCCGCACCTTCCCGGT
This sequence comes from Streptomyces sp. NPDC090119, assembly GCF_044747085.1. NCBI lineage: Bacteria > Bacillati > Actinomycetota > Actinomycetes > Kitasatosporales > Streptomycetaceae > Streptomyces > Streptomyces sp. NPDC090119. The sequence goes on along the minus strand of NZ_JBIVDK010000001.1, from coordinate 514,610 downwards.
CCGGCTGTTGCCGGGTGACCAGGTCGCGGCCGGTCTCGCGCTGACCAACGTCTCGTTCCAGGCGGCGATGCTGGCGGGCCCCGCGCTGGCCGGGCTGATCATCGCCCGCTGGGGCCTCCCCGCCGCATACGCGACCCAGGCCGTGGCCATGGCCGTCTCGGCGCTCGCGCTGATCCGCCTGCCAGCCATCCGCCCCGAGGGCACCGACGCGGCAGGCAGCAGACGCAGGCCGGAGCGTGGCGGTCGGCGGATCGTCCTGCGCCGCCCGGCGCTGTGGGGCTCGATGGCCACCGACCTGTCCGCAACGCTGCTCGCCATGCCCGTCGCGCTCTTCCCGCTGGTCAACGAGATGCGCTTCGGCGGAAACCCGCAGACCCTCGGCCTGTTCCTGTCGGCCGTCGCGGTCGGAGGGATCACGGCTGGTCTGCTCTCCGGTACGGTGACGCGCCGGCGTCGTGGCGGCCTGGTCCAGCTGTCCGCAGCGGGCCTCTGGGGGCTGGCGCTGGCCTGTTTCGGTCTGGCGGGGCCGTTGTGGCTGGCGCTCGGATGCCTGGCCGTGGCGGGCGCCGCCGACACCGTGTCCGTCGTCACCCGCAGCGCTCTGGTCCAACTGGAGACCCCGGACGGATACCGGGGACGGGTCTCCTCGGTGGAGCACGTCATCGGTGTCGCGGGTCCCGAACTCGGCAACTTTCGTGGTGGCTTGTTGGCGTCGGCCACCTCCGCCCCCTTCTCCCTGGTCTTCGGCGGACTGTCAGCGATCCTGGCGGTCGCCGCCGTGGCCGCGGTCAACACGCCTCTTCGCGCCTACCGCATGCCGCCTGCTGCCGCCAAGCCGACCGTCCCCGGGGCCGCCGACGCGACGACCGCCGGCCAGGTTCCTGATCAACCCCCAGGGGGCGGGGAGTTCACGGTTCGGCGATCTCCGCGTAGAGCTGGGAGAGTTCGGGGAGGCCGGTGGCGGCCCACTGGCGGCCGGGGTCGGTGACCTCGACCTCGCGGCCGGAGGCGAGGAGCAGGACGGGCTCGCCGTCCCGTCTGATGCGCCAGGTGGCGCCGGGGACGGTGCGGACGACGACGGTGCCGAGGTAGAGCCCCGCGTCGTTGCCGAGCCAGGGCAGCGTCTCGGGGTCGTCGCGCCAGCGCGGGACCAGCTGGTCCAGGGCCTCCAGGGAGGCCGGGGTGTCGTCCAGGCGGACGCCCGCCCGGTCCGCCTGGGAGCGCAGCAGTTCGCACTCGGAGAGCAGCGCGGCGATGGCCTCGGGGTCGGCCGGGAGCGCCGCGTCACCGCTCTTGCCGCGCCGGTGGCCCAGGAACGGGATGTTCATGGACCCCAGCGTGGCATCAGACGTCGAGGTCGACCACCACCGGCGCGTGATCGGATGCGCCCTTGCCCTTGCGCTCCTCGCGGTCGACGTAGGCGTCCTTGACCGCCCCGGCGAACGGGCCGTTGCCGTACACCAGGTCGATGCGCATGCCGCGGTTCTTGGGGAAGCAGAGCTGGCGGTAGTCCCAGTACGTGTAGGGGTGGTCGTACTTCAGCGGGCGGGGCACGACATCGCTCAGGCCGGTCTCGCGCAGGGCGGCCAGGGCGGCGCGCTCGGCGGGGGTGACATGGGTGGCGCCCTCGAAGGCGGCGCGGTCGTAGACGTCGTCGTCGGCCGGGGCGATGTTGTAGTCGCCGAGGACGGCGAACGGGCGGCCGCCCGCCGCGTCGCCGGCGACGGCGGTCTTCAGGGCGTCGAGCCACTGGAGCTTGTACGCGTAGTGCGGGTGGTCGACCTCGCGGCCGTTGGGGACGTACACCGACCAGACGCGGACCGGGCCGCAGGTGGCGGAGACGGCGCGGGGCTCCTGCGCGCCCTCGTAGCCCGGGTCGCCGGGCAGGCCCTTGACGACGTCCTCGAGGCCGACGCGGGAGAGCACCGCCACGCCGTTCCACCGGCCGGTGGCGTGGATCGCCGCCTCGTACCCCAGCTCGCGGAGCGGCTCGACGGGGAACTGCGCCTCGGCGACCTTGGCCTCCTGGAGGCACAGCACGTCGGTGCCGCTGCTCTCCAGCCAGGCGAGCAGCCTCGGGAGGCGGGCGGTGATCGAGTTCACGTTCCAGCTGGCGATACGCATGTCCCTCAACCTACCCGCCGGGTCTGACAACCGGCCTCACAGCTCGGGCCTCCCGGCTCGGGCTTCACGGCTCCGGCCTCACAGCTCGGCGGAGGCCCCCGGTGCCAGGCGTAGGTGCTCGGCGTCGGCCAGGCCGCCGATCTGGCGGTCGTAGATCGGGCGGGCCAGGTCGGTGAGGAGGGCGTCGTGGATGTCGTAGGCCCGGCGCGGCCGCACCTCGCGGACGTAGTCGATCACCTCGGAGATCTTGTTCCAGGGTGCCATCACCGGGAGCATCAGGGTCTCCACCGCCTGGTCGGGGACGGTGAGGGCGTCGCCGGGGTGGAAGACCTTGCCGCCGTCGATGAGATAGCCGACGTTGGTGATGCGCGGGATGTCCGGGTGGATCACGGCGTGCAGCTCGCCGTGCACCTGCACGTCGAAGCCCGCGGCGGTGAAGGTGTCGCCGTGGCCCACGGTGTGCACCCGGCCGGGGAAGGCCGCCGTGAGCTGGTCCGCGACCGACCTCAGCGTCCAGATCTCGGCCTGGGGGTTCGCCTCCAGCGCGGTGCGCAGCCGGCCCTCGTCGAAGTGGTCCGGGTGCTCGTGGGTGACGAGGACGGCGTCCGCGCCGAGGGCCGCGTCCGGCTCGCTGAAGCCGCCGGGGTCGATGACGAGCGTCCGGCCGTCCTTCTCCAGGCGGACGCAGGAGTGGGACTGCTTGGTGAACTTCATGACTTCCCGTCCTGCTCGTCGGACCGCTTCGTCTCCATCGTGCCGCCTGCGGCGGCCACCGGCCTCACTCGGCGGGTGTGGTCTCCTCGCGGATGACCTGCTGGGCCACGCGGAAGGCGCTGTTCGCCGCGGGGAGACCGCAGTAGACGGCGGCCTGGAGCAGCACCTCTTTGATCTCCTGCGGGGTGAGGCCGTTGCGGAGCGCGGCGCGGGTGTGGACGGCCAGGTCGTCCAGGTGGCCGCCCGCGACCAGCGCGGTGAGGGTGACGCAGCTGCGGGACCTGCGGTCCAGGCCCGGCCGGTCCCAGACCTCGCCCCAGGCGTAGCGGGTGACCAGTTCCTCGAAGCCGCCGGAGAACTCGTCGGCCCGCGCGAGGACGCCCTCGACGTGGGCGTCGCCCAGCACCTCGCGGCGGATCTTCAGGCCCGTCTCGTACCGGTCCGGCGAGGCGACCGGCTGGGGCGGCTCGGCGGCGGACGCGATCTCGGCGACCGGCTCGGTGCGCCGGGGCGGCACGGGGGCGGGGGCACCGGTGGGCATGGCGACGGGAGCCGGGACCGGGGTGACCGTGGCGGCGGCGGCCGGGAGGGCGGTCTGGCCGGTGTCGAAGGTCTGCTGCCAGGCCGTGGAGAAGTGCCGGACCAGGAGGTCGGTGACGGCGGCGGGCTGCTCGACCGGCACCAGGTGGGAGGCGCCGGGTACGACCGCGAGCCGGGCGTCCCGGATACCGGCGACCAGGGTGCGGGCCTCGGCCGGGCCGGTCACCTGGTCCTCGGAGCCGACCAGGACGAGCGTGGGCACCCCGATACGGCCCAGCTCCGGGCGCACGTCGAAGGCGGCGAGCGCCTCGCAGGCGGCGATGTAGCAGCCGGGGTCGGTGGTGCGCACCATCTGCACCGCCCACTCGGTGATCGCGGGCTGGGCGGCGGCGAAGCCTCCGGTGAACCAGCGGTCGGGGGCGCTTCGCGCGATCGGGTCGAGCCCGTTCGTGCGTACGATCACGCCGCGCTGACGGAACTCGTCGGGCGTGCCGAACCGGGGCGAGGCGGCGACCAGCGCGAGCGAGGCGAGCCGCTCGGGGTGGCGCAGGGCCAGCTCGATGCCGACGGCACCGCCGAGGGCGCAGCCCGCGTAGCCGAACCGCTGCACGCCGAGGCTGTCCAGGGTGGCCAGCATGCGGGTGGCCAGTTCGGCGACCGAACCGGCCGGGTGGGCGGGGGCGCCGCCGTGGCCCGGCAGGTCGAAGCGCAGGACCCGCCACTGCTTGACCAGTTCCGGCACCTGGCGGTCGAACATGTGCCAGGTGGTGCCCAGGGAGGGGCCCAGGATCAGGACAGGTGCGTCTTCTGGCCCGTCAAAGCGGTATTGCAGGGTGTTCGGTGGTGTCTCGCTCACCCGTCAGACCCTCTCATCTCTCGGGGCCGCCGCTAAAACGGGGGCATGGGTGTACGGCCCTGATCAGGTGGAAGACCTCCCGGGCGGGGTCCGCCCGCCGAAGCACCCAGGCAGTGGATCTCGCCGTCACGCTGCCAGGTACCGTCAGGGTATGAGTCATCCCCACCCCGACCTGAAAGCCGCCCCGCCTCTTCCCGAAGGAGGGCTGCGGGTCATCGCCCTGGGCGGCCTGGGTGAGATCGGCCGCAACATGACCGTCTTCGAGTACGCGGGCAAGCTGCTCATCGTCGACTGCGGCGTGTTGTTCCCCGAGGAGACCCAGCCCGGCGTGGACGTGATCCTGCCGGACTTCACCTCGATCCGGGACCGGCTGGACGACATCGTGGCCGTGGTCCTCACCCACGGGCACGAGGACCACATCGGCGGCGTGCCGTACCTGCTGCGCGAGCGGCGTGACATTCCCGTCGTCGGCTCCAAGCTGACGCTGGCCTTCCTGGAGGCCAAGCTCAAGGAACACGGCATCCGGCCGCGGACGGTACGGGTGCGGGAGGGCGACCGGCGTCGCTTCGGGCCCTTCGACTGCGAGTTCGTGGCGGTCAACCACTCCATCCCCGACAGCCTCGCGGTCGCGCTGCGCACCCCGGCCGGGATGGTGCTGCACACCGGCGACTTCAAGATGGACCAGTTCCCGCTCGACGACCGCATCACCGACCTGCGCGCCTTCGCCCGCCTCGGCGAGGAGGGTGTGGACCTGTTCCTCACCGACTCCACCAACGCCGAGGTGCCCGGTTTCACCACCTCCGAGCGCGAGCTGAACCCGGCGATCGAGCAGGTGATGCGCACCGCGCCGCGCCGGGTCATCGTCTCCAGCTTCGCCAGCCATGTGCACCGCATCCAGCAGATCCTGGACGCCGCCCACCAGCACGGCCGCAAGGTCGCCTTCGTCGGCCGGTCGATGGTCCGCAACATGGGCATCGCCCGCGACCTGGGCTATCTGAAGGTCCCCTCCGGTCTGGTCGTGAGCACCAAGGAGCTGGAGAAGCTCCCGGACCACAAGGTCACCCTGGTGTGCACCGGTTCCCAGGGCGAGCCGATGGCGGCGCTGTCCCGCATGGCCAACCGGGACCATCAGATCCGCATCGGCAAGGGCGACACCGTCCTGCTCGCCAGCTCCCTCATCCCCGGCAACGAGAACGCGATCTACCGGGTGATCAACGGGCTCACCCGCTGGGGCGCCCACGTGGTCCACAAGGGCAACGCCAAGGTGCACGTCTCCGGGCATGCCAGCGCGGGCGAACTCGTCTACTGCTACAACATCGTCAAGCCCCGCAACGTCATGCCGGTGCACGGCGAATGGCGTCACCTGCGGGCCAACGGCGACCTGGCCATCCGTACCGGTGTCGATCCGGAGCGGGTCGTCATCGCCGAGGACGGCGTCGTCGTCGACCTCGTCGACGGGCGCGTGTCCATCACCGGCAAGGTCCCGGCGGGCAACGTCTACGTGGACGGCATGGAGGTCGGCGGCGCGACCGAGGCGTCCCTCAAGGACCGTCTCACCCTCGCCAACGAAGGCGTGGTCACGGTGGTCGCGATCGTCGACGCGGACACCGGCGCCCTCACCGAGGCTCCCGACTTCCTGGCCCACGGCTTCGTCCACGACGACACCACGTTCGAGGCGGTCGTCCCCGTCATCGAGAAGACCCTGGCGACCGCGGCCGAGGAAGGCGTCGGGGACGCGCGTCAGCTCGAACAGCTCGTCGCCCGCGCCGTGTCGAACTGGACGTTCCGGACCTACCGCCGCAAGCCGCTCATCGTGCCCGTCATCATCGACGCCTGAGCCACAGCGCCCGTCACGGATCAGGGGCCGCGCAGCGATCGCTGCGCGGCCCCTGATCGGGTACCTACCGGAGTGAGGTCAGGCCACGTTGATGTTCTCGGCCTGCGGGCCCTTCTGGCCCTGGGTGACGTCGAACGTCACGGTCTGGCCCTCCTGGAGCTCACGGAAGCCCGTCGAGTTGATCGCGGAGTAGTGCGCGAAGACGTCCGGGCCGCCACCGTCCTGAGCGATGAAGCCGAAGCCCTTCTCCGCGTTGAACCACTTCACAGTTCCCGTAGCCATGGTCATGCCTTCCAGTCGATGAACGTCTCCCACACCTTGTGGCAGACGGAGGTGATCGCCCTGGTCCCTGCGGCACAGCACAGCAAAACGCCCACACCAAAGGCGTGGGCAGGAGGGAATTCCGAACCACGACAGCTGACGCAGACGCTACACGCCCACACACCGCGTCACCATAGGGAAATGATCACACCGCGTTCCGGTCGACCGGTATTTCCTCGTGCCGGTGGAGAGGGAAACGCGCTTCGACCGGCCCCTGGGGGGACCGAACGGCTCCCGCTGGGCGCCCCGTCAGAGCCTCGCATCGCGGGCGCGGATATTGCTCCACTCGGAGTACCGCGTTTCCGGACACCCGGTCATTCCGGAGGAACGCGGAACTCGAATTCCGGACGGTCCCACGGCACGGCGGGCGGGTTCGCTGGCACGGTCCCGATCCGCACCGCACCGACGCTGCGGTAGAAACCCTCGGCGGGAGGATGCGACACGACCTCGACACGGTCGAGCCCGGCGGTCCGCGCCTCGGCACGCAGATGCGCGACGAGCAGGCGTCCGATTCCCAGTCCTTGCGCCTCGTCGGCGACGAAGAGCAGGTCGAGCTCCGGTGGGGCGAGGACGAGCGAGTAGAACCCGAGGACCCTGCCTCCCTGCTCGTCGGCGTCGTCGGCGTCTACGGCCACGAAGACGCGGTGGGTCTCGATGTAGTCAGGACCGACCCGGTAGCCCGCGACCATGGACGCGTACTCGCCCTCGTAGGCGCCTGAGCCACGGACCAGCCGCGTGAGCCGCTTGGCGTCCCGCGCGACGGCCCTCCGGATCGTGACCGGCCGGCTGGCCGGGAGAACGCGTGGACTCATCTGGAGAGTATTTCGCACCGGGCAGCTTCTTCGGGCGGCGGGTCGTGCCGGGGCAGCGCACCTTCGACGCTCAGAGCGAGTCCGGTATGTCGAGGGTGGTGAGGGCGGAGACCGGGTCGAGGTCGGGGGCTCCTCGGGGCCACCAGTCGTCATGGCCGGGCTCGGATTCGTACGCGTACCACAAGCCGTCCTGGCCCAGGCGGAGTTGGGCGTGGCCCGCCGGGTGGGTGAGGTGGTTGCGCCAGGGGCGGAACGCGGGCAGGTCGGCGGCGAGCAGCAGCGGGCGCGCGCGGTCGAATCGGCCCGCGGGCGGGTCCCAGGACTCCTCCAGCACGGTCAGCCCGGCGAGCCCGCCCTGCCGCCAGGCGGCCACCGCGCGGGCCAGCTCGGCGGGCGTGCGGTCGACGGCGGCGGCCAGGGTGGCGTACAGGCTGCGGGTGGCGGCGGTCAGGCCAGAGCCGGGGCGGGCGGCGGCGAGGCGTACGGCGTCCTGCCACAGCGTGAGTCCGCCCACCGGGTCGCGGCCGGTGGTGAGCAGCGCGTGCGCGCGGGCGGCGGCGTCGGTGGCGAGCTGGTCCAGCGCGAACGGGTCGGGGCCGCCGGGCGCCGCCGGGTACGCCGGTGGCGCCTCCGGGTGCGCGGGCGGGGGCAGGGGTGCCGGGAGCGGCGGGAGCGGGCGTCCGGCGAGCGCCTCCGACGCCCGTACGCCGGGCAGCGCGGCGGGGCCCCGCTCACGTGCGGCACGGGCCGCGTCGGCGGCGCTGCGCCGGGAGAGGGCGTCCAGCAGCTCCCGCTCGCCCCGGCCGCGCAGCAGGAGCAGGACGAACGGGTCGGCGTCCAGCAGCCGGGCGGTCTGGTAGCAGAGCGCGGCCGCGTGTTTGCAGGGGCGGCCGGAGTCGGGGCAGCTGCAGTGCGGGGTGAGGTCGCCGGGGCGGGGCAGCAGGGGGACTCCGCGGTCGGCCAGGGTGTGCGGCAGCTCCTTGTCCAGGAGCGCGGCGATGTCCGCGGGGCTGTCGACCGCCGCGTCCAGGAAGCGGTCCCAGTCCGCGTCGTCCAGTGTCCGCAGCCGCATCTGTACCCGGTACGGCCGCGGGCGGCTCCCCCGCACGTACGCCAGCACGAGCCCCGGTGTCACGGTGATCGCGTCCACATGGCCCGCGTCGGCGTAACCGCGCCCCCGGCCCAGCCGGTTGACGTCCAGCGCGCCTCGCTCCAGCGCGTCGACCCATGCCTGACCCCACCAGGTCCCGGCGAACTCCTGCCGCGGCTCGGGGCGGGGCGCGAACGGGGGGAAGGTGCGGCGGTGTTCGCTGTCGCGGTGGGGGGTGGCCATGGACGGGGGGACCTGCGGGGGCGCGGCGGGGTGGTCGGCGGTACGGGGTTCGGGGCGGGTCGGGGTGTTGTCGGGCGACGGCGGGGTCGGCTCGTGCTCGGGGTGCGGCTCCGGGGACTTGGGGCGCGGCGGGCGCACCGGGCCGGCCTTCAGCAGGGCGGCCATGCCGAGGGGCTCCGGGGTGTCGGCGGGCGGCTGGGCGTCGGGGGCGTCGGTCCATTCGGGCATACGGAAGGCGTTGCTGAGGAAGTCCCGCATGTCACGGGCGACTTGGGCACGGGGAGACCGCCCGGAACCCTCGGCGGACGCGGGTGCGGTACGTGGGGTGGTCCGACGCGGGCGCCGCTCCGCACGCTCGGCCTCGCGCCGGGCGGCGCGGAGTGCCTCGCGGGCGACGTCGGCCGGGCGCGGGCCCGCCGGGGCGGGCTGCTCGGGGGTCGGCGGAGGGTCGGCGGGCGCGAGCAGGTCAGCGGGACCGGAACCCGGATCTGCGTCGGCATCCGTGCCAGGGTCCGCCTCCACGCCCTCACGCCGAGCCGCGACAGCGGCCCGCAGCGCGGCCCGAGCGACCTCACCGGGCCGGGCTTCGGTCTCGGCGGCCGCCCGTTGCTCCCGGCCTTCCTCCGCGAGAAGGTCAGCCGTGGCGCCATCCGTCCCGGACGCGGCACGCAGCGCGGCCCGAGCAGCCTCACCGGGCCGCTTCTCCGGCTCGGGCAGACGGGACGGCGAGGCATCCCGCCCCGCTTCCGAAGACGCTCGCAGCGCGGCCCGGGCGACCTCACCGGGCCGGTCCTCCGCCTCCGGCAGACGGGACAGCGAGGCATCCGGCCCCGCACCCGAAGACGCTCGCAGCGCGGCCCGAGCAGCCTCACCGGGGCGGTCCTCCGCCTCCGGTGCACCCGTCGACGCCGCACCTCCCTCGGCCCGTTCCCGACCGGAGGCACCCCGCGCCGCACCGGACACAGCACCCTCCCCCGCGCCGGAGGTGTCCTCCCCCGACCGGGCCGCGCGGAGCGCCTCGCGGGCCTCCTCCGCCGGGCTGTTCTCCCCGGCACTCATGTCGGCCTCCGCAGGGACACGAGGTCGGTCAGCTCGCGGTCGGTCAGCTCGGTGAGGGCGGCCTCGCCGGAGCCGAGGATGGCGTCGGCGAGGGCGCGCTTGGCGGTGAGCATCTCGGCGATGCGGTCCTCGACGGTGCCCTCGGTGACGAGGCGGTGGACCTGGACGGGCTGGGTCTGGCCGATGCGGTAGGCGCGGTCGGTGGCCTGTTCCTCGACGGCCGGGTTCCACCAGCGGTCGAAGTGGACGACGTGTCCCGCGCGGGTGAGGTTGAGGCCGGTGCCCGCCGCCTTGAGGGAGAGCACCAGGACCGGGATCTCCCCGGACTGGAAGCGGTCGACCATCCGCTCCCGCTCGGGCACCGGGGTGCCGCCGTGCAGGAGGTCGACGGGGACCGCGCGGTCGGCGAGGTGGGCGGTGATGAGCCGGGCCATGCCGACGTACTGGGTGAAGACCAGGATCGAGCCGTCCTCGGCGAGCACGGTGTCCAGTAGTTCGTCGAGCAGGGCGAGCTTGCCGGAGCGGGCGGAGAGCCGGTCCGGGTGGGACGGCTCCTCCTTGAGGTAGAGCGCCGGGTGGTCGCAGATCTGCTTGAGGGCGCCGAGCAGCTTCAGGACCAGGCCCCGGCGGGCGATGCCGTTCGCCTCCTCGATGGCGAGCATCGACTCGCGCACCACCGCCTCGTACAGCGCGGCCTGCTCGCGGCTGAGCGGGACCGGGTGGTCGGTCTCGGTCTTGGGCGGGAGTTCGGGGACGATGCCGGGGTCGGACTTCTTGCGGCGCAGCATGAACGGCCGGACCAGCCGGGCCAGCCGCTCCACCGCCTCGGCGTCCTCGCCGTTCTCCACGGCGCGCGCGTGCCGGGCGCGGAAGGACTTCAGGGGGCCGAGCAGGCCGGGGGTGGTCCAGTCGAGCAGGGCCCACAGCTCGGACAGGTTGTTCTCCACCGGGGTGCCGGTGAGTGCCACGCGCGCGGGGGTCTTGATGGTGCGCAGCGCCTTCGCGGTGGCGGAGTACGGGTTCTTCACGTGCTGGGCCTCGTCCGCGACGACCATGCCCCAGGGGTGCTCGGCGAGCTGGGCGGCGGTGGAGCGCATGGTGCCGTAGGTGGTGAGGACGAAGCCGCCGGTGAGGCCGTCGAGGGTGCGGTCGGCGCCGTGGAAGCGGCGGACCGGGACGCCGGGTGCGAAGCGGTTGATCTCCCGCTGCCAGTTGCCCAGCAGGGAGGCGGGGCAGACCACGAGGGTCGGCTCGGTGCGGGCTCGTTTCAGGTGCAGGGCGATGAGGGTGATCGTCTTGCCGAGGCCCATGTCGTCGGCGAGGCAGCCGCCGAGGCCGAGGGAGGTCATGAGGTCGAGCCAGGCGAGCCCGCGCAGCTGGTAGTCGCGCAGGGTGGCGTCGAGGCCGGCGGGGGGCTCGGCCGGGGCGATGCCCGCGGTGAGCCGGTCGCGCAGGGCCGCGAGGGCGCCGGTGGGGACGGCCTCCACGGTCTCGCCGTCGACCTCGGCGGTGCCGGTGAGGGCGACGGCGAGCGCGTCGACGGGGTCGAGCAGGCCCAGTTCGCGCTTGCGGGCCTTGCGGACCAGGGCGGGGTCGACCAGGACCCAGCGGTCGCGGAGCCGGACGACCGGGCGGTGGGCCTCGGCGAGGGTGTCCATCTCGGCCTCGGTGAGCGGGTCGCCGCCGAGCGCCAGCTGCCAGCGGAAGCTGAGCAGTTCCTCGCTCTCGAAGAAGCCGGTGCCGTCGGTCGCGGAGCCGGGGGCGGCGCGGACCTCGGCGGTGGCGGCGAGGTCGCTCGCGAGGTCGCGGGGCCAGTGCACGGCGACCCCGGCCGCGGCGAGCCTGGCCGCCGCGACGCCGAGCAGGTCGGTGACCTCCTCCTCGGACAGGGCGAGCACGTCGGGCACGTCCTGCTCGGCGAGCCGGTCCAGCGGCGCCCACACGCGTGCCGCGCGCCGGACGGCGAGGGCGGCGTCCACGTGGGCGCGGGGCCCGAAGGCGTCCGCGTCGCCCGCCCACACGGTCGCCGCGTCGGCGACCAGGGTGGGGTCGGCGAGGCTGTGGACCTGGACGACGGCGGCTCCGGCGGCCCGCGCCCGCTGGTCGTCGCCGGTGTCGAAGACGCTGTACCCGGACAGGTCCAGGCGCAGCGAGACGCGGACGCCCGCGTCCATGCCCGCGGCGACCTCGGCGGCCCAGTCGTGGGCGCCGGGCAGCGGCTGGGGCTCGCGGGCGGCGAAGGGGCGCCCGCTGGTGTGTGGGGCGGCGGGGGTGCGGGGCAGGGTGTCGGCGACGGCGTCCACGAAGGAGCGGACCAGGGCCTCGGGCTCGGGCAGGGTCAGCGGTCCGGGGCCGGGCAGCGGCACGGCGTGGCCCTCGGGGGGCAGGGCGGCGGCCACCGCGCGCAGGTGCGCGATGTCGTCGGGCTCCAGCGGTCCGGCGCGCCAGGCGTCGTGCCCGCTCGGGGTGAGGCCGGGCAGCAGGCGCCCGCGCGCGGCCAGCCGCAGGGCGTGCAGCGCGGCGGCGCCCCAGCAGGCGGTGGCGGGGTGGGCGGCCGGGTCGTGCCGGGCGCGGACCAGCAGGGGCAGCGCGTCGGCGAGGGGCAGGGTGAGCGCGGGCACCTGGCGGCGGCGTACACCCGCCCCGTGCGGGCGTACGACGGTCAGCTCGTCGGTCTCGGACGCGTCGGGCAGGGGGTCGCCCGCGGGGTCCCAGAAGGCGATGCGGGCCTCGCGCGGGAGGGGCGCGGGCAGGTACACGCAGGCGAGGCGTGCCGGGACCCTGTCCCCGGTCCACGCGTGGCCTGTCGTGGGGGCCTCGGCCGTGGCCGTGCCGTCACTCATGCGTCCTGTCGCCTCCCGCCATGTCCCGCCGTGTCGCGTCGTCTCCCGTCCGCACCGGACGAGCTGTCTCCGACTGTACGGGTGGGGTCTGACATTGATGCTCGTAGCGGGTTCCAGTGGTCGTGGCTCAGGGTCTGACTGACGTCCTGCTGGGCTGTCCTGCTGCTGTTCTGTCCGGCCGCCGGGACCGAGCACAACCCCGGCCTCCGCGCCGCGTCCGGTGTCGGTCCGGACACTGCGGCCCAGCTTCTGGTCACCGCCGGCGGAAACCCCGACCGTCTGCGCACTGAGGCACGCCTCCTCGAGCGGGCTGTCGCCCAGGAGATCTTCCGCTGCCTCACCACGCCGGTCAGCGTCCCGGCCGCTCCGACTGCCGGCCCGCGCGCCAGGCCAGAACATCACCGTGCCCACCGTCGCCGAGCACTTCAGTGTCTGGCCTGCCGTGGTCTCCTGCATCGGACGCGGCACACGCCGTGACGACGACCGCGCCGACGCCTACCGGGACTGGCTCACCGCCGCTTGGCCTGGGCAGCCCGACAACTCCGCGGTCCCGGGACGAGACGTCATGGATGATGAGGCGATGTTCGTCCGCACGGAGAGCCTGTCGCAGGCCCCGCAGCAGCACATGACGGTTCGGGTTCACACACCTATCGGGTCCGCCTTGGTGCTCTGGCGCGGTGATCCGCAAGAAGCCGACGGCCGGCACCTCATCGAATGGACCGTCGACGCGGACATCATCTGGGGCCAGAACACCCGGCCGGCCCCTGCCACCGAGCCGGAGCTCCGGCAGGAAGGCGACCGGGTGATCATGCGCGGCCGCCTTCACCTGACCGACGACGGAGCCGCCTGTCTCCAGATGGGTCACTGGTCCGTGCTGTTCGACCTGGCATCACCCATCCCCAGCGGCGTGGACGAGTCCTGGGCGGAGATCAGCGTCGGAACGAAGAGCGTCGCCCTTTACCCCTACCGAACCTGACCACCATCAGGTTCCGGAAGCCTGCTAGGGCACCGTGCGGGAGACCGCGTACACCATCGGGTACTGCGGGTCGGACATGTTCACGACCACGTCCTGGGTGGGTGCGGGGTTCTTCTGCTTGTGGGTGAAGCCGGACCAGGGGCCGGGGCCGGTGAGGTCCCAGCCGGAGATCTGCCGGTCGCGGGCGCCGATGGTGACGGCGCCCTGCTTCAGCTGGTCCCGGCGGATGCCGAGGGCGCCGAGGAAGCTGTCCAGGCCCGCGTCGTTGGTGCGGAACTGCACGTACAGGCGGCTGGTCTTCCAGTTGTTGGTCTCGTAGTAGGCGAGCCGGTCGGCGGGGCGCGGTACGGGCACCTGGTAGAGGCGGCGCTGCACCTTGGAGGGCCAGCCGGGGGTGAGGCCGGTGGCGGAGTACTTCGCTTCCTTGTCCTTGCCGCTGTCCCGGCTCTGGTTGGCGGAGATCACCAGGTAGCCGGCCGGTACGCCGGTGAGCGCCACGATGAGCAGCAGGGTGAGGGCGCGGCGCTTGACGCGGTGGCGCGGGTCCTCGCCCGACGGCTGCGGTGTGGTGGGGGCGACCGCCTGGTGGGGAAGCGAGGTGGTCATGCGGTGTCCCGGTCGCGGCGGGTCTGGGTGTACCGCTCGTAGCGTTCGTAGCGCTCCACGCGGCGGCGCTTGGCGCGGCGGAAGCGGCGGGCGACCAGCCGGGCGAGGTCCGCGGCGCCGACCATGCCCGCCTCGGGGCCGAGCTGGGCGCGGGTGATGCGGGCCTCGGGGCGGTAGCCGCGGCCGGTGAGGTGGCGCTTGAAGGCGTCGCGGGCGGGGCCGATGAGGAGGTCGTCGGCGGCGCTGACCCCGCCGCCGATGACGAAGCAGGACGGGTCGAGGGCGGCGGCGAGGTTGGCGATGCCGACGCCGAGCCACTGGCCGATGTCCTGGAGCAGCTCGATGCACATGGCGTCGCCCTCGCGGGCCAGCTCGGTGATCATCGGGCCGGTGATGTCGCCGATGTTGCCCTTGACGTGCTCGATGATCCCGTAGGCGACCGGGGAGTCGGCGGCGGCCAGCTCCCGTGCCTCGCGGACCAGGGCGTTGCCGGAGCTGTACTGCTCCCAGCAGCCGCGGTTGCCGCACGGGCACCGGTGTCCGCCGGGCACGACCTGCATGTGGCCGAACTCTCCGGCCACGCCGAACTTGCCCCGCTTGACCTGGCCGTCCTCCAGGATGGCGCCGCCGATGCCGGTACCGAGGGTGATCATGACGAGGTGGTCCTCGCCGCGCCCGGCGCCGAAGCGCCACTCGGCCCACGCCGCGGTGTTGGCGTCGTTGTCCACCAGGACGGGCACGGACAGCCGGGCGGCGAGGCGGTCGCGCAGGGGTTCGTTGCGCCAGGACAGGTGGGGGGCGAACAGCACCCGGTTGCGGTCGGCGTCGACCCAGCCGGCCGCGCCGATGCCGACGGCGTGCACGTCGTGCCGGTCGGAGAGGTCGAGCACCAGCTCGGCGATGGTGTCCTCGACGACCTGGGGGCTCTTGGACTTGTCCGGGGTCTCCGCGCGGAGCTTCTCCAGGATGTTGCCGTCGGCGTCCACGACGCCCGCCATGACCTTGGTGCCGCCGATGTCGATGCCGACCGTGGGCACGCGGGGCGCGGTCAGGTGGGAGCGGCGCTCCCGGGTGCCCACCGTGCGCAGGACGGGGGCGCGGCGGGAGCCGATGGGGGCGGGGAGGTCGCGGTAGGTGCTCATCGGGCTCGATTGTGCCTCACGCTCACGCCGAGTGCGGCGCGGTCGGGGGCGGAGCCGCGAATCCCCGCGGCCCCGCGCCGGTCAGTCGCGCTTCAGCTCGTGGTGCAGGACGTCCAGGTCCGCTCCGCCCGCCATCTGCTTGGTCAGTTCGTCGAGGGTGATCTCGTCACGTGTGTGGTTGCCCACCATGGCGCCGCGGCGCAGCAGCACGAAGCGGTCGCCGACGAGATGCGCGTGGTGCGGGTTATGGGTGATCAACACAACACCCAGGCCCGCGTCCCGTGCCGCGGCCACATATTTGAGGACCACACCGGACTGCTTGACGCCCAGGGCGGCGGTGGGCTCGTCCAGGACGAGGACCTTGGCGCCGAAGTGGACGGCACGGGCGATGGCCACGCACTGGCGCTCGCCGCCGGAGAGGGTGCCGATGGGCTGGTCGACGTCGCGCAGGTCGATGCCCATGCGCAGCAGTTCCTCGCGGGTGGTGCGGCGCATGAGGTCCGTGTCGAGGCGCGCGAAGGGGCCCTTGCCCTTACGGGGCTCGGAGCCGAGGAAGAAGTTGCGCCAGACCGGCATCAGGGAGACGACGGCGAGGTCCTGGTAGACGGTGGCGATGCCCCGGTCCAGGGCGTCGCGCGGGGAGGCGAGCCGGGTCTCCTCGCCCTCGATGCGCAGGGTGCCGCCGTCGTGCTGGTGGAGGCCCGCGATGGTCTTGATCAGGGTGGACTTGCCCGCGCCGTTGTCGCCGAGGACGCAGGTGATCTCCCCGGCGTGCACCTCCAGGGAGACGCCCTCCAGGGCGCGGACGTTGCCGTAGTGCTTGCTGACGTCGGTCAGCTCGACCAGGGGCGTGCGCTCTTCGGTGACGGTCATTTCGTGGCCTCCGCGCGCTTGCGGACCCAGGTGTTGAGCAGGGTCGCCAGGAGGAGCATCGCTCCGAGGAAGAACTTGAACCAGTCGGGGTTCCACTCGGCGAAGACGATGCCCTTGCTGGTCATGCCGAACAGCAGCGCGCCGACCGCCGAGCCGATGGCGCTGCCGTAGCCGCCGGTGATCAGGCAGCCGCCGATGACGGCCGCGATGATGTAGATCAGCTCGTTGCCGACACCCTCGCCGGACTGGACGGTGTCGAAGGAGAACAGCAGGTGCTGCCCGGACACCCAGGCGCCGAACGCGACGCCCATGTAGAGGCCGATCTTGGTCTTGGCGACGGGGACACCGACCGCGCGGGCCGCGTCCTCGTTGCCGCCGACCGCGAAGATCCAGTTGCCGACGCGGGTGCGCAGCAGCACCCAGGAGGCGAGGGCGACCAGGCCGAGCCACCACAGCACGGTGATCTTGATGTCGACCCCGCCGAGGGTGAGCGTCGAGGCGAAGACCGCGCGGGCGCTCGGGAAGCCCTCCATGTCGCCGATGGACTTGGTGGAGACGGTGTCGTCGATCAGCTTGGTGAAGCCGAGGTTCATGCCGGTGAGCATCAGGAAGGTGCCCAGCGTGACGATGAAGCTGGGCAGCTTGGTGCGGGTCAGCATGAACCCGTTGAACGCGCCGACCGCCAGCGTGACCAGCAGCGACACGCCCGCGCCGACCCAGATGTTGGCCGTCATCTGGTAGCTGAACATCGACGAGATCAGCGCGGAGGACGTGACCATGACGCCCGCGGAGAGGTCGAACTCACCGCCGATCATCAGCAGGGCCACGGGCACGGCCATGATGCCGATGGTCGAGGAGGCGTACAGCACGGTGCTGACGCTGGACGCGCGCAGGAAACCGTCGGCGGCGACCGCGAAGAAGACCAGGACGGCGAGGGCGCCGACGACCGAGCCCAGTTCGGGCCGGGACAGCAGCTTGCGTAGCGGGGAGGTGCGCAGCAGGCGTTCGTCGCGGGGCTGGTCGCCGCCGGGTGCCGGGCCGCCGGTGGGCCGGATGTCGGTGGTGGTGCTCATCGGGTGCCCCGATCGGTGTACGCCGCGAGCGCGCCCGCCTGGTTCTTGGTGATGATCTGCGGGCCGGTCAGGACCGGCTTGCCGCCGCCGAGGACGTCGCCGTTGTACTTGTACAGCCACAGCAGGTCGACCGCCTCGTAGCCCTGGAGGTAGGGCTGCTGGTCGACGGCGAAGCCGAGGGTGCCGTCCTTCAGCTCGGCGGCGACCTTGGCGTTGAGGTCGAAGGTGTCGACCTCGGCCTTGCTGCCCGCGTCCTCCTTGGCCTTCACCACGGTGTCGGCGTAGGGGGCGCCCAGGGTGACGACGGCGTCCACGTCCCGGTCGGCCTGGAGCTTGGCGCCCACGGCGGACTGGACGTCGGGCATGTTGGTGCCGTTGACGTAGAGCTTGCGGACCTTGCCGTGGAAGGTCTTCTCCACGCCGTCGCAGCGCTGCTCGTGGCCGACATTGCCCTGCTCGTGCAGGACGCACAGGGCGTTCTTCCGGCCGCGCTTGTTCAGCTCCTCGCCCACGGCCTCACCGGCGATGGTCTCGTCCTGGCCGATGTGGCTGAGGGCGCCGAACGCCTTGGACTGCGCCGAGCCGGAGTTGACCGTGACCACCGGGATGCCGGCCTTGTGGGCGCGGGCCACGGCCGCCTTGAGGGCGTCGGGCTTGGCGAGGCTGACGATGATCCCGTCGACCTTCTTGTCGATCGCGGCGTCCACCAGCTGGGCCTGCTGCTGGGCCTCGTCGTCGTGCGAGTACAGGAACTTGATGTTGTCCTTGACCGCCGCCTGCTTGGCGCCGCTCTGCACGATGTCCCAGAAGGTGTCGCCGTCCCCGGAGTGGGTGATCATCGCGATGGTCCAGCGGGGGGTGGTCACCGCTGCCCTGCCCTGGGCCGTGGCGGCCTTGCGGGCGTCCTCGGCCTTCTTGCCGCCGGTGCTGCTGCAGGCGGTCAGCGAGACGCAGGCGAGCAGTGCGAACGCTCCTGCCACCGTCATGCCTACCCGGTTCTGAAACCGTGCCACGAGGCCGTGCCCCTTCTTGCCGTGTACTGAGGTGCCGTGTCCTGAAGCGCCGTGTTCTGAAGCAAACGCTTCTGACGCAAACACTTCAGTATCGAACACGCGGAACACTCGTTACCTGTCCGGGGCATGCCTGACAGGGCATTTGTCCGGACAATGTGACGCGGCGCGGGCCGGCTCAGGGACGTACGAGGAGCTGGAACTCGAAGGAATACCGGGCCGGACGGTAGGTGTGGTCGCCGTGCTCGACCGCGCGGCCGGTGTCGTCGAACGTGACGCGGCTCATGGTGAGCAGGGGGGCGCCCTCGGTCTCGGCGAGCCGGTCGGCCTCGGCGGGGGTGGCGCCGCGGGCGCCGATGGACTGGCGGGCGCTGTGCAGGGTGATCCCCGCCGAGCGCATCAGCCGGTACAGGCCGGTGGCCTCCAGCCGGGCGGTGTCGAGGTCCAGCAGGCCGAGCGGCAGATGGTTGATCAGGTACGCCATCGGCTCGCCGTGGGCCAGCCGCAGCCGCTCCACGCGGTGCACGTCGGCTCCCTCGGTGACGCCGAGCGCCGCGGCGATGTCGGCGGTGGCCGGGACGACGGTGTTGACCAGGACCTTGGTGGCGGGCCGCTGTCCGGCCGCCTCCAGGTCGTCGTAGAGGCTGCTCAGTTCCAGCGGGCGCTTGACCTGGCTGTGCACGACCTGGGTGCCGACGCCCCGGCGGCGCACCAGCAGACCCTTGTCGACGAGGGACTGGATGGCCTGGCGGACGGTGGGCCGGGACAGGCCGAGCCGGGCGGCCAGCTCGATCTCATTGCCGAGCAGGCTGCCGGGGGTGAGGGCGCCGCGCTCGATGGCGGCCTCCAGCTGCTGCGCGAGCTGGAAGTACAGCGGCACCGGGGAGCTTCGGTCCACGCGGAGGTCGAGCGGCGCGGTCGGGTCCACATCTGGTTTCGGCACGGCCCCGAGCGTAGTCCGGTGCCCGGATGACGGGAAGTCGTGAAGTCCGGTTGTCCTGACATTTTGATTGACAGGTGCACATTGTTCCCCCTCAATGTGTCCTCATGCGCATCGGGGTCATCGGGACAGGCCGCATCGGGGCCATCCACGCCAACACACTGAGCCGCCACCGGGAGGTCGGATCACTGATCCTGACGGACTCCGATCCGTTACGCGCGCAGGAGCTGGCGCACCGGCTGGGCGAGACGGCGGCGCCGGGCGTGGACGAGGTGTTCCACTGGGGCGTGGACGCGGTGGTGATCACCACGGCGACGGCGGCGCACG
Organism: Streptomyces sp. NPDC090119; assembly: GCF_044747085.1. NCBI lineage: Bacteria > Bacillati > Actinomycetota > Actinomycetes > Kitasatosporales > Streptomycetaceae > Streptomyces > Streptomyces sp. NPDC090119. Next base: position 495,224 of record NZ_JBIVDK010000001.1, on the reverse strand, counting down.
CGGAGCTGATCGGCCGCGCGGCCCGCTCAGGGCTGCCGGTGTTCTGCGAGAAGCCGATCGCGCTCGACCTGCCCGGCACCCTGCACGCGCTCGCCGAGGTCGCGGCGGCCGGGACCGTGCTCCAGATGGGCTTCCAGCGGCGCTTCGACGCGGGGTACGCGGGCGCCCGTGAGGCGGTGCGCTCGGGCCGGCTCGGGCGGCTGCACACCGTGCGCGCCCTGACCTCCGACCAGTCCCCGCCCCCGCCCGCGTGGCTGCCGCTGTCCGGCGGCCTGTTTAGGGACACCCTGATCCACGACTTCGACATCCTGCGCTGGGTCACCGGCCGCGAGGTGGTCGACGTGTACGCGACCGGCTCGGACGCCGGTCCCCCGATGTTCCGCGAGGCCGGTGACGTCGACACCGGCGCGGCCCTGCTCACCCTGGACGACGGCACCCTGGCCACGGCGACCGCGACCCGCCTCAACGGCGCCGGTTACGACGTACGCATGGAGCTGTCCGGCGAACTCGACACGGTCGTCGTGGGGTTGGATGACCGCACCCCGATCGCCTCCACCGAACCGACGGGCCCTCCCCCGGCCGACAAACCCTGGCCCGGCTTCCTCGAACGCTTCGGCACCGCCTACGAGTCCGAACTCTGCGCCTTCGTCGACGTGGTGCGCGGCGAACGCCCCAACCCCTGCGACGGCTGGCAGGCGTTGCAGGCCCTCCGCGTCGCCGAAGCCTGCGAGATCTCCCGCCACGAACGAAGAGCGGTGGCCCTGGCGGAGGTTCCGGGCCGGGTGGAGCCCTCCTACATCTGAGCCGCCCCGGACATGACCCCGCCCCGCGACCCCTGATGTGGGGGGAAGAGTCGCGGGGCGGGTCGAACGGGGGTGTCAGCAGCCGTAGTCGACGAGGTCGAACGTGGCGTAGTGGTCGGAGGTGTAGTAGTCCTCCCGGGTCTCCTGACCCGTGACGATCCGGCGGGCGCCCCGGGTGGATTCGCCGGGGGTCTTGACCGTGTACTCGTGGTAGTACCCGGAGGACTGGCTCGGGAGGACGCCCTCGCGGTTCTGGAAGACCACGCCGTCCTGGGAGTAGGGGTAGGGGCCGCCCTGCGCGATGAGGTCGAGGGTGTCGTGCGCCTGGGACGGCAGGGCGCCGTAGCAGATGCTGCCGACCGACGCGGTGGCCGCGTCCGCGGTGGTGGCGGAGACGGTGCCGCCGACGAGGAGGGCGGAGAGGAGGGCCGCCGCTGCGCCGATACGAGTGGTCCGTGGGGGGATTCTCATGGCTCCATGATGACGCGCGTAGACGCGTTCATGTCAATGACGAAGATGTGGATTTTCCCGGTAGGTCCGATGAGTTCCCACGGAGTTAACCTGCGCCAACAGGAGCTGTTCGGGCTCCTGTTGACGTCCCGTCGACCGACTAGAAGGACCCGTACTCGGGGCGGCCGTCGAGGTCGTACGACTGGATGGAGACGCCCTTGCCGGTGACCTTGCCGCCCGTGTGCCGGAAGCGGGTGGGGACGGCTCCCTCCACGAACAGGCGGCGCCCCTCGCCGAGCACGACGGGGAAGGTCAGCAGGTGCAGGGTGTCGATCAGCCCGAGGTTCACCAGCGCCCGGACCAGCGCCCCGCTGCCGTGGATCTGGAGCTCACCCTCGGTGCGCTCCTTCAGCGCCTGGACCTCCTTGCCGAGGTCGCCGGAGAGCACGGTGGTACCGGCCCACTCGGGGTTCTCGACGGTCGCGGAGACGACGTACTTCGGCAGCGCGTTCAGCTTGGCCGCGACCGGGTTCCCGGGGTCGGTCACCTTCGGCCAGTACCCGGCGAAGATCTCGTAGGTGTGACGGCCGAGCAGGAAGGCGCCGACCCGGCCGAAGCTCTCGTCGACGAAGCCGCCGAAGTCGTCGTCGGCGTACGGGAAGGTCCAGCCGCCCTGGCCGAAGCCGCCGCTGGTGTCCTCCTCGGGGCCGCCGGGGGCCTGGTACACGCCGTCGAGCGAGACGAAGACGGTGGAGACGAGCTTGCCCATGAGGTGCCTTCTTCCGGGTGCGGGGTCGTGCTGTCAACGGTGCAGACCCCGCGCGGGACCGCAACTCATCGGTCCCCCCGGCACCCCTCAGCCGTCCAGTTCCCGGTACCGCGCGGCCAGGCGGCTCGCGCCGGACTCGGTGAGGGAGCCGAAGAGGCGCAGCCGGGAGATGCCGCCGTCCGGGTGGATGTCCACGCGCGCGTGCGTGCCGACGACGGGGGCCGGGAGCGGGAAGCGGTGGTTGGTGTCCGGCTGGAGCCGGGTGCGCGGCAGGATCTCCGTCCACTCACCGCTCTCGCCGTCCCGCACCGACACGGACGCCCAGCCCGCGCTGTTCCCCTTCAGGTACGCCGTGTCGATCTCGACGGCCCGGATGCTCGCCTGCCCGGTCAGCCGGTACGTGATCCAGTCGTGGCCCCGGTCGCGGCGGCGCCGGGTCTCCCAGCCGTCGTCCATCCGCTGGGAGCGGCCGGGCCGGATGGTGTTGGCGGCCGGGGAGTAGAAGCGGTCGGAGGCGTCCTCGGCCCGGCCGCCGTTCTCCAGCGCGGCCACGTCGAAGGTGCCGAGCGCCGCCAGCCACGTCGGGTCCGGGACGATCTCGCCGTGCACGCGCAGCCGGGCGACACCGCCGTCCGGGTGCTGGTTCAGCCGCAGGTGGGTGAAGCGCTGGGGCGCGGAGACGGTGAAGCCGTTCGCCGCGTGGCCGCCGACCGGGGTACGCGGGACGAGCGTCGTCCATTTCACCCCGTCGCCGAGCAGCTCCTCGGGGGACGGGGTGCCGGGCACCGAGGTCGCCTCGACGGACACGGCCTGCGGGTGGTTGCCCCGGAAGTGCGCGGTGTCCACGACGATCCCCCGGATCACGCCGGGCGTGCCGAGCCGGATCAGCGCCCAGTCGTGGTCGTCGGCGCCCGGCCAGGGCTCCTCGGCGCTCGTACCGCGTCGGCGGCGGGTCTCCCAGCCGTCCATGATCTTGCCTTTGTGGCCGAAGCGGCCGGGCTCGAACTCGGCGCGGTGCGGCAGCAGCAGGTTCTCCCGCTCGGCGAAGAACTCGTCGTTGGCGGCGATCACTCCGGCCCCGAGGCGTCGGTCGGCGAGGTCGGGGTGGTGGGTGAAGGGGAAGTCGGCGGTGCGGTAGTCCGCGTAGGGGTCGCCGCCGCCGTAGGGAGCCGCGTCGCCGGTGAAGTGGGGCGGGGTGGGGGGGTGCTGCGCCGTCACGGTGATCGGGGGTCCTTTCGGCGGGGGTTTCTCGGGGCTCAGCCGCCACGGGTGAGCAGACGGCCCCGGGGCTCGGTGAACTCGCCCTGGCTGTACACCTGTTCGCCGCGCAGCCAGGTGGACCGCACCACGCCGTGCAGGGTCTTCCCGGCGTACGCGGTGACCGGGTTGCGGTGCTGGAGGCGGCCCGGGTCGACGGTGAAGGTGTCCTCCGGGGCGAGGACGGCGAAGTCGGCGTCCCGGCCGGGCGCGATGGCGCCCTTGCGGTCGAGACCGGCGAGCGCGGCGGTCCGGGCGGACATCCAGCGCACCACGTCGGTGAGTTGGTGTCCGCGGGTGCGCGCCTCGGTCCAGATCGCCGGGAGGCTCAGCTGGAGGCCGGAGATGCCGCCCCAGGCGGTGGCGAAGTCCGGTGTCTTGAGGTCGGCGGTGGAGGGCGAGTGGTCGGTGACGACGCAGTCGATGGTGCCGTCCGCGAGCGCCCGCCAGAGCAGGTCCCGGTTGGCGGCCTCACGGATGGGCGGACAACACTTGAACTCGCTCGCCCCGTCCGGGACTTCCTCAGCGCTCAGGGTGAGGTAGTGCGGACAGGTCTCCACGGTGACACGGACGCCGTCCGCACGGGCGGCGGCGATCAGCGGAAGCGCGGCGGCGGAGGAGAGATGGAGTACGTGTACGCGCGCGTCCAACCGCCGTGCCAGATCGAGCAGTTGGGCGATGGCGTCGGTCTCGGCCGCGTGCGGGCGGGAGGCGAGGAAGCCCGCGTACGCCGGTCCGGCGGGGGCGTCCGTGAGGTGGGACGGGTCTTCGGCATGCACGATCAGCAGCCCACCGAATCCGGCGATCTCACCCAGGGACCGGGCCAGTTGGGCGCCGTCCAGATGCGGGAACTCGTCCACGCCGGACGGCGAGAGGAACGCCTTGAACCCGAACACCCCGGCCTCGTGCAGCGGGCGGAGGTCCTTGACGTTGCCCGGCAGTGCGCCGCCCCAGAAGCCGACGTCGACATGGGTGCGCCCCTCGGCCGCCGCCCGCTTCACCCGCAGGTGGTCGACCGTGGTGGTCGGCGGCAGGGAGTTCAGCGGCATGTCGACGAGCGTGGTGATACCCCCGGCCGCCGCCGCGCGGGTCGCGGTCCAGAAGCCCTCCCACTCGGCGCGGCCGGGGTCGTTGACATGCACGTGCGTGTCGACCAGGCCGGGCAGCAGGGCGTCGTCGCCGAGGTCGACGGCCGGGACCTCCGCCTCGTACGGCAGGACGGCCGTGATCGTCCCGTCGGCGACGGTGACCGTCGCGGGCCGCGCTCCCTCCGGGGTGATGACACGCGTGGAGCGCAGTGCCAGTTCGGCGTCGGACACCCGGACCCCTCTCCGTCGTTCGCCTCCCGGCCGTTCACGTCCAGGAAACGGGATTTACACCCATGTAACGGAATTCAACGTTCTGTTGAAGGAGTCTTGCCGGACGCTCCCCCACGAGTCAAGGGTGCCAGGCGCTGGGGCCGCGCGGCCGGAGCGGGGGAGGGGTGTTCGCGGGGTTGCCTGTGAGTGTCGCCGCATGTCGCACGGGGCGGTTCGTGGGACGCCGAGACGCGCCGGACGCCCCTTGCCCGTCCGTGTCCCGGCATCCTGGTCCCCATGAGACCCGACCGAACCCCCCGCCACCCCCAAGTCGCCGGGCTCCTGCTCGCCGCCGGAGGTGGGCGGCGGCTCGGCGGGCATCCCAAGGCCCTCCTGCGGCACGACGGCGCCCCGCTGGTCGAGCGGGCGGCGCGTGCCCTGTGGGAGGCCGGGTGTGCCCGCGTGCACGTGGTGCTCGGAGCGGGAGTCGAAGAGGTGCGCGCACAGGCCGAGTTGAGCGGATGCGTGCTCGTGGACAACCCCGGCTGGGGCGAAGGCATGGGGTCCTCCCTCCGCGTCGGCCTGCACTCCCTCGCGGGTACGGACACGCGCGGCGCTCTCGTGAGCCTCGTCGATCAGCCGGGCATCGGCCCCGAGGCGTACGCACGGGTGCTGGACGCGTTCACCGGCGAGACCTCCCTCGTGTCGGCCGCGTACGACGGGAGGCGGGGCCACCCGGTCCTCCTGGGGGCCGTCCACTGGGCCGGTGTGGCCGACGCCGCGCGGGGTGATCAGGGGGCGCGGGAGTATCTGCGGCGGCACTCCGCCGAGATCCGGCTCGTGGAGTGCGGGGACGTGGCCGAGCCGTACGACATCGACACTCGGGCCGACCTCGGCAGGCTGCGCCCCGGCGGGGCCCATTGAGCTTCGGCGATCAGGAAATTACGCTGCCCAGTCCGACCCGTCCGCCACGGAGGAAGTGACCGCTCATGTCCGCACCCGCGTCCCCGCCGGTCGTCGTCGACGCCGAGCCGCTCCCCCGGCAGGAGGAGGTCCTCACCGGCCCGGCGCTGGACTTCCTCGCGGAACTGCACCGGCGGTTCACCCCGCGCCGGAACGAACTCCTGGCCCGCCGGACCGAGCGCCGCGCCGAGATCGCCCGCACCGGCACCCTGGACTTCCTGCCCGAGACGGCCGGGGTACGGGCCGACGACTCGTGGCGGGTCGCCCCCGCGCCGCCCGCGCTGCAGGACCGCCGGGTGGAGATCACCGGGCCGACCGACCGCAAGATGACGGTCAACGCGCTCAACTCCGGCGCCAAGGTCTGGCTCGCCGATTTCGAGGACGCCTCCTCCCCCACCTGGGAGAACGTGATCCTCGGCCAGCTCAACCTGACCGACGCCTACGCCGGGCGCGTCGACTTCACCGACGCCCGCACCGGCAAGTCGTACGCGCTGCGTCCGCAGGAGGAACTGGCGACGGTCGTGACGCGGCCGCGCGGCTGGCACCTGGACGAGCGGCACCTCGTGGGCGCCGACGGGGAGCCGATCCCGGGCGCCCTGGTCGACTTCGGCCTGTACTTCTTCCACAACGCCGCCCGCCTGCTGGAGCTGGGCAAGGGCCCGTACTTCTACCTGCCGAAGACCGAGTCCCACCTCGAAGCCCGGCTGTGGAACGACGTGTTCGTCTTCGCGCAGGACCAACTCGGCATCCCTCAGGGCACCGTACGGGCCACCGTGCTGATCGAGACGATCACGGCCGCGTACGAGATGGACGAGATCCTCTACGAACTCCGCGACCATGCCTCGGGGTTGAACGCGGGACGCTGGGACTATCTGTTCTCCATCGTGAAGAACTTCCGTGACGGCGGGCCGGAGTTCGTGCTGCCGGACCGCAACCTGGTCACGATGACCGCGCCGTTCATGCGCGCGTACACCGAACTCCTCGTCCGCACCTGCCACCAGCGGGGCGCGCACGCGATCGGCGGGATGGCGGCGTTCATCCCGTCCCGCAAGGACGCCGAGGTCAACAAGGTGGCGTTCGAGAAGGTGCGGGCGGACAAGGACCGTGAGGCGGCCGACGGCTTCGACGGTTCCTGGGTGGCTCACCCGGATCTGGTGCCGATCGCCATGGAGTCCTTCGACAAGGTGCTCGGCGACCGCCCGCACCAGAAGGACCGGCTGCGTGAGGACGTGCGCGTGGAGGCGGCCGACCTGATCGACGTCGCCTCGCTGGACGCGAAACCGACGTACGCGGGGCTGGTCAACGCGGTGCAGGTCGGCATCCGGTACATCGAGGCGTGGCTGCGCGGGCTCGGCGCGGTGGCCATCTTCAACCTGATGGAGGACGCGGCCACCGCCGAGATCTCCCGCTCGCAGATCTGGCAGTGGATCGCCGCGGGCGTCGTGTTCGAGAACGGCGAGCGCGCCACCCCCGAGCTGGCCCGCTCGCTGGCCGCCGCCGAGCTGGCGGCGGTGCGCGCGGAGATCGGCGCGGAGGCCTTCGACGCCGGGCACTGGCAGGAGGCGCACGACCTGTTGCTGACAGTGGCGCTGGACGAGGAGTACGCCGACTTCCTCACCCTTCCCGCCTACCGGCACCTCACCGGCTGAGCACGCTCACGTGTCGGACTGACCGACCTTGTCGGAGTGGCCGAGGGACCGCTCCGGCGCCACCCGGTCGCGCACCAGCCGCTTGACCGCCGTGGGCTCGGGAAAGCCCTGCTCACGGCGGTCCCAGACGGGCTCGCCGTCCACCCGGACGACGAAGACGCCGCCGGTGCCGGGCTTGAGCGCCAAGGCCTCCAGCTCGGTCTCGAAGGTGGTGAGCAGCTCCTGCGCCAGCCAGGCCGCGCGGGGCAGCCAGCGACACTGGGTGCAGTACTCGATCTCGACTCGGTGACTCACGAAGATCCTTTCATCCCAGGTGTACCGACCAGTCCTGTTCCGCCGCCGGACGTCCGTGCAGGTCGGGGACCCGCTTGAGCCAGTCCGGGCGCCCCCGCTGGGACCGCTCGGCGCGGGCGGCCTCCTCGGCGGCGAGTTCCGCGCGGTCGGGGAAGTCGGTGGGCAGCCACTCGGCGGAGAGCCGGACGCGGGCCAGCAGGTGGTCGACGTAGGCGGCGCGGGCCTCGTCGGGGGTGGCGAAGGCGGGGTCGTCGGCGAGCCAGGCGTCGGGCACCTCGGCGAGGATGCCGCGCAGCAGCTCCCCGGTGACCTTCGGGGCCAGCTCGGCGTCGGCGGCGCGCACGTCGGGGCCGTACTGGCCGAGCGCGTGGTGGCGGAAGTCGTACTTCCGGCCGGGGTTCGTGGTGTCCCAGCGGTGGTGGAAGACGAGGGCGGCGCCGTGGTCGATGAGCCACAGGCGCGGGGGCGCGGTGCCGAAGGTCGGCCAGACCATGAGGTTGGAGCTGTGGACGGTGCGGTCCACGTTGGCGGTGAGGGCGTCCAGCCAGACGATCCGGCCCGCCTCCAGCGGGTCCACCGGAAAGTGCCGGGCCAGCTCGGGGGCGAGGTCGCGGGCGCCCGACAGGTAGTCCATGCCGAGGTTGACGCCCGCGCTGGCGCCGTGCAGGTCGCGTACCTCCTGGTGCGGCTCGTCGTCGGCCACGGCGGGGTCGAAGTGCACGAGCACCAGCTCGGGGAAGCGCAGGCCGAGGGCGCGGGCCAGCTCGCCGACGATCACCTCGGCGACGAGCGCCTTGCGGCCCTGCGCGGAGCCGGTGAACTTCACGACGTAGGTACCGAGGTCGTCGGCCTCGACGACGGCGGGTACGGAGCCGCCGGTGCGCAGTGGCTCGACGTAGCGGGTCGCGGTGACCTCTCTCATTGCCATCCTCCTCGCTGCCCGGCGGTCCGTCTGCGGCGCTCCCGCCCCTGCTCCCAGCCTGCGGCCTCCGGCATGAGGTGAGCATATTCGGTCGCCGTCGGCCCCGGCCCGGCAGCGGTCACCGGGATGCCCGCCCGTCAGTCCTGTCGGGGCAGGAGCGAACCGAGGGGGCCGAGGTCCAGGTTGAGATCGCTCATGGTGAGGCCGTACCGGTCGCACAGCTCGGACATCCGGTCCTGGAGGATCATGAGGGTCATCCCCACCCGCTCCTCCTGCTCCTCGCTGAGGTCGCCCTGGTCGACGCGGTGCAGGGCGGTGCGTTCCATGAGCTGCCGCAGCAGTTCGACGATGGTGAGCACGAGCTTGATCAGGTCCCGTTCGACGGTGTCGGGGTCCGTGTCGAGCCGCTCGGGAACACCGCGCCGGCCGGCCGTGTCGTGGTCACCGGCGGGTGTCAGCCCGAAGGCGCCCGCGGCCGCCTGGGCCACTTCGGCCAGACCGGCGGGGAACGGGCTGTCGGCGGTGTCGGGTGCGGACATTGCGGGGCCTCTTTCCCGTCCGGTCACCAGGGGGCCGGAGAGTCGGGTGTGATGGAGTGGATGACGGCCCGGAGGTTGATCCTGACTAGGTCGACCTCGGCGATCGACAGCACGAGATCGCCGGTGAGCACGGCTCCGCCGGTGAGCAGCCGGTCGAGGAGGTCGACGAGGGCCACCTGCCGGCCGGCGGGCCAGTCGTCACCGAACCCCGCTGCGGCGAGGTCACCGGACATGGCGGTCCTGCGGGGACTGGGCCCAGTCGGTGAAGGAGTACGGAGCCCAGGGCCCCGTCACCTCGACGCGCACGCCCCGCTCCGGCGCGCTCAGCTCCGCCATCGCGGAACGGAACCGGTCGGCTTCGGCGGCGGGGACGAGATACGCGTCGTTGGCGACGTTCTCGCCGCGCGAGGTGGCGAGGGCGCCCTGCTGCACACGATGACTCACCGTGGCACGGGCCAGCCCGGCGGCGGACCGCGCGACCCGGCCGGCCGTGGCACCGGCGGCTTCGTAGGTGTCCCGGCGCCGGTGGCGCTGGGCGCGACGGCGCTGGAGATAGGCGCGGCCGGGGCTCGCCTCCTCGGCGTCACCCGCCTCGGGGCGGATCTCCTCCTGGACGTCGTCCGGCTCGGCGAAGACCTTCACGCCGAGTTCGACATGTCCCTGGAGGCGGGCGAGCGCCTCGGTGAACGCGTCGGCGCGTTCGGTGAGAACCTCGCGGACGCGGGTCTCGTCGCGGTACACCGTGGTCATCCGCAGGGGCAGGACCGTGGTGTGCGCGGCGGCGGACTCGATGAGGCCGTGGTGGGCCCGGGCGATCGTCTCCAGACGGTCCAGGTCCTCCAGTTGACGGGTGAGCGCGTCCGTACCGAACTCCTCCTCCGGTACGTCGGAGACCAGGGCCGCGAGGCCGCCGGTGGTCAGGAGCCTGGGTGCCGTTCCCAGACCGCCGAGGCGGGGTGCCCGCTCGGCGAGGGCGGCATCGTCGCGGGCCACCGCGTACACGTACACCAGGGACCCGGTGCCGGTACCTGCGGTCATCACTCGTCCTCCTCGGCCGATGGGGTGCTGCCGCCGTGTTTCCCGGCGGGCGCCGTGCCGCCCGTCTGCTCGCGCAGCCGGGCGACCTCGGCGCGCAGTCGCTCGATCTCGTCCCGGTCGGACCGGGGCGACGGGTCCGGGTCACGCGCGGGGACGCTCTCCGGGCGCCGGGCCCGGGAGGAGAGCGAGGGGTCGTGCTCCCACCAGTCGATGCCCATCTCCTTGGCCTTGTCGACGGAGGCGACGAGGAGCCGCAGCTTGATGGTGAGCAGTTCGATGTCGAGCAGGTTGATCTGGATGTCGCCCGCGATGACCACGCCCTTGTCGAGGACGCGTTCGAGAATGTCCGCCAGGTTGGCCGACGAGCCCTGCGGGCCGGGGGCGGACGCCGGGGACGGCGCCATGCGGGCTGCGAATGATTCGGACATGCGGGTGGCTCTCCTCCCGGATCAGGCCGGCGATCGGGTCAGCGACGGGCCCGGGAGCCGCGCCGGGTACGGGATACGTCGTCCTCGGGGGCCTCGTCGGCGTCCTGGTCGACATCCACGTCGGCGTCGATGTCGTCATCGCTGTCGTCGAGGAACTCGCCGTCCGCGTCCGGGTCGTCGTCGTACTCGTCCTCCTCGTCGTCCCAGGCGTCCTCGTCCTCCTCGCCGTCCTCGGCGTCCTCGTCGTCCCACTCGTCGTCCGGGCCGTCGGCCTCCGGGTGGTCGTCGGTGTCCTCCGCGTGTTCCTCCCCGGCAAGGGCCTCCTCGTGGTCGACGACGACCTCGCCGTCCTGGATGACGCCGCGCCAGCCGTCGGTGGCCTCGCCGCGCATCATGATGAACTTGCGGAACAGCTTCAGGTCCAGGCGGGCGCGACGCCCCTGAGCCCGCCAGATGTTGCCGGTCTTCTCGAACAGCCCCTTCGGGAAGTACTCGAGCACCAGCAGGACCCTGGTGAGGTCGTCGGTGATGCGGTGGAACGTCACCACACCCTTGACGGTGCCCTTGGCGCCCTCGGTGGTCCAGGAGATCCGCCGGTCGGGTATCTGCTCGGTGACGTTCGCCTGCCAACTGCGCGTCGACTTGGCGACCTTGACCGTCCAGTTGCCGGACGTGCCGTCCACCTTGTCCACATTGACGACACCCTTGGCGAAGGTGCTGAACTCCTGGAACTGCGTCCACTGGTCGTACGCCTCGCGCACGGGCACGCCGACGTCGATGTCCTCGCTGATCAGGACCGACCGGCTCGTCCCGCCGCCGGCCGCCTTGCCGGAGCCGCCCTTGATCTTCTCCTTGAGGGCGTGCTTCACGTACTCGGAGCCGGCCGTCATCGCGCTGCGGGCCGGTGACTTGCCCGCACCGAGTGCCCGGCCGCCCGTGCGGAGCGCCTTCACCAGACCGCCGGTGCCGCCCTGGCCCGGTGTGCCCAGCCGCGTCACCTGCTCGCCGAGCCTGCGTCCGAGTTCGGCGACGGCGTGCTCGGCACGCGCCTGGACGTAGCCGTGCAGTTCGTCCTTGAGGCGCTCCGCTGCGGGGTGTTCGCGGAGGTCCTTGGTGAACCGGGTGATGTTCGAGTCAGCCACGGTCGCTCTCCTGGCGCTGCTTGCGGGCGGGACGTGAGGCGGGCGCCGCCTTCGCGGTGCGCGCCGTGCCCTTCGTGCCACGGGTCTTCGCGCCGCCGCTCCGGGCGGTCCCGGAACCCGAGGACGCCGACTTCGCACCGCGTGCGGCGCGGGTCTCCGACCGGGCCCCGGAGCTACGGCGGCGACGGGGTTCGGCGGGCGCGTCCTCGTCGTCGGGAGCTTCGCCCTCGTCCTCGTACTCGTCCTCGGGGTCCTTGTCCCCGGCGGCGCCCGCGGGCTCCCGCAGAGCGTGGGCCTTCTCGCTCAGGGACTCGGAGAGCTGGTTGACGCGGCTGGTCAGCGCGGTGCTCGCCGCGGACCTGGTGGCCGTCAGGAGGTCGTCGCGGACCTGCTCGGTGAGGCCGCTGAGCAGCGGACTGCCGGCGACGAGCCGGCCGAGCTGCTGCGGGTCCAGGCTGAGCTTCTTGCCCGCCAGGAACATGCCGAGCCCGATGGCCAGCTTCGCCTTCTTGGTGCGTCCCAGCAGGTACCCCCCGACCAGGGCGGTCCCGATCTTGGCGTTCGTCATCATGCGTGTGCACCTCGTGCCCGGTAGTGGGTGTCGCGGCTCAGCGACGTGCGTCGAGCCGCCTCTGGTACTGCTCCAGCTCGTCGAGCCGGTCCAGCAGCTCGTCCTCGCGCCGGTCGAATTCCTCGGCGGTGATCCGCCCCTCGACCAGGTCCTGTTCCAGACGGACGAGCGCGGACTTCACGGGAGCGGGGTCGTAGTACTCGCGCTCGGCGGTCTCGGCCACCTGGCCGGCCACCCAGACCGCTCCGCGCAGCGGCGCGAGCGGCAGGGTCACCAACTGGCCGAACAGCCCCACGGCTGCTTCACCCCTCCTGGACGAAGCTGTACGCGGGCAACGGTCCGTGCAGGTAGTAGGTGTAGGTGTCGCCCCGGGACTCCGCGTCCTGGTGCACGGCCCGGGTGAAGGCCTCCTCGCCGTCGCGTTCCACCAGGAAGGACAGGTTGAGGAAGTGCCCGGACGCCGCCTCGGCGCGGGCCGTCCGTACGGCGGCGGGTGTCAGCGCGGCGAGGATCTCCGCACCGGCGGCGCGCCGACGCTCCTCCATCTCCTGGGAGATGAGCTCCCCGAGCCGCACGCGCGCGTCGTGCGCACCCGTGTCCCGGCGCGTCTCCTCGTTCAGCCGACGCACCTCGGCGTTGTCGCCGAGGATCTCGCGCAGCAGGTCGTCCTCCTCGCGGGCGACCTTGAGGTTGAACTCCACCCGGCCGTCCAGCTCCTCCAGCCGACGCAGGTAGGTGTCCTCGTTCTCCCGCAGGGCGGCGACGACCTGGTCGTCGTCGGGGCCGACGAGGCCGAAGCGCATGGGCAGCGCCGCGCCGTCGGTGGTGAGCCGTCGCAGTACCTCCTCGTGGGCGGCGAGGTCGCGCCTCTTGGCCCGCAGTCCTTCGGGCGCCGAGCTGACGACGGCGCTCAGCTCCTCGGAGGAGACGACGCGCAGGTCGCTTCCCTCGGGTCCCACACCGCGCAGCTCCGCCAGGCGCAGCGGGTGCCGCGCCGAGGTGATGGCGTACACATAGGTGGCCATGGTGGTCAGTCCTCCTTGCTTCGGCTGGTGCGACGGCTCGCGGAGGACGTGGTCTTGCGGGGCCGCTCGGCCTCCGCGTCCTCGGACTTCTCCCTGCCTTGCTGAACGGAATCAGCAAACGCCTCAACGGCCCCTGTCAGTGCGCCTTTTGATTTTCCTTTGGCGCCCTTCTCCGTGATTTCCCCCATGACGTCGGTCAGCTTGCTCGGCTGCTTGCTTCCGGACTCCAGATCGAGCCGGTTGCACGCCTCGGCGAACCGGAGGTAGGTGTCGACGCTGGCGATCACCACGCGGACGTCGACCTTGAGGATCTCGATGCCGACCAGGGACACGCGGATGAACGCGTCGATGACGAGTCCCTTGTCGAGGATCAGCTCGATGACGTCGTAGAGGGTGCCACCCCCGCCGCCGCCCTGGGCCGCGGGAGCGCTCGACTGCTGTACGACACTCATGCCGTCTCCTTCCTTGGTTCGGGGCTGGACTCGAGCGGCGTCAGCGCCGCTCGGTCTGCCCCCTGGAGTAGCGTTTCGTCTGGTCATAGGCCATGAGCCGTCCCTCCCGGTCGAGTTCCACGTGGTAGGTGGCCATGACGCTCGCGGTGTCCGGGACCCGCTCGATCTCCGTCACCTCGACGTCGGCCGTCCACCCGTCGTCGCTGGGGCGGAGCGAGGTCACCGCGTACGGTTCCCGGCCCACGAGTTCGGAGAGTTGGGCCGACGCCTCACGGGCGGCCTCGACGGCCGACATGCGCCGCGAACCCTGGTCCGTCCGGCTCTGCGCGGATGAGGTCATGGTGCGTTCCTCTGCTGGTACGGGGTCGGGAGGGACTGAACGGAATGAATGAGCGGCATGAGCGAACACGTCATAAACTGAATTGCCATCAGTTCTTGAACGTGGTGCTCCCAGCGCGTCCCATGCATGCCTTTCCTGCAGCCGCGAATGCCCGACTCATCTCTTCCGGAACCTGTGCGAGTGCAATTTATGAACTCCAGGAGAGTGGGCTGTGCCACATCGGAACACGTCCGGTCGGGAGGCGTCAGTCGCCGGTCGGCGGGCACCTGCGGCGATGCGTCACGCTGACCCCCGGGGCAGTCGGCCCCGCCGGCATCGCACCCCACGCGGCCACCAGCGCCGACGCGTTCATGGTCGATGGAACAGCCGGAGGAACCGCCCCGTGATGAGCACTGTGTCCACTGCGTCCAGGATCGGGAGCCGGGTGCGCCGGGAGACCGAGGAGGCGTACCGGGCGGTCCGGGCGGCGCTGGCCGGCCAGGGCCGCGAACGCGATCTCGTGGTCCAGGCGGTGAAGGCGGCCGGTGCTGCCGTGCTGGCCTGGCTGGTGGCAGGCGTCTGGTGGGGCGGCCCGCTGGCCCTGATGGCGCCCTGGACCGCCGTCGTGCTGGTGCAGAGCACCGTCTACCGCTCGGTCAGGGCGGGGATACAGCAGTTCGTACTGATCGGGGGCGGCACCCTGCTGGCGGCGCTGGCCTTCGCCGTGACGGGCGACACCGTCGCGGCGATGGCGCTGGTGCTGCCCGTGACGATGCTGCTGGGCGGTCACTCACGCTTCGACGACCAGGGCGTGTACGCGTCCACGACGGCGCTGTTCGTGCTGGTCTACGGATCGTTCAGCACCGCGGACATCGGATACCGGCTGCTGGAGACACTGATCGGGGCCGTGATCGGGATCGCGGTCAACGCGCTGGTGCTGCCGCCCGTCCATCTCCGCCACGCCCGCGACACGCTCTACCGGCTCCCCCGCAGCACCGCCCGGCTGCTGTCCGACATCGGCGCGGAGGTGGCCGAGGAGTACGACGCGGCCCAGGCCCGTGAGTGGCACAGCCGTGCCGAGCGGTTGCCGCGGCTGCTGGACGAGGTACGCGGCGCACGGCGCTGGCAGCGGGAGGGGGACCTCCTCAATCCCGTACGCCGGATGCGCCGACAGGGCCCGCGGATTCCGTCCTCCGACTGGGACACGGTCTGGGAGCGGCTCACGGACCATCTGTCGACGGTGACCAGGGTGCTGGCGGACGCGGTGGGCGACCGGGTGTGGCTGCGTCCGCTGCCCGTCGCGGTGCGGGCCGATCTGACGGAGCTGCTGCACGCGATGGCCAAGGTCTGCGAATGCGACTGCGTCTCCCTCGGCGGTGACTGCCCCGCCGGAGAGCTGGACCGCGACGAGGTCCTGAACTGGGCCTGGCAGGCACATGGGCGGCTCGCCGAGTGGAACGCCGACCACGACGACGCCAGCACCGCGCCGCTCGGCGGACTGGTCCGTGAACTCGACCGCCTGCTAAGGGACCTGACCGAGGCGCGTCCCGCTGATCACCTGCCCGTTCACTCGCTCCACGAGGCCCCGTGGCGATCCTGGCTGCCCGAGGCGGCCGTCCCGGTAGCCCTGCCGGCCGAGCCGTGAGGGGCCGCCGGAGGTCGCGCGGTGGGCCATGAGCGGCTGACCGCCGAGGGCCGCGCCGAGCAGGTCACGGGCGACGCCCGCCAGGCCGAGGAGAAGCTGAAGGGCGCCGCGGAGGACTGATCCTCCGGCGCACGCCGTCCTTCGTCGTTCAGCCGCCCGTAGCTTCCCGCAGCGGGTTCGGCAGCGGCAGGTAACGGGCGTCCGCGCCGTCCGCGCCGGTCCAGCGCAGCAGGAGGTTGGTCTTGCCGGGCAGGGTGGGCGCGGTGAGCAGGGCCGGGATCTCCGGGAGGGGGTGGCGGGACAGCTCGGTGCGGACAGCGGGCCAGGGGTCGAGGCCGGGGTGGTGTTCGGCGAGGGCGGCGGCGATCTCGGTGAGGTGGTTGACGAGCAGGCAGTACACCAGCCGCTCCCACCCGGCCTCGCGGGTCACGTCGGGCAGCAGCTTGGCGCCCTCGGCGTCCCGGAACAGCGCCTGTACGGGGGTGCCGGAGGCGTCGACAGCGACCAGGGTGTTCTGCAGGTGTGCCTCCAGCACGACACCGTGCTCGTCGAAGGCGCGGAGCGCGGGCGGCACGACCTGGCGCAGATAGGCGGCCCACCAGGCGTCCGGATCGGGCGTGGTGGCGAGCGGGCTGCCGTCGAAGCCCTCGGCGAGCCCGGCCGCGAGCAGGGGCGTGGCGCCGGGCAGCAGGTGGCCGCGCAGGCCGTCGCGGACCAGGGCGGCGAGTTCCTCGAAGGCGAACGCGGCTGTGCGGTAGCCCCGGTCGCTCAGCCAGGCGGCGGGCGGCCCCATCGCGGCGAAGGCTTCACGGGCGGCGGTGTCGGTGCGGCCGAGCTTCTCCAGGTCGTGGCGCCACAGTCGGCGGATGTCGTTGGTGATGCGGACGTCCAGGCTGAACTTCAGGAACAGGTCGCGGGCGGGTTCGTACACGGTGCGCACGGCCGCCGTCGGCCAGACCACGGACTCGGTGGTGCCCAGCCGGATCAGGCGCCGGTCGGCGAAGGCGGGGGCGAGTTCGCGGGCGCGGAGGTCCAGCTGCCAGGGGTGGGCGGGCAGCAGCCGGTAGCCGGGCGGGGCGGTGCCGAGGGCGTCCAGGGCGCTGGTGTCGCCCTCCTCGACGACCTGGTCCTCACGGACCCCGAGCAGCACCAGCGGGAACCGGGCGTGCGCCTCGGGGGCGTACGGCAGCCAGCTGGCGACGGGACCGCCGCCGCGCGCCTTGGGTGCCGGGTGGTGCGGGTGGCCGGTGAGCAGCGACTGCTCGGAGCGCAGATACAGGTCCTCGGGGGCGAGGGTACGGGCGCGGGCGGCGAGCAGGGCGGCGACGGTGTCGCGGCTGTCCAGCATCTCGGCGGGCAGGTCGTCGCCCGGCAGCCCGGTGTGGGCGCGCAGTTCCCCGGCGACGAGTTTGACCAGTTCGGCGTGGGTCAGGGAGTGCCAGGCGCCGTCGACGCGCACCTCGGGGTCGGCCGGGCGGCGGCCGGGGCGCACCCGGAGCAGTCGGCCGGTGCCGGGCAGCCGGTACGCGGGCCGCTCACCGGCGTCCGGGACCGGCTGGGCCACCTCGCGCAGCAGGCAGTTCAGCAGCGGCGCCGACGCGTAGGCGTCGGCGCGCCGGGCATCGGCGTCGGTCGGGGGCTTGAGGTCCACGCGTTCCACTCGTTCTCGTCGTGCTGTGGCCGGTCCGGGGGGCCGACCGTGCTCACCCAGTCTGCGGTATCCGACAATCGTGCCCTGAGCTGCCAGTCCCCGAGGAGCCGACCGTGTACCACTCTCCCACCGCCGAGGCCGAGGTCGCCGAGGAGCTGGCCGTCGTACGGCCCGCCCTGCGCGACCGCTACACGGCCGCGCTGCCGGGAGCCCGAGCGGCGGTGCTGACCCGGCTGTGGCGGGCGCTGGCGCACGAGCCGCTGCCCTGGGTCGCGGCCCGGACGGCGGGAGCGCATGGGCTGACGGTACGGCTGGCGGACGGCCGGGCGCTGCACGGCCCGCGCTCGGACCCGTACGCGACCGGCGACCGCGTCACCGGGGTGCGCCTCGACCGGGAGCGGTACGCGGACCCCGCGCGGCTGATGACGGACCTCGCGGTGCCGCACGCGGCCGCGTTCGCCGCCGAGCTGGCGAACAGCGTGGCCTCGCTGGCGCTGTCCCGCGCCGGGGCGGCGGAGCCGGGGGCGGCGTGGCCGGAGCGGGACTGGGAGTGGGAGCAGCGGGTGGTGGACGGGCATCCGTTCCACCCCAACTGCCGTTCCCGGCCCGGCTTCTCGGTGGCCGACCAGCTCGCGTACGGCCCGGAGCACCGGCCGGTGGTGGAGCTGGGCACGGTGGCGGTTCCGGCGGCAGAGTGCCTGGTGTCGGGCGAGTGGCCGGCCGAACTGCGTGCCGGGGCCGACCTGTTGTTCCCGGTGCATCCGTGGCAGGCGGCGCATGTGCTCAAGCGGACCGCCGAGCCGTGGCGTCCGGCGCATCCGCTGATGTCGCTGCGCACCCTGGCGCTGCCCGGCGGACCGCATGTGAAGACCGCGCTGAGCGCCCGGCTGACCTCCTCGGTGCGGGACATCTCCGCCTACTCGGTCCAGGCGTCGGCGGCGCTCTCGGTGCTCGCGGCGGAGCTGGTCGGGCGGATGGACGGGCTGCTGGACATCACGCACACGCTGGGCGCGGCCACGGCCCACTCCCCGGATCTGGCGGTACTGCTGCGCGAGTCGCCGGAGGCGTACGCGGGTCCGGGCGAGCGGGTGCTGCCGGTGGCCGCGCTGGCCACCACGTCCCTGCCCGAATCCCCGGACTGGCTGGCCGCGTTCACCCGGCTCGCGCTCACGGCGGGGCTGCGTCTGCTGGAGCTGGGGGTGGCGTTGGAGGCGCACGGCCAGAACCTCCTGGTGGTGCTGGCGCCGGACGACACCCCGCTGCGCCTGATCTACCGCGATCTGGCCGACATCCGCATCAGCCCCGCCCGGCTGGCCCGGAACGGTATAGCCGTGCCCGAGTTGACGGGACGTCTGGTCACGGACGACGAACTCACCCTGCGTCGCAAGCTGTTCGGTTCGCTGGTCGGGGGCGCGCTCGCCGCGACGGCGGGTTCCGGTCCGGCGCTGGGTGCCGCGCTGCGGGCCGCGCTGCCGGATCTGCCCCGTACGCCCGACCTGGCCGCACTCTGTGAAAGTCCGCTGCCCGTAAAGGCGTTGACCCTGATGAGGCTGTCCCCGGAGACCCCCGGCGACCTGTGGACGGAGCTGCCCACCCCCTTCGTTTTGGAGCCCGACACGTACGATCAATAAGATCCGCCGATGATCAGAAGACAACGGCTGGCGGCGGGCGTCTGCGCCCTGCTCGCCGCCCTGGCGGCCGGGATCGCGTCTCCCGGCGGGGCCGCAGCGGACGAGACCGAGCCGCAGCCCGCTCCGAAGGTCGAACTCGTCCTGGATGTCAGCGGTTCCATGCGGGCCCGCGACATCGACGGCGGCAGCCGGATGGCGGCGGCCAAGCAGGCGTTCAACGAGGTGCTCGACGCGACGCCCGAGGAGGTGGAGCTCGGCATCCGCACCCTGGGCGCCAACTACCGCGGCAACGACCGCAGAACGGGCTGCAAGGACACCGCACAGCTGTATCCGGTCGGCCCGCTGGACCGCACCGAGGCGAAGACCGCGGTGGCCACGCTGACGCCGACCGGCTGGACGCCCATCGGCCCGGCGCTGCTGAAGGCGGCCGACGACTTCGGGAACGGTGACGGCACCCGCCGGATCGTCCTGATCAGCGACGGCGAGGACACCTGCCAGCCGCTCGACCCGTGCCAGGTGGCCCGCGAGATAGCCGCCAAGGGCATCGGCCTGACCATCGACACCCTGGGCCTGGTGCCGGACGCCAAGACCCGCGACCAGCTCAGCTGCATCGCGGACGCCACGGGCGGCACGTACACCTCCGTGCAGCACAAGGAAGAACTGACGGACCGGGTCGGCCAGTTGGTCGAGCGGGCCGCCGATCCGGTGGTGACGCCGGTGGCCACCGAGGGCACCGACGCCTGTGCCGGGGCTCCCGCGCTCAAGTCCGGTCTGTACACGGACCGCGAGGAGTTCGGCAAGCAGCGCTGGTACAAGGTCGACGTCCAGCCCGGCCAGGAGCTGCGCGCCTCGGTGAGCGTCGCCGACGACCGCGCCACGAACCCCAACTACGGTGTGCTGATGCGGGCGGTGACCCAGCACGGCCGCGAGATCGTCCGCGGCGAGGGCGCGGGCACCGGCCGTACCGACGCGATCTCCACCGGCCTGCGCTACCCGAAGCCCGAGTCCGACGACGACACCGCGACCCCGGAGACGGTCTGCCTCCAGGTGACCAACTCCTTCTCGGCCACCCCCGGCGTGAAGACCACGCCGGGCATGCCGCTGGAGCTGACGGTCGACGTGGTGGACGGCCCCTCCGCCGCCTCCGACGTGGCCTCCTTCGGCCTCGGCCGTGGCTGGTGGCTGCTGGCCGCGCTGGTGCTGACCGGTTTCGTCGCGGGTCTGCTGTGGGGCTGGCTGTCCCGCTGGCGGGTCGCGGTCTGGAGGACGAACTGATGGGTGCGATACGTGTGTTGAGCGCGGCCCTGCTGACGCTGGGTCTGGCCGCCGTCCCCGCCGCGGCCGACTCCTCCCCCTCCCCGAGCGCGTCGGCGGACGGCAAGGCCCCCACCCAAGCGGGCACGTCCTTCCGTACGGCGGCCGAGATGGATCAGGGCCGGACGGCCACCGCCTCCGCGTCCACCGGTGACTACCTGTACTGGTCCTTCCCGGCCGACACCGGCCAGCGCCCGACCATCAAGGCGACGGTGAAGCTGCCGGGTTCGCACGCCGCGCAGACCTGGCAGCTCGACGTCTACGACGGCCTGCGCCGCCACCAGTCCTGCCAGTACGGCGCGGCCACCCGCACCGCCGAGCAGGGCTCGGCCACGGTCGAACTGGCCTGCGTGCTGCGCACGGTGCGCGCCTGGTCCGAGCCGTGGGCCAACGACCCGCTGCCCGGCACCTACTACGTCCGCCTGACGGTGCTGAACCTCGGCTCCGCCGACCTCGGCCTGCCGGTGCGGGCCGAAGTCCGCGTGGACTCGAAGAACATCGGCGGCGCGGCGGCCGTGGACGGCTCGCTGGGCAAGCCGCTGGTCCCCGGCATCGCGGTCAAGTCCGAGGCGCAGAAAGACGGTTCGAAGTCGGCCGTGCTCTCCGCGATCGAGCCGGACGACGGCTGGTCCTCGCACTGGTGGTCCAGCCGCTGGGTGTGGACCGCCGTCGGCGGCGTCCTGGCCGCGCTCGCGGGCATCGGCGGTTACGCGCTGACCCGCGGCCGGGGCCGCCCGGCGTACGTCCCACCGGGCGCCTGACCCGGACGAAG
Organism: Streptomyces sp. NPDC090119; assembly: GCF_044747085.1. Taxonomy (NCBI): domain Bacteria; kingdom Bacillati; phylum Actinomycetota; class Actinomycetes; order Kitasatosporales; family Streptomycetaceae; genus Streptomyces; species Streptomyces sp. NPDC090119. The sequence goes on along the minus strand of NZ_JBIVDK010000001.1, from coordinate 474,292 downwards.
GCCCGCCGGAGACGGCGGGCCTTCGTCATTTCCGCAGCGCCTTCGCGAGGGCCCCGTCACCGGTCACCGTGACCCGCCCCGCCCGCACCGCCTCCGTGATCGCGGACTCGCCCCGGCACACCTCCGCACAGGTCGCCGCGTCCATCACCAGCCGGGCGTCCGGGGCCGTCGGCGCCGGTCCGTGCCCGTACACCGGACCGTCCTCCGCGCCCACGTAGAGATGGAACTCGCCTTCCTCCGTGCTGACTTCGGCCACGCCGGGCCCTGCCTCCGCCGCGCTCAGCGCCGCCAGCAGCGGCAGCGCCGACCAGTGGGCGCGCACCGCGTCGGTCGGCCGCAGCTCCGCCAGCTCGGGGCTCCCCCACTCCCCCAGGGCGTGCAGCACGGGCAGCAAGGCCCGGCCGCGCGGGGTGAGTTCGTAGACGTAGGCCGCGCCGGGCGGGGGCAGCTTGCGCCGGGCGGTGACTCCGTCGCGCTCCATGTCCTTGAGCCGGGAGGCGAGGACGTCCGTGCTCACGCCGGGGAGGTCCGCGTGCAGGTCGGTGTAGCGGCGGGGTCCGGCCAGCAACTCCCGGACGATCAGCAGGGTCCAGCGGTCCCCGACGAGGTCGAGGGCGCGGGCCGCGGAACAGTACTGGTCGTAGCGTCGGCGAGGTGGCATGCGACGCAGTCTAGACATGTTGTTGGACTTTCCAAGCTCCTACTTGGTAAAACCAAGCAACACACGTTGGCGGAGGGGTTGCGGCGCATGGAGTTCCGGCAGTCGAACAAGCTCAGCGAGGTCTGCTACGAGATCCGCGGTCCGGTGATCCAGCACGCGGACGCGCTGGAGGAGGCGGGGCACAGTGTGCTGCGCCTGAACACCGGCAACCCGGCGCTCTTCGGTTTCGAGGCGCCGGAGGAGATCACCCAGGACATGATCCGGATGCTCCCCCGCGCCCACGGCTACACCGACTCGCGCGGTGTCCTCTCGGCCCGCCGGGCGGTGGCCCAGCGCTACCAGACCCTCGGCCTGGAGGTGGACGTCGACGACGTGTTCCTGGGCAACGGCGTCTCCGAGCTGGTGTCCATGGCCGTGACCGCGCTGGTGGAGGACGGCGACGAGGTCCTCATCCCGGCTCCGGACTTCCCGCTCTGGACGGCGGTCACCACGCTGGCCGGTGGCAAGGCCGTGCACTACCTGTGCGACGAGCAGGCCGACTGGGCACCCGACCTGGCCGACATGGCGTCGAAGATCACCGACCGCACCAAGGCCGTGGTCATCATCAACCCGAACAACCCGACCGGCGCGGTGTATCCGAAGGAGGTCGTCGAGGGCATCCTGGACCTGGCCCGCCGCCACGGCCTGATGGTGTTCGCGGACGAGATCTACGACCAGATCCTCTACGACGACGCCGTCCACCACTCGGCCGCCTCCCTCGCCCCCGACCTCGTCGTCCTCACCTTCTGCGGCCTCTCCAAGACCTACCGGGTGGCGGGTTTCCGCTCCGGCTGGCTGGTGGTCACCGGGCCCAAGCAGCACGCGAAGAGCTATCTGGAGGGCCTGACCATGCTGGCCTCCATGCGGCTGTGCCCGAACGCGCCCGCCCAGTACGCCATCCAGGCCGCGCTCGGCGGCCGCCAGACCATCCACGAACTCACCGCGCCGGGCGGCCGGTTGTACGAGCAGCGGAACGTGGCCTGGGAGAAGCTGAACGAGATCCCCGGCGTCTCCTGCGTCCGCCCCAAGGGCGCGCTGTACGCGTTCCCGCGCCTCGATCCCAAGGTGCACAAGATCCACGACGACGAGAAGTTCGTCCTCGACCTGCTGCTCCGCGAGAAGATCCAGGTCGTCCAGGGCACCGGCTTCAACTGGCCCACTCCCGACCACTTCCGCATCCTCACGCTGCCCCACGCGGACGATCTGGAGGCGGCCATCGGCCGGATCGGACGCTTCCTGAGCGGGTACCGGCAGTAGCTCCGCCGGGCGTTGTCAGTGCCCGGTCGTACGCTTCGAGGACGAGAAGGGGACCAGCAGCGGACCCGGAGGGAGCAGCGCGATGGCACGACCGCCCACCGCCGCCCAGCGGCGCGTCGTCGAGGGTGCCGACCCCGACACCGGGCGACTGCGCGGCACGGACGCCCAGCTCGCCGCGCTGGTCCGCCTCGGCCTCGCCTTCCGGCACCCCCGCCCGCCCCACGACCACTTCCTGACCCCGGCGGGCCACCGCCTCCGCGAGGCCGAGCCGGAGCCCGCCGCTCCCGCCGCTCCCGAGCCCGGCGGTGTCTTCGCCGCGCGGGTCGGCGGCGCGGAGGAGGCCCCGCCCGGCCCGCGCCGGACGCGTGAGATACGTGACGCCTGGCAGGGTCTGCTGGAGCTGCGCCGGATGACCAACCAGGACGGCGCCACCGACCGCCCGTGCGGCTGGGAACGCACCCACCTGGTGCGGGCCGCCGCCCTCGCCCTGGAGGCGGCCGGTCACCGGCCGGAGTCCGCGGACACCCCCGGCTACCGCGTCCGGGCGACCCCGCAGCCGGAGGCGGTCGCGGTGTACGGCCCGGCGCTCGGAGAGTACGCGGCGACCCTGGAGGGGGCGGGCTGGCAGTGCGGCGAACACACCGAGGCACGTACCAAGACCCGTCATCTCCTCGCTTCCCCACGTCGAGTGTGACGGACATGCCAAGATCGGGGGGCTGGACCAGGAGCGTACGAAGGGGAAGCAGTGAGCGAGCCGTTTTCCGTCCGGATCACCGTCCGCGGGTACGAGACCGACACGCAGGGCCATGTGAACCAGAGCGTCTACATCAACTACGCGGAGCACGCTCGCTGGTCACTGCTGCGGGCGGCGGGCATCAGTCAGGCCGGGCTGGTCGGCGGGGGTGTGGGACCGGTCGCCCTGGAGACGACGATCCGCTACCGCCGTGAACTCCTCGCGGGCGACGAGATCGTCGTGACCTGCTCCTTCCTGTGGGGCGAGGGCAAGACGTTCCGGATCGAGCAGACGGTCGGCAAGACGGACGGCACCCTGGCCGCCGAGATCACCTCGGTCGGTGGCCTGATGGACCTGACGGCCCGCAAGCTGGTGCCGGACCCTCGGGAGCACTTCCGGAAGCTCGCCTCGGACCCGGCCCTGTTCGGTCTGTGAGCACGGGGCCGGGAGCCCCCTGATCAGTCCCCGGCGGCGATCCGGGCGAGCCGGCGGGCCTGTTCGCGGGTCGTGCGGGCGAGGCGCTCCTCGTCCACGTGCAGCAGCGCACTGTCCGCCACGATCTGCCGCCCGCCGACGAAGGAGGCCGTGACCGGGGCGGGAGCGCCGAGCACCAGGGCGGCCACCGGGTCGGCGATGGAGGCGTGGGCCAGGGTGTCCATGCGCCACAGGACGAGGTCGGCGAGCTTGCCGGGTTCCAGGGAGCCGATCTCGCGGGCGCGGCCGAGGACCTGGGCGCCGCCGTAGGTGCCGAGGCGGAGGGCCTGGCGGGTGGTGAGCGCGGATTCCCGGTGCGGGCCGAGGCGGTTCAGGAGGAGCGCGTTGCGCAGCTCGGTGTGGAGTTCGCCGGACTCGTTGGAGGCCGTGCCGTCGACGCCCAGGCCGACCGGTACGCCCGCCGTCAGCAGGTCCGGCACCCGCGCGATCCCGGCCGCCAGCCGGGCGTTGGACGACGGGCAGTGGGCGACACCCGTGCCGGTGCGGGCGAAGGCGTCGATGTCGGAGTCGGTCATGTGGACGCAGTGCGCCATCCACACGTCCTCCCCCAGCCAGCCGGTGGACTCGAAGTACTCGGTCGGGCCCATACCGAACAGCTCGTGGCAGAACTTCTCCTCCTCCACCGTCTCCGAGCCGTGGGTGTGCAGCCGCACCCCCAGCCGCCGCGCCAACTCCGCTCCCTGCTTCATCAGTTCGGTGGAGACGGAGAAGGGCGAGCAGGGTGCGATCGCGACCTGGGTCAGCGCGCCGAAGGAGGAGTCGTGGTGTGCGCGGACGGTGGCCTCGGTGGCGGCCAGCGCCTCGTCCAGGCTCTCCACCGCGAAGTCCGGCGGCAGCCCGCCGTCCGACTCGCCCCGGTCCATCGAGCCGCGGGCCAGGGTGAAGCGGACGCCGGTGTCGCGGGCGGCGCGGACGATGGCGCCGGACAGGTCTCCGGTGCCGCGCGGGTAGACGTAGTGGTGGTCCATGGCGGTGGTGACGCCGCCACGGGCCATCATCGCCAGCGACCCCCGCGCGCCCGCGGACACCATGTCCTCGTCGATGCGCGCCCAGGTCGGGTAGAGGGCCACCAGCCAGTCGAAGAGGTTGTGGTCGGTGGCCAGACCCCGGGTGAGCCACTGGTAGAAGTGGTGGTGGGTGTTGACCAGGCCGGGGGTGGCCAGGTGGCCGGTGGCGTCGATCCGGCGGGTGACACCGGTCAGCCCCTCGGGGGCCGGGCCCGCGCCGACCGTCTCGATCCGGTCGCCGGAGAGGACGAGGTGTCCCGTGGCGTACTCGGTGTCATCGGCGTCCACGGTGGCGATCGCGCAGTTCTCGATGACGATGCGCTCGGCTGCTGCCACGGTTCGTCCTTCGCTCTCAGAGGTCTCGCGGAGGTTGCTCAGAGGTTGCTCAGAGGTTGGTGAGGTCCACCGGGATCGCCGCCTCGCGGCCCTCGCGGAGGACGGTCGCCTCGATCAGGCCGTAGGGCCGGTCGGCGGCGAGGTACACCTCGTTGTCGTTGGTCAGCCCGAAGGGCGTGAGGTCGGCCAGGAAGTGGTGCTTGTTCGGCAGGGAGAGCCGGATCTCGTCGACCTCGGCCCGCTCCCCGATCACCCGCGCGCCCATCTCGTACAGGGTCTGCTGGAGGGAGTACGAGTAGGTCCCGGCGAAGGCTTCCAGCAGGTGGCGCCGGGTCTCGGTGTAGGAGGCGTCCCAGTCGGGGGCGTCGCCGTCGCCGGTCCAGCCGTACCGCCAGCGGGCGTTCACCTCGGTGGCCAGGACGCGGTCGTACGCCTCGGGGAGGGTGGTGTACTCGTCCTTGGCGTAGCCCCAGAACTCGGAGTCGGTGGAGTTCAGCACCACCAGGTCGCCCAGTCCGGAGATCACCTGCCAGGAGGTGCCGTCGTAGGAGACCTGGGCGTGCCGGACCTCCTGGCCCTTGCGGACGAAGGAGTGGCCGCCGTCCTCCGCGCCGATCCGGTCCCAGGCGTACTCCTCGATCCGGATGCGGGCGGTGCGGATCGCCTCCTGGGAGGTGACGAAGTGCCGGGCGAGGTGGATGCCGAACTGCTCGGCGGACTCGATGCCGTATCGCTGGGCGAACGCGTACACCGTGTTCTTGGTGGTGTCGGTCGGCAGCACGTGGGCGTTGGAGCCGGAGTAGTGGACGTCGTCCATGTCGCCGCCGAGGGTGACCGAGACGTTGAGGTCCTTGATGTGGTGGGTGGCGCCGTCGCGCGTGATCCGGACGACCCGGTTCTCGGCCTTGCCGTACTGGTTCTGTGCCAGGACCGCGGGCCCGGCCGGGCGGGACGTTTCTGCCATGGGTGCTAGCTCCCTCGGTATACGGAGTAGCCGAACGGGCTGAGCAGCAGCGGGACGTGGTAGTGCTCCCCGGCCCGGACGGCGAAGGTGACGGTCACCTCCGGGAAGAACGCGTCCCCTCGCTCAGCCAGGTACGGCTCCACGGCGAAGTCGAGCCGTACCTGCGCGGTTCCCTCGGGCGGGGTCGGCAGATCGCGGCAGCGGCCGTCGGCGTCGGTGGCTCCCTCGCCGAGGGGCTGCCAGTCGGCGCCGGAGCCGGTGCGGGCCGAGAGGTGGACGGTGACGCCCTGGGCGGGGCGGCCGAGGGAGGTGTCCAGGATGTGGGTGGACACGGAGGCGGTGGTGGTCATGGTGCGGGCGTCCTTCAGGCGACGAGTCGGGCGAGGCGGATGCGGTTGATCCTGCCCAGTTCGGCGCGGGCGGTCTCCCGTTCCCGCTCCGGCGTGTTGCCGAGCCGCTCGATCAGGGCGTCCCGCAGCTGCTCGGCGGACAGGCCGGTGGCGCAGATCAGGAAGACATGGCCGAAGCGGTCCTGGTAGGCGAGGTTCAGTTCGAGCATCTCGGCGCGCAGGGCGTCGGAGGCGTCCGCCATGCCGCGCTGCTCCCGCGTGGAGGCGGGGTCGCCGGGTTTCGGGCGGCCGATCGGGGGGTGGCCCGCCATGGCCTCGGCCAGGTCGTCGGCGCCGAGTCCGGCGAGGGCCGCGTCGGCGGCGAGGTACAGGTCGTCCGGGGTGGCGTACGGGCGGGCGACGAGGAGCAGGCGGGCCCAGGCGGCGGAGGCGCACACCTCGGTGAGGGCGGCGAGCGCGGCCTCGTCCCCGAGGGCGTTGAACCGGGCCAGGCCCAGGGGGGTGGCGGGCGATGTCACGGGCGCCTCCGTGGCCGCGAGGGCCGTCGTGCCGGACGGGGTGCCGTCAGCTAACGCCTCACGGCGACGGCACGTCAACACTTTGTTGAAAATTCTGGGTTACCTGCCCCGGACGGCCGCCCGGACCCGGCGCCCTTCCCCTCAGCGGCCCTTCTCCCGGTGCAGGTAGTTGTAGATGGTGAACCGGCTGACGCCGAGCGCCCCCGCCACCGTCTCCACCCCGTGTCGCACCGTGAAGGCGCCCCGCGCCTCCAGCGTCCGGACGATCTCCTGCTTGGCCTTGCGGTCCAGCTCGGCCAGCGGCCGCCCCTCCCGGCGCTCCAGCGCGGTGAGGATGTGGTCGAGGGACTCCGCGAGCTGCGGCAGCCGTACGGCGACGACATCGGCGCCCTCCCAGGCCAGCACCACGTCGTCGGGGCCCGCCTCGCCCGGCGGGAGCAACTCCCCGCCCATGGCGTCGACAAGGGGTCGCACGGCCGCGAGGAAGGGCTCCTCGGCGGTCACCTACCGCCCTCCCCGACCACGTTGACCTGGAGGGATATCCGGGTCGCCCCGGCTTCCAGGCTCCGCCGCAGCAGCGCGTCCACGGCGCTGAGCACGCCGTCCGCGCCGCCCTCGGCCATGGTGCCGAAGGGCCCGACGTCCACGGTGTCCAGGCCGCCGCCCTCGACCACCTCGCGGGCCGCCACGGCGTGCGCGGGCGGGACGTCCAGGTCGAAGGGTTCGGTGGTGAACTCCACTCGCAGTCTCAACTGTGCCCCCAGGTCTAGGTCGTACGACCTTAGCCCCGGTCGGCCCCGCGGGGGCGCTCCCCGCGGGGCCGGAGGGGGATCACTCCGGCAGGTCTCCCGTCGCCCAGTCGGTGTCGGGTGCGGTGGTCAGGGTGAAGTCCAGCCGTCCGCCGTCGCGCGCCTCGGCCGAGGTGAGCCAGGAGCGGGTCACCGGGTGCCCGTCACGGCGTACGGCGCCGATGAAGACGTGGGTGTCGTCGGCCTCGGGGGCGGTGATGACGAGGTCGGTGCGGCCCGGCCGGTCGACGGTCGCCTTCGGGAACACCGGGGTGCCGAGCAGCAGGGTGGCGCTGCCGGGGGTCTGCGGGTAGAGGCCGAGGGCGGAGAAGACGTACCAGGCGGACATGGTGCCGAGGTCGTCGTTGCCGGGGAGGCCGGTGGGGCCGGTGCCGTAGACGGTGTCGAGGATCTGGCGCACGGTCGCCTGGGTCTTCCAGGGCTGCCCGAGCGCGTTGTAGAGCCAGGGGGCGTGGATGCCGGGCTCGTTGGTGGGGTCGTAGCGCAGGGGGTCGCCGCCGCGTACGGACCAGGAGCCGTCCGGGGTGTGGAAGAAGCCGTCGAGCCGGGTCGCGGCGGCGCTCCGGCCGCCCATCGCGTCGGCGAGGCCCTGGACGTCGTGCGGCACCATCCAGGTGTAGGTGGCGCTGGTGCCCTGCGCGAACCCGAGGTCGCTCGCCGGGTTGAAGGGGGTGACCCAGGTGCCGTCGAGTTTGCGGGCCTGGATGTAGCCGGTGCCGGGGTTGAAGACGTTGCGCCAGTAGGCCGCGCGGTCGGTGAAGACCTGTGCGTCCTCGTCCCGGCCGAGCTGCCTGGTCCACCGGGCGAGGGAGAAGTCCGCGACCGCGTCCTCCAGGGTCTCCGCCGCCCCGCCCCAGCAGTGGCAGGCGTCCTGGGGTGCGTAGTGCGAGACCAAGTACTGGGCCAGGTTCGGGCGTTGACCCTCGCACTGGCCGGGGCAGCCCGCGTCGGAGAGGTCGTCCGGGGTGGGGACGGTGGCCTGGCGGACCAGGGAGGCGTAGGCACCCCGGTAGTCGAAGTTCCGTACGCCCATGGCGTAGAAGGTGGCCAGGGTGGCAGCGGACGGGTCGCCGGTCATCACATGGGTGGCGCCGCTGATGTGCACCCAGCGGTCCCAGACCCCGCCGTTCTGCCGGGCGAAGTTGTACAGCGACTGCGCGAAGTCGCCCGCCACCGTGGGCCGCAGCAGCGCGAGCAACTGGATCTGCGCCCGGTACTGGTCCCAGCCGGAGAAGTTGCTGTACTGCGCCCGCTGCCCGCGCGCCAGCCAGTGCACGGCCTGGTCCATGCCCCAGTAGCGGCCGTCGGTGTCGCTGATCAGGTTGGGCTGCATCAGGGAGTGGTAGAGCGCCGTATAGAACGCGGTACGCCGGGCCGGGCTCCCGCCCTCGGCGCGTACGGTGCTCAGCTCGCGGTCCCAGTCCCGCGCCCCCGCCTCGGCCACGTCGGCGACGCTCGCCCGCGCGGAGATCTCGTGGCGGAGGTTGGCCTCGGCGCCCGCGAGGCTGACGTAGGAGATGCCGATCCGCATGTGGACATCGTTGTCAGCCGCCGGGTCGAAGCCGACCCAGCCACCGGAGCCGCGTCCGGCGCGGTCGGCGCCGGTGGCGTAGCCCTCGCCGCCGGAGGCCGTGGTGGAGCCGGGCGACAGGGTGCCGTCGTGCCAGGTGCCGGTGGTGGCGAAGGCGCGGTCGAAGGTGGCGCTGAAGTGCAGCCGGTAGTAGCTCTTGCGGTTGTTGGTCCCGCCGTTGGCGCGGCGGCCGCAGAACGCGCCGGTCAGCACCCAGCCGGTCACCTTGCGGTGGGCGGCGTCGATGTCGATGTGCGCGTCCTCGCTGCCGTTGAGCGAGTTGGACACGCGGAAGAGCAGGCTCGCCGGGCGGTCGGCGGGGAAGGTGAAGTCGGCGACCCCGGCCCGCCTGCTCACCGCGAGGTCGGCCGAGGCGCCGGAGGCGAGGCCGAGGGTGTAGCGGCCGGGTACGGCCTTCTCGTCGGCGTGGGAGAAGTCCGCCGCGTAGACGGCGTCCTTGGTGTCGGCGGACGGGGAGGTGGTGATGGCACCGGTGAACGGCATGACCGGGATGTCGCCCGCCGCGCCGGGATTGCAGCCCGCGCCGTTGACATGGGTGAGGCTGAGGCCGCGTATCCGGGTGGTGTTGTAGGCGTACCCGTTGGCCGCGCCCGTGCTGGTCTGGTCGCCGGTGGTGCTGGTGGGCGACCAGGCGATCATGCCCTGGGGCAGGGTGGCGCCGGGGAAGGTGTTGCCGCCGTTCGCGGAGCCGATCAGCGGGTCCACCAGCGACGACAGCCGCTCCGGGCCGCTCGCCGCGAGGGCCGGGAAGGGGGCCGCCACGGCGAGCGCGGTGGTGACGGCCGTGACGGCCGATCTCGTGCCGAGCCGTCTCGCGGCGCGTAGGAGGGCGTGGCGCATGCGTCGGGTCTGCCTTTCCGTGGAGGACAGGGGCGCCGCGAGGCTAGAAGCACGGCCGGTGCGGGGGAAGAGGGCGGGGGCCACGATCGGTGAAACCTGGGCGAACTCTCGGCCCCGGCCCGCTCCCTCCTGGAACCTGGGCGAACTCGGCCCCGTCCCACTCCACCCGGCCCCTCGCCCATGGCCGAGTAGCGGCGCCGCACGATCCGCAGGACGCTGAACCCATGGCCGATCCGACATGGCATCCGCACATCGTGGTCCACCCCCCGGCCCTCGACGGCTCACGCCGGGTCACCGAGGGCGAGGTCACCCTCGGCCTCGCCTCCCACCTGGACGATGTGATCGAGATCCTCCGGCTGGCCGACCTGGACCGTATCGAGGTCGAGGAGAGCGACCTGATCGACTGGCTGGGCGGCGGCCCGGACGACTGGCCGGGACTGTCCGAGCACGAGCTGTGAGGCGTCCGGTCGGCCCGGGCCGCCGGGCTCCCGGCGCCGGGAGTCAACCTCAAATCAACCTCTGAAGACCGCCCGAAAGGCTTCAACCGGCTCCGGAAACGGGCAGATTGAGGGTGCGAGGTCCCGCCGGGACGGGGGTGGCGGGTCTTGCGCACGGGGGACTTGTGGGGCGCGGTCCGGCCGTCAGGCCACGGGGGTGACCGCGCCCCACGAGCACGTCAGGAGCCGTGGCTCCGGCGCAGCTCGACCTTGCGCACCTTGCCCGACACCGTCATGGGGAAGGCGTCCAGGAGCTGGAGCCTGCTCGGGATCTTGTAGTGGGCCAGCCGGTCCCGGCAGAAGGCGCGCAGTTCCTCCAGGGTGAGCGGGTCGGCCGGGTCGAGCGGGATGACGCAGGCGAGGACCTCCTCGCCGTAGCGCTCGTGCGGTACGCCGACCACCTGCACGTCCCGGATCTTCGGGTGGGCGTAGAGGAACTCCTCGATCTCGCGCGGGTAGATGTTCTCGCCACCCCGGATGATCATGTCCTTGATGCGGCCGACGATCTCCACATAGCCGTCCTCCCGCATGACGGCGAGGTCGCCCGTGTGCATCCAGCGACCGGTGTCGATGGCCTCGGCGGTCTTCGTGGGCTCCTCCCAGTAGCCGAGCATGACGCTGTAGCCACGGGTGCACAGCTCGCCGGCCTCGCCGCGCGGCACGGTGTTGCCGGTGGCCGGGTCGATCACCTTGACCTCCAGATGGGGCAGGACGCGGCCGACGGTGCCGGTGCGGTGCTCGAGGTCGTCCTCCACGCGGGTCTGGAGGGAGACGGGTGAGGTCTCCGTCATGCCGTAGCAGATGGACACCTCGGCCATGTGCATCTCGGCGACCACCCGCTTCATCACCTCCACCGGGCAGGGCGAGCCCGCCATGATGCCGGTGCGCAGGGTGGAGAGGTCGTACTCGGCGAACCCGGGGAGGTTCAGCTCGGCGATGAACATCGTGGGCACCCCGTACAGCGAGGTGCAGCGCTCCCGCTGGACGGCGTCCAGGGTGGCCGCGGGCTCGAAGGACGGGGCCGGGATGACGATGCAGGCGCCGTGCGAGGTGGCCGCGAGGTTGCCCATCACCATGCCGAAGCAGTGGTAGAAGGGGACGGGTACGCAGATCCGGTCCTGCTCGGTGTAGGCGACCAACTCGCCGACGAAGAAGCCGTTGTTGAGGATGTTGTGGTGGGAGAGGGTGGCGCCCTTCGGGAAGCCGGTCGTGCCCGAGGTGTACTGGATGTTGATCGGGTCGTCGCAGGACAACTCGTTCTCGCGGGAGCGCAGTTGCTCTACGAGGACCTCGGTGCCGAGTGCCGTGAACTCGTCCCAGCTCGGGTCGCCGAAGTACACCGTCCGCTTCAACTCAGGTACAGAAGGCCGGACTTCTTCCACCATCGCCCGGTAGTCGCTGCCCTTGTGCTCGGTGGAGGCGAACAGCAGGGAGACCCCGGCCTGGCGGAGGACGTACTCGACCTCGTGGGTGCGGTAGGCCGGGTTGACGTTGACCATGATCGCGCCGACCTGCGCGGTGGCGTACTGGACGAGCACCCATTCCGCGCGGTTGACCGCCCAGACGCCCACCCGGTCGCCCTTGGCCACCCCGCAGGCGAGCAGCGCGCGGGCCAGCCGCTCGACGTCGGCGGCGAACTCGGCGTAGGTCCAGCGGCGCCCGGCGGGGACGTCGACCAGGGCCTCCCGGTCGGGCCAAGTGGCGGCCGTGCGGGCCAGGTTGGCGCCGATGGTGTCGCCGAGCAGGGCGGTGGTGCCGGTGCCGTGCGCGTAGGAGAGGGTCACCGGAAGTCCTCCTCGCGGTACTCGTCCGCCGAGCCCGCGGCCGTGGCCTCGCGCAGCTCGATACGGCGGATCTTGCCGGACACGGTCTTGGGCAGCGGCCCGAACTCCAGCCTGCGCAGCCGTTTGTAGGGCGCGAGCACCTCGCGGGAGTGCTCGAAGAGCACCTTGGCGGTGCCGGGTCCGGGCTCCCAGCCCTCGGCGAGGACGACGTACGCCTTCGGTACCGCGAGCCGGAGTTCGTCGGGCGCGGGGACGACGGCCGCCTCGGCCACCGCCTCGTGCTCCAGCAGCGCGCTCTCCAGCTCGAAGGGGCTGATCTTGTAGTCGCTGGCCTTGAAGACGTCATCACTTCGCCCGGTATAGAAGACATATCCGTCTTCGTCGCGGGAGCCGATGTCGCCGGTGCGGTAGTAGCCGTCGGCCATCGCCTCGGCGGTGCGGTCGGGGTCGCCGTGGTAGCCGGTCATCAGGCCGACGGGGCGGGCGGTGAGGTCGAGCGCGATCTCGCCCTCGGTGGCGCCGGGCGCGCCGGTGACCGGGTCGAGGAGTTCGACGCGGTAGCCGGGGCTGGGCCGTCCCATGGAGCCGGAACGCAGCTCCTGGCCGGGGCTGTTGGAGATCTGCACGGCGGTCTCCGTCTGCCCGAAGCCGTCCCGTACGGTGACGCCCCAGGCCCGGCGGACCTGTTCGACCACCTCGGGGTTGAGCGGTTCCCCGGCGGCGACGGCTTCGCGGGGCGGGGTGGCGAGCTGGGTGAGGTCGGCCTGGATGAGCATCCGCCACACGGTGGGCGGCGCGCAGAAGGTGGTGACGTGGGCCCGGTCCATCTCGGCCATCAGCCGGGCGGCGTCGAAGCGGGAGTAGTTGACGACGAAGACGGTCGCCTCGGCGTTCCAGGGTGCGAACAGGTTGGACCAGGCGTGCTTGGCCCAGCCGGGCGAGGAGATGTTGAGGTGCACGTCGCCGGGCTTCAGCCCGATCCAGTACAGGGTGGCGAGATGGCCGACCGGGTACGAGGTGTGGGTGTGCTCGACCAGCTTGGGGCGGGCGGTCGTCCCGGAGGTGAAGTACAGCATCAGCGGGTCGGCGGCGAGGGTCGGCCCGTCGGGGAGGAACTCGGCGGGGAGCGCGTAGGCGTCCTCGTACGGCTCCCACGCCTCCTCGGGCAGGCCGCCGACCGAGATCCGGGTGTAGGTGCCGGGGACCTCGTCGAACTTCGCGGTGTCCTCGGCGCGCGCGATGACGTGCGCGACCTCGCCGCGGTCGACCCGGTCGCGCAGGTCGGCGGGGCCGAGCAGCGGGGTGGCCGGGATGACGACGGCACGCAGCTTCATCGCGGCGAGCATGGTCTCCCACAGCTCGGCCTGGTTGCCGAGCATGACGAGGACCCGGTCCCCGGCGCCGACGCCGAGTGCCCGGAGGTGACTGGCGACGCGGTCCGAGCGGTCGGACAGTTCGGCGAAGGAGAGCCGGGTCTCGGTGCCGTCCTCCTCGACGATGTGCAGGGCGGTGCGGTCGTTGCCGTCCGCGATCACGTCGAACCAGTCCAGCGCCCAGTTGAAGTGCTCGAACTCGGGCCAGCGGAAGCCCTCGTAGGCGGCCTGGTAGTCCTCCCGGTGCTCCAGCAGGAAATCGCGGGCGCTGCGGAACAGCTCCGTCGGGGTCGTCATCCGTCTCCTCCTCGCTGCCGCGGTCGTCCACCACCGGGCGCACTCCCGCGTCCCGGACCATTGCCGGGCGGCTCTCCCCCATCGTCTAATCCGTGATGCGGGTCTCACCACCCCCGAACGGGGGTGGCGGCACGAAGGAGCGAGAAGGTGGCAGCAGATGCCGTGGCGACGGCGGAGATTCGGGGCGCGCTGGCCGGGCTGCGGCGTGCGACGGGGCTGCCGGTCGCGTTCGGTGGAGCGGTCGGCCCCGGCGCCGCGCAGATCCGGATCAGCGAGCTGAGCGGCACCGCGACCGGCGCGCTGCGCTCGCTGGTGGTGATCTCCGGCACCGGGCTCGGCGGCCGGGCGGTGGCGCTGGGCCGGGCCTGCGCGGTGCCGGACTACGTCGGCTCCCGGCGGATCAGCCACGAGTACGACGCCCCGGTGGCCGCCGAGGGCCTGCGCTCGGTGTGCGCGGTGCCGCTGGTGGTGCGGCACCGCGTGCGCGGGGTGCTCTACGGCGCGCTGCGCACCGCTCAGCCGCTGGGCGACCGGGCGCTGGACGGGGCGGTGGCGGCGGCCCGGGAGGTCGAGCGGGCGCTCGCGGTACGGGACGAGGCGCGGGGGCTGCTGGCCGCGCTCCGGCCCGCCGCGGCGGCCGTACCGGAGCCGGGGGCGGGGCGGGAGCACGTACGGGAGGCGCATGCGGCGCTGCGGGCGCTGGCCCCGCGCATCACGGACCCGGACTTGCGGGCCGAACTGCTCGCGGCCTGCGACCTGCTGACCGCGCCCTCCGCGGGCGGGAGCCCGGCGCTGGCGCCGCGCGAGCTGGACGTGCTGACCTGGGTGGCGACGGGCGCGACCAACGCGGCCGTCGCCGACCGGCTGGGCCTGCGCCCGGAGACGGTGAAGGGCTATCTGCGCGCGGCGATGCGGAAGCTGGGCGCGCACACCCGGGGGGAGGCGGTGACGGCGGCTCGTCGGGCCGGGGTCCTCCCCTAGGGTCGGAACCGGACACTCCGGTCTCTGGCAAGCGCCGCCGAAACATGCCATTCACATAGGACCGCTTTGAATTTCCGGATGCTTGACGGGCTGTTATTTCCCTCACGACGACTTCTCGACGAATTCCGCCCTCCGTTGCCTAGAATTTGGCCCGGACACGACACACGAGGGGAGCGGGCGAACCGTGCGACGGGACTTCCAGGAGCCTGCCCGATGCCGCCCCGACCTGCTCATCGGCCGCGAGGAACTGTTCGCCGACGCGAAGGAACAGCTCGCCTCGGGCGGCAGTGTGCTGGTGCACGGCCCGGCCGGAATAGGGAAATCGACCTTCCTGCGGGCATTGGCCGAGGAATACGGCGCCACCGCGCACACCGTGTTGCGCTGCTCGGCGACCGAGTCCGAATCGCATCTGCCCTTCCTCGCCCTGGCCGACCTCCTCGGGCTGGTCCTGGACGAGATCGCGCCCCACCTCCCCTCGGCCCAGCTGACCGCGCTGGAATCGGCGCTCACCGGCCGGGGCGAGTCCAGCCTCCAGCGCGACGGACTCGCGCTGCGGCTGGCGGTGCTCTCCGCGCTGCGCGCCCTCGCCGCCCGCGGCCCGGTCCTGGTCGTCGCCGACGACCTTCAGTGGCTGGACCCGGCCAGCGCCGAGCTGCTCGGCTTCGCCGCCCGCCGCCTGGAGGGCACCCCGGTGCAACTGCTGTGCGCGGTACGCACCGAGGGCCCGGAGAGCCAGGAGTACGACCGCCAGCTGCGCGCCTGCCCGCCCGACACGGCCGCCGTACGGCTGGGCCCGCTCAACCGCGCCCAGGTGGCCCGGCTGCTCGACCACCGGGGGCACGGCGCGCTGCCCCGGTCCACGGTCCGCGAGATCCACCGCACCAGCGGCGGCAACCCGCTGTTCGCGCTGGAGCTGAGCCGCGCGCTCGCCGACAGCCCGACCCCGCCCCGCCCCGGCGAGCCGCTGCCGGTGCCGACCTCGCTGCGCGCCCTGGTGCTCAGCAGGCTGGACATGCTCTCGGTGGAGGCCCGCCGCACCCTGCTGGTGGCCAGTGCGGGCGCCCGCCCCACCCCGGCCCTGCTGCACGCGGCCGGGCGGGAGAACGCCGAGGCCGAGTGTGCCCAGGCCGCCGAACTCGGCCTGCTCGCCACCGAGCCGGAGGCCCCGGCCGTACGGTTCGCGCACCCCCTGATCTCCGCCGCCCTGTACGCCGAGGCCCCCGCGCCGGAGCGGCGGGCCGCCCACGCCGCGCTGTCCACCGCCGCCTCCGACCCGATCGAACGCGCCCGGCACCTGGCGCTCGCCACCACCGGTACCGACCCCGAGGTGGCGGCGAAGCTCGCCGGGGCCGCGACCCTCGCCCGCGACCGGGGCGCGCCCTCCGTCGCCGCCCAGCTGGGGCTGCTGGCCGCGCGCCGTACCCCGGCCGACGGCGTGCCCGGCGCGGAGGAGCGGCGGCTCACGGCCGCCGAGGACGCGATCACCGCGGGCGAGGTCGATCTCGCCCGGGACATCGCGCACGAGGTGCTGAGCCGGACCGCCGTGCCCGCCGAACGGGTGCGGGCCTGGATCGTCGTCATCGACACCGCCGGGCACACCATGGCCGAGGTCGACGCCGTCTTCCCGCAGGCGCTCGCGGACGCCGGGCAGGACCCCCGGCTGCTGGCCCTGGTCAACTACCAGCTCGCCTGGCGCGCGCTCATCGTGCAGGGCGACTTCACCGAGGCCCGTACGGCGGCCGCGCACGCGGCGGCGCTGGCCGAGCACGGCGGCGACCGGCGCACCGAGCTGCTGGCGCTCGCCTTCCAGGCGCAGACGGAGACCCTGATGGGCCATCCGGAGGCGCCCCGCACCATCAAGCGGGCCCTGCGCGAGCCGCAGGACGCCTCGGTGGCCTGCCATCACAACGGCGCGGGCAGCGCCCGGTTCCGCTGGCTGGTCATGGGCGACCGGCTGGCCGAGGCGCGCGGCACGGTGACCGCGCTGCTGGGCGAGGTGCGGCGGCGCGGCTCGGTGGAGAGCGAGGTGCACTTCCTGCGCGGGCTCGCGGAGACCGAACTGCACGCCGGGAACTGCGGGCGCGCCCTGGAGGTGGCCCGCGAGGGGCTGCGGCTGGCGCGGGACTCGGGGATCGGGGAGACCGCGTCCGCGATGCTGACCTCGCTGGCCGAGGCGTCCGGCGGGGACGTGGAACGGGGGCTGGCGCTGGCCCACGAGGCGGTGCAGCAGGCCGAGCAGGACGGCGACCAGATGTACCTGTCGCGGGCGCTCGCCGCGCTCGGGTACGCCCAGCTGGTGGCCGGGGACGCGGCGGGCACGGTCCGTTCGCTGCGCCGGGTACGCCTTCTGGAGCAGGACCTCGGCATCACCGACCCGGCGCGCGGCCGCTGGCACGGCGATCTCGCGGAGGCGCTGGTCCGGATCGGTGAACCGGCCGAGGCGCAGGACCTCATCGACACCAGCCGCCGGCATGCCGAGCGGCTCGGCCGGGCGAGCGTGCTCGCCGTCCTGGACCGGGCGGAGGCCGTGGTGCGGGCGGCCCGCGGCGACCGGGAGGGGGCGCTGACCCGGTTGACGTCCGCTCAGGACCGGCTCATCGAGCTGGGCTACGGTCTGGAGGCGGCCCGCGCCGCGTTCGCCCTGGCCCAGCTCCGCGCCCGCTCCCCCGAGGGCGCCCGCCGCAGGGGCACGGCGTACGACGAGGCGACCCGGCTGTTCCGGCGCTGCCGGGCGCTGCCCTGGCTGCGCCAGGTGGACGAGGCCCGTACCGCGCCCGAGCCCGCGCAGCCGGTTCCGGCGCCGGACGCCCCGGAGGCGCTGGACGCGCTGGCGGGGCTGGCCGCGATGGAGCGTCAGGTGGCCGCGCTGGTGATGGAGGGCGCCACCAACCGGGAGATAGCCGCACGGCTGTTCGTGAGCGTGAAGACGGTGGAGGCGACCCTGACCCGGGTCTACCGGAAGCTGGGTATCCGCTCACGGGTGGACATCGTCCGATTGGCCGCAGGTCGCCGCGCGAAGTGACGGCACGCCCGGTTAACTGAGCCGGACCGAGGGTTTTCCCTCCCCTGACCCCCTAGGGGGTTCCCTCATTGGGAGGCGGCAGTTCCGGGTCCTAGCGTGAGGGGCGTGCCGCTCGCCGGGCACACGGGTTCGGGTTCCTTCCGCTCTCCGCTCCACCGGAGTCGGGGGTGCCCCGTCCCCGTGCACCACCCCCCACACCCGCGCGACCCCCACCGGCAACCCCACCTGAGGAGACTCATGTTCGGGCTCAGACGTGCCAGAAAGACCGCCGTGACCGTGCTGGCGACCGCCGCCGCCGCGGCGACCGCGCTCGTGGCCGCCCCCGCGGCGAGCGCCGCGCCCCAGCCCATCGTGGGCGGCACGACCACCACCACGACCGCGTACCCGTACGTCATGCAGATCACGGACGCGTCCGGCAGCCAGTTCTGCGGCGGCACCCTGGTGTCCGCCAAGAAGGTGGTCACGGCGGCGCACTGCATGGTCGGCGAGTCGACGAGCAGCGTCCGGGTGGTCGGTGGCCGCACCTATCTGAACGGCACCAACGGCACGGTGAGCCGCGTCAGCAAGATCTGGATCAACCCGGACTACACGGACGCCACCAACGGCGACGACGTGGCCGTGCTGACCCTGTCGACGTCGATGCCGTACACCCCGGTGTCCTACGTCTCCTCCTCCCAGACGAGTGTCTACGCGGCCGGGACCACGGCCCGCATCCTCGGCTGGGGCACCACCTCGGAGAACGGCGGCTCCTCCAACCAGCTGCGGACCGCGACGGTGCCCACCGTGTCCGACTCCAGCTGCCGCAGCTCCTACGGTTCGGACTTCGTCCAGTCCGACATGGTCTGCGCCGGACTCACCTCCGGCGGCGTCGACACCTGCCAGGGCGACAGCGGCGGTCCCCTGATCATCGGGGGCGTCCTGGCAGGGATCACTTCCTGGGGCGAGGGCTGCGCGGAGGCCGGTTACCCGGGGGTCTACACCCGGCTGACCACCTTCTCCAGCCTGGTGACCGCGCAGGTCAACTCGTGACCCGGAAGATTTCCCGAGCACGCTCGGGTGCCTGACCAGGGGGGCGCTGCGAGCCTCCACGAGCGGTCCGCAGCGCCTCCCTATCCAACGCCCCCAGGGGACACCCCCCGGGGGCGCGCCCATGGGCGCACGCGGTCCCGCGTGCGCCGGTGGCACTCCGGTCCATCCGCCGGGCAGGTGACCCGCCGGGGTGAACCTCCAGGTGGCGGACGGCGATTACCTACGATCGTGGCGTGTCCCTCTTCACGCTCGAACGCACCGTCCCGCTCTCGCTCGACGAGGCGTGGCGCCGACTCACCGACTGGCCCCGGCACGGCGACGTGGTGCCGCTCACCCGGATGACGGTGACGACGCCCCCGCCGACCGGGGTGGGCACCCGCATCCTGGCCCGTTCGGGGGTGGGCCCGCTGGTCTTCGACGATCCGATGGAGGTCACCGTGTGGTGTCCGCCGCTGGACGACGAGCCGGGGCTGTGCCGACTGGAGAAGCGGGGCCGGGTGGTCCTCGGCTGGGCGGAGATCGAGGTACGGCCGGGGCCCGGCGGACGGACCCGCGTGCTGTGGCGGGAGGAGCTGCGCGTGTCGTTCCTGCCGCGCGCCTTCGACGGCGCGGTGACGGGCGCCGCCCAGTCCATGTTCGGGCGCGCGGTGAACGGGCTGCTCCGGCGCGAGTGAGCGGTCGGTCCGTACGGCCCGTGACCGCGACCGTCCCGTCGTGCGAGCACGGGCCGGAACGGCTTTCGCGCGCGCTCAGGCGAGCGAGCCCACCCGGACGGGGAGGTCGCGGTGGATCGGGGTGTGGGCGCCGGTCAGGGAGATGCCGGTGCCGCCGCGCCGGGCGGCGACGATCTCCGCCGCGATGGACAGGGCCGTCTCCTCCGGGGTGCGGGCGCCGAGGTCGAGCCCGATCGGCGAGCGCAGCCGGGCCAGTTGGCGGTCCGTGACGCCCGCCTCGCGCAGCCGCTCCAGCCGGTCGAGGTGGGTGCGCCGGGAGCCCATCGCGCCGACGTAGGCGACGGGCAGACCGAGGGCCAGCCGGAGCAGCGGTACGTCGAACTTGGGGTCGTGGGTGAGGACGCACAGCACCGTGCGGGCGTCGGTCGCGGTGCGCTCCAGGTAGCGGTGCGGCCAGTCGACGATCACCTCGTCGGCCTCGGGGAACCGGGCGCGGGTGGTGAACACCGGCCGGGCGTCGCACACCGTGACGTGGTGGCCGAGGAACTTGCCGACGCGGACCAGCGCGGCCGCGAAATCGACGGCGCCGAACACGATCATCCGGGGCGGTGGGACGGCGGACTCGATCAGGACGGTGACCGGGGAGCCGCAGCGTGCGCCGCGCGCACCCACCTCCACGGTGCCGGTGCGGCCCGTGTCCAGGAAGGCGGCGGCCTCGGCGGCGATCGTACGGTCGAGGTCCGGGTGGCCGCCGAAGCCGCCGTACGGGGTGCCGTCGCTCTGGACGAGCAGGGCGCCGCCTAGCAGGTCGGGCGGGCCCGCCGTGATCCGGGCGAGTGCTACGGCCCGGCCACTGGAAGCGGCGGCCAGCGCGGCGGCCAGCACCGGGCGGTGACGGCTGTCGGCGCGGACCGGGACCACCAGCACGTCGATGGTTCCGCCGCAGGTCAGCCCCACGCCGAGGCCGTCCTCGTCGTCGTAGCCGAAGCGCTCCAGCACGGGCCTGCCGTCCACCAGGGCCTGTTGGCACAGCTCGTACACCGCGCCCTCCACACAGCCCCCGGAGACCGAGCCGACGACCCGGCCCTCGGTGTCGACCGCGAGGGCGGCGCCGGGGCTGCGTGGGGCGCTGCCGGTGACGGCGACCACGGTGGCGACCGCGAAGTCCCGGCCCTCGGTGGCCCACGCGTTCAGTTCCTCGGCGATGTCCAGCATCCGACGGCCTCCTGACGCATCGCTCTCATGCCGTGCCGGTGAGGTGCTCGGGCCGGACCGGGGTGCGGTTCAGTTCGAGTCCGGTCGCGGCGCGGATGGCGGCGAGCACCGCCGGGGTGGACGACAGGGTGGGGGCCTCGCCGACGCCCCGCAGCCCGTAGGGGGCGTGGTGGTCGGCGAGTTCGAGGATGTCGACCGGGATGACCGGGGTGTCGAGGATGGTCGGGATCAGGTAGTCGGTGAAGGACGGGTTGCGCACCTTCGCCGTCACCGGGTCCACAAGGATCTCTTCCATCACCGCGACCCCGAGGCCCTGCACGGTGCCGCCCTGGATCTGGCCGAGCACGGAGAGCGGGTTGAGGGCCTTGCCGACGTCCTGGGCACAGGCCAGCTCGACCACCTTGACCAGGCCCAGCTCGGTGTCGACCTCGACCACGGCACGGTGCGCGGCGAAGGAGTACTGCACATGGCCGTTGCCCTGGCCGGTGCGCCGGTCGAAGGGCTGGGTCGGCCGGTGCCGCCACTCCCGCTCGATCTCGACGCTCTCCCCCTCCAGCACCTCGGCGAGGCCGGCCAGCACCTCACCCCCATCGGTGACCACCTTGCCGCGCTCCAGCAGGAGTTCGGCGGTGGCCCAGGCGGGGTGGTACGTACCGAACTTGCGGCGCCCGATCTCCAGCACCCGCTCCCGCACCAGCGCGCAGGCGTTGCGGACGGCGCCGCCGGTGACGTACGTCTGCCGGGAGGCGGAGGTCGAACCGGCGCTGCCCACACGGGTGTCGGCGGGCTGGATGGTGACCTTCTCCACGCCGAGTTCGGTGCGGGCGATCTGCGCGTGCACGGTGACCCCGCCCTGGCCGACCTCCGCCATCGCGGTGTGCACGACGGCGACCGGCTCCCCGGCGACGACCTCCATGCGGACCTTGGCCGTGGAGTAGTCGTCGAACCCCTCGGAGAAACCGACGTTCTTGATGCCGACCGCGTACCCGACCCCGCGCACCACCCCTTCGCCGTGCGTGGTGTTGGAGAGGCCGCCGGGCAACTGCCGTACGTCGGCGCCCTCGCTGGACTCCCACTGGCGCTCGGGCGGCATGGGCATCGCCTTGACGCGGCGCAGGAGTTCGGCCACCGGCGCGGGCGAGTCGACCACCTGTCCGGTGGGCAGGGTGCTGCCCTGCTCCATCGCGTTGCGCTGCCTGAACTCCACCGGGTCCAGGCCGAGTTCCCTGGCCAGCTTGTCCATCTGGGCCTCGTAGGCGAAGCACGCCTGGACCGCGCCGAAGCCGCGCATCGCCCCGCAGGGCGGGTTGTTGGTGTAGAGCGCGACGGCCTCGATGTCGACGTCGTCCACGTTGTACGGGCCGATGCCGAGGGAGGCGGCGTTGCCGACGACGGCCGGGGAGGCGGAGGCGTAGGCGCCGCCGTCCAGGACGATCCGGCACTTCACATGGGTGAGCAGGCCGTCGCGGGTCGCGCCGTGCTCGTAGGTCAGCTTGGCGGGGTGGCGGTGGACATGGCCGAAGAAGGACTCGAAACGGTCGTAGACGATCTTCACGGGCTTGCCGGTGCGCAGGGCCAGCAGGCAGGCGTGGATCTGCATCGACAGGTCCTCGCGGCCGCCGAACGCGCCGCCGACCCCGGCCAGCGTCATCCGCACCTTGTCCTCGGGCAGGCCCAGGACGGGGGCGATCTGGCGCAGGTCGGAGTGGAGCCACTGGGTGGCGATGTAGAGGTGGACCCCGCCGTCCTCCTCGGGCACGGCGAGCCCGGACTCGGGACCGAGGAACGCCTGGTCCTGCATGCCGAAGGTGTACTCGCCGCGCACGATCACGTCGGCCCGCGCGGCGGCCGCGGCCGCGTCGCCGCGCACGATGGGCTGGCGGTGCAGGATGTTGGGGTGGTCGACGTAGGGCGCGTGGTGGTCGTCGCGGTCCTCGTGGACCAGGACGGCGTCGGGGGCGGTGGCGGAGAACTCGTCGGTGATGACGGGCAGTTCGCGGTATTCGACGCGGATCTTGGCGGCGGCCCGGCGGGCGGTCTCGGGGTGGTCGGCGGCGACGGCGGCGACGGGTTCGCCGTGGTGCCGGACCTTGCCGTGGGCGAGGACCGGGGTGTCCTGGATCTCCAGGCCGTAGGTGCGGGTGTCGGCGGGCAGGTCGTCGTAGGTCAGGACGGCGTGCACGCCGGGCAGGGCCAGGGCCTCGGAGACGTCGATGCTCACGATCTCGGCGTGGGCGACGGTGGAGCGCAGCAGGTGGCCCCAGAGCATGTCCTCGTGCCAGAGGTCGGAGGAGTAGGCGAACTCGCCGGTGACCTTGAGGAT
Source organism: Streptomyces sp. NPDC090119 (assembly GCF_044747085.1). NCBI lineage: Bacteria > Bacillati > Actinomycetota > Actinomycetes > Kitasatosporales > Streptomycetaceae > Streptomyces > Streptomyces sp. NPDC090119. The sequence goes on along the minus strand of NZ_JBIVDK010000001.1, from coordinate 451,497 downwards.
GCCGTCGGGGCGCAGCGTGGACTCGCCGATGCCGCCCGCGGTTCCGGCACCCTGGGTGATCTTCGTGGGGACGCCTGCCGGTCCGGGTACGGGCATGTCAGACCTCCTCGGCCTGCCGGGCGGCCGCCAGGCGGACCGCGTCCATGATCTTCTCGTAGCCGGTGCAGCGGCAGAGGTTGCCGGAGAGCGCCTCACGGATGTCGGCGTCGGCGGGCTCCGGGTTCTGCTCCAGGAGTTCGTCGGCGGCGACCAGCAGACCGGGGGTGCAGAAGCCGCACTGGACGGCGCCCGCGTCGATGAACGCCTGCTGGATGGGCGCTAGTTGGGCGCCATCGCCGGGAATCGGCTGCCATTGGCGGGCCTCGTCGAGGCCGACGCCGGGTGCCGCGTCGCGGCGGCTCGCGGCATGGTCGGCCAGTCCCTCCACGGTGACGACCTCGCGGCCCTCGGCCTGGCCCGCCGCGACCAGGCAGGAGCAGACCAGCTCGCCGTCCAGGCGGACGGTGCAGGAGCCGCACTCGCCCTGTTCGCAGGCGTTCTTGGCGCCGGGCAGGCCGAGCCGTTCGCGCAGCACGTAGAGCAGGGACTCGCCCTCCCAGACGTCGTCGGCCTGCTGGGGGCGTCCGTTGACGGTCAGACTGACGCGCATCACGCGGCTCCTTCGGTGGCTCGGCGCCCGCCCCGGTACGACTCCCAGGCCCACATCAGCGTGCGGCGGGCCAGCACGCCGATCGCGTGGCGCCGGTAGTCGGCGGTGCCGCGCACGTCGTCGATGGGGTTGCAGGCGGCGGCGCACAGGGCGGCGAACTGCTTGACCGCCGAGGGGGCGATGACTTGTCCGTTGTCCCAGAACCCGCCCTCCTCCAGTGCCGAGTTGAGGAACTCCTCGGCGACCTCCGCCCGGATCGGGGTGGGCGCGGCGGAGCCGATGCCGGTGCGGACGGTACGGGTCTCGGGGTGCAGGGCGAGGCCGAAGGCGCAGACGGCGATGACCATGGCGTTGCGGGTGCCGACCTTGGAGTACTGCTGGGGTCCGTCCGCCTTGGCGACGTGTACGGCGCGGATCAGCTCGTCGGGCTGGAGGGCGTTGCGCTTGACCCCGGTGTAGAAGGCGTCGACGGGGATGAGCCGGGTGCCGCGCGCCGCCGACTCCACCTCGACCTCGGCCCCCGCCGCGAGCAGCGCCGGGTGGGCGTCACCGGCGGGCGAGGCGGTGCCGAGGTTGCCGCCGACGCCGCCACGGTTGCGGATCTGCGGGGAGGCGACGGTGTGCGCGGCGAGCGCGAGACCGGGCAGCTCGGCGCGCAGGTGGCGCATGATCCGGGCGTACGGGACGGAGGCGCCGAGGCGTACGGAGTCCGCGCCGGTCTCCCACTCGGTCAGCTCGCCGATGCGGGTGAGGTCGAGGAGGTGGGTGGGGCGGCGGTGGTCGAAGTTGATCTCGACCATCACATCGGTGCCCCCGGCGATGGGCACGGCGGTGGGGTGCTCGGCCTTCGCGGCGAGCGCCTCCTGCCAGCTTGCGGGGCGAAGGAAGTCCATGGCCCGGTTCTCTTCTTCCGTCTCATGACACGGGGGTCGTGAAGTCAGTACACCGGTGGCTCTTCCAACCGTGTCAGTCACCGAAAACCCGAAGGAGTTGGCTGGCCACGGCGGTCATCTTGTAGATTCGTATGAACGAAGGCCCTCGGCAATCGCTCTGTTTTCCTCCGGAAACACAGGAGACACCGCAGGTGCGGGGCACGGGCCGCGCGCCCCGCGCCGACCCCGCCTCCGTCACCCATCCAGATCAAGCGAAGTTTCGACACAGAACGGCGGCGACGAGATGCGGCTGCGCGCACTGTTGGACACCGATGCGCTGGGGCTGCGGCTGCTCGGCGGCGAGGACGAGCTGGACCGTACGGTCCGCGGGGTCATGACGACCGACCTGCGCGACCCGAGCCGCTATCTCTCGGGCGGCGAGCTGGTCCTCACCGGTCTCGCCTGGCGCCGGGACGCCGCCGACTCCGAGTCGTTCGTCCGCCTCCTGGTGCAGGCCGGGGTCACCGCCCTGGCGGCCGGGGAGGCCGAGCTGGGGGACATACCCGAGGACCTGGTGGTGGCCTGCGCCCAGCACCGGATGCCGCTGCTGGCCGTGGACGAGTCGGTGGCCTTCGCCACCATCACCGAGCACGTGGTGCGTCAGGTCTCGGGCGAGCGGGCCGGTGACCTGGCCGCCGTGGTGGACCGGCACCGGCGCATGATGACCTCCGGCCCGGCGGGCGGCGGTCCGGACGTGGTCCTCGACCTGCTGGGCAGCGACCTCGACCTGCGCGCCTGGGTACTCTCCCCCACCGGGCGCCTGATCGCCGGGTCCAAGGTCGCGGGCCCGGCGCTGCCGCCGGAGACCTGCGCGCGGCTCGCCGCCGAGCAGCTCGCCGCCGTACGCACCGGGCGGCGCGGACCGCACCGGGTGCAGCTCGACGGCGTCACGTACTCCCTCTTCCCCGTCCGCTCCTCCGGCCGCGCACCGCAGCCGGTGCCGGACGTCCGGGAGACCGTGCTGTCGGACTGGCTGCTGGCCGTCGAGGCGGACGCCGCCGAGTGGCCCGAGGAGCGGCTCGACCTGCTCCGGGGCGTCACCCAGCTCATCGCCGTCGAGCGGGACCGGCGCGACGCCGCCCGCACGGTGCGACGCCGGCTCGCCCAGGAGGTGCTGGAGCTGGTGCAGAGCGGCGCGGCGCCCGCCGAGATCGCGGCGCGCCTCAGGGTCGCCGCGCCCGTGCTGCTGCCGGGGCTCGGGGCGGCGCCGCACTGGCAGGTGGTCGTGGCCCGCGTCGAGTGGGAGGACGGCGCGGTCGCGGGCGGGCCGGTCGCCCAGTCGCTGCTGGAGGAGGTCCTCGTCGACCCGCTGGCCACCGGCCCGGACGCGGCCGACCGGGTCGCCGTCGCGCACGCCGGGGACGAGGCCGTGGCCCTGGTGCCGCTGCCCGCCGTCTCCGCCGAGCACGACGGCTCCGAGGCCGGTCTGCACGCCGACGCGCTGCTGCGCTCGGTGCGCGAGGCGCTGTCGGCGGGACTGGAGGGCGACGGACGGCTCACTCTGGGCGTCAGCGCCGCCGTGCACTCGGCGGAGGGGCTGCGCGGGGCGCTGGAGGAGGCCCGGCACGCCCGCCGGGTCGCCGCGGCCCGGCCCGGCCGGGTGTGCGCCGCCGGGCACCAGGAGCTGGCCTCGCACGTGCTGCTGCTGCCGTTCGTCCCGGACGACGTGCGCCGCGCCTTCACGGCCCGGCTGCTGGAACCGCTCACCGAGTACGACCGCCGCCACCGGGCCGAGCTGATCCCGACACTGGAGGCGTTCCTCGACTCCGACGGCTCCTGGACCCGGTGCGCCGCGCGGCTCCATCTGCACGTCAACACCCTGCGGTACCGGGTGGGACGCATCGAGCAGCTGACGGGCCGCGACCTGTCCCGGCTGGAGGACAAGCTCGACTTCTTCCTGGCCCTGCGGATGAGCTGAGTACCGCCTCACGGCTGTGATCAGCGGCGGTCGGCGCCGGGGGGCGAATTCGATCTTCCGGCGCCACGGGACGGCCGTTCGGCCCCCGGTCCGCAACTTTGTGAAAAGTTTCACCCACCCTCTTGGCCCGGCCCGGTGATCGGTGCTGGAATGCACGCCACCACTCAACAGCTCGATGGCGTGCTCGGGGAGGGCAACGTGGCGCATCCCGCCATGTCTGGTAACGGAACGACCGCCGGTGACGATCCGCTCCAGACCGCGGTGTGGCGGCTGCGCTCGCGGGCCTGCTGGGCCGACGCGGCGGCCCTCCTGCCCACGGACACCCCGGCGGCCACGCTCCAGCGGGCCACGCTCCTGGTGGAGCGGTGCCTGTACACCGAGCGGGGCTGGGAGGCGGCCGAGGACGCGTTGCGCACCGCCGAGGCGCGGGCGCACAGCGACGAGGAGCGCGGCGCGGCCGCCTGCGAGCGCGGCCAGCTCGCCTACGCCTCCACGCTGCACGGCGTACGGGACCGGGTGGACGAGGCGCGGGCCGCGCTGGGCCGGGCGGCGGCGCTGATACCGCCGGGGGCGCCGGGGCGAGCGCTGCTGGACTTCCGCCGGGGTCTGCTCGCCGAGAACCTGGCCGACGCACCGCAGGCCGCCCGCGCCGCCTACCGCCGGGCCCACGCGGGCGCCACCGCGCAGGCCGACCCGCTCCTGCTCTCCTTCACCTGGCGCCACCTCGCCGGAGTGGCCCTGCGCGAGGGCGAGTTGGCCGAGGCCCGGCACGGCTTCGCCGAGTCCCTGCGGCTGCGCGAGGAACTGGGCTACCTGGTGGGCACGGCCCCCGCCCTGGTCTCCCTCGCGGAGACCGAAGCCGAACCGGAAGCCTCCCGGCTCCGCGAGGAGGCCCGCCGCCTCTTCCGCCTCCTGGGCGGAGTCCCCACCTGGCTCGCCCAACACCTGACCCCACCGGAGCCGGGCGCGGCGACAGCCTGAGGGTGCCTCCGGCGGCCGGCGGGGGCGAACGGACCCGACCGCTGACCTGCCGGCGCAGCCACCACGTCCCGTGCGACGGCGGCCACCCCACATGGACCCGGGCCTCGCCCTCCGCATCCGGCGCGGCGCACGACGGCGGACGCGACGTGCCGGAGCCCGTCCACCGCACGCTCGCGGCCCGCCCGGCGACCACTCCGAGTCGGCGCAGGCCACGCCCTCGCCCCCGGCGCGGCGCACGACGGTGACGTCCCGGAGCCCGACCACCTCACCCCCGCGGCCCGCGCCCTGGCAACTACTCCAGATCGGCCTGGGACGCGCCCTCCGCCCCCGGCGCGTGCACGACGGAGGACGGTGGCGCGCCGGAGCTCCGACCACCGCACGCTCACGACCGTGGCCGGGCCGGGAGGGCCATCGGCCGCCGGTGCCGGGGCGGCCCGGGCCGCGCCCGTGGCGCACCTCAGCGGTCAGCTGGGCTCGCAGGCCCGTCGCAGACCCCGGCCACTCGCCCCCGCGCGGCGGCGCCCCTCAGTCGCGCTGTGCGAAGTGCTCCGCCACCAGGGCCGCCACCGCGTCCTGCTCGCCGGAGGCCAACGCGTCCAGGAGGGCGGTGTGTTGGGCGGCGTCGCGGAGCAGGACGGCGCGATGCTGGCGGGGCGGGGTGCTCACCAGGGGCCACTGGGCGCGGCGGTGGAGGTCTTCCGCGATGCGGAGGAGCTGTTCGTTGCCCGCGAGGGCGAGGAGGGCGCGGTGGAAGGCGCGGTCGGCCTCGGCGTAGCGGGCCGGACAGCCGGAGGCGGCCGCGCGGGCGGTGTCCTCGGCGAGCGGGCGCAGCTCGGCGAAGCGGGCGGCCGGTACGGAACCCGCCAGCCGCAGCAGGACGGGCACCTCCAGCAGCGCCCGTACCTCCGCCAGCTCGGCCAGCTCGCGGGCGCCGCGTCGCACGACCCGGAAGCCCCGGTTGGGGACGACCTCGACGGCGCCCTCCAGCGCGAGCTGCTGCATGGCCTCACGGACCGGGGTGGCCGAGACCCCGAAGCGGTCGCCGAGCACCGGCGCCGAGTAGACCTCGCCGGGGCAGAGTTCGCCGGTGGTCAGCGCGTAGCGCAGCGCGTCGAGGATCTGCCCACGCACCGAGGCCCGCTGCACGACCGCGCGCGGCCGGGGCAGCGGCGGCTCGCTGTGGGTGTGCTCACCCCGTACGCCGGAGCTGCCGTCGGCCCGTTCGCGGGCCTCGGCGGCGCCGGACCGGGCCGGTACCCGCGTGGCCGCGGGCTGCGCGGCGTGCCAGGGCAGCCCCGTCCCGGAGACGTCGTGCAGGCCCTGCTTCACGGGTCCTCCTCGGGCTGTTCGGCGGCCGGGTTCCGGCCCCGGACACGGACGACGGACCGTCACATGTCCGTCAAGCACCTTAGGCGCAGGAGGCGGCACTTCAAATTCCCGGAAAGACCGGTAAGGTTAGCCTTACCTCTCAGCCCGCCCCCGCGTTCGAAGGATCGGTGGTCCCGCCATGCTCGCTACGGCCTCGCCGCTCACCGCAGCGTACGACCGGCTCGGCGAGGTCTATCCGGGACTGAGCGTGACCCTCCACGAGGGCCCGGCACTGCCCGTGGGCGACGGCTGGGTCACCGCCGACGGGCTCGCCGCGGGCGGCGCCCAGCTCGACTCCTTCCTCGCCTGGGACGACGCCCAGGTGCTGCGGGACTACGGGCGGCACGCCCGTCCGGACGTCGTCGCCAGCTTCGGCCTGCACCGGTACGCCTGGCCCGCCTGCCTCCTCATCACCGTCCCCTGGTTCCTGCACCGCCGCGTCCCCCGGCTGCCCGCGGCCCACGTCGCGTACCACCGCACCGAGGGCCGGATGACCGTACGGCCGGGCACCTTCGCCTGTCTGCCGGACGACCCGGCGGCCGGGCTGCCCGAGGCGGTCGTGGTGGCCGACGAGGAGGCGCTGCGCGCCGAGGTGCGCGCGGCCGTCGCCGAGCACCTGGAGCCGGTGCTGGGCGGCTTCGGCCCCCGCATGCGGCGGCGCGGCCGCGCGCTGTGGGGCATGGCGACGGACGAGATCGTCGAGGGCCTGTGGTACCTCGCCTCCCTGCTCGGCGAGGGCGAGGAGGGCCGCGCGATGCGCGAGCTGGAGCTGCTGCTGCCGGGCACGACCCGGCCGTACGCGGGCTCGGCCGCGTTCCGTGAGCTGACCGGTCCGGCCGGTGAGCCGCTGTCCACCCGCGACCGGGTGAGCTGCTGCATGTTCTACACGCTGCGTCCCGAGGACACCTGCGCCACCTGCCCGCGCACCTGCGACAGCGACCGGATCGCCAAGCTGACGGCCGCCGCGGCGGCCTGAGCCCGGCGGAGCCACTCGTTCGAGCGGCGTTAATCGAACTCAACAGCCCCTTCACAGCACAAAGTTCGAGCAGAGCGGCGCCAGCACGCCGCCCTCGCGCCCCTTTGAAGGACCGTTGCCTCGAAATCCCCGGCCGGGCGCCGGGAATGGGTCACTATGACGGGCGATACGCCCTATCCCAAGGCGCCCTCTTTTCAAGGCAAGGGACCCCTGATGCGAATGACCGACATATCGCTGAACTGGCTGCTTCCGGGCGCCGTGCTGCTCCTGGGCGTGCCGGTGGCGATCGCGGTGCTCGCGCGCGGCAAGCGCAACTCCGGGGAGAAGGCGGGCTCCGACGACTCCTGGGAACGCAGCGAGGAACGCCGCAGGCGCAAGGAAGCCGTCTACGGAACCGCCTCGTACGTCCTGCTGTTCTGCTGCGCGGCGGTCGCGGCGGCCCTCTCCTTCCACGGCCTGGTCGGTTTCGGCGAGCAGAACCTCGGGCTCACCGACGGCTGGCAGTACCTGGTGCCGTTCGGCCTGGACGGGGCGGCCATGTTCTGCTCGGTCCTCGCCGTGCGCGAGGCCAGCCACGGCGACGCCGCCCTGGGGTCCCGGATGCTGGTGTGGATGTTCGCCGCGGCCGCGGCCTGGTTCAACTGGGTGCACGCGCCCAGGGGGATGGGCCACGACGGGGCGCCGCAGTTCTTCTCCGGCATGTCCCTCTCGGCCGCGGTGCTGTTCGACCGCGCGCTGAAGCAGACCCGCCGGGCCGCCCTGCGTGAACAGGGTCTGGTGCCGCGCCCGCTGCCCCAGATCCGCATCGTCCGCTGGGTACGGGCGCCCCGCGAGACGTACGGGGCCTGGTCGCTCATGCTCCTGGAGGGTGTGCGCAGCCTGGACGAGGCGGTCGAGGAGGTGCGCGACGACAAGCGGGAGAAGAACGAGGCCCGGCAGCGTCGGCGCGACCAGCAGCGGGTGGAGCGCGCCCAGTTGAAGGCGCTCACCCGAGGCGCCCGTGGTGTCGTCCCGCGGACGCCCGCACGGACGGTGGAGGTCCAGATGGACCGGGCCCCGGCGACCGGGGAGCCTGCCATAGGGACGGCGGAGAAGCCGGTCCCCCGCTCGCGGCCGTCGCTCCAGGCGGTCCGCGAGGGCGGCGAGCCGGTCACCGTCGACCTCACCGCGGAGGACGACACGATGGCCCTGCCCCGGCTCGACTCGCTGGAGCGCAAGCTGAAGGACCTCGAGCAGCAGTTCGGTTGAGCACCGCGGCGGCGACGGGGCGGGAGTGCGGTTCCGATGGACCGCGCCCCCGCCCCGTCGCCGTGTCCGCCTACGCCGCCTCGGCGCCCAGCTCGAACCACACCGACTTGCCCACCGCGTGCGCCCGTACTCCCCAGGCGTCCGCGAGGGACTGCACCAGGATCAGGCCCCGGCCGTTGGTGTCCTCGTCCGGTTCGGGGGCGCGCATCAGTGGGCCGCGGGCCACGAAGTCCCGCACCTCCACGCGGAGTCCACGCGCGGAGACGACGACGGTGAGGATCGCGTCGTCGTCGGTGTGGACCAGGGCGTTGGTGACGAGTTCGCTGGTGAGCAGTTCCGCTATGCCGGTCCGGTCGGGCCGGTCCCAGTGCCGTAGCAGGGCGCGCAGTTCGCGGCGCGCCTCGGGCACCGCCGCGAGGTCGGCGCGTGTCAGTTCCCGTCTGAGCCGCTGCGCCTCACGCGTGCCGCCCGTGTCGCCGTCGTCCGTGTCTCCGGTGTCCGCCGGGGAAGCCCCCACTGCCATGGGACCGCCTCTTCGCGCCTGACTCGTCATGACCCCCGCCCACACGTCGCCGGCCCTCCCTCTCCTGGTCGACCGCGTCCACGTCGGATGGTTGCCCAGTGGGCCGGGGGCCAGTCATGACCGCCGTCCGACCGCCGGTTGTTCGGCCACGCGGGGCGGGCGCACGGGCCGTCCACCGGGTGTCCGGGGACCCGCACCGAAAGCGCCGTGGCGGCCGAAAGACGCCGCAGGAGCCATCTGACGGCTCCTGCGGACCCATGCGGCCACCCAGTGCCCCCAATCGGTCACACGCGGTGAAACTGACCGGAAATCACCGTTGCCGAGGTCGAGTTCAGGGCCGGGGTACGTTGCGGAGGTTGGAGCGGGCCATCTGCAGCATCCGGCCGACGCCGCCGTCCAGCACGATCTTCGAGGCGGACAGCGCGAACCCGGTGACCATGTCGGCCTTGATCTTCGGCGGGATCGAGAGGGCGTTGGGGTCGGTGACGACGTCCACCAGGGCGGGGCCCTTGTGCTTGAAGGCGTCCTTGAGCGCCCCGGCGAGCTGCTTGGGCTTCTCCACCCGCACCCCGAAGGCACCGCAGGCGCGAGCGACTTCGGCGAAGTCGGGGTTGACGTCGGTGGTGCCGTACGAGGGCAGGCCCGCGACCAGCATCTCCAACTCCACCATGCCGAGGGCGGAGTTGTTGAACAGCACGATCTTCACCGGCAGGTCCTGCTGCACCAGCGTCAGGAAGTCCCCCATCAGCATGGTGAATCCGCCGTCACCGGCCATGGCGATCACCTGCCGGTCCCGGTCCACGAACTGGGCGCCGATCGCCATGGGCATCGCGTTCGCCATCGAGCCGTGCGAGAACGAACCGATGATCCGGCGGCGGCCGTTGGGCGAGATGTAGCGGGCGCCCCAGACGTTGTTCATGCCGGTGTCGATGGTGAAGATCGCGTCGTCGTCGGCGATCTCGTCCAGCACGGACGCCACGTACTCGGGGTGGATCGGGACGTGCTTGTCCACCTTGCGGGTGTACGCCTTGACCACGCCCTCCAGCGCGTCGGCGTGCTTCTTCAGCATCTTGTCCAGGAAGCGGCGGTCCGTCTTCTCCCGCACCCGGGGAATCAGACAGCGCAGCGTCTCGCGCACATCGCCCCACACCGCGAGGTCCAGCCGCGAACGCCGGCCGATGACCTCGGGCCGTACGTCGATCTGCGCGATCTTCACGTCGTCCGGCAGGAACGCGTTGTACGGGAAGTCGGTGCCGACCAGGATCAGCAGCTCGCACTCGTGGGTGGCCTCGTAGGCGGCGCCGTACCCGAGCAGCCCGCTCATCCCGACGTCGTACGGGTTGTCGTACTGGATGTATTCCTTACCGCGCAGGGCATGCCCCACCGGGGACTTGATGCGGCCCGCGAACTCCATCACCTCGGCGTGGGCGCCCGCCGTGCCCGCGCCGCAGAACAGGGTGACCTTGTCGGCCTGGTCGATCATCTCCACCAGGCGGTCGATCTCGGCGTCGCCGGGGCGGATCGTGGGCCGGGAGGTGACCAGGGCGCTCTCGAAGGACCGGTCCGGGGCGGGCTGGTCGGCCACGTCGCCGGGCAGGGTGACGACGCTGACCCCGCGCTGCCCGATCGCGTGCTGGATGGCGGTCTGGAGCAGCCGGGGCATCTGCTGCGGGTTGGAGATCATCTCGCTGTAATGGCTGCACTCCTCGAACAGCCGCTCCGGGTGCGTCGCCTGGAAGTAGGAGAGGCCGATCTCGCTGGACGGGATGTGGGAGGCCAGCGCCAGCACGGGCGCCATGGAGCGGTGGGCGTCGTAGAGGCCGTTGATGAGGTGCAGGTTGCCGGGGCCGCAGGAGCCCGCGCAGGCGGTCAGTTTGCCGGTGATCTGGGCCTCGGCACCGGCCGCGAAGGCGGCGACCTCCTCGTGCCGCACATGCACCCAGTCGATCGCGGCGTTGCGGCGCACGGCGTCCACGACCGGGTTGAGGCTGTCCCCGACGACGCCGTACATCCGGCGTACTCCGGCGCGGGCGAGGATGTCGACGAACTGCTCGGCGACGTTCTGTTTGGCCATGGCGGTCGTCTGCCCCTTCGCGGTCCCGGAAATACGCCCCTGCGGTCCCATCAAGTCACAGGGGGCCCGATCACGCCTCCCAAACGGCGGCGGCCGTACGGTCGTCGGCGTACCCCTTCACCCGGGTCTGGGTGTCCCCGAGGAACGCGGCGAGGCCGGGCGCGGCGGCGCGCGACCAGCGGCGGCCGAGGAACGCGCGCAGGGCCGCCTCCCCGCGCAGCGGCTCGGCGAGGCCGGAGGTGCACATCATCAGCACGTCACCCGGCCGGGCTAGGGCGGCCCGGAACCGGAACGGCAGGTGCGGCGGCTCGGCGGGCGCGACGACGGGCTCGTACGGGCTCGGCGGGACCGGGATGCCGAGGTCCAGGGTGAGGCGGTCGCCGTCCGGGGTCTCGGCGGGGAGGGCGCCGGGCGGGACGGCGGCCTGCCCCGGTCCGCCCGGCGCACCCGGCGCACCCGGCGCACCCGGCTCGATGTCTCGCCACTCCCCGTCCCGCAGCCGGAACAGCCCGCCCTCCCCCGCGCCGAAGAACACCCGGGTGCGGCAGTCGGGGTCGGCGGGCAGCAGCAGGCAGCGCAGGCTGACGGTGGGTTCCCCGGAGGCGGCGCGGAGCTTGCCGAGGGTGCGGTCGGTGAGCCGGTTCAGCCCGGACTTGAGGTCGCCGCGCCGCTCGGCCCGCAGATCCTCGACCAGCCGTTCGTGGCTGCGCCCCACCGCCTGTCCGATCCACCGGCACGCCTCGGCGGCCACCCGGTGCGCGTCGGGCACCGCCCGCGCCCCGGTGGCCATGGCCACGAGGACGAGGGCCTGTTCGCCCGCGCCGAAGCGCGCGGTGAGCAGGGCGTCGCGCCGTGCCTCGCCCCGGTAGCGCGCGGAGTCCCCGCGCAGCGAGACGGCCCGCAGGGTGCAGGCTCCGTACCGGGCGCCCTCCAGCACGGTGTCGGACACCAGCTCGCCGAGCCGGTCGGGGTCGGCGGCGGGCAGCGCGGTCGGTTCGGGGGCGTAGGTGGGGGGCCGGGGGCCGACCCAGTCCAGGGTGGGCGGCGCGGTCGGCGTGAAGTGGGCGACGCCGGTGACGACGGGGCCTCGGGGGGTGCCGTCGGCGGGGCTCCCCGCCGGTTCGGGTGCGGGCCAGCCCGGCATGGGCGGGACGGCGGGCGGACGCGCGGGCGGGGCGTCGGGGGCGTCGGGGGGTGTCTGCTCACCGGCGCGCTGGGCGGGGAGGGATGGCGTGTCCCGGACCTGGTCACCGGTGTCACCAGCGTCACCGGCTCGCTGGGCCGGGAGCGGTGGCGGGCCCGGCTCGGCTCTGGGCGGCGGGGGTGCGGCCGTCTCCTGCTCGGGCGGCCCGCCGGGGCCGCTCTCCGGTTGCCCCGGCTGCCCGCTCCCCTGTCCGGTCACCGTCGCCCGCTTCGCCGAGGCGTAGCGGTCGTCCAGGGAATCCGGGGCCGGTGCGGGGCCCGTGTCGTCGGCCGTCTCGGCGTAGAGCTGCCCCCACCAGTCGTCGTCCTGGCGAGTGGGCCCGCCCCCCTGCTGACTCATGCCGGTAATTGTCACCACGCGGGCGGCGCGGAAACGGGGCATCGGCAAAATCCGGCCCTCCTCGCCCAGCGCATCGGGGGACAGGGCGAACGGCCGTACGAGATCTGCGGTTCCGTCCGCGCTCGGGCACGCTGGGCAGATGGGAGCGTGGGAACTCCTGCTGGTCGGCCTGGTGATCGCGCTCGGCCTGTGCGGAGTGCTGGTGCCGGGCGTGCCGGGGTCGTGGCTGGTGTGGGCCGGCGTCCTGTGGTGGGCGCTGACGAATCCGGCCGGGCTCACCTGGGCGGTGCTGGTCGGCGCCACCGTGGTGCTGCTGCTGGCACAGGTCGTGCGCTGGGCGCTGCCCGCGCGCCGGCTGCGGGCGAGCGGCGCGACGCCTCGGATGGCGGTGTACGCGGGGGTCGGCGCGCTCCTCGGGTTCGTGCTGGTGCCGGTGGTGGGCGCGCTGCCCGGTTTCATGGGCGGGATCTACCTGGGCGAGCGGCTGCGGCTCGGCCGGCACGGCGAGGCGATGGCCGCGCTGCGTACGGCGATGCGCTCGGGCGGCTCCAGCGTGTTCACGGAGCTGTTCGCCTGCCTGCTGATCGCGGCGGGCTGGCTGGGCGCGGTGCTGTTCGGCTGACCGCTCGACCGCTCAGTGGAGTGCGCGGCTGACGCGGTCGGCGACCGCCTTCATCCCGTCGTCGTCGAAGTGCAGATGGTCGCCGGGGTCGTAGCGCGGCAGCAGGCGTACGGGGTCGGCGGGGTCGCGCAGCGCGGCGTCCGCGTCGGCGACCGCGTCGAAGACCCGGCCGGTGCGGATGAATTCGTTGATCCCCTTCCGTACCGCCTCGCGGGCCGTCGTGTGCGCCGGGTAGCCGCCGTACGGGGTGAGGGTGACGCCGACGACCCGGATGTGCCGGGCGTGGGCGCGGGCGACGAGGGTGCGGTAGGCGTCGGCGTAGGCGCTGACGTCGGCCGCGGTGGGGGTGCCGTTGATGTCGTTGACGCCCTCGAACACGACGAGGACGCGGACTCCGGCGCGGTCGAGCGCGTCGGCGTCCAGCCGGGCGAGGGCGCTCGGGCCGGTGCCGTCGCGCAGCAGGCGGTTGCCGCCGATGCCCGCGTTGAGGACGCCGAGGCGGCGGTGGCGTTCGGCGAGCAGGTCGGGCCAGCGGTGGTTGGCGTCGTGGGTGGAGCCGTGGCCGTCGGTGAGGGAGTCGCCGACGGCGACGACGCTGCCGGTGGCGGTGCCGCGTACGTCGACCCCGGCGACGTAGTACCAGTTGCTGATCGGGGTGCGGTACGCGGAGCCGTCCTCGTCGGCCGCGTGCCCGGCGCCGACGAGCGCGACCCAGCTGGTCTGGAGGGCGGTGCCGTGCTGGGTGGCGGGGCCGGAGTCGTCCGGGGTGAGGACGGTGACCAGGAGGTCGGCGGCGGCCGGGACGGTGAGCCGGACGGGGTCGGTGAGGAGGTCCTGGCCGGGCGGGATCGTGGTCGTGGTCGCGTGCTGGAAGGTGGCGGTGCGCAGGGTGCCGGGCGCGGCGTCCGGGCCCTGGCCCTGCCGGAGGGCGACGGTGACCGCGCCGAGGTGCAGCGGAGTGGTGCCGAACCGGTTGGTGACGCGTACGCGCAGCTCGTGTCCGCCGACGCTGAGGTGGACGACGTTGCGGATCGCGGCGCCGGGCAGGGCGGGCGCGGTGCCGGAGGGGGCGGCCTCCCAGGTGCCGGTCCAGGGCTGGTTCCCGGTGGCGGCCGAGGCCGGTGCGGGGGTGAGCAGGAGCAGCAGGACCGCCAGGAACCGTACGGCACCGCCCATGTCCGCCCCTTTTCGCACCGGGCCCGTCCGGGTGTCCGGGCCGCCGCAGGCGACGGTGTCACACGGGCACGCCGGGGGCGGAGCCCCCGCACCGCGCGCACACCCGCTCGGCCCAGCGTGCCCCGCGCCGTGACCGACCTGTGCTGCAGCACCCCCAGGGGCGCGGGGAACTGCGCGACCGGCCACGACGGCGCCGCACCTGGACCGCCCCCCTACGCGGCGCCCAGCACCCCCTCCAGCCGCAGCAGCCACATCTTCCGCTCCAGCCCGCCCGCGTACCCGGTCATGGTGCCGTCGGCCCCGATGACCCGGTGGCAGGCGCGAACGACGAGCAGCGGGTTGGCACCAAGGGCACCCCCGACCGCACGGATCGCGGCGCGAGAAGCACCGACCTCGGCCGCGATCGCACCGTAGGTGGTGGTGGCCCCGTAGGGGACGGCGTCCAGGGCGGCCCAAACGCGCTCGCGGAACTCGGTGCCCCGCACACGGACCGGCAGGTCGAACTCCTTCAGGTCTCCGGCGAAGTAGGCGGTGAGCTGTTCGGTGGCTTCCCGGAAGGGCCCCGCGTGGTGCCGCCAGCCTTCCTGGACGGTACGGCCGCCCTTCTGGCCGGGCACGGAGACCGAGGTCAACGCGCCGTCGGCGTCCGCGGTGAGCAGCAGGAGGCCGACCGGGGAGGCCAGTTCGGTCCAGTAGGGGTTGTCCATGATCGCCATCACTCGGTCAGCTCCTCGGCGACCCGTAGGTGGTGGACGGCGTAGGACCGCCAGGGCCGCCAGGCTTCGGGCAGGTCCGTACCGGGTGGGGTGACGTCCGGGTCGCCGAGCACCCGCGCCCGGAGGGCGGCGACGGCGGCCGGGGTGATGCCGGGCAACTCGGCGAGGGCGCGCCGGGCCTCGTCCCGGTCGGCGCCGGGGTCGAGGCACAGCGAGCCGTCGGCGAGGGCGGCGGCGAGCGTGCCGAGCGGGGTCCCGGCCTCCGCCTCGGCGAGGACGGCGGCCTCGGGGAAGAGATGGGTGAGGCTGCCGCTGGGCGCGTCGAGCGCCTTGCCGTACCGCAGGACGAGCCGTGCCACGTCGTCCGGTGACCCGGTCAGCAGGCG
Source organism: Streptomyces sp. NPDC090119 (assembly GCF_044747085.1). NCBI lineage: Bacteria > Bacillati > Actinomycetota > Actinomycetes > Kitasatosporales > Streptomycetaceae > Streptomyces > Streptomyces sp. NPDC090119. The sequence continues at coordinate 436,385 of NZ_JBIVDK010000001.1, read as the reverse complement.
GGCGGCGATCTCCAGCGGGTCGACGGCGCCGGGCGCGCGCAGTCCGGGCCGGGCGGCGACCAGCGGGGCGAGCCGGGGGTCGGCGGCGAGGCGGGCGTCGACGGCGTAGGGGTCGGCGTCGAGGTCGTACAGCCCGCGCAGCCGGTGCACGGCGGTGGTGAGGTCGCGGGGGTCGGTGAGCAGCAGCCGGGCGTCGAGCCAGCCGCCGGGCCGGGTGCCGCCGCGTGGCTCGGGGGTGTGGGCCCGCTCGTGGACGGCGACGACCGCGGTGCCGTACGGCAGCCGCAGGGTGCGGCGGTGGACGCGGGCGCCGGGGGTGCCGGTCACCTCCTCCACGCCGGGTACGGCTTCGCGCGCGAGCAGGTCGAAGACGGCGCCCGCCTGGTAGGGGCCTCGGTGGGCGAGGCGCAGCGGGATGCCGGTGCCGGGAGCGCTCCGGCGGGAGCGCGGGGCGGCGTCGCGTACCTCGGTGGGGGTGTGGGCGTACACCTCGCGGATGGTGTCGTTGAACTGGCGGATGCTGCGGAACCCGGACGCGAACGCGATCTCGGTGACCGGGAGTTCGGTGGTCCGCAGCAGGGTCCGCGCGGTGTGGGCGCGCTGGGCGCGGGCGAGCGCGACGGGTCCGGCGCCGACCTCGCCGGTGAGCTGCCGCTGCACCTGCCGGGCGCTGTAGCCGAGGCGGGTGGCGAGGCCGGTGACGCCCTCGCGGTCGACGACGCCGTCCGCGATCAGCCGCATGGCCCGGCCGACGACGTCCGCGCGGACGTTCCACTCGGCCGAGCCCGGTACCGCGTCGGGGCGGCAGCGGCGGCAGGCCCGGAATCCGGAGCCCTGGGCCGCGGCGGCCGTACGGAAGAACCGCACGTTGCACCGCTTCGGGGTCACCGCCGGGCAGCTGGGGCGGCAGTAGATGCCGGTGGTCCGGACGGCGAAGAAGAAGACGCCGTCGAACCGCCCGTCGCGGCTGCGCACCGCCTCGTACCTGCTGTCATCGTCCGTCATGCGTCCAGTGTCGGACGTCGGAGGGGGGCCGGGCCAGCGGAAAACGGACATGCAGCCCGGCCCCCGGGGGTCACGTCCAGGGACCCCGCTTGGCCCGCATCGCGGCCCGGCCCTCGGCCCCCTTGCGCTTCCAGTCCTTGCGGATCTCGGCGCGCAGGCGGGCGTCGGTCTTGGCGACGATCCGCTGGTTCTCGCGGACCAGCTTGCGGTAGCTGTCCAGCCGTCGGACGGGCAGCTCGCCGGAGTCGACGGCGGCGGCGACCGCGCAGCCGGGCTCGGAGTCGTGGGAGCAGTCGTGGAACCGGCAGCGGGCCGCCAGCTCCTCGATCTCGGAGAACACCTGCCCGACCCCGCTCTCGGCGTCGTACAGACCGACTCCGCGCAGTCCGGGGGTGTCGATGAGGACGCCCCCGCCGGTCAGCGGCAGCAGGTTGCGGGTGGTCATGGTGTGCCTGCCCTTGCCGTCCACGTCCCGCGCGGCCCGGACGTCCATCACGTCCGCGCCGACGAGCGCGTTGGCCAGCGTGGACTTGCCCGCGCCGGACTGCCCGAGCAGCACGGCGGTTCCGGTGCCGATCAGCGCCCGGAGCACGTCCAGCCCGTCGCCGTGCAGCGCGCTGACGGTGAGGACGGTGACGCCGGGTGCGGTGGTCTCGACGTCCTGTACGAGGTGCGCGAGCGTCGCGGGGTCCGGCACGAGGTCGGCCTTGGACAGCACGATCACCGGCTGCGCCCCGGACTCCCACGCCAGCGCGAGGAACCGCTCCACCCGCCCGAGGTCCAGCTCGACGGCGAGCGACACGGCGACGACGGCGTGCTCGACGTTGGCGGCGAGGATCTGCCCGTCGGACCGCTTGGAGGAGGTGGACCGCACGAACGCCGTCCGGCGGGGGAGGTAGGCGCGGACGTAGCGGGGATCGCCGCCCTCGGGGTCCACGGCGACCCAGTCGCCCGTGCACACGACCTTCATCGGGTCGCGGGGGACGACGAACTCGGTGTCCGCGCGGACGGTGCCGCCGGCGGTGACGATGTCGCACTGGCCGCGGTCGACGCGGAGGACCCGGCCGGGCAGGAGGCCCTGACGGGCGTAGGGGGTGAACTCGGCTTCCCAGCCCCCGTCCCAGCCGTAGAGGTCGAGCGGGTGCGACGGGGCCGAGCCGGAAAGAGAAGAGGAGGACAAGGGGTGACCCTTCACATGGGTGGCCCCGGCACCGCGTCCTCGGACGCGGAGAGAACAGCTCAGATCAGCCGGCGGCCACAGAGGTGGACTTGATGAACTTCCGGATGCGGGCAACGCCCGTCGCAACGACAGTCATCGGTCAACACCTCCCAGGTCACGCACGGCTTACCGGCGGCATGCGCGGCCGGTGGAACGGACCTGACCTTAGCCGCCCGTGCCCACGGCGCACCAGCGAATTTCCGGTGCGGCAACGTCGGGTACGGACGGCGTCTTCCGGCTACCGGTCCAGCAGACGGTGCATGACGGGTTCCGGGATGGCGGGGTTGGTCGCGGCGGCCATCGCGGTGGTGCGGTCGTACAGGAGGGTGATCAGGACGCGGGTGGGGAGGCGCGGGTCGGCGGCTGCGGCTTCCCGTATGAAGCGGTGCGGATCGTCGAGCAGGCGGATCACGGATACGGCGGACAGCCGCTCGCTGTCCAGCGCGGACCGGCGGACACCCGCGTCCGCGTCCCGGCTGAGGCGTTCCACCAGCTCGGCGGGCGCCTCCGGATCGAGGAGAGTGAGCTTGCGCGTATCGGGGTCGGGGTCGTCCGCGAAGCGGAGGAGGCCCTGCCGGGGGAAGTTGGGGTGCTCGATCATCCTTGCCGCCGAGTAGCCGTTCCAGCTCCGCACCATCTCCAGCAGGAGCTCCGCCGGGGCCTGGGCACAGTGTTCGGCGAGGAAGAGCCGGACGAGCCAGTCCTCGTCGTGCGCCAGCAGGTCGACGATGTCGGGCGGCAGGTTCGGTACGCACGCGGCGCTGCGGCGGAGTGGGACGTGCGCGGAGGTGGCACAGCGGCGCATCGCCTCCTCGTCGCCGTGCAGGTCCCGGACCCACTCGAAGGGGTGGAAGCGGTGGCTGGGGTCGAACTCGACGGCCACGCCGGAGCGTTCCGCCTCGGTGAGCTCCGGCCGGACGTACACCCACCAGCGGACGCCCGGCTCCGGGTCCTGGCCGAGCAGGGCCACCAGGTCGGCGTCCAGGTGGGGATTCCGAGCCGCGGCGCCGCGCAGGGCGGTCTCGGTGCCGTGGACCAGCTCCTCGGCCAGCTCACGGGTGAGAACACAGGTGCTCGCGGCGTGTTCCCGGTGGGCGTCACCGGGAAGTGCGGCGAAGGCGGCCGCCGACAGCGGGGCGGAACAGTGGAGCAGCATGGCTTGGGTTCGCACACCGGTGTCCGGGTCGGCGAGCAGGGCCGTCCGCGCCGAAGGAGTCAGCTGGGTCCAGCCGCGTGCGACGACCTGCTTGCGTACCTCGGGGTCCGGGTCGGCTGCGAGCGCGGTGAGGTGCCGCAGCGGCAGATCGCGGTGACTGACCAGCTCGGCGCGCACGTCCGGGCCGGGGTCGGTGGCGAGCTGGGCGAAGGTCGCCGCGGTGAACGCCGGGGCCTGGTACACCACGCTGGTGAGGAGCAGCCACCGGCGTCGTGGATCGGGATCACGGAAGAGTGCGGCGCTCTGTTCGGGTTCGAGCGGCCGCTCCGCCAATTCCGAGCGTACCCGCCACTCGGGATGCGCGACCCAGGCCGCGACCGTCTCCTCGGGCAGCTCCCGGTACTTGAGCCGGGACGGGAACCGGTCCTCGGGACCGATGTCGAGAAGACGGCACAGCACGGCCGCGGAAGCGGCAGGGTTTGCGGCCAGCCCCTCGCACCACTCGCCCCGCAGCCGGGCCAGGACGGTCTTCCGTCGCAGGACGACGTCCCAGCCGGACACCCGCTCCCCCGGCCCCTCCACCGCACGCTCCCGCGCCGACGCTTCCAGCCACTCGGTGAACGGGGCCACGGCGACGAACCAGACCTCGTATTCCTCGCAGGTGACGCCCAGGACGCTCTCCCCGTCCGGGGACATCGTCACGAACTCCGGCTGACCCGCCTGTGGGCCGAGGTGACCGGCCAGGTCCCACCGCTCCCCCAGCCGCACCCTGGTCCAGTCGATGCGGCCCTGGTTGGCGACGCTGATCAGAAACTCTCCGTCCGCGTCCAACACCCCATGCTCGACGGCGAGTCGGTGCCATTGCCGGTTCAACTCCGGGACGAGGTCCGCGTGGTCGTCCGGCACCGCGAGCGTGGGCTCCGTGCTCGCCGCGATCACCGGGCGCCAGGCGGCCATGGGAGGCCGCGCGTCGGACACCCGCCCGGCTCCGACCACCTCCAGACCGGCGCGGCGGAGCAGTTCGTGCAGTTCGACATGGTCACCCGTCATGGGGGCCATCTTCCTGCACGGCCACCGGAGCGGGTCCGGCCCCCGCGTCCTCCGGCCTCGGACCTTCCGCGTGCCGTCGGATGTCCCGCGCGACCTCACCGACGGGCCTCAGCGCGGCGGGGGCGATCACCGGGAGCAACGGAATGCTGTGGGCCCAGGCGCCGGTTTCCAGGAGCCCGCGCACGAGCGACCGCGCCGCCATCAGGTCCGGGGGCCGACCGTCACCGGCCGCCCGGGCGAGGGCCAGGCAGGTCCGGAGCACCCTGTCATCGGCCCGGCTGTCCGTGGCCAGGGCCACCGGGGTACCGGCGAGGTAGGTGGCGACCGCGCTGAGGGCGGTGGCGCGTCCGTACGGTGTCGGGGCCGCCTCGGTGTGGCACCGGAGGGCGTCCTCATCGCCGTACACGGCTGCGAGCAGGGCCAGTTCGGCGTAAGGCTGTTGCCGGTGTTGGAGCGAGCGGTGCCATCTGTCCACCATCCCTGCGACGGTGTCGGACTCCTCCCCGGGAACGCAGCCGATCCTCGCGAGCAGGGCGAGGACCGTCATCGACGGCGCGTGCCACGACTGAGCGGCCCGCGCTGCGGGGACCAGGGCGAGGCGGAGTGCTTCGCGGAGGCGCCTGCCGGGGTGGCGGATGTCCGGGTGGGCGAGCAGCAGGGCGGCCAGCTCGGGGATGGTCCGCAGTGTGGTGTCGCCGTCGCTCCGCAGTACCAGGGCCTCGATGAGGGGCTGGGCGATACGGGCCGCCTCCTCGGGGTCGTGCCGAACGAGCCCCGCAGCTACGGCGGTGAGCGCCTGCCGCTTCTCCGCGACGCGTCCCGTCACCAGGGACTGGGCAGCCGACCCGGCTCCCGCGTGGGCGAGAGCCTGCGCCACGGCGTTCGCCAACGCCGGGTCGGCGTCGCCGGTGGCGAGGCGGGCCGCTTCACGGGCGTAGTGGGCTCCGGGGGCCGTGTGGCCGCCGAGGGAGCAGCCCAGCGAGAGGGCTGCGAAGTGGCGGGCGCGGTCGGGCATCTCGTGGGCCAGCGCTTCGGCCTCGCTGAACTCGCCTGCCATACCCAGCGCTTGGACCAGGTCGGCTTGCCAGCCCGCCAGGGCCGGGAGGGGGGTGGCGGACGAGAGGGGGGAGTGTCGGAGAGCGGCAACCAGCAGTTGGCGGCTGCGCAGGAGGTCGCCGGTGCCCAGTCGGCTGTCGGCTTCCTGGAGCAGGCGGAGGTGTTCGGGGTGCTGGATGGCGTCGGCCGGTGGCAGGCCCGTGGACGGCCGGTGCGGGCGGGGGGTTCCGGGTCCCGGCGTCCGGACCTGTACCGGTGGGGGTGTCTGCGCGGCAGTGCGCTTACCGCGTGATTCCTGAAGGGTCCTCTGTTTCTCCTTCTCTCTTTGCTTTGCCTTCGGGTACTCGGCCCGACGGGCCGCGTTCTTCGCCTCCTTGGCGGCGGCCACGGCCTTCGCGTCCTTCTCGGCCCGCCGTGCCTCCGCGACCTCGGCGACCGCGCGGGCCCGCTCCGCGGTGACGTCGCCGAGCACACCGATACGGAGCTGTTCGGGGAGGGAGTCCAGCATGCGGCGCATGTCGTCGAGTTCGCTCCGCAAGGGGGCGGCATCACCCACGGCCCGAGTGAGATGTGCCAGGGTTCCCGCCAGTTCGCGTCGCAAGTGAGCCTGGTCGTCCGGGGACAGCGCGTCAGGGTCGGCCAGCGCTTCGGTGATGCGGTCCAATGCGTCCCGTAGCAGTCCTCGCGGGACGTTCCGCCGTTGGTGCGGCAGCGCGCTGAGCGCCGACACGGCGACGGCAAGGACATCGACGGCGCCCAGTCCGTCCTCGGGCTCCAGTTCCTTGCAGATGGCCTCGATGCGGTCCCCGTCAGGAACGCTGGCCATGGGCGTCGCCCGGGCCAGCGCTCCCCAGAGGTCCACCGCGACCGCGCGGGCCCGCACACCGCCCTGGCTCAGATCCTCGGCCCGCTCCCGCAGGACCGTCAGCAGAGCCGGATCCCCGACCGTCGTGAGCAGCGCGGCCGCCCTGGTGAGCACCTCGGTCCCGGCCGTACGGTCGCCGACCACCGCGTGCAGCAGAAGGCGGGCGGCATCGTGGCTCTTCAGAGATGCGAGGGCATCGGCGGCGCCGAGTAGGAGGACAGGTAATTCCGGGTCCGCGTGGGCGTCTAGAGGCACCGGGCAGTACAGCTCCGCCGCTTCCCGCGCGACGGCCTCCGCGTCGTCCCGCTCCGCATGAGCCAACTCCACCGCCACGTCCGCGAGATGCACGGCCCTGTCGGCAGCGGTCGTCGCGGAACGGGCAAGGGCTCGTGCGCGCTCGGTCTCACCCAGCCGGACGAGGAGTGCGGGAGCACCGGACGGCACAGCGCGCGACTCCCCGCGCAGGACATCCCTCGTCACCGCGAGCCGGATAAGGATCGCCAGGCTACCGGGGGCGGTGTCCGGGGCCCCGATCTCCTCCTCTAGCCGGTCCAGTTGAGCGAGGGCCGCGTCCGGGCCGACCTGCGCTACCAGCCGACGCAGCCGGGGCAGGTCAAGGACGTACTCGGCACGTTCGTCGGGGTCGGTCAGCAGCCGGAGCTGGTGGATCAGGGGGTACGGGGGCGTACCGTCGGGCCAGCCTGCGGTACGCCAACGGCTCGACCAGGCCAGCAGTTGGCGGGTGCATCGCGCGACACCTTCGGCCGCCAATGACGCGCGTGTGGCCGTGGCGTGTGCCGGTTGCGCCAGCGTGTAGGTGCCGAGCACCGGGTCCTCGAAGACCAGGGCACGGCCGCCCGGACCTTGCGCCCAGCGGTCGACGGACTCGGTCGGGAAGTCGGCCAGTTCGGCCAGATCCTCCGTGCGGAGACCGCCGCCGGACACCGCGAGGATCCGCGCCATCTTGATGCCCAGCGGGGTGGTGTCGGGCGGCGTCCGTCGGATCAGGGGGATGCCGGTCAGCGCGGTGAGGGTGTGTTGGTACTCGGGGCGTCGCAGTGGGTGCGTCGGGGCGAGGTCGTCGGGGAAGCGTACGCAGCGTCGGAGGGAGACGATGACGCGCATGCCGGGTGGTGGCGCCAACGGCAGCAGGGCGGCGATGCTTCCCCGGACCCCTCGGGCGGCAGGCGCCGACCAGGCCACGTCGTCATCCAGACCGTCGACCACGAGGAGCAGCTTCCCGTTCCGTTTCGTGGCCTCGGCGAAGAGACGATGCCATTCACGGGACCCGGCGGGCCGACGGGGCTCGGACGTCTGGAGTAACTCCCTTATCTGGTCGCTCACTTGTGCCTCGAACTCGGCCCGTGTGTCCGAGCCGTGTTCCGCGGAGACGAAGAAGTTCAGGATGTCGATGCCGCGTGGTGAGCGCCGAACGTAGTCGGCGAGCAGAGCGGTCTTGCCGACCGGAGCATCGGCGTGCCAGCACAGGTACGCGGGCGCGGCTGAACTGGGCTCCCTGACGAAGGAGTTCATGATCGTACGCTCGTCCGTCCGCCCTTGGATCACCTCGGCGGCGACGGCAAGGGCAGGCGCGTGCGGTCGGACGAAGCGCTGCCCCTCCTCCCTCTCGCGCGGCTTGGCGAACTGCTGACGCCGCCCCTCGCCTGCCTCCTTCTGGGCGGCGCGCAACTGGGTTTCCCACTCGGAATCCGCGTACACGGCCTGACCGGCCGCCTGTTGCAGAGTCCGCACGACGCGCCAGAAGTCGTCCGTCCTCACTTCCGGCGGCGCCATTCTTCCCTCTCGCCAGTCGCGGAAGGTGGAACGGTGAACGCCAAGTTCTTGGACGCGCTTGCTCGGCTTCCTCGCCTCCTCCCACAGCGTCGTCAACATACGCCCGAGCGCCGCGCGTTCGATCCTCGACCGGTCAGTCACCGCACCGCCCCTTCGCCGCACGCCCGGCGCGAAATCCAAGCTGGCTTCGTCTGGTTTACCCGCTCTGACCTGGGGGAATCGATGCGCGCGGGGAACCGCAGTTGGCCCCCATCCACGGAGTCCCACGACTCTGGAGCCCTCACCACCCCAGCCCGCCCCGGCTCCCGACAGAAGGACGACCCGTGTCCCACATCCCCCAGCTCCTCACCTGGACCGCCACCTTGAGCGGAGCCGCCGGTCTCCTCTACACCGGCGTCCTGATCGTCGTCGCCCTCATCTCCGTCCTCGCCCCCACCCCGGACCGCCGCAAGGACGCCCGCACCACCCTCACCATCCTCCTGCGCCGCCGGTCGCGGTGAGGGTTGCGCCTACGCCAGCCCGAAGCACACTCAACTCGACAGCCTTGAACGCGTCGATCCGACGGTCAAGAGAAGCTGGAAGAGATCGACATGAGCGAACTTGCCCACTGGGCAATCCCGTTGGAGTAGAAAAGACGGGCATGCCGGTTCCTGCCGTCAGCCGTCTCGTCGACCCCAGCCCTGCGCTCGCAGAGCTGGAGGCGTCGAGACGGAGGATGCGTATGTGCAGAGCCGTATGTGAGTGGCTAGGACGCCACGGGTGGGAGCTCGCTCTCATCCTGGTCGCCGCACTGGTGAGCGAGGCTGTGGATCACCTCTGGTAAGCGGCCGTTCTTGGCGTAATGAACACGCCAAGAACGGCCTGTCCCGGCCATAGGGGTTTCCCGTCCCGTGCCTGCGGGACGGGAAACCCTCTTGCAAACCTCGCCAGTAGACCGGCGAGGCCGTGCCAAGACTGCCGATCAATCGGCAGTCGCCAATTTTAGTTCTCTCAGCCGTCCAACTCCAGATCGACCGCAAAGCTCCATCACAGACTGGGAGTTGTCACCCAGAGAAAGATGATTCTTCCCGACGATTGCGGGAGTGGCTCGTCGACAGCCTTAAGGGCTTCATCTGATTCTTCCCCGCGTTCGCGGGGGTATGAGGGTGCCCATCACTCAACGGTAGGGAGAGGCGACCCGCAGAACGGCGTTGCCCTTGTCACTGTTCACTTCCAGGAAGAGGTAGCAGGTCATTGTCCGAACGCCCCCCGCCCGGCCCCGCCCAAGGGCGTCCCACCTGGGACCCCCGCCACAAGCCCTGCATCCCCACCGTGATGATCGACGGAGCCACCGCCCACCACTCCCTGTGCTCGCTGCTGGCCGACGCGGACAAGGTGGCTGCTCTGGACTGTGCTTCGCCCGGTGAGGATGTCGCCGTCATCGAGTATCTGATGGCCATCTGCTTCGCCTCCGGGGCCTCTCCGACCTCGGACGAGGAGTGGCGGGAACGGGTGCTGGAGGAGCAGGAGTTGACTCCAGCCGCCGAGTGGCTGCGGGGCGAACCGGACGACTCCTGGGACCTGTTCCACCCCGAGACGCCCCTGCTGCAGAACTCCTGCCTGGCGGAGGATCTGCGCGACAGCGGTACCGGGACGGCGCAGTTGGTCATCGAGCACTCAGGGGACTACAACCAGCACTTCGACCACCACCACCTCGAACTCGACAACCCGCTGACGGCGGCCGAAGCGTTCCGGGCCACGCTCACGCAGCATGTGTACGCCCCCTACGGACGGGCCCGGATGCCCGGCAAGCGTCTCGGTGCCAAGGTGACCAACCTCGCGGCGGGGCGGCTCACCGGGAGAATCCGGGTCGTCGCCCTGGGCCGTACGCTCGGCGAGACGTTGCGCCTGAACCTCTATCCGCCCGACGGCCCGCCCGGCCCGCTCAACACCTCCTGGACCACCGAAGGCGTCGTGCGCCGGGACTTCGAGCGGAAGGTGAAGCCGAGGGTGCCCCAGGGCCCTGCCGACCTCCACAGCGCGCTCGGGCGGTCCGTGCTCCTCCGGCCGCGCAACGGGCCTCGCGGGCAGATCGTCGTGGACAAGGTCCTGATCGGTGCGGGCGAGGTACTCGAACTCGCCCCGGAGCGGCACCTCCAGGACGCCGTCTTCAGCAACACCACGAACGGCCTACGGAAGCCGCTGTGGCCGTCCCCGAGCAGAGCCTTGTGGCAGGAGGCGCACGCCCTGTACAGCGCCGTCAAGGACGACCGGACCGGTCTGTACGCCCGGCTTCGCACCCTGCGCTATCCCCGCACCGGCACCGGTGCCCCGTATCAGCTCTGGGCCGTGGGCCTGCTCGCCAACAAGGCGCTGCCGGTCGCCTGGGCCCAGGGGGCTTATCCCTACGCACCGGGTATGGCCGCCCACCTCTACCGCGCCTCCCGCAGAGGCTCCGACCTGGCCGAGTACCTGGCGCGCAGCCTGAAGAGCGCGGCCGTTCTCGCCGCCGAGACCGCGTTCCCCGCCATGCGAGCGGCGGACGAGGCCGGGCAGGTGGCGCGGCTCGACGCGCGCTGGGCGTTCTGGCCCGCGGCGGAGACCCCCTTCCACGAGTTGCTGGACGAGGTCATCGACCGGGGACCCGAGGACGACGACCCGGTGTCGGAACCGCTCATCGCCTACGCGCAGGGCCTCATGGCCACGGCCCGCACCCAACTGCTCCGGCGGCTCGACACCCTGCCGCCGAGCGACCGCAACCACCGTGCGCGGGCGCGAGCCGTCCAGCGCTTCGACGACGACATGTCCGGAGACCGCGCCCCGGCCGAACTCCGAGGGGAGATCGCGCGTGACTGAGCAGACCTGGCCCCCTGGAGCCGATCCGGAACGGCCCCAGGCCGCGCATGACGGCGCGGCCCTCACCGCCTGGCTGACCACCCTCGTCCGCAACCACGAGTACGGGACGCTCGCCGAACTGCGCCGGGCCAGGGGCGGCAGCAACGCGCAGATCCGGGCGGGCTGGTACGGCGGGGACGAGCACCGCGAGCTGTTCGAGCGGGTGGCCTTCCTGTTCGCCGTCTACCACCAGGGCCGCCCCACGCCCTCGTACGGCCACGGCAGCCTCGGTGCCGCCGCCCGCCGGATCGGCGACGGGACCGGGCGCGGGCCGGACAACCCCGGCGCCCAGCGCCTGCTGAACCGGCTCGTCGCCAGCCGCCGCATCCCCTGGCGCCATCTGCAGCACGCGCTCACCCGGCTGCGGGCCTGTGAACAGGCGCCGCCGTCCTGGACCGCGCTGACCGAGGACCTCATCCACTGGAACGACCGCAAGGCGCGGGTCGCCTACCGGTGGTCGGTCGAGTTCCACACCCCGCCGGCGCGTGGCCGGACCACCCCGACGCGGAAGGACACCACCTCGTGACCGAGGCAGCACTCCGGAGCCAGTTCCTCTCCCTCCACCTCATCGAGACCCTGGCCGCGGTCCTCCCGGTACGCGACGAGAACGGCCAGCCCAAGACCCTCGTCTTCGGCGGCGTGGAACGCCACATGATCACCAGCCAGGCCCGCAGGCGGGCGGAACGGGTACACGCCCGCGACCGCGCCAACGCGGGCCGCGGGGCGCTCAAGGGCCGGAGCATGGGCGTGCGCACCCGCGAGTGGGCCCTCCTCGCCGGGCGCGAACTGGAGACCGCGCACGGCTGGGAAAAGGAGAAGGCCCTCGTCACGGCCCGCGCGGTGATGGAGGCGAGCGGCCTCAAGTTCGGTGACCTGACGAAGAAGACAGTGGCGAATCTGACGCGGGTGCTCGTGTTCGCGCCGTCCGACGCGGCGGAGCGGATCGCCGGGCACATCGCCTCTCACGCGGACGAGGTCGAGGAGTGGTGCGCGGAGTACCTGGAGGCGCAGGCCAAGATCCGGGCCCAGGCGGAGGCTGTGCAGAAGGCCCGTCGCGGGGCCCGTAAGAAGGCCGCGTCCCAGCCGGACCCGGAAGGGGCGGAGGAGACCCCGGAGGCGGAGACGCCCGCGTCCATTCTCATCCCGCCACTGCCCCGGCCCACTCGCGACGCGGTCCTCCTCGCCCTCGCTCCCCGTGACGCCGTGGACATCGCCCTCTACGGCCGCTTCCTCGCCGAGATCCCCGACTCCCCCAACGTCGACGGGGCCGTCCAGACCGGGCACGCCTTCACCGTGCACGAGGCCGAGCAGATCGAGGACTTCTACGCGGCGGCCGACGACGCGAAGCTGGACCGCAAGCGTGACGCGCTCAGCTTCCTCGACGCCGCCGACGACGCGGGCGCCGGTATGACCGGCTACCAGTCCCTGATCTCCGGCACGTTCTACCGGCACGCCGTCCTCGACCGCACCCAGCTGCGCGTCAATCTCCGGGTGGCCGGAATGGACGAACGGGAGGCGGAGGTCGCCGCGTCCGAGGCGGAGTTGGAGTTCGTCAACTCCTTCGTCGAGGCGTTCCCGGAGGCGAAGAAGAACTCCACCGCGTCCACCGGATCGCTCCCGGCACTCGTCCTCGCCTTCGAGGGGGAACGACCCTACAACTACGCGTCGGCCTTCCAGCGCGCGGTGGACGAGGGCCCCGTCGCGGCCGGTGGGGAAGGCCCGGCGGGGCCCGCGGCCGTGCGCAGGCTGCTGCGCCACCACGCCTTCGTCGACCGCCGCCGGGAGGACCTGCGGACCGCGCGTGTGCTCACCTACGACCCCGAGATCGACCTGCTGCTGGGCGAGTTGGAGCTGCCCGGGTCGCTGGCCGTGGTCGAGCTGGCGAAGGATCTCAACCGGTGAGCACCCCGCATGTCCTGCTTCTCCGGCTGGCCGGTCCGCTGCAGTCCTGGGGGCTCACCGGCCGGTTCGCGCAGCGCGACACCCACAGCCGCCCCACGAAGTCCGGAGTGATCGGCCTGTGCGCCGCGGCGCTCGGCCTCGACCGGGAGGAGCCCCTCGGAGAGCTGGCGGAAGTCGTCTTCGGGGTGCGCGCCGACCGTCCAGGCACGCCGATGCGCGACTACCACACCGTCGGCGGCGGGACCTTTCCGCTGCGCCCGCGTGATCTCCTCACCGACCACCAGCGGGCCACGAAGGCCATGGCGCTCACGGCGCCGGAGGGCCCGGAGGCCGCCCCGTTCGGTCGCAGCGAGCTGGCAGCCTGGTACGGCTCCCCGAAGTACGTCACCCGGGACCCGGTGTCGGGTGCCCTGGTGTCGGGACAGGTGCGCCGCCAAGCGCTGATCACGGAGCGCTGGTATCTCGCCGACGCCGCCTTCCTCGTCGGCCTGCAGGCCCCCGACCCTGCGTTCCTGGAGCGGATCGGGCACGCACTGGAGCATCCCAGGCGGCTGCTCTGGCTCGGCCGCAAGGCGTGCCCACCCTCGGGCGACCTGGCCCTCGGTGTCGTCCCGGGCCCCCTCCGGGAGGCGTTCGAGACGCATGCCCTGCTGCCGGAGGCCCCTCACTACGAGGGTGAGCCGGAGCGGCCGGTGACGGACGTACGGCCCTGGGCCTGGATCGAGAGCCCGCGCCCCCTCCCGGGCGTCGCGCCGCTGCCGGACCAGCCGGTGCGGTTCGGCGCCGACGGCGGTGTGCACAGCCGCCGTTGGGAGACCCGCAGCCGTATCACCATCGCCCGCGACGCCCACGGGTGGGACATCATCCTGTGAACACGACCGCCGCCACATCGCACGCGTCGTCGGGCCCCGGAGGTGCCGCGAGGTTCGTGGCCACCCAGAGCCTGCTGACGCTGGACGCCCGCCACCCCTATGCTGCCAAGTCGCTCATCGACGCCCAGGACATGCACCGGACCGTCATGAGCGGATTCCCCGGCTGGGTGGACGACGGCAGCCCCGACCCCCGTGCCCAGATGGGCATCCTGTCGACCTGGACCCTCGATCTCCGCAACGCGCGGCTCAACCTGGTGGTGCAGTCGTCCGTACCGGCCGACTGGAGCGGCGTTCCCCGTGGTGCCCTGGCGGAGAAGCCGGAGACCCTCACCGTCGACCGCACCTTCCGGGTCGGGGACGGTGTCGACTTCCGTACGGTCGTCAACCCGGTCCGCAGCATTCCGCCGCCGCCGGGCTCACCGCCGAAGACCCGCGGGACCCGTGTCGCGCACACCCGGCCCGAGCATGTGAAGCGGTGGTTCGCGCAGCGTCTGCAACCGGCCGGTGAGCCCGCGACCGCGCCCAACGGCGTCACCCGTGTCGGCGCCGACGCGGACACCGAGCGGCTCGCCCTGCGCATGCTCCCGCGTGTCTCCAGCTCGGCGAAGAACAAGAACCTGCGTCTCGGGCGTGCCGAGATCAAGGGCACCTTCACGGTGACCGATCCGAAGGCGTTCGTCGCCGCTCTTGCCCAGGGCATCGGCCATGCGCGCGCCTACAGTTGCGGATTGATCCTGGTGCGCTGAGGGAGACGGTGGTCAACCGGTCGCGCACGGGCTTCCGTTGAGGGTGAACCCGCTCGGTGTGCCGTTCCCGCCGTCCAGCCTGCCGATGAAGCCGAACGAGACCGTCCCGTGGGCGGCGACCTCGCGGTTGTAGCTCTTGGCGTCCGTCGTGACCCGGGCGCCGTCCTGGTGCGGGGTGGCGTCCCAGGTCTGGCCGATGTGCTGGCCGTCGGGGAAGGTCCAGGCGAGCTGCCAGCCGGAGAGGGGGGCGTCGGTGGTGATGCGGACGCCAGCCTGGAAGCCGTCGCTCCACTGGTCGTCGAGGTGGTAGTCGACGCGGCAGGTGGTGGGGGTGCTCGGGGTGGGGGTCTGCGACGGGGTCGCGGTGGGGCGGGGCGCGGAGGGCGTGGGTTTGCGGGTGGGGGTCGGCTTCGGGGGTGCGGGGACCGGGAGGGTGCGGGTGGTCGCCGGGGCCGCCGAGCGGGAGGGGGCCGGGGTGGGGTCGGGGTGCGGGGTGTCGGGGGCGGCGACCGGCTTCTGGTCGTCGCGGGCGGAGACGTCGGCGTCGTCCGCGGTGCCGAAGGGCATCAGGGAGACGCCCAGGGCGATCGCCGACAGTAGTCCGGCCGCCGCCAGGAGGCTGCCGCGCAGGACGCGGCCGCGGGCCGCCTCGTCGTCCGTACGCAGCCCCGGCCCCGAGGCCGTGCCCACGCCGAGGCGGACCTCGGCGGCGCGGCGACGGCGTTCCAGGTAGGCGAGGGCACCCCAGCCGATGACGCCTCCGGCGAGCGCGGCCGGGATGCCGCCGCCGTGCAGGCGCAGGCAGGCCGCGGCCTCGGCGCAGGGCACGCAGGTGGCGAGATGGCGGGAGAGGTCCTCGGGGGTCTCGGCGCCCGGTGAGCGGGTGACGGCGTCCAGCAGCCGGGCGTAGCTGCGGCACTCGGCGTCCAGCGGGGTGTCCCGGTGGGCGCGGTGGCAGCGGTCGTGGAACAGGACGCGGACCTGGTCGAGTTCGGCGGCCGTGGTCAGCGGGTCCAGGCGGAGGCGGCGGGCGACGGTGGGCAGCGGGAGGGCCTCCACCTCGGCGAGCCAGAGCAGCGTGGCGTCGGCCTCCGGCATGTCCCGCAGTCCGCGCAGCGCGACGGGGCGGCCCAGTGGCGGGCCGGTGTAGCGGGCGGCGGCCTCGGAGTTGAGCCAGAGGCGGAGGTCGGGGTCGAGCTTGTGGCCCTTGCCCGCGCTCTCCCAGCCGACCGCCGTCTCCCGTACGGCGGTGAGGAGTCGGGGGATGACCGGCAGCCGGGTGGTGCGGCCACCACGTACGGCGCCCTGCGCGGCCCTCAGTTCACGCATCCCCGACGTGAAGGCCTCGTCGGCCAGTTGGTGTGCCGTTCCCGCTCCCGCCGTGCACAGGTCCGCGTAGGAGAGGACCGCGTCCCAGCACTCGGCGAACAGCGCTGCCTCGGCGGCGTCCTGAGGGGGCGACAGATCGGGCATCGGTCTCCAGCGTCCACGAGCGAGGGGCAACTCATCGAAAAAGCGATGGAGTTGGGGGGCCTCGCGGAGGCAGGAGCCTTTCACGCCGCCGCCGGGCTGACAAGCGGGTCAGGCGGATCGGGTGAGCGCCCCATCGCCCGGCGTGACCGTGACCGACCGCCGCGCGCCCGCCACTCCGTCAGGGGATACGGAAGCGGACGCTCAGCGGTTCAGAGCCACGCGGGGTCAGATCTCCACGCGCTCCTCGGCGGAGAGGCTGTCCATGAAGGAGCTGACGGAGAACACCGCGTTGCCGGGGCCGGGCGGGCCGTAGCCGGGCGGGTAGGAGAGACCGAAGTCGTCCATGGTGTTGCGGTACGCCTCCAGCAGCCGGATGTGGTACTCCAGCGGCGCGCCCTGCGGGTTGGCCTTGCCGAGCGGGGTGGTGGGCTCGGGGCACCAGGTGGTGAAGCGGGGCGTGATGCCGTGCGACATGAAGAAGCGCAGCCCCTCGGTGGTGGAGGCGATGGCCTCGTCGACGCTGGTGAAGCCGAAGGGCTCGGCCATCTCCACGCCCGCCACGAAGTTGGGGATCACGTTGCGCGCGCCGAACACGTCGGCGGAGTCCAGGATGCGCTTGTGCCACTCGTCGCGGCCGACGTACCGCTCCTTGCCGGGGCAGTACATCTTGAACAGGTACTCGTCCCACACCTCGAAGTTGGGGTGGTAGATCTGCACGCCGTAGTCCTTGAAGCGCTGGACGTCCGGCTTGGGCAGCGCCTGCGCGACGACCTTGCCGATCCAGCGGCCCGGGAAGTGCTCCTCGATGGCCTTGGCGTACCGCCCGTAGAAGTCGGCCTCGTCCAGCCCCTGGACCTTCGACGTGATCGCGCCGCCGGTGAGGGTGTACGCGGTGGAGATCTTGGCGGTGTCGTACTTGTCGATGATCTCCAGCGCCTCGAGGACCTCGTCGACGTCCTTCACGCCCGTGTACGGCCGTCCCGCCGCCTTGTGCTGGCGCCAGTTGTGGTTGATGTCGCAGTACTGGCACTCCTCCTTGGCGCCGAAGTACTGGCAGACGCGGAACGCGGTCAGGTAGATCAGGTAGCCCCACTGGATGGTGGGGGCGACCTCCATGACCGACTTCCCGTTGGAGAGCTTGTGCCGGTAGTACTCCGGCATCGGGGGCACGCCGACGTCGGAGATCCGCTTGCCGTCGAGGTAGAGGCCGAGCTGGCCGTGCTCGTCGGAGGCGACCCGGTAGGGGGAGGCCGGGTTCACGCGGACCGAGACGACGGTGCGCCGCAGGTCGTAGGGGCCGCCGGTGAGGATGATCTCCTCCGGGGGCCTGCGCAGCGCGGCCTCGCCCAGCTCGGGCAGGGTGCCGTGGTCGAAGGAGAAGATGAAGTAGGACTTCGGCTTGACCTCGCCACTCTCGTTGTCGCTGAGCGCCGAGGGGTCGAAGGCGACTCCGCCCCGGAGCAGGTCCTCCTTGAAGACGGCTTCCCGCGGCACATGCGGGAACCTCTCCATCAGATCTTCGACCAGCGCGGTGCGGCTGCCCATCCCTGTCTCCTCCCGGCTCACACGTACATCTCACACCGTATGCCCCCACTTCCCGGCAAGCCCTCCCGGGGGGCTGTGAGGTGCCCGACGTGTTGCCCCGGACGATCTTCCACCTGCGGGGTCTCCCCAGGTCACGGGAGTGATGAGAGGGTCTGGGCACAGGCATTCTCGGGGAGGGACGGCAGGGATGAGCGGGTCGGCGCGGGCGGTCACCAACTGGGCGCGGAACATCACGTACACGGGCGCGGAGTTCCACCGGCCCGCCTCGGAGGAGGTGCTGCGGGAGCTGGTGGCGGGCAGTCCGCGGGTGCGGGTGCTGGGCAGCGGGCACTCCTTCAACCGGATCGCGGACCCCGGCGCCGGGGGCGTGCTGCTGTCGGTGGCCGGGCTGCCGACCGTGATCGACGTGGACACGACGGCCCGGACGGTACGGGTCGGCGGCGGGGTCCGGTACGCGGAGCTGGCCCGCACGGTCCACGCGCACGGGCTGGCGCTGGCCAACATGGCTTCCCTGCCGCACATTTCGGTCGCCGGGTCGGTGGCGACGGGCACCCATGGCTCCGGTGTGGGCAACGGTCCGCTGGCGTCGGCGGTGCGCGAGGTGGAGCTGATCACGGCGGACGGCGGCACGCTGCGGATCGCCCGCGGGGACGCCCGTTTCGACGGTGCCGTCACCTCGCTGGGCGCGCTCGGCGTGGTCACCGCGCTCACCCTCGACCTGGAACCGGCGTACGAGGTCGAGCAGCATGTCTTCGCCGAACTCCCCCTGGCCGGGCTGGAGTACGAGACGGTCGCGGCCTCGGCGTACAGCGTGAGCCTGTTCACCGACTGGCGGGCGCCGGGGTTCCGGCAGGTGTGGCTGAAGCGGCGCACCGACCAGGCGCCGGTGGACTTCCCGTGGGCGGAACCGGCGGCCGGGCCCATGCACCCGGTGCCAGGGATGCCCGCCGTCAACTGCACCGAGCAGGGTGGCGTGCCCGGCCCCTGGCATGAGCGACTCCCCCATTTCCGGGCGGAGTTCACACCCAGCAGCGGGTCGGAGCTCCAGTCGGAGTACCTGCTGCCGAGGGCGGACGCGACGGCCGCGCTGCACGCCCTGGACGCGATCCGGGCGACGCTCGCCGAGGTGGTGCTGACCTGCGAGGTACGCACGGTCGCGGCGGACACGCAGTGGCTCAGCCCGGCGTACGGGCGGGACTCGGTGGCGCTGCACTTCACCTGGATCGAGGACGCGGCGCGCGTGCTCCCCGTGGTCCGCGCGGTGGAGGCCGCGCTCGGCACGCTGGACGCCCGGCCGCACTGGGGGAAGGTGTTCGAGATGCCGTCGGCGGTCATGAAGGGGCGGCTTCCCCGGCTGGCCGACTTCCGCGCGCTGGCCGCCGAGCTGGACCCCGCGGGCAAGTTCGCCAATGAATTCGTGCGGGAGATTCTTGCCTAGAGGCTCTAGGATGCAGGCTAGGCATCCAAGGAGGCAGGGTCATGGCGCGTGCGGGGATCACGGCGGACCGGCTGGTCGCGGCCGCCGCCGAGCTGGCGGACGAGGTCGGTTTCGAGCAGGTCACCCTGTCCGCCCTGGCCCGGCGCTTCGGCGTGAAGGACGCGAGCCTCTACTCGCACGTCCGGAACCTGAACGACCTGCGCACCCGGCTCGCGCTGCACGCGGGCGGCGAGCTGATCGACCGCATCGCGGCGGGGGTCGCCGGACGCGCGGGCCGGGACGCGCTGACCGCGTTCGCGGACGCCTACCGCGCCTACGCCCTCGAACACCCCGGCCGGTACGCGGCCACCCAGATCCGCATCGACCAGTCCCTGGTGGCGGACTCCCCCGCCCTGCGCCGCACCGCCGAGATCACCTACGGGATGCTGCGCGCCTACGGCCTCGCGGAGCCCGACCTCACCGACGCGGTACGCCTGCTGCGCAGCACCTTCCACGGCTACTGCGTCCTGGAGTCGGCGGGCGGCTTCGGCGCCGACCGCGCGGTGGACGCCTCCTGGGACAAGGGCGTCGAGGCGCTGCACCGGGCGCTCGAACACTGGCCGAGGGAGACCGAGTGACGACACCCGACTTCGACATCACCGGCACCGGCCCGGTGCTGCTCATCCTGCCGGGCGGCGCCGGGCACCCGATGGGGCTGGGTCCGCTGACCGCGCGGCTGGCACGCCGGTTCACCGTGGTGACGTACGACCCGCTGGGCCTGGCGCACGGCCGCCTCGGGCAGCCGGTGCCGGACCAGCGGCCGGAGGACTGGGCCGATGGCGCGGACCGGGTGCTGGGAGCGGTGCTGCCGCCCGGTGGGCGGGGGTACGTGTTCGGGACCAGCTCGGGCGGGATCGCGGCGCTCGCGCTGGCCGCGCGGCATCCGGAGCGGCTGGCGCACGTGGTCGCGCACGAGCCGCCCTGCGCGCTGGTGCTGCCGGACGGGGCGGAGCGGCGCCGCGAGCTGATCGCCGCGCTGGACGGGCCCGAGCGGCCGCCCGCCGAGGGGCCGGACGCGACCCCGATGGGCGTCTTCCTCGCCCACGTCCTGGGTCCGTTCACCGCGTACGTCCCCGCGTCCCGGCCGGACCGGCTGACGCTCGCCGCGGGAGCGGACTCACGCGGCCAACTCGCCTGTCGCGCAGCGGAGTTCCTGGCCGACGGGTCTCTCCTCGAACTCCCCGGCGGCCATCTCGGCACCCTGGAGCACCCGGTCGAGTTCGCGGACCGGCTCACCGCCGCCCTCACGTCGGTTAGCGTCGAGTGATGAGCACCGACCTGGCCACCGCCCTCACCGACGGTCCGCCGCTCGTCCTGGACGGCGGCCTCTCCAACCAGCTGGCGGCGGCCGGGCACGACCTGAGCGACGAGCTGTGGTCGGCGCGGCTGCTCGCGGAGGCCCCGGAGGCGCTCACCGAGGCACACCTCGCCTACTACACGGCGGGCGCCGACGTGGCGATCACCGCCAGCTACCAGGCCACCTTCGAGGGCTTCGCGAAGCGCGGGATCGGCAGAGCAGCGGCCGCGCGCCTCATGGCGTCCAGCGTGGAGCTGGCCCGCGAGGCCGCCCGGCGGGCCGCCGTCCCCCGCCCGCTGTGGGTGGCGGCCTCGGTGGGCCCGTACGGCGCGATGCTCGCGGACGGCTCCGAGTACCGGGGCCGCTACGGCCTGACCGGCGCCGAACTGGAACGCTTCCACCGCCCCCGCCTGGAGGTCCTGGCCGAGGCCGCTCCCGACGTCCTGGCCCTGGAGACGATCCCGGACACCGAGGAGGCGGCGGCCCTGCTGCGCGCGATACGCGGCCTGGGCGTCCCCGCCTGGCTTTCCTACAGCGTCGACGGCGACCGCACCCGCGCCGGTCAGCCCCTGGAGGAGGCGTTCGCCCTGGCCGCCGACGCCGAGGAGATCATCGCGGTGGGCGTGAACTGCTGCGACCCCGAGGACGTCCCGCGCGCCGTGGAGACGGCGGCCCGGGTGACGGGCAAGCCGGTGGTCGCCTACCCGAACAGCGGCGAGACCTGGAACGCGACCACCCGCACCTGGGACGACGCCCCCACCATCGCCCCCGCTCACCCGGCCGAGGGCGTCCGTCTGATCGGCGGCTGCTGCCGCGTGGGCCCGGAGACGATCACCGCGATCGCCCGGTCGCTGGGCCGGGGCTGACCGTCCGGTCAGCGCCTCCGCAGCACCGGGGACCTGCGCAGCCGCCGTACCGCCGCGAGCCGGTCCGGTGAAGGGGTCTGGCGGGGTACGAGGGGGCGGGTCCAGAGGGCGAGTTCCGCGTCTCGGGCGCCGTGGGCCAGGTCGGGGCCGGTGGTGTCGAAGACGCGGGTGGGGCGGGACGCGTCCCAGGCGGGCCAGCCGGGGTCTCCCTCGGTGGCGAAGCCGACCCAGGAGGCGTGCATGGTGTCGGCCAGGGACTGCGGGGCGCCCTTGCCCGCCAGCATGACCGCCTCCTCGACCTCTCCGGTGTCGAAGACGAAGCCGAGTTCCAGGGAGTGGCAGGCGCCGAGGCCGGGGCGCAGGGACGGCCAGGCGAACTCGTACACGTGGGCGTGCGAGGGGCGGGCGTCGGCCAGGCGGCGCAGGGGGAGGCGGAGCATGTGGTCGGTGACCAGCTGGCCGACCAGTTCGGCGGCGCCCGCCGACGGGTTCAGGGCGCGGTAGCCGCGCGGCACCTCGGGGCCGACGCGGCAGCGGGCCATCGCCCCGGCCAGCGCGACCGCGCCGAGCCGGTCGACGTGCTCGACCAGGCCGCCGGGCACCAGCCACAGCCGGTACTCGTCCCGGGTCCAGCCCAGCAGCAGGTCGACGCCGGGCGCGGCGTCGCCGTCGGTGAGGGCGCGCAGCGGGTCGGTGGGGACGAGGTCGCCGTCGACGACGAGGCCGAAGCCGGGCCCGCCCAGGACGGGGCTGCTGCGTCGGCTCACCTCGGCCTGGGTACGGAGCAGCAGGTCGCGGTCGACGGCCGCGAAGGCGGCGGCGGTCGCCGGGACCTTCAGCCGGGTGGCCATCCGGCGCACCATGCGCCGTACCTTCTCGCGGTCCGAGACCTCGGGCGCCCCGCTCTGCAGCACCGCCCGGCGGACCAGCCCGCGCGCCTGCGGGGCCGCGATCAGGACGCCGGTGCTGATCGCGCCGGCCGACTGCCCGGCCAGGGTGATGTTGCCGGGGTCGCCGCCGAAGGCCGCGATGGACTCGTGGACCCAGGCCAGCGCGGCGAGCTGGTCGCGCAGGCCCAGGTTGGCGGGGGCGTCGGGGAAGAGGCCGTAGCCCTCGACGCCGAGCCGGTAGTTCACCGAGACGAGGACGACGCCGTCGCGGGCGAAGGCGCGGCCGTCGTACACCGGAACCGCCGAGGAACCCCTGGTCAGCGCGCCGCCGTGCAGCCAGACCAGCACCGGGAGGCGGGCTCCGGGGCCCGGCTCGGGGGTCCAGACGTTGAGGTTGAGGCAGTCGTCGCCGGGGACCGAGGGGTCGGCGAGGTACTGGGCGAACGCCTCGGAGTACGGCGGTTTCGGCGGGGTGGGCCCGAAGGCACCGGCGTCCCGCACACCGTCCCAGGGCTCGGGCGGCTCGGGGGCGCGGAAGCGGCGGGGGCCGAAGGGGGGTGCCGCGTAGGGGATGCCCCGGAACACCGCGTTCCCGTGCTCGTACCGGCCGCGTACCGCGCCGTACGGGGTGCGGGCCACCGGGCCCGTCCGGTCAGCCGTCATCGCCCACCAGCCCTTCGTCGCCGGTGCGGCCGCCGGGGCGGCGCGCACCACATCTGTCTCCCAGAGCGCCGCTCGGAGTGGATCTATTCCGGTGCACCGACCGTCCGTACGGTCAGTCGTCCTGGGGGCCCTTGGGGGGCTGGTGGCCGTTCCTGGTGTGGCCGCGCAGCCGCCCGGTGATGTCCTCCGGGGGCAGGAAGCGGGACCAGCGCTCGGGGAACTCGGACGGCATGTCCGGGTCGTCCGGGTCGGCGTCGCGCAGCCCGGCCGCCCAGGCGACGTAGTCCGCGACCTGGGCCTCCCGCTGGCGTTCGTTGGCCTCGCGGGCGGCGGCGGTCGCGGCGGCGGGCCAGACCCGGTCGATGGCGGCGTTGACGGCGGCGCCGACCAGCACGGCGAACGCGGACACGCCGATCCACAGCAGCACGGCGACGGCGGCGGCGAGGGAGCCGTAGATGGTGGCGCCCTCGATGGTGTGGGTGAGGTAGACGCGCAGCAGGAGGCTGCCCACCACCCACATGGCGAGGGCGACCAGCGCGCCGGGCACGTCCTCGATCCACGGCGAGCGGACCGGGACGGACACGTGGTAGAGCGTGGTCAGGAAGACGATGGACAGCACGATGACGACCGGCCAGTACAGCACCTGCACGACCGTCGCCGACCAGGGCAGCACCCCGACCACCGCGTCCGGCCCGGCCACCATCAGCGGCAGCGCCACCGAGCCGATCAGCAGCGCGACCACGAACAGCAGGAACGCCATGATCCGGGTCTTGACGATGCCCCGGACGCCGTCCAGGCCGTACATGACGGTGATGGTGTCGATGAAGACGTTCACCGCGCGCGAGCCCGACCAGAGGGCGAACAGGAAGCCGATGGAGATGACGTCGGGCCGCCCGCCCTTCATCACGTCGTCCAGGATCGGCTCGGCGATCTCCTTGACGCCCTTGTCGGACAGGACGGTGCGGGAGGCTTCGAGGAGGTTGGTCTCCAGGCTGTGGATGGTGTCGGCGCCGGTCCAGTCGTCGACGTAGCCGAGCAGGCCGATGAGGCTGAGCAGCAGCGGCGGCACGGACAGCAGCGTGAAGAACGCGGCCTCGGCGGCGAGGCCCAGGATGCGGTACTCCATGCAGGAATTGACGGTGTCCGTCAGCAGCAGCCAGGCCGTCCTCCGTTTGGAGACGTTCCGGTAGAGCGCCTTGGCCCGGTGGAGGCGACCGTGGGGCCGCTTGGGGGATTCGCTTGCTGACTGCACGTCCTAACGGTATCCGCCGCGCCGCGCGCCCCTCACCTCGCGGGGCGTCGTATGTGAAAGGGCCCGGCGGACGGCTCTGCGCCGCGGGGGTGGCGCCGCGCCGACTCGGCACCGCCCCCGCGACACGGGCCCGCGACCGGGCGCGAACGCCGCCCGGAGGCGGCGCGGGACTCAAGTCTCCCGCCGCCCTTCCGGGTTCACCAGGGTTGCAGGGGGTTGCAACTTGTCGCCGACAGTGCGCGGAGGGTGTTCCCGGACACCGGAACGGCGGCAGTATGGGGGACGTCGGCCGACCGGAAACCGCCGTCCGGACGGCTTGACAGAGCTGTGCGCGCTGCCTCGACAGGGAAGGACTCCCGTGGTGAACCCGCCGATGGACGTGGCGCGTCTGGCCGCCGTCGACGCGCCCCGCACGGCACGGATGCTCCGGCAGGTGCGCGAGGCGACGCTCGCCGGGCGACGTGCGCCGATGGCGCCCCGGCCGGTGATCGGACAGTCCTGGGAGCGGGTGCTACGCGGCGGCGTGGACCCCGACCGGGACGTCAGGTCGGGGCTGTTGACCGCCGAGGAGGTGCGCCGCCGCCGGGAGGAGTCGCCGCTCAGGCACGTGCTGCCGGTGCTGCGCGAGGGACTGCTTTCGGTCGCGGACGCCGCCCGGCACATCATGGTCGTCGCGGACGCGGAGAGCAGGGTGCTGTGGCGGGAGGGCTCGCCGTCGGTGCTGCGCCGGGCGGACGGGATCGGCTTCGAGGTCGGCGCGGACTGGCGCGAGGAGGTCGTGGGCACCAACGGGGTGGGCACTCCGGCGGTGGTACGGCGGCCCGTCCAGGTGTTCGCCGCCGAGCACTTCGCCCGCTCGCACGCCGCCTGGACCTGCGCGGGCGCGCCGGTCACCGACCCCAGGGACGGGCGGCTCATCGGCGTGGTGGACATCAGCGGTCCGCTGGAGACCATGCATCCGGCGACCCTGGCCTGGGTGGAGTCGGTCGCCCGGCTCGCCGAGGCCCGGCTGCGCGAGCTGCACCTCGACTCCCTGGAGCGGCTGCGCTCGGTGGCCGCGCCGGTGCTGGCCCGGCTGGACGGGCGGGCGCTCGTGGTGGACCGGGACGGCTGGTCGGCGGCCGTGACGGGGATGCCCTACGTACGCCGGGTCGCGCTGCCCAAGTCCCTTTCTCCGGGCAGGCGCCTGCTGCCGGTGCTGGGCGCGTGCGCGGTGGAGCCGCTGGCCGGGGGCTGGTTGCTGCGGGCGTCCGCCGAGCCGTCGGGCGCGGGCGGTGCCGGACGCCTGGTGCTCGACCTGTCCCGGCCGGAGCGCCGGTTGCTCACGGTGTCCGAGGCGGGCGGCACCTGGTCCCGTGAACTGAGCGAGCGGCACGCGGAGTTGCTGTACCTGCTCGCCGCGCAGCGCGCCGGGCGCAGTGCGGCGGGGCTGGCCGAGGACATGTTCGGCGACCCGTCCCGCACGGTCACCGTCCGGGCGGAGATGTCCCGGGTACGCCGATATCTCGGGACGCTCCTCCTGCATCGGCCGTACCGGTTGCGGGAGGACGCCGAGGCGGAGGTGCTGCTGCCCGGCAACCCCCGTGACCTGCTGCCGCGTTCGACGGCACCGGGGGTGACGCGGCGCCGTGCGGCACAGGAGGCGCGTTGAGCGCCCCCTTTCACGCCGGGCGCCTCCTGCCGCGCAGCGGGCACCTTCCGCGTATTTGCGGGCTCTTGGCCCCGGCGCGAGGCGTGCTGCCGTAGCATCCGAGGCGGGTCCGCCCCGTGCCGGGTGATCAACGCGACGATCGCCGGGCACAGTTGGCCCGCCTCGGGAGGAGACATGAAGCAACGCGGCAGACACCGCAGGCGCAGACGGGGCGTGGCCCTGCGCGCGGCCCTCACCGGGGCCGGGCTGGCGCTCACCGCGGCGGCCACGCTGATCAGCACCTCGCAGGCCGAGGTGGCCGGGAACCCCGGCGCGCTCAGGCCGCTCACCTCCGCCCCCGACACCGCCCCGCTGCGGCTCCAGGAGCGTCTGGAGCCCGCCCCCGTCCTGAACCGGCTCTCCGCGGCCATGGGCCGCCCGGTCGGCGTGGACACCGTGCTCGGCGACGCCGACCGCCAGATGCGCACGGGCGCCGACTGCGCCGACGGCGACCGCTCCTCCCTCCCCCTGACCCCCGAGGCCACCCGTTCCTACTGCTGGGACCCGGCCGACACCACCGACACCGCCTGGCGGCCCGCCGCCGTGACCACCTCCGGCGACGCCGACGAGGACGGCGTCTGGGGCAGCCACCGGGTGGTGCTGACCGGCTGGACGCACGCCACCGACACCGGGAACCGGGCCGAACGCGGCCTGACCCGCGTCGCGTTCACCAGCCTCGACGACCCCGCCCGGCCCGTCTACCGCTGGGTCCTGCTGGTGGTGCCCACCAGCGGCGGCCGGGACTACCGCGCCCTGACCTCGGGCATCTCGGGCATGGTCTGGAACCACGGCAAGCTGCTGGTCACCGCCGCCGACGGCGGCGCCGAGGCGCTCTACGTCTACGACCTCGACCGCATCCAGCGCACCACCACCAACGAGCCCGCCGTCGGCCGGGTGCCGCACGGCTGGTCGGCCGCCGGGTACCGGTACGTGCTGCCCGCCGTGGGCTCGTACCGCTACGCCCAGGGCCGCTGCGCGGGCGGCCGGCCACCGTGTCCCGGGCCGCTCGCGCTGGACCGGAGCACCGCCCCGGACAGCCTGGTCGCGGCCGAGCGCACCGCTCCGGACGGCGCGCGCCGCGCCCGGCTGTGGCGGTACGCGTTCAGCTCCGACCCGGCGCGCGCGGGTCTGCTCGCCGCCGACTCCGCGGGGCACACCGACGCGGTCGAGGTGTTCCGGACGAAGGCGCGGGGTGTGCGGGGTGTGCTGTCGTACCGGCACGCCGGGGCGGCGGGCGCCTCCTGGTACACCGGCCAGCTGCCCGGCGCCGAGGACGGCCGGGGCGGGCTGTGGCGGCAGGACGCGGACGGCGCGAAGGGCGCCCGCTGCGGCGCGGACGGCTCGCACCACTGCTGGACGGAGTCGGCGGTGTCGCTGTCGTACTGGCAGGAGACCGGCGAGGTGTGGTCGCTGTCGGACCGCATGCTGTTCGCCGTGCCGCTGGCCTCGCTGGAAAGCTCGCTGGACTGAGCCGTGATCCCGCCGCCGACGATCGACAGTCCGACGGGCGGGATGATTCCCTGAGCCCATGAGCAGCGTCCCTGTCACCACCTGGTCCCTGGAACAGACCTCGCCGTCCGACCTCCTGCCCGCCGCGGCACCCGAGGGCGACGCGGTGCGGATCGTCCGGGCCGAGGTGCCGTCCCCCGAGTTCAACCGGTTCCTGTACGCCTCGGTCGGCGGCGACATCCAGTGGACCGACCGGCTCGGCTGGACCCACGCGCGGTGGCGGGAGTACCTCGCGCGGCCGGGCGTGGAGACCTGGGTGGCGTACGAGCGGGGCACGCCCGCCGGGTACGTCGAGCTGGAGGCGACCGGGGAGGGCGTGGTGGAGATCGCCTACTTCGGTCTGCTGCCCGCGTTCCGGGGGCGCCGGATCGGCGGGCATCTGCTGTCGGTGGGCACCGCCCGCGCCTGGGACCTGGCGACGCGGTGGCCCGGCCTCGATCCGGTCAAGCGGGTGTGGCTGCACACCTGCAGCAAGGACGGCCCGTACGCGCGGGACAACTATCTGCGGCGCGGCTTCACGCTGTTCGACACGAAGGTCGAGCTGGAGACGGAGCTGCCGACACCCGGACCATGGCCGGGCGCGTTCCTGGGCGACTGATCCGGACCCGGCCCGCACCCTGTCTCGCCATTCAGAATAGATCCGTCCAGATGGCGGACAATGGTGGACTGGCCCGAGAGGCGCGTGACACGCTGCCGTCATGTCTGGAACTGGAATCGCCTTGGTGAGTCGACGGCACGTCGACCTCGGCCGCATGTCCAGCGCCATGTGTCGGGCGAGCTGAGCACTCCAGCGCCGCCGACCTCTTGCTTCACCCCGTTCAGCGCAATGCCGCGCACGTGTGCCCCGCGTGCGCCCATGCGCGCAGGCCAGAGCCGATTTGCCGCCTGTTTCTGATGTGTCGCCTGTTCCTAAGGACGTAGAACCATGGCCCCCAGTCCCCAGGACCCCGCTGCCGCCGCGCCCCGCCGCAAGGTGAGCCGTCACCGTGGTGAGGGCCAGTGGGCGGCGGGACACCACACCCCGCTCAACGGCAACGAACAGTTCAAGAAGGACGACGACGGTCTCAATGTGCGGACACGCATTGAGACGATCTACGCCAAGCGGGGTTTCGACTCCATCGACCCCAACGACCTGCGCGGGCGCATGCGCTGGTGGGGTCTGTACACCCAGCGCAAGCCCGGTATCGACGGCGGCAAGACCGCGATCCTCGAACCGGAGGAGCTGGACGACAAGTACTTCATGCTGCGGGTGCGCATCGACGGCGGCCGGCTGACCACCGCCCAGCTCCGCGTGATCGGTGAGATCTCGCAGGAGTTCGCGCGTGGCACCGCCGACATCACCGACCGGCAGAACATCCAGCTGCACTGGATCAGGATCGAGGACGTGCCGGAGATCTGGCGGCGCCTCGAAGCGGTGGACCTGTCCACCACCGAGGCGTGCGGCGACGTCCCGCGCGTGATCCTCGGCTCGCCGGTCGCGGGCATCGCCGAGGACGAGATCCTCGACGGCACCTGGGCCATCGAGGAGATCCAGCGCCGGATCATCGGCAACAAGGACTTCTCCAACCTGCCGCGCAAGTTCAAGTCCGCGGTCTCCGGTTCGCCCCTGCTGGACGTGGCGCACGAGATCAACGACATCGCGTTCGTCGGCGTCGACCACCCCGAGCACGGGCCGGGTTTCGACCTGTGGGTGGGTGGCGGCCTGTCCACCAACCCCAAGCTCGGGGTACGGCTGGACGCCTGGGTGCCGCTGGCGGAGGTGCCGGACGTCTACGAGGGCGTCATCTCCATCTTCCGGGACTACGGCTACCGCAGGCTCCGCAACCGCGCCCGGCTGAAGTTCCTGGTCGCGGACTGGGGCCCGGAGAAGTTCCGGCAGGTGCTGGAGGACGAGTACCTCGGCCGCAAGCTGCTCGACGGCCCCGCGCCCGAGCAGCCGGTGGAGCGCTGGCGCGACCACGTCGGCGTGCACCGCCAGCGCGACGGCCGTTTCTACGTCGGGTTCGCCCCGCGCGTCGGCCGGGTCGACGGCGCCACCCTGGCCAAGATCGCCGGGGTCGCCGAGGAGCACGGCTCCGGCCGGGTCCGCACCACCACCGAGCAGAAGATGATCGTGCTGGACGTCGAGGGCGACCAGGTCGAGTCCCTCGCCGCCGCTCTCGAGGCGCTGGACCTGCGGGTCACCCCCTCGCCGTTCCGGCGGGGCACGATGGCCTG
The DNA here is from genome assembly GCF_044747085.1 of Streptomyces sp. NPDC090119. Classification (NCBI taxonomy): domain Bacteria; kingdom Bacillati; phylum Actinomycetota; class Actinomycetes; order Kitasatosporales; family Streptomycetaceae; genus Streptomyces; species Streptomyces sp. NPDC090119. Next base: position 406,967 of record NZ_JBIVDK010000001.1, on the reverse strand, counting down.
CACCGGCATCGAGTTCTGCAAGCTGGCCATCGTCGAGACCAAGGCGCGCGGCAGCGCCCTCATCGACGAACTGGAGCGCCGACTGCCGGAGTTCGAGGAGCCGATCACCATCAACCTCAACGGCTGCCCGAACGCCTGCGCCCGCATCCAGGTGGCGGACATCGGTCTCAAGGGCCAGTTGATGATGGACGAGGACGGCAACCAGGTCGAGGGCTACCAGGTGCACCTGGGCGGCGCGCTCGGCCTTGAGGCGGGCTTCGGCCGCAAGGTGCGCGGCCTGAAGGTGACTTCGCGGGAGCTGCCCGACTACGTCGAGCGCGTGCTGCGCCGCTTCGAGGACGAGCGCGCCGACGGCGAGCGGTTCGCCGCGTGGGCCGCGCGGGCCAGTGAGGAGGCGCTGTCGTGAGCGAGCGTGCCGCACCGTTCCACTGCCCCTACTGCGGGGACGAGGACCTGCGCCCGAGCGAGGAGGGCCACGGCGCCTGGGAATGCGGAGCCTGCAATCGCGCCTTTCGGCTGAAGTTCCTCGGGCTGCTCGCCCGGGGGCTGAAGCGGGGCGACGACGGAGGGGACGACCGGATATGACGATCGCTCAGAAAGAGCGCACCGAGGACGAGTTGCGGGACCTGGCCGAGCGTGCGGGCCGCGAGCTGGAGGACGCCTCCGCGCTGGAGGTGCTGCGCTGGGCGGTGGACACCTTCGGCGAGAAGTTCTGCGTGACCTCCTCCATGGAGGACGCCGTGGTGGCCCACCTGGCCTCGCGGGTGCGGCCCGGCGTGGACGTGGTGTTCCTCGACACCGGCTACCACTTCCCCGAGACCATCGGCACCCGGGACGCCGTGGACGCCGTGATGGACGTCAACGTCGTCACGCTCACCCCCGAGAAGACCGTCGCCGAGCAGGACGCCGAGCACGGGCCCCGGCTGCACGACCGCGACCCCGACCTGTGCTGCGCCCTGCGCAAGGTCCAGCCGCTGGAAGCGGGTCTGACGGGGTATCAGGCGTGGGCCACCGGGCTGCGCCGGGACGAGTCGCCGACGCGGGCGAACACCCCGGTCGTCGGATGGGACGCCCGGCGCCGCAAGGTCAAGGTCTCCCCCATCGCCCGCTGGACCCAGGACGACGTGGACGCCTACGTCGCCGAACACGGTGTGCTCACCAACCCGTTGCTGATGGACGGCTACGCGTCGGTGGGCTGCGCCCCCTGCACCCGGCGGGTGCTGGAGGGCGAGGACGCGCGGGCGGGCCGCTGGGCCGGACGCGGCAAGACCGAGTGCGGGCTGCACGGATGACGACCCATCAGAACAAGGAGCGAGAAGACGTGACGACCGGAGCCACCGTCTGGCTCACTGGTCTGCCGAGCGCGGGCAAGACCACCATCGCCACCGAACTGGCCGCCCGGCTGCGCGCCGAGGGACGGCGCGTGGAGGTGCTCGACGGCGACGAGATCCGCGAGTTCCTCTCGGCCGGGCTCGGCTTCGCCCGCGAGGACCGGCACACCAACGTCCAGCGCATCGGCTTCGTGGCCGAACTCCTCGCCCGCAACGGCGTGCTGGCGCTGGTCCCGGTGATCGCGCCCTACGCGGACAGCCGCGAGGCGGTGCGCAAGCGGCACACGGCGAACGGCACCCCGTACCTGGAGGTCCATGTGGCGACCCCGGTCGAGGTGTGCGGCGAGCGGGACGTGAAGGGGCTGTACGCCCGGCAGGCCGCGGGTGAGCTGACCGGGCTCACCGGTGTGGACGACCCGTACGAGGAGCCGGTGACGCCGGACCTCCGGATCGAGACGCAGGGACAGAGCGTCGCGCGGTCGGCGGCCGCGGTGCACGCCCTGCTCGGCGAGAGGGGACTGGCATGACGACGACCGTCGCCAAGGTCACGGGAGGCGGCGAGGGCACGGACAGCCCGTACGCCCTCTCGCACCTGGACGCGCTGGAGTCCGAGGCGGTGCACATCTTCCGCGAGGTGGCGGGCGAGTTCGAGAACCCGGTGATCCTGTTCTCCGGGGGCAAGGACTCGATCGTCATGCTGCATCTGGCGCTGAAGGCGTTCGCGCCCGCAGCCGTGCCCTTCGCCCTGCTCCATGTGGACACCGGACACAACTTCCCCGAGGTGCTGGAGTACCGGGACCGTGTGGTGGCCGCACATGGGCTGCGCCTCCATGTGGCCTCCGTACAGGACTACATCGACCGGGGTGTGCTCAAGGAACGTCCCGACGGCACCCGTAACCCGCTGCAGACGCTGCCGCTGACGGAGAAGATCCAGAGCGAGCGGTTCGACGCGGTGTTCGGCGGCGGGCGGCGCGACGAGGAGAAGGCCCGCGCCAAGGAGCGGGTGTTCTCGCTGCGGGACGAGTTCTCCCAGTGGGACCCGCGCCGCCAGCGCCCGGAGCTGTGGAACCTGTACAACGGCCGCCACGCCCCCGGTGAGCACGTCCGGGTGTTCCCGCTGTCCAACTGGACCGAGCTGGACGTGTGGCAGTACATCGCCCGCGAGGGCATCGAGCTGCCGGAGATCTACTTCGCGCACGAGCGCGAGGTGTTCTCCCGCAGCGGCATGTGGCTGACGGCCGGCGAGTGGGGCGGCCCGAAGGAGACCGAGCCGGTCCAGACCCGGCTGGTGCGGTACCGCACGGTGGGCGACATGTCCTGCACGGGCGCCGTCGACTCCGACGCGACCACGCTGGAGGCGGTCATCACCGAGATCGCCGCGTCCCGGCTCACCGAGCGGGGCGCGACCCGCGCCGACGACAAGCTCTCCGAGGCCGCGATGGAAGACCGCAAGCGCGAGGGGTACTTCTGACCATGAGCACGATCACCACCGAGGCGCTCTCGGCCACCACCCTGCTCCGGTTCGCCACCGCGGGCTCCGTCGACGACGGCAAGTCCACCCTGGTCGGACGGCTGCTGCACGACTCCAAGTCGGTCCTGGTGGACCAACTGGAGGCCGTGGAGCGGGCGTCCGCGAGCCGGGGCCAGGAGGCGCCGGACCTGGCGCTGCTCACCGACGGCCTGCGGGCCGAGCGGGAGCAGGGCATCACCATCGACGTGGCCTACCGCTACTTCGCCACCCCGCGCCGCCGTTTCATCCTGGCCGACACGCCGGGGCATGTGCAGTACACCCGGAACATGGTCACCGGCGCCTCCACCGCCGAGCTGACCGTGGTCCTGGTCGACGCCCGCAACGGCGTGGTCGAGCAGACCCGCCGCCACGCGGCCATCGCCGCCCTGCTGCGCGTGCCGCACGTGGTGCTGGCGGTGAACAAGATGGACCTGGTCGGCTACGAGGAGCGCGTCTTCGCCGCCATCGCCGAGGAGTTCACGGCGTACGCGACCGAGCTGGGCGTCCCGGAGGTCACCGCGATCCCGATCTCGGCGCTGGCCGGGGACAACGTGGTCGACGCCTCCGCCCGGATGGACTGGTACGGCGGCCCGACCGTGCTGGAGCACCTGGAGACCGTGCCGGTCAGCCACGACCTGGCGCACTGCCACGCCCGGCTGCCGGTGCAGTACGTGATCCGCCCGCAGACCGCCGACCTCCCCGACTACCGGGGGTACGCCGGACAGATCGCGTCCGGCACCTTCCGGGTGGGCGAGGAGGTCACGGTGCTGCCGTCCGGCCGGACCTCCACCATCGCCGGGATCGACCTGCTGGGCGAACCGGTGGACGTCGCCTGGACCACGCAGTCGGTGACCGTGCTGCTGGCGGACGACGTGGACGTCTCGCGCGGCGACCTGATCGTGCCGACGAAGGACGCGCCCGCGACCACGCAGGACGTGGAGGCGACCGTCTGCCATGTCGCCGACCAGCCGCTCACCGTCGGCCACCGGGTGCTGCTCAAGCACGGCACGCGCACGGTGAAGGCGATCGTCAAGGACATCCCGTCCCGGCTCACCCTGGCCGACCTGTCCCTGCACCCCCATCCGGGGACGCTCGCCGCCAATGACATCGGCCGGGTGAAGATCCGTACCGCCGAACCGCTGCCGGTCGACTCCTACGCCGACTCGCGCCGCACCGGCTCCTTCATCCTGATCGACCCCAGCGACGGCACCACCCTCACCGCGGGCATGGTCGGCGAGTCCTTCGCCGCGCCCGAGCCGGTGACGGACGCCGACGACGACGGGTGGGACTTCTGACCATGCGGGCCACCGAGGTCTTCTCGACGTTCGCCAAGGAGGGCGGCCGCATCGGCAGCGGCGCGCTCGGCTCCGGGCAGGGCGGGGTCGCGCGATGTGCGCGCTGACGTACGCGCACCGCTCGCGCGCCCTGCTCCCCCACGCATCGCCCTCCTCCCACCCGACGACGTCCCGGTTGCGACGACGAAGACCCATCGACCTCCCGGCCACGGCCTGACCGCCGTGACCCCGGGCCGACGAGAGGAAACGCCTCCCGTGCCTGCCATCAGTTCGCCGCTGCCGCGCCGCGGTCTCACCGTCCTCGCCGTACTCCCCCTGCTGGCCCTCGCGGCCTGCGGTTACGGGTCCGAGGCCAAGGACGACGCCGCCAACCAGAAGGTCGCCGCCGGAGCCAAGAAGATCGACGGTCTGGACTCCGTCAAGATCGGCTACTTCGGCAACCTCACCCACGCCACCGCGCTGGTCGGCCGCCAGCAGGGCCTGTTCCAGAAGGAACTGGGCGCCACCAAGGCCGACTACGCCACCTTCAACGCGGGCCCCTCCGAGATCGAGGCGCTCAACTCCGGCTCCATCGACATCGGCTGGATCGGCCCCTCCCCCGCGATCAACGGCTACACCAAGTCCGGCGGCCGCAGCCTGAAGATCATCGGCGGTTCGGCGTCCGGCGGGGTGAAGCTGGTCGTGAACCCCAAGAAGATCAAGTCGGTCAAGGACGTCAAGGGCAAGCGGATCGCCACGCCCCAGCTCGGCAACACCCAGGACGTCGCCTTCCTCAACTGGGCGGCGGAGCAGGGCTACAAGGTCGACGCGCAGAGCGGCAAGGGTGACGTCACCGTGGTCCGCAGTGACAACAAGGTGACCCCGGACGCCTTCAAGGCCGGTTCCGTGGACGGCGCCTGGGTGCCGGAGCCGACCGCGTCCAAGCTGGTCGCCGAGGGCGGCAAGGTGCTGCTGGACGAGTCCGACCTGTGGCCGGACAAGAAGTTCGTGATCACCAATGTGATCGTGTCGCAGAAGTTCCTCAAGGAGCACCCGAAGGCCGTCGAGGCGGTCCTGCGGGCGTCGGTGCGCACCAACAAGTGGATCAAGGCCAACCCGGACGCGGCGAAGGAGTCGGCGAACAAGCAGCTGGAGGCGGACTCCGGCAAGTCGCTGCCCCCGGCCGTGCTGGACCCGGCGTGGAAGTCGATCCAGACCACCGACGACCCGCTGGCCGCCACGCTGAACACCGAGGCCGACCACGCGGTCAAGGCGGGTCTGCTCGCGAAGCCCGACCTCAAGGGCATCTACGACCTGACCCTGCTCAACAAGGTCCTCGGCGCCGAGGGCGCCCCCAAGGTCGACGCCGCCGGGCTCGGCACCAGCTGACCGACGCCAACCGATGAGTCTCCAGGAGGTGACGACCATGGCCACCACCCTCGCCGAGGCCGGCCCGGCGGTCGATTACGCCGCCCGTCTCGACCACGTCTCGAAGTCCTTTCCGGGACCGGGCGGGCAGCAGCTCGTGCTGGACGACATCAGTCTCGATGTCGCGCCCGGCGAGTTCGTCACCCTCCTGGGGGCCTCGGGCTGCGGCAAGTCGACCCTGCTCAACCTGGTCGCGGGGCTGGACCGGCCGAGCGCCGGGTCCATCGACACCGACGGCCGCCCGGCCCTGATGTTCCAGGAACACGCCCTCTTCCCGTGGCTGACCGCGGGCAAGAACATCGAACTCGCCCTGCGCCTGCGGGGCGTGCCCAAGGCCGACCGCCGCGACAAAGCCGAGTCGCTGCTCGAACTGGTCCGGCTCAAGGGCGCGTACGGCAAGCGGGTGCACGAACTGTCCGGCGGTATGCGGCAGCGGGTGGCGCTGGCCCGCGCGCTGGCGCAGGAGAGCGGACTGCTGCTGATGGACGAGCCGTTCGCGGCCCTCGACGCCATCACCCGCGACGTGCTGCACGACGAGCTGACCCGCGTCTGGACGGAGACCGGGCTGTCCGTGCTGTTCGTGACGCACAACGTGCGCGAGGCGGTACGGCTGGCCCAGCGGGTCGTGCTGCTGTCCTCCCGGCCGGGCAAGGTGGCCCACGAGTGGACGGTGGACATCCCGCAGCCGCGCCGCATCGAGGACGCCCCCGTGGCGGAACTGTCCCTGGAGATCACCGAGGCACTGCGTGGGGAGATCCGCCGCCATGGCCAGCACTGAGACGAAGTCGGCTCCCGACACCGGGAGCGTGGAGGCGGGCCTCGACGCCCTGGAGACCCCGCGCGGCGCACGGGTGCCGCTGAAGCAGACCCTGGTCACCAAGGTGCTGCCGCCGGTCACCGCCGTCCTGGTGGTGCTGCTGGTCTGGCAGGCCCTGGTGTCCTTCGGGGTCGTCTCCGACCCCACCAAGCTGCCCGCGCCGAGGGCGGTGTGGGAGGCGGTCCAACGGGACTGGCTGGAGGGCAAGCTCCTCGGCTACATCTGGACCAGCGTCTCGCGCGGCCTGCTCGGCTTCGGCCTGGCGCTGCTCATCGGCACCCCGCTGGGGCTGCTGGTGGCGCGGGTGAAGTTCGTGCGCGCGGCCATCGGCCCGATCCTGTCCGGCCTCCAGTCGCTGCCCTCGGTGGCCTGGGTGCCCCCGGCGGTGATCTGGCTGGGCCTGAACAACTCGATGATGTACGCGGTGATCCTGCTCGGCGCGGTGCCCTCCATCGCCAACGGCCTGGTGTCCGGCATCGACCAGGTGCCCCCGCTGTTCCTGCGGGCGGGCCGCACCATGGGCGCCGGGGGGCTGCGCGGGGTCTGGCACATCACGCTGCCCGCCGCGCTGCCCGGCTACGTGGCCGGGATGAAGCAGGGCTGGGCGTTCTCCTGGCGCTCGCTGATGGCGGCCGAGATCATCGCGTCCTTCCCCGATCTGGGTGTCGGCCTCGGCCAGTTGCTGGAGAACGGCCGCAACGCCCTCGACATGGCGATGGTGTTCGAGGCCATCCTGCTGATCCTGTTCGTCGGCATCGCGGTCGACCTGCTGATCTTCAGTCCGCTGGAGCGGTGGGTGCTGCGCAGCCGTGGCCTGCTGGTGAAGAGCTGAAGTCCCATGTTCCACAAGCCCGTTCTCCTCGTCGTCGCCCACGGCAGCCGTGACCCCCGGCATGCGGCGACCGTGCACGCCCTGGTGTCGCGGGTCCGGTCCATGCGGCCGGACCTGCGGGTGGTGACCGGCTTCCTCGACTTCAACGTGCCCTCGGTGCCCGCGGTCCTGGATTCCCTCGCGGCCGACGGTGTACGTGAGGTGGTCGCGCAGCCGCTGCTGCTGACCCGCGCCTTCCATGCCAAGGCCGACATCCCGGCGGTGCTGCGGGAGGCGCCGCGCGGGATGCGTATCCGGCAGGCGGAGGTGCTCGGCCCGTCGCCGCTGCTGGTCTCGGCGCTGGAACGGCGCCTGTACGAGGCGGGGCTGAGCCCTGCCGACAAGTCCTCGACCGGGGTCGTGCTGGCCTCGGCGGGGTCCTCCGACGCGGAGGCGATCGCGGTGATCGCCGACATCGCGCGGGAGTGGTGGCGCACCGGTTGGTGTGCCGTGCGACCCGCGTTCGCCTCCGCCCAGCTCCCGCGCACCGAGGACGCCGTACGGGAGCTGCGCGCCCAGGGGTGCGAGCGGGTGGCCGTGGCGCCCTATGTGCTGGCGCCGGGCTTCCTTCCCGACCGGATCGCCCGGGGCGCGGCGGACGCGGACGTCCTGGCCGACGTGCTGGGCCCCGCGCCGGAGGTGGCGCGGGTGCTGCTGGACCGCTACACGGAGGCGCTGCGGTCGCTCCCGGTGGCCGTGGGCGCCTAGAGGTTGAGCGCGGTGGTCAGGCGCCGGGTGTACTCGAGGGTGCCGGTACCGGCGGCGGCGCCGATGCACAGGTCGTCGAGCTGGTGCCGGATGCGGCCGCGGTTGGGCGGGAAGCCGTCGTCGGCCGCGAGGGCCAGCTCGGCCACGATGATCTCCCCGTGGGCGAGGAGCACCGGGTACTCGGCGTGCAGCGCGGCGACGAGCCCGTCGGCGAGCTGGATCAGGGTCTCCAGGTCGGTTCCGTCGCCGCCGGGTACCGGGCGGCCGGAGGTACTGCCGGGGTGGTTGTACGCGTTCACGTTCTGTCCTCACTCCTGATCCGGGGGCCTTACGGGGGCCGGGCTGCGGCGAGGGAAGCGTGCCGGGTCGGCTCGGTCGGCGACGTTACCCACGAAGCGGCCGAGGGCACCAGCAATCAACCTCTTTGGAGTGAAGGGGGGTTGACATTCTCCGGCTATCGACTAAGGGGGCCGGTTCAGCCGGTCAGCTCGACCAGTTTGCGCACGGTGTTCCAGTTGCGGGTGGTGGCGATCAGGCCCTTGGTGACGCGCGGGCGGGCCAGTTCCTCACCGAGCTTGGAGCGGCCGAGCCCGTCGGGGGCGTAGAGGTACAGACAGCGGTCGCCGAGGCGGAACTCCTCGGGGAGGCGGGCGGCGGTGTCGATCCCGGCGAAGCGCTCGGCGTCCACGGGGTCGGAGAAGTAGGTGACGTGCAGCTGCTTCGCCTCCAGCTCGTCGGCGGGGAAGGGGCAGGCGTCCGCGACGGCGGTCAGATAGGCGTGGTCCCGCACGATCACCTCGACGGGGAAGCCGAACCGCTTCTCGATGGCCGCGCTCAACTCCCCGGCGAGAAACCCCTCGTCCCCCTGGGAGGCGGTGAACACTGCCTGTCCGCTCTGGAGATGGGTGCGTACGTCGTCATGACCCAGCTCGGTGAGGAGAGTTCGCAGGTCGGCCATCGGGAGCTTCTTGTTACCGCCCACGTTGATCCCGCGCAGCAGCGCCGCGTACGTCGTCGTCATGCGCCCACGATAGAACGGCCGTCGTGCCCCGTGGGGGCGGGCACGACGGCCGTACCGGGCGGTACGCCCGTTGCGGGAAACTCTGTCGGATCGAGCGGGCCCGGAGCAACTCCTCCACGATCTTGTGACTGGTTCAACAACGTTTCTCCACCGAGGTCAGCGTCCCGGCAGCTCCGCCTCGATCAGGTCGGCGGCGCGCGTCGTGCCTCCTTCCCGCACCATGCCGGCCTGGATCTCCTTGAGCAGGCGGGCCACCTCCGGGTCGTCGGCCAGGGCGAGGGCGGTCGCGCGCAGACGGTCGGCCGTGGCGTCCTCGGTGGGCAGCACCCGGGCCACACCGAGCGCCTGGAGCATCTCGGCGTTGCCGAACTGGTCGGCGGCCTGAGGGACCGCGATCATCGGGGTGGCGGTGGCCATCCCCTCCTGGCTGCCGCCCGCACCCGCGTGGGTGACGAACAGGTCGGCCTGCCGGAGCACGGCCAACTGCGGCACCCAGGAGTGCACTTCGACGTTCCTCGGCAGCTCACCGAGTTCGGCCGGGTCGACGTGCCGTCCGATCTGGAGGACGAGATGCCAGCCGGGCAGGTCCCCGAAGGCCCGTACGCACTCGGTGTAGAAGGCGGCCCGCTTGGTGAAGGCGGAGCCGAGGGAGACGAGGACCACCTTCTCGGCGCCCTCGGGCCGCTGCCAGGTGCCCTGGTCGGTGCGGTCGCCCTGGCAGGCGCCGACGAAGCTGTACACGCGCTCGTCGACCCGGTCGGCGTTCGGCTGGAGCGCCTTGGGGATGAGGACCAGGGAGCGGGCGGGGCGGCCGGTGAACGGGTCCGGGTGCTGGGTGATGCCGTTCTCCACGAGCCATTCCGTGAACCGGGCGTAGTACGCCTGGCCGCGCTCGGTCTTCAGCGGCTCCGCCCACATGGGCTCGGCGACCTCCTCCTCGTACCCCTCCCAGGCGACGAGGTTCGGGGAGAGGGAGACGGCGGGCACGCCCCAGCGGTGGGCCAGGACGCGGGCGGGATAGGAGGCGATGTCGTGCAGGACCAGGTCGGGTTCGTCGCCCTCGTACGCCTTGATGAGCTGGGGAAGCGCCTGGATGGCGTCGGCGAGGAAGGGCTCGACGTTGTCCAGCAGCGTGGTCCCCCACGCCGAGGGGTCGGCGTCGGGGCCGGGCAGGGTGGAGGTGTAGGGCACGGGTACGGCGCCCGTGGCGGCGACCTTCTCGGCGAAGAGCGGCGGGATGGCGTAGGTGACGCGGTGGCCGCGTGCGACGAGTTCCCGGATCACCTCGATGCTGGGGTTCACATGGCCGTGCTGGGCGATGGAGAACATGGCGATGTGGGCGGGGCGTTGGGGGGTCATGACCTTGAGGCTAGGTGGGGCCCGGTGGGCCGCTCCAGCGAATTTCGCCCCGACCGGTCAACGCTGGTAGCGGGCGAGGACCAGGTTGCCGTCCTTCTCCAGGCGCTCGCGCAGCTCGGTGAGGCCGATGGCGCCGCTGTAGTACTCCTGGAAGGCCGGGGTGGCGATCTTGTCCTTCCATTCCGGGTAGCCGCGCACCGACTGGGCGGGCGCCGGGCGGAGGTGGGCGGCCAGGGCGGTGCCGGTGGCCCAGCCGTGGTCGGTGGTGTGCAGGGCGGGGTCGGCGAGGGCCTCGGTGCCCGTGGGCAGCATCCAGTCGCCGAGGGCGAGCCGGACCATGTTCTTCGGCCGCAGCAGGAAGTCGATGAACTGGGCGGCCTCCTTCTTGTGCGGGCAGTCCTGGGCGATGGAGAGGGTCTGCGGGCTGACGCCCTGGGTGAGCCCGTCGGCGCCGGCCGGGGCGGGCAGCACCTCCCACCGGAAGCCCTTGGGCGCCTGCTGCTCGATCTGCTGGCGGTAGGAGAAGCCCAGCGGGACCATCGCGTACCGCCCGCCGAAGAAGCCGGGCAGCGTGTCCGAGCCCCCACTGCCGAGCGTGGAGGTGGGCGCGCTGCGGTCGCGGGCCACCTGGTCGTGCACGGTGCGCGGTACGACGGCGTCGGCGGCGCCGAACCGCACGTTCACCTTGCCGTCGCCGCCCCGCTGGAAGAGGGTGCCGCCCGCCGAGAGCCCGAGGTTGAGGGTGACGGACACCGGCTCCTTCAGCGGCCAGGCCACGCCGTACTTGCCGTCGCCGCTGAGTTCCCCCGTGATCTGCCGGAACTCGGCCCAGCTCCAGGGGTGTTCGGGGGTCGGGATGCGCACTCCCGCCTTCCGCAGCCAGGCGGAGTTGGCGATCAGCACGCGGGGTTCCTGGAGGAAGGGCACGCCGTAGACGCCCTTGCCGAAGGTGGTCGCCTGCCAACTGCGCTGCGGGATGTCCGACTTGAGCCGGGCGGGGAGCAGCTCGCTCAGGTCGGCGAGGTCGCCTCCGTAGGCGAAGTCGGCGAGGTCGTCGGAGGCGTCGTGGATGACGTCGGGGGCCTCACCGCCCTCGAAGGAGGTGAGCAACTGGTCGTGTACCCCGTCCCAGTTGCCCTGTACGTACTCGACCCGGACGTCGGGGTGGGCGGCGTTCCACTCCCGCACGAGTTCCTTGTTGGCGGCGACCGACTCCTGCTGCCAGGCCAGGGACTGGAAGCGCAGGGTGACGGGTCCGCCGTCGTCGTGGCCGCCGGAGGAGCAGCCCGCGAGGAGCAGCAGGAGGGCGGCGACCGCCGTGGTGACCTTGGTCCGCATCAGCTCTTCACCGCTCCGGCGATCAGGCCCCCGGTGATCCGCCGCTGGAGCAGGCCGAACACCACGAGGGAGGGCAGGGTGGCGAGGAACGCGGCCGCGGCCAGCGGGCCGAGGTCGGCGACGCCCTCCGCGCCGATGAAATGGGTGAGCACGACCGGCAGGGTCTGGTTGCCGGGGCTCTTGAGCAGCACGAGCGCGAAGAAGAACTCGTTCCACGCGGTGACGAACGCGAACAGCGCGGTGGCCGCGATCCCCGGCGCGAGCAGCGGCGCGGTCACCGAGACGAGGGTCCGCAGCCTGCCCGCCCCGTCGAGGGCGGCCGCCTCCTCCAGCTCCACGGGGACCGCCCGCACGTACCCGACGAGCATCCACAGCGCGAACGGCAGCGACCACACCACGTACACCAGGGTCAGTCCGGCCAGGGAGTCGATCAGCCGCAGCTCCTTCAGCACCAGGAACAGCGGGATGATGATCAGCACGAACGGGAACGCCTGGCTGACCACGACCCAGGCGCTCGCCGCCCGCGCGAGCCGGTTGCGGTGCCGGGCCATGACGTACGCCATGGGGGTGGCGATCAGTACGGCGACGACGGCCGCCCCGAGCGCCGCGAGCAGGGAGTTGAGGGCGGCGTGCAACAGGGGCTGCTCGTCGAACGCCTGCCGGAAGTTGGCGAGGGTGGGGTGGCGCGGAATCCAGGTGGGGTGGAGGCTGCCGAGTTCGCGCGGTGGCTTGAACGCGGTGGACAGCAGCCACAGGAACGGGAACGCCAGGAAGATCAGATAGGCCAGCAGGGCGGCGTACTGCCCCGCGCGGGCCGCGGGCCGGGTCCTCACGCGTCCTCGCCTCCCCTCAGCCGTCCCGCGAGGAACACCGCGAGCACGATCGAGATGACGGCGACCATCACGCAGCCCATCGCGGCCGCGTAGCCGAACTGGCCGTAGCGGAAAGCCTCCTCGTAGGCGAACAGCATGGGCAGCCGGGTCTTTCCGCCGGGTCCGCCGCTGGTGAGCACGTACACCAGGGCGAAGGAGTTGAAGTTCCAGATCAGGTTGAGCGCGGTGATGGAGAGGGCGACGGGTCTGAGCGCGGGCCAGGTGACCGTGCGGAACCGCCGCCAGGCTCCGGCGCCGTCCACGGCGGCCGCCTCGTGGAGTTCACGCGGGGTGTTCTGCAGCCCGGCGAGCAGGGCGACCGTGGTCTGCGGCATCCCGGCCCAGACGCCGACGACGATGACGGCGGGCAGCGCGGTGGCGAGACCGCTCAGCCAGTCCCGTCCGTCGCCGAGGCCGAGGTCGCGCAGCGTCTCGTTGAGGATGCCCGCGTCCGGGTTGTAGACCAGCCGCCACATGATGCCGACGACCACCTCGGGCATCGCCCAGGGGACGATGGCGAGGGCGCGGGCCAGCCAGCGCAGCCGCAGTTCCTGGTTGAGCAGCAGGGCGAGGCCCAGCGCCAGCAGGAACTGGGGCACGGTCACGCCGACCGCCCACACCAGGCCGATCCGGAACGACTCCCAGAACAGCGTGTCGTGCAACAGGTCCTGGAAGTTCAGCGCGCCGATCCAGCGGGTCGGCGCGGTGCGGCCGGACTGGGCGTCGGTGAAGGACAGCAGGATGCCGTACAGCAGCGGGCCCACGCTGAGCACGAGGATGGGGATCAGGGCGGGCAGCACCAGGAACCAGACGGCGTGGTCGCGGCCGCCGGGGCGCGCGGGCGGTCGCCGCGCCTCGACCGGTGATGTCACCGGCGATCTCACCGGTGATGTCATGGGATCAGCCCCTTTGCCTGGCTCGGTTGGCGTGCTCATGTTCGTGAACACAGCGCGCCCCGTCAAGTGACCGCACACCGTCCGACCTGTGCGAATGCGAGACTGGCCACGCGACAGGGCAGGGATCACAGACACAGGCCATGGAGGCGGACGATGGACGAGGCACGGGCGCGGGCGGTACTGGCCGGGGCGAAGGTGCTGCCCCCGGCGGCGGACGCCCGCCTGCTCGCCCTCGGCGAGAACGCCGTGTTCGCCGCCGGGGACCTGGTGGTCAAGGTCGGCCGGGACGCCGAGTTGCTCGACCGGGCCCGCCGCGAACTGGCCGTCGCCTCCTGGCTCGCCGAGTCCGGGGTGCCCGCGGTACGCGCGGCCGAGCCCGAACCGCTGCTGGTGGACGGCCATCCGGTGACCGTCTGGCACCGGCTGCCCGACGCCGTACGCCCCGCCGAACCCCGCGATCTGGCCGAGCTGCTGCGGCTGGTGCACGCGCTGCCCGCGCCGCCGGTGCCGCTGCCGCCCCGTGAGCTGCTGGGCGGGGTGGAGCGCTGGCTGCGGCTCGCGGGCGACGCGATCGACCCCGAGGACGCGGCCTATCTGCGCGCCCGCCGCGACGGCTTCGCCTCGGCCGCCGCCGCGCTGACCCCCCGCCTGACGCCGGGTCCGATCCACGGGGACGCGCTGCCCCGCAATGTGCACCTCGGCCCGGACGGCCCGGTCCTGGTGGACCTGGAGACCTTCTCCGCCGACCTGCGCGAGCACGACCTCGTGGTGATGGCCCTCTCCCGCGACCGCTACGGCCTGCCCGCAGACGCCTACGACGCCTTCACCTCGGCCTACGGCTGGGACGTACGCGAGTGGGACGGCTGCTCGGTGCTCCGCGGCGCCCGCGAGACCGCCAGCTGCGCCTGGGTCGCCCAGCACGCCCCGGCCAACCCCAAGGCCCTCACCGAGTTCGAGCGCCGTGTCGCGTCCCTCCGGGACGGGGACGAGTCGGTGCGCTGGTACCCGTTCTGAGCGGGGCCGGTACCGCCTACGGCACGGTGACGTCCGTGAGTTCGCGCACCGGCCAGATCCGGTCGATCACCGCGTCCGTCTCGCCCTTGCGCCGCAGGAACGCCTCGAAGTCGGCGGCCCATTCGGCATACCACTCGACCTGGGAGCGATGCAGCTCCGCCGGGCCCAGCTCGGCTATCTTCGGGTACCGCTCGGCTATCGCGGTGGCGAGCCGGGCGGCGGCCAGGGCGTCGGCCGAGGCGTCGTGGGCCGCGTCCAGCAGCACCCCGTACTCCGCACAGACCGCCTCCAGGTTCCGCTTGCCCCGGCGGTAGCGGTCGACCCGGCGGTCGATGGTGTACGGGTCGACGACCGGGGCCGGGGCGCGGCCGCCCAGCCGCTCGGCGAGCGAGGGCAGGCCGTAGCGGTGCAGCTCGGCGGAGAGCAGGGTGAGGTCGAAGGCCGCGTTGTACGCGACGACCGGCATGCCGGTCTCCCAGGCGGTGACCAGTGCGGACGCGATGGCGTCGGCCACCTGGTCGGCCGGGCGGCCCTCGGCCGTGGCGCGTTCATTGGTGATGCCGTGCACGGCGACCGCGTCGGCCGGTATCTCCACGCCCGGATCGGCCAGCCACTCGCGGCGCGCCACGGGCTCACCGGCCCTGACCTCCAGCACGGCGCCCGTGACGATGCGTGCCTGGCGCGGATCGGTTCCGGTCGTCTCCAGGTCGAAGCCGATCAGCGGCTCCCGGTGCCAGCCCATGGGCGGCCCCCCTTCTTGGTGGTGCTTTCCCCCAGTGGCCTCCACCATGACACGGGGCACTGACAACGCCCCCGGCCCCCGTCGGCGGCGGGCCTCAGGACACCGGCCGCGAATCCGCCCAGGCCATCTCGAACTCCTCCCGATAGGTGGGGAAGAGTCCGGAATCTACCGAATGGTCCGACTTGACCACGCGGCTGCCGCCCCGCAGCACCAGCACCGGCGACTCCATGCCGCGCGCCCCGCGCAGATAGGACTGCACCACGCCGATGCCGTCGGCGCCGTCGCCGTCCACCAGGTAGGCGGTGAAGCGCGGTGTCTCGTCGTACACCTGGATCTCGAAGGCGCCGGGGTCGCGCAGCCGGGAGCGGACTCGGCGCATGTGCAGGATGTTCATCTCGACCGAGCGGGCCAACTCGCCTCGCTTCATGCCGAGTTCCCGCTCACGGCGCTTGACCGCGCTGGAGGCCGGGTTGAGGAAGAGCAGCCGGACCCGGCAGCCGGACTCCGCGAGGCGGACCAGGCGGCGGCCGGAGAAGTTCTGCACCAGCAGGTTGAGCCCGATGCCGATGGCGTCCAGCCGACGGGCCCCGCCGAACAGGTCCTCGGCCGGGAACTGGCCCATCAGCCGCACCCGGTCGGAGTGCACGGCGACCACGTCCGCGTACCGGTCGCCGACCAGGTCCTCGACCGCGTCGACCGGCAGGCGGGCCGCCGAGGGCACGTCACCGGCGGCGCCGAGCAGCTCCAGCAGCCGTGCGGACGCGCGCTCGGCCTGGTTCAGCACCGCCTCGGACAGGGCGCGGTTGCGGGAGACGACATTGCGGGTCACCTCCAGCTCGTCCAGGGCGAGTTCGAGGTCCCGGCGCTCGTCGAAGTACGGCTCGAAGCACGGCCAGTGCTGCACCATCAGCTCGCGCAGCTGGGGCAACGTCAGGAAACTGAGCACGTTGTCGTCGGCCGGGTCGAGCAAGTAGCCCTTGCGGCGGCTGACTTCGCGCACCGCGACGGCCCGCTGCACCCACTCCTGCCCGGCCGGTCCGGCGGCGGCCACCACCCAGTCGTCGCCGTGCACGGGTTCGTAGACCGGGCGCAGCACGGCGGCCACCACGGCGCGCAGCCGCTGCTCGACAAGGTTGAGCCAGATGTAGGCGCGACCCGCCCGCTGGGCCCGGGTGCGCACCTCCAGCCAGGCGCCCGCGTCCCAGTCGAGTTCCGGTCCGATCGACCCCGCGCCCATCGGACGTGCCAGGGACACCGCGCCGGGCGGGACATCCGTGGAACCGCTCCCCTCGTGACCCTCGCCACCAGGGGGCAGCTCCAGCCCTCCCGAGCCCACCCTGCACCGCCTTCCGTCCCCCGGACCTTCCCCGTCCCAACGATCAAGGAAGGGTACTCCGCGAGCGGTCGGCGGTGCAGCCGGATGGACAGGTCGGTTTCTCAACTTCCGTGCCGTCAGTGGCCGTTCCGGCCGCCCGGCAGCGGATGGAGTGAGCGGAGTCATAGCGGCGCGAAGCCCGCTCACCGGGGCGCACCGCTGGTGAGCGGCCCGTATGCCGGTGGCCCCCGCCCGGAGCACCCCGTCCGGCCGGGACCGGGTACGGCTCGCCGGGCCTACGGCGGCTTCCCTCCTTCGGGTGGGGGTAGAGGTGATCCATGACCACGGGTCGGCCGGCAGCGGAGGGCGGTAGTCGTCAGGTGCCCTCACTTTCGGGGAGACTCGCCGCCAACGCGCCCCCACCGGGGCCCCGCACCTGGAAGAGTCGAGCGCATGCAGGTCTGGCCTGGAGAGGCGTATCCCCTCGGCGCCACCTATGACGGTGCCGGTACCAATTTCGCGGTCTTCACCGAGGCCGCGGACCGAGTGGAGCTGTGTCTGCTGCACGACGACGGCTCCGAGACGGCGGTGGAACTGCGCGAGAGCGACGCGTTCGTCCGGCACGCGTACCTGCCCGGCGTGATGCCGGGACAGCGGTACGGGTTCCGGGTGCACGGCCCCTTCGCACCCGAGCGGGGGCTGCGCTGCAACTCGGCGAAGCTGCTGCTCGACCCGTACGCGAAGGCGGTCAGCGGGCAGGTCCAGTGGGGCGAGGAGGTGTACGGCTACCACTTCGGCGCCCCCGATCAACGCAACGACCTGGACTCCGCGCCGCACAGCATGAGTTCGGTGGTGATCAACCCCTACTTCGACTGGGGTGACGACCGCCCGCCCCGCACCGACTACCACCGCACGGTGATCTACGAGGCCCATGTGAAGGGCCTGACCATGCGTCATCCGGGGTTGCCGGAGGAGCTGCGCGGCACCTACGCGGGGCTCGCCCACCCGGCCGTCATCGAGCATCTGACCCGGCTCGGCGTGACGGCGCTGGAGCTGATGCCGGTCCACCAGTTCGTCAACGACCACCGTCTGGTCGACATGGGCCTGAACAACTACTGGGGCTACAACACCATCGGCTTCTTCGCCCCGCACAACGCGTACGCCTCCTGGGGCGACCGGGGCCAGCAGGTGCTGGAGTTCAAGTCGGCGGTGCGGGCGCTGCACGAGGCCGGGATCGAGGTCATCCTCGACGTGGTCTACAACCACACCGCCGAGGGCAACCACCTGGGCCCGACCCTGTCGTTCAAGGGCATCGACAACCCGTCGTACTACCGCCTCACCGACGATCCCCGGTACTACATGGACACCACGGGCACCGGCAACAGCCTGCTGATGCGCTCGCCGCACGTCCTCCAGATGATCATGGACTCGCTGCGGTACTGGGTGACCGAGATGCACGTCGACGGGTTCCGCTTCGACCTCGCGGCCACGCTGGCCCGGCAGTTCCACGAGGTGGACCGGCTCTCGTCCTTCTTCGACCTGGTCCAGCAGGACCCGGTGGTCTCCCAGGTGAAGCTGATCGCGGAGCCGTGGGACGTCGGCGAGGGCGGCTACCAGGTGGGCAACTTCCCGCCGCTGTGGACCGAGTGGAACGGCAAGTACCGGGACACCGTACGGGACCTGTGGCGCGGGGAGCCGCGTGCGCTGGCGGAGTTCGCCTCCCGGCTCACCGGCTCCTCCGACCTCTACCAGGACGACGGGCGCCGCCCGCTGGCCTCGATCAACTTCGTCACCTGCCACGACGGCTTCACCCTGAACGACCTGGTCTCGTACAACGACAAGCACAACGACGCCAACGGCGAGGAGAACCGGGACGGCGAGAGCCACAACCGGTCCTGGAACTGCGGGGTGGAGGGCGACACCGACGAGGCGGACGTGCGTGAGCTGCGCGCCCGGCAGATGCGCAACTTCATCGCCACGCTGATGCTGTCCCAGGGCGTGCCGATGATCAGCCACGGCGACGAGTTCGCCCGTACCCAGCGCGGCAACAACAACGCCTACTGCCAGGACAACGAGATCTCCTGGGTGGACTGGCCCGAGCTGGAGGAGATGGAGGGTTCGGAGGGGGAGGACGAGCGGGCCGCACTGCTGGAGTTCACCCGGGCGATGGTGGGGCTGCGCAGCGAGCACCCGGTGTTCCGGCGCCGCCGCTTCCTGCACGGGCGCCCGGTGGAGGGCACCCGGGACGAGCTGTCGGACGTCGCCTGGTTCACCCCGGAGGGCGAGCGGATGGCCCAGGCGGACTGGGACTCGGCGCCCGCCTCCGCGCTGGCCGTGTTCCTGAACGGCAACGCGATCTCCGAACCGGGACCGCGCGGGGAGCACATCGCGGACGACTCGTTCCTGCTGATGTTCAACGCCTCGCACGAGCCGCTGGACTTCCTGGTGCCGGTGGACCACGGCAGGCAGTGGCAGGTGGTCGTGGACACCGCCCAGCCGGAGGGGGTACCGCCGGGTCAGGGTCCGAAGGTGGCGGCCGGTGACCGGCTCACGCTGCCGGACCGCAGCCTGACCGTGCTCCAGCGCCCGGCGTGACGCGTACCGGCCGGGGACACGGAGGTGTGTCCCCGGCCGGTGTCCGGATCGCGTGGGCCGGATGCGGACCCGGATGACACGAAGAGCCGCAGGCGGGGTACGTAGCTCTGCATGACTTCAGTGCGACCCGGACCAGGGGTGCCCACGGCCACCTACCGCCTACAGCTCCAGCCCTCGTTCCCCTTCGCCGCCGCCGAGGCGGCCGTGCCTTATCTGGCGTCGCTGGGCGTCTCGCACCTGCATCTGTCCCCCGTCCTGGAGGCCGTCCCCGGCTCCACCCACGGTTACGACGTCGTGGACCACGCGCGCGTACGCGCGGAGCTGGGCGGCGAGGACGGGCTCAGGGCGCTGTCGCGCACTGCGCGGGAGCACGGGCTCGGTCTGGTGGTGGACATCGTGCCGAACCACATGGCGATGGCCCCTCGCTACAACCGCGCCCTGTGGGAGGTGCTCCGGGAGGGCCCCGAGTCGCCGTACGCGCGCTGGTTCGACATCGACTGGGCCTCGCGCGGCGGCCAGGTGCTGCTGCCGGTGCTCGGCGGGCCCGTCTCCGCCGAGCGGGAGCACCTGGTGGTCGACGGCGACATGCTGCGCTACCACGACCACCTCTTCCCGCTGCGCTCCGGCACCGAGGGGCTGCCGCTGCCCGAGCTGCTGGACGCCCAGTGGTACCGCCCGGTGTGGTGGCGGCTGGCCCGCACCGAGCTGAACTACCGGCGTTTCTTCAGCATCTCCGAGCTGATCGGGGTACGGGTGGAGGACCCCGAGGTCTTCGACGCCACCCACGGCAAGATCCTCCAGCTGCTGGCGGAGGACGTGATCGACGGCCTGCGCATCGACCACCCGGACGGTCTCGCCGACCCGGACGCCTATCTGGCCCGGCTCGACGAGGCGACCGGGGGCCGCTGGACGGTGGTGGAGAAGATCCTCGCCGACGAGGAGGAGCTGCCCGACTCCTGGCCCGTCGCCGGAACCACCGGCTACGACGCCCTGCGCCGCATCGACGGCGTCTTCACCGGCCCGGCCGGTGCCGCCGAACTCGAAGCCCACTACCGGGCGTTCGCCGCTCCGCAGCTCGACCGGGGCGGCGACTGGGACGCCACGGTGCGCCGGGCCGCGTACAAGGTGCTCACCCATGAGCTGGCCGCCGAGGCCGACCGGCTCACCCGCTCGGCGGTCCGGCTGTGCGCCGCCTCTCCGGACCTGGCGCTGCGCGACCGCGCGCCCTGGGCGCTGCGCACGGCCCTGGAGGAGCTGCTGGTCCGGATGCCGGTCTACCGGCCGTACACCTCCCAGGACGCCGCGGGCATCGTCACCGCGGAGGCCGCGACGGAGGCCCGGCAGGCGTTCGCGGTGTCGGAGGAGGCCGACGCGGTCGACCTGGTGCGCGGGCTGCTGATCGGTCCGGACGACAAAACCGTGCCCGAACTCACCGAGTTCCGCGCCCGGTTCGCCCAGACCGCCTCCGCGCTGCGGGCCAAGTCGGTGGAGGACACGGCGTTCTACCGCTACGTGCCGCTGCTCTCGGCGACCGAGGTGGGCGGCGATCCGGGCCGGGTGGGGGTGTCCCCGGCGGAGTTCCACGCCTACTGCGCCCGACTGGCCCGCTACTGGCCGGACACCGGCACCGTGGTGACCACGCACGACACCAAGCGCAGCGCGGACGTCCGGGCGGCGCTGAACGTGCTCACCGAGTGCCCCGGCCGCTGGGCCAAGCTGCTCGCCGAGGTGAGCCGGGAACCGGAGGTGGTACCCGACGGCCAACTGGCCTGGGCCGCCTGGCAGACGGTGTTCGGGCTCGGCCCGGCCGAGGAGGAGCGGGTCCGCGAGGCACTGCTCAAGCACGTCCGCGAGGCGGGCATGTACACCAGCTGGACCGAGCAGGAGCCACCGTACGAGGACGCGGTGACGGCGTTCATCGCCGCCGGGCCCTGCGGGCCGCCCGGTGAGCGGGTGGCCGCCTTCCGCAAGGCGCTGGAGCCGCACATCCGGGCCAACGTGCTGGGCACCGCACTGGTCCACCTGACGATGCCGGGCGTGCCGGACGTGTACCAGGGCACGGAGAGCGAGTACCGGGCGCTGGTCGACCCCGACAACCGCAGGCCGGTCCCCTTCCCGCCGACCGCGCCGGGCGAGAAGGAGGCGCTGACCAAGGCGGCGCTCCAGCTCCGGGCACGCCGTCCGGAGGTCTTCGGCACGACGGGGACGTACGCCCCGCTGCTGGCGGAGGGTCCGGCGGCCGAGCATGTGCTGGCGTTCTCCCGCTCCGGGGACGTGATCACGGCGGTGACCCGGCTCTCCGTCCACCTCGACGAGGCGGGCGGCTGGCACGACACCCACCTCGCGCTGCCGCCCGGCCGGTGGCGTGACGCGCTCGCGCCGGACCGCGAGTTCAGCGGGGAGGTGCGCGCGGAGGATCTCTTCGCGGCGCTGCCGGTCGGGCTGCTGGAGCGGATCGACGAGCAGGGCTGAGCGAGCGAGGAGGGCCGGGTGGCGGAGGTCCTGGGGAGCCGCCACCCGGCCTCGCGTTCAGCCCTCCAGGGCGAACACGTCACCCGTCTCGGCGCGCAGCTGGCACGCGTTGCCGAACGTCCGCTCGAACTCGATCGGCCGGCCGTTCCAGCGGCCCTGGGCGTGCGCGCGGACCGGGGCGTAGATCAGCGGGCAGAGGGTGTCCGGGTCACTCAGGCGGCTGAAGTCGCCGTCGGCGGCAGCGAGTTCAGCGCACGCCTCGGCGGCCTTCGGGTGGCCCTGCGGCGGGTCGCAGAGCAGCAGGGCGGCGCGGGTGCCGCCGCCGGTGGTGCCGGGCCGGGTGACGGTGAGGGAGAGCCAGTCACCGGACGCCGCGTGGGCGGTGGTGCCGGGGGCGAGCAGACAGGTAGCCATGAGGGTGGCGGCGAGCGCCGCCGTACGTGTCAGACGGTTCATGTACGGTGCATCGGCACGATGGCCGGGCCGCGCCAGCCCGACTCACCCGAACGGAAGCCGGAACGTCGGTTCCAGCACACCAGTTCGGGTCCGGTCGGTCAGTCGGCCGCGAGCCGGTAGGAGACCGTGCCGAAGCCGACGAGGTCCCCCTCGCGCACCGCCACGGCGCCCAGCACCCGGCGCCCGTTGACGGTGGTGCCGTTGGTGGAGCCGAGGTCCCGCAGCACCCACATGCCGTCCTGGTGGCGGAGTTCGGCGTGCACGCGGGAGACGGTCTCGTGGTTCAGCCGCAGCCCGCTGGCGGGATCGCGGCCGATGCGCAGCGGGTGGCCGTGCGTCGGGTGGGGCAGCAGCAGTTTGGGCAGCCGTTCGGCGTGCCAGGCCCGGCGCAGCCGGACGCCGAAGCCCGACACGGCCCCGACGGTGCCGAACAGGGCGCGGCTCAGCCGGTTGCCGTCCCGCAGATCGGCGGTGAGCACGGCGAGTTCGCGGGGACTGCGCGCGGCGAGCGCCAGTTCCATCCGGTGCACGAACGTGTCGTGCGACAGCTTGCCCAGGGCGACGCCGTCCCGCAGTACCCGCAGCGCCTTGTCGCGTTCCGCGTCGGAGACCCGGGCGGGATACACGGGGAATTCGAAGGACGACGTCACATTCGTGATTGTCGGGCAGCGCACCCCGAGGTGTCCAGAAGAGACAACCGGCGCCCCGACACGTCCCCTTCCACGACACCCGGCCGAAAAGCCCGGATTCGAAAGCGGATTGATCGAATTCACGGCACGATGGACCGACTGCATCACGGTGAGCAGACGAAGGGGAACCGTCCGTGAAGTTCGAGGTGTGGGCACCACAGGCAGACCGGGTCGCGCTCAGTTGCGAGGGCGCCACGCGGACGATGGAACCCGATCCGCAGCGGACGGGCTGGTGGACGGCGGAGGCGGACGCGACGGACGGCGCCCGGTACGGCTTCGCGCTGGACGACGGCCCCGTCCTGCCCGACCCGCGCTCGCGCCGCCTGCCGGACGGCCCGGACGGGCTGAGCGCGGTCGTCGACCAAGACCGGTACGAGTGGCGCGCCGACTGGCCGGGGCGCGGGCTGCCGGGCGCGGTGCTGTACGAGCTGCACGTGGGCACGTACACCCCCGAGGGCACGCTGGACGCGGCCGCCGACCGGCTCGGCCACCTGAAGGAACTGGGCGTCACTCACGTCGAGTTGATGCCGCTGTGCTCCTTCCCCGGTCGGCACGGCTGGGGGTACGACGGGGTGGCGCCGTGGGCGGTGCACGAGCCGTACGGCGGGCCGGAGGCGCTGAAGCGGTTCGTGGACCGGGCGCACGACCTGGGCCTCGGTGTCGTGCTGGACGTGGTGCACAACCACCTGGGCCCCTCCGGCAACCAACTCCCGGCCTTCGGACCGTACTTCACGGAGACGCACCAGACCCCGTGGGGCGCCGCGGTGAACCTGGACGCGCCCGGCTCGGACGAGGTGCGCGCCTACTTCCGGGACAGCGCCCTGGCCTGGCTGCGGGACTACCGCCTCGACGGGCTCCGGCTGGACGCGGTGCACGCCCTGCACGACGACCGCGCCCTGCACTTCCTGGAGGAGCTGTCGGCGGCCGTGGACGCCCTGGGCGAGGAGGAGGGCCGCCCGCTGTTCCTGATCGCGGAGTCCGACCTGAACGACCCCCGGATGATCACCCCGCGCACCGAGCACGGCCTGGGCCTGCACGCCCAGTGGAACGACGACTTCCACCACGCCCTGCACACCGCCCTGACCGGCGAGTCCCAGGGCTACTACGCCGACTTCGCCGAGGCCCCGCTCGCCGCGCTCGCCAAGACCCTGACCGGCGGCTACTTCCACGACGGCAGCCACTCCAGCTTCCGGGGCCGGGCCCACGGCCGCCCGCTGGACCGGGCCCGGCTGAGCGGGCACCGGCTGCTCGGCTACAGCCAGACCCACGACCAGATCGGCAACCGCGCCCAGGGCGACCGCCTCGCCGCCACCCTCTCCTCCGGCCTGCTGGCCTGCGCGGCCACGCTCACCCTGACCTCGCCGCTCACCCCGATGCTGTTCATGGGCGAGGAGTGGGGGGCCGGCACGCCCTGGCAGTACTTCACCGACCACACCGACCCCGAGCTGGCGGAGGCCGTACGGCGGGGCAGGCGGCGGGAGTTCGCGTCGCACGGCTGGGCCGAGGAGGACGTCCCCGACCCCCAGGACCCGGCCACCCGCGATCGCTCCTGCCTGGACTGGTCCGAGCCCGACAGCGCCCCCCACGCCCGCCTCCTCGCCTGGTACCGCCGTCTCATCGCGCTGCGCCACGAGCGCCCCGACCTCACGGTCCCCGACCTCGCGGACACCAAGGTCGCCTACGACGAGTCCGCCCACTGGCTGGCCTTCCGCCGGGGTGACATCCGCGTCGCGGTCAACCTGGGCAAGGAACCGGCCGCCATCCCGCTGGGCACGGGCCACCTGGAGATCCTGGCCGCGTGGGACGAGTCGGTGGAACCGCCCGGCCCGGACGGGCTGCTTCAGGTGCCCGGGGAGTCGTGCGTGGTGCTGTCCCAGCCTTAGGGCCCGCGTCCGGGCTCGGGGGCTACTCCTCGTCCTTGAGCTCGGTGACCCGCTCCAGCATGATCGGCTCCCACGCCCTGAGCAGCGCGGACCGCAGCGGCGCGGCGGCCGGGGTGTCCAGGTGCTCGGTCAGGGCGATCACCGTGTCGCAGCGGGCGAGCCAGAGGCCGCGCAGGCAGGGGCGGGGGCCGTAGCCCGCGAGGGTCGCGGCGCGGACGGCGGCGGGGGCGCCGACCGAGGTGGCGAGGGCGGCGATGTCCTCGGCGGGGTCGCCCAGGGACGCGCCGGTCCAGTCGAGGACGGCGCGGACCCGGCCGTCGGCGCTGATCAGCACGTGGTCGTCGGTGAGCCGGTGGTGGGTGAGGACGGCCGAGCCGGGCTGCGCCGCGAGCTGCGTGGCCCCGGACGGGGTGAGCTGGCGCAACTGCCCGGCGTCGAACTCGTCGGCGGCGGCGAGCCGTTCGGCCGCGTGTGCGGCGATACGGCGCAGCGCCCCCAGGGACCGTGCCGCCACGCGCGGCACACCGAGTGTCTCGGCCTGCCGCACCGGGACCGCGCGGAGTCCGGTGAGCAGCCCGGCGAGGTCGGCCTCGCCGAGCGCGGACACCTCGTGCCCGCCGCCGAAGTCACCGGGCAGCCGGGCGTCGAGCGTGCAGGCGAGACCGGGCGTCCAGTCGCCGTAGGCCACTCCGGCCGGGACGGCAACGGGCAGGTGCGGCCGCACCAGGTCGCGCAGCCGTGCCTCGCGCCGCAGCCGCGTGGACGCCTCCCGGTCGGGCGCGAGCCGCAGTACGTGCCGGGCGCCGACCCACCAGGTGTACGGCCGCCCGTCCACGACCGGCCGCACCTGGACCCCCTCCGCCGTACCGCTCCTGAGCAGGGAGCGGACCAGTGCGCGCACGGTGTCCGGGGTGGGGGTCGGTGGCCGGGTCATGGGTCGTGTCTCGCCGTTCCGGAGGGTCGGCGCGGAAGTCTCCGCGCGGGTCTCGTCAGTCCACCACGACCATCTCACGGGTGGTGTCGTTCAGGCGGCGTCCGCCGTCCTCCGTCACCGTCACGATGTCCTCGATCCGCACCCCGAACCGGCCGGGCAGGTAGACGCCGGGCTCGATCGAGAAGCACATGCCGGGTACGAGCGGCTGCTCCTCGCCCTCGATCATGTACGGCGGCTCGTGCGTGGTGACGCCGATGCCGTGCCCGGTGCGGTGGATGAAGTACGGCCCGTACCCCGCGTCCTCGATCACCGCGCGGGCGGCACGGTCGACGTCCTGGCAGGTGGCGCCCGGCCGGACGGCCCGGAACCCGGCCTCCTGCGCGGCCCGCACCACGTCGTGGACCCGGCGCTCCTCCTCGGTCGGCTCGCCCACGTGGACCGTGCGCGTGGTGTCGGAGCCATAGCCGTCCTTGAGGCCGCCGAAGTCGAGCACGACCATGTCGCCGCGCTCGATGACCCGGTCGCCGACCTCGTGGTGCGGGTTGGCGCCGTTGGGGCCGGAGCCGACGATGGTGAAGTCGACCTGGGAGTGCCCGAAGCGGCGCAGCAGTCCGGCGAGGTCGCGGCCCACCTCGTCCTCGCGGCGCCCGGCGAAGGGCAGCGTGCGGATCTCCGCGAACGCGGCGTCGGCGGCGGCACCGGCGGCGGCCAGGAGTTCCAGCTCGGCCGCGTCCTTGACGGCGCGCAACATGGGCAGGGCGTCGGTGAGGGCGGCGCAGGTGAGGTCCGGCAGGGCGCGCTGGAGGGCGAGCAGGTGCAGTGCCCACGCGTTGTCGCTGACGCCGACGGTGCCCTTGGGGTCGAGGAGGTCGGCGGTCAGGGCGTGCGGGTCCTCGCCGTCGGTCCACCTCAGCAGGGTGAGTCCGGGGGCGCCCGCGGCCTTCTCGGCGTCGGGTGCCTCCAGCGCGGGCACCACGAGCACGGGCTCGCGGCCGGGCACCAGGACCAGCAGGGTGAGCCGCTCGGTGACGGGGGGCGCGTACCCGGTGAGCCACACCAGATCCGGTCCCGGCGCCACCAGCAGCGCCGCGAGCCCCGCCTCGGCGGCGGCATCGGCCGCGCGCGCCATGCGGGCGCGGTAGTCGTCGGCGGTGAAGATCGCGGGCGTACTGCCGGTCATCCGGGCCTCCGGGTGTGGTCGTGCTGGCGGGACAGTGGGCCGACGCCCGGTCGCACGGCGCGCGTGACTGCTCGGCGGGGCTGTGGGCGGGCGGTCGGCATGAGGCCATCATGGCGCGCGGCACATACGGCGACCACCGGGTTCACCGGGTTTCCAGAGGTGACGGCGGCTGTCGGGCACGGGTCAACCAGGCGCCCCACGCTCCGACCCGAACGAGTGAGACTGGCCAGCGCGTGGCGGAGGGTAGTCAACGGGTGAAGGTCAGCAGGCGCCGCGCCATCACCGCGGCGGCTCCGGTGGGGGTGCCGGTGTACAGGAGTTCCGTGCGGTGCACGAGACGGGGGGAGGTGAGCGGCAGGGGGACGGTGCCGGGGATGCCGGTGGCGGTCGACAGCGGGAGTAGGGCGAGGCCGTGTCCGGCGGCGGTGAGGGCGGTGAGGGTGCGCAGGTCGGTGCCGGTGTAGCGCAGGGCGGGACGGAAGGCGCCGCCGCCGTTGGCGGTGCGCAACTGGTCGAGGGGGAGGGAGGCGTCGGGGGCGTCGATCCAGCGTGCGTCGGTGAGGTCGCCGAGCCGTAGTCCGGTGCGGCGCGCGAGGGGGTGCCCGGTGGGCAGCAGTACGGCGACGGGCTGTTCGTCGACCCCGTGCGCGGTCAGCGGGGCCACGTCCGGCAGGCTCAGCGGATCGCTCGGCGCGGCCAGCCCGTCGACCAGGCCCAGGTCGGCGGTCCCGGTGGCCACGGCCGTGAGCACCTCGTCCCGGCCCACGACGGAGAGGGCGAGCCCGGTGGCGGGGAGGGCGCCGAGGGCATGGGGGCCGAGCGCGGTCGGGGTGGTGACGAGGGTCAGGCCCTGCGCGGGGGCGCCGGCCAGGCGTGCCACATCGGCGCGGGCCGCGTCCAGGCGGAGCAGCAGCGGGCCCGCGTGCTCCAGCAGCCGTTCCCCGGCCGGGGTGGGGGCGACGGGGCGGCGGGTGAGCAGCGGGGCACCCAGGTCCAGTTCGAGGGCGGCGATGTGCTGGGAGACCGCCGACTGCGTGTACCCCAACTCCCGTGCGGCGGCGGAGAAGGAGGCGAGGCGCACCACGGTGACATAGGTGCGCAGCAGATGCGGGTCCATGGGCCTGCTCCCCCGAAACTGCCGCGAAGTGAAAGTGATTCGTTGTGTCGTCAGGGCCTCGGCCTCGACGGCTTCAGAGTACGCGATGTGCTGATTGGTCCCTCGTGGGAGGCGTCCGCAGCGCCCATCAGCAACGCTTATCGACCGTGCATGAATCATCGTTGGACGTGAACGTCAACAGCCGCCCAGGATGGCTGTCATGACCGATACCGCAGTTCGTACCGCCACCGTCGCCCTGGTCGGCGACCGCTCCCCGCATGTCGTCTCGCACACCCGGATACCGCGCCTCCTCGAAGCGCTCGCCGAGCGGGACCGGGTGGTCCTGGACGCCTACTGGATTCCCTCGGAGGACGCCGAGGCGGAGGGCGCGGTGCGGGGCTTCGACGCTGTGTGGGTGCTGCCGGGGAGTCCGTACCGCAGCGAGGCGGGTGTGCTGGCGGCCGTCCGCACGGCACGCGAGGAGCGCATCCCGTTCCTCGGCACGTGCGGCGGCTTCCAGCACACCCTGCTGGAGTTCGCGCGGAACGTGTGCGGCCTGACCGGTGTGGCGCACGCCGAGAACGACCCCGGTGCCGACGACCTCCTGATCGAGCCGCTGTCCTGCTCCCTGCTGGGCCACGAGGCCACGGTGGTCCTGGAGCCGGGCTCGCTGGCCGAGTCGGTGATCGGCTCGACCCGCACCGTCGAGCGGTACTTCTGCTCCTACGGCCCCTCCCGCCACCTCGGCACGCTGCGCGCCCACGGCATGCGCTTCTCCGGTCACGACACCGACGGGCAGGTCCGGGTCGCCGAACTCCCGGACCACCCCTTCTTCCTGGGCTCCCTGTTCCAGCCGGAGCTGTACGGCGACGGTTCCCGCCCGCACCCGATGATCCGGGCGCTGGGCCGGGCCGCGGTCGAGCACGCCGCGACGGCACCGCGCCCGGCCTGACCCCGCTCCCGCTCGGCTCAGCCGATCAGCTGGAGCCGGGCCGGGCCCTGGCCCGGTACGAAGCCGTGTGCCCGGCTGCCCAGCCACTCGGCCTTGTAGCGGTCGACCTCGCGGTGCCAGTTGAGGATGCCCGCGAGCCAGTTCTGGAGGTCGAGGACATAGTTGCCCATCGCCGTGCGCGCTTCCTCGGACAGCTGGAAGTCGTCGTACAGCACGGGCAGTTCGTGGGCGGCGACATGCTCGAACTGCCGCATGCGCTGGGTCATCAGGTCGTGGACGACGGCGAGCGCGGCCGGGTAGTCGATGCCGAAGAAGCTCTGCACGACGAGGATCGCGTTGTGGATCTCCCCCTCGTACTCGATCTCCTTCTGGTACGAGAAGACGTCGTTGAGGAGGCAGGCGTAGTCGATGGCCGCGTTCTCCAGGGAGCGCACCGGACCGCTGCGGTACACCTCGGGCGGGATGGCGGGACCTTGGCCCATCCGGCACATGCTCAGGGTGAGGTCGGAGCCGAAGGTGGCGCGGCGCATCTCGAGATAGTCGACCGGGTCGGGGACGCGCTGCTGCACCTGGTTGGACAGCTCCCACACCCAGCTCTCGGTCATCACGTCGACGGCGGCCTTCAGGGTGTGCCGCTGTTCGACGCTCATCGGCGCGGTGGTCCGCGTCCACAGGTCGACGAGCCCGCGTTCCATGGCGTTGGCGGGGACCACGGCCGGTTCGCCGTCCACGGACATGCACTGGGAGAGCCGGGCCGTGGTCAGGCGGGCGGCGGCCAGGTCGCGGCGGTGGCCGTACACGAGGGGGTAGTAGTCGTCGCCGTACGTCCCCCAGGCCAGCCACCGCGCGCTCAGGTCGAGGGCCTCGGGCGTGGCGTCGGGGTCGAGTCCGGCGGAGCACAGCGCGAGGTCGTACGCGGCGAGCTTGTCCTCGTCCCAGACGCCCTCGCTCAGGATGCCCATGTCCTGGCACCAGGTGACGAGGCTGCGGCGGGCGGCGTCGACGTGCGGGCTCAGCGCCAGCGGGAACGGCATGTGGAAGTCGGGCAGCAGCGACGGGCCGACCTTCTGGAACGGCACATGCGTGTACGCGCGCAGCCGTTCGGCGCCCGCCGAGGCCAGCAGGGCGCGGACGTCGGCGGCCGAGGTGCCGGGGCCGCTCGGCACCCGCCAGGGCGTCCCGGAGCGGGCGCCCTGGTTCATGTACCGGCTGGAGCGCAGATGCCACTCGTGGCCGCCGGACTGCCAGTCCTGGAGGCCCTTGGTGTAGGCGGCCACCGCCGCGACCTCGTCCGGCCGCAGGCCGTTCTCCAGCGCGACGGCGGGTACCTCGGTGAGCGCGGTGTGCTCGAACTGGTGCAGCCGTGAGGTGAGGACGTCGTTGACGGTCTCGGCGGCCTCCTGGGTGGTGCAGCCGAAGAACTTCTCCAGTACCAGCACGCCGTTGCTGTTCTCGCCCTCCTCCTCCACCTCCCGCTGGTAGGAGAACAGGTCGTTGCGCAGATGGACGGCGTCGGAGAAGGTCTCCATCAGCACCCGGAGCGGGCGGGTCCGGGCGACCGCGGCGGGCACCTCGGCGGTCGCGTACTCCACGAGCCCCGCCGACCAGGGCGCGCCGCCCACCTTGCGGCGCATCTCGATGTACTCGACCGGGTTGGCGATCCGCCCCTCGTTGATGTTGGACAGCTCCCACATCGACTCGTTGAGCAGGTGCTCGGTGGCCACGGCGAACCGGCGCCGCCAGTCCGCGGACATCGCGGGGACCGTGCGTGCCCACAGATCGGCGAGGCCCGCCTCGACCGGGTTCTCCGGTTCGGGTACGGGGGTGGCGGGGTCGAGCGGCATGAACAGGGGCAGTCGGTCCAGGTGCGCCTTGCCGGCCGCCCGGTCCTGGGTGCGCTTGAACATGTCGAGGAAGTGGTCGTCGAAGAAGAACACCCACACGTACCAGTCGGTGATCAGCGAGAGCGCCGGGCCGTCGCAGTCGGGGTGGGTGTAGGCGCACAGCAGGCCGTAGTCGTGTGCCTCCAGGTCGGCCTGGTCCCAGACCCCGGAGCCTTCCAGCATGCCCATCTCGCGTGCCCACGCGGTGGAGTGGGCACGGGCCTCGTCGAGATGCGGGTTGAGCCGCGCGGGATACGGCATGTAGAAGTGCGGGAGTTCGAACGGCTGCGTCATGGCGGGGGGCTACCCGGCGGGCAAATGGGTCATCCGTCGCGACTTGGATGATCACACCATCGCGTGAACCGGTACCGAAACCGGGAACTCGCACCGCTCTGTGTGGCGTTGACCGTCACAGCCAGCCCTCTGCCCAGGGCCCGTTTTCCGGCCCTGCCGTCGACATCCGGCCAGCCCTCCACCGGAGGCCGTCACTCCCCTTGCCCGCCCCTCGGGCCGGGGCCACGGTATGGGCCATGATCCCCTCCCCGCCTCCCCGGCACCGATTACCGCACTCCTCCGGCCCGGTGTCCTGGCAGGACGAGCCCGGCACGGCGGACCACCCGCCCGGTCCCGGCTTCTGGGCGGTGACCCGGCACGCCGACGCCCGTCACGTACTCCAGGACGCGGCGACGTACTCCTCCCTCCCCCACCCCGGCGAACTCCCCCTCCTGAGACAGCTGCTGTCCCACCTGGACCCGCCCCAGCACACCCGGCTCAGAGAACACGCGGCCCGCGCCCTCACCCCCGAGCGCGTCGCGCGCTTCACCGGAACCGCCCGCGAGCGCGCCCGCACCCTGCTCGCGCGGGCACTGGACACGGCCCGCTCGGCCGACGGCGTCCTCGACCTCGCCGCGGCCGTGTCCGATCCGTACACCTCGCTCAACCTGGCCGATCTGCTGGGCATCCCGCACGCCGACCGGCGCCGTCTGCCCCGCTGGACCGGGCCGCACGCGCCGGAGGACATGAGCGGCTACGCCCGTCAGCTCATCGTCCACCGCCGCCGCTACCCGGACGACGACCTCACCACGGTGCTCGCCCACAACGCCCAACTCACGTCCGCCGAGCTGGAGATGCTCGTCCCCCTGCTCCTGACCACCGGCCTCGCCCCCATGCGCGACGCGGCGGCGGGCGGCCTGCTGACCCTGGCCGAACACCCCCAGGCCTACCGGAAGCTGCGCGAGGGAGCAGCGGAACTCGATTCCGCCGTGGAGGAGTTGCTTCGTCGGCACCCGCCTCTGCTCACGATGCGCCGTACCGCCGCCACGAACACCGAACTCTCCGGCCGACGCATCCGGCGCGGCGACGAGGTCGTCGTCTCCCTCGCGGCCGCCAACCACGACGAGCGGGTCTTCGCCGACCCCGACCGGCTGGACCTGGCCCGCACGCCCAACCCGCATCTCTCGCTCGGCGTGGGCCCGCACCTGTGCCTGGGCGCCGACTTCGCCCGACTGCAACTGCGTGTCCTCTACGAGGAGGTGCTGCGCGTCCTGCCGACCCTGCGGCTCGCCGGGCCGGTGCCGCGGTCCGGCTCCGGCGTCACCAACGGGGTCGCGTCACTGCCCGTGCGGGCCGTGTGACGGGTTGACCTGGATCAGGGCGTGGCTGCCGCCGGTGAGCCACTTCGTCCCCTCCGCCTGGTCCAGCGCGGCCTCGGTGGACGGGGAGAGACCGGTGATCACCTCGGACTTGAGGGTGCGCAGCGCGGCCACCGGGCCGGGGAAGTAGGCGGTCACCTCGTCGAAGGGCGTGGTGGGCGGCCAGTACCGGTCGCCCACCAGACGGCGGTAGTTGAGGTCGCCCTTGAACACGGTGAGGGTGGCGGCGGCGAAGTCGGCGCGCAGGTCGTCCGGCATGTCGGCGTAGGGCAGCGGCGAGCAGGAGAAGGGGTGGGCGCGGACGGTGAGGCGGCCGTCGCCCAGGGCCGACCAGAGCGTGTCGCCGTACTCCCGCGCCAGTCCGGAGGCGGAGCGCAGGCGGCGCAGGGCGTCGATCACGTCGGCGGTGGTGGCGTCGGAGACGTAGTACGGGTCCGGCTTGACGTGCAGGACCGCCCGGCCGACACGCGGCTCGGTGAGGAGCGCGGCGATGAGCAGCAGGTCGGGGACGAGTTCGCGGCCGGCGTTGTCCGCGACGAGGCAGAGGGTGCCGGTGCCGCCGGGCGGAAGGAGGGACCAGAGGAGGTCGCTGTCGTCGGCCACCAGGCCGGGGGCCGCCTCGCGCCGCTCACCGCCCTCCGAGGAGAGCTGGAAACTGAGGTCGGCGCGGTTGCCCCACAGGGAGCCGCTCAGCAGGGCCCGGACGCGTTCGTCGGCCGGACGGTCCCGCAGTGCGTCGAGCGCGGACAGTTCGTCGTCGGTCTCGGCGGAGTCGAGTTCGCCGGTCTTGGACGGGCGGAACGGGTCGATGCCGCGCCAGGCGCCGGGCCCGAAGTAGCCGACGGCGCCGAGCAGCAGGCGGTAGAAGTAGCTCTCGGACCACAGCCAGGGCACGTCGAACCAGGACCGGCCCGCGTAGGTGTCCATGCCCCAGTCCACCCAGCGCGCGTGGTCGGGGGCGTCGGCGGGGAGGGGTTCGATGACGCCCTCGGTGCAGTTCTTCAGCAGGGCGTCCAGCGCGCGCCGCTGCGGGGGCTCGTAGGGAAGGGCGTCGCGGACCTGGCGGATGATCGCGGGGTGCCGTTCGGCGAGCGTACTGTGCGGGAAGGAGCCCGGTTCGTCGGCGCGGATGACGGGCGCGGTGGGGGCGGCGTCGGACATGCCGTCACCGTATCGCGCGGGTCAGCCGATCCTGGTCTCCCGCTCCAGCTGTGCCGCGAGGGCCAGATAGCGGGGGCGGCGGTGCACCGGGACCAGGCTGCGGAGCATGAGGTACCACATCTCGGCGACCCTGCGGGGCAGTCGCGCGGGCGGTTCCAGGGTGCGCCCGGCGACGCGGGTGCCGACGAAGAAGCAGACCAGGGAGTGGGCGACGATCCCGGCGTCCAGATCGGCGTGCACATCGCAGTCCCGGACCGCGCCGTTCAGCTTGCGGGAGGTGAACTCCAGCCACTCGGTGAAGGGGTGCCGCAACGGTGGCCGCATGGTCAGGTCGGTGGTGACCAGGCGGAGTCCGGCGCGGGGCACCGGGTCGTGCACGGCGAGGCGGGCGAGGGCGAACGTGGCCCGCATCAGCGCCTCCAGTGAGGAGCAGCCCCGGTTCTCGACCTCGGCCACCACTTGGCGGGCGGCCGCCGACTGGAGTTCGAGGATGGCGTGGGCCAGGTCCTCCTTGGCGGCGAAGTGGAAGTACAGGGCGCCCTTGGTGACGTTCGCGTGTCCGACGATGTCGCTCAGACTGGTGGATTCGTACCCTTGCCGGTCGAACAGGTCGGCCGCGGCCGTGATGATCGTCGTCCGGGTCTGTTCAGCGCGCAACTGCCTCGCCATCGGCCGACCCCTCTTCCTGCACGAACGGGACACGCGGTTTGTTTTGATGCCTCGCATACGATAACTCACCCAGCGGCAACGGGAGTCACGCGGGACGCACCGGGATTCCGCGTTCTTCCACACTTCCTCCCCTGCTCCACCGGGGTGAACTGGGCCTTCCGCTTTTATCCGACTCCTGGCCTTCCGGGTGCACCGCGTCACTTACGCGAAGATTCACCGGCGGCGGGGGGCACGTCAAAAACAGCCGACGCGGTCGGTGAATTGACTTCTTCGGCTCGCCGGGGCGTGAACGCCCAAGCGCCGTAAGCCGTATTGGGGGTCGCGACCCTTCCACCCGCCCCGCCGAGGAGACGTTCCGGATGACTCGGATGACCGCCCGCCTGAGCACTCTGGCGGCCGCGGCCGCGACCCCGCTCCTGCTGCTGCCGTGGACGGCGGGACCGGCCCAGGCGCACGGTGCCCCCACCGATCCGGTCAGCCGGGTCTACGCCTGTTCGCCCCAGGGCGGCAGCGCCAACGGGACGGCCGCCTGCCGGGCCGCGATCGCGGCGAACGGCGCCCCCTTCACCGCGTGGGACAACCTGCGGGTGCCGGGCGTCGACGGCCGCGACCGGCAGGTGATTCCGGACGGCAAGCTGTGCAGCGGGAACCTCTCCGCCTACCGCGGTCTCGACCTGGCCCGCGCCGACTGGCCCGCCACCCGGCTGACCCCGGGCGCCCGGATGACCCTGACGTACGCCTCCACGATCGCCCACGAGGGCACGTTCCGGCTGTACTTGACCAAGCCCGGCTACGATCCGGCGAAGCCGCTGAAGTGGTCCGACCTGCCGGACCGCCCGTTCGCGGAGATCAAGAACCCGCCGCTGAGCAACGGGGCGTACCACCTTCAGGCGACGCTGCCCTCGGACCGGACGGGGCGTCAGATGCTGTACACGATCTGGCAGAACACCAGCACGCCGGACACCTACTACTCGTGCTCCGACGTGGTGCTGGCGAGCAAGAAGGCTGCCTCGGGCGGCGGTTCGGGCACCACCCGGCGGCCCGCACCGACCAAGAGGCCGGCCTCGAAGGCGCCGACCCCCTCCGCCCATGCCTCGCACCCGGCGTCCGCGCACCCCTCGACGGAAGCGTCGACTCCCGTGCCGCGCAAGGACTCCTCGTACGCCGCCGTACCGGACGACGGCAAGCCGGTGGCCGAGGCGACCCGCGCGAAGTCGGGTCCCTCGGCTCCACTGCTGGCGGGCGGTGCGGCCGCGGTGCTGGTGGTCACCGCGGCCGCCGCCCTCCTCCCGCGCCTGCGTCGGCGCTGAACGAGGTCTTGAGAGAGGTCAGTTGACGAAGACCGGCGCGCCCGCGTCGGTGACGGGGGCGTACTTGGCGGTGAAGTAGCCGCTGGCGAAGCACAGCGACGAGCCGGACACCTTCGTGAACTGCTGGTTGGTGAAGGTGATGCTGCTGTCGGCGTTGTCCGCCTTCCCGGTCAGACTCGGCGCCTGGTAGACGCAGTTGATCGAGCCGAGCAGGGTGCGCAGCTTGACCGTGGTCTGGATGGTCGAGCCGCTCGCCGGGGCGACGGAGAGGGTGCCGTCGGAGGCGACGGACGCGGTGTAGGGCAGGTGGTCGACGGTGATGCCGCTGACGCCGAGGACCCCGGTGACGTTGCTGGTACAGCTGGAGCTGTCGAAGGTGTGACCGGTGACCGACTCGGTGGCGGCGCCCGGCGCGGCCGGGTTGCCGGTGACCTGGGCCGTGAACTGGGACGCCGTGCACTTCACGCCGCTGGTGCCGGTCGCGCTGGAGTACAGGGTGGCGGAGGTGCCGGTGGCGAGCGGCGCGGTGAGGGTGTCGCCGACGGCGACGGCGGTGCCGCCGACACCGCCCGTGGTCAGCACGGCGCCGCCGTCGGCGGCGGCCGGGACGGCCGCGGCCAGGGTGAGCGCGGTGACGGTTCCGGCGAGAGCGAGGAGGGTGCGCATGCGGGTGCCTCTCTTCCGAGGTGGGGGACGGAGAGCAGGGTGTGCCGTGATGCGATGCGGGATTCGTTCGGGTTCGGCCTACGGGACGGCCGTCCGGAGAAGCCGGGAAACGGGCGCGTGCCGTTCGTCGGGCCCGGCGCCACGGTCCCGAGGAGATCAGGCAGAGTTGTAGACCGGATGTGTGGTCAACGTCAATACACAGAAGGCGAGTTGGGGCAGCCATCGGCCGTTCTCGCAGGGCCGGGAGCTGCTTTTCACCACTCCCTTGACCCTCCATGTAACCGGCGGTAACTTCCGAGCAGGCTACCGCCGCGTAACCGGCGATCGCCCTTGTCCGCGCCAGGACAACGCGCCACCTGGAACCACATGGACCCGCACCCATGGGAGCAGACATGGCCTCGTCCCCGGACCTCTCGTCCACCGACCCCACCCCCACCCCCGAGCCCGGCCCGGCAGGCGGCGAACGGCGCGGACGCGTCCGGTACCGCCGGGCCGCCGTACTGGCGATCCCCGCCACCCTGGTCGCCGCCGGTCTGGCGATCCTGACCGCCGAGGGCGCGCTGGGTGTGCAGTTCGCCATCTCCGGCATGCCGTTCACGGTCACCGCGACCGAGCTGAACGGCACCGGCTTCGAGCAGTTCGGCGGCCTCGACAACATGGCGGACGGCAGCCCGAACGCGGGTGACACCGGCGGGCAGGTCCTCGTCGTCACCTCCGCGATCAAGAGCGCCACCCTCACCAAGCTCTGCCAGAGCGTCGACCTGGGCGGCACCAACCTGCTGATCAAGGCGGGCCAGGGCGAGAAGAAGGTGACGGCGACCGATCTGACCACCGACTCCACCGAGCTGTCGGGTGACGCCTCCTTCGACAACATCGAGATCGGCAACGACGCCAGCACGCTGAACAAGGCCAACGCCAAGGGCCCGATCGGCGTCTTCTCCCAGCAGGCCGACACCGTGCACATCGCCAACCTGCGCCAGACCAACTACGCGACCACCGCGGCCGTGTTCAAGCTGCCCGGTCTGAAACTGGGCTTCAGCGACTCGGGCTGCTGAGCCGGTGCCGGAGCGTGCGCGCCGGGGAGCGCGGGCGTCCTTCCGTGACTGGCGGGGGCGTCGGCCGTTCTGGGGCGGGCTGCTGCTCGCGCTGGGCGGCGCCGAGATCCTGCTCACCGAGAAGGCGTCGCTGAAGGTCGTCATGCACATCGGCATGCAGGGGCTGGCGGGCTATCTGCTGCCCACCCTGATGGTGCTGCTGGGACTGCTGATCCTCTTCAACCCGGCCCAGCGGCTGTTCTACTCGCTCGCCGGAGTCCTGGTCACCCTGGGCACCTGGCTCACGTCCAACCTGGGCGGCTTCTTCATCGGCCTGCTGCTCGGCGTCGTCGGCAGTTGCCTGACCTTCGGCTGGCTGCCCGACCAGGAGGCACGCGTGTCCCGACGGCAGCGCCGCCGGGAGCGGGCCCGCGCCTGAACAGCGGCTTCCTCGGACCCGACGGCACCCTGCCGCCGGGTTCTCCCTCTTTCAGGTGATACGGGAACTTCTCCCCCGGCATGGCGAGTTCACTGGGCAGCGGGGTCGACCGGCGCCGGGGCGGCGCTCTCGTCCTTCATCGCCTTCGCCTCGCTCTTGAGGATGCGCAAAGACCGGCCCAGCGAGCGGGCGGTGTCCGGCAGCTTCTTGGAGCCGAACAGCACGATGAAGACGATCGCCACGACCAGCAGATGCCAGGGTTCCAGTCCGTTCCGGAGCACGGCCACCCTCCCTTTTCTCACGCGATTCCTGACGGCCGGGGCTCCCGCGCCTCCGGCCCGTTCAGCGATGATTGCTACATTGCGCAACTGTACAACCCAGGGAGAGGCACAAGAGGGCGGCCGATGAGCATCACGAGCAGCCGGGGAACGGCACCGTCACGGCGACGCGGCGGCGGGCGGGGCACCCCGGACGGCGAGAGCGGTCCCGGCGACGCGGGCCGCGGCACCCGGTCCGGCGCGCGGGACCAGCGGCGGCGCCGTGCGCGCAGAGCACGGGTGGCCATCCTCGTCTGCCTGTCGCTGGTGGTCCTCGGCGGCGCGGGCGCGGGCTGGGTGTATCTGAAGCTCAACGGCAACATCCAGACCTTCGACGCGGGCGGCCTCTCCGACAACCGCCCGGCGGGCTCGTCCAAGGGTGAGAACGTCCTGCTGATCGGCTCGGACGCGCGCACCGACGGCAACGCGGCGCTGGGCGGCGGCGACAAGGACGGCGTCGGCCGCTCCGACACCACGCTGCTGCTGCACATATACGCCGACCACAAGCACGCGCTGGCCGTGTCCATACCGCGCGACACCCTGGTGTCGATCCCGCCCTGCAAGCTCCCCACCGGTGGCTGGACCCAGGCCCAGCCCGACACCATGTTCAACGCGGCCTTCTCCGTCGGCGAGACCGACAAGGGCAACCCGGCCTGCACCCAGAACACGGTGGAGCAGCTGACGGGGCTGCGGGTGGACCACACGGTGGTCGTGGACTTCAAGGGCTTCGCCGCGCTCACCCAGGTCGTCGGCGGGGTGAAGGTGTGCCTGCCCAACGACGTCTATCAGAAGGACCTGAACCCCAACCGGGCCACGAAGGGCACGCTGCTCTTCCGGCAGGGCGAGCAGACGGTCGCGGGACGGCAGGCGCTGGACTACGTCCGCCTCCGGCACGGCATCGGCGACGGCTCCGACATAGGCCGGATCAAGCGGCAGCAGGCGTTCGTCGGCAGCCTGCTGAAGGAGGTCAAGGACAAGGGGTTCACCCCGACCAAGCTGCTGCCCCTGGCCGACGCGGCGACCAGGTCGATGACCGTCGATCCCGGACTGGGCAGCGCCGACAAGCTGCTGTCGTTCGCCATGTCGCTGAAGGACGTCGACCTGCACAACACCAAGTTCGTCACCGTGCCCTGGCGGTACGCGGGTTCGCGGGTGGCGGTCGTGGAGCCGGACGCCGGTGAGCTGTGGGCCGCGCTGAAGGCGGACCGTACGATCGACGGCGCCGACGCCAGCGGTGGGAAGGGCAAGGCGACGAAGAAGCCCGGCCCGGCCACGCACTCCCCCGCCCCGGTCTCCGGCCAGGGCATCGCCGTGGCGGTCTACAACGGCACCACGGTGACCGGGCTCGCCGCCAAGGGCTCGGCCACGCTCACCGCGTCCGGCTTCACGGTCACCGGTACGGCCACCGCGCTCTCCCAGAACCACCTGGCGACCGTCGTCCAGTACGGCCCCGGCATGGCGGACCGCGCCCAGACCGTGGCCAAGGTCTTCCCCGGCGCCCAGCTGGAGCAGATCGGCGCGCCCCGGATCAACGTGGTCCTCGGCCAGGCGTACGCGACCGACCCGACACCGTCCTCGACATCGGCCTCGGTGCCCAGCGAGGTGGCCAACGGGGCGCGTTCGGCGGACGACAACCCCTGCGCGAACCTCACCTACGGCTGACGCCGGTCGTGGCGCACCCGCGCCACGGTCAGCGCGAGCGCGTACGGCACGAGGACGACGGCCAGCAGGAGGTAGCGGTCGGCGGGCAGGGCGGTCAGGCCGAGGAGCGCGCCGAGCGGGGTGGCGGGCAGCAGCAGTCCGGCACCGGCCAGCGCGGCCGAGGCCCAGCCGACCGGGCCGGGGCGGGGCCCGGCGAGGTGCCGTCCCGAGCGCAGCAGCAGCATCGCCAGGGCCTGGGTGAGCAGGTTCTCGGTGAACCAGGCCGAGTGGAACAGCACCGGGTCGTCCAGGACGGCACCGCCGTGCGGGGCGAGCGTGAGCACGGCGAAGGTGGCGAGGTCCGCGACCGCGTTCAGCAGGCCGAAGCCGGTGAGGAAGCGCAGGAAGGCGGGTGGCCGCAGCCGGGTCGGCCGGCGCAGCGCGCCGGGGTCGGGGCGGTCGTCGGCGAAGGCGAGCTGCGAGGCGTCGAAGCAGAGGTTCTGCGCGAGCACCTGGACGGGGAGCATCGGCAGGAACGGCAGCAGCAGTCCGGCGGCGAGCATGGCGAGGACGTTGCCGAGGTTGGAGGAGAGCGTGACGCGCAGGTAGGAGGCGATGTTGGCGCTGCTGTGCCGGCCGGCGAGCACGGCGTGCCCGAGGGCGCGGAGGTCCTTCTCGCCGAGCACCACGTCCGCGCTCTCGCGGGCCACGTCGACGGCACCGCGCGGTGCCACGCCCACGTCGGCGGCGAGCATCGCGGGCCCGTCGTTGACGCCGTCCCCGAGGAACCCGACCGTGTGCCCGGCCGCCCGTAGTCCGGCCACGACCCGCGCCTTGTCCTCGGCGGTGCACCGGGCCACGACGGTGACGGCGCCCGGTGTCCCGGCCGCCTGCGGAGCGCCGCCCGCGCGCACCTCCCCCACCGTCAGTCCCAGGTCCCGACAGGCGCGTTGCGCGGTGGCGGGGTGGTCGCCGGTCAGGACGCGGACCTCGATGCCGAGGCCCATCAGGGTGCGCAGTGCCTCGGCGGCGCCGGGGGCCAGGTCGTCGCGGAAGGTGAGCAGGCCGCGGAAGGTGAGGCCGCGGGCGTCCTCGGGCCGGTAGGGCCGGGTGCGGGCGGGGAGTTCGGCGGTGGCGACGGCGAGGACGCGCAGCCCGGACTCCGCCTGCCGCGCGGCGAGGGCGAGCAGCCGGTGGCGCTCGGCGTCGGGCAGCGCGCACCGGTCGAGCACGTCCTCGGCGGCACCCTTGGTGATCAGCACATGCCGCCCGAGGGCGCCGGTGACCACGGCGGTGGCCAGCCGGTGGGCGGGGTCGAAGGGGAGCGCGGCGACCCCGTCGTACTCCTCGCCGACCGGTCCGGCGGCGGTGAGCAGGGCCTCGTCCAGGGCGTCCGGGGCGGGGAGTTCGGACAGGGTGAGGCCCCACCAGGCGGCGACGGCGGCCCGGCGCAGCACCTCGGGGTCGTCCCGGCCGTCCGGCCCGAGCGCGGCCACGAGGACGGGCCGGTCCCGGGTGAGGGTGCCGGTCTTGTCCAGGCACAGCACGTCGACCGCGCCGAGGTCGTGCAGCGCGGGGAGCCGTCGTACGACGACCCGGTGGGCGTCGGCCAGCCGGGACGCGCCGCGGGCCAGGCAGGTGGTGACGATCACCGGGAGCATCTCGGGGGTGAGCCCCACGGCCACCGCGACGGCGAACGGCAGGGTCTCCAGCATCCGGCCGTGCAGGGCGGCGCTCGCCATGAGGACGAGCGGCGGGGTGAGCAGCGCGAACCGGACCAGCACCCAGGAGATGCCGCGCACGGACCGGTCGAAGGCGCTCGGACCGCGCCGGACGGGGGCTGTCTGCGCGGCGGCGAACCGGGTGCGCGCCCCGGTCGCCACCACCACGGCGGTCGCGCTGCCCGCGACGACATGGCTGCCCTGGAAGCAAAGATGGGACTCGGCGAACCGGCGCGGCGCGTCCACGGCCTCCTTGTCGACGGGCGCGGACTCACCGGTGAGCGTGTCCTGCCGGACGGTCAGCCCGCGGGTGCGCAGCAGCCGTACGTCCGCCGGTACGAGGTCGCCGGGGCCGAGCCGGACGATGTCGCCGGGCACCAGGTCGGCGACCGGGACCTCGCGGGCGCGCGGCTCGTCGGTGCGGTCGGCGCGGCGCAGCACGGTCGCGGTGCCGGTGACCAGGTCGCGCAGCGCGGCCAGGGAGCGGTCGGCGCGGCGTTCCCCGGCGGCGCGCAGCGCGCAGCTGACGGCGACCAGGGTGAGGATCACGGCGGCGGCGCCCCAGGAGGCGACGAACGCGGAGACCAGGCCGAGGGTGAGTAGTACGGCGGTGAACGGGTCGCGCAGAGCAAGTACGCACCGGCGCGGCCAGGACGGCGGGGGCGGCGGGGCGGCCGGGGTGTTCGCCCCGTACGCGGCGGACCGGGCGTCCGCCTCGGTGTCGGTCAGTCCGCGCGGGCCGGTGTCCAGGCGCCGCAGCAGTCGCAGCGAGGTGTCCGGCACCGCGGTCACAGCCCGCGCAGGCGGCGGGCCGGGGCGGCGGGAGCGGTCTGTTCGGTGAGGCGGCCGACGAGGAGGTGGACGACATCCACGAGCGCGGCCTGTTCGTCGGCGTCGACGAAGTAGACCTGGCGGCGGCCCTCGCGGCGGGAGCGGACCAGTCCGGCGAGTTTGAGCTTGGTGAGGTGCTGGCTGACGGCGGGCAGCGCGCCGCCGACCCGTTCGGCGAGCCCGGTGACATCGCTCTCGCCCTGGGCGAGCGCCCAGACGAGGTGCAGCCGCGCCGGGGAGGCGAGCAGTCCGAAGGCGGCGGCCGCCTCGCCGAGGACCTGCGGGGACGGGTCCTGGTGGCCGGTTGCGGGCCCTGTCGCCACTGCTCTCCTCCTCACACGGTCTCGGCTGTCCGGTCGCTGTCCGACCAGTCAGTCTAGGTGCCGTGCGGGTACACGCGGACCGCCCGGCGACGCGGTGTGCGTCGGCCGGGCGGTCCGGGTGGCGGGGTGCGCGA
The DNA here is from genome assembly GCF_044747085.1 of Streptomyces sp. NPDC090119. NCBI lineage: Bacteria > Bacillati > Actinomycetota > Actinomycetes > Kitasatosporales > Streptomycetaceae > Streptomyces > Streptomyces sp. NPDC090119. The sequence goes on along the minus strand of NZ_JBIVDK010000001.1, from coordinate 364,433 downwards.
GGCGCGGGGGTGCGGGCCGGGTCAGCCGAGGCCGTTGGCCTTCAGCCACTCCTTGGCCACGTCCAGCGGGTCCTTGTGCTGGACCTGCACCTGGGTGTCCAGGTCGAGCAGGGTCTTGGTGTCCAGCTTGGCGGAAACCGCGTTGAGCGCGTCCACACCCTTCTGCGGCACCGCGTTCTTGCGCACGAGGGGCTGGACGTTCTGGAAGCCGAAGAGGTTCTTCGGGTCGCTCAGGACGACGAACTTCTCCTTGGCGATCACCGGGTCGGTGGTGAAGAGGTCCGCGGCCTGCACGAAGTCCTTCTTCAGCGCCGCCTGGGTGAGCGGGCCGCCCGCGTCCAGGGACTTGAAGGACTTGAACTCCAGCCCGTACAGCTCCTTCAGGCCGCTCAGGCCCTGGTGGCGGGTCTGGAACTCCGGGGAGCCGCCGATGACCAGGTCCTTGGCGATGCCCTTGAGGTCGCCGATGGAGGACTTGGCGGTGAGGTTGTACTTCTTCGCGGTGGCCGCGTTGACCGTGACCGAGTCCTTGTCCTCCGCCGGGGAGGGGTTCAGCAGGGTCAGCTTGGAGTCCAGCTTGGCCTCGATGGCCTTGGTGGTCTCGTCGGTCGACTTGGGGGCCGCCTTCTGGTCCAGGTAGGCCAGCAGCGCGCCGTTGTACTCGGGCAGCAGCGTCACGGAGCCGTTCTTCAGCAGACCGTAGGTGGTCTCGCGGCTGCCGATGTTGGGCTGGTACTTGACCTCGACGCCCTTGGCCTTGAGGGCCTCGCCGTAGAGGTCGGCGAGCAGGATGCTCTCGGCGAAGTTGTTGGAGCCGACGACGACGGTGTCCCCGCTCGCCCCGCCTCCGGCCAGCGGGTTGTCGGACTTGCCGTCGGAGGAGCCACAGCCCGCAAGCAGCGTCGTCGCCGCCGCGAGGGCGACCAGCGCCGCCCCTCGGTTCCCCCGGATGGACTTGCTGATGCGGTTGTTGTAAGTCACCTGTTGATCCAAGCCAGTTCGTGATTTGTCAGTCAAGGGAACCGAGGTCACCGATTGGCCTCGATACGCGCGTGTTTGTGTCGGCGGCATGAACGCGCCGGTGAGGCGGTCAGCCACTGCGCCGCACTCCGGGCGACACGGTGAGCTTCGAAAGCGCCCAGAACACCAGCAGGGTCACCAGGGCGAGTCCGGCGACCAGCGTGGCGCCGCCGACGACCTTCTCGTAGTCCTTCTGGTAGAGCCCGTCGATGATGTACCGGCCGAGCCCGCCGAAGTTGACGTACGCGGCGATGGTCGCCGTGGAGACGATCTGGACGGCCGCGGTGCGCAGTCCGCCGAAGATCACCGGGAGCGCGACCGGGAGTTCGACCTGGAACAGGATGCGCGGCTCGGTCATGCCCATCCCGCGCGCCGCGTCCACCGGGGACGGGTCGACGGTCTGGATGGCCTCGTAGGTGGTGACGAGGATCGGCGGTACGGCGAGCACGACGAGCGGCACCATCACGGGCAGCGTGCCGAAGCCGAACCAGATGAACAGCAGCACCAGCAGACCGAAGCTGGGCAGCGCCCGGCCGGCCGTGGCGACCATCGACAGGGCGTTGCCGCCGCGCCTGAGGTGCCCGGCGATCAGGCCCACCGGCAGCGCGATGAGCGCGGCGATGGCGAGGGCCTCCAGGGAGTAACCCACGTGCTCCACCAGGCGCGTGGGGACGCCGTCGTAGCCGTGCCAGCGGGCCGGGTCGGCGAAGAAGGAGTGCGCGAAGTCCAGGACGTTCACCGGGTGGCCCCCTTCTTCGGCATCCACGGGGTCAGCAGGGTGCGGGCGAGCACCAGTGCCGCGTCGACGAGGATCGCCAACAGGGCCGTGGTCACCACGGAGTTCACCGCGAGTTCGGGGCGGTGGTAGAGGTTGGCGTCGTTCAGCATGTTGCCGAGGGCGCCCTGGTTGCCGATGAGCATGCCGACGCTGACCAGCGAGATGCTGGACACGGTGGCGACCCTCAGGCCCGCGATGATGGCGGGCACGGCGATGGGCAACTGCACCTGGAGATACCGCCGTACGGCACCCAGGCCCATCGCCTCGGCGGCGGCCAGGGTCTCCGGGGGCACCGAGCGGACGCCGTCCACGATGGCGGGGACGAGCACGACCAGGCTGTAGACGGCGAGCGGGATCATCACCGTCATCTCGCTCAGTCCGGTGTAGTCGATGAGGATCACGAAGAACGCCAGCGACGGGATCGCGTAGAGCACGGTGGTGACGCCGAGGACCGGCGGGTACAGCCAGCGGAAGCGGGCGCAGAGCTGGGCGATGGGCAGCGACAGCAGGAGCCCGGCGAGCACCGGCAGCAGCGCTTCGCGCAGGTGCAGGCCGATCAGGCCGAAGTAGCTGTGCTGGAGGTCGCTGGGGAGGTCGAAGAAGCCGTTCATCCGGCCGCCGTCACCTCCGGACGGTCCTCGGTGTGCGCGGTGCGGATGGCCTCGCCGATGGTCGCCTGCGAGACCACGCCGACCGCGCGCCCCTCACCGTCGACGGCCACGGCCCAGCCGGTCGGCGACAGCACGGCACCGTCGAGGGCGGTACGCAGCGAGTCCGTGCCCGGCCGGAACGGCCGCCCGTGCGACAGGAGTCGGGCCGGGTCGATGTCACCGGCGGTGAGCGTGCCCGGCTCGCCCCAGCCGAGCGGGCGGCCGTCGGCGTCGGTGACGAGCAGGTACGGGGCGCTGCCGCGCGGGGTGAGCCGGGTGGCGTCTGCGTCGAGGGGGACGACCGGCTCGGTGTCCAGCTCCAGCCCGTCGGACGGGAAGAAGGACAGGCGGCGGATGCCCCGGTCGGCGCCGAGGAAGTCCTCCACGAAGGGATCGGCGGGCGCGGTGAGCAGTTCGGAGGGCGGCGCGAACTGGGCGAGGTGTCCGCCCGTACGCAGCACGGCGACCATGGTGCCCAGCTTCACGGCCTCGTCGATGTCATGGGTGACGAAGACGATGGTCTTGCCCAGCTCGTCCTGGATGCGCAGCAGTTCGTCCTGGAGTCCCTTGCGGACCACCGGGTCGACGGCGGAGAACGGCTCGTCCATGAGCAGGACCGGCGGGTCGGCGGCGAGCGCCCGTGCCACGCCGACGCGCTGCTGCTGACCGCCGGAGAGCTGGTAGGGGTAGCGCTTGGCGAGCGAGCTGTCCAGCCCGACCCGCTCCATCAGTTCGGCCGCGCGCTCGCGGGCCTTGCCCTTGCTCCAGCCGAGGAGGCGGGGCACGGTGATGATGTTGTCGATGATGGTGCGGTGCTGGAAGAGCCCGGCGTTCTGGATGACGTAACCCATGGAACGGCGCAGGGAGTTGACGGGCTGCTGCCGGATGTCGGCGCCGTCGAGGAGGATGCTGCCCTCGCTGGGCTCCACCATCCGGTTGATCATCCGCAGGGTGGTCGTCTTGCCGCAGCCGGAGGGGCCGACGAGGACGGTGATCGCGCGGTCCGGTATGTCCAGCGACAGCCGGTCGACCGCGACCGTGCCGTCCGGGTATCGCTTGGTGACTGAATCTATCCGTATCAAAACGCCGCGCGCCCTTCGGTTGGCAGGAGTGCCAGGAACCGTGCCGGCCGAGTCTAGACGGCACGGGCCACGGCACCCGGAGAGCGCGAAAGGGCGACCGGACCGGGTGCGGGCGCGCGCACCCGTGGTCGTGCCACGGCCGGACGGTCCCATGAATCGGGAGGCTGCTACCCAGTCCCGGCCGTTCCATTCCTACGATCATGTGACGATGCCCACCTCCCGTTTCCGGCAGGTGGGCATCGCGGGGGTGCGGTGTCAGCCCTCTTCGGGCGTGAGGCGCAGCGAGATGCTGTTGATGCAGTACCGCTGGTCGGTGGGCGTCGGGTAGCCCTCGCCCTCGAAGACGTGCCCGAGGTGGGAGCCGCAGTTGGAGCAGCGGACCTCGGTGCGGACCATCCCGTGCGAGCGGTCCTCGATCAGCTCGACCGCGTCGCTGTCCTTCGGGTCGAAGAACGACGGCCAGCCGCAGTGCGAGGCGAACTTGGTGCCGGAGGTGAACAGGTCGGCACCGCAGGCCCGGCAGGAGTAGACACCCTCGGTCTTGGTGTCCGTGTACTCACCGGTGAAGGCCGGTTCGGTGCCCGCCTGACGGAGCACCGTGTACTCGGCGGGGCTCAGCTCCGCCCGCCACTGCTCGTCCGGCTTCTCGACGTCGTACGCCATGAGGATCAGCCCCTTCTACTTCTGCGACAGGCGGTCCAGGATCAGCGGGCCCAGGTCGGTGACGTCGCCCGCGCCCATGGTGAGAACGAGATCACCGGGCTTGGCCATTCCCGCGACGACCTCGGGGATGTCCGCCTTGTCGTGCACGGCGGTGACATCGGCACCGGCCGCGCGGGCGGCCTCGATGATCAGCGCGCTGGTGATGCCGGGGATCGGGTCCTCGCGCGCCGGGTAGATGTCGAGCACCACGGAGGCGTCGGCGAGGGTGAGCGCCTGGCCCATCTCCTTGCCCAGCTCCTGGGTGCGGGAGAACAGGTGCGGCTGGAAGACGACGAGGATGCGGCGGTCGTCCCCGGCGGCGCCGCGCATGGCCTCCAGATCGGCGGTCATCTCGGTGGGGTGGTGGGCGTAGGAGTCGATCACCTGCACGCCCGCCTCCTCGCCCTTGAGCTGGAGGCGCCGCTTGACGCCGGTGTACGCGGCGAGGGCGGGGGCCAGCTCGTCGGCGGGGATGCCGAGGGCGGCACCGGCGGCGAGCGCGGCGACGGCGTTGAGCGCGTAGTGGCGGCCGGGCACGGAGACGGCGAAGGTCAGCTCACGGCCGCCCATCAGGACGGTGACCTGGCTCTTCAGCCCCTGCGGCACGATCTTCAGGACCCGTACGTCGGCGTCCTCGGCCTCGCCGTAGGTCACCGTCTGCACCCCGGTCACCCGGCGGGTCAGCTCGCGGGCGCCCTCGTGGTCGGCGGAGATCACCAGGGTGCCGCCGGGCACGATCTTCTGGGCGAACGTCTCGAAGGATTCGTAGATCTCGTCCATCGAGGCGTAGTTGGCGTGGTGGTCCAGCTCGACGTTGAGGACGATGGCGACCTCGGGGGCGTACTTGTGGAAGCTGCGGTCGCTTTCGTCCGCCTCGGCCACGAAGATCTCGCCCGCGCCGTGCAGGGCGTTGGAGCCGGGCGCGTCCAGGTCGCCGCCGATGGCGTACGACGGGCAGGCGCCCAGCTCGGTCAGCGAGACGGCGAGCATCGAGGTGGTGGTGGTCTTGCCGTGCGTACCGGCGACGGCGATCGGCCGCAGGCCCTCCATCAGCGCGGCGAGCGCGTCGGAGCGGTGCACCACGGGGATGCCCAGCTCGGCGGCGCGGGCCAGCTCGGGGTTGTCCTGCCGGATCGCGGAGGAGACGACGACACAGCTGGCGTCGTCGGCGAGGTGGTCGGCCGCGTGCCCGATGTGCACGGTGGCGCCGTGCGCCCGCAGCGCCTCGGCGGTCGCGGACTCCTTGGCGTCACTGCCCGCCACCCGGGCGCCGCGCTGGGCGAGGATCTTCGCGATCCCCGACATCCCGGCGCCCCCGATGCCGATGAAGTGCGGTCGGTCCATGGCGGTAGGAAGGCCGGGTGCCATGCGATGTTCTCCCAGATACGAGCGGGCCAGAGGGTCTACACCCTATGCGTTGCTCCCCCATGAGTTGCTCCCGCGACTCCCGCACCCCCGGCCGGGGTGCGCCGGGCGGGGCCGTGGGGATGGCGCCGCCCGGCTGACGGTGGCGAGGCGGCCGGGGCCGGGCGCGACGCGCGACCCCGGCCGGACCGGGGGCCGGCGTGCGGGCCCCCGGCACAGGTCCGGACGCCGCACGCCGGCCCCCGGCCCGGTACGGCCGCACGAGGTCCCCGCCCGCGTACCCGGTGCCCGATCAGCCGCCGAAGCCCCGCAGGGCTACGCCTTGCTGTGGGAGAACAGCTTCAGTACCGGTACACCCACCTTGTGGCGGGCGCGGGAGGCCCAGTCGCGGTGGAAGAACTCCTCCACGTAGTGCGGGTCGGTCAGCACGATCACCTCGTCGGCGTGCACCTCGGCGACCAGCGCCTTGAGCGCGTCCAGCGGGTGGTTCTCCACGAGCCTGCCCTCGGCTTGGCTCCCGGCGGCGCGCAGCGCCTGGAGGGACACCTCCAGGGCCTTCTCCGCCACGCTCCGGGCGTCCGAACCCTCGGGCGTCTCACCCTCGTGCACGGCCTCGTCCAGTTCGCCGAGCGCGATGTCGTCGATGGCCCGCAGCAGGCGGTCGGCCTGATCGCCGCGTGGCTGGAGCAGCACGTGGAAGAAGACCGGCTCGTCGCCGTGCAAGGTCGTGACGAACTCCACGTCGGCCGACGTCAGGGCTTTCTCGATCATCAGAACGCTTGTGAACACCAGCCGCCTCTTCTCCTTCGAGGGCCCTCATGACCCTCTGTCCCTCCGTTGGCCCGAACAGGCCCTGCGGAAACCATCCTGCCGCGTAACCGCACGGGGAGCCGGGACTAAGTGTGCCCCCCGGAAGCTAAACGGAACGGTAGATTCCGCTGTTTCAGGGACGGCGGTACCGTCCGAACAGAAATCCGTCCTCCTCCAGCAGGGACGCCAGCGCGAACCGGCGTGGCACCGACACACCGGGACCGCCCGCGATGCGCTGCGCGTCGCCCGCCGTGAGCATGGGCGACAGCGTCAGACACAGCTCGTCCAGCACATCGGCGGCGACCAGTTGGCCGAGCAGCCGCGGTCCGCCCTCGGTGAGCTGCCGGGTGTACCCGAGCCCGGTGAGCGCGCGCACGGCGCGTACCGGGTCGACCCGCCGCCCCTCCCCCGCGACGATCACCCGCGCCCCGGCCCGCTCGGCGGCGGCCACCCGGCCGGCGGGCGCGTCCGTACCGGTGAGGACGACCGTCGGGACCAGCGGCGAGGTGTACAGCGGGAGCGAGAAGTCCAGGTCGAGGCTGCCGGAGACGACGGCGACGGCCGGGGCCGGACCCTGCCCGGCGGCCTCCCGGGCCCGCGCGAACTCGGCTCGGGCGCGAGCGGGCCGGTACCCCTCCTGCCGAACCGTTTCCGCACCGACCAGGACGACATCCGCGAGGGCCCGCAGCGTGCCGAAGATCCGCATGTCGGCGGGGCAGGAGATGGGCTGGGAGCGGCCGTCGTGCTGGGCGGCGCCGTCGAGGGTGGAGACCATGTTGGCCCGCAGCCAGGTGCGGGGTCCGCCGTCGTCGGAGGCGGGATAGGCGTAGGCGGCGGCCAGTTCGGCGAGACTCCACTCACCGGTCCCGTCCGGCTCCTCGCCCTCCCGGTCAGGGGCCCGAGCTGCTGTTTCGTCGGTCACAGGGAACAGGCGTCGCATTCGTGCAGTGTGACATGGCGATTAGCATGGGTAACCGTGTCCTCCACCGCAGCCTCCGGCTCCAGTCCGCTGACCGAAGCGGTTCCGCTGTCCCTGTGCGCGCGCGAGCCGCACGTCCCGGCCGACCGTCTGGTCGCCGAGATGGTGCCGCCGCCCCGCTTCGACTCGGTGCGCTTCGCCACCTACATCCCGGACCCGAACCAGCCCAGCCAGACCGACGCCGTGGGCGTGCTGGAGGGCTTCGCGGCGGGACTCGGCGGCGCCCGGCCCGGTGAGGCCAAGCGGGGCCTGTTCGGCTTCGGCCGCGCGAAGGCCAAGGCCCCGACCGGCCCGCGCGGTGTCTACCTGGACGGCGGCTACGGCGTCGGCAAGACCCACCTGCTCGCCTCGCTCTGGCACGCCACCCCGGCCGAGCCCTCCCGCAAGGCGTTCGGCACCTTCGTGGAGCTGACCAACCTGGTGGGCGCCCTCGGCTTCCAGCAGACGGTGCGGACCCTGTCCGGCCACGCCCTGCTGTGCATCGACGAGTTCGAGCTGGACGACCCCGGTGACACCGTCCTCGTCTCCAGCCTGCTCGGCAAGCTGGTCGAGGCGGGCGTGGCGCTGGCCGCCACCTCCAACACGCTGCCCGGCAAGCTGGGCGAGGGCCGGTTCGCGGCGGCCGACTTCCTGCGCGAGATCCAGGGCCTGTCCGCCCACTTCCGCGCCCTGCGCATCGACGGCGAGGACTACCGCCACCGCGGTCTGCCCGAGGCCCCGGCGCCGTACTCCGACGAGCAGGTGACCAAGGCGGCGTACCGCGCGGAGGGTGCTTCGCTGGACGCGTTCCCGCGGCTGCTGGAGCACCTGGCCAAGGTGCACCCGAGCCGGTACGGTGCGCTGACCGACGAGCTGCGCGCGGTGTGCCTCACCGATGTGCGGCCGGTGCCGGACCAGTCGACGGCGCTGCGGCTGGTGGTGCTGGCGGACCGGCTCTACGACCGCGAGGTCCCGGTGCTGGCCTCGGGGCTGCCTTTCGACCAGCTGTTCAGCGAGGAGATGCTGAACGGCGGCTACCGCAAGAAGTACTTCCGCGCGATCTCCCGGCTCACCGCGCTGGCGCGCGACGCGAAGGCCCTGGTGGCGGAGTAACCGACCGGCCACCCTGTTTCTGATATCTCATCGACTTATGCGGGTCAAGTGCTGATTTCAGCCATTTGACCCGCTTTTTTCACGCTTCCTGCGGCATGTAACCCGCCGTTAACCCTGCAAAGCAGCTCGCCGGGTTAACGTGTTTCTTGACCATCCATTGACCAATGTTTGGTGCGTACAAGAGATACGGATTCCGCAGGGGGGTGCGCATGTTCCGAGGCAGGACGCTCGGCGGGGTGCTCGCCCTGTTCGCGGTCGCGCTGCTCTCCCTCCAGCTCTTCGCACCCGCCGGACCCTTCGCCACCGCACATACGCTCGGTGAGGCAGGGGCCAACGACGCGCCGGGGATCGTCCTCGTCGCCCAGTCGGCGGGCGAAGCCGCGGACACCGTCCGCGAACCCCGCCACCCCAAGACACCGCCCGTCGCCACCCATGCCGACCGGCACCGCCAGCGCGGCACCGCGCCCACCCCGGCGCTGGAGCGCCCCCTCATATCCCGGCGCCCGGCCGAGCCCGCGCCGCCCTCGGGTTCCGGCTCCACCGGCGCCCACGTCACGAGATCCTCCGGAGCCCAATCCCCGGCAGTCCTGCAGGTCTTCCGCTGCTGAGGGGCGGGCTCGCTCCCCCCACCACAGCCGTGCACGTCCGACGCGCCATCGAGGCGCGCCAGGAGGAATCCAGACATCATGCAGCCCCTCATCGACTACGCCCGCACGTTCGGCCGGCGCCCCGAGGAGTTCGCCCGCCTCGCCGAGGGCCAGTCACCCCAGGTCCTGTTCATCACCTGCTCCGACTCCCGGGTCGTCCCGGCCCTGATCACGGGCGCCCGCCCCGGCGAGCTGTTCGAGCTGCGCACTGCGGGCAACATCGTCCCGCCCCACGACTCGCAGCACCCCACCAGCGAGGCCGCCACCATCGAGTACGCCGTCGAGGTGCTCGGCGTGCGCGACATCGTCGTCTGCGGTCACTCGCACTGCGGCGCGGTCGGCGCCCTGGTGCGCGGCGACGACCTCACCGCCGTACCCGCCGTGCGCGACTGGCTGGCCGGTGCCCCGCGTCCGGCCGGGGCCGCCGAGGACCCGGAGGTCGCCGAGGGTGTGCAGTGCCACGCCCTGACCCAGCTGCTGCGTCTGCGCTCGTACCCCTGCGTCGAGCGCAAGACGGCGGAGGGCACGCTCGGCCTGCACGCCTGGTACTACGAGGTGCACACCGGGTCCGTGCGGACGCACCGGGCCGGGACCGACACCTTCGAAGCCCTGTGAGCGCGCCGATGACCGGGCGGGGTCTCATATCCCGCGCGCCGCATCTGCGGCAGGACTTCGCTGCCTCCCTCGTCGTCTTCCTGGTCGCGCTCCCGCTGTGCGTGGGCGTGGCCGTCGCCTCCGGGGTCCCGGCCGAACTGGGGCTCGTCACCGGCATCGTGGGCGGTCTGGTCACCGGGGTGATGCGCGGCAGCAGCCTCCAGGTGTCCGGTCCGGCGGCCGGGATGACCGTGCTCGTCTTCGAGGCGGTCAAGGAGTTCGGGCTGCCGGTGCTGGGCGCGATCGTGCTCGCCACCGGCCTGATCCAGGTCGCGATGGGCGCGCTGCGGCTCGGGCGGTACTTCCGGGCCATATCGCTGGCGGTCGTGGAGGGGATGCTGGCCGGAATCGGCCTGGTCCTGGTGGCCGGGCAGCTGTATCCGGCCATGGCGGCCAAGGCTCCGGACGCCGGGCTGGACAAGATGCTCGGTCTGCCGCGCGGTCTCGCGGGCGCGTTCGGGGACGGCCGGGCGCTCGCGTCGCTGGCGCTGTGCGCGGGCACCATCGCCGTCATGGTGCTGTGGAAGCACCTCCCGGCGAAGGTGCGTACGGTGCCCGGACCGCTGGCCGCGGTGGGGCTCGCCACGCTGGCGGCGCTGGTGTTCGGCATGCCGGTGGCGATGGTGGAGGTGCAGGGGCTGCTGGGGTCCGTCCAGCCGCCGCCGCTGAGCGCCTTCGCCGAGTTCGCGGACGTGGCGGTGCTCGGCACGATCGTCGCGTTCACCCTGATCGCGTCGGCCGAGTCGCTGTTCAGCGCGGCGGCCGTGGACCGGCTGCACGACGGGCCGCGCACCGAGTACGACCGTGAGCTGACCGCCCAGGGCGTCGGCAACACGGTGTGCGGGCTGCTCGGCGCGCTGCCGCTGACGGCGGTGATCGTGCGCAGCGCGGCCAATGTGCAGGCGGGCGCGCGGACCAAGGCGTCCCGGGTGATGCACGGTGTCTGGCTGCTGCTGTTCGCGGCGCTGCTGCCGGGCGTCCTCGCCTACATCCCGCTGCCGTCGCTGGCGGGCATCCTGATCTACTCGGGGGCCAAGCTGGTGCCGGTCAAGTCGCTGGCGGGGCTGTGGCGCGAGCAGCGGGGCGAGGCGCTGGTGCTGGCCGTGACGGCGGTGTCCATCGTGGCGGTCGGCATGTTCGAGGGCGTGCTCATCGGGCTGGCGCTGGCGATCGTCAAGACCGCCTGGGAGGCGTCGCACATCAAGGTCACCGTCATAGACAAGGGCGCGGGCCCGGTCGACGCCTACCTCTCGGGCAACGCGACCTTCCTCCGGCTGCCGAAGATACTGGACAGCCTGGAGGCGCTGCCCAAGGACCGTCCGGTCCGGCTGGACCTCTCCGGCCTGCTGCACCTGGACCACGCCTGCCGCACCGCCCTGGAGAACTGGGCCGAGCGGCACAGCGCGGCCGGTACGGAACCGGTGCGGCTGACCACTCCGGTCAAGCGGGACGAGCACGCCGAGACCCCGGCGGGCTGATCCACCACGGCCGCCGACGGGGCCGGGGCGACGGGAGCGATCCCGGGGCCCCGGCCCTGTCCTCATGTACAGGCCATAGCTTCCGCTCGCATACAGGACGTACTGTTGAGTAAGTGAGCAAATCGGACCTCTCGGTGAGGGGGGCGACCATGTTGGAGATCGTGATCACGCTCATAGCGGTGGCCGGTGGGATAGGTCTCGTCCTGCTGGCCTCGGCCATGCGAGTCGTCAAGCAGTACGAACGAGGGGTCCTGTTCCGGCTGGGGCGGATCACGGGCGAACCCCGTTCGCCCGGACTGACGTTGATCCTCCCGTTCGTGGACCGGCTGCACAAGGTGAACATGCAGATCGTCACGATGCCGATCCCGGCGCAGGAGGGGATCACGCGGGACAACGTCACCGTGCGGGTGGACGCGGTGGTCTACTTCCGGGTCGTCGAGCCGACCAGCGCGCTGGTGCGGGTGGAGGACTACAAGTTCGCGGTCTCGCAGATGGCGCAGACCTCGCTCAGGTCGATCATCGGCAAGAGCGACCTCGACGATCTGCTGTCCAACCGGGAGAAGCTCAACGAGGGTCTTGAGCTGATGATCGACAGCCCGGCCGTGGGCTGGGGCGTCCAGATCGACCGGGTGGAGATCAAGGACGTCTCCCTGCCGGACACCATGAAGCGGTCGATGGCCCGCCAGGCCGAGGCCGACCGGGAGCGCCGGGCCCGGATCATCAACGCCGACGCCGAACTCCAGGCGTCCAAGAAGCTGGCCGAGGCCGCGCAGCAGATGTCGGACACCCCGACGGCACTCCAGCTCCGGCTGCTCCAGACCGTGATGGCGGTGTCGGCCGAGAAGAACTCGACCCTGGTCCTGCCGATCCCGGTGGAGCTGCTCCACTTCCTGGAGCGGGGCGCCCGCGACCCGGCACCCGCCGAGCAGACCACGAAGCCGGAGGAACCACCCGCCCCGGTCGAGCCGGTCCCCCTCTCCGGAACCCCGGATCTCGACGCCGTCACCAGGACCCCGGAACTCGGCGCGATACTCGACCAGCCACCGGAGCGCCTCAGCACCACGGACGGCCCACCGGGGCCCCGGTAGAGCGCGTTCCCCTGCGCCCCGAACACTTGTCCGACCGTTCGTGCGATCACTAGGGTCGGCGCGCGGGGATGTTCCGGTGCTTCCGGCAGCGGACGGCGGACGGGGGGCCTGTGGAGAATCGACGCCTGCACGGATGCCTCGGGACGGCGGTGACACTGGCCGTCGCGCCGGCCACCGGTCTGCTGCTCGGCAGGTCGTGGCGCACCTGCGACTCGGGGACGAACGCCTCGGCCGACAACCTCTTCCTGCTGGTGATCTTCATCCCCGGCCTCTGGACGGTCTCCCTGCTGGCCTGGGTCGCGGTGGGCACCCTGCTCGGGAGCCGTCCCCTCCCCCACGCCATCGCCCTCGCGGTGACGCTCCTGGGCCTCGCCTGGTGCGCCGTCTCCGTCTTCCTGGACGGCACCCCCACCCCCTTCTGTCCCGACGGCGTGCCCCCGTGGTGGCCGAGCCTCGTTCCCGTCCCGGGCTTCTGAGAGATCGCTCCGCGAAGACGCCGCGCGGGTGACCGTGCCGCCGCGTCGGTGGGGGGATGAACAGAGAAGCAACTCGGTAGTCCTATTTTCATACGGTGATTGCACTCGCACGCCGTCTCACCGCCGTCTGCGTCCTGGGCGCGGCTCTCGCCGCCTGCGGTACCGCGGACCCCGCCAAACCCGTGCGCCCGGCCCACGCCGAGCCCCATGCCTCCGCCTCCCCGTCCCCGTCGCCGTCCGGTCCGCCCACCATGGCGGCGGGTCCGGGCGGCCTCACCCCCGTGTTCGAGCACGGCCCGCGCGACCGGGGCAAGACCGTCGCGCTGACCTTCGACGCCGACATGACCGCCGACGAGGGGCCCCGCGCCGCCGCCGGTGAGCGCTTCGACAACCCCGGTCTGATCAGCGCCCTGCGCACGCTGAAGGTCCCGGCGACCGTCTTCATGACCGGCCGCTGGGCCGAGGAGTACCCGGACCAGGCCCGCGCCCTCGGGCACGACGCCCAGTTCGAGGTGGCCAACCACTCCTACAGCCACTACTCCTTCACCGGCGACTGCTACGGCCTGCCGACCGTCGCCCCGGACGGCAAGCTGACGGAGGTCCAGCGCACGTACGCCGCCCTGCGCAAGGCGGGCGTGCCGCACCCGATGCCGTACTTCCGGTTCCCCGGCGGCTGTTACGACCGGGACGCGCTGCGCGCCATCAGCGGCGCCGGAGTCACGGCCATCCAGTGGGACGTGATCAGCGGCGACGCCTTCGCCACGGACGCCGACGCGGTCGTGCGGCAGGTGCTGGACGGGGTGAAGCCCGGTTCGGTGGTCGTCATGCACTGCACCCGCAGCGCCGCCCCGACGACCGAGAAGGTCGTCCGCTCGGTGGTGCCGGAGCTGCGCAAGAAGGGCTACCGGTTCGTGAAGGTCTCGGAGCTGATCCGGGAGTCCGGCACCCCGCGCTGACCGGCGCCGGACTGCTCGTAGGGTTGGCCGACGTGACCCATGTGCCAGCCGCCCCCGGCGACAGCCCCTTCCAGACCGAGCCCACCCCGCGCGACGAGGCCCCGCAGTTCGTGCTGCCCCTCGTCGTACGGATCGAGAAGAGCGCGCCGCCCGACCGTACCGACGCGCTGGAGACCGCCGCACGCGCCGTGCTCGTCCTGCTCGGGGACGAGCGGGCGCGCGGCGACGGCGAGTGGGCCGAGGCGGTACGGGACTGGGAGGACGCCCGCATCCGCAAGGTGGTCCGGCGGGCGCGGGGCGCGGAGTGGCGCCGCGCGACGGAACTGCCCGGCATCACGGTACCCGGAACCGCCGCCGAGGTACGGGTCTTCCCGCCGATCCCGCTGGACGGCTGGCCCAAGGAGCTGGCCAAGCTCCAGGTCTCCGGCACCGAACTGGACGACCCCGAGCCCCCGGCCGACCCCGACCGCACCGCCCCCGTGCTCTGGCTGAACCCGGACCTGAAGATGTCGGCAGGCAAGGAGATGGCCCAGGTCGGCCACGGCGCCCAGGTCGCCTGGTGGGCCCTGTCCGACGCGGCCCGCGAAGCCTGGCGTGCCGACGGCTACCCCCTCACCGTCCGCACCGCCACCCCCGCCCACTGGCGCGAACTCACCTCCGGTGGCCTGCCGTTGGTCCGCGACGCGGGCTTCACGGAGATCGCCCCGGGCTCCGCCACGGTGGTCGCGGACCATCCGGCGCTCCGCTGACCGGCGAACCTCAAATATTGCTCTGAACCCCCCGCCCCGGCGGTTCACGGGCCCGCGCCGGGGCCATACCCCCGGCAGACGAAGGAGGGGGACGGGGATGCGGCTCGGGACGGGGATCGGGTGGCGGCCGGAGATCGCGGACGCCGTGGCGGGCATGCCGGGGATCGACTGGGTGGAGGTCGTGGCGGAGAACGTCTGCCCCGGCCATCTCCCGGAGCCGCTGCTGCGGCTGCTGGAGCGCGGGGTTACGGTGATCCCGCACGGTGTCTCCCTCGGCCTCGGCGGCGCGGACCGGCCCGACGAGGGGCGGCTGCGGGCGCTGGCCGAGCGGGTCGAGGCGCTGGGGGCTCCGCTGGTCACCGAGCACATCGCGTTCGTCCGCGCGGGCGGGCCGCTCACCGCGTCGCCGCCGCTGGAGGCGGGCCATCTGCTGCCCGTGCCCCGCACCCGGGACGCCCTCGACGTGCTGTGCGAGAACGTGGCGATCGCGCAGGAGGCGCTGCCGGTGCCGCTGGCGCTGGAGAACATCGCCGCGCTGTTCTCCTGGCCCGGCGAGGAGATGAGCGAGGGCGAGTTCCTGGCCGAGCTGGTCGAGCGGACCGGTGTACGGCTGCTCATCGACGTGGCCAACCTGCACACCAACCACGTCAACCGGGGCGAGGACCCCGCCGAGGCGCTGGACCGGCTCCCGCTGGAGGCGCTGGCCTACGTGCATGTCGCGGGCGGCTTCGAGCGGGACGGCGTCTGGCACGACAGCCACGCGCACCCCGTACCGCGTCCGGTGCTGGACATCCTGACCGACCTGGCGTCCCGCGTCGCACCGCCCGGCGTGCTGCTGGAGCGGGACGAGAACTTCCCCGAACCAGCCGAGTTCGAGAGGGAGTTGACGGCCATCGGGGAGGCGGTACGGAAGGGGGGCGGGGCCGCGCGCATCCTCCGGGAGAAGACTCTCCCCGTCCCGCCGGACGCCTCCGCCGAGGCCCGGCAGCGGGTGGCCGTGGCCCAGACCGCCGTACTGTCGGCGCTGGTGGCGCGGACGCCGTTGCCCGAGGGGTTCGACCGGGGGCGGATGGGCGTCCAGGCGCGGTCGCTCGCGGTGAAGCGGGCGGACGTGGTGGCCAAGGTGGCGCCCGAGCTGCCGGTGATCCTCGGCGCCGGGTACCGGGAGGCGTTCCTCGGCTACGCGCGCACCCGGCCGATGCGCGGCGGATACCGGCAGGACGCGCTGGAGTTCGCCGCCCAGCTCCTCAAGACGGGCCGCCCCACCGACGCGCGGGCCCGCAGGAGGCTGCGGGAGTGGTGGCTCGACCGCGCGGGCCCGGCACCCCGTACCCCTGGCCCGGCCGCCCGGCTGGCCAGGCGGGTGCTGCCGGGGCGGCGCTGATCCCCTTCCCGACCTGCGGGAAAAACGGAACGTCACATATCGGCAACGCTCTGTCCGCATATTGAACAAGCCATGGTTTTTCAGGGGCCGTTGGCATAGAAAAACCTCATGTTCTGGGTCCTCCTCCTGCTTCCGGCCTGGGCCTTCGCCGCCATCGCCTGCACCCGGCTCTGTCTGGCCGCCGTCCGCGCGGCCGTCGCGGACCGCGCGGCGCGGGCGACCGGCCACGACCGCGAACTGACTTTGTACGAGACGGCGTTCCTGTCCGGCGGCCCCTCCCGCGTCGCCGACCTCGCCATGGTGCGGATGGCCCGGCAGCGCCGTCTACTGCTCGCGCACACCGGCTGGGCCACCGTGGTGGACCCGCGCGGGCGTGACGAGATGGAACGTTCCGTCATAGGCGCCATCGGCCCGCGGGGACAGTCCCGGATCGCCCCCGTACGGGCGGCCGCGGCCGGTACGGAGGCCGTGCAGCGGCTCGCCGACCGGCTGATCGGCGCCGGACTCGCGGTCCCCTACGACACGGGCACGACCGTGGCCGCCGGGGTGCGCCAGGTGCGGGCCGCCGCCGTGGCGGTGCTCGCGCTGGGTACGACCGCGCTGCTCATGCCGGTCCCGGTGAACCTGCCGCGCTTCCAGCTCGCCATGTGGTTCGCGCTGCCCCTCGTCCTCACCCTGAGCTGTCTGGCCATCGCCCGTGTCGAGGTGCACCCCTACCCGCGCTGGGCCTCCCCCACCGGGCAGCGCCTCCTCGGGGAGGTGGCCCGGCGTCCGGCCGAAGACGGCGACGAGGGCTCCTTCCTCACCCGGCTCGCGATGCGGGGCGTGCGCGCCCTGAACGAGCCCGAACTGCGGGCCGCGTTCACCCACCGCGATGCGCCGGGGGCGCACCGGGAGCACTGACGCCGACACACGCGTGCCGGTGCTTGCCTTCCCCGAGGCCGCTTCCGAAACATCCCTTCTGTCGCCGCCGGGCCATGGCAGCCGTGCCATCGCCGGAGCGCACCGAAGGGATGCCCGATGAGAGCTGCCGCCCTGTACTCGGCCGCCGGTTCCTTGCTGCTGACCGGCCTCGCCGTGCCACCGGCCCACGGCGCCCACGGCACGGCCGAGCGGCACGGCACCGCCGTCGCCGCCGCCCGGGCGCGCGCGGCGGGCCTCGACTTCGGCGCCTGCCCCGACGAGGCCCCGGCCGCGATGCGCTGCGCCACCGTACGCGTCCCCCTGGACTACGCCCGCCCCGGCGGCAGGCAGATCGAGCTGACGATCAGCCGGATGCCCGCCACCCAGCGCGACCCGGCCAACAGCAAGCGCAAGGTGCCCCGGCAGGGCGCACTGGTCTACAACCCCGGCGGCCCCGGCGCCTCCAGCCTGAACTTCCCGATGATCGGCGTGGTCCCCGAGTGGCGGCGGATCGCGTCCGCCTACGACCTCGTCGGCTACGCCCCGCGCGGGGTGACGCCCTCGGCCCCGCTGTCCTGCGAGAAGCCGGAGGAGTTCTTCAAGGCGCCCTCACTCGCCCCGGTCCACCCCAACGAGGCGTACAAGCGGGAGCGGATCGCGCGGGCGAAGGCGTACGCGCGCGGCTGCGCCGAACGGTCGGGCAGCGGGCTGGAGTTCTACAACTCGCTCAACAACGCCCGTGACCTGGACGTGCTGCGGGCCGCGCTCGGCGAGCCCCGGCTGACCTTCATGGGCGGCTCGTACGGCACCTACGTGGGCGCGCTGTACGCCACCCTCTTCCCCGGCCATGTGCGCCGGATGGTGCTGGACTCGGCGGTGGACCCGGACCCGGCAAAGGTCTGGTACCGCGAGAACCTGGACCAGTCGGCCGCGTTCGAGGACCGCTGGACGGACTTCCGCACCTGGGTGGCCCGCCACCACAGTGTGTACGGCCTCGGCACGACCCCGGCCGCCGTCCAGCGCTCCTACGACACCGCGAGCGACAAGCTCCAGGCGCACCCCGCGGACGGCAAGGTGGGCCCCGGTCAGCTCCAGAACACGTTCCTGATGGCCGGGTACTACGACGACTACTGGCCGAGCCGGGCCGCCGCCCTCGCCGCCTATCTGAAGGGCGACGCCAAGCCCCTGGTCCGGCTGGCCGCGCCGAGCCCGGAGACGGCCGCCGAGGCGGAGAACGGCAGCGCGGTGTACACGGCCGTCGAGTGCAACGACGCGCCGTGGCCGACCGACTTCCGGGTGTGGGACCGCGACAACACCCGCCTCGCCCGCACCGCGCCCTTCGAGACCTGGGACAACGCCTGGATGAACCTGCCCTGCGCCTACTGGTCCGCGCGCCGTCAGGTGCCGCTCGACGTGCGGACCGGCCCCGGTGAGACCCCGCCGGTGCTGATCCTGGCCGCCGAGCGGGACGCGGCCACCCCGTACGACGGGGCGCTGGAGCTGAACCGGCGGCTGGCCGGGTCGACGCTGGTCACCGAGCGGGACGCGGGTACGCACGGCGTCGGCGGCGGCCCCAACAAGTGCGTCAACGCCCACCTGGACGCCTACCTGCTCGAGGGCCGCCTGCCCGGCCGCCGCGCCGCCTGCGCCCCGCGCCCGGAACCGCGCCCGGAGCCGCGCCCCATCGAGCCGGCCGGACGCGGCACCCTGGAGCGGGACGCGCTGAAGGGCAAGAGCGCCTAGGCGAGCCCCGCCACCAGCTCGGCCACCGACTTGCGGCGGCCGGTGTAGAACGGCACTTCCTCGCGGACGTGCATGCGGGCCTCGGAGGCGCGCAGGTGACGCATGAGGTCGACGATGCGGTACAGCTCGTCGGCCTCGAAGGCGAGCAGCCACTCGTAGTCGCCCAGCGAGAAGGAGGCGACGGTGTTGGCGCGCACGTCCGGGAAGCCACGCGCCATCTTGCCGTGGTCGGCGAGCATGCGGCGGCGGTCCTCGTCGGCCAGCAGGTACCACTCGTAGGAGCGCACGAAGGGGTAGACGCTCACGTAGTCGCGGGGCGTCTCGTCGGCGAGGAACGCCGGGATGTGCGAGCGGTTGAACTCGGCGGGGCGGTGCAGCGCCATGTTCGACCACACGGGCTCGAGCGCGCGGCCCAGCTTGGTGCGGCGGAAGAGGTTGTACGCCTCCTGGAGCTGGTCGGCGGTCTCGGCGTGCCACCAGATCATCAGGTCGGCGTCGGCGCGCAGGCCGGACACGTCGTAGGTGCCACGGATCTTGACGTCCTTCGCGGCGAGCTGGTCGAACAGCTCCTGGACCTCGTCGGCGTAGCCCGCGCGGTCCTCCGGCAGCACGTCCTTCAGCTTGAAGACGGACCACAGGGTGTAGCGGATGACCTCGTTGAGGTCCTTGGCCAGCTTGCCCTTGTTGGGGATGCGGCCGGGCTCGGTGGTGGGGGCGTCGTCACTCATGCCCCCTATTCTCCCGCTCCGCCGTGCAGGCTCTGCACCGGGTTGGCCGTCAGCTCGCGCACCCCGGCGAGGTCACCACCCAACTGGTCGACGGCCGCGTACGCGCCGGCGATGCAGGCCGGGATGCCCACGCCGTCGTACTGCGCGCCGCACACCGCGAGGCCGGGGAGCCCCGCGATGTGCTCGCGAACGCGGGCCACGCGCGCGTGGTGGCCGACCGGGTACTGGGGCAGGCCGTCGGTCCAGCGGGTGACGCGGGTGGCGACGGGCTCGGCGTCCAGGCCGGTCGCGGCGCGCAGGTCGTCCCGGGCGACCTGGACGAGGTCGGTGTCGTCGCGCTGGAGGATCTCGGTCTCGTGGTGGCGGCCGACCGAGGTGCGCACCACCAGGAGGTCCGGGTCCTCGGCGCCGACCCAGCCCCACTTCTGGGAGGCGAAGGTGGCGGCCTTGATGGTGCGGCCGTCCACCGGCGGCACCAGGAACCCGCTGCCCTCGGGCAGGGCCGCGGCGGCGCGGCGGTAGGCGAGGGTGATCAGGGCCATGGAGGCGTACTCGACGGCGGCCAGCTCGGCGGCGGCCGCCGGGGCCTCGGCGCGCAGCAGCGCGGACGCGGCCGGGGCGGGTACGGCGACCACGACCGCGTCCGCGTGCAGCGTGCGGTCCCCTGCCGTGACGCGCCAGCCGGTGCCGTCTCGGCGCAGCTCGGTCACCGGGGTGCGGGTGAGGATCTCGCCGCCGCGCGCCCGTACCGCGTCGGCGACGGCGAGCGGGAGGGTGCCGACGCCGCCCTCGATGCCGAGGAAGACCGGGCCGGTCTGTCCCGCCTGGGCGGCCTTGGCCTGGAGGGACTGGACGGCTGCGGTGAGGGTGTCGTGGGCGCGGGCGGCCTGGTAGAGCTGGGGGACGGCCGAGCGCAGCGAGAGCCGGTAGGCGTCGCCCGCGTACACACCGCCGAGCAGGGGTTCCACCAGCCGGTCGACGACCTCGCGGCCCATCCGGGCGGCGACGTACTCGCCCACGGCCACGTCGTCACCGACCTCGGCGGGCGGCAGTTCGGCGTCCTGCTCGATCCGGGCCAGGCCCTCGGCGGTGAGTAGCCCGGAGAGGGCTTCGGCGGTGCCGGGTACGCCCATCACATGGCCCTTGGGCATGGGGCGCAGGGCGTCGCGGGTCCAGATCGACGCGGTCGCGGTGGCGGGCGGCTGCAGGCGGTCGCCGAGGCCCACCTCGCGGGCGAGGCCCACGGCCTCGGGGCGGCGGGCGAGCATCGACTCGGCACCGAGGTCGACCCTCAGGCCCGCGATCTCGCCGGGCAGCAGCTTGCCGCCGACCCGATCGGTGGCCTCCAGCACCGTCACGCGCGCGCCGCGCGCGAGCGCCCGGTGGGCGGCGGCCAGTCCGGCGACACCGGCTCCGATGACGACGACATGGCCCTTGCTCGCTGCGCTCATGCCCCCCACTCTCTCAGACCGGGCGGGCCGTCCCGGTGGCCGGTACGTCACCGGACCGTGACCGCATCGGGACCGGAAAACGCGGCCGTTCCCGCAGGCCGGGCGTCTAAGGAGGGACAGCACCGCATCTCATCGGGGGGTAACCGACATGCGTACACAGGTCCGGGTCCTGGCGGGGGTCCTGCTCGCCGCCTCACTCGCGCTCGCCGGGTGCAGCGAGTCGGGCGGCGACTCCAAGGCGTCCACCGCCGACGCCCCGACCGCCGCTCCCGGCGCGGGCGGCGGCGCTTACGAGGACGGCAAGTCCGCCCGCCGCGCGCCCCGGCTCACGCCGAGCGTCATCCGCACCGCCTCCCTGGAGGTCGAGGTCCGCGACGTGCCCGGCGCCCTGGCGAAGGCCCGCCAGGTCACCGAGGACGCGGGCGGCTACGTCGGCGAGGAGAGCACCGACCGGGACGACGACGGCAGCGAGCGCACCCGTGTCGTCCTGCGCGTTCCCGCCGAGCGGTACGAGGAGGTGCTCGGCTCGCTCCAGGGCACCGGCAAGCTGCTGCGGCGCACCGCGCGGGCGCAGGACGTCACCGACCAGGTGGTGGACGTGGACAGCCGGATCACGTCGCAGCGGGCCAGTGTCGCCCGGGTCCGGAAGCTGATGGACCGGGCGGAGAAGCTGAGCGACGTCGTCGCGCTGGAGGGCGAGCTGAGCAGCCGCGAGGCCGACCTGGAGGCGCTGCTGGCCCAGCAGGCGTCGCTGAAGGACCGCACCGGCCTGGCGACGATCACCCTGTCGCTGGCCGGTAAGGGCGCGCATCCGGCCGCCGACGACGACACGCCCGGCTTCCTGGACGCCCTGTCGGGCGGCTGGCACGCGTTCCTGACGATGCTGCGCTGGATCGCGCTGGTGGTGGGCGCGGTGCTGCCGTTCGCGGCGCTGCTCGCGCTGCTGGTGTTCCTGTGGCGCCGGGTGGTCCGGCCGAGGCTCCCGCGCCGTTCGGCGCCCGCCCCGGTTCCGGGCTCGCTGCCGCAGGCGCGCCCGGTGCCGGAGAGCGGCGAGCATACGTGACAGGACGTCAGCACCGCTCGCCCCGTAGCGTGTTCCCATGGACAAGCGTGAGGGGCCGCAGCGGCTGGTCGTGATCGGTGGCGACGCCGCGGGGATGGCCGCGGCGTCGCAGGCGCGCAGGCTGCGGAAACCGGACCAGCTGGAGATCGTGGCGTTCGAGCGCACCCACTTCACCTCGTACTCGGCGTGCGGCATTCCCTACTGGGTGGGCGGCGCGGTCGAGGACCGCGATCAGCTGATCGCGCGTACCGCCGAGGAGCACCGGGCGCGCGACATCGACCTCCGGCTGCGCACCGAGGTGACGGAGATCGACGTGGCGGGGAAGCGGGTGCGCGCCCACGACCTGGAGTCCGGCACCGAGTCCTGGACCTCGTACGACAAGCTGGTCATCGCCACCGGGGCGCGGCCGATCCGGCCGGACATGCCGGGGATGGAGGCGGCCGGGGTGCACGGGGTGCAGACCCTGGACGACGGCCAGGCGCTGATCGACACGCTGGCCCGCACGGAGGGCCGGCGTGCCGTGGTCGTCGGGGCGGGCTACATCGGCGTGGAGATGGCCGAGGCCCTGCTGCGTCACGGCTTCGAGGTGACCGTGGTCAACCGGGGCGCGGAGCCCATGGCGACGCTCGACCCGGACATGGGCGCTCTGGTGCGGCGGGCCATGGAGGGCATGGGCATCACGATGGTGGACGACACCGAGGTGACCGGCCTGCGGACCGGCGCGGACGGCCGGGTCCGCGCGGTGGTGACCCCGGACGCGGAGTACCCGGCCGACGTGGTCGTCCTGGGCATCGGGGTGGAGCCCGTCACCGACCTCGCCCGCGCGGCGGGCCTGCCGCTGGGCACCCGCGGCGGACTCCTCACCGACCTCGCCATGCGGGTGCGCGGCCAGACCGACATCTGGGCGGGCGGTGACTGCGTGGAGGTGCTGAACCTGGTCTCCGGGCAGGAGCAGTACATCCCGCTCGGCACGCACGCCAACAAGCACGGCCAGGTCATCGGCACCAACGTCGGCGGCGGTTACGCCACCTTCCCGGGCGTCGTCGGCACCGCGGTCAGCAAGGTCTGCGAGCTGGAGATCGCCCGCACCGGCCTGCGCGAACGCGACGCCGACCGGGCCGGGCTGCGGTACGTGTCGGTCGTCATCGAGTCGACCAGCCGCGCGGGCTACTACCCCGGCGCCTCCCCCATGACCGTCAAGATGATCGCCGAACGCGACACCGGCCGCCTGCTCGGCGTCCAGATCGTCGGCGGCGAGGGCGCGGGCAAACGCGTCGACATCGCGGCGGTGGCCCTCACGGCCGCGATGACGGTGGAACAGATGACCGCCCTCGACCTCGGCTACGCCCCACCCTTCTCCCCGGTCTGGGACCCGGTCCTGGTGGCGGCGCGCAGGGCGGTGAAGAAGGTGCGCGCGAGCAGTTAGCGGCGGCCCCGCGCCGGACTGGCGGGCGCGTACGTGGGCACTGTTCCTGTGTGGTCATACCCGTCCATGACGTCAATCCCGCGCGTCGTACGCCGTATGTGACGTATGCGCTCATCGCCGCCAGTGTGCTGGCGTTCCTGCTGACGCCCGGTGCGGCCGGGGCGGCGGGCGGGGAGAGCCATGTGGCGCAGCTCTGTCAGTTGCACGCGTTCATGGATCATTACGCGGCGATCCCGCGAGAGATGATCCATCATCAGCTGCCCAAGCTGGTGCCGACCGGCCAGGTGGGGACGGGGGCGGCCGGGCCGGGGTGTGTGATGGGGCCGCCGGGCTACGACAAGTCGCCGGTGCTGTCGGTGTTCACCGCGATGTTCCTGCACGGCGGCTGGCTGCATCTGCTGGGCAACATGCTGTTCCTGCTGATCTTCGGCAACAACGTCGAGGACCGCATGGGCCACGTCCGCTTCGCGCTCTTCTACCTCGTCTGCGGCTACGCGGCGAGCTACGGCTTCGCCCTGCTGAACGCCGGGTCCGGAGATCCGCTGATCGGCGCGTCCGGCGCGATCGCGGGGGTGCTCGGCGCCTATCTGGTGCTGTATCCGAAGGCCAGGGTGTGGGTGCTGGTCCCGTTCCTGGTCTTCCTGCCGCTGAGGCTGCCCGCCTGGATCGTGCTGGGCTTCTGGTTCGGCCTCCAGGCCGTGTACTCGTCCGGGCGCGGTGTCGAGGCCGGGACCGGGACGGTGGCCTACGCGGCCCATGTCGTCGGCTTCGTGGCCGGGATGCTGCTGGCCTGGCCACTGAAGGCGGGCACCCCGCCCCCGCCGGAGCCGGGCCGCCTGCTGTTCGGCAGGCGGGCGCGGCACCGTCAGGCGTGGTGAGCGGAGGGTGTCAGCGGGCGCTCGCCCGGTGGACGTAGTCGACCAGGTGGGTCAGCGCGTCCGGCTCGATGTTCGGCATGACGCCGTGGCCGAGGTTGAACACGTGGCCCTCCAGACCGGCGGCCGCGTCCAGCACCTCCTGCGCCTTGGTCTCCACCGTCTTGCGGTCGGTGAACAGCACCGTCGGGTCGAGGTTGCCCTGGAGCGCCTTGCCGGGGCCGACCCGGCGCGCGGCCTCGTCCAGCGGGACCCGCCAGTCGACGCCGACGACGTCCGCGCCCGCGTCGCCCATGAGCTTCAGCAGCTCACCGGTGCCGACGCCGAAGTGGATGCGCGGGACGCCGTACCCCGCGACGGCGTCGAAGACCTTCGCGGAGGCGGGCATCACCGAGGCGCGGTAGTCGGCGGGGGCCAGCGCGCCCGCCCAGGAGTCGAAGAGCTGCACCGCCGAGGCACCGGCCTCGATCTGCACCTTCAGGAACGCGGCCGTGATGTCGGCGAGGCGGTCCAGCAGGTCGGCCCACAGCTCGGGGTCGCCGTACATCATCGCCTTGGCGTTCTCGTACGTGCGCGACGGGCCGCCCTCGACCAGGTAGCTGGCGAGGGTGAAGGGGGCGCCCGCGAAGCCGATCAGCGGGGTGGACCCCAGCTCACGGGTGAGCATGCCGACCGCCTCGGTGACGTAGGACACGTCCTCCGGGGTGAGGTCGCGCAGCCGGGCGAGGTCGGCGCGGGTGCGCACCGGCTCGGCGACGACCGGGCCGACGCCGGGCTTGATGTCGAGGTCGACACCGATGGCCTTGAGCGGGACGACGATGTCGCTGTAGAAGACGGCCGCGTCCACGTCGTGACGGCGCACCGGCTGGAGGGTGATCTCGGTGACCAGCTCGGGCCGCGTGCAGGACTCCAGCATCGGGATGCCCTCGCGCACCTTGCGGTACTCCGGCAGGGACCGGCCCGCCTGGCGCATGAACCACACCGGGGCGTGCGGCACGGGCTCACGCCTGCACGCCTTGAGGAAGGCGCTGTCGTACGTCGCTGTGGGCTGCTGGCCCGTGGGGATCGCGTTGGCACTCACGTCGGCAAGTCTCGCACGGTCCGCCGAAGAGAAGTGCCGCCGCCCCCGGGGGGTGTCATGCCCTGCGCGAAGGCCCGCTTCCCCTTACTCTTCCCCGCATGGCTGCGGCTCAGGGACGATCGTCGGACGGCACCGGCGGAATGGACGACGTGAAGGACACGCAGACGGAGGAGAGAGAGGGGGCCGGGGTGCCCGGGGTTCCCCCTGCCTTCAGCAGCGCGGTGGAGGCGCTGCGGAGCGCGCGGCTGCGGCCGCAGGTGGAGGTGGAGTCGACGCCCGCCCCGCAGCGGCTCGCGCCCTACGCGCACGCGCTGGAGGCGGTGGTCCTCGAGGGCGAGCAGGAGCTGGCCGACGGACGGCTGGTGCTGCTGCACGACCCGGCCGGGCACGACGCCTGGCGCGGGACGTTCCGGCTGGTGACGCTGGTGCGGGCGGAGCTGGAGGCCGAGATGGCCGCCGATCCGCTGCTGCCGGAGGTGTGCTGGTCCTGGCTGACCGGGGCGCTCCAGTCGCGCGGACTCACCTATGGGGAGCCGAGCGGCACGGTGACCCGCGCCAGCTCGCACTACTTCGGCGGGCTGTCGGAGCGGCCCGCCGCCTCGCAGATCGAGATCCGCGCCTCCTGGACGCCGCTGGAGGGCCGGGGCGGGGTGCCGGACACCGCGGCGCATCTCGCCTCGTGGTGCGATCTGCTGGCCCAGGTCGGCGGGCTGCCCCCGGCCGCGCCGGGCGACGCCTCGGTGGTGACGCTGCCGCAGCGCAGGGGTCCGCAGTCCCGATAGCCGCACGAACAGATCATCTTCTCAGCGCCCCGCCGGATCGGCGGGGCGCTGCTTTGTGATCACTTCCCGAACCATCACTTTGTCGATACGGCCACTTTCCGCACTCGAATCGCCTCACCCCGGAGCCGATTCGATCTTCGGATGATCGATCGCGTGTCCGAATTGCACAGATTGTGACTCACTAGATCGTGATCATTCTCTAAAGGCGGACGGGTTTGCTGCCGAAGACGACTGTGACCTTGAAAGCACGGTTCCCCCCGGCTTCTTCCCCACAAGCCGGCCCCCGTCCCCCCACCCAGGAGGCCTGGTGTCCGTTCTCCTCGAGCAGCCCGCAAGCCTGGTCGCCTACCGCCCGAACAAGCCGACCGCCATGGTGGTCGTGGCCGACCCCCGCGTCCGTTCCACCGTGACCCGCCATCTGTGGGCGCTCGGTGTGCGTGACGTGATCGAGGCCTCGTCCGTCGCGGAGGCTCGTCCCCGCATCGGCAACCCTCGCGACATCTGTGTCGCGGACGTCCACCTGCCCGACGGCTCCGGTCTCACCCTGCTGTCCGAGACCCGCGCCGCGGGCTGGCCCAACGGGCTGGCCCTGTCCGCCGCCGATGACATCGGCGCCGTCCGCAACGCCCTCGCCGGGGGCGTGAAGGGCTACGTCGTCACCGGCACCCGTACCAACATCGGCCTGCCCACCCGCCCCGGCGCCGCCCCCATCGGCTCCGCCGCGGCCCGTATGGGGCACCGTCGTCCGCCGGGTGCCCCGAGCCACCCCGGCGGCTACCGCGAACTGTCCGGCCGCGAGGTCGAGGTGCTCCGCCTCGTCGCGGAGGGCCAGTCGAACAAGGCGATCGGCGTCTCCATGGGCCTGTCCGCCCTGACCGTCAAGAGCCACCTGGCCCGCATCGCGCGCAAGCTCGGCACGGGCGACCGCGCCGGCATGGTCGCGGTGGCCCTGCGCACCGGCATCATCCACTAGCCCACTCCCCCAGCCCCCCCCAGCCCCCAATCCGCGCCCTCCTGACCCCCGGTGCCCGTCGGCGGAACGTTCCGCCGACGGGCACCGGCGTGTGCGCCGTGCCGAGTGCGCCGTGCGCCGCGCGGTGTGCGCCCGCGTGCGGCGCGTTTTGGCCGGTCAGTGGGGATGTCGGTCGAACGTGCAGGCCAGCGGCGCGGGCATGCGGATACCCTTGGCATGTGACGGACGCCCAAGAGACCGCAAGCGACAGTTCCCGGCGCGACACCGGGGGTACGCCCCCGGACGCGGGACCTGCTGAGGCGGCGGCGCCCACCCCCCTGCTCGAACCCCGCGAGGGGATTCCGCCGGTCATCGCGGACGCGGCGGCCCTCGCCGAGGCCATCGCCGCGTTCGCCGCGGGGACCGGCCCCGTCGCCGTGGACGCCGAACGCGCTTCCGGTTACCGGTACGGCCAGCGGGCCTATCTGGTGCAGCTGCGCCGCGAGGGCGCGGGTTCCGCCCTGATCGACCCGGTGGCCTGCCCCGACCTCTCCGGCCTCGGCGACGCGCTGGCCGGTGTCGAGTGGGTGCTGCACGCCGCCACCCAGGACCTGCCCTGCCTCCGCGAGATAGGCATGGTGCCCACCAGCCTGTTCGACACCGAGCTGGCCGGGCGGCTCGCCGGATTCCCCCGCGTCGGACTCGGCGCGATGGTGGAGAACGTGCTCGGCTTCGTGCTGGAGAAGGGCCACTCCGCCGTCGACTGGTCCACCCGCCCGCTGCCCGAGCCGTGGCTGCGGTACGCGGCGCTCGACGTGGAGCTGCTGATCGACCTGCGCGACGCCCTGGAGAAGGAGCTGCAGCGGCAGGGCAAGCTGGAGTGGGCGCTGGAGGAGTTCGCCGCGATCGCGGCCGCGCCGCCCGCCGAGCCCCGCAAGGACCCGTGGCGCCGCACCTCCGGGATGCACAAGGTGCGCAGGCGTCGGCAGCTCGCCGTGGTCAAGGAGCTGTGGGAGGCGCGGGACCGGATCGCGCAGCGCCGGGACGTCTCGCCCGGCAAGGTGCTCGGTGACGCGGCGATCGTGGAGGCGGCGCTCGCGGTTCCGGCCAACGTGCACGCGCTGGCCGCGCTGAACGGCTTCGGGCATCGCACGAACCGTCGCCAGCTGGAGCAGTGGCAGGCGGCGGTGGACCGGGCGAAGGCGCTGCCGGAGTCGGCGCTGCCGCAGCAGGGCCAGCAGCTCACCGGCCCGCCGCCGCCCCGCGCCTGGTCGGACAAGGACCCGGCCGCCGCGGCCCGGCTGTCGGCCGCCCGTGCCGGGGTGTCGGCGCTGGCGGAGCGGCTGGAGATGCCGCAGGAGAACCTGATCTCCCCCGACACCGTGCGCCGGATCTGCTGGGAGCCCCCGGCCCCGGCCGACGAGCGGACCGTGGCCGCCGCGCTCGCCGGGTTCGGCGCCCGCGCGTGGCAGGTGGAGCAGGTCGCGCCGGTGCTGGTCGCGGTGTTGTCGGCCAAGCCGGAGTAGGGGCGATTTCGCGCCAAGATCCGTCCGGTCGGCCGGGACCCGGTGTGACGTTCGCCGCTCGCCGGGGTGGGACTGTGCAGCTACGTTACTCATAAGTAGCATGGGGCTTAAGCAAGCGCTCAGCGTCCCGCACCCTGGAGGAGAGCCATCGTGCCTCGTACCGTCAAGGACGTCGTCTTCGTCGACGGCGTCCGCACCCCGTTCGGCAAGGCGGGCCCGAAGGGCATCTATCACGAGACCCGCGCCGACGACCTGGTCGTGAAGGCGATCCGGGAGCTGCTGCGCCGCAACCCCGGTCTGGACCCGAAGAAGATCGACGAGGTCGCCATCGCCGCGACCACCCAGATCGGCGACCAGGGCCTGACCCTCGGCCGCACCGCGGGCATCCTCGCGGGCCTGCCGCAGTCGGTGCCCGGTTACTCCATCGACCGCATGTGCGCGGGCGCGCTGACCGCCGTGACCGCCGTCTCCGGCTCGGTCGCCTTCGGCGCGTACGACGTGGCCATCGCGGGCGGTGTCGAGCACATGGGCCGCCACCCGATGGGCGAGGGCGTGGACCCCAACCCGCGCTTCGTCTCCGAGAAGCTGGTCGACGAGTCGGCGCTGTTCATGGGCATGACCGCCGAGAACCTGCACGACCGCTACCCCACGATCACCAAGCAGCGCGCCGACGAGTACGCGGTCCGCTCGCAGGAGAAGGCCGCCAAGGCGTACGCCGACGGCAAGATCCAGCAGGACCTGGTGCCGATCTCGGTGCGCCGCACCGACGAGGCGGCCGGTGAGACGGGCTGGGGCCTGGTCACCGCCGACGAGCCGATGCGCCCCGGCACCACGCTGGAGAACCTCAGCGGTCTCAAGACCCCGTTCCGCGTGCACGGCCGGGTCACCGCGGGCAACGCGGCCGGTCTGAACGACGGCGCCACCGCGTCGATCATCGCGTCCGAGGACTTCGCCCGCGAGCACGACCTGCCGGTCAAGATGCGCCTGGTCTCCTACGCCTTCGCGGGCGTCGAGCCCGAGGTGATGGGCTACGGCCCGATCCCGGCCACCGAGAAGGCCCTCGCCCAGGCCGGTCTGTCGATCTCCGACATCGGCCTGTTCGAGATCAACGAGGCGTTCGCCGTCCAGGTCCTCGCGTTCCTGGAGCACTACGGCATCGCGGACGACGACAGCCGCGTCAACCAGTACGGCGGCGCCATCGCGTTCGGCCACCCGCTGGCCTCCTCCGGCGTCCGGCTGATGACCCAGCTGGCCCGCCAGTTCGAGGACCACCCGGAGGTCCGCTACGGCCTGACGACGATGTGCGTCGGCTTCGGCATGGGCGCGACGGTCATCTGGGAGAACCCGAACTTCGAGGGGGAGAAGTGAGCAACACCACCGAGCTGCTGAAGGGTGCCGCCGAGCTGTTCCCCGGCGAGGTCGTCACCCAGGCCCACGTACGGCACTTCGAACTGCCCTTCAACGCGGGCAAGTTCGCGCTGATCACGCTGGACAACGGCCTGGACCACACCAAGCCGACCACCTTCGGCCCCGCTTCGCTGGCGAACCTGGACGCCGCGATCGACCAGGTCGAGAAGGAGGCCGCCGACGGCTCCGTCGTCGGCGTCGGCATCACCGGTAAGCCGTTCATCTTCGCGGTCGGCGCCGACCTCAAGGGTGTCGAGCTGCTGAAGCGGCACGAGGACGCGCTCGCCATCGGCAAGGGCGGCCACGAGGTCTTCAAGCGCCTCTCCGGCCTCGCGGTCCCGACCTTCGCCTACTACAACGGCGCGGCGATGGGCGGCGGCGTCGAGGTCGGCCTGCACTGCTCCTACCGGACCGTCTCCAAGGCGATCCCGGCGTTCTCGCTGCCCGAGGTCTTCCTCGGCCTGGTACCCGGCTGGGGCGGCTGCGCGCTGCTGCCGAACCTGATCGGCGCCGAGAAGGCCGTCCAGGTCATCATCGAGAACAGCCTCAATCAGAACCGCCAGCTCAAGGGCAAGCAGGTCTTCGAACTCGGCATCGCCGACGCGCTGTTCGAGGGTGCCGACTTCCTGGAGCAGTCGCTGCTGTGGACCGCGCAGGTCCTCAAGGGCGACGTCACCGTCGAGCGTCCGGCGATCGACCGGGGCGAGGCGTGGGACCAGGCCGTCGCCAAGGGCCGCTTCGTCGCGGACTCCAAGGTGCACGGCGCGGCCCCGGCCGCCTACCGCGCGCTGGAGATCATCGAGGGCGCCAAGGACGGCGACCTGCAGAAGGGCTTCGACGCCGAGGATCAGGCCCTCGCCGACCTGATCATGGGTGGCGAACTGCGGTCCGGCATCTACGCGTTCAACCTGGTGCAGAAGCGCGGCAAGCGTCCCGCAGGTGCCCCGGACAAGGCGCTGGCCCGTCCGGTCACCAAGGTCGGTGTCGTGGGCGCCGGTCTGATGGCCTCCCAGCTCGCGCTGCTCTTCCTGCGCCGCCTGGAGGTGCCGGTCGTGCTGACCGACATCGACCAGGAGCGCGTCGACAAGGGTGTCGGTTACGTCCACGCCGAGATCGACAAGCTGCTCGGCAAGCGCCGGATCAACCAGGACAAGGCCAACCGCCTCAAGGCGCTGGTGACCGGTGTCCTGGACAAGGCCGAGGGCTTCGCGGACGCGGACTTCATCATCGAGGCCGTGTTCGAGGAGATGGGCGTCAAGCAGAAGGTGTTCGCGGAGGTCGAGGCGGTCGCCCCGGCGCACGCGATCCTCGCCACCAACACCTCCTCGCTGTCGGTGTCGGAGATGGCGTCGAAGCTGAAGCACCCCGAGCGGGTCGTCGGCTTCCACTTCTTCAACCCGGTCGCGATCCTGCCGCTGTTGGAGATCGTGCGCGGCGAGCAGACCGACGACGCGTCGCTCGCGACCGCGTTCGGTGTGGCCAAGAAGCTGAAGAAGACCGCGGTGCTGACGAAGGACGCCCCGGCGTTCGTCGTCAACCGCATCCTGACCCGCTTCATGGGCGAGATCCAGAACGTCATCGACGAGGGCACCCCGGTCGAGGTCGCGGAGAAGGCCGTCGAGCCGCTCGGCCTGCCGATGTCTCCGCTGGTGCTGCTGGAGCTGGTCGGCCCGGCGATCGGCCTGCACGTCTCGGAGACCCTCAACCGGGCCTTCCCGGACCGCTTCACGGTCTCCCCGAACCTGAAGCGGGTCGTCGAGGCGGGCAAGCGCGGCTTCTACGTCTACGACAGCGGCAAGCCGGAGCTGGACCCCGAGGTCGCCGCGCTTCTCCAGCAGGGCGACACCGTCCTCACCGAGGAGCAGGTCCGCGACCGCGTCCTGGACGCGGTGGCCCAGGAGATCGGCCTCATGCTGGACGAGGGCGTCGTCGCCGAGGCCCAGGACATCGACCTCTGCCTGATCACCGGCGCGGGCTGGCCCTTCCACCTGGGCGGCCTCACGCCGTACCTGGACCGTGAGGGTGTCTCCGAGCGGGTGAACGGCAAGCGGTTCCTGGAGCAGGGTGTGGCGTCGGTTCCGGCGTAACGGCCTTACGACACATGTGAAGAGGGCCTCCGCTCCCTGGGTTCCAGGGGGCGGCGCGGCACCGCGTGGTTCTAGGTGTTGACCACATCACGCGAGACGCTCGGCTGGGACATCCCAGCCGAGCGTCTTGCGTGGGGGCCATCGCGTTCCTGGACGAGCCGCCCCGCCCCGCCTTCCGAGCTCCGGCGGGGCCCTCTTCCGCGCCGCGGTTCACCAGACGGGCATCGCCGGGTAGTGCTCGCAGGTACCGGAACAGGGTTCACGGGAGGACAGTGACGCGTGCAGCCAGCTGTCCTCGGGGATGCCGTGCACGCGCAGGGTCAGCGGGGCGGGGGCGGAGTGGATGGCGCTGAACACCGACACGAACTCGACCGCGTACGTGCCCGGGCGCCAGTCGTGGGCGTGGGAGACGCGCCAGGTTCCGTCCTCCTGGACGGGGGCCTCGGCGATGAGCCGTCCCTGTTCGAGGACCATCACCTTGTGCACACCGCGCGGCGCAGTACCGGAGAAGCGGGGGCGCGGACCGGACCAGGCATCGGACCTCGGCTCCACGACCTGCGGAGGGTCGAGGCGGTCGAGAACCTCGAACTCCACCGCGGAGGTCGTGGAGACCTCGTTGCCCGAGATTCCGAGCACCTCGACCTTGTGCGGCCCGGCGGACCAGTTGACGACCCGGCGCCACTGCCAGGTGCCCGAGGCGGAGACGGCGGTCCCCCCGAGGTAGCGACCCGCTTCGTAGAAGAGGACGTAGCGGGTCCCGGCCGGTGCCTTGCCGGTCAGCTTGCGGGAGGCGCCGACGATCTGTCCGTCCGCGGGCGAGTCGAAAACGGGCGCGGCGGGGAGGCTCGGCGCCATGGTGAGGGCCAGCTCGGGCCGCTTCACGGTGAATTCGGTGAGCACCGGGGGAACCATGCCCGGTTCCAGCCGCTGCGGGTCGATCAGGCCCTGGGGCAACCCGGGAGTGTGGGCGAGGCACTCGGCCAGCCGCCGGGCCACTTCACGGGCTCCCATGTCGTTGAAGTGGGTGGAGTCGATGATGCCGTCGGGGTGGTTCGGGTGCTCGCCCGGGTCCAGCCACCGGAAGATCCGACGCGCGCGCTGGGGCCCCAGCTGTGCGAGCAGATTGGCGGTGAAGGCGTGCATGTCGACCAGTACGGCACCCGTCTCCACCGCCGCCTTGCGGGTGAGCTCGGGGTAGGCGTCGTTGGTGTCCACCACGTTGCCGGCCTCGTCGAAGGCACAGCGAGCCGTCGCGGTGACCAGCACCGGGATGGCCCCCTCGCCCCGGATGGCCTCCACGTACAGGCGCATGTACTCCATGTACTCGCGCGGCCCGTGGTGCCGGTTGAGCTGGTTGATGCGCTGCTCGACGCTGCCGAAGGCGATGAGCACCAGGTCTCCGGTGCCGACGAGGCTGAGGAGCGCGGCCAGCCGCTCGGTGAAGTAGCCGCGCAGGGTCATGGCGTCCCGGGCGTAGTTGCGCACCTCCTGTCCCTCCGCGAGGAACTCGCCGAGATACTGCCCCCAGCCGGCGAGCGGTGCCTCCTCCTCGGACCGCGGGGCGGCGACCGAGTTTCCGATGATGCAGATCTTCCTCATGTGTTCCCCATATCTTCCTGATGTCTCCAGCAGCCGCCTGTGTCCGGCCCGTTCACCCGGCCCAGGACGCCGCCGACGGCTCCGGGCCGTCGGCGGCCGCTGCCGTACGCACCGCGCACGCCGGTCCACCCCGATCCGGCATCACGCGGCAGCCCCGTGCGCGTTCCGGTCAGCCGACGATCGTCCAGTCGTCGAACTCAGGTGCGCCGGGTTCCGCCTGGTGAGCGGTGGCCAGCCGGGCGTCGGCACCGATCACCGCGATCACGGCGCGGCCCCGCACGTCGAACGCGGCCGCTGGGGCGCCGACGAAGGCGCCGCCCAGTGCCTCTGTGGACAGTTCTCGCCAGGGCTGGTCGCCGGGCAGGAAGCGGTGGGCGACGCCGCCGAGGTCACTGCGGCACGCCACGAGCGTGCCCGCCTGCTCGGACGGTCCCGCGGCCAGCGCCACGGCGCCGTAGCCGCCCCGGCCTCCCACCGACTTCGCGGGCTCCGCCCAGTTGCCCCCGGGGGCGTCCTCCTGGGCGACGAGCACGTTCCCCGTGTCGGGCTCCCGGTATGCGACCATGACCCGGCCGCTGGGCTGCAGCACGGCGGTCACCGGACCTGCGGACGGCGCGAGCCGGAAGCGCGGGGCGCGGACGAGCGGTTCGCTCAGAGACCGGTGTCCCCAGCGGAACACGGCCTCGCGACTGGCACCGAACACGTCGACCCGGCCCCCGGCCGCGGCGACCGCCGTGAGTCCTTCCTGCAGCTCGTGCCCACGCAGGTCGGTCCAGCCGCTCCAGGTGCCGTCAGGCATCACGACGCGGGTCTGCAGTCCCTGTCCGGCGTTGCGCGCGAAGAGGTGCACCCGGCCCGCGCCGTCCCGGACCGCGACGGGCGTACCGAGGTGCCGGTCGCGGTGCGGTGCCCCGGCGGAGGGGTTGCCGAGGCTGGTCCAGGTGCCGAACCCGCCACCGGGCTCGGTCTGTTCGAGCAGCACGATCTCCCGCGTGTGCGCGTCGTCCGCCGCGAGGCGGGACAGCCGCTCGGCGAAGATCTGCCAGCGCCCGTCGGGCGTGAGGCAGACCGCGAGGCCCGGGGCGAGCGGTCCGCCGCCGAGGAAAAAAGGACCCCGCCACTGACCGGTGCCGGGCTGCGTCTCCAGCCACACCGCGGCCTGCTGGTTGACCACGGCGAAGGCGGTGAGCCGCCCGGATCGGTCGGCCTGCAGCCAGTTGGTGCCACCGGGATACCGCGGGTTCGTGCTCTGCACCCACCCGGTCATCCGGGCGGCCAGCCCGACCGAGTAGTCCCCGCTGCCCGCCGGATCACCGCAGTCGTAGCCGTCGGCCGCCGCGTAGAGGTTGAGGAACAGCTCCTTCTGGGCGACGGCCCGGACGCCGAGGTTGTGCGGCCAGCGCTCGTTGTAGTACCCGCGGAAGGCCTCCACCGTGAACGTCCGCCCCTCAGCGGGCCCCTGGTAGCGGTCCAGGGCGAGCCAGGTGAAGAGGGCGGCCGCGGTGTGGTCGCAGTGGTCGGCCAGATCGCCGTAGTCGTGGCGCTGCGGGAACCGCTCGTCGTGCACGAGGCGGTCGGGGTCCGGGTCCAGGCTGCGGATCACGGTGGGACGGACGATGTCCATGATCTGGACGAGGGTCTGGACCAGGCCGGTCCGGGTGTACCAGTGCTGTTCCTGGACCAGCCCGTCGCTGAGCACCAGCGTGGGAACCCGCTCGGTCTCCTCGCGCCACAGCACGTGCAGGCTCCGGGGGAGTCCTACGGGGGTCCCGTGCTGCCGGATGTTGAGGAAGATCAGGGTCACCCAGGGCGCGCCGTCCAGCGAGAAGACCTCCGCCACCGCGCCCTCCGCCGTGGTCAGGGTCATGGGCTTCCACGGTGTGGTGCGGTCGCCCAGCGCCATCGCCGCGTAGGCGGCCTTGATCCCGTTCTGCCGGGCCTTTCCGTAGGCCGCCCGGTCCTCGGTCACCGGATCCGACTGCCAGGGCCGGGGGTTGCGCCCGTCGGAGTCCCCGCTCGTCAGGTAGACGGTCGTGGTGCGGGTGCCGTTCTTCAGCCCCTGGAGGATGGCGGGGTTCACGAAGAACAGGTCGTCGTCCGGATGCGCCATGACCTGCAGTGTCGACGCGGGGGTGTTCACGTTGTCGCTCCTCCCGGTGACGGGACTCGGGGTGTTCACATCGGCCAGCCGGGCAGATAGCCGAGCCGGGCGCGCTCGTTGCGTGTCGATCCGGTCTCGAACTGGCTCGGCACCGGGAAGTAGCTGGGCAGGAAGGCGGCGAGGATCGCGTCCTGTTCGTCCGCGGTGATGTCGCCGTCGTGGTAGTCGTTCAGGCAGAACACGTCGTGCGGCCGCACCGCGAGGAGGCGGCTGAGCCGGGGCTTGTGCTCGGTCAGGCCTACGTTGACGAAGCCGCAGGAGATGCTGCCGGGCACGCTGCGCAGGGTGTGGTAGGCGTAGTAGTGGTGCAGGGACGAGGGGATCGAGATGTCGTCGTGACTGCGCAGCTGGTGGGTGGCGGTCGCGGCCGACTCCTCGTGGTAGTGCTCCGCGATGTCCTCAAGAACACTGCGCCGCAGCGGGTACGGCGCGTGCAGGAAGCCGTTGACCAGGGTCTGGCCGAAGTCCCGCTCGATCAGCTCCCTGTTGTTCTTGGCACCCGCGATGTTGAACTCGTCCTCCGCCGAGACCGGGGCCATCGGTATGGAGGTCGGTGACATGAAGTGCTTGGCCTGGCCGTTGCCGAGGAAGAACAGGTCGGGTCGCACGGTGCGCCCGATGAACATGTCGTCGTTGAAGTACAGGACGTGCTCGGCCAGCCCCTCGATGTGGTGCAACTGGCTCTCGATGGCGTGGGAGTTGTACGTCGGCAGCGTGCCCCGGTCGCCGAAGATCTCCGTGTGGTCCACGACGCGGACCCGCGGGTGGCCGACGTCGAGCCAGTGGGGAACCTGTCGGTCGGTGACGATGTAGATGTTGCGGATCCAGGGGGCGTACATGTCGATGGACCGCAGGGAGTAGCGCAGTTCGTCACGGTCCCGGAACCGGGCCGCGCTCGTCGCCGAGTCCTCCGTGTCCAGACCGAGTGCCGCGAGGGCGGCACTCTTGCGCTCCAGCCACTCCACGTCGCCCCCGTTGACCCAGGTGTAGACGGCGTCGACGGGGAAGGTGATGTCTCCGTGCAGCGTCCGGGTGAACGGCTCGATGCTCGGGTAGGCGCGGCCCGCGAGGGGAAGTGCCCTGCGGCGCAGGGCCTTTCCCGGCACCCGGTCGCCGATGAGCGTCCGGGTGGGGCTCTGCAGCCACGCCGGGTCCTCGGGGTCGGTCTCCCAGAACGAGATCGTGCAGCCGTACACGGCGCCGAGGCGCAGCGTGCGCGAAGGTGAGACCAGATTCTGGTGGACGCGGACGCCGGAGACGGTCGGCGACGCGTACGGGGCGACCAGTCCGGCGAGGACGGTGGCGACCGTCTTCTGCCCCTCGTTCAGGACCCCGGCGTACACGGCCTCCCCCGCATGGGTGCTCACCAGCGCCTTGAACACGGCGTCCCGGTACCCGGCGTGCACGGCGACCGTGTGCCGGATCATCTGGTCACGTACGACGAGATGGGGGATGCCCGCGGCTTCGAGGGCATTCACCGCCAGGGCGAGATTCTTCTGGACGACATCCCAGGGCGACTCCCAGTCCAGCAGTCGGCACACCTGCCCGCCGTCCTTGACGAGGTCGTCCCGCTGGAGCAGCCGCTCCTCCGCGGCCTGCTGCTCGGCCGAGCGCACCATGGTGGCGGGGGTCGGGGCCGCGGACGGCAGGATGCCGTCGGGACCGCTGCGGTGGGCATGCACGGCCTGGCGTTCGGCCTTGACGGCGGCGCGCCTGCCACTGTCCCGTTCGGCGACGAGCTCGTGGAAGATGCGCTCCCACTGGGCGGTGACCGTGGCGGGCGCGAAGCGGTCCACCGAGTCCAGGGCCGCGGCGCCCATGCGCAGCCGCAGTTCGGTGTCCTCGATGAGCAGCATCAGGGCGGAGGCGAGGGCGTCGGTGTCGCCGGGCGGGACGAGGAGGCCGGTCTCCCCCTCGATCACGACCTCACGCGGTCCGTTGGGCGAGTCGTAGGAGACGACCGGCACACCGGCGGCGTGCGCCTCGGCGAGCACCAGGCCGAACGCCTCGCTGCGCGAAGTCAGGGTGGCGATGCTGGCCTTGGCCCACTCCTCCGCGAGATGGCGGGAGTTGCTGTTCAGCTGGACACAGTCGTGCAGTCCGAGCATGTCGATCTGGCGGCGCAGGGCGCCGCTGAGCGGTCCGTCGCCGAAGATCCTCAGCTGCCAGTCGGGGTGGTGCCGGGCGACCGTCGCCCAGGCCGTGATGGCGTGGTCGATCTGCTTCTCGGCGACCAGCCGACCGGCGATCACCACCGTGCGGGTGCGCAGCGTCGAGCGCGGCCGGAAGCCACTGGGCAGGGCGTTGGGAACGACCTCCAGGCGCGGCGCGGCATCGCCCAGGGTCTCGGCGAACCATTCGAGGGTGCGTTCGCTGAGCACGGCCAGGGCGTCGAGCTGGGCCGCGTAGCGGCGCAGGGGCTCCCCGGTGGGGCCGCGCAGCTCCGAGACCCGGTGCTCCTGGTGGACGGTGACGACGTGCGCGGGGGCGTAGCGGACGGCCAGTGCCATCAGCGCGGGAGTAGTGCTGATGAGGATGTCGGTGTCGGTGTCCTGGAGAGCCAAGCCCAGCTCGAGGTCCGACAGCCGGTTGAACACCGGCTCCCAGGGACGCTCGACCACCTGGCTCGGCTGGGCCGCGAGACCGGCCCACACCGAGTCCTCGACCGGGGTGTCACGAAGCGGCCGGGGAGGCGTGGAGGTCAGGTCGACGAGGTAGTCGACGCGGACCCTGGTGTCCGGGGTGAAGAACTGCTCGGGTCTGCTCTTGAAGACGCTGAGCACGCGCACGTCGTGGCGCGCCGCGAGCTCGGACGCCTGGTTGAACACCGCGCGTTCGGTACCACCGACGGCGTCGGCCGTGGTCAGCAGGAACGTGATCTTCATCTGTCGGTTCAGCCTGCCTCGGGCATGCGCGTGCAGGTCACCCGGAAATTCCCTGCGGGGGTGTAGCGCGGTTGGACGATCATGGTGGTGAGCCCCGCCGGGGTGACGGCGAGCCGACGGACGGCGAAGACGCGCAGCGGATTACGCACGTCGTGCAGTCGGCGCCCCAGACGCAGCGACCTGCCGGTGGCGTCGCGCAGGCCGACGTCCCAGTGTTCGGGCGCGACACCACGGGGCGCCATCTCGCCCAGGGGCACCTCGACGCGAAGGATGTCGGGTCCGAGGGCGGTGACGGCCCGCTCGACGGTGCGTCCGGAGGCCCTGAACTCGGCCCACGGCTCGTCGAACCGGGTACCGAGCACCCGGAAGTCGACGGTGAGTCCCGAATGTTCGAGGTGCACCTTGGCCACCTCGACGGCGGCACGGGCGTCGGCGCTGACCACGCGGACGCTGCCACGGACGGAGCGGCCGATGCGGTGGCGTTCACCCGTCACCGGCGAGGCCTCCATCGGCTTGGTGGGTCCGGCGTAGGGAACCGGTGGTTCCACCAGCAACAGCGACAGCGTGCGCGTGCGCCGTCCGGTGCGGACTCGCAGTCTCACGCGCCAGCGTCCGGTGCCGATGGGCAGCCCGCCGACCGCGGCGCCCAGCAGGACGGCGGCGTCCACGAAGATCTCACCCTCGGCGCCCCGGTAGACACGGGCCTCGGTGGGGTGGCTGTGCCGTCGGCGGCTCAGGACGATCTCCGCCTGCTCGGGCAGTCCGGCCGAGGCGGGCAGCTGGACATGCAGGTTCACGGTCTGACCGTCGAGGATGCCGACGTAACGGACCTGCGCGGCCCGCCTGCGCAGCGGGATCAGAAAGCCCATCAGCCAGGCACGCAGGAGCACGGCACGGGGGCGCAGACGGCGCGGGACCGCCCTCGCGCGCCGGGTGACGGCCGAGGTTTTGTGACGGAGCGTCATGACTCGGTGTTCCCCAGTTCTCCCATGCGGGCCGCACCACGGAGCGGCGCGGCTTCGGGGGCGGCCTCGAAAGGACTGGGGACCGGGAAGTAGGAGTCCAGGAAGGTGGAGACCATGCGAGCCTGCGCTTCGGGATCGGCGGCGGTGACGGTGTCGTTCATGCAGAAGGTGTCGAAGTTGCGGCGCACCAGGAGGTTGTTGAGCCGCCGCTGGGCGAGTTCGTCGGCCAGGTCGACGTAGAGGTACCGGATGTCGCCGACGGTGGCGCGCGCCGATCCGTAGGCGTAGTAGTGGTGCAGCGACGAGGCGATCGGCACGTCGGTGGGCGACCGGAAGCGCGAGTGCTGGGTCACGCGGTGGGCCTTGCCGTACACGTGCTCCATCTCCGCGAGGATGCTGCGCCGGAGCGCGTGCGGAGTGTGCTTCATCTTCTGGGAGATGACCGTGCCGAACTGCTGGGCGATCAGGCCCCGGCTGTTCTTGCCCGCCGCGTTGACGGGGAGGTCGTCCGAGCTGGCGCCCCCGGACGGGATCAGCGCCTTCGACTGGAAGAACTTGGTCAGCCCGTTGGGATGGAAGAACGTCCCCGGCGACACGGGACGCCCGAAGAACACGTCGTCGTTGAGGTAGAGGAAGTGCTCCGACAGGTCCTCGATGTGATGCAACTGGCTTTCGATGGCATGCGAGTTGAACGTCGGAAGCGCGTCCAGGTCGGAGAAGATCTCCCGGTGGTCCACCACCCGGATGCCAGGAAAGTCCGTACGCAGCCACGACGGCGCCTGACCGGCCGTGACCAGGAAGATGTTGCGCACCCACGGGGCGTACTGGTGGAGCGACCGCAGTGAGTACTTCAGCTCGTCCCGGCTGGTGAACCGGGCGTCGTTGACCGCCTGCTCGTGCGGTACGTCCCCCTGGCCCGCCGCGAGCTGCCTGCGGGCCGCGTCCCTGCGCATACGCCACCGCGGGTCCGAATCGTCGACCCAGGTGTAGACGACGTCGATCGGGAAGAGGTGGTCGTCGGGCAGCGCGGCGAGGAACTCGGGGAGGGTACGGGTACGGCCGGTCACGTAGGGGTCCGGCACTGTGCTGAAACGTTTCTGCCCCGCCCAGCACCTCCCCGCGTCCACGGGGATCTCGGTCACCACCTTGTTGGGGCGCGGCGCCACGAGCTTGCCGTCGACCTCGTCCCAGAACTCGATGTCGCAGCCGGACTCGCCGCCGAACACCAGCTTTCCGGTGGGATCGCAGACCACCCAGGCCAGCCGCAACACGCTCTGCCTGCGCAGCGCACGCCAGCTCGTCGCCGAACCTCCCGGCCGTAGGCGCAGCGGGGACGCCGTCCCGACATATCCCGGATACCGCGCGCAGGCGGCCTGCAGCAGTTCCTCGAACTGCCCACGCCACCGGGCGGGTATCGCCACGCACGGCACCCGCGGCGAACTCGTGCCGCGGACGCAGAAGTAGTCGATCTCGGCCTCTTCGAGGAAGGAGACGAGGAGATGGAGGTTGCGCGCCCGCGCGGCCCACTCCGTGGCACCGTCCACCTCCACGGCCTGGAGGTGCTTGCCGCCCACCCGTACAACGCGCCGGACGTCGTCGGCGGCACCGTCCTCGCCCCGGCGACGGCCGCCCATCGCCCGGACCACGGCCGCGGAGCGGACGGCGTCGGCCGTGGCGAAGGACCGCTTCACCGAAGTACGCATGGGGGTGGGGACCTTCTGGACGATCCAGCGCCGGGCCCCCACCGGCACGACGGATCGATATGTCGACACAAGCGCGCTTGCTTCAGGGTTGTTCAGGCTCACTCGACGTCCACACCATCCAATTCGAAGTCCGGAGTCGGTCACACGGACAGCAACTCCATCCCGAACCGGGGCCCGTCGCCCCCCACACACACCACGGTCGCCCCCACCGTCGGCCGCATCCTCACCCGAGGCGCGCCCGAATCCCGCGTTCACAGGGCGGTCGGCACGGTCGATCACACCTGGCGCGCCCCATCGCGCGCGGCGTCAGCGCGGAACCGACCCGTCCCGCCGAACGGTATCAAGTCCGATGGAACCGGACTCCGCCCTCCCCGGCGCGACGAAACAGCAGCAAGCGCGTCACGACCAGGCCCCCTTCGATCCGAAAATATTGAGCCGTCACATAATATGCACGCCGCGTGCACATCAGGGCCACGCGCCGGTCATCTCCCCTGTGCGATCGACGACCGCACCAGGTTCGCATGTGCGACCTACTCAGACATGCCATGTGATCTACATCATTGCCGTACAACGTCCGTCGCGGCTGGTCGGTCTGTCCGAGCACTCAGCACGATATCGCCCTGGTATGAGCAGACGAGGACAGCCACTTCATGACAACTCCCAAGGCCGAGGCGCCGACCGGTCGGCCCCGGACGCCCGAGAAGGACGCGCCCCGCCGTCGGCGCCGTACCGGCCGGTGGATCCTCCTCACGCTGGCGGTGCTCGTCCTGGCGGGAGCCGGCACCGGCTACTGGCTCTACGACAGCCTCGACGGCAACATCAAGGGCGTCGACCTCGACCAGTCCCTCGGCGACGACCGGCCCGCGAAGCTGCCCACCTCCGGGCAGAACGTGCTGGTCCTCGGCTCCGACTCGCGCGCGGGCGCCAACGCCGCGACCGGGACCGGGCACGTGGCCGGAGCGCGCTCGGACACCGCGCTGGTGATCCACATACCCGAGGGGCGGCAGAAGGCCGTCGCCGTCAGCATCCCGCGCGACACCCTCGTCACCCGCCCCGAGTGCGCCAAGGCCGACGGCTCGAAGCTGCCCTCGGCCGACCGCGTCATGTTCAACTCGGTCTACTCGGCGGCCGGTCCGGCCTGTGTGGTCAAGACGGTCGAGAAGATGTCGGGCGTACGGCTCGACCACTTCGTGGAGATCGACTTCGCCGGGTTCCAGGGCCTCGTCGACGCGATCGGCGGCGTGCCCGTCACCGTCGACCGCGACATCCACGACTCCTCCAGCGGCCTGGACCTGGCCGCGGGCACCCACCGGCTCGACGGCACCCAGGCGCTGCAGTTCGTCCGCACCCGGCACGGCATCGGGGACGGCAGCGACCTGGGCCGGATCGGGATGCAGCAGAAGTTCCTGATGGCCCTGCTCGCCGAGATCAAGCGGCAGGACCTGATGGGCAGCCCGGCCAAGGCGTACGCCGTGGCGGACGACCTCACCACCGCGCTCACCACCGACTCCGGGCTCGCCTCGCTCAGCAAGCTCGCCGAGTTCAGCCGCAGCATGAACGGTGTGGACACCTCCACCATGGAGACGATCATGCTCCCGGTGCGGTACGACACCCAGGACCCCAACCGGGTCGTGGCCGCCGAGCCCCAGGCCAAGCAGCTCTGGGCGGCCCTGCGCACGGACGGGACCATCCCCGACTCCGCCAAGAAGTCGCCCGCGCGCGGCGGCGCCACCCCGTAAGGGACTTCGCCGCCCCACGCGGGCGCGGGGTCAGATCTCCTGCCAGGGCTCCAGCGCGAGGCCCGGCTCGTCCTTGCGCCGGGTGAGGACGAACCGTCCGGTCGACGGGGAGAGCGCGGCCGCGGCCAACCGGCCGGAGTGCGCGTCGCCCGCGAGGAAGACCCGCGCGTCCTCGGGCAGTTCCGGGCCCGACTCGGCCCACCAGGCGCCCGCCGACTCCGCCTGGGTCGGATAGGCGGCGATGACGACCCGGCCGTTGGCCGCGCGCTGCGCGAGCACGGTGCAGTCGTGGCCGTCGAGCAGGCAGCGCGTCGCGCTGACCGGGCCGGGACCGGCCGCGTACAGCAGTGCGACGGGCGCGGAGCCGGGGCGCCAGGCGCAGAGCAGGCCCTCGAGGTCGGTGTAGAACACCGTCGTGCTGTGCGCGGAGGTGGCGAGCGCGGCCAGGGTGCCGGGCCTGACCCGCGCCTCCAGCGACTCCGTCATGACGGGCGGCTCGCCCGGCTTCTCCTGGGCCCAGTGCAGGATGCCGCCGGGCACCGCCGCGTACACCTCGACCAGGCCGGACTCCCCCGTCAGCGCCGCCAGGCCGTCCTGGACGCGGGAGCCCTGCAGGTCGCGCCAGGGGTCCCAGCCGCCCTTCTCCCGCTGGGCGACCATGCTCAGGCCCTGGCCGCCGTTGACCACGAAGACATGGGCCCGGCCCTGGGCGTCGACCGCGACCGCGGGCTCGGAGGTGCGGGGGCCCTTGCGGTTGGGGTGGCCGACCGGGGCCCAGTCCAGGGCGGCGAGGTCGGCACGGTAGTGGGTGGAGTGCGTCAGGACCGCCTCGTCCTTCGCCGCCGGGCGCCAGGAGACGAGGTGGGCATAGCCGTCCGCGCCCTGGCCCACCGCGAGGCCGGGGCGCAGTTCCTGTTCGCCGCCCACCCTGCGCGGGGCGGTCCAGCCGCCGCCCGGCCGGTGTTCCGCCCGGGACAGCACGCCGTCGGCCGTGGGGTGGTAGACACCGAGTCGGCCGTCGCGGCCGCGTATGAGCCAGTCGCCGTTCACCGCATCACCATAAGCTGCCTGGTCAAGGCCGCGGACCGCGCCCCCGTGCGGCTCCCGTGGGACCCTGGGCGCATGGACGACGTACGCGGTGTTCCGGATCAGGGCGATCCCGTGCTGGCGATCGTGGACTGCGCCAATGTGATGGGCTCCCGGCCCGACGGCTGGTGGAAGGACCGCAAGGGGGCCGCCGAGCGGCTGCGGGACCGGCTGGCCAGTGCCGGACTGCCGGGCAGGACCGACCCGGCGGAGATCGTGCTGGTGGTGGAGGGCGCGGCACGCGGGGTCGAGTCGGTGCCGGGGGTGCGGGTGGAGTCCGCGCCGGGCAGCGGGGACGACTGGATCGTGGAGCTGGTCGCCGGGTCCGCCGACCGGGACCGGCTGGTGGTGACCGCCGACCGCGAACTGCGGCGCCGGGTCGGCGAGCTGGGCGCCGACGTCGCCGGTCCGCGTACGGCCCTCGGCTGAGGGTCTCCGTAGCGCGGACCGGCGTACGGCTCAGGTCGCCTTCGGGGTTTCCGCGGGCTGGTCCTCGCCCCGGGCCAGACGGCTGTGCGTGCGGCCGTAGAGGAAGTAGACGACGAAGCCGATCGCCATCCAGATGGCGAACCGCAGCCAGGTCTCGGCGGGCAGGTTGAGCATCAGCCACAGCGAGGCGGCGACCGACACGATCGGCAGCACCGGGACCCACGGGGTGCGGAAGGCGCGGGGCAGGTCGGGGCGGGTCCGGCGCAGGATGATCACGCTGATCGCCACCACGATGAACGCGAACAGG
This sequence comes from Streptomyces sp. NPDC090119, assembly GCF_044747085.1. Taxonomy (NCBI): domain Bacteria; kingdom Bacillati; phylum Actinomycetota; class Actinomycetes; order Kitasatosporales; family Streptomycetaceae; genus Streptomyces; species Streptomyces sp. NPDC090119. Next base: position 319,625 of record NZ_JBIVDK010000001.1, on the reverse strand, counting down.
GTGCCGATGTTGACCAGTTCGGCCAGTTCGCTGAGGCTGGTGAAGCCCGCGATGATCGCGATGATCACGCCCAGCAGGATGGTCGGCCGGTGCGGGGTGCGGAAGCGCGGGTGGACGCGGGAGAAGAAGCGGGGCAGCAGTCCGTCGCGGCTCATGGCGAAGAACACCCGGGTCTGCCCGAGCAGCAGGATCATGCACACCGTGGTCAGGCCGACGGCGGCGCCGAAGCTGATGATGCCCGCGTACACGGGATGCCCGATCGCCTTGAAGGCGTCCGCGAGCGGTGCCTCCACCGACAGCTCGGTGTACTTCTGCATGCCGGTGACGACGAGGGACACCGCCACGTACAGCACCGTGCAGATGACCAGCGAGCCGAGGATGCCACGCGGCATGTCCCGCTGCGGGTTGCGGGTCTCCTCGGCGGCGGTGGCGACGATGTCGAAGCCGATGAACGCGAAGAACACCACCGAGGCGGCGGTGAAGATGCCCAGCACACCGAAGTTGGCGGGCGCCCAGCCGAACATGAGCTGGATCAGCGGCGCCTTGAGGTTGCCACCCGCCTCCTGCGCCTGGGCCGGGGGGATGAACGGCTTGTAGTTGTCACCGGTGACGAAGAAGGCTCCCGCGACGATCACGATGAGGACGACGACCACCTTGATGGCGACGACGGCCGAGGTGATCCGCGCCGACAGCTTCATCCCGACCACCAGCACGGCGGTGAGCACCAGCACCAGCAGGGCGGCGAGCACGTCGAAGCCGAACCCGTGGGCCCCGTCCCGGCCCGACAGGTACTCGGGCAGGTGCCAGCCCCAGCTGTCGAACAGCGAGCGGATGTATCCCGACCAGCCGACCGCCACCACCGCCGTGCCCAGCGCGAACTCCAGCACCAGGTCCCAGCCGATGATCCAGGCGGGCAGCTCGCCCAGCGACGCGTACGAGAACGTGTACGCGGACCCGGCCACCGGGACCGTCGAGGCGAACTCGGCGTAGCAGAGCGCGGCCAGGCCGCAGACCACACCGGCGACGACGAAGGCGATGGCGACCGCGGGACCGGCGTTGTTCCGGGCCACCTGGCCGGTCAGCACGAAGATGCCGGTGCCGATGATGACACCGACACCGAACACGGTCAGGTCGAGGGCGGAGAGGGACTTCTTGAGCGAGTGCTCCGGTTCCTCGGTGTCCCGGATGGACTGCTCGACGTTCTTCGTACGGAAGAGCGTGCTCACGTGCCTACCTCCCACGCTTGTCGTCCTCGACATGGTCGAGAGGGACGGGGTGCGTGTGCCCCGGCAATGGCAGATTCACGCAAGCGGGCCGGTTCCGCCACCTGAGAAGGGTGCGGAACCGGCCCGTGAGCCGTGGCGTTCGGGTGGTCAGTCGCGCGCGGACTCCACCGAGTCCATGGCGTCCGTGTCCTGGCCGAAGCGGCCGTCGATCTTGGCGACCAGGCCGGTGACCTGCCGGGCGATGTCGGGAGCGGTCAGCCCGATCTCGGCCATGACCTCGGCGCGCGAGGCGTGGTCGAGGAAGCGGGGCGGGATGCCGAAGTCGCGCAGCGGCATGTCCACGCCCGCGTCGCGCAGCGCCTGGGCGATCGCGGAGCCGACACCGCCGACGCGGCTGTTGTCCTCGACGGTGACGACGACCCGGTGCCGCTCGGCGAGCGGGGCCATCGCCTCGTCCACCGGCTTGACCCAGCGGGGGTCGACCACGGTGGTGGAGATGCCCTGCTTGTCGAGGAGCGTGGCGATCTCCAGGCACATCGGGGCGAGCGCGCCGACCGACACCAGCAGCACGTCGGGGCGCTCGGTGCCCGGCTCGCGCAGCACGTCCATGCCGCCCACCCGGCGCACGGCCGGTACGGCGGGGCCGACGGCGCCCTTGGAGAAGCGGACCACGGTCGGCGCGTCCTCGACGGCGACGGCCTCGCGGAGCTGGGCGCGGACCTGGTCGGCGTCGCGCGGCGCGGCCAGCCTGAGGCCGGGCACCACCTGGAGGATGGACATGTCCCACATGCCGTTGTGGGAGGCGCCGTCGGTGCCGGTGATCCCGGCCCGGTCCAGGACGAAGGTCACACCGCACTTGTGCAGGGCGACGTCCATCAGGACCTGGTCGAAGGCGCGGTTGAGGAAGGTGGCGTACACCGCGAAGACCGGGTGCACCCCGCCGTGGGCGAGACCGGCGGCGGAGACGGCGCCGTGCTGCTCGGCGATGCCGACGTCGTAGACCCGCTCGGGGAAGCGCTTGGCGAACTTGTCCAGGCCGACCGGCTGGAGCATGGCCGCGGTGATGGCGACGATGTCCTCGCGCTCCTCGCCGAGCTTCACCATCTCCTCGCCGAAGACCGAGGTCCAGTCGGCGCCGGAGGAGGCGATCGGGAGGCCCGTGTCGGGGTGGATCTTGCCGACGGCGTGGAAGCGGTCGGCCTCGTCCTGGAGGGCGGGCTGGTAGCCGCGGCCCTTCTCGGTGAGGCAGTGCACGATGACCGGGCCGCCGAACCGCTTGGCACGCACCAGCGCCGACTCCAGCGCCTCGATGTCGTGGCCGTCGATCGGGCCGACGTACTTCAGGCCGAGGTCCTCGAACATGCCTTGCGGGGCGATGAAGTCCTTCAGGCCCTTCTTCGCGCCGTGCAGCGTCTCGTAGAGCGGCTTGCCGACGACCGGGGTGCGGTCCAGGAGGTCCTTGGTGCGGGCGAGGAAGCGCTCGTAGCCGTCGCTGGTGCGCAGGGTGGCCAGGTGGTTGGCCATGCCGCCGATGGTGGGCGCGTAGGAGCGCTCGTTGTCGTTGACGACGATGACGAGCGGGCGGTCCTTGGCCTCGGCGATGTTGTTCAGCGCCTCCCAGGCCATGCCGCCGGTCAGCGCGCCGTCACCGATGACGGCCACGACGCGGTCGTCGGACTTCTTCAGCTCGTTGGCCTTGGCGATGCCGTCGGCCCAGCCGAGCACCGTGGAGGCGTGGCTGTTCTCGATGACGTCGTGCTCGGACTCTCCTTGCGCGGGGTAGCCGGAGAGGCCGCCCTTCATCTTCAGGCGGGAGAAGTCCTGGCGCCCGGTGAGGAGCTTGTGCACGTAGGACTGGTGGCCGGTGTCCCACAGCACCTTGTCGGCGGGCGAGTGGAAGACCCGGTGCAGGGCGATGGTCAGCTCCACCACACCGAGGTTCGGGCCGAGGTGACCGCCGGTCTTGGACACGGCGTCCACGAGGAAGGTGCGGACCTCCTCCGCCAGCTGGTTCAGCTCCTCCAGGCTGAGCCGGTCCAGATCGCGCGGTCCCGTGATGCGGGTCAGCAGCGGCACCCGTGCCTCCTTGCAAGTATGAGCTGATCGAGCTGTTGCCGGGCTTGATGAGTCTAATGTTCCGCTCCGGCGGCCAGTGGCCCGGGCGGTGCCCCCGCGGTCACGCGAACGGCCGCACCCCCGATGGGCGGGGACGCGACCAGGGGAAACACAGGAGCCCGGCGCTCCATCGCGCCGGGCTCCCGAAGCCTGCCGAGCTTACGCGCGGCCGGCCGACTTCTGGGTCTTGCGGGTGACGGCGTCGATGACGACGGTCGCCAGCAGGACGCCACCGGTGATCATGTACTGGACCGGCGAGGGGATGCCCTGGAGCGCCAGGCCGTACTGGATCGAGACGATGACCAGCACACCGAGGAGCGCGTTCCAGGTGCGGCCGCGGCCGCCGAAGAGGGACGTGCCACCGATGACGGCCGCCGCGATGGCGTTCATCAGGAGGTCACCGCCGCCCGCGCCCTGGTTGGCGGAGGCGATCTTGGAGGCGATGAACAGACCGCCCAGCGCCGCGAAGGTGCCGGAGATGGCGAACACCGAGATGCGGACCAGATCCACGTTGATACCGGCACGGCGGGACGCCTCGACGCTGCCGCCGAGCGCGAACACCTTGCGGCCGTAGGCCGTGCGGCGCAGCACGAAGTCGGTCACGAAGAGGACCGCGACGAAGAGCACGACCGCCAGCGGCAGGCCCTTGTACTGGTTGAACATGATCGCCACGGCGAAGGAGACCAGGCCCAGCAGCACGGTGCGCAGGATGATCTCGCTCAGCGGCTTCGACGGCACCCCGGCGGCGTCACGGCGCTTGTTGCCGAGGAAGGAGCTGACGAAGAACAGCACCGTCACCACGGCGGCCAGGCCGTAGGCGGCGGCCACGTCGGAGAAGTAGTAGCTGGTCAGGTTGGCGACCAGGCCGTCGCTGTTCAGGTTGATCGTGCCGTTGTCGCCCAGGACCTTGAGCATCAGGCCGTTCCAGAACAGCAGCCCCGCCAGGGTGACGGCGAAGGCCGGCACACCGATCTTGGCGAAGAAGAAGCCCTGGACGGCACCGGCGACGGTGCCCGTGAGGATCGCCAGCACGAAGGCCAGCACCTCGTTCATGCCGTTGGAGATGTTGAGCACCGCGAAGGTGGCGCCCGCGACACCGGAGAGGGAGCCGACCGAGAGGTCGATCTCGCCGAGCAGCAGGACGAACACGATACCGACGGCGATCATGCCCGTGCCGACCATGGCGACGGAGATGTCGGTGAGGTTGCCCGCGGTGAGGAAGTTGGAGTTCAGGCTCTGGAAGATGATCCAGATGACGATGAGTCCGACGACGACGGGCATCGAGCCCAGGTCGCCGGCCTTCATCTTGCGCTTGAACTCGCCCACGTAGCCCGCGAGTCCCTGCTCGCGCACGAGCAGCCGGGGGTCGACGGCGACACCGGCGCCGGGGGCGGCCTCCGGGTTCATCGCGGCCGCGTCGGCGGAGGGCTTGGGGGCGGCGTCGCCCGGAGGGGTGGAGGTCTTCTCGATGCTCACTTCTTGATCTCCCCATTGGTGCGCGCCGCACGACGGGTGACGGCATTGTCCGAGGCGCCGGTGATGGCGGAGATGATCTCTTCCTGCGAGGTCGACTTGACCTCGAAGACGCCGTTGTTGCGGCCGAGGCGCAGCACGGCTACCTTGTCGGCGACCGCCTTGACGTCGGCCATGTTGTGGCTGATCAGGATCACGGCGTGGCCGCGCTCCCGCAGCCGCTCGACCAGGTCGAGGACCTGCGCGGTCTGCTCGACGCCGAGCGCGGCGGTGGGCTCGTCGAGGATGACCAGCTTGGGCTCGCCGAGCATGGACCGGGCGATGGCCACGACCTGGCGCTGACCGCCGGAGAGCGAGGCGATCGGGATACGGACGCTGGGGATACGGATCGAGAGCTGGTCCAGCAGCTCACGCGAGCGCCGCTCCATCTCGACCTCGTCCAGGACGCCCGCGCGGCGGATCTCCCGGCCCAGGTAGAGGTTGCCGACGACATCGATGTTGTCGCACAGCGCGAGGTCCTGGTAGACCGTGGCGATGCCCAGGTTCTGGGCGTCGTGCGGCTTGTTGACCTGGACGGTCTTGCCGTCCCATTCGATGACACCCTCATCGATGGGGTGCACGCCGGCGATCGTCTTGACCAGCGTGGACTTTCCGGCACCGTTGTCGCCGACCAGGGCGACCACCTCACCGGCGTGGACCTCAAGCGTGACATCGGTGAGCGCCTGGACGGCACCGAATCGCTTGGAGACTCCGCGCAACGCCAGCACGGGCGTAGCGGACACGTGAACCATCTCCTTCGCCGCCTGACCCGGCGGGAGGTTGTGCAGAAGTTTGGGGGAATTCCGTCCGGCGCCCCGCGCCGAGCTTGCGGGGCTGTGTAGGGCGCGGGGCGCCGGAGGAGCCTGAGCGGGCCTCACCGCCCCGTCGGCGGGAATCCGGCCGACGGGGTGGAGGAGGGGTCCGTCGGGGTTAGTTGAGGCCGGCCTTGGCGCAAGCGGCCTTGTACTGGGCGGTGCAGATGTCGGCCACCGTGTAGACGCCGTCCTTGATGACGGTGTCCTTGATGTTGTCCTTGGTCAGCGAGGTGACGGCGACCAGGATCGACGGGACGGCCTTCGTGGTGGGGCTGTCGACCTTGTCCTTGGCGACGGAGTCCAGGGACTTGCCCTGCGCCAGGTTCACGGCCATCTCCGCGGCGGCGTCGGCCTCCGGGGCGTACGGCTTGTAGACGCTCATGTACTGGGCACCGGAGACGATGCGCTGCACACCGGCGAGCTCGGCGTCCTGGCCGGTGACCGGGACGTTGGCGATGCCCGCGGACTTGAGGGCGGTGATGATACCGCCGGCCATGCCGTCGTTGGCGGAGTAGACGCCGACGATGTTCTTCTTGCCCAGAGCCGAGATCGCGGCCGCCATGTTGGCGTTGGCGTTCTCCGGCTTCCACTCCTTGGTGTCGTACTCCTTGCCGACGTTCACCTTGCCGTCGAGGACGTCGTGCGCGCCCTTCTTGAACTGCCCGGCGTTCGGGTCCGTGGAGGAGCCGTTCATCATGACGACCTTGCCGGACTTGGCCTTGCCGCCCAGCGCCTTCAGGAGGGCCTCGCCCTGCGTCTTGCCGACGGTCTCGTTGTCGAACGAGGTGTAGGCGTCGATCGGACCCTGCGCCAGGCGGTCGTAGGCCACGACCGGGATGCCCTGGTCCTTGGCCTTCTGCACCGAGTTCTTGATCGCCGCGGCGTCGACCGCGTCGATGATCAGGACGTCCACCTTGTTGGTGATCATGGTGTCGACCTGCTGGTTCTGCTGGGTCGCGTCCTGCTTGGCGTTGGCGTAGACGACCTTGCCCTTGCCGTTCGTCAGCTCCGAGACCTTCTTCTCGATCAGCGGACGGTCGAACTTCTCGTAGCGCGCGGTCTGGTTCTCCGGCAGGAGCAGGCCGACCGTGATCGCGTCGCCCTTCTTCTTGCTGTCCGCGGACTTGGCGGCACCGCCACCGGACTCCTTGGCACTGCCACAAGCGGCGAGCGAGACGGCCATGGCACCAGCAGCAACGGCGAAGGCCGCACGACGCATACGCGTGTTCACTTCAGAAACCTCCCTGACGAGGCCGCGTCGTTGCGGCCGAGGTGGCTGGAAGTCAACTCGGCCACGCGTTCGGCGTCAAGAAGTAAATCCTTAACGAGATGGCAACGGTGCCATCCGTTATCTAAGTGAAGGCAGGAGCGACCACGGGCAGCGAGGCCGTGGCAGACCCGTCGAGCAGGGTCGAATCGCCCATTTCGCTCAGTGCCAGGGCGAGTGCCCCGAGCACCTCGGCGCGACCCCCAAGTGCCCCTGGAAGCACGGACAGTTGACGTCCCGCGCTGGGGATCGCATAGCGTCCCACGGACTCCCTGATGGGGGCCAGCACCAGTTCCCCGGCCTCGGCGAGATCGCCGCCCAGGACGACCCGGCTGGGGTTCAGCAGATTGCACAGGTTGGCCACGCCGCTGCCGATGTGACGGCCCACGTCGGCGATCACCCGGCGGCAGCCGGGGTCCCCGTCCCTGGCCAGCCGTACGACGCCCTCCATGGTCAGGGAGGTGCCGTGGCTCGGCTGGAGCAGCGGGAGGACGTAGCGCGCGGCCGTGAAGGTCTCCAGGCAGCCGCGGTTGCCGCAGCGGCACACCGGGCCCGACTCGTCGATGGTGATGTGTCCGATCTCGCCCGCCGTCCCGCCGGGCCCCCGGTAGATCTGCCCGTTGATCACCAGGCCCGCCCCGACCCCGCTGGCCACCTTGATGTAGGCCAGGTCACGGACGCCCTTGCCGCTGCCCCAGACCAGCTCGCCGAGGGCGCCCAGGTTGGCGTCGTTGTCCACGTGCACCGGCACGCCGAGTCGTTCGCGCAGCTCCTCGGCGGGGCGGGTGCCGCTCCAGCCGGGCAGGATCGAGGTGGACCCCAGGGTGCCCGACTCCACGTCGATGGGACCCGGTACGCCGAGCCCGACCCCGGCCACCTTGCCCCGGTCCACGCCGGTCGCGGCGATCAGCCGGTCGATCAGCTCCTCGGCGCGGTCGAACCCCTGCGTCGAGGAGGCGTCCACGTCCAGCGGCTCGGAGTCCTCGGCGAGCACCTGGTGGGCCAGGTTGCCGATGGCCACGCGCAGGTGGGTGTGGCCGAAGTCGATGCCGATCACTATCCCGGCGTCCCCGCTCAGCGACACGCTGCGGGCCCTGCGGCCCCCGGCCGAGGTGGGGGTGACCTCGACGGTTCCGCCGTCCTTCAGCTCGCGCACGATGTTGGAGACCGTCGCGGCGGACAGGCCGGTCGTGCGGGCGATCTCCGCCTGTGTGAGCGACCCGGCCAGCCGCACCGCCCGTACGACTCTTTCCAGGTTGGCTCGGTGCAGCGACGACTGCGACCCCGGAGTCTCCATCGACCCATCCACTCCCGACATCGGTGGGCGGCCCCATCGCCACCCGTGGCCCAGGTCACATCTGCGGAACCGGGCCACTTACAAGTTATGAACTCCAAGCTCTGCTGAAGGGGTAACCGCAGTCAAGTCCTTGACGGAAATCGCTGTCACTCGCCGCCGTCCGCCCTCCCTCCCCCGAGTGGGTTTCATCGCGTGACGGAGCTGTGACCAGGAGTGGCTTCACGGGCTGACGGCAGGGTTCGCGCGGGGTGATCGGTAACGATCGCAAAGTGACCGCCGGTGTCCGGATGTGCTTCGGCCCCGGCGGGGTACACCGGGGCCGGTCCGAGGGAGCGGTGCGCGGGGTCGGCCTACTTCAGCGCCCCCGCCGTCAGCCCCGCGACCACCTGTCGCTGGAAGACGACGTACGCCGCCAGCACCGGGAGCATCGCCATCACCAGGCCCGCGAAGAGGCCGGACCAGTCGCCCTTGTAGCCCTGGCTGACGGCGAGTTGGACGAGTCCCTGGGTGAGGACCTTCTTGTCCGGGTCGGTGTTCAACACCGTCGGCAGCATGTACTGGTTCCACTGGCCGAGGAAGTTGAAGATGCCCACGCTGACCAGGCCGGGCTTGGCCATCGGCAGCATGATCTGGAAGAAGGTCCGGCCGTGCGAGGCACCGTCCACGAAGGCGGCTTCCGCCACCGAAGTGGGCAAGGTGCGGAAGAAAGCGGTCAGGAAGAAGACGGTGAACGGCAGTGAGTAGGCGATGTAGACCAGGATCAGTCCGTGGATCGTGTTCAGCATCCCCATGTTGTTCACGACGTAGAACAACGGGACCAGCGCGAGCATGATCGGGAAGCTCATGCCGCCGACGAACAGGTAGTAGATGAAGCGGTTGCCCGGGAAGTCGAAGCGGGCCAGCACATAGGCCGCCATCGAGCCGAGCACCAGGGTGCCGATCAGCGAACCCCCCACCACCAGCACGGTGTTGAGGAAGTAGTCGCTCATGTGGGCCTGGGTCCAGGCGCGGGAGAAGTTGCCGAAGTGCAGCTTGTCCGGCAGTGACCAGGGCGAGCCGAAGATGGAGCTGTCGTCCTTGAACGAGGTCATCACCGCCCACAGCAGCGGCAGCACGACCATGATCGCCCAGATGACCAGCACGCCGTGCGAGAAGACGTTGAGGACGGAGCCCTCGGAGCCGCGGCGGGCACCGGGGCGGGGCGGGACCGCGTCGGTCTTCACGACGGGCGCGGGGCGCGGGGCGGGAGCGTCGGTGGTTGTCATGGGGCTCAGTACTCCAGCCGCTCGCGGCGGCCCAGCCGCATCACGATCGCGGCGAACGCGAGCGTGACGACCAGCAGGGCGACGCCGATGGTGGTGGCGTAGGCGGCCTGACCGTCCCGGAACGCCTTCTGGTACACGTACAGGACCAGCACGGTGGTCGAGTAGTCGGGGCCGCCGGGGCCGGTCGTCATGATCTGGACGACCGCGAACGACTCGGCGCCCAGCGCGAGGATGCCCATGTAGACCCAGCCGGACTGCACGGTGTCCCAGAGCAGCGGCAGGGTGACCCGGAAGAAGGTGGTCGCGCGGCCGGCCCCGTCCAGCAGGGCCGCCTCGTACAGTTCGGCCGGGATCGAGGCCATGCCCGCGGAGAACAGCACCACGAAGAAGCCCGTGGTGGACCACACCAGCACCGCCATCACGCACCACAGCGCGAGGTTCGGATCACCCAGCCAGAGCGGCTGGAGGGAGTCCAGCCCGATACCGCGCAGCAGCGAGTTGATGGCGCCGCTGTCCGGGTTGTAGGCGAAGGCGAAGAGCAGGGCCACGATGGCGATCGAGAGTACCTGCGGAAAGAAATAGACGATCTTGTAGAAGCCGGAGCCGCGCACTCCGGTGACGACCGGTCCGCCCTTTCGGTGCCGCCCGCCCACATTGATCATGAAAGCGAAGAACAGGGCCATGCCGAGCGTCACCAGCGGCAGCAGCAGCGCGAACACCAGGCTGTGCGTCAACGACTTCCAGAAGATGTCGTCGTGCAGCAGCCGGGTGTAGTTGTCGGTGCCGACCATGCTGAATTCGGGGCTCAGGCCGGTCCAGTCCGTGAACGAGTAGTAGATGGACTGGATGAACGGCCAGATCACAAAGAGTGCGTAGAGCCCGAGCGGGGCCGCGAGGAACCCCGTGATGAACCCGTACTTGCCGTGCTGCATTGCCGGACGACCCCGTTCCTGGAAACGTACTGGGACACGTGATGCCGCTGGTGACGAACCCTTGAAAGGGGGCGTTACTTGTGCTTGTAGTGCTTGATGGAGGAGTCCTTGGCCGCGTCGTCCGCGAAGCCCTGGATCTTCTTGACCGCCTCGGCGGGGGTGAGCCGCCCGGCCATCATCTCGCCCAGTCCGCCGGTCCCGATCTTCTCCTTCTCCAGCTGGACGTACCAGTCCGGGATACGCGGGTTCACCACGTTGTCCCCGGCCTTCTCCAGCGCCGCGACGCCCGCCTTCAGACCGGGGGTCAGCTCGATGCCGTCGATGCCGCCGTTGAGCGCGGAGAGCGACTTCACCTTGGAGGTGAAGTTCCGCGAGGACGCCTCGGAGAGCATCACGCGCAGCTGCTCCATGCCGCCCTCGGGGTTGGCCGCCTTGGCCGGGACGACGAAGGGCTCACCGCCGGACGCCCAGATGGTGCCGAACGGCATCTTGTCGGAGCTGTCGATCCCGGTCGGCGCGGACACCGCCAGATTGAAGTCGGCCGGAATGACGTTGGCCGACTCGTTCTCCACCCAGGAGCCGTTCGGTATGAACAGCGCCTTTCCCTTGGCCCAGGCGGTCTGCGACTGGATGTGGTCCAGACCCGGGGTGCCGCGCAGGATGTAGCCCTTCTTGAACAGCTCGTAGTACGCCTCGAAACACGCCTTGACGGCCGGGTTCTTCCAGGCGTTCGGCTCCAGGTTGTCGATCGCGTCCAGCACCTCGCGGCCGCCGACCTTGGCGATCATCGGGTAGAGCGAGAAGGGCAGGTAGTACGGGTACTTGCCCGCGTACGTCCAGCCCGCGATGCCCTTCTTCTTGGCCTTGGCGCAGACCGCGAGCATCTCGTCCCAGGTCTCGGGGTACTTCTCGTCCAGCCCGTCCAGCGCCTTCTGCGAGTACCAGACGCCGTACACGGTGTAGGCGTAGTTGAGTATCCACACCGGGTCGCCGTCGAACTGGCCCATCTCCACGATGCCGGGGCGCAGGGTGTCGCGGACCTTCTTGGAGGGGTCGTCGTAGGACGGCGCGTCCAGCAGCGGGGTGAGGTCGGCGAGCTGCTTCTTGCCGACCAGGACGCCCATGTCCATCTGCTCGGCACCGGAGTTGTCGATGAGGTCCGGCGGGGTGCCCTGGTTGAAGCGGGGCTGCAGGGTGGACTGGATCTTCTGGGTCGCGGAGAACTTCACCTCGGCCTTGGGGAAGTCCTTCTTGTACAGCTTGACCGCGTCCTCGGCGTACTCCTTGCCGAAACCGCCGTCGAACAGGACGAATTCCAGCTTCGCGGTGTCGTTGACGCCCAGCGGGTTCTTCGCGGTCTTCTTGCCCGCCTTCGCCTTGTCCTGTCCGTCGCCGCCACTGCTCGCGCAGGCCGACAGCAGCCCCATTCCGGGTGCGGCCACCAGGCCGATCGCCGCGGTTCGCTTGATCAGATCACGACGGCCGACGCCCTCGCTGCCACGCTGTCCGGTAGACCCCATGCTCAAGTCCTCGCCTTCTCCAGGACTCAGGCGGTGAACCGGATCTCCCCCCGGCACCGCGGTCGGGTTGTGCTGGCTCGTGCAGGAAACGCCGACAGGTATAGTCCACTTCCCGCCAATGGGGCAAGATCGAATGCAAGGTCGGCCATCGGTCTTTTCCGAGTTGAGACCTGGTGGAAATATCGCCGGACTCCGCACGGCCTGCCGGATGAACCACCGAAATGACCCCCTGAATGCCACGCTCAACACCCTTGACATCACGCATCACTTGACCACCTACTGGTTCCTGCGCAGCAAGTTGACAACGTTGTCCGCAGTAAGCGCGGGAGGGGAATCCGTAGATGCGACGGAGATCTCGGCACAGCTGGACTCCGGCGGTCGTCCTCACGACCGCCTTTGTCCTGGGCGTCGGCGCGCAGGGGGCGGCGGTCGCCGTGCCGTCCCGGGCCCCGGCCGCCGCCACGGAGTTCGCGTCCTCGTTCGAGTCCGGCGAACCGGCGCCGGACTGGCTGAACACCGTCGAGACCGGACCGGGCGGCGCCAAGCGCTCCTCGGGCGTGGACGGCGGCTACAGCAACGACATTCCGGGCAATGTCACCGACCACGTCACCGATCTGCGGGCGAGCGGTGAGAACACCGGCGCGGGCGAGGTGAAGGAGAACCTCACCGATGTCGATCCCGGTAGCAAATGGCTGACGTTCGCACCCACCGGCTGGGTCGAGTTCGACCTGGACCAGCCGGTGAAGCTCGCCGCCTACGCGCTCACCTCGGCCAACGACCACGCCGAGCGCGACCCGAAGGACTGGCGGCTCCAGGGCTCGGCGGACGGCAAGGACTGGCAGACCCTCGACACCCGGACCGGCGAGACCTTCCCGGACCGGTTCGGCACCAAGTCGTACCAGCTCGACCAGCCCGCCGAGTTCGCGCACTTCCGGCTGGAGGTGACGAAGAACAACGGCGCCTCGGACGCGCTCCAGCTGGCCGATGTGCAGTTCTCCACCGGCGGCGGTGACGGACCGGCCCCGCAGGACATGCTGGCCCTCGTCGACAAGGGCCCCAGCGGCTCCCCCACCGCCAAGGCGCGGGCGGGCTTCACCGGCACCCACGCGCTGCGCTACGCCGGACGGCACACCGCGGACGGCCGGGGCTACTCGTACAACAAGGTGTTCGACGTCGATGTGAAGGTGGCCCGCGACACCCGGCTGTCGTACCGCCTCTTCCCGTCGATGGCCGACGGCGACCGGGACTACGACGCCACCAACGTCAGCGTGGACCTGGCCTTCACCGACGGCACCTACCTCAGCCAGCTCGGCGCGAAGGACCAGCACGGCTTCCCGCTGACCCCGCAGGGCCAGGGCGACGCCAAGGGGCTGTACGTCAACCAGTGGAACGACGTGGCGTCCCGGATCGGCGACGTGGCGGCGGGCAAGACCGTCGACCGCGTGCTGGTGGCGTACGACTCCCCCAAGGGCCCGGCGAAGTTCCGGGGCTGGGTGGACGACGTGGCGCTGAGGCGGGTGGCGCCCGAGCGGCCCAAGGCGCATCTGTCGGACTACGCGCTGACCACGCGCGGCACCAACTCCAGCGGCAGCTTCTCGCGCGGCAACAACTTCCCGGCCGCCGCGATGCCGCACGGGTTCAACTTCTGGACCCCGGTGACCAACGCGTCCTCGCTGAGCTGGCTGTACGAGTACGCGCGGGCCAACAACGACGACAACCTGCCGACCGTGCAGGCGTTCAGCGCCAGTCATGAGCCGAGTCCCTGGATGGGCGACCGGCAGACCTTCCAGCTGATGCCGTCGGCCGCGCAAGGCACCCCGGACACCGGCCGCGAGGCCCGTGAGCTGGCCTTCCGGCACGAGAACGAGACGGCCCGGCCGTACTACTACGGGGTCAAGTTCGAGAACGGTCTCAAGGCCGAGATGGCCCCGACCGACCACGCGGCCGTGCTGCGCTTCAGCTACCCGGGCGACGACGCGAGCGTGCTGTTCGACAACGTCACCGAGCAGGCGGGGCTGACGCTGGACAAGGAGCACGGGATCGTCACCGGCTACTCCGACGTGAAGTCGGGGCTGTCCACGGGCGCGACCCGGCTGTTCGTGTACGGCACCTTCGACAAGCCGGTCACCGAGGGCTCCTCCAGCGGCGTCAAGGGCTATCTGCGGTTCGCCGCGGGCGCCGACCGCACGGTGACCCTGCGCCTGGCGACCTCGCTGATCAGCCTGGACCAGGCCAAGGACAACCTGCGCCAGGAGGTCCCGGACGGCACCTCCTTCGACACCGTCAAGGCACGCGCCCAGCGGGCCTGGGACAAGATCCTCGGCAAGGTCGAGGTGGAGGGCGCCACCCCGGAGCAGCTGACCACGCTGTACTCCAGCATGTACCGGCTGTACCTCTACCCGAACTCGGGCTTCGAGAAGGTCGGCGGCAAGGACCAGTACGCCTCGCCGTTCTCCCCGATGCCGAACCCGGACACCCCGACGCACACCGGCGCCAAGATCGTCGACGGCAAGGTGTACGTCAACAACGGCTTCTGGGACACGTACCGCACCACCTGGCCCGCGTACTCCTTCTTCACGCCCTCCCAGGCGGGCGAGATGGTCGACGGGTTCGTGCAGCAGTACAAGGACGGCGGCTGGACCTCCCGCTGGTCCTCCCCCGGCTACGCCGACCTGATGACCGGCACCTCCTCGGACGTGGCGTTCGCGGACGCCTACGTCAAGGGCGTGAAGTTCGACGCGAAGGCGGCGTACGACGCGGCGGTGAAGAACGCGACCGTGGTGCCGCCGAGTTCGGGCGTCGGCCGCAAGGGCATGACCACCTCGCCCTTCCTCGGCTACACGAGCAGCGACACCCACGAGGGCCTGTCCTGGGCCATGGAGGGCTACGTCAACGACTACGGCATCGCCAAGATGGGCGAGGCGCTGTACAAGAAGACGGGCGAGAAGCGGTACCAGGAGGAGTCGGCGTACTTCCTCAACCGGGCCCGCGACTACGTCAACCTCTTCGACCCGAAGGCCGGCTTCTTCCAGGGCAAGGACGCGCAGGGGAACTGGCGCGTGGACTCCGCCAAGTACGACCCGCGCGTGTGGGGTTACGACTACACGGAGACCGACGGCTGGGGCTACGCCTTCACCGCCCCGCAGGACAGCCGGGGCCTGGCCAACCTGTACGGCGGCCGCAAGACGCTGGGCGACAAGCTGGACGAGTACTTCGCCACCCCGGAGACGGCCTCCCCCGAGTTCACCGGCTCCTACGGCGGTGTCATCCACGAGATGACCGAGGCGCGGGACGTCCGGATGGGCCAGTACGGCCACTCCAACCAGGTCGCCCACCACGTCAACTACATGTACGACGCGGCCGGTGAGCCCTGGAAGGCGCAGAAGAACGTGCGCGAGGTGCTGTCCCGGCTGTACACGGGCAGCGAGATCGGGCAGGGCTACCACGGCGACGAGGACAACGGCGAGCAGTCGGCCTGGTACCTGTTCTCCTCGCTCGGCTTCTACCCGCTGGTCATGGGCAGCGGTGAATACGCCATCGGCTCACCGCAGTTCAAGAAGGCCACCGTCCACCTGGAGAACGGCCGGGACCTGGTGATCAAGGCCCCGGACAACAGCGACCGCAATGTGTACATCCAGGGTGTCCGCTTCAACGGCCGCTCCTGGAACTCCACTTCGCTCCCCCACTCGCTGCTCTCCAAGGGCGGGGTGCTGGACTTCTCGATGGGGTCCAAGCCCTCGTCGTGGGGTTCGGGCAAGGACGCCGCTCCGGTGTCGGTCACCGAGGACGACAAGGTGCCGACCCCGCGCGCGGACGTGCTGAAGGGCGACGGCGCGCTGTTCGACGACACCTCGGCGACGAGCGCGGCGGTCACCTCGGTGGACCTGCCGACCGGGTCGGCCGGGGACGCCACCAAGGCGGTCCAGTACACGCTGACCTCGGCGGCGGACCGTACGAAGGCGCCCACCGGCTGGACCCTCCAGGGCTCCACCGACGGCACGACCTGGCAGACGCTGGACAAGCGCTCCGGCGAGTCCTTCGCCTGGGACCGCCAGACCCGGGCGTTCAGCGTGGCCACGCCGGGTGCGTACACGAAGTACCGGCTGGTGCTGGACGCGGAGTCGACGCTGGCGGAGGTGGAACTGCTCTCCTGACGACTCCTGCCGGACGGTGAAGGGGCGGTCCCGCACGCGGGCCGCCCCTTCGTCGTGGCTCCTGCCGTCTGCTTGGCCGTTCAGGGGGCATTAGCCGGTGGGTCGGGCCCGTGCGGTCCGGCCCGGCCCACCGACCCAGCCGAGGAGTTGCACCGATGCCGACCGCCGTACCGGAGAGATCAGCGGGCCTGCCCGAGGACGGGACCCGTCCCGTCACCACCGGGGCGACGGCCACCGGGAACCGCCGGACGATGCCGCGCGGTGTGGCGCGGGCGGCCGCGTCCATCGGAGCGCTGGCGGTGTGCCAGGCCGTCCTGATGATCGGCATCGGTTTCCTGCTCACCGGCCCCGCCCGGCATGTGTGGCCGCTGACGGCCGAGGACGGCGTGAACCGGGGCCTGGAGCGGCTGCGCACCTCCACCCTGACCACGCTGTCCTCCATCGGGTCCGAGCTGGGCAACACGGGCACCGTGATCGGCGTGACGCTGGCGGCCTGCCTGGCGATGATCTTCATACCCAGGCTGCCGTGGTGGCGGCAGGTGTCGTTCCTCGCGCTCGCGGTCGCGCTCCAGTCGCTGGTGTTCCTGGTCATCACCATCGCGGTGGACCGCCAGCGCCCCCATGTGCACCGGCTGGACGGCTCCCTGCCGACCTCCAGCTACACCTCCGGCCACACCGGCGCGGCCACCGCGATCTACGGCGGTCTCGCCGTCCTCGTGCTGTCCCGCGTACGGAGCCCCTGGCGGCGCGTGCCGGCCGCGCTGCTGCTCCTGCTGCCGGTCTTCGTGGGCCTCTCCCGCCTGTACCGGGGCATGCACCACCCGACCGACGTGGCGGGCGGCATGATCAACGGCGCGCTGGCCCTGCTGATCGTCGGGCACGCCCTGCTCCGCGACGGCCGGGTGTCGGCGCCCGCCGCCCTGCCCGAGGTCTCTGAGGCCGCCCCCGCCGAGCCGCTGCCGGGCCGGGTCGCGGTGGTCGTCAACCCCACCACGGTCGACGAGAGCGCCCGTGACGAGCTGCTCCAGGTCCTCGCCCAGCACGGCCACCACGAGCCGGTGTTCATCGAGACGACGGCCGCCGACCCCGGCGGCGGCCAGACCGCCCGGGCACTCGCCGAGGGCGCCGAGCTGGTCGTGGTCTGCGGCGGCGACGGCACGGTCCGCGCGGCCGCCGACCGGCTGGCCGGCAGCGGGGTCCCGCTCGCCGTCGTGCCCTTCGGCACCGGCAACCTCCTCGCCCGCAACCTCGGCCTCCCGCTCACCCCGGCCGAGGCGCTCGACGCGGCCCTCGGCGGCGCGCCCCGCGTCCTGGACCTGGCCCGGGTCGAGGGCGACGGCCTGCCCGCCACCCACTTCGCCGTGATGTCCGGTGTCGGCCTGGACGCCGCGATGATGAAGTACGCGGAGGAGCACGACCGGGCCAAGGCGACGCTGGGCTGGCCCGCGTACGTCCTCGCCGCCCCCAAGGCGATGCGCGGCCCCCGGATGAGCCTGAGCGTGCGTCTGGACGGCGGGCAGCCGCTGCGTCGCAAGGCCCGCATGGTGCTCGTCGGCAACACCGGCGAGCTTCAGGGCGGCCTGCGCCTGATTCCGGACGCCCGGCCCGACGACGGGGTGCTGGACCTGCTGATCCTCGACCCGCGGGGCCCCGGCGGCTGGCTGCGCACCGTGAGCACGCTGCTGCTGCACCGCAAGGGGGACGGCGGGGCGGGCGCCGGGCAGCCGGAGTTCCACACCTTCCGGCGGGCCGAGTTCACCTTCGACGCCCCGGAGCCCCGCGAGATCGACGGCGACCCGGTCGGCACCGGGACGCGGCTCTCCGTGGAGGTCGTGCCGGGCGCGCTGACCGTGCTGGTCCCGAACCGGGAGCACTGACATGGGCAGCGCCACCAAGGTCCCGGAGACCCGGGACATGAGCGGGGACGAGCTCTCGGCCGACGAGGCGTGGGTGACCCTGCGCCGCTACGGGAACTGGTCGCTGCTGCGCGACGCGTTCCTCCGCTTCCGGTACGCCGACGGATTCAGCCACTCCCGCGCGCTCGCCCTGCAGACCGTGCTCTCCGTGATCCCGCTGGCCATCGCCTTCGTCGGCCTCTCCACCAGCCTGCACACCGAGGACATCGGCAGGATGGCCGAGCTGACCATCCACCGCATCGCCGAGGGCCCCAGCGCCGAGGTCGTCGACGACGCGCTCGACCGCAGCCGCCGCAAGGCGGGCGACGGCTCCCAGGTCGCCCTCTGGTTCGGCGCGATCTTCTCGATCGTGAACGTCACCACGGCGATGTGCCAGATAGAGCGCGGCGCCAATCGGATCTACGGCAACGAACGCGACCGGCCCTTCCACCTCAAGTACTCGCGCGGTCTGGTCATGGCGCTGAGCGCCGGGTTCCCGCTCGGCCTCGGCTTCGTCGTGATGGTCGCGGGCGACGACCTCGCCTCGGCCGCCGGTGCGGTCTACGGGCTGGGCTCGGACGCGCAGATGACGTGGAGCATCGTGCGCTGGCCCTTCGGGCTGCTGCTCGCCCTGATCTCCGCCAGCGCCATCTTCCGGCGCTCCCCGCGCCGCAAACAGCCGGGCTACACCTGGCTGGCCTTCGGCGCGGCCGTGTACCTGGTGCTCTGGATGACCCTGACCTGGGTGCTCACGCTGTACCTCGACCTGAGCGGGTCCTTCGACACCGTCTACGGTCCGCTCAGCGCCTTCATGTCACTCTTGCTGTGGGCCTACCTGACCTCGCTCGCCCTGTTCCTCGGGCTGTCCTTCGCGGCCCAGCTGGAGGCGGCGCGCGGGCGGCGGCCCGAACCGATCCAACCCGACCCGGGAGTCTGATGCCGACGCGATTCACGACCCGACGCTCTCCGGGCCGCCGACGCCTGGCCGACCGCCGGTTCGGCATCCGGCTGCTGGCCGCCGCGGCCGTCGCGGCGGCCGCCGCCGTGCCGTTCGCGCTGCTGCTGGTCCTGGTGGAGGGCCGCTGGAGCCCGCTGCGCGACCTCGACCACGACGCGGCCAACGGCCTGCACCAGGTCGCCGTGGACCATCCGGCCTGGACGAGCACCCTGCGCGTGCTGTCCAACTACGTCTGGGACCCGTTCACCCTGCGCGTGGGCGTGGCGCTGCTGACCGGCTGGCTGCTGTGGCGCGGTGCCCGGCGGCTGGCCGCGTGGGCGGCGGCGACCGCGGTGACCGGAGGGCTGCTCGGGCTCGGGGTCAAGACGCTCGTCGAGCGGGCGCGGCCGGTGCTGGAGGACCCCGTGGCGCACGCGCCGGGCTATTCCTTCCCGTCCGGGCACGCGATGACCGCCACCACCTCCTTCGCGGTGTTCCTGCTGGTCCTGCTGCCCCTGGTGCCGCGCCGGGCCCGTGTCGTGTGCTGGGTGGTGGCGGTCGTGTCGGTGCTCGGCGTGGGCTTCACCCGGGTCGCGCTCGGCGTGCACTGGTTCAGCGACGTGCTCGGCGGATGGCTGCTCGGGCTGGCCGTCGTCGTCCTGACCAGCCGGGCCTTCGAGGCGTGGCGGTCGGACACCGGTCAGCGGCCCACGCACGTCGCGGAGGGGCTGGAGCCCGAGCTGACCAGCCCGAGCCCCGAGCCGGACACCGCCCCCCGCTGAGCCTCGTCACACGCCGGTCAGCCGCCCGATCTCCTGCGGGTCGAGCCCGGTCAGCCGGGCGATGCGCGGCGCCGGGACACCGGCGGTCAGCGCCCGGTGCACCAGGGTCTCCCAGCCCTGGGTGGCGTCCCGGAAGTCCAGCAGTTCCCGCTCCATGTCGGTGACCGACTGGGGCGCGCACTCCTGCTGGACCCTGACCTCCTCCTCGGCGGTCAGCGGGATCGGCAGCCGCTCGGCCTCCTCGGGGATGAGGATCTCCGACCCTGCGGGCAGAATCCTCAACTGCTCGGAGGACGGGGCGACATCGTGGGCGGAGATCCAGCCCCGCACGGCCGGGGTCTGGTCGCATTCCAGCGGGGCGACGGCGGCCATGGCCGCGCCGAGGCTCGGGTGACGGTCGGGGAGCAGGAAGAGGTAAGCCTCGTCGGCCATCGGGCGGTTCCGCCTTGTCGGTGTCGATTTGGGTGCGAAGGCCGATGCTACTGCCGCCGCACCGCGCCGTATCGCACCCAGGAGGCGGAACCGCCCCAGGTCACTTGGTGGCGAGGGCGAACACGTGCAGGTCGCCGTCGTCCGGCAGCTTCACGCTCCTGATCTCCTTCCCGTCCGGCGCGGCGAACGGCTTGGTGGCGAACACGTAGGTGGCCACCGGGTCCTTGTCGGCGCCCGCGACATTGCGGTACGCGGCCTTGGCGACGACCTCGTTGCCGTACTGCACGGTGCCGCCTCCGCCGCCGACGGTCCAGTCGGTGAAGGAGAGATCCGTGGTACCGGTACTGCCGTCCGTATAGGTGACGGTCGCCTTGGCCGTCTGGTTGCCGTTGACGGCACTGCCGACGAAGGCCAACGCGGTGGTTGGGTCCTTCAGTTCGACCGTCTGGCCGTGGGCGGAGGCGTTGTCCGGGCGACCGGCGGGCGAGTCGGGCCAGGTGAAGGCCAGGTCCCCGGTGGTGACCCGCTTGCCCGGAGTGAGCCCGGCCGCGCCGAGGGCCTGCTTGGAGTAGCTCCACCCGCCGCCGTCGTAGTCCGCCTCGTCGTGGTCGCCGGTGTCGTCGGAGACGCCGGTGTTGTCGTAGGCGGCCAGCAGGGTGCCGGGGGCGGCGACGGTCAGGGAGACGGGCTGCTCGTAGGAGGTGTCGCCCGAGGTCACCGTGACCTTGGCGGTGTAGAAGCCCTGGGTGGCGTCCTCGGCCGCGGTGAGGGTGATCCGCTGGTCGCCGCCGGTGACCGTGCCCTCGGCGGGGGTGGCCGTGACTCCGGCGGGCGTCTCGACCTTGAAGCGGACCTCGGGACCGGTGCCGCCGTTCAGCGACAGGGCCCGTACGTCGATCGCGGTGCTGTCGCCGGGGGCGAGGGTCGCGGTGGTCGGGCCGACGCCGATCTGGTACGGCTGCTCGCCCTGCCGGAAGGAGGGCGGCGGGTTCTGGGCGCCCCAGGTGCGGTTCGGGGTGGTGCCCAGCCGGTAGTCGAGCTTGCCGCCGTCCCGCACGAAGGACGTGGGCAGCCAAGCGCGGTCACTGGCACGGCCGTTGACCTTCAGGGACTGGACGTAGGGTGCGTCGGCGGCAGCGCCCTCGGCGTGGATCGAGATGTCGTTGCCCTGCGGGCGCTTGATCTCCACCCGCTCGAACAGCGGTGAGGCCAGCACCAGTTCGGAACGGGACGGCACCTGCGGGTACATGCCCATGGCGGAGAAGACGTACCAGGCCGACATCGCGCCCAGGTCGTCGTTGCCGGGGATGCCGCCCGGACCGGTGGACCAGAGCTGCCGCATCGCCGCGCGCACGGTGTCCTGCGTCTTGTACGGGGCGCCCGCGTACGCGTAGAGGTACGGCACGTTGATCGACGGCTCGTTGTCCATCTCGGACTTGGCACCGCCCTGGCCGGTGAAGGCCCACTTGCCGTCGGCGGTGTGGAAGAAGGAGTCCAGCCGGGCCAGCGCCTTGTCGGTGCCGCCCAGCGCGGCGAACAGCCCGGCCGGGTCGTGCTGGACCATCCAGGTGTACTGGGCGGCGCTGCCCTCCACGAACCCGTTGCCGGTGTCCGGGGTGAAGCCGGTGACCCAACTGCCGTCCGCCTTGCGGTTGGCGATGTAGCCGCCGGTCGCGTCGGCCGCGATGTTGAAGTTGTTCTGCCAGTACTGGGCGCGCTCGGCGAACTGCTTCTGCGTTTCCTTCTCCCCCGCCGCCTGGGCGAGTTGGGAGAGGGAGAAGTCGGCGGTGGACATCTCCAGCGTCTCGGCCGCGCCGCCCCAGGCGTTGGAGACGCTGGGCATGAAGTGCAGCTTCAGGTACTTGTCGAGCGAGGGGCGCTGGCCGACGGACAGCACCGGCTTCCCGGCCGCGGAGAGGTCCTGCTCGGTGGGCACGGTGGCCGCCTCGACCAGGGAGTTGAGGGCACCCTTGAGGTCGAATCCGGTGCCGCCGAAGGCGTGGATACCGGCGAGCGCGCTGGGCGAGGGGTCGCCGTTCATGACGTGGGTGCCGCCCGCGTTGTGCAGCCAGCGGTCCCAGATCCCCCCGTTCTGCTTGCTCAGTTCGTACAGCGACTGGGCGATGTCCGAGCCGGTGCGCGGGTCGAGCAGGGTGAGCAGCTGGACCTGGTCGCGGTAGACGTCCCAGCCGGAGAAGGTGCCGTACTGGGCGCGGTGGCCGCGGCCCACCCGGTGCACCTTGCCGTCGCTGCCCCGGTAGCGGCCGTCGGCGTCGCTGATCACGTTGGGGTGGAACAGGGCGTGGTAGAGCGCGGTGTAGAAGGTGGTGCGCTCGGCGTCGGTGCCGCCGCCGACCCGGATCGCGCCGAGCCGCTCCCGCCAGGCGGCACGGGCGGCGTCACGTACGGCGTCGAAGGAGCGGCGCGGGCCGTTCTCCGCGCGGAGGTTGGCCTCGGCGGCGTCCTGACTGACGTAGGAGATGCCGACCTTGACATTCACCGGGCCCTCGCCGGGCGCGAACTCCACATAGCCTCCGGCGCCCTTGCCCGCGACGGGTCGGCCACCGTGCGAGAAACCGCCGGTGCCGCCGGAGGCGTTGGTGGAGCCGGGGTTCAGCCTGTCGTCCTGCCAGGTGCCGGTGGACTTGAAGGCGCGGTCGAAGTGGGCGGTGAAGTACAGGGTGTAGTAGGAGCGTTGGCCCTCGGGGTCGAGGTAGCCGCAGAAGTTGCCGGAGGTGACCGAGCCGGAGACGGTACGGGTCTCGGGGTCGATGCTGACCTTCGAATCCTCCGACCCCACCTCGGAGTTGGCCGTACGCACCAGCAGCGAGGCGGGCTTGTCGGCGGGGTAGGAGAAGCGGGCCGAGCCGGTGCGGGCGGTCGCGGTCAGGTCGGCGGTGACCCCGGAGGCGAGGCCGACCTTGTAGTGGCCGGGCTCGGCTCTCTCGTCGGTGTGCTTGAAGTCCGAGGCGTAGACGGCGTCCTTGGTGTCGCTCGCCGGGGAGGAGGCGACGTCACCGACGTACGGGAAGAACGGGATGTCCCCGCTGCCGCCCGCGCAGCCGGTGCCGGACATGTGGGTCAGGCTGAAGCCCCGGGTACGGGTGGCGTCGTAGTGGTAGCCGCCGGGCGCGGTGGTGCGGGTGGCGTCGCCTCTGGTGGTCTCCGGGCTCCAGGAGAGCATGCCGAAGGGCACCACGGCGCCGGGGTAGGTGTCGCCGCCGTTGCTGCTGCCGATCAGCGGATCGACGTACCGGGTTGGGTCGTCGACCAGGCCGGGTGGTGCGGTGCCCACCGCCAGGGCGGGGGTGGCGCCGCCGACCGCGAGCGCGGCGGCCAGCAGCAGGGACATGGGACGGAAACGCATCACGCGGCCCTTCCTCCTTGCGGACGGGTCGCGCACCACTGGTCGCACAAGCCGCAGGGACAGTAGCGCGTGCCGGAGCCGCACGGAAGAGGGCCGCCGGGTTGCCCCAAGTGGCTTGACATCGTTGTCCGTTGGGCCGGTAGAGTCAGCAACGGACCCACCAGACAACGTTGTCGCGCCCCACCGCAGGCCAAGCCACCCAGCACCGCGCACGACCTCTGTCCGCTCCGGGCGGGCACCCCGTCCCCCCGGCCCCGCCCGGAGCACCCCGCGCTCACTTCCCCGAGCACGGCGAAGGGCCGCACCCCCGCGAGCGGGAGTGCGGCCCTCGACTGCGTTCCTGGTCCGCTTACTTGCGGATCAGGTTGCGCAGCACGTACTGCATGATGCCGCCGTTGCGGTAGTAGTCGGCCTCGCCGGGGGTGTCGATGCGGACGACCGCGTCGAACTCCACACCGGTGTCGGTGGTGACCTTGACCGTGCGCGGGGTGGTGCCGTTGTTCAGCTCCTCGACGCCGGAGAAGGAGAAGGTCTCCTCGCCGGTCAGGCCGAGGGAAGCCGCGGTGGCACCCTCCGGGAACTGGAGCGGGAGGACGCCCATGCCGATGAGGTTCGAGCGGTGGATGCGCTCGTAGGACTCGGCGATGACGGCCTTGACGCCGAGGAGCGCGGTGCCCTTGGCGGCCCAGTCGCGGGACGAGCCGGAGCCGTACTCCTTGCCCGCCAGCACGACCAGCGGGATGCCCTGGTCGATGTAGTTGCGCGAGGCGTCGTAGATGAAGGAGACCGGCGCGCCCTCGACGGTGAAGTCGCGGGTGTAGCCGCCCTCGGTGCCCGGCGCGATCTGGTTGCGCAGGCGGATGTTGGCGAAGGTGCCGCGGATCATGACCTCGTGGTTGCCACGGCGGGAGCCGTAGGAGTTGAAGTCACGACGCTCCACACCGTGCTCGGTGAGGTACTTGCCCGCCGGGGTGTCGGCCTTGATGGCACCGGCCGGGGAGATGTGGTCGGTGGTGACCGAGTCGCCCAGCTTGGCCAGCACGCGGGCACCGGAGATGTCGGTGACCGGGGCGGGCTCCATGCCCATGCCCTCGAAGTAGGGGGGCTTGCGGACGTAGGTGGACTCCGCGTCCCACTCGAAGGTGTTGCCGGTCGGGATCGGCAGCGCCTGCCACTGGGCGTCGCCCGCGAAGACGTCCTGGTAGGACTTGTTGAACATGTCCTCGCCGATGGCGTTCGCCACGACGTCGTTGACCTCGGCCTCGGTCGGCCAGACGTCGGACAGGTAGACCGGCTTGCCGTCCTGGTCGGTGCCGAGCGCGTCCTTGGTGATGTCCACCTTCATGGAACCCGCGAGGGCGTACGCGACGACCAGCGGCGGGGAGGCCAGGTAGTTCATCTTGACGTCGGGGTTGATCCGGCCCTCGAAGTTGCGGTTGCCCGAGAGGACCGAGGTGACGGCGAGGTCGTGGTCGTTGACCGCCTTGGAGACCTCGTCCGGCAGCGGGCCGGAGTTGCCGATGCAGGTGGTGCAGCCGTAGCCGACGAGGTTGAAGCCGACCTTGTCCAGGTAGGGGGTCAGGCCCGCCTTGTCGAAGTAGTCGGTGACGACCTTCGAGCCCGGGGCGAGGGTGGTCTTGACCCACGGCTTGCGGGTCAGGCCCTTCTCCACGGCCTTCTTCGCGACGAGCGCGGCGGCGACCATGACGTACGGGTTCGACGTGTTGGTGCAGGAGGTGATGGCCGCGACCGTCACCGCGCCGTGGTCCAGCTCGTACGTGGTGCCGTCGGGGGCGGTCACGGTGACCGGGTTCGACGGGGTGCCGTTGGGGGCGATGGCCGGGGAGTCGGAGGCCGGGAAGGACTCCTTGCCCGCCTCGTCCACGACGTCGACGTAGTTGAGGACGTCCGTCTTGAACTGCTCGGCGGCGTTCGCGAGGACGATGCGGTCCTGCGGGCGCTTCGGGCCGGCGATCGACGGGACGACGGTGGAGAGGTCCAGCTCGAGCTTCTCGGAGAAGTCGGGCTCGGCGGCCGGGTCGAGCCAGAGGCCCTGCTCCTTGGCGTACGCCTCCACGAGGGCGACCTGCTGCTCGTCGCGGCCGGTCAGGCGCAGGTACTTCAGCGTCTCGTCGTCGATCGGGAAGATCGCGGCGGTGGAGCCGAACTCCGGCGACATGTTGCCGATGGTGGCGCGGTTGGCGAGGCTCGTGGCCGCCACACCCTCGCCGTAGAACTCGACGAACTTGCCGACCACACCGTGCTTGCGCAGCATCTCGGTGATGGTGAGCACCAGGTCGGTGGCGGTGGTGCCGGGCTTCAGCTCACCGGTGAGCTTGAAGCCGACGACGCGCGGGATCAGCATGGAGACCGGCTGGCCGAGCATCGCGGCCTCGGCCTCGATGCCGCCGACGCCCCAGCCCAGCACACCGAGGCCGTTGACCATGGTGGTGTGGGAGTCGGTGCCGACCAGGGTGTCGGGGTACGCCTGGCCGTTGCGGACCATGACGGTGCGGGCCAGGTGCTCGATGTTCACCTGGTGGACGATGCCGGTGCCCGGCGGGACGACCTTGAAGTCGTCGAACGCGGTCTGGCCCCAGCGCAGGAACTGGTAGCGCTCCTTGTTGCGGCCGTACTCCAGCTCGACGTTCTGCGCGAAGGCGTCGTTGGTGCCGAACTTGTCGGCGATGACGGAGTGGTCGATGACCAGCTCGGCCGGGGAGAGCGGGTTGACCTTGGCCGGGTCGCCGCCCAGCTCCTTCACGGCCTCACGCATCGTGGCGAGGTCCACGACACAGGGGACGCCGGTGAAGTCCTGCATGATCACGCGGGCCGGCGTGAACTGGATCTCCTGGCTGGGCTGGGCCTGCGAGTCCCAGCCGCCGAGGGCGCGGATGTGGTCGGCGGTGATGTTCGCGCCGTCCTCCGTGCGGAGCAGGTTCTCCAGCAGGACCTTCAGGCTGTACGGCAGGCGGGCCGAGCCCTCGACCTTGTCCAGCCGGAAGATCTCGTACGACTCGTCGCCCACCTGCAGCGTGCTGCGGGCGTCGAAGCTGTTCGCCGACACGACAGTCTCCTTCTTTGATGTGCGCGTTCCACCGCATCCTGCCGCCACGCCGGTCGACCGATCCGCTAAGGTAAGGCTAAGTTAGGTAACCCTTACCGGGGTGGCTGCCGCGGTGCGCCTTCGGCAGATATCTCGATGTCGAGATAACTCTAGTACATGGGGGCTGGATGGTCATGCCCGGATGGCGGGTGACCGCTCTCATCCAATCGAGGCGTTTACTCACCGAACCCAGTCGTTCGGCCTTCCATCTCAGTGAACCTAGTCTTGCGGGCAATCGCGCTGGGGGTTCTGGGTGGCTGTACCGGCTGGGGTGGATCTTGCCTGCGCAAACAGGCTCCGCTCGGCGGCGAGATCAGCCCGGCGCAGCAGGCCCACTCAATCCACAGTCCGCGAGGCGACCGCGTCAATCCCGGATGCCCGCAGCCTGCGGGCCAGGAGCTCCATCTCGGGCAGCGTCCCTGAGTACTGTCCGCTGAGGACCTGCTCCAGCACGGCCTTCACACCGTCCAGGCCGATGCCGAGTTCCGCCCGCAGCACGCGCATAACAGTGGCGTTGCTCGCCGACCCGCTCACGCGCAACCTCGCGCACCCGTGCTCGGAGAGCAGTCGGCTGCGCATTTCATCCGACAGGTCACCGCCACAAACGGCCAGAGCGAACCCACAGGCCGAACACGTCGACTCAACATCCCACCGCAGCGTCTCGCCCACCAGCGCCTGGACTCCGCACCACTCCACTTCAACACCGCACCCCTGGCACACAGCGAAGTACCTGACGGACTCGACCAAGATCGACTTTTCCATGATTCCACCCCTCACCAGAGAAGAGGTTAAGCGGCAAGTCGAACGTCTTCCTGGGCTCCGCCTCTCGGCATCGAACCCGCCAGCCCGACGGTCCACGGCTGCACCGTTCCTCACGAAGCTGTCTCACTCAATCCAGTCCATGCAGGTCCACGAGATCAGGGCGACTGACTTCGCTGAGACAGGACAGGCGGGTGTGACCGGTCCGTCACGCCCGGGACGAGGAGGCCCACCGGGGCGGGCGGCCGGGACGATCACCGGTGTCCCGTCCCGGCGGACGCGGCACGGTCCCGGACGGAAACCGATTGCGCACCGGGGCCGCGGTCGGATAGACATCGCGGACGAGCTCCCGCCGCGAGGGCGAGGGGCACGACAGCGAGAGGAGGGGCAAGCCGATGATTCGCATGATCACCGCGCTCGCGTCCTCCCGGGGTACGGACCGCGTCTGACCCCGGAGCGGACGGGCGCCCTCACCGGAGCGTGCCTGAACCGTGAACCAGAACGACCTGACCATTCGTCCGATCGACGGACCCGAGGAACTCGACCTCTTCTCCCGGCTGCCCTACGTCCTCGACGAGGAACTGGCGGACGACCTTGCCGTCGGCCGACGGCGCCCGGAGTGGATGTGGGTCGCCCTGCGCGGCGACCACCTGCTGGCCCGAGCCGCCTGGTGGAGCCGCGTCGGCGGCGACTCCCCGCTCATCCTGGACGTCCTCGACATCGACGACGACGCCCCGCATCCCGAGACCATCGACATCGGGGTGCGACTTCTGCACACCGCGACGGCCGCCGTCCTGTCGGACGGGTCGCGTCCCCCCGAGTACAGCCGTTTCGTCCCGCCGGACTGGCGCGAGAGCACCCGGACCAGAGAAGCCGTCGAGAACCGCATGACGGTACTGGAACGGACCGGTGCCCGGCTCTTCGTCGAACGGCTGCGCATGGAGTGGCATCCGGAATCGCCCGTCCCGAAGCCCACCGAGCGCCTGGCGTTCCGGCCGATCGGCGACGCCGACGAACTCGTGGCCCTGATGACCTCGGCCATGGACGGAACGCTGGACGCACACGGCCGTGACGACCTGACCCGGATGACCGCCCGGGAGGCGGCCCGCAAGCACTACGAGGACGAGCTGGCGCGCTACACGAGCCCCCGGGACTGGTGGCGGATCGCCACACTGCCCGACGGGGAGCCGGTGGGCTTCGTCATCCCGGCCCACAACGGCTACAACGCGATCATCGCCTACATCGCGGTGCTGCCCACGCACCGCGGCGAGGGCTACATCGACGACCTGCTCGCCGAGGGCACCCGCGTCCTCGCCGGGCAGGACGTCCCCCGTATCCGCGCGTGCACGGACCTGGGCAACGTCCCGATGGCCAACGCCTTCCGCCGCGCCGGCTACGTCAATTTCGGGCGGGAGATCAACATGACCTGGAGCTGACCGACCACCGGGCACGTCACGCCCGGAACGGGGAGGCGCACCGGGGTGGGCGGCTGGGACGATCATCGGATGAGCCACTTCTCGTACCACCCCGCCGTCCCGGGCCAGGAGCCCGAATCGCGGACCTGTCCGGTCGAGCCCGGCAGCCGACCCGGCCTGGAGGCCGCGCTGGACGCGGTGAACCGCGACCTGGCGGCGACCTTGCCGGAGGCCGGACCGATGCGGCTGCTGTGGACGCCGTCGGACGACGAGGACATCCCGGACCAGTACCACGCGGCCCTGCCCGACGGCCGCTGGCACGGATACACGACCCACCCCGACCCCGCCGCGGACATCGCCGAGGCGGCCCAGGAGACGGTCCAGGCGGTGCTCTGGCAGGTGTGGCCGGTCTGCCCGGAGCACCGCACCGGGGTGCACTCGGCGCTCGGGGCGGACGGGCGGGACGTGTGGTGGTGCCGGGTCGGCGAGGGCCACGAGCTGTGCGAAGTGGGCGAACTGGCGCAAACCCTCCCCGGGAAGCAGCGCCGGGCGCTGCGCCGCAAAGAGCGCAGGCGAGAGGGGTGACAGGCGGTCATCAGTAAGCCATATGGGGGTATCCGAGTTGAGCGCCCCTCAGAGGCGCCGACAATCGGAGGAGACAGTCATGGGCCTGACGTTCCGCAAGAGCTTCCGCATCCTTCCCGGCGTGCGGCTGAACATCAACCGCCACTCCTGGTCCATCACGACCGGCGGCGGCAAGCACGGTCCCCGTCACACCCACAGCAGCACCGGACGCCGTACGACCTCGATGGACCTGCCGGGCCCGTTCGGCTGGCGCAAGACGACGACCAAGAAGCGCTGACCACCACCGGCGGCCGCTGACCCCGCGTCACCCGAACGGACCCCCCGAGAGGCGCGATCTCATATCTGAGATAGCCTCAACCTCATGTCAGACGACTACCTCGTACGCATCGGCAAGCTCATCCGTGACGCCCGGCAGCACCGTGGCTGGACTCAGGCGCAGCTCGCGGACGCACTCGGCACCAGCCAGAGCGCGGTCAACCGCATCGAGCGCGGCAACCAGAACATCAGCCTTGAGATGATCGCCCGGATCGGCGAAGCCCTGGACAGCGAGATCGTGTCGCTGGGCTACGCGGGTCCGATGCACCTGCGGGTCGTCGGCGGCCGCCGCCTGTCGGGCGCCATCGACGTCAAGACGAGCAAGAACGCGTGTGTGGCGCTGCTGTGCGCGTCCCTGCTGAACAAGGGCCGCACCGTGCTGCGCCGGGTGGCGCGGATCGAGGAGGTGTACCGCCTGCTGGAGGTCCTGAACTCCATCGGCGTGCGCACCCGCTGGATCAACGACGGCGTCGACCTGGAGCTGGTGCCCCCGGCCGAGCTGGAGATGGACGCGATCGACGCGGAGGCGGCCGTCCGCACCCGCTCGATCATCATGTTCCTCGGCCCGCTGCTGCACCGTATGGACCGCTTCATGCTGCCGTACGCGGGCGGCTGCGACCTCGGCACCCGCACGATCGAGCCGCACATGATCGCGCTGCGCCGGTTCGGTCTGGACATCGCGGCGACCGAGGGCCAGTACCACGCGGTGGTGGACCGCACGGTCCGCCCGGACCGCCCGATCGTGCTGACCGAGCGCGGCGACACCGTGACGGAGAACGCGCTGCTCGCGGCGGCCCGCCACGACGGCGTGACCGTCATCCGCAACGCCTCCTCGAACTACATGGTCCAGGACCTCTGCTTCTTCCTGGAGGCCCTGGGCGTACGGGTCGAGGGCATCGGCACCACCACCCTGACCGTGCACGGCGTCCCGAACATCGACATCGATGTCGACTACTCCCCCTCCGAGGACCCGGTCGAGGCGATGAGCCTGGTCGCGGCGGCCGTGGTGACGGAGTCGGAGCTGACGGTGCGCCGGGTGCCGATCGAGTTCCTGGAGATCGAGCTGGCGGTCCTGGAGGAGATGGGCCTCGACCACGACCGCAGCCGCGAGTACTTCGCCGACAACGGCCGCACCCGCCTGGTCGACCTCACGGTCCGCCCCTCCAAGCTGGAGGCGCCGATCGACAAGATCCACCCGATGCCGTTCCCCGGCCTCAACATCGACAACGTCCCCTTCTTCGCGGCGATCGCCGCCGTCGCCCAGGGCCAGACCCTGATCCACGACTGGGTCTACGACAACCGCGCCATCTACCTCACGGACCTCAACCGCCTGGGCGGCCGCCTCCAACTCCTGGACCCCCACCGCGTGTTGGTCGAGGGCCCCACCCGCTGGCGCGCCGCCGAGATGATGTGCCCGCCCGCGCTCCGCCCCGCCGTCGTCGTCCTGCTGGCCATGATGGCGGCGGAGGGCACGTCGGTGCTGCGCAACGTGTACGTCATCAACCGGGGATACGAGGATCTGGCCGAGCGGCTGAACTCGATCGGGGCGCAGATCGAGATCTTCCGGGACATCTGATCGGCAGGAGTGTCGTGCTCCTGGGAGACGAGGGGCACGACACTCACACGCTGGCGATGCACCGGGCCGACCTCCAGGTGGCCGTCCAGCCCCTTCTCGTCCAGGACATCGCCGCGCGCCACTCACTCGCGCCCACGTCGGCAGCGCGCCGTCAGCACGTCCAGGGCTTCGCCACTCACGGGTTCCCCATCAGCGCTGCCGCGCTCGCCATCAGTCCCGCCCGCGCCGACCTGCCGAGTATGGCGCCGGTTGCCGCGCCCGGCGTCTCCGGCCCGGCGACCCGCCCCGTGGACCCACGCATCGCGTTCTGCCGTGCGCTGCCCCGAACGAGCAACGTTCGTCGTCATCCCGAACGCCGTCTTCCCGCGCTCGCGCTTCAACACCTGTCGGGCTGAGGCCGGGCCGCGCACGGTCTCGTGCTCGGCCCGGCCATCGCGTCATCGCGTCCTCGGCGGGGGCGGAGGCGGCGGGGGAGCCGACGCACGCGGGGGCTTGACCTCCGGCACCGGATCGCCGAGCGGGTCACCGAGCGGGCCGTCCCAGTCGTCGGTCTCCTCGTCGAGGTCCCTCCCCGTGTCCGCCGCCGCTTCGACGGCAGCGGTGGTGGTGGCAGCGCGCTGGGGAACCGATCCGAACTCGGCTTCGTCATCCGGCACTTGTAGCTCCTTATGGAGTGCTAGGAATCTCTACGCGCATACTAATGACCGGCAAGTCGGTGAAGTGCGACTTCATCTCTGTTCGGTTCGGTTCGCCCTGAGGAGCGCCCATGCCAACGAACGTCGCCGGCTTCGTCATGCTCGTGGTGCTCGCACTGCCCGGTTACGTCTACCACCAGGCTCTCGACCGGCATGTGCCGAAGCGGGTGCACACGTCGTTCATGGAACTGGTGTCCATCCTGTTCGCCAGCGTGGTCGTCGATGCGGTGACGCTCGCCCTACTGACTGCGGGTTCACGCCTCGGGCTCTGGTACGGTCCGGCGTTCCGCCGGCTCTACCGGGACCCGCATTCCTACGCCGTCGACAACTTCACGGCCGTCTCTCTCTGGTCCGCCGCCGCTCTCACGCTCGCGTGTCTGATCGGATACGGCGTGGGCGCGGGTCGTTGGCGCGGCCTGCTCCCCGACGCCGTACGGAACCGGTTGCAAGCGCGGACCAGACGGCTCGAACCACAGCACTCCGCCTGGTGGCTCCTGTTCAGGGAACACCCGGACACGGACGTGTACGTCGGCTGTGTCCTTGATGACGGAAGCTATCTCGCCGGGCAGTTGCACAGCTACAGCCGGGTGCCCACGGAGCACGGTGACCGCGAGCTCACTCTGAGGGGCGACATCTCCTACCGTCCCCCCGGTGATGACGTGACTGTGGTGCTGCCCGAGGTCAACGCGGCTACGGTCAGCGCGCGACGGATCACCTTTCTGACGGTCAGCTACGTGCCTCGGGCCGAGGAGCAGCCCGAGTCTCCGGCCACGAACCCGCCGATCACGAGCCTGCCAGTCACCTCCGTCCCCGGCACCTCGACGAGCCAGGAGTAACCGTGACCGTCACCTTGAGTGAGCAGTGGGGCGGCTGCGAAACGAGTGACGCCGTCGCGGAGTTGCTGTTCCGTTCTCGCGCGCTGGCCGCGGAAGGGCGTTCGACGGAGGTGCTCGGCAGCCATCTCGTACGAGCGATGAGAGAAGCCCTCGGTGGCCCGAGGACCTCTTCTTCTCTGCACTCCCTGCGCGATGCCCTGGAAACCGTGGGCGTCTTGTACGAAGCGCCGCCTCCGCCCACGCCGACACCAGTATCCGCGCCGACGGGCGATCAGGGTCATGTGCCCCGCCCGGTGGTGCAGGACCCGCCCGTGCCCGACGTCGAGGTGCGCGCACTGCTGGGCACCCTGAACGCCTGGGCCGGCCTGACGGGCGACAGCCGGGCGACGAGTCTGCATCTCCTCGCAGCCCTCGTCGAGGACTGTCCGGAAGCGTCGGAGTTCAGGGAGTCGGGGCTGACGGCCGATGTCGTCCTTCGCGCGGGCGCCCGTGACCGGCACCGGGCACCGGACACTCACACCGACGAGGATGCTGCTTTCACTCCCGCACGCGGGACGACAACCGATCTGCTCACAGTGGAGAGACCACCCGACATCGAGGAACTGAGGCGGCACACACCCAAGTTCCTGCCGCCGAAACTGACCCGGGGCAACGACCTCCTCATGCCACAGTTCACCCCACGGCACAACACACCCAGCGGCGTACGGCGGATACGTCGGCTCATGTGGGTGCTGCAAGTGGACATGCTCGTCTGCTGGGCCACGATCCTCGCCCTGGTCGCGCAGGCACTCGGTCACGGACATTGGTGGCTGCTGCCCTGTACCTTCCTGGTCCAGCGCCGGGCGTACATGGTGCTTCCGCCCGTCTGGCTGATCATGAAGGCGACAGCGGTGCTGCTTGTCCCGACGCCACTGAACTACGCCGTCTGCTGCGCCGCCCTGACGGACCTCCTCCACACCTACGCCTGGCTGACTCTGAAGCGGCTGGACCTGGCCGAGCCCGGACTGCGCTTCGGCTGGTTCGCCCGACAGGCCTTGGAGGCGTGGAAGAAGGGCGACCTGACACAGACGGAGACGAACCGATGAGCGGGAGAGGAAGCGACGGACAACGGACATTCCGTAGAGCACCGGAGTTCGAGAACGAACAGGCGGCGCTCGGCTGGCTCGCGCGACGGGGCGGGCCGCAGGATCTGGCGGCCGAAGACCTCGTCGCACCGATCGATCTGTTGCTGACCAGACGGATGGCCCCCGACAAGGAACCCTTGGCCGGCCTCGTGGAGACATTGGCCGTGATTCCCGCGATCGTGCGGGACTTCCACGCACGGCAACGGCACAGAACGACCCGGCACCGCCTCGGCCTGTGGATGGTCG
This sequence comes from Streptomyces sp. NPDC090119, assembly GCF_044747085.1. NCBI lineage: Bacteria > Bacillati > Actinomycetota > Actinomycetes > Kitasatosporales > Streptomycetaceae > Streptomyces > Streptomyces sp. NPDC090119. The sequence continues at coordinate 285,452 of NZ_JBIVDK010000001.1, read as the reverse complement.
ACGCTCAAGGGACATCCGCCCGCAAGGAGATGCTCCACCCGACACTGCTCCGGCTGTCGGTCGGGCTGACGGCAGCGACGCTCACACTGCTTCTGGAAGGCACCGGACCACGGGAACTGCTGGCTGCCTCGCTGGTCTTCGTCGCCGTCAACCTCTTCACGATCCGTAACGTCCGCTGGGCCGCGGGACCAGCTGCGGCGGCCGTGGTCGCGATCCCCGGCCTGTGGTGGCTGCCCATACTCACGATGCTCACCACGTTCCTCATGCTCAGCGCGTGGGACATGAGGCGGATCATGTGCCACCCGTGGTGGGTGCGCGGTCCGGCGCTCGGGTTCGTGCCGCTGCGCACGCGGCTGACGCTCAGGGCGCGCCGGCAGTGGTCGTCCTTCGCGACAGCGGTGGATCTCGCCTGTCACGGTCGCGCCGACACGGTCGCCCCCTTCGTCGCCGCGCTGACGAAACGGCCGGTGCCGAGAGCCTGCGAACCCGTGCTGCTCATGATCAGCGCCAGGCAGCAGTTGCACGCGGAGGATCCCGCGGGCGCGCTGCTCACGGCGAGGGAGGCCGCCGAGGCCGCGCGTAACGCACCGGAGCCGATGCGCGGCTGGTGTCTGGCCGAGCTGTCACGCGTGTTCGCCGCCAACGGCGAGGTCGAGCGGGCGGCAACCATGAGCGCCGAGGCCACCCGTCTCCTGCGAGGGCGCCGGTGCCGTACCCACCGCAGGCGGCTGATCCTCGAGGAACTGGAGCGCGGGATCGGAGAGAAGCCGCCTCACGAGGCACTGCGCGACATCCATCGGATGCGGCGCACCGCTGTGCGCTGTGGGGACGAACTGCTGATGCTCAGCACGGAACTGTGGCTCGCCCGGCTGCTGACGGAAACGGGCAACGACGAGGGCGCCCGTCATTCCCTGCGGGGCGCCCACGCCAATGACGCGCGGTCGGACTTCCTGGTACAACCCGAAGAGGCAGCCCGCATGCGGCTGATGTCTGCGTCCGCGCTGGTCGACCAGGACGAGACCCGCGATGCCGCCCGACGGGACGCGTTGGCCGCCCTGGCCCAGGTCGACGCACGAACCAGGCCGCTCGCCGCCGCGGCCGCGAGACAGGTACTCGCCCGCGCGGACGAAGGGGACGGGCACGAGCGGGCAGCGCTGGCCCAGGCGGTACAGGCGCTGCTTGCCGTGCACGACACCCGCTACCGCGTGGGTACGGCTGAGGGACGCAAGCTATGGGAACAGATGCAGCTCAGCGCCTACGCCACCGCCCTGCGACTGTCCTCGGGGCAGGGCAGCACGGCGAGCCCCGTGGTCGCGGAGATCATCGAGACGGCGCGGGGTGAGGTGCTCCCCCGGCGCATGGACGATACCGAGCTGGCCCGGCACAGCGCGTTGCGGGAAACCGTGCGCGCCGCGCAGCTGAGGGGCACCGGAGGAAGGGGCACGATCGCAACCGAGGATGGCGGGAGGCCGGCCGCCGAGCGGCCCACGAGCGACGACGGCGCCGACCGGCCGGGGGCGGCGGCGCTGGCGGAGATCGGACTGAGCCCGGTGCGCAGGCCGCCGTCGATGGTCGTGGCGGGGTCACGGCGGCTGCCACCCAGGGCCGGAACGGGCGAAGAGCCCCCCGGAGCCGGCACGGAGGAAGCAGACTTCGACCTGGACCGGGCCCTGATCGCGATCGCGGGTCGCTGCTGGTACTGGAGTGCGGTGACCGTACAGGACCGTTACTACTGGACCGTGCGCTCACCATCGGGCGAATGGTCGCACGGCTGGCGACAGTTGGGCCCGGGCACCGAGTCCGCGCTCGCCGACGCAGCGTTGCGCGAGGCGTTGCCGTTGCCACGGGCCGGCGAGGGTCCCGGGGAGTTGCGGCAGCGGGTCACGGGTGGCGCGCTGTCGGCACTGGCGGGCGACGGCTCCGAACTCGCCCTGCTGGGACGCGTGGCCGCGGCCTTCCTGCCCGAGCCCCTGGCGCAGGGTCTGGCCTCCCACACCGGGAGTACGGCCTCCGTCGTCGTGGCGCTCCCGGCCGTACTGGGCCATCTGCCGGTGGCAGCACTGCCGTTGGTGCCCGGTCGTGATCTGCGCGTGGTCGATGTGGCGCGGGTGATCCATGTACCCGCCTGGGCGGTGATCAGCCAGTGCCTGGCCCGTCCCGCGGGTCGGCTCAGGGCGCCCTGCGATCTTCAGCTGGCCGTGCTCAGGCCCGACGCCGCTGGAGAGGAGACGACCGGGGTCACGGCGGCCGACGGCACCGGCGGGGCAGGCGTGGACGGCGGACCGTCGGGGCGGAACAAGTTCGCCCTGCGCCTTCCGGCACCCGCCCGACGGGTGTTGCGCGGACCGGTCACCAAGGAACAGCTCACCCGCGCACTGCGACAGCTGCACGACCTGGACGAGCGTGAGGGGCTGTTGTACCTCTTCGGCCATGTCGGAGTCCGGCCAGGCAATCCGTACCTGAGCGGACTGCGTGTCGCCCCGACCCCCGGGGATGGCACCGAACCGGGCGGCACGGCGATGCTGTCGATGGCCGACATGCTGAGCAGCCGCGACGGCGGTTCCGGCTCGGCGGACGAGGCCGGTGTCGCCTGCCCCGTCCCCCGCAAGGTGCTGGCCGTCGGCTGCGCGAGCCTCGGGCTGGAGCTTCCCTCCTCGCGGAACGGAGCGGACACGGCCCATACCCCGGTCAGCGAGTGGCTGGGTCTCGGCTCCGCGCTTCTGCTGGCCGGCGCCGACCACGTCATCTGCACGCTCTACCCGGTCCTGCACCCCTCGGACCAGTTGGAGGCCGCCGCGCGCCTGCTGACGCGGCGGCTCTGCGCCGGGGTCTCCCCACCGGACGCCCTGCGCGAGATGCAGCTCGCCCACCTTGACCGGTGGCGCAAGGGCAACGGCGGCAGGCCCTTCGTCTGGCAGGCCTTCGCCTACACCGGAACAGGAGTCTGAGGTGCGCTACGTGTGGCTGACCGGCCGCTGGGGCCCGATGGCGGCCGTCCTGGGGTGGTTCGAGGTGCGCCACGGGGAGCCTTGGTACGTCACGGCCTGCCTGGCGGTTGCCGCACTGGCGCGACCAAGGACCTTCTACCTCGGTCTGCCGGCGGCGTGCGCCGCCGCTTACCTGGGGGCCCCGCTCTGGCTGGCGCTCGTCGCCGCGTTCTACCGGCTGCTCTACGAGGTGCCTCTGGAGGGGCTGACCAGCCGCTTCGTGACACCGCCGGTGCGCCCGTTGGCCCTGACGCCGCGCCTGAGGTGCGGCCATGTCCGCAAGGGGGCGACGAAGCGGGCCGACACCGCCATGCGCGAGGGCCGGCCGGCCTCCGCGCTCGACTGCTACCTGCGACTCCTGGCCGATCACCCGACCCCCTACACCGATCCGTGCGTGCGCGTCCTGCTGGCCAGGGCCGCCGAGGCAGCCCTGCGGTGCGGGTGTCCGCAGATCGCCGATGAACTGGCCGTCGGAGCGCTGCATGGCCTTGCGGCGCAGCCAGAGGGAAGTCTCGCGGTCGTCGCCGCACGAGCTGGTGCCCTGCGGGCACAGGCCCTGGGCGAGCTGGGCTGCTGGAAAGAGGCGGCTCTCACATTGCGGCGGGCACAGCGGGTCCCGCACCGGGACGGTCCGGCCGGCGAGCTGGTGCGGACCGCCGCGCTCGGGGTCCACTTCCACGACACCAGACCGGGTGCCACGTGTGACGAGGAGCAGAACACCGCTGCCGGGCTGCTGAACGAACAGCAGCTCAGCCCCGGCAACAGAAGAGTCCTGATCGCCGTGCACATGATCATCGGTGGGCGCCTGCTGAGAGCGGGGCATCCCGCCGAGGCGGTGAAGGCGTTCCTGCAGGCCGAAATCAGGACCGGCGTCGATGAACGGACCTGTGGCGATGACTCGGCTTTCTTGCGGTGGCGCCATCGGATCGGACCACGTTGGCGGGGCGCCGTACGGCTGTGGCTGTCGGCGATCTGTGAGCAGATGCGGGGCCAGATCGCGAACGGGCAGCAGGTCGTCGGCGCCCTCCACGAGGAGTACGAGCACTGCGTGGCCCTCGCTCCGAACTTCGAGGACCCGCTGCTGACCGCGAGACTCACCGCCTACCACCTCGCCCTGGATCCGGACAGCACCGGCGACGAGAGGGCGGCGATCCGTCACCTGATGGAGTACCGGCCGTTCGTCTTCGCCGACCGAGCAGCCCAGGGAAGCTGGGCCGCGCTGCACACGGAGGGAGGCACCGCCGACGACCTGGCCTGGTGGACGCGGACCGGTGACCGGGCCCGACTGCTGGAAGCGGTACGGGACGCGGACGCCTTCTTCACGCGTCTGAACGCGGTGTCTCCGGACGTGTTCGGCGCGATGCACGTCAGGGCCGTCAGGACGACCGACACCTTGTCCGGCCTGCTGGGCGAGCCGGTGCGACGGCGGATGCCTGAGGAACCCTCCGTCACGGCTTCCCCGCGCGTGCCTGTACCCGCCCCGTCGTCCACCGCGGAGAGGATCGAGGCAGCTCTGGCCAGGTCGGCCTGGCGCACGCAGCGGGATCCGCCGAGCACTCTCCTCGCCGACCCCGCCGAATCCACCGCGGCCCCCGCGCGATCCGACCGCCCCGCCCCGTTCTCCAGCCCGCATCCGCCCCTCACACCTACGCCGGCCCCGCTCCCTCAGGGCCGGTTCGGGGCACCGGACTGGCTGCCTGCCGCGGAGACTCTCATGGGCGGACGATCCTGGATGCTGTTGACGGCGGTGGCCGAAGCGCATCTGCTGGGACACAGCCGTGTCGGCGCCGAGCACCTGCTGCTGGCGGTCCTCGACGACCCGCTGTGCGCCGCACTGCTGGAGCCGTTCGGCGTCGATCGGACCTCGCTCCGGAAGGCGGTGGCCGCCGTGCTGGCCACGAACCCGCGCACCCCCACCGTCGCGACGCTGGCCGGGCCCGCCCGCACGGCGCTGCTGGATGCGACAGCGGGAGCCAGGCGGCACAGTGCAGCCGGGCACCATGGAGAGCGAATGGCTCGCCCGCTGCACCTGCTTGTAGCTCTGCTGCGGCAGGAGACCGGAATACCCGTGTCGCTGCTCACCTCCATGGGCGTGGAGCCGCGAGAAATCCTGGCCAGGGCAAGCCTCTGGCTGTACGCGGATCACACGACGGCTGTCGGCCCGCCCGAGCGGTGGGCCCTGGGACTGCCCGACCCGCGTCCGTTCACGGACCGAGCGCGCGCCGTGCTGATCGAGGCAGCGCGTGCGGCCTGTTCCTCCGGCCCCGCTGCACTGCTGGGACTCCGCGAACTCTCGGCCGCCGTCACCACGGAAGGAGTCGCCCCGTACCCGTTCGACATGCCCGACAGGCCGGTGGTTCGGGTGACACGCAGCGGCTGGCACGCGTTGGACCTGGCGGAGTCCCGAGCGCGCGGGCTCGGGCATCCGGGAGTCGATCTCGACGACCTGGCGTGGGCGGTGGAAAGGGTGACGTCCGACCCAGGTCCGGCCACGGCAAGGGGCGACGGCGCCGCTCTCCCCCGCTGGGGCGGTGCGGTGGAGGGGGCGCTGGGCTCGGCTTCGGCGGCCGCCGAAGCCGATGGTTACCCGTACGTAGCCCCCGAGCACCTGGTGGCCGCTCTGGAGGCAGAGCCCCGCCCCTGTCCGATGGTGCCCTTGCCGCTGACGCCCCTGAGTATGCGCGCGCTCGCGGCGGCGCGGGCTCGGGCGGCAGCTCTGAAGCGGCCGGAGTGCGATCTGGACGACCTGCGGCATGGCCTGAGGGCGGCCGGGCTCCGGCCGACGGCTGACGCCGAACCCGCCCCCGCCGACACGCCTCCGCTTCTCACACCCGGCTTCGAGCGCTCCATGCGGTGGGCCCTGGAGCAGCGGGAGAGGGAGAGCAGGGAGGCCGCGACCCGCGCCGACGTGGCGGCACTGCGACGAGCGCTGCGGCGGCGCACCGAGTTGCTGCGCTTCCTCGCCCTGGCCGACCCCCGAACGTTCGAGCCTCAGCTGGTCGAGGCGCTGGCAGCGACCGCGCACCAGCTGGGTGTGGGCCCGGCCCTCGATGCGACGTTACGCCAAGCCGCCGCCCGGGTCCGTGGCGTCCGCGCCCGCACACCCGGCCCCGCAAGTCTGCTCTCGTATGCGCGAGCCTTGGTGGAGATGGGCACCTGCCTCAGTCGGCTGGACAGGGCGGGGGCGGCGGCCCCTTACTTCGCGGAAGCCGCCCAGGCACTGCGGGCGGGCGAGGACGAGGCATCGGACAGCCTGTTGGGCGTAGCCCTGCTCCAGCACGCCAGGTGTGCCGTCGCCGCGACACCCGCGGCTGCCGTGGCGCCCCTGATGGAGGTGGCAGGCCACTATTTGACAGCAGCGGCCGACGGTGAAGGATCCCACGGAGCGGCCCTGCCCGAAGCGGCACTCTTCGTCATAGGAGCGCTCTCCGACCTGAACGAACCCGAGCAGGCGCTGACGGTCGCCACCCGCACCCTGCAGGTCCCCGGCCTCCCCCAGCGAGCCCTGATGGAGGTCCATCTGCGGCGGGCGAATCTGCTCCGGGTGCTGTACGCGGCGGACCTGGGCGTCACCGACGCGACAGCCGCCGTCCTCCTGGCCCCCGACGATCCGTACCCGTTGGTGCGTCGGGGTGAGCTGCTCATGGAACTCCGGCGCTGGGACGAGGCGCTCGCGGACTTCGACCGGGCGGCGGACCTGGCTCCGCTGTATCCCGCCCCGAGGCGTCTCCGGGGGCAAGTACTGCTTCGTAGAGGCGACTTCACCGAAGCGCTCCAGGTCCTGGACGACGCGACGACGAACTTTCCCTACCCCGAGCCCAGCGGCGACGTTCTTTGGGCCCTCGCGGCGGCGCTACGCGCCACGGGCCAGGTGCCGGAGTCCCTGCGCGTCGCACGCGCCGCGTACGCCCAGGCGCCCGAATTCCCCTGGTTCAAGTACCAGTACGCTCTCGCGCTGTACCTGGCGGGGTCGGTCCGGGACAGCGGACTGCATCTGGGCGGAGCGATCAGGAAGGAGACGGAACGGCTGCGGGGGGCTGCTCGCTCCAGCGTCGAGGCAGGCCGACTGGCGGGCAATCTGACGGTCTACTTCGCCGCCCTGGGAGCGGCGCGCCAGTCCCAGAAGTGGCTGCGGACCGCGCTGGCGAGCATCCATCATTCCTGGGCAATAGCCGAGCTGCGAGCCGACCTGAACGAATTGGCCGGCACGATCCCCTCCGCGGCCACCCTGTGTGCGGAACTCATGCGCGCGCTGGACGCCGACGAAGCCGAGCAAGCAACGTGATGAGGGGTGGATGGGATCGGTTCCGCTTCCGGCAACTCAACGACCCCAAGTACCGCGACGAGGTGCCCGCACTGCGGACCAGGGAGCGCCCGCATCCTGATCGAGGTCGGCGACGGCAGCAACTTCCCGACCGCCGGCCACCTCGCCGCCTATGCCGGACTCGCCCCCGCGACCCGGAGCTCGGGCTCATCGATCCGCGGCGAACAGCCGTCCAGACGCGGAAACAACAGCTCAAAGGGGCCTTCTTCCGCTCCGCGTTCGCCGCCCCGGGCGACCCGGCATCGCGGACCCACCACGACAAGAAAATCGCCCAGGGCAAGCACCACACCCAGGCCCTGCTCTGCCTCGCCAGACGCCGGGCCGACGTCCTCTTCGCGATGCTTCGCGACGGCACCTTCTACGAGTCCCGGCCGGCCGCAGCTGCCTGATCCTCGGCAGCCTCGCCGCACACGGGGCAGCCACGCTCGTCAACCGACTCCCGGACAGCTACGTCATCACTCATGACAGCCACACTGCCACCCGAGTAGCTCACCGCCCGCCCGTGGGCCCGACGCCAGAGGCGCGCGGGCTGGAGCGCGGCCGCGGCGTCATCCATGCCGTCGACTGCGAGGAAGCACCCGCCGGGGCGCCCGGTGCCGGCCCTGGGCAACGTGCTGAACGCGGCCGAGCACCCCGGAACTCGGCTGTGTTCTCTGTGTGGTGCGGCGGCCGAACTCGATCCCGTGCTCAGGGGGTTCGAAGATGGCTTCGGCGGTGCGGAAAACGGCAGCAGGGCACCGTCATGATCGTCACACTGGTGGGATGAGCTTGTTCGACGCCGACGCCTACCATCCCGACGACATGATGGTGCACCCTCGCCATCAGGCGATGCAGCCGGTCCTGACTCAGCTCATTCAGCAGCTCCGCGACTGCGAGACGGTGGAGGCCGGGGTCGAGTTCCAACGGGACCTGCTCGAGCGCCTGCTGGAGGTGGAGAAGGACCGTGCCGGGTTCAAACGTGCCGCCAAACGGATGCGCAGCGGGAAGGGGCCGCACCCGGAGGCGCCGGAGCCCCAGTCGGGCCGCGACCTCGCCGAGGTGGCGACCTGGCGGTTCGAGCAGGACGTGTGCGACCGACTGGCCCGCCAGCTGCGCTCGGTGGGTGATGCGCTGGCCTGGCGGGTCTTCGGCTTCCACCGCCCGTTCATCCTCGCTCTGTGCCGCAACCAGTCGCCCGGTCTGATGCACGGCAAGGCTGGGCTGCAAGCGGAACGCGAACATGTCGAAAGGGCCTTCAAGGAGGACGGTGCTTTCGCGCTCCTGCACGACCTGACCAACTGCCTACGCATCGGCGACATCACGGTCTGGGACGGAAAGCACCCGCCCCGCACGGAAGAGATCAAGACCAACTCGAACAACACCAAGAGCGCTCAGCTACGGCGGATCAACCAGGCCCGCCAGGCGGTGCTGGATGGCGGCCCGCTGCCGGGGGACAACGCCTCAGAGCTCCTCTACGACCTGAACCTGCCCCTTCGCACGCACCTGGACGTGCTGCGCGAGGCCCTGGAGCGGGCCGCAACTGAGGGCGTCCACGCCACCGAGGTGCCCGGCAGCCGGGCCCTGTTCGTCATCGACCAGTACGGATGTGCCCAGCAAGGACTGTCCTCCGAGCAGTTCAACGAGCACCTTCAGCAGAACGTCGACAATGCCTTGCAACGCGCAGGGATCGCGGCTGGCCGCGAGGAACACAACATCCACGCCACCAGCCTCGACAGCACGGCTCGCGACCCGCTGCGGGTGCCCTGGGCGAACTACCCGCTGCATCCCGTGGCCTGCGCCCGGCTGATCGGCGACTACACGGTGGCCACCGTGGAGACCTCCGGCCCTCTACTGGCCCGCCTGCTGCAGGTGGCCGGCCTGGACGCACGCTGGGTACGCCCGCCGGGGAAGGCGGACCTGCAGCAGGGCGAGGTCATCATGGAGATCCACCAGCAGGAGCAGCTGCGGGCCGTGGCACTACCGGGGGGCCTGACGATGACGCCGGGCTGGACGCTGCAGATGCGTCGCTCCGAGCTGGACCGCTATCTGATCGAGCTGGTGCGGCCGGGCTCGTGGGTTGCGGGCATCAAGCACGTCCTCGCCGCACGGCAGGCCGGGCGCCCGTGGCCGCACTACCGCAACGAACACGAGATCTGGGTCTAGTTGTTGCTGGCGATGAGGGTGGTGGCACCGCTCGTCGGTGTTGACCTTCGCGTTGGTCGAAGCTCAATGATGGCGAGGTGCCAAATCCGACGGAGATCGGCAGACCGGACCGCTCGGTGTCCTGTTCGACCTGTCGAAGAACACGGATTTCCACGCCGAGTGCTGGGGCTGACCAGCCGGGAGCACGCCTGGTGGGCGTACGGGAAGGTCGGCTCCGAACCACGCACCGGCCGCCCGGCGCCGCGGTGCGTTCAGGACATCGGTACACATGCGGACGCCCCCCGGCCGGGGGGGGGAGTGCGATGAGGCGCTCACCACTCGTCGGACAGATCCTGGTGAGCGTGGCCAGGCCCCTGGCCCGAGCCCGCCGCAACCCCGCCGCGGTGACCGATCTCGGTGCGGCACTCGTAGCCTGGCGCGGACCCGCCTACGCCGATGTGACCGGCTCCGCATGGGCGCAGCGTGAGCGGACCCGGCTGGAGGAACTGAGGTTGGAGGGGGTGGAACTGCGCGCCCACATCCTCCTCGACTCCGGGGAGGACCGGTCTCGTCGCCGAACTGGGTGCAGGAGGCTGCCGCCGCACCCCGTGACAGCGAGGCGGGGTGTGGTGGCGGCTTCAGGGCTTCTCCGGGGCTTCGGGCCGCGACGGGCCACGCTCCACAGGCTCGCGGCGGCCGCAGCTGGGCGGTCGCTTCGGCAGCGGTGCGGTGGGCGTATGTCCGGGGCGCGTCCCGGGGTCGGAGCCGGCGCCGTCGGTGCAGCCCCTCCCCTTGCGCCTCCCCTTGCCTCCATCGGCCCTGCCTTCATGGGCGGGCGGTCCCGCCTTCCAGGGCGGGCGTTCGATGTGGAGGGGGTGTCCGCCGGTCGGCTGTCGCTATCCGTTGCCCCTCGATGTGGCGTGGATGGCGTCGAGGTGCAGTGCCAACTGGAGGTCGTGGTAGTCCTCGCGGGCGGCCACCACGACCAGGACCGGTAGTCCGGCCAGGCGTGGCTCGTCGCGGGCGATACGGGTGCACAGCGCCGCGAGTGCGCGGTCGTCGCGGCGCCGGGTGTCCGGGTCCAGCGACTCCCGCATGGCCTCGGCGGTGAGCGTCCCCATCACCATGTCCCGCAGGAGGACGAAGTGACGGTGGGCCTGCTCCGGGGTCAGCCCGGCTTCGAGGAGCAGCCGCAGGGCGATCAGTGCCACCGCCCGGCCACCGGGTCCGCCGGTGTCGCGATGGCCGAGCCACGCGACCGTGTAGGCATGACGCCTGGCGGTGTCCCGCGTGAGCGCCACCAGTTGCCGAAGATCGGACTCCCAGTCACCGCCGGCGTGGAACTGCCCGGCCACCTCGGTGAGAACCTGGTCCGCCAGGGCGAGCATGAGGTCGTTCTTGTCGGCGAAATGCCGGTAGAGCGCGCTGGCCACCACACCGACGCGGCTGCCCAGGGCGCGGAAGGTGACGGCGCCCGGCCCCTCCTCGGTACTGATCTCCACGGCGGCCTGGATGATCTGCTCACGTGTGAGCGCGCCCTTTCGGCGGCGCCGCCTCCTGATCTGTCCGACCGGGTCCGCACGCACTCCTCGGCCTCTTTCTCCTCGCAGGGATGTCGCGGTCCGCCCACGCGCCCCGGTCAGTCGGGCAGATGGGGACTCAGCCGCTTGGCGGTGCCCGCCACGGCCGCGCAGGCGGCCAGGGCGACGCCCCCCAGCATCAGGAAGTACGCGGGCTGGGGCACGACGGCCGTCAGACGGTAGAACTGCCCCCCGAGGACCACGCCGACCGCGGCGAACATGCCGTTCAGCGCCAGGAACCGGTTGGTGTAGCCGGGTGGGGCGACGGCGGCGGCCAACGCCAGGCCGACCGGGGCGAGCACGATCTCGCCCAGGGAGAGCAACAGGTAGACGGCGACCAGCCAGGCCATCGAGACGTCGCCGGTCGTGGCGAGCAGGGCGGCCAGTGCCATGACGCAGACGCTCGCACCGGCCGCGGCCAGCGCACCGGCGAACTTGGTGGTCGTCGCCGCGCGGAGACGGCCGACGAAGGGCGCCAACAGCAGGATGAACAACGGGTGCACGGACTGCAGCCAGCTCGCCGGGACCGTGAAGCCGAGCACGTCCCGGTCCGTGTGGTGCGCGGCGAAGAGCGACAGGACGGAGCCGCTCTGGGCGAAGATCATCCAGAAAGCCGCCGAGGCGGCCATGAGCCCGGTGAAGGCGGTCAGCCGACGGTGTTCGACCGCGCTGTGACGGCCCAGAGCACGCAGATAGAGAAACGGCAGGCACACCGTGGCCACACCCAGGAGCGCCAGCACCGCGAGCAGCGGAACGACTCCGAGGACGACGACGGTCACGGCGACGGCGCCCAGAACGACCACCGCGCCGACGCGCCGCGCGGCGGTGCGGGCCTCCGCCGGGGTCAGGGGGCGGCTGGGGGCGCTGCCGATGCCGTCGAGCACACGCAGGCCGATCCGGAACTGGGCGAGGCCCGCTGCCATTCCGAACGCGGCCGCGGCGAAGCCCAGGTGCCAGGTGACCTTCTCCGCGAGGGCCCCGGTGACGACCGGGGCGAGCAGCGCCGAGACCTGGATGCACATGTAGAAGCGGGAGAACGCCTGCTCCCGCTTGGCCGTGCCACTGCTCGCGGCGACCATGGCGGCCAGGGACGGCTTGACCAGGCCCGTGCCGACGACGACCAGTGCCAGACCGGTGTACAGCGCGGGGGCGGCCGTGATCGCGAGTACGGCGTGACCGCAGGCGATGAGGCAGCCGCCCGCCAGCACGGCCCGGCGTGCTCCCAGGACCCTGTCCGCGAGCCAGGCCCCGGGCAGGCCGGCCAGGAAGTTCAGGGACATGTAGGTGGCGAAGAGCGCGGTGGCCGTCTGCTGGGACATGCCCAGTCCGCCGTCGGCCGGAGCGGCGGTGAGGTACAGGACGAGGATCGCCGCCATGCCGAAGAAGCTGAAGCGCTCCCACAGGTCCACTCCGAGGAGCGTGAGAAGACCTCTGCGGCCACCGGATGGCGGAGCGGTGTCGCTGGGCGCGGGTGGCACGAAAAGCCCGCTGCCGGTACGGCTCGGGGTCTTCACGGCTGTCTCTCCGTCCTGCCCCGGGTGGTTCGGCCGGAGGCGATGCGGCCCGGGGGCGGGCTTGGGGCCGCGAGGAGCGCGGGGGGCGCGCGGAACGCCCCCCGCCCCGGCGGCGGTGGTGACCTCTCGGGACCGGCGCGGGCGCCGGCCTCAGTAACTGGCGAGGACCTTGTAGACCTCGAACGGGCGGGTCCGTCCGGTGTCGCGGAATGCGCGCAGGGGGGCGGTCTGGTCCTTGTGGGCAGCACCGCCTTCCCAGGTCTCGAAGGCCGTCCAGGTCTCCCAGTGGCTGACCACGACGAAGCTGTCCGGACGGCCGAGTTCGGTCATGAGCTGGTTGCCCAGCAGACCCGGCGTGCCCGCCATGCGGCGGCTGGCCTCGTGGTAGGCCGCGAGGACGTCCTCGTGCTGGTCGGACAGGTGGTAGAGCACCACCTCGACGGCGGGGGCGGTGGTCATGCCGCCGCTCCCGAGAGGCTCGCGACGATCTCCATCGTGGCCATCGAGCCGCCGCTGCGGAACGGGTGCAGCCTGGTGCGGTGGTGCAGGTGCGTGTCACTGGTCTCGAAGGCGCGGAACTGCGGCTCGTCCACCCAGTCGCTGACGATGTAGTAGATGCCGTCCTCGTTCTCGGTGGTGCTCCTGGAGAGCCACTGACCGCGGTTGGCCGGGTGGTCGGTGACCGAGCTGCCGACCTCCTTCCAGACCCGCTCGAAGTCGGCTTCCATGCCGGGCTTGATGTGCATCTTGAGCATCACCCGGAAGGTGGCGTCGGCCATGGTCAGATACCTCCGTCGACGTTGAGGGTCTCGCCGGTGACGTAGGCCGACAGGTCGCTGAGCAGGAACAGCACCGGGGCGGCCAGCTCGTCGACGCGGCCGAGCCGGGCGAGAGCCGTCTTCTGGGAGTACATGGCGCGCAGGCCCTCGGCGCGTTCGGCGGGCATCGAGTCGAAGGCCTCGGTCTCGATGACTCCGGGCGCGACCACGTTGACGCGGATGCCCTTGCCGCCGAGTTCCTTGGCCAGGGAGCGGGTGAGGCCGATCATCGCGGCCTTGGCCGCGGTGTAGTGGGCCCGCAGGGGGATGCCCGCGGCCGCGCCGCGCGAGCCGATGTTGACGACCGAGGCGCCCTCGCCGAGCATCGGCAGCGCCTGCTGGATGACGCGGTAGGTGGCCGTCAGGTTGGTGTCGAGGACACGCGACCACTCCGTCGGGGCCAGCTCCGCGAAGGGGATGTGGCTGATGACACCGGCGTTGTTGACGATGCCGTCGAGCCTGCCGTACTTCTCCTTCGCCGTCTCGACCAGCGCGTCGATCTGCGCGAGGTCGCCGACGTCGGCGCGTACGACGTGGTGGTCCCCGCCGGTCTCCTTGAGCGCTCGGCGCAGGCTCTCGACGTGCTCGCTCTCCTGCACGTAGCAGGTGACGACGTCGGCGCCGGCGCGGGCCGCGGCGAGGACGACGGCCCGGCCGATGCCCCGGGAGCCGCCGGTGACCAGGAACTTCTTGCCCTGCAGTCCGAGTTCCATCTGAAGTCCTTTCGGGGTGTGGGAACGGTTCACACGCAGCCGTCGACGTGGATGTCCTGGCCGGTGATGTAGGAGGCCTGGTCGCTGATGAGGAACAGCACGACCCGGGCGATCTCCTGGGGTGTGCCGAGCCGTCCGAGGGCGGCGAACTTCGAGAAGACGGCGCGCTGTTGAGCGGCTGCCTCGGGCGGCAGCTCGTCCAGGGCCTCGGTGTCGATGCGACCGGGAGAGACGGTGTTCACGCGAATCCCTCGTGGGCCGAGTTCGCGTGCCAGGGACCGGGTCAGGCCGACCAGGCCCTGCTTGACGGCCGTGTAGTGGGCACCCCCGGCCATGCCGATGCGGGCCACGGTGGAGCCCAGGTTGACGATCGAGGCGCCCCTCGCGAGCAGGGGCAGCGCGGCCTGGGTGACCTGGTGGGTGCCGGTGAGGTTGGACTGCACGGCCGCGGCCCACGCGGTGTCGGTGAGGTCGGCGTAGGGGGCGGGGGTGAAGTCGCCGACGTTGTTGACGACCGCGTCCAGACCCCCGAGGAAGTCCCGGGCCCGTTCTGCCAGGAGGCGGGCACCGGCCGGGTCACCGGCGTCGGCCTGCACCAGGTGACCGGCGCCGGGCAGCCCGGCCAGCTCCTTGCCGAGCGTGGTGACGTGGTCGTTGTTCCGCCGGTAGCAGGTGATGACGTCGGCGCCCGCCGCCGCGGCCGCGAGGACGATTCCGCGGCCGATGCCCCGGGAGCCGCCGGTGACCAGGACCCGCTTGCCCGCGAGGTCGGCGAACGGAGCAGACAGGGCGCGGGCCTCGGTCTCGATCTTCCGTTTGATGAGGCTCATCTGGACGAGCGTGTTGCGGTTGATGCGCTCGGTCATGCCCGCGTCGTCGAGCGGGGCTCCTTCCTTCATGTGGAAGTCCTGGGTCCACCGCATCCGGACGCCGTCGTCCGTCTGCGTGTACTGCCAGTGGATGTTCATGTACTCGAACGGGCCGGTCTCCACGCGCTGGGCGCGGACGGTGCGGTTCTCGGCGTCGGTGGTGCGCCGCGACACCCAGCTCCACACCTTGCCGTTCTCGTCGGGGTGCAGGGCGAGCCGGAAGGTGACGGTGGGGCCGTCCTGCTCGATGATCTCGGCGACGGAGTACTCGCTGAACAGTTCGGTCCACGACGCCACGTCGTTGGTGCGCTCCCAGACGAAGTCCATGGGGGCGTCGATGACGATGGAGTTGGTGGTGTTTCCCGCCATCGCTCTCCTACCTTTCGGGTTCGGGGATGTCACGTGAGGGGGCCGGTGCGGTCCCCCGCGCCGAGGACGAGCGCGGAGGTGAAGCCGCCGTGCCCGCGGGCGAGCACCAGGGCGGTGCGCAGTGTGGCGCGCCGGGGGCGCTCGACGACCAGGTCGATGCCCAGGTGGTCGCCGCTTCCGGACCCCGCGGTGTGCGGGATGGTGCCTGCGGTGAGGCTGAGCAGGGCGGTGGCGACGTCCAGCGCCGCACCACCCGCGTACAGCCGGCCGGTGAGGGTCTTGGGGGCGGTCACCGGCACCCGGCCGCGCCCGAACACCGTGTTGATGGCGTCGGCTTCGGCCCGGTCGGCCTCGGGCACACCGGCGGCGTCGGCGAAGACGACGTCGATGTCCTCGGCGGTGACGTCGGCATCGGCGAGGGCCCGGCGAACGACCGAGGTGAGGGCGGGCCGTCGGCCTGAGCCGGGCGCGGGGTCGAAACCGGAGGCGTAGCCGAGGATTCGGCCGTAGTGGCCGATGCCTCGTTCGCGGGCGCCGTCCTCGGTCTCGACGACCAGCATGGCGCCGCCTTCGCCGGGGACGTAGCCGTCGGCCGATTCGTCGAAGGGGAGGTAGGCGCGGGTGGGGTCGTCCACGGTGGACAGGGCGCGGGTGGAGAGCTGGGCGGTCAGTCCGTACGGGCACAGGGAGGCGTCGGTGCCGCCCGACAGCACCAGCCGGGAACCGGTGTCGAGCAGTCTGCGGGACTGGCCGAGGGCGTCCAGGCCGCCGGCCTGCTCGGCGCAGATGACCCCGCAGGGGCCGCGCATGCCCTGCCGGATGGAGACCTGGCCGGTGGTGGCGGCGTAGAACCAGGCGATGGACTGGAAGGCGCCGACCCAGGCGGGTCCGTTCTGGTAGAGCCGCTCCATCTCGCCCTGGCCGAACTCGGTGCCGCCGGAGGAGCTGGCGGTGACCACGGCCATCTCGTACTCGGGCATCCGGGCGGGGTCGGCCTGCGCGTCGGCGAGCGCCGCCTCGGCCGCGGCCAGCGCGAAGTGGGTGAACCGGTCGGTGCGGGAGACGAGGATGCCGGGTATGTGCTCGTCGGCTTCGAATCCCGGCACCTCGCCGGCCACCTTGACCGGGTACGACGTCGGATCGAAGCGGGTGATGCGGCCCAGACCGCTCTTGCCCGCCAGTACCGCGTCCCAGTGCCTGCGCACGTCGAGACCGGTGGGAGCGATGACGCCGAGGCCGGTGACGACCGAGGGGCGGCGCCGCCCCTCGGGTATGCCGAGCGCGCTCATGCCGCTTCCCTTCCGCTGCCGACGGCGGGGCGGCTGAGGATCATGGCGCTCTGGAAGCCGCCGAATCCGCTGCCGACGCTCAGCACGTGGTTCATGCGGTGCTCTCGAGCTGTCACCGGCACGTAGTCGAGGTCGCATTTCGGGTCGGGGACCGACAGGTTGGCCGTCGGGGGCACCACCTGGTGGCGCAGAGCCAGTGCGCAGGCGACGATTTCCAGGGAGCCGATGGCGCCCAGCGAGTGCCCGATCATCGACTTGATGGAACTGACCGGGACGTCGTACGCCCGCGGGCCGAGGCTGCGCTTGAACGCGGCCGTCTCGTGGCGGTCGTTCTGCTTGGTGCCCGAGCCGTGCGCGTTGATGTAGTCGATGTCGCCCGCGTCCAGCCGGGCCCGGTCCAGGGCGACGCGGATGGCCTCGGCCATCTCCCGTCCGTCGGCCTTGAGACCGGTCATGTGGTAGGCGTTGGAGCGGCTGGCGAAACCGGCGACCTCGGCATAGACCTGGGCGCCGCGCCGACGGGCCGCCCCGGCCTCCTCGATCACCATGACGGCGGCGCCCTCGCCGAGGACGAATCCGTCCCGGCGGCCGTCGAAGGGCCGCGACGCGGTGGGGGCGTCGTCCTCGTTGTTGGGAGTGGTGGCCTTGATGGCGTCGAAACAGGCCGAGGTGATGGGCGACAACGGCGCGTCGGTCGCCCCGGCGATGACGATGTCCGCGGTGCCCTCCTCGATCAGCTGGACACCGTGGGCGACCGCGTCGAGCCCGGAGGTGCAGCCGGTGGAGATCAGCGCGACCGGTCCCTCGGCGGACGCCTGCCACGCCACCTCGGCGGCCAGCGTGCTGGGCACCATGTAGCCGTACAGGTGGGGTACTCCGTAGGAGTGGTCGACGAGCCAGTTCCTGCCGCTGTCGGACAGGACGACGTACTCGTCCTCTAGGCCGGTGGTGCAGCCGACGGCGCTGCCGATACTGACTCCGGTGCGGGCGGGATCGCCGGCCGTGAGGTCGATGCCGCTGTCCTCGATCGCCTCGCGGGCGGCGACGACCGCGAACTGGGCGGCCCGGTCCATACGGCGGATCTCCTGCGCGCCGAGGCCGGCGGCGGCCGGGTCGAAGTCGCACTCGGCGGCGACCCGGGACCGGAAGTTCGCCGCGTCGAACAGGGTGATCTCGCGGGTGGCCGTCCGCCCGTTGGACAGCAGGTCCCAGTACGCCTCGCGGCCGACGCCGCCGGGGGCGACGGCGCCGATGCCGGTGATGACGGCGCGGCGGCTCATCGCGGGCCTCCGACATCGGGGTTGGCGCCGCCGTCGTGCAGGGGTGCCTCGGTGTCGACGTGGCCGAGTTCCGGCCGCGGTGCCAGCGGGGAGAGGTGGAAGACCACCTGTGCCGTCTCCTGGCCGGTGTTGACCAGCCGGTGGCGCACGCCGATGGGCACGAGCACGGAGTCGCCCGGCCGCAGGGCCACGGCCTCGTCGTCCAGGGTGATGCTCAGCTCGCCCGCGACGACGTGCAGGAACTCCTCCGAGTACGGGTGCAGGTGTTCGGTGACGTACTCGCCCGCCGCGAGCCGCAGCGTTCCGCCGAAGCCGGAGGCACAGCCGACGGTACGGGGGCTGAGGGTGATGCGGATGTCGCCGCCGCGTTTGCGGTTGGAGGCGACTTCCTCCACGTTCACCTTGGTGGTGGGGGCCGTTGTCGTCATCGGGTACCGCCGAGGGTCGGGCCGGACGGCTTGGTGACGACCGGGCCGTCCTCGGGGGTGTAGGTGTAGAACGGCACGGCCATCGCGTCGCGCGGCTCCCGCCAGTTCGGGTCGTAGGGCGAGATGTACTGCTGCAGGCGGGTGTTGATGTCGTCGTAGAGCGGGTGACTGCGCGCCTTGTACAGGTTCGGGCCGATGTCCTGCTCGGCCTCCACCAGGTGGAAGTACAGGTCGTGGAAGGCGAACAGGGTCCGCCTGGAGACACCCACCATCTGCGGCAGGTCTGTGCTGTCGGAGTCCGCGAAGACCTTGGCGACGCCCTCGGCGTCGGCGAGATTCATCCGCGCCACGATCAAAGTGCGGTGCACGTTGCCCTCCTGGCTGCTTCGGTCGTTCCCACCCTCGCGGGCGGTTCTCGAAGCTGTCTCGAAACGGTCTGGACCGGTGGAGCGGGGGTCAGAGCTTGAGGTCGATGCGGTATTCGGTCAGCCAGGTCTCGAGCTGCAGCACCATTTCCATGCCGGCTCGTTCGACCCAGGCGAAGGCGCCCTTGGGCGAGTTGGCGGAGCCGGCCGCCTGGGCGACCGCGGCGGTGTCCAGCAGGCTCGCCACGGCGGCGCCGCGGTCGGTGGCCAGCTCGGTGAACCGCCGGCGGACGAAGTCGCCGTAGGCGGCTTCCTGCGTGGTCGGGTAGGCGCTCTTCCTGCGGTGCAGCACCGCCTCGGGGAGCAGGTCCGCGACCGCGGAGCGCAGCAGGCTCTTCTCCACGTCGTCCACGCGCTTGAGCGCGGCCGGCACGTTGTAGACGTACTCCACCAGGGCCCGGTCGCAGAACGGCGGCCGAAGCTGCACGCCGTGGGCCATGCTCATGCGGTCGGCGCGGTCGAGGTGGGTGGGGGCCCAGCGCGTGAGCGCGAGGTAGGTGACCTCGCGGGCCCGGCGCTCGGCGGGGAGTTCTCCGTCGACGTGCGGGACCTCGGTGAGGGCGTCGCGGTAGTGCTGGTCGGCGTAGCCGATGAAGTCGAGGTCCTTGCGCAGCTGCCGGTCGATCATGGACGTGCCCAGTCCCCCGGCGGCCGCGTCGTGGCCGCGTTCGAAGGAGACCCATGGGAACGTGTGGGAGTTGCTGTGCCGGGGGTCGTAGGCCCAGAAGTAGCCGTTGAAGACCTCGTCGGCGGTCTCCCCGGAGAGCACGGCGGTGACTCCGGCCTCGCGCAGCCGGGCGAAGAACCGGATGAGGGAGACGTCCATGTCCCCGAGTGGCGAGGGGGCGTCCTGGCTGCGCAGGGACGAGGCGTGCACAGCCGGGTCGGTCAGTGCCCCCGTGTCCAGCAGGATCTCGCTGTGCCGGGAGCCGATGTGTTCGGAGGCCAGCGCCGCGTAGGGGGCGTCGGGGGTGGAACGCATCGTGGGGTGCGGCTCGAAGTTCTCGGTGTAGCCGGTGAAGTTCACCGAGAAGCTGCGCAGCGGGCCGGTGCCCGCGCCGGTGAGCGCGCGGTGTGCCAGGGCGGTCAGGGCGCTGGAGTCGATGCCGCCGGACAGCATGGCGCCCACGGGCACGTCGGCTCGCAGGTGGCTGTCGACGGCGGCGGCGAGCAGGCCGCGGACGGTGGTGATGGTGGTTTCGAGGCTGTCGGTGTGCTGCCTGGCCGGGAGCGACCAGTAGCGCTGCTCGTGGCTGCCGGAAGGCCGCACGATCAGTACGTGGCCGGGGACGACCTCGCGGGTGCCGCGGAAGACGCCGGTGCCGGGCTTGCGGCTGTGCGCGAACAGTTCACGCAGTCCGTCCGCGTCGACGACGGGGGCCACGTCCGGGTGGGCCAGCAGTGCCTTGGGCTCGGAGCCGAAGAGCACGCCGTCGGGTGTCGGGTAGTAGCTGAGCGGCTTGACCCCGAGGCGGTCGCGGGCCAGCAGCAGCTGCTGCTCGCGCACGTCCCACAGGGAGATCGCGAACATGCCCTCCAGGTGGGTGAGGAAGTCGGTGCCCCACTCCAGGTAGGCGTGGAGAGCCGTCTCCGCGTCTCCACGGCCGGTGAACCGGTGTCCCTTCGAGGCCAGTTCGGCGCGCAGCTCCACGTCGTTGGTGATGGCGCCGTCCAGGGCGAGGACGGCCACCGGGCTTCCGCTCTCGGTGCGGTGCACCACGGGCTGGTGGCCGGTCTCGGTCATGTCGAGCAGGGCGAGGCGGCGGTGGGCGAGCACGGCGTGTCCTTCGGCCCACAGGCCCCGGCCGTCGGGGCCGCGGTGCGCGAGGGTGGCCGCCATCGACTCCACGATGCCGGCGTGCGGGGACAGATCCCGCTGGAAGTCGACCCAGCCGGCGATTGCGCTCATCGGGAAGTCCTCTCATTCACGGCGAGTTCAGCGGTGTCGCCCGGCTTGACCGTCACGGCGACAAGGGTGAGCGGAAGGGTGGCGACGGCGGCTCGGAAGTCGTCCATGGTGGGCTCCGGCCCGTCGGTCACGGCGATCCCCAGACGGCGCTGGGCGACTTCTCGGCCGTAGCGCCGGTAGAGGTCCAGGTAGGCCCGGGTGGTCAGCTCGGCGTCCCGGACGAGCGTGAAGCTCGCCGGGGTGCGGCGGCCCTGCCAGGTCAGCTCGCCGTCGGCGCCGGTGGCGAAGTTGTGGCGCCACGAGCTGGAGGTGGCGAGGTACAGGGCGCCGTCGTGGCGGTGCACGCCCGCGGGCACGGTGAACGGTCTGCCACTGCGTCGCCCGGTGAAGTGGACCAGGGCCAGGTGGGTGGCGACCGGTCCGGCGTCGGGCCGGGACAGCAGGGCGATCATCCGGGCGTTGGCGTTCGCCTGTTCCTCGTCGTCGCGTGCGGCGCGGCTGATCCGGGCCGTGCCGACCGGGTGCTCGGCCGCGGTCATGACAGCACCACCGCCGCGGCCGTCAGGGTGCAGCCGCCGATCGCGAAGCAGGTGCGCAGCAGGTGCCAGTCGCGCCACTGGAAGCGCGGGTCCTCCCAGCCGGGGCCGAGGTCCTGGGGCCGGGTCTTCTTGACCCGGTTGTTGATCGGGACGTTCCGCGTCTGGGACACGACCGCGACACCGGCCATGGCGAGCGCGGCGGCGATGAACAGCACGCGGGACGAGGTGTGGTCGGCGCGTACCGCCAGGGCCGCGTCGACGAGGACGGAGCCGCTCACGATGAACGGCATGATCCGGTCGTAACGCTTGCCGAGCAGCTTGTGGGTGTCGACGTAGCGGTCGGGCGTCATCGCGATCAGGGCGGGCATGACACTGATCGCCACGGCGAACAGCACTCCCGCCACCAGGCCGGTGCCCAGTAGCACCAGCACACTCAGTGTCTCCACCACGGCCTGTGGCCTCCCGTTCCGGGTCCTGTGTCGGGCGTCGTCAGCGGTTCGAAGATGTCAGCGGCTCCTCGCGCGCAACTCGAACAGTTCTGGACGGCCCAGGCCGAGGGCTCGGCCGGACCGGCGTGCCGGTGCGGTACGAGCAGCCCTCTAGGGCAGCGGTGTTGGCTGGCCGGACTGTCCGGAACCGGGTCCCACCAGCAGCCCGGGCAGGTCGGCATCGAGACAAGGAGCTATCCGGTGGCTGAGCGAACCGACGTACTGATCGTGGGCGGCAGCATGGTGGGCCTGGCCCAGGCACTGTTCCTCGCCCAGCAGGGCATCCGCCCGCTTCTCGTCGAGCGGCATTCCGAGGTCTCGGCCCACCCGCGTGCGCAGGCGGCGAGCCCCCGCACGATGGAGCTGATGCGGGCACTCGGCCTGGAGCGGAAGGTGCGCGCGCGGGAGAACCCGCATGCGCAGTACGGCGACATCCTTCAGGTGGAGTCCCTGGCAGGGGCGGAACTCGGGCGTTTCGACGGGCCGTTCCGCCACGACCCCAATGAGGTGGGCACGACCGGGTGGACTCTGATCGGGCAGGACCGCTTCGAGCCGGTACTGCTCGAGAAGGCCGGGGAGCTGGGCGCGGACATCCGCTTCGGCACCGAGCTGATCGGCTACGAGCAGGACGCCGACGGGGTCACCGCGGTACTGCGCGATGTGCGGGACGGAGGCGAGACCACCGTTCGCGCGTCCTATCTGGTCGCCGCGGACGGCGTGCGCAGCCCGGTCCGGGACGGGCTGGGCATCGGCACGCACGGGCAGGGGGTGTTCGGCCGCCAGATGAACATCATCTTCCGCGCCTCGCTGGACGAGTACGTCGACGGCCGGCGGTTCTTCCTCTGCTTCGTCAGCAACGACCGGGTCAAGGGCGTACTGGGCCGCCTGGACGGGGGTGACCGCTGGGTGCTGGCACCGAGCCTGCCGCCGGAGGAGACGCACGCCGAGTTCTCCGCGGAGGACTGCGTGGACATGGTGCGCGCCGCGGTCGGGGTGCCGGATCTCGATGTCGCGGTGGAGACCGTCAGCAGCTGGGAGATCGCCGCGCGGGTCGCCGACCGGTTCCGCTCCGGCCGGGTGTTCCTGGCCGGTGACTCGGCTCATGTCATGCCGCCCACCGGCGGGTTCGGCGGCAACATGGGGGTGCAGGACGCGCACAACCTCGCCTGGAAGCTCGCCCTGGTGCTGCGGGGCCGGGCGGGCGCCGGACTGCTGGACAGTTACGAGGAGGAGCGGTTCCCGGTCGCCGAGTTCACGGTGGAGCAGGGTGTGATCCGCTACCTGCAGCGCAGCGGGCTCGACGCGGAGGTCGCGGCCCGGCACCGCTCGGAGACGACCGTGCTGTTCGGTCACGTGTACCGTTCCGGCGCGGTGCTCGCCGAGCCCGGCGCGGACGACGACGGCGCCACGGTGGAGGACCCCGCCCAGCCCTCGGGCCGGCCGGGCACCAGGGCGCCGCACTTCACGTTGCGGTCCGGCGGTACGGACCGGCCGCTGCACGATGTGCTGACGGGTGGCTGGCTGCTGCTGACCGGACCGGAGGCGGGCCTGTGGGAGCGGGCGGCGGGGGGCGCGTCCCGGCTGACCGGCGTCGACATCGCCTGCCACCGGGTGGGCGCCGAGGAACCCGCTGAGGTGGCCGAGGACTTCCTGAAGAAGTACGGCATCACGGCCTCCGGTGCCGCTCTGGTGCGCCCCGACGGCTTCCTGGCGTGGCGCTCGGCCGACCAGCCCGCGGACCCGGCGGTGGAGTTGTCCGCGGTCGTGCACCGGCTGCTGTCCCGCGACCTCTGAGGGTCCTGCCGCGCCGACGGCGACGGGCGCGCCTTCCGGTTCCCCGGAAGGCGCGCCCGCTTCATGAGCCCTGCGGGACCGGTCAGTCCAGGCAGAGGATCTGGCGCAGTACCCCGGTGAGGGTGTCTGCCGCGTTCCCGTCGGGAGCGCCGGTCGAGCGCCAGGCCACGAACCCGTCGGGGCGGACCAGTACGGCTCCGCCGCGGGCGATGCCGTAGCGCTCCGTGAAGGTGTCCTCGACGTCGGCGTAGTCGCCGTCGGCGCCGATGCCGCGTGCCCTCAGTAGCAGGCCGAGGTCCCGGGCCGCCCCCTCGGCGGCGGTCCACGGGCCGGCCGCTCCGGCGGTCAGCAGGGTGAAGCCGACGGGGAAGAGGTCGACGGTGGAGAACCTGCCGTGCTCACCCTCGACGACCACGTGGGGGGCGCGGGTGCCGGGACGGCCGCTGGGCTTGTCGGGGTTCTCGGTCACGGTCCACCGTGTCCGGTCCTCACCGACGAACGCCCCCTCGGGGTAGGCGTAGCCGAAGGTCATCGTCGTCTCGTCGACCAGGTCCTTGGCCACCTCCTCGAACTGCTTGCCCTCGCGGACGGCGAAGCGCAGCATGGCCTGGCGCACCGTCTCCTCGGCCACCGGGCGACGCTCGGCGTCGTAGCCGTCCAGCAGCCGGGCGCCTGCCTTGCCGTTCAGCACCAGGGCGAGCTTCCAGGCCAGGTTGTAGGCGTCCTGGATGCCGGTGCTGGCGCCGAAGGCACCCGTGGGCGGCATCACGTGCGCAGCGTCGCCGGCTATGAGGAAGCGGCCCTTGGCGAAGGTGTCGGCGACCCGCGCGGAGATGTCCCAGGCGGGCATGTCGACCGACTCGATGGTCAGCGGCAGGTCTTCGACACCGACCGCCGCGCGGACCAGTTCGGCGCAGCGCTCCTCGGTGAAGTCCTCGGGGCTCTGGCCCGCTTCCGGGGAGAAGGAGACGTTGATGACCCACTTGCGGTCGTTGTCGATCGGGATGATCGTGCCGCGGACGGCGGGGTTGTTGACGTAGGCAGCGATGATCTTGCGTCCGCGCAGCGGCTCGGTCAGGTCGGCGTCGAAGAAGAAGCTGACGAGGTTGGTGATCGTGCCGCGGCCGTGGGCATCGATTCCCAGCAGACTGCGCAGCGGGCTGCGGCTGCCGTCGGCGCCGATCACGTAGGACGCGCGCAGCTCCTCGCTCTCGCCGGTGCCGAGGTCGGTGAGCGTGGCGGTCACCCCGTCGGCGTCCTCCACGACCGCGTCCAGCCGGGTGTGGAAGCGCAGGGTGACACCGGCCTCCTCGGCCCGCTTGCGCAGGATCGGCTCCAGCTGGTTCTGGTCGATCAGGGTCCACTGGGTGGGGCTGATCCGGCTGATGTCCTCGATGGAGGCGTTGGGCATCCGGACCCGCTCGTCACCGGCGAGGGTCTCCACGTGCACCAGGTCGGTGTTGCCGGAGATCGGCGAACGGCCGGCCCTGACCCGCTCCTCCATGCCGACCGCGCGGTACAGCTCCATGGTGCGCGGGTTGATGGCACGGGCCTTGGGGTGGACGGAAGTGCCGGGGTGGCGTTCGACCAGCGTGGCCCTGACGCCGTGATGGGCGAGGAAGACGGCGGCGGACAGTCCGGCGAGGCCGCCGCCGACGATGAGGACGGGCACCTTCTCCTGGCTCATGTTTTTCCTTGGGTGGTCGGGGCGGCAGCGCCGTCCGGGGCGGTCATCGGGTCGCGGTCACCAGCGTGTGGGTGCCGAGCAGCGGGTCCGCCGTGACGTCGGCGAATCCGGCCTCGCGCAGCCAGTCGTGCAGATCCCCGACGCGGTACTCGGAGCCGTCCTGGCTGACAAGGCGCATGTGCAGGCTGGAGAGCAGTCGTTCGGCACTGGATCGCTCGTTGTCGATCATCCGGTCGTAGACGAGGATCTGCCCGCCGGGGTTGACGGCCGCGTGGACCCGGCGCAGCAGTTCCTTGCGCCGGTCGGTGTCGAAGCCGTGCAGGATGTGGCCGAGCACGATGACGTCGGCCGGGGGGATGTCGTCGGTGAAGAAGTCGCCGCCGGTGAACTCGACGCGGTCGGTGAAGCCGAGGCGGCCGACGTGCTCGGTGAACAGCGGCCGGGTGCGTTCCAGGTCGAAGACGCCCGCCTTCAGGTGCGGGTGCTCCCGCACCAGGACGGCGGCCAGGTTGCCGCGCGCGCCGCCGAGGTCGACGAAGGAGGAGTGCCGGGACCAGTCGACGCGACCCGCGAGCTCGACGCCCATCCGGTCGCTGTAGGCGTCCAGACCCGCGAAGAAGCGCTTCATCTTCTGAGGGTCCTTGTGCTTGTCCCCGACGAACCCGCCCTTGTCGGGGTCCAGATGCTGCGGGGCGCCGGTGGTCAGCGCCTCGGTCAGCCGCCCCCAGGTGCCGTAGAGCGTCTCGTTGGTGAGCTCCACGAAACCGCCGAGGTAGGTCGGGGTGCCGGGCACCAGGTACGCCTGGGCCAGCGGGGTGTTGGCGTACCGGTCACCGGTGCGCTCCAGCAGGCCGAGGCCGGCCAGTGCGTCGAGGAAGTCGGCGGCCATGCGGGAGTGCAGACCGGTCTCGGCGGCGATGTGGTCCGCGTCGGCGGGCCCCTCGGCGACCGCACCGAACACGCCGAGCGCCACGGCACTGTGCAGCACCTTGGCCGCGCAGTCGGCGATGGTCAGCTTGATCAGCGGTCCGGGGTCTACCGCCGCGGCCGTCGTCGGGTCATCGGTCAGTGTCACGCGAGCCTCCTGGCAGACGGTGGGGACCACTGCGGTCCTCGCCCGACAATGGCGTGTTCGCGTGGAGTCCGGCTCGAAGCGGCCTGCAGTGCCTCGGTCGCGGGGGGGGCGGGCATACGCCAAGGGCCGCCCTCGCGCCGGTGGCGTGGAGGGCGGCCCTTGGGCCTGGATCATGCGCGGGGGATTCGCATCATCAGGCCGTCTCGGGAGAGGGGCCGGCGGGCGCCGTGTCCGTGGCGGAGGCGGGCTCGCGTTCACCGCCGTGGTGTCGCGAGCGCAGGGTGAGGTTCTTCAGGCACAGCGTGATCAGGAGTCCGGCCGCGAGGATGGGTACCGCGGTGACGAACACCGGGTGCAGGGCCGCGGCGTAGGCCTCCTCGACGGCCTGGCGCACGGGGGCGGCCAGCGAGTCGAGAACGGACTGGGACGACAGCGAGTCGTGGTCGACGCCTCGCAGGGCGCCTGCCGGGACGTGCGCGGTGATCTCGTCGTTGAGGCGGCCGTAGAAGACGGAGGCGAACAGCGAGATACCGATCGAGGTGCCGAAGGAGCGGCCGAAGGTCGCGACCCCGGAGACCGCGCCGAGGTCCTCGGGCGGCGCGGTGTTCTGCGCGGCCTGGGTGAAGACCTGTGCGGACATACCGGAGGCGAAACCGAACACCACCATGTAGAGGACGGCGACGACGCGGGGGGTCGAGGCGTCCATGGTGGACAGCAGCAGCGCCCCCACGATGCCGAGGGCCATGCTCAGCACGGGGAAGATCTTGTAGGTGCCGGTCTTCCGGATGATCCTGGCGGAGCCGACGGAGGACAGCACCAGGCCGAGCATCATCGGCAGCAGCACGAAGCCCGAGGTGGTGGGGCTGGCGCCGGTGACGACCTGGACGTACAGGGCGAGGAAGTTGACGGACCCGACGAAGACGATGCCGCAGACGATGGTGCCGAGCAGCGAGAGGGTGAACGTCGAGTCCTTGAACAGCCGCAGCGGCACGATCGGTTCCTCGGCATGGGACTCGGCCGCGATGAACAGGGCGACGCAGAGGACCGCGGTCACGCCGAGGCCGATGATGCGCGGGGAGGTCCAGGAGTACTGGACACCGGCCCAGGAGGTCAGCAGCGTGGAGCTGACGATGGCGCCGGAGAGGGTGACGATCCCGGCGTAGTCCAGGGAGGACTGGCGCACCCAGCGCGGCAGGTGCAGGTACCTGGCGAGCAGGAAGACGACGGTGGCGCCGAGGGGCAGGTTGACCAGGAAGACCCAGTGCCAGCTCAGCGTGTCGGTGAGCACGCCGCCGACGGCGGGCCCGGCGAGCGAGGCACCGGCGAAGATCATGCCGAACATGCCGTAGTACTTGGAGCCCTCACGGGGCGTGAACAGGTCGCCGATGATGGACAGGACGGAGACGAAGATGCCGCCCGCGCCCATGCCCTGCACAACGCGGAAGGTGATGAGCTGTTCCATCGAGCCGGAGACGCCCGAGAGCGCGGAGCCGAGCATGAACAGGGTCATCGCGGACAGGAAGGTCACCTTGCGGCCGAAGAGGTCGCCGAGTTTGCCGTAGATGGGCGTGGTCACGCTGCTGGCGATGACGTAGGCGATGGTCACCCACGCGAAGAGGTCGATGCCGTGGAGGTCACCGACGATGCGGGGCAGGGCGGTGGCCACGATCTGGGTGTCGAGGATCGCGAGGAACGCGGCGAGCATGCAACCGACCATGGTCGGAGTGATGCGCGTGCCGGAAGGGTGAACCCCTCCCGCAGCCTGCGCAGTGGGAGCCGACATGACGATCCGCCTTTCGATTCGGTGTGTTCGTTCCCCCTCACACCGACCGCGGATGGCGGCGGCGTTTCTTGTCAGCGGGCCCATGCGGGGCTTAGGGGATGTCACTGGGTGGTCTTGTGCGGTGGCCGGAGTACGGCCGGGCCCGGCGGGGGGCCGGGCCGGCCGTACTCCGGTGGAATCACGGAACCAGCACGACCTTGCCGAGCTGGGCCCGGGCCTCCATCAACTCGTGGGCCTTGGCGGCCTCTTCGAGCGGCAGGCGCTGGTGGACCACGGGCTTGACCTGGCCGGAGGCGATGAGTTCGAGCAGATGACGCTGACCGGCGGCCACCACGTCCGGCTTGTTGTAGAGCATCGCGTAGATGCTGAAGCCCGCCACGTTCTTCATCCGGGACAGGGCCAGGGTCGGGATCGGCGGGATGTCGCCGGAGGCGGAGCCGTAGAAGACGAGGGTGCCGAACTGGGCGGTGATGCCCAGGGACTTCAGCAGGATGTCGCCGCCCACGGTCTCCAGCACCACGTCGGCGCCGCGACCGTCCGTGGCGGCGAGGACCTGGTCGGTCCAGTCCTCGTCGCTGTAGTCCACGGCGACGTCGGCGCCGAGCTCGCGCACGAAGTCGAGCTTGGCCTTGGAGCCGACGGTGGCGATGACCTTGCCCGCGCCGAGGGCCTTGGCGATCTGGACGGCCAGGTGGCCCACACCGCCGGAGGCGGCGTCGATCACGATCGTCTGGCCGGGCTGCAGACGGCCGGCCTCGCGGATCGCGTGGTAGGCGGTCTGGGCGGGGCTCGGCAGGAGCGTCGCCTCCGCGGCGTCGAGGTCCTGCGGGATCTTGATGAGGAAGTCGGCCCCGGCGAGGACGTGTTCGGCGTAGGCGCCGTGGTCGACGTCGCCGACGACCCGGTCGCCGACGGTGACCGTGGTGACGCCCTCTCCGACGGCTTCGACGACACCGGCGACGTCGCCGCCGGGCGCGCCGGGCAGTTCGGCGTGGCCGCCGATCGGAATGCCCTGGCGGCGCTGGACCTCGGCGAAGGTGACGCCGATGGCCTCGGCGCGGATCAGGACCTGACCCGGACCGGGCTGGGGCTTCTCCGCCTCCTCGAGGCTGAGGACGGACGGCGCACCGTGCTGGTAGTGGCGGACGATTCTCATGTGCTGTCTCCCATGGGAGTGGATATGGGTCGAGCCGCGTCGCGGGTGCGCCGCCGTGGCTCCGTCCGGCGATCCCGGCTACATGTGCATGTTGTCATGCATTTGGATGCGTGTCCACACCGTATTGCGGAGCATCCGAGATCTTCGCCCGTCACTTGAAGACCGGCCTGCTGGGACCCTCGGTCCCGGCCCACGTGGCCAGGGCCGCGCGCAGGCCGTCGGCGGTCTCCGCGGGCGAGGCGTCCTTGTCCGCGGCCCAGGCGACATATCCGTCGGGGCGGACGAGCAGGCCGGCCAGAGCGGGCTCCTGCTCGCACGCGCCGACGACGTGCCGCACGCGGCCGGGCCACGCGATCGGCTCCGCCCACTCCTGGTACACCTCGGAGATCTCCGGGCGTCCGGACAGGTCGAGCAGGGCGAACGTGCCGCGCCGCAGCAGCTTGGGGAGGGTCACGGGACCCTCGTCGGTGGCGACGACGAGGTCGCGCGCGAAGTCCCCGAGCAGGCGGTGCTCGGGACCCGGCATGTCGTAACGGACCCCGACGCCGCTGAGCATCTCGGCGACGTGCCGGTTGACGTCGCTCTTGCGCATCAGGTCCTCGAAGAGTTCGCGCAGCGGAGTGACGTAGGGGTCGGGGTTCATCAGCGCGATCTGCGCACGGGTGTTGGCCAGCACCTTGCGGGCCGGGGCCTGGCGCTCGCGGTCGTAGGTGTCGAGCAGCCCCTCGTGGGCCCAGCCGTTGATGTCGGCGGCGAGCTTCCAGCCGAGGTTGAGCACGTCCTGCAGACCGAGGTTGACCCCCTGGCCACCTACGGGGAAGTGGGTGTGGGCGGAGTCCCCGGCCAGGAAGATCCGCCCCGCGCGGTACTGCTCGGCCTGACGGGCGGAGTCGGTGAACCAGGACATCCAGCGCGGCTCGCTCGCGCCGAGGTCGTCACCCCAGATCTCGCGGAGGCTCTCGGTGAACTCCTCCAGCGTCAGCTCCCCGTCCGTCTCCCGCTCCTTGGCGAAGTCGAAGGTGGCGACGCGGTGGTAGGTCTCGTCCAGCGGTACGCAGAAGAGCAGACCGCGATCGGTGCGCTCCATGCCCATCGGGGCCTTGTCCCGGTCGGCGAGCACGACGTCGGCCAGCCGTGCGGTGACCTTGCCGCCGGTGCCCGGGAAGGCGATCCCGGCCTCCCTGCGGACCAGACTGCGACCGCCGTCGGCGCCGACGAGGTAGCGGCCGCGCAGGGTGTAGGACCCGTCGGGGCCGGTGACGTCGACCTCGACCCCCTGATCGTCCTGGCGCACGGCGGTCACCTCGTGGCCGCGGCGGATCTCGACGCCGAACTCCCGCGCGCGTTCCTCCAGGAGGCGCTCCGTGCGGGTCTGCTCGGACAGCAGGGCGTAGTTCTGGGTGCTGTCCAGCAGCGAGAAGTCGACCCAGACGTCCAGGCCGGCGAAGTGGCCGTTGTTCCAGGAGCGGGCTCCGTCGCGGAAGCGCTCCAGCAGACCGCGTCGGTCCAGCGATTCCAGTGAACGGGCGTGCAGACCGAAGGCCTTGGAGTGCGGGGTGCGCTCGGCCAGTCGCTCCAGCACGACGGGCTCGGCCCGGGAGATGCGGAGTTCGGAGGCGAGCAGCATGCCCACCGGGCCCCCGCCGACGATGAGGACATCGAAGTCGAAGTCCTGGGTGTCCGGCATGGAAGTCCTTCCAGAGGAGGGGATGTTGATTTGAAACTGTGTGCATGAAATTATGCACACGATTGCTAACATACACATGCTCGCTTGCTGTTATCACCGGACCTAGGATGGGGACATGGAGACTTCGACCAGGCAGACGAGCGCCCCGCTCCCGTCCGGGCACGGACCGCTCGCCGCCGCCGACCCGCTGGACGCGGTGGGTCCCGCCTTCTCGCGACTGCGCCGCGCCTCCGCGCTCAACGCCGAGACGACGGTGTCCCGCAAGGACATGACCCGGACCCTGGTCCTCAACATCGTCGAAGAGGGACCCGAGGAGGACGGTCAGGAGATCACCGTCGGAGTCGTCGCGGAGCGGCTGGCCGTGGACCCCTCGGTCGCCAGCCGCATGGTCACGGACTGCATCTCCGCGGGGTACCTGATCCGCGCCGCCTCCCAGCAGGACGGGCGCCGCACCATTCTTCAGATGACCGCCGAGGGCGTGGCCATGCTGGCCGCCTTCCGCCGTCACCAGCGGGCGGCGTTCGAGTTCATCACCCGGGGCTGGCCCGAGGACGAACGCCTGCAGTTCGCCCGCCTGCTGATCAAGTACGTGGACTCCGTCGCCGAGGCCCGGCACAGCTCGCCGGAGAGCTGACCGGCGGGCCCCGCGCCGCTCAGCGCGCCAGGACGCGGCGCAGTGCCGACGTCAGCGCGGAGACCTGGGCGTCGGCGGGAACAGCGCCGCGGCTGCGCCAGGCGACGATCCCGTCCGGACGCACCAGCACGGCACCGCCTGCCGACGTGCCGTAGGCGTCGGCCCACCGGCCCCCGGGGTCCGTGAGGCCGTCCTTCCCGTCCGCGGTGATGCGGTGGACGTCGAGCGGGACGCCGAGCTCGGTCCGGGCCGCCTGTGCCGCCTCCGTCCAGGACTCTCCGTCCGCCCCGGTCAGCAGGACGAAACCGGAGCCGAACAGGTCCAGCGTCGTCAGCGGCGCGCCGTCCCGCTCCAGCGCCACGTACGGGGCGCGGGTGCCCGGCTGGGCGGACAGGGCGCGCGGATCGCTGGTCAGAGGCAGCGCGCCAGCCTCCTCCTCGGCGACGAAGGCGCCGGCCGGGTACGCCTGCCCCATGGTCACGGTCATCGCGTCGTCGGTCGCCGCCCGCTGCTCCTCGGTGGCCGTGCCGGAACGCATCGCCAACTGGAGCGAGCCCTGCCGCGCGGTGTACAGCCCGACCGGGTGGCGCTCCTGCTCGTAGGTGTCGACCAGCCCCCTCCCGGCGGTGCCGTCGAGGACCAGGGCCAGTTTCCACGCCAGGTTGAAGGCATCGGCGATCCCCGTATTGGCGCCGTAGCCGCCGGTGGGCGGGATCTGGTGGGCGGCGTCCCCGGCGAGCAGCACCCGGCCCGAGACGAAGTGCTCGGCCACGAGCTCGGCCATGTCCCAGGGGAAGCGGGAGCGCACGGTGACCTCGACCGTGTCCGAGCCGATGGCCGCGCGCACCAGCTCGGCGCAGCGGGCGTCGGTGAAGTCGTCCAGGCTCTCGCCCCGGTCCGGGTCGTAGCCCACGATCAGCGTGCCCTCGGTGAGGGTGTCGTCGTGCACCATGATGCCGGTGACGGTGTCGTTCTTGACGTGCACGACGCTGTAGCGGCGCTCGCCGAGGACCGCCGCGAAGTCCGCGCCGAAGGCGATGCTGACGTGGTGCGAGAGCACCCCGCGGCCTTCGCGCCGGACGCCGAGGGCCTCGCGCACGGTGCTGCGCGGGCCGTCCGCCGCCACGAGGTAGTCGGCGCGCACGACGCTGTCGACGCCGTCCGGTCCGCGCGTGACGGCCGCGACGCCGTCGTCGTCCTGGGTGAAGGAGAGCAGCTCGGTCCCGAACCGGAGGTCGGCACCGAGCTGTTCCGCCCGCGCGCGCAGGAGGGGTTCCAGCCGGTCCTGCGGCAGCAGCAGCAGTTTGGAGGGGGTCAGGTCGGCGAGTTCGTCACCGCCCTCGAGCTCCTCCTTGCTGAAGAGCACCTCACCGGCCAGCGAGACCACCCCGGCGCGGGTCCGGTGCTTCTCGAAACCGGCCGCCGCGGTCTTCGCCGCTTCTTCGACGCCCGCCGCGCGCAGCAGCTCGGCGGTACGCGGGTAGTAGCCGACGGCGCGTGGGTGGATGGAGGTCCCCGGGTGGCGCTCGACCAGGACGCAGGGCACGTTGTGGTGCGCGAGGAACATCGCCGTCGAGAGGCCGACGAGGCTCCCGCCGGCGATCAGTACACGTGTGCTGCTGGTACTCACAAGTAACCTCTCTCGCAGTTGCCGGTCCGTGCCGGATCGTGGCAGTGGCCCCTCCAGTCCGGCTCGAACGCGGGTCGAGCCGTCAGCAGGGAAGGGCGTACGTGGACCAGGAGCTGTCGGCGCGGAAGCCGAGACGCCGGTTGAGGGCGACGATCGGGGTGTTGCGCACGTCGTTCCAGGCCTGCACCAGCGCCAGGTGCTCGTTCTCGGCGGCGGCCCGGGACAGCACGTCGGCCTTGAGCCAGGTGCCGAGGCCGCGACGGCGCCGGTCGGCGAGGACGAGCGTCTCGCCCGTGTCCGCCATCGGGCTGTCGCGCACCAGGAGGGTGGCGTACCCGCAGATCTCGTCGCGGTCCTCGGCGAGGGCGGCGCTCACGTACTGCCGGTGCCCGGCCCTTCCGGCTTCCGCCTCGCGGGAACGCACGTCGTCGACGGTGGGTCGGCGTACGGCGGCCTGGCCGTTGACGGACGCGTCCAGGGTGCCCCAGGCGCGGGCATAGGACGAGACGAGCTCGGCGGGGCAGTGGTCCCGCCAGTGCACCAGGCGGTGTCCGCCGATCGCCCGACCGGCCAGTTCGGTGAGTCCGCTCCGGACGGGACCGCGCATCACCAGGCGGTTGCGCAGGTTGGTGCCGCACAGCCGCGCCCGGTGCAGGGCGGCGAACGCCTCGGCGGCCGGTGTGTGCGGAGCGTCGATCATCAGGCGACCGCGGCCACGGCGGCTCAGCTCCGCGCGGGCCGCCGACACCAGGGCCGTACCGGCGCCCCGGCGCCGGTGGGAGGGGAAGACCCACAGGGAGCCGTGGCCCGGGCCGTCGGGTGCGCCCTCGTCCAGGCCGAGTTTGACGCAGCCGAGCGGCCGGTCGGCCTCGAAGGCCGCCAGGACGATCCGGTCGGCGCCGTGCCGGCGTTGCAGCAGCCGGGCCAGCAGGGTGGACGAGACCGGTGGGTCGCCGGGCAGTTCCAGGCTCATCGTCTCCTGGAACCCGGGCAGGAGCAGCGAGATCGTCGCCGGATCGTCGCCGTCGAGGCTACGGATTTCCATGACTTCCTTCGTCGGGGCGGGGCGGATACGGGCGGGAACGGCCGGAGTGGGCCGGAGCGGGCCGGAAGAAGGGGCGCCGGTGGCCGGGTACGGGCGCCGCACCGCCCGTACCCGGCCACCGGTGGGGAGGGGCCGGGGTCGTCGCCGACCCCGGCCCGGACGTCGTGGGGATCAGGTGTCGTCCGTGTGCGTGAGGGCGATGGCCTGGACGGGACAGGCGCGCGCGGCCTCGCGGACCATGGGCTGCCCGGCACCGTCCTCGCGTCCCGCGATCACGGTGGACAGTCCGTCCTCGTCCTGTTCGAAGACGGCGGGCACGGCCACCACGCACTGGGCGGAGCCGATGCACCGGTCGCTGTCGATGGAGATACGCATGATCGCCTACCAGGTGACGGGCAGCTCGGTGACGCCCTGCAGGACGAACGGCGCGTTCACACCGACCTCTTCCTCGGGCACGGCCAGCCGCAGCGTCGGGACACGTCGCAGCAGGGTGGTCAGGGCGATCTCCATCTCGGCCCGCGCGAGGTTCTGGCCGATGCACTGGTGGATGCCGTAGCCGAAGCCGACATGGCGGCCGGACCGACGGTGGATGTCGAGTTCGTCGGGGTGCTCGAACTGGTCGGCGTCGCGGTTCATCAGCATCGTCGAAAGGACCACCCCGTCACCGGCCTTGATGAGGTGTCCCTCGATCTCGATGTCCTCCTTGGCCACGCGCATCAGCATGTCGCCGATGGAGGTGTAGCGCATGAACTCGTCCACGGCGCGCGGCATCAGCGACTCGTCGGCGCGCAGCGCCTGGAGCTGCTCGGGGTGGGCGAGGAGCGCCATGGTGGACAGCGCGATCATGTTCGACGTGGTCTCGTGCCCGGAGACCAGCAGGACGGTGGCGAGCATGGCCAGTTCGTGCCGGTCGACCTTGCCCTCCTCCAGCTGACGGCTGATCAGTTCGTCCAGCAGGGTGTCACCCGGCTCGGTCTGCTTGCGGCCGATCAGGTCGTCGAGGTAGGCGAGGATCTCGCTGAACGCCTGCTGCGCCTGAACCGCCTGCTCCGATCCGGCGGAGGACAGCACGTGCCGCGACCGCTCGTCGAAGTAGTGGTGGTCCTCGTAGGGGACGCCGAGCAGCGTGCAGATCACGGCGGACGGCATGGGCAGGGCGTATTCGGTGAGCAGGTCGACGGTGGTGCCCGGCCCCTTGGCCAGCATCTTGTCGAGAAGCTCGTCGGCGTACTTCTGCATCACCGGGCGCAGTGCGTTGACCTGCCGGACGCCGAAGCTGGGCAGCACCATGCGGCGCTGCCGGGCGTGCGCCGGGTCGTCGACGCCGACCAGCGGCGGCGCGGCGGCCTGCTGCCGCTGGGCCTCGATACGCGGTGCGAGCAGCGGGAACCGGGGATCGAGGACGTCCGAGGACAGCCGCGGGTCCGGGAAGAGCCGACGGCCGAGATCGTTGCCGGTCACCAGCCAGGCGACGCGCCCGTTCCACAGGGTGACCCGGGAGATCGGGCCCTTCTCCCGCAGATCCTCGTATCCCGGGGGCATCTGGTAGGGGCATCCGCGCTTGATGGGGTAGGCGGGAGCGTCGTCGGCGCCGTCCGCCAGCGTGTTCGGCGTGTCGATGGTGTCGGGCATGGGTTCTCCAGGGTGTGCGGCCGTCAGCGGGGGTGACGGCCCGGTCGGTGGATGCTGGGCGGGCAGGCGTTCACAGACCGCCGGTGACGCGCAGGGCTTCGCCGTGGACGTTGCCGTTGGCGGCGGAGCCGAGGAAGACGATGGTGCGCGCGACGTCCTCCGGGGTGTTCATCCGGCCGGACGGCAGGCTCTTCGCCTTGTTCTCCAGGAACTGGGGTGAGGCATGGGCCAGCACGTTCTCGGTCAGGGTCTGGCCGGGGACGACCAGGTTCACCAGGACCCCGGCCGGTCCGGTTTCCCAGGCGAGGCTGCGTACCAGGCCGTACAGGCCGGACTTGGCCGCCCCGTAGGCGCCGGCGCCGACCATGCCCGTGTCCGCGAGACCGGCGCCGAGCAGGACGATGCGGCCCCAGTCCCGGTTCCGCATCCGGGGCAGCACGGCCTGGACGGTGTGGACGACCGCGTCCAGGGACGTGTGCAGTACCCGTTGCCACTGGGCGGGCGGGACGTCCTCGAACGCGGGCATCTCCCGGCCGGGGCGCGGGATGGCGTCGCCCCACTCCATGGCACAGGCCACCAGCACGTCGATGCCGCCCCAGTGCTCGGCGACGGTGGAGACCGCGGCGTGGATCGAGTCCGGGTCGGCGAGGTCGTAGCGGACCACGAGGGCGGTGCCGCCCGCGGCGGCGACCTGTTCGGCCGTCTCCTTCGCGCCCGCCTCGTCGGAGTGGTAGGTGATCGCGACACGTGCGCCTTCGACGGCGTAGGCGAGGGCCGTGGCGCGGCCGATGCCTCGGGAGGCACCGGTGACGAGCACCACCTTGTCCGTCAGATCCGTCTTCATCGTCCTGTCTCCGTGGTTCGGCGGGGCTCGGGGCGGATGCTCTGTGCGTGCCGGAAGAAGTCGTCGGGGTCGTAGTGCCGCTTGACCTCGCGCAGTCGGGGGACGTTCTCGCCGAAGTAGTCGGCCTCCCAGCCCGGGCCGACCCGGGAGGAGGGGAAGTTGATGTAGGAGCCGGTGGCCAGCGGGGCGAGTGCGGCATCGCACCGGTCGGCCCATTCCTGCAGCTCCGCGGGTCCGCGTGCGGCCGCTTCCTGGTCGCGGGTGGCGATCTGGTAGCCCATCAGGAACTGGGCGTCGCGGTGGACGTAGGCCGTCTCGGTGCGTGGCACCCGGTTGGCGGCTCCGCCCAGGGCGATGCACAACAGGTAGCGTTCGGCGTCCAGTTCCGGGTCCCACGCGTCGAGCAGGGTCTGCGCCTCTCGCCGGGTGACGGGCGAACCGGTGAGACGGTACGCCTGCCTGGTGTAGGGGTGACGGTGGCCGACGGCCTCGGGGTGGGTGCCGGTGCGGTGGCACTGTCGCACCGTCTTGGAGCCGCACAACGCCTCGTGCATGACGTCCGCGTAGGCGGCGGGGACTCCGGTCTCCTGGTGCATGGGCTTGGTGCCGGTGCGCTCGGTGAGTTCGCCGAGGGCCCGCTCGAGCGCCGCGGGTGCTCCGAGGTGCACACCCCAGGTCTTCACCACGGGTCGGCCGCCGGGGCCGAACATGCCGGGCAGGACGACCAGGGAGGTACCCAGATCGTCACTCCCGGCCGCCGCCCACGCCTGCCAGGCCGACAGGACGTCGGCGGCGTCCTCGTACGCCCAGAGAGTCTCGAACGAGGTGAGCCGGGGCGCTTCGACGGGCAGCAGCTCCAGCTCGGTGACGATGCCGAACGTGCCGCCACCGCCGCCGCGCAGCGCCCAGAACAGGTCGGGGTGCTCCTCGGCGGAGGCACGCACCACGCGGCCGTCCGCCAGGACGACCCGGGCCGAGCGGAGCCGGTCGCTCGCCACGCCGAACCGGCGGGTCTGCCACCCGAGTCCGCCGCCGGTCAGGAAGCCGCCCTGACCGACGGTCGGGAACGTGCCGGTGATGATCTGGCGGCCCAGCGGCTTCAGCCGGTCCAGCGCGTCCAGGGACTGGATGCCTGCACCGAGGCGCACCGTGCCGTCCTCGGCCGTGGCGTGGTTCATCCGCGACAGGTCGACCACCAGGCCCTCGCCGGTGGACCAGCCGTTGAAGCTGTGGCCGCCGCCGCGGACATGGACGCGGGAGCCGGTGTCCCGGGCGTGCCGGACGCAGGCGAGCACGTCCTCGGCCGAACGGCAGTACGCGATGCCGCGTGGGGCCGCCGTGTCGTACTCGGTGTTCTGCAGTTGTCGGGCGAGGTCGTACCCCGGGTCCGACGGCAGAACGAGCTCACCTTCGAGGCTGTCGCGCAGCATGGTGGTCCTTCCTCCGTGACGTACCGGCTCCTACTTGTCGATGCCGAACTTGCGGGCGACGACCCTCGATCCCTCGTGTCCGCGCAGCAGTTCGCCGGTGGGCGAGTAGAAGTTGGCGCCGCCGGTGCCCTCCCACTGGTCGTCGGAGACGAACTCGCCCTCGACGAAGACGTGCGCCTCGCCGACGTGCTTGCCCTCGGGGCTGACGGCGAGGATGTGGAAGTTGTAGTGGAAGGAGTCCTTGCCGGTGGACTCCCAGTTGCCGAGTCCAATGTTCTTGGCGTTCACCTGGTAGCAGGTGACGACGCCGTCACCGGTGAAGGACGCCAGTCCGAACACCGACTTGCCGTCGTCCTCGAGTTCCGTCGTCCAGGTTCCGACCAGCCGAGCATCGGTCATGTCGCGTCTCCTGACTGGGTTCTTGTGGGTGTGGGTGCCGTCGCTACCGTGCCGCTTCCGGCTGGAGCGGCACTCGAACGGCTCTGCAACGGGCGGTGCCCCGGGGCTCAGCCGGTCTGCCAGGTCCCGGCGCTCGCGTGCGGGTTGTGGTGCGGGCGGTGCCAGACCGTGGCCGGCGGCCCGTCGAACGCGCCCGCCTCGGCGGGGGTCGCGGTGCCCTCGGCCGCCAAGGCGGTGAGCACCGCCGTGACGGCGGCGAGCTCCTCCGCCGTGGGGGTGCCGCCCGTGATCTTCCAGCAGTCCATCGCGGCCTCCTCGGTGATCACACCGGCGGGTTCCCGTGTTTACGGGAGGGCAGGTCGGTGTGTTTCGAGCGCAGCATCGCGAGCGCGCCGATCAGCGCCGAGCGCGTGTCCGCGGGGTCGATGACGTCGTCCACCAGGCCGCGTTCGGCGGCGTAGTAGGGGTTCATCAGCTCGGAGCGGTACTCCTTGATCTTCTGCGCGCGGACGGCCTCGGGGTCGTCGGCGGCGGCGATCTCACGGCGGAAGATGACGTTGGCGGCGCCCTCGGCACCCATGACGGCGATCTCGTTGCCGGGCCAGGCCAGCGAGATGTCCGCGCCGATGGACCGCGAGTCCATGACGATGTAGGCGCCGCCGTACGCCTTGCGGAGGATGAGCTGGACCCGCGGAACGGACGCGTTGCAGTACGCGTAGAGCAGCTTGGCCCCGTGCCGGATGATGCCGCCGTGTTCCTGGTCGACGCCCGGCAGGAAGCCGGGAACGTCCACGAGGGTCACGAGGGGGATGGAGAAGGCGTCGCAGAACTGCACGAACCGTGCGGCCTTCTCGCTGGCGTGGATGTCGAGGGCGCCCGCGAAGGCCGAAGGCTGATTGGCGACGACACCGGTGACATGCCCATCGAGCCGGACCAGTGCGCAGACGACGTTGGCCGCCCAGGCCGGCTGTATCTCGAAGTACTCGCCGTCGTCGGCCGTCTCCTCGATGACGGCCCGTATGTCGTATGCCTGGTTGGCGTTGGCGGGGACGATCTCCCGCAGGGCCGGGGTCGGCCGGTCGGCCGGGTCCTGGGAGGGCTGCCGGGGCGCCGTCTGACGGTTGTTGGACGGCAGCAGGGACAGCAGGAAGCGCACGTCCTCCAGGCAGGACGCCTCGTCGTCGTAGGCGAGGGCCGCGACACCGGAGACGGTGGCGTGGACATCGGCCCCGCCGAGCCCGTTCTGGCTGACTTCCTCGCCGGTGACGGCTCTGACGACGTCGGGTCCGGTGATGAACATCTGCGAGGTCTCGCGCACCATGAACACGAAGTCCGTGAGGGCCGGTGAGTAGGCGGCTCCCCCGGCGCAGGGGCCGAGCATCACCGAGATCTGCGGTATGACCCCCGAGGCCCTGGTGTTGCGCTGGAAGATGCCGCCGTACCCGGCGAGCGCCATCACGCCCTCCTGGATCCGGGCACCCGCGCCGTCGTTGAGGGACACCAGGGGGGCGCCGGCTGCCAGGGCCAGGTCCATCACCTTGTGGATCTTCGCCGCGTGGGCCTCGCCGAGCGCGCCGCCGAAGATGCGGAAGTCGTGGGCGTAGACGAAGACGGTGCGGCCGTGGACGGTTCCCCAGCCGCTGATCACACCGTCGGTGTAGGGCCGCTTGGCCTCCAGGCCGAACCCGCTCGCGCGGTGTCGGCGCAGGGTCTCGATCTCCTGGAACGAGCCCTCGTCCAGGAGCAGGTCGATGCGTTCGCGGGCGGTCAGTTTCCCCTTGGCGTGCTGGCGTTCGGTGGCCTTGTCGTCGGGTCCGCCGACCGCCAGCGCCTTGATCTCGGCGAGTTCCGTCAGCCGGTCCTTCGCCGGACCCTCCATAGCGATGCTCATACGACGTCCTTCGGATGCGACAGCGAGCGTGCCAGGTGCCGTTCGACCGCGCTGAGCGGCAGGTCGGGGCGGACCTGTTCGGGGTGCCCCGGTGGAGGCCCGAGCAGGTCCCTGCCTCGGACCGGTTCGTCAGGAGGGGGGAGGTAGATCCAGAAGTAGCCCGCGGCTGCCAGCGAGCGGCCCAAGCCGCGCAAGAAGGCAGAGGTCAAAGACCAGGCGTCCACGACTCCCCCGTCACCGAGGACGTGCTCGTCAGCAGCGGCATGATCGTCCTCCTCAATTCCCGGTATGCGATGTCGGACCCGCCCACGGTCACAGGAGGCGCTCAAAGGCGCTTGGAGACGTGCTCGAGGACCGTCGGCGCCAGCAAGCGGGCGACCAGGCTGATGGACGCCTCGTCGGCGACGGTGTGCTCGGGGCACCGGGGCGCCTCCCGGGGGGCCGGGTGGTAGCGCGCCGCCGTGACGCGGTAGCGCCCCAGCGCGCGGTAGGTGCCGAACGCCCAGCTGTCCCGCGCCGCCGGGCTGCCGTCGGGGGCGAGCAGGACGCCGTCGTGGCAGGCGGGCAGCTCTCCCTCGATGTCCGGGGGGAAGCCGAACTCGTTGAAGGCCAGTCGCATCCCCTGCCCGAGCGCCTTGGTGTACGCCTCCTTCAGCGTCCACAGGCGCAGCAGCGCGGCTGTGCGTGCGGGGGCGTCCAGGCGAGCGAGGACGGCTCGTTCCGCGGGGGTGCACATGCGCCTGCTCATGACGTCCAGGGCGAGGGTGCGCGAGAGCGGTTCGGTGTCGACGCCGATCCGGCCGCCGAGGCCGACGCCCACCGCGATGAGCTCGCCGGTGTGGGAGAGTCCCACGTCGACCTGGTGCAGCCCTCGCAGGTGGGGGCGGCCGTTGATCGTGTAGGCGAGGTCGAGTTCGGCGGGGTCGGTACCGAGCGCCGCCGCGGCCGTGTACTTCAGCACCAGCCGCGCGGCGGCGAACCGGTGTCGTACGAGGGGGTCGGCGGTACGCCGGTAGCGCGGCCAGTCCCGGCCGAGCAGCAGCCGCAGCCGCGGCTCGGTGACGACGGCGCTCAGCCACTCCCCCCAGGTGCCGACCACCACCGCGTTGCCTCGCCGACGCACGGCCTCGCGAACCTCGTCCCACGGTCCGGCCGGGCCGTGCACGTGCAGGGGCGGTGTGATGCGGAGTTCCCGTGTCACCCGGTCCCCTCCTCCCGGCTCACCGCTCGAGTTCGATGCCGCCGAGGTCGAGGCCGCGTCCGGTGCGCTGACGAAGCAGGAGTTCGTCGAGGACGTCCGTGACGCAGTCCTTGGGGACCTCCGGCAGGGGGAGCCCGAGCCGGTGACCGAGCCGGGACAGGGCGAGGACGGCCCAGGCGGGATCGGCGAGGAACGCGTCGTGGCCCTCCTGCCCTTCCCGGACGGCCAGGACGGCCGAGGCGGCGGCGAGCAGCCCGTAGCGGTCGGCAAGGGCGTGGGCCGCCGGACCGGACAGGGCCGAGCGGTCCGGCAGCAGGGCGCACTGGTCGCGCAGCCCCAGGAACTCGGCGAGGAACAGGTCCGCCATCCGTGCCAGCAGCGCGCTCCGGCCTCCTGCGCGGCGGGGCCGGGCGAGCCTTCCGGTGGTACCGGACAGGGCGGCGGCGAGGAAGTCGCCGCCGCCCGCGAAGGCCAGGGCCCGGTGGTCCAGTGGCGGTAGCCGTCCGTCCGGGCGGAACAGGGCTGCGGGTGGTTCCTCCTCCAGGAACCAGGAACGTTTCGCCAGGGCCCCCAACTGGTTCACGATGACCGCCTGGCAGGCGGCGGCGCCGTCACGGCCGAGACCGGCGGTCGGCAGGTCACGCACGAGTTTGCCGAGGACGGCGTGCAGGAGGGCGTCGCCGGGTCGGCTGTGCGCGGCGAGCACCGAGGACAGTTCCTCGAGCGCGTCCGTCAGCAGGGCGGGCACGGTGTAGGTGGCGGCGACCGTGGGTACGTCGGCGCGGTCGGGCAGCGCTCCGGCCGCCCGCAGGCACACGGTGGTCAGGGCGTCGCAGACGAGCAGGTCGGCGAAGACCCCGGCGAGCGGGCGGTGCCAGCGACGCGCGGGCGGCCCGGAGCGCCCTCGGGTGGCTGCCCCCACGGCGTGCCGCAGGACGGGGTCGACACCCGCGGTCATGGCACCCGCGACCAGGCTCCGGTTGACCTGGTTCATCCGCAGCGCCAGCGTGGCGCCG
This sequence comes from Streptomyces sp. NPDC090119, assembly GCF_044747085.1. Taxonomy (NCBI): domain Bacteria; kingdom Bacillati; phylum Actinomycetota; class Actinomycetes; order Kitasatosporales; family Streptomycetaceae; genus Streptomyces; species Streptomyces sp. NPDC090119. The sequence continues at coordinate 242,895 of NZ_JBIVDK010000001.1, read as the reverse complement.
TCCCCGGGGCCGCCCACGAGGGCGTCGTCGGGAACGGGACAGCCGGTGAACCGCAGGCCGGAGAAGAGGGCCGCGCGCATTCCGTCGGTCTTCACGCGCGGCAGCCGCTGGACCCGCCCGGCGGGGAGCCTCGCGGGGTCCACCACGAGCACGGAGTGGGTGCGGGGGCCGGTGGCGGCGGTGCGGGCGTGGACGACGTAGACGTCGGCCCGCGCCGCGTCGATGACGAGCGACCTGCTTCCGTCGAGCAGCACGCCGGTGCCGTCGGCGTCGCGCCGGGCGGTGATCTCCTCGCGCCGGACCCCGCCGGCCGGGGCCAGGCCGGGATGGACCACGGTGGCCCGTCCGCCGCCGAGCAGCAGTCGCGCCATGACCTGCTGCTGTTCCGGGGTGCCTGCTCCCCAGACCGCCGAGGCGGCGAACAGCGAGGTGACACCCGCGTCGAAGCCGAGGGCCACGTCGCGCCGGAACACGGGCCGCAGGATGGTCATGAGGAGGTCGGCCCGGGTGAGGGTTCCGCCGTGGGCCGCGGGGACGAACGCGGCGGTCAGCCCGGCCCCGGCCAGCAGTCGTTGCGTGGCCGCGGCGGGTCGGCCGAGCCGTGCGGCGGTGGTGAACGCGGTGAATCCGTGCGGGTTGGCCGGGTCGTGGGGGTCGCCGAGCAGGCGGTCGAGGTGGGCGGCCCGCCGCAGCGCGACGGCCGGCTCGTCCGGCGACGTCGTCCCGCTGTCGGCGTCACGCCGGGTGGTGCTCGGTGGGCCGGGGCGTCTGCCCGCGCCCACGTTCACGACGTGTCCGTCACGCCGAGTCCGAGCGCGACGGCGGCGTCCTCCGCGTGCAGGCGCGCGAGTGCGAGGAGCGTGGCGTTGTCCCGGCCGATGGTTTCGCGTACGTACCGCCGGGCGTCGGCCAGGTCGGCGTTCGCGCCCAGGACCCGGGCGACGCCCCGTTCGCTCAGTACCACTTGGTGCCGGGCGCGCACCGTGACTCCCGCCGGATCGGGCTCCAGACACCATTCGCCGGTCTGGCCGGCGATCAGCGGGGGCGGATCGGTGAGTTTGTAGACGATGAGCCCGGCGCCGGGGAAGCAGAGCCGGACGGTTCCGCCGCCCTCGACGCCGTCCGCGGTCCGGGCACGGACGAGTTGGACGCCGGGTACGTCCTCGGTCAGGCGCACGCCCGTGTCTCCCCGATCGCCGCCGGACCAGGCGCCGGAGCGGTACAGGAAGCCGTAGAGGAACTCGGCGGGTGCGTCCACCCGCATCTGGTCGTCGAGGGTGACGACCAGATCGTCCAGGACGGACCACCGTTCGGTGACGTCCTTCAGGTCGGCCAGGTGCCGTCTGATGTTGGCATCGCCGATCGACGTGGCCGGAGTCCGGTGGTCGGTCGTCGAGAACTCCCGTTCGAGCGTCAACAGGGAGGAACCGCCGGGCAACTGCTCGACGGTCCAGCTGCCGCCCATGCCCGTCACGGTCTCCGGGCCCGTCTCGCGGCGGAACCCGATCCGTCGTGCGCCGGGATCGAGCGTGCGTCGGGTGACCCACGACTCGATCCTGTCACCGTTCAGGGTCCACATGCGCAGACGCTGTTCGTTGCCGTTCAGGTCCAGCGGTTCGACGTGCACGTTCGGGGCGAAGAACAGCGGCCAGCGTTCGGCGTCGGCGATGAACCCGTAGACGACACCGGCGGGGGCGGCCATCTCGATCCGGTGTGATGTGCGGTGTACGGCCGGTGCGGGCATCGGCGTTCACCTCCTTCTTCTCTGACGACGGCGAGTGTGCGGGCGACCGCTCAAGGCCCGGTGGAGCGGAAGTCGAGCGTCACCGTCGGCCCGGCCGCTCCGTACGGCGGTGCCGACCTCTCACGGTCCAGCTCCTCTCCACCCGCGCTCGGCACCGGTGCGGTCGAATCGGAAGCTGACAGGTCTCGGCGGTCCGGGGCCCCTCTCATCGACAGCATGGCCACCCACCACGCGGCCCGGTGGCCGGCTCGACACCGAAGGAGTACGCCGTGGGGCTTCTGTTCACCTCGGAGTCCGTGACCGAAGGTCACCCCGACAAGATCGCTGACCAGATCAGCGACACCATTCTCGACGCGCTGCTGCGCGAGGACCCCTCGTCCCGTGTCGCCGTCGAGACGCTGATCACCACCGGCCTGGTGCACGTGGCCGGCGAGGTCACCACCAAGGCCTACGCGCCCATCGCCCAGCTGGTGCGCGAGAAGATCCTGGAGATCGGTTACGACTCCTCCAGGAAGGGCTTCGACGGCGCCTCCTGTGGTGTCTCGGTGTCGATCGGCGCGCAGTCCCCGGACATCGCGCAGGGTGTCGACACGGCGTACGAGTCCCGGGTCGAGGGTGCCTCCCGCGGAGACGAAGGTGACGAGCTGGACAAGCAGGGCGCGGGCGATCAGGGTCTGATGTTCGGCTACGCCTCGGACGAGACGCCGACGCTGATGCCGCTGCCGATCTTCCTGGCGCACCGCCTGTCCAAGCGCCTCTCCGAGGTCCGCAAGAACGGCACCATCCCCTACCTGCGTCCCGACGGCAAGACCCAGGTCACCATCGAGTACGACGGTGACAAGGCCGTCCGTCTGGACACGGTGGTGGTGTCCTCCCAGCACGCCTCGGACATCGATCTGGAGTCGCTGCTCGCGCCGGACATCCGCGAGTTCGTGGTGGAGCCCGAGCTGAAGGCGCTGCTGGACGAGGGCATCAAGATCGACACCGAGGGCTACCGCCTGCTGGTGAACCCGACGGGCCGGTTCGAGATCGGCGGTCCGATGGGGGACGCGGGTCTGACCGGCCGCAAGATCATCATCGACACGTACGGCGGCATGGCTCGTCACGGTGGCGGTGCCTTCTCGGGCAAGGACCCGTCGAAGGTGGACCGTTCGGCCGCGTACGCGATGCGCTGGGTCGCCAAGAACGTGGTGGCGGCGGGTCTGGCCTCGCGCTGCGAGGTCCAGGTCGCCTACGCGATCGGCAAGGCCGAGCCGGTCGGTCTGTTCGTGGAGACCTTCGGCACCGCCAAGATCGAGCCGGAGAAGATCGAGAAGGCCATCGACGAGGTCTTCGACCTCCGCCCGGCCGCGATCATCCGCGACCTCGACCTGCTGCGCCCGATCTACGCCCAGACGGCGGCCTACGGCCACTTCGGCCGGGAGATCCCCGACTTCACCTGGGAGCGCACCGACCGCGTCGACGCCCTGCGCAAGGCCGCCGGGGCGTGACACGAGGGTCCGGTCGCGGGAGTGGACGCCCGCACCACCAGTCTTCCCGTCGGGCCGCCAGCGCTGCTGAGCAGCCCGGCGGGGGCCGGCCAGGCGCGGGAGCCTGACTCCGCCGGCCAGACCGCCAGTTGATGGAGGAGGACAGCGTGCACGACGTTCGACAGCGCACCCTTGAGGATGATTCCCCCCGTGTCTCCGCGTATCCGCCGGGCGTGTTCGTCGTGGGTGGGCAGATCGCGGCCCCACCGCTGCGGCTGGCCGGGGCGGACGACGACGACTTGACGGAGCCGCACATCGTCCGCGGCATCGACTGAGCACGCGTACGCGAGGGGCGGTCCGTCGGGACCGCCCCTCGTGTGTGCGGGCATCCGGGGGATGCCGGTGCTCAGACCCGGCGGGCCTCGCCTGCGAGCACCCGGTTGACCACCTCCAGGTACTGGCGCGGCGTCTCGGCCTCCTCCAGCGCCTCCTCGTCGAGCGCGACACCGTGGTCCCGCTCGATGGCGCCGGTGACCTGGAGAAGGGCGAGCGAGTCGTAGTCGAGGTCGGCGAACGGCACGTCCAGTACATCGCCGTCGAGGTCGTGGCTGCTGTCACCGGCGTTGGTGCGCAGCAGGGCGACGAGGTCCTTGATGTCGAGCGGTTCCATGGGCGGCTTTCTCATTTCTCGTGCGAAGCACGGTCGGCGGTGCATCCATTGATGACGGTCCGTCAGAAAAATCTGTCCGAGGACAGGGAAAGACGGTCCGGGGCCGGGCGGGATGCCCGGGGGTGTCACCGGGCGGTGAGAGCCTGTCCGGGGGTTGCGGGACGGACACCCTGGCAGTCGGCCGTCGCCACGGGTTCCGTGGCGGCGTGGGCGCCGAGGCGCCGGACGACACGACAGGCCCGAGCCAGGAGACGAGGCAGTGCGTCCTGCCGTACGAAGAAGTGGTTGCCGGCGACGGTCCGGGTCACCGAGGGGCCGACATGCCATCGGCGCCAGCCGTCCACCACGGAGGGCGGCGCCAGCGGGTCCCTGTCCCCGGAAATGGCGAGCAGGGGTACCGGTGCCTGACCGCCCGCCGCCGCGCCGCGGGCGCAGACGCGCAGTGCGTGGGCCAGGCGCAGGTCGTCGCGGAGCACGGGCATCATCGCCCGGTGCCAGTAGTCACCCGGTCCCACCCCGTCGGGCAGCGCTCCCATGGAGCGCAGCTCGTCCATCAGACCGGTGTCCGAGGGGTTGTGGCGATCGGACAGTCCACTGGCCCGGTCCGGCGGCGGACAGGCCCCCAGGGCCAGGAGGTCGGGAAGCGGCAGCCCCCGCTCGAAGAGTGCCTGGGTGAGGGTGTAGGCCACCATGGCGCCCAGACTGTGACCGTAGAAGGCGAACGGACGGTACGGTTCGGGCCTGACCCGCTGCAGCAGTTCGGCGACGAGTGCGGCCCGGTCCGTCAGACGCGGCTCACGTCGCCGGCTGCCCCTGCCCGGCAGCAGGACCGGTACGGTTTCCACGTCCGGTCCGGTCCGGCGCGACCAGCCCTGGAAGACCGAGGTACCGGCCCCCGCGTGCGCGAAGCAGTACAGCTGCATGGGCGCCAGTGCGTCCGCCATGTGTGCCCCCTCCTCGGCCCTGCCGTTCTGCAGGCCCTCACAGGCTTGCCGACGGCGCTAGAGCCGGGCTCGAAACGGTCCGCACGGAGGATCGGGGCGTGGCGCGTCAGGATGCGTAGAGGTCGAAGGTCGAGCCGCGGCGCGGGCCCGCGGTGACGTTGAGGGCGGGGTCCACTCCCAGCATGGCCTGGTGCAGGCGCTGCACCTGGGGCGACGGTTCGACGCCGAGTTCTTCGACGAGCCGGATGCGCAGCTGCCGGTAGACGTCGAGAGCGGCGGCCTGTCGGCCCGCGCGGTACAGCGCCACCATGGCCTGTGAGTGCAGCCCTTCGTGCTGCGGGTGACGTGCGATCAGGTCCCGCAGCTCGACGAGGAGGTCACTGTGTCGGCCCAGGCGGAGTTCGGCGTCGATCCGCCGTTCCACCGTGACGAGCCGGCTCTCCTCCAGGCGGAGTGTCTCGATGGTGAGCACCGGCCCGACGGGCACGTCGACCAGCGCGGGTCCCTGCCAGAGGTCCAGCGCCTGGCGCAGTGTGGCGGCGGCGCGGGCGTCGTCACCGGCCTCGAAGGCGGCACGGCCCGCGGTCGCCAGGCGCTCGTAGTCGTGTGCGTCCACGCTGTCGGAGGGGATCTGCAGCACGTATCCGCCGTGGCGGGTGGCGAGCACCTCTTTGACGTTGCGCGGGGAGTCCGGCCCCATGGCCACGCCGAGCCGGCGCCGCAGTTGCAGGATGTAGGTCTGCAGGGTGGTGAGTGCGCTGACCGGGGGGTGCGTGCCCCAGAGTTCCTCCATCAGGGTCGGCACCGGCATCACCCGGCTCGGGTACAGCGCGAGCAGCGCGAGGATCTGCCGGGGCTTGCCCGCTGACGGCGCGATCTGCACACCGCTGATGTCGGCGTTCAGCGGACCCAGTACCTGAATCTTCACGTGTCTCCCCTTTGACATCGTGTCCTCGTCGAACGCTCGTTCGAAGAGGTGGGTGTGCAAGTACGGTAACGACCTGATATCGAATCGCGCACGCACTCTTGAGCGCTCGTCAAGCTCCCCTCCACGCACACCGGACGGGCCCTGATGCGGCGATGAGGGGCCTTGCGAGCGGGCTTCGTTCAGCTCGCCAGCGGGGCCAGCCGCGATGCCGCGGGGCGCTGGGCCGGGGGTGCCTGGTGCGGGGTGGCCAGCCGGATGGAATGCTGCAGCCGGCTCAGCGCGGGCGACGGTTCGAGGCCCAGCTCGCGCACGAAGGTGGTCCGCAGCCTGCGGTAGACGTCGAGAGCCTCGCTGCGGCGGCCGGAGCGCTGCAGCGCCACCATGAACTGTCCGTGCAGGTTCTCGTGGGTGCGGTACTTGCTGACCAGGACGGTCAGTTCGGCGAGCAGTTCGCGGTGGCGGCCGAGCCTGAGGTCCGCCTCGATGCGCTGGTCCAGCGCGCACAGCTTGCTCTCCTGCAGGCGCCGCGCCTCGATCTCCAGCTGCGGGCCGGGCTCGAGATCCGCGAACGGGGCGCCGTTCCACAGGGCGAGTGCCTCGCGCAGTACTCGTGCCGCGCGCTCGTGGTCACCGGCGTCCATGGCGCGGTAACCGAGACCGGCCAGCCGCTCGAACTCCCAGACGTCACTGCGGCCGCCCCCGGAGTTCAGCTGATAGCCGCCCGGGTGCGTCGCGAGGACGTCCTTGGCCGTCACGGACCGCCTGTCGCCCGCCTCGAGGGCCGTGGTGATCAGCTCGCGGATCTGGAGCACGTACGTCTGCAGGGTGGTACGCGCGCTGCGCGGAGGGTTGTCCGCCCAGAGTTCCTCGATCAGCGCGGCGACGGGAACGGCCTGATCCGCTCGCAGCGCGAGCAGAGCGAGCACCCGTCGCGCCTTCGGCGCCGTCGGCGTGATGGAGACCCCGGCTTCTCGGACTCCCAGCGTGCCCAATACCTGAATGTCCACGGCATTTCCCCCTGTCGGCCGCCGTTGGCGCACTCGATTCACGCCGTGGTGGCGGGTAGAGCATGAGTAAAAAACAGTCGGTGCGGTTTGTCAATATGAAACCTCATGGTTGGTTTTTAATTGACCGTCCGATTCGACCGCCGCGGCGACGGGCAGGTTCCGGCCAGGCCGTCCGGCCCGGACTCCGGGGCGTGCCGGTTCGCCCCGACCAGCAGCAGCAGCCCCCAGATCTGGCGTACGCGCTCCACCGGGCGCCAGTCCGCGTTCCGCGCCGCCAGGGCCTGCAGCCCGACGGTGCTCGCGAGCACCGTCGCCTCGACGGCCCGCCAGGAGACGCCGTCGGCCAGCTCGCCGCGCCGCTCCGCACGGCGGAGCGTCTCCCCGACCCAGTCCTGCCAGCGACGGGACAACGCGCCCCCGCCCTTGCGCGTGATGTCGCCGTCCATCTGGAATCCCGCCCGTATCACCACGTCACTCTCCATGACGGCCACGAGGTTCCCGGCGACCACGGCCAGCAGCTGTAACCCCGGCAGGGCGGGTCCCTCCCAGGCGCTCGCGATGACCTGGTCGAGGGCTTGCGCGGCCTCTTCCTCCACGGCGCACGCCAGGTCGTCCTTGCTCTTGAAGTGGAAGTGCAGAGCCCCCCGGCTCACCCCGGCCCGGTCGCTGATCACCGGCAGGGACGCAGGCACGTAGCCCTCGCTGGCAAAGACTTCAGCGGCCGCCCGGATCAATGCGCGGCGCGTCCGCACCGCACGTTCCTGCGTGGCCATCCGACCCCTCCCCGGTCAGTTCGGAGGCCACCAGGCGGGCCTCCGACGCTCGTCGTCCGCCGCCAGACAGCATCAGACGACTCGATGTGGAGGCCCACAATAAACCAAACATGCGGTTTCTTAGGGGGTCGTGCAGCCACCGTGACGGGAAGACATCGCCGAGGATCTCACCCCGGTGCGCCCGGGTGCCGCGCTATGAGTGAGCCCTGATCAGGCGTCGGCTCCGGCACGGGCCGCCTGCTGGTGCTGCTCCACCTCGGCGATGACCCGCGCACCGCGGTCGGGGGCGGTGTCGAGTCGCACGAGAACGGCCGGAGCCGCGATCGAGGGAAGCATGTGGTCGAACAGCGCCGACATGCGTTCCTCCAGGTCCGTCCATTCCGTGGCGGCCTGGGACACGAACTGCACGCCGATCCACGCGCCGAGGAAGACCTGTGCCGTCACCTCGGGCACCACGTGCGGAAGGACCTCGTTCCGTTCCTTGGCCTCCGCCAGGAACGACGTGATCAGACCGGCCCAGGCCGGCCAGGCGCTCCCGAAGATCTCCCGGCCCTGCAGGTCGGCGGAGAGGCGGACGCCGGCCAGCAGCATGGGGTCCCGGGGCAGGCGCCTGGCCAGCGTCATGCCGGTGTCCACCCACTCCTGCAGCTTCAGCTCCTGGGACAGGTGGTAGTCCGTGCTTATCTGGGCCTGCAGGACACCCTGAGCGAGGTCGGCCTTGGAGTCGAAGTGGAAGTACAGGGCGCCTTTGGTGACCTCGGCCCTGCTGAGGATCTCGGCGAGGGTGGCCGCCGCGTAGCCGCGCTCGGCGAAGACCGACGCGGCGGCCTCGAGAACAGCGCGGCGGGTCCGGATAGCTCGGTCCTGCTGAGCCATGAGGACCCCTCATCAGAATGAACAATGAACCAATGGGCTCGAACCCTAGCGCACCTGACCGTACGGAAAACAGACCGGCGGGTCATTTTCCGCGTTCCTTCCCCCGGCTCCGCCGGAGGGCGGTCAGGTGTCACCAGGCGGTGCGTCCGCCGTCCACCGGAACGGTCGCCCCGGTGACGAAGGATGCCTGGTCGCCGCACAACCACGCCGCCGCCTGGGCGATCTCCTCCGGATCGGCCGCCCGCCCCTGGGGTGCCGAGCGGCATGCTCTCCGCTCCGCCTGCGGATCGTGCGCGAACCACGCCTCCACCATCTCAGAGCGGGCGAGGCCCGGCGCTATCGCGTTGACGCGGATGCCGTCACCCGCGTATTCGACCGCGGCCGCCCTGGTCAGCCCGATGACGGCATGCTTGGAGGCGATGTAGGGCGCGGCCGCGGAGGACGCGACGAGGCCGCCGACGCTGCTGGTGTTGACGATCGATCCACCTCCGCAGGTGAGCATGGCGGCGATCTCGTGGCGCAGGCAGTTCCACACCCCGCGCAGGTTCGTGTCCATGATCCGCTCGTAGGACTCGTCGCCGATCAGGTGCAGCGGGGTCTTCTCCATGGCGACCCCCGCGTTGTTGAAGGCGGCGTCCAGTCGGCCGTAGCGCGCCATGGCCTGCTCGACCATCGCCTGGGCGTCCTCACCTCGGGAGACGTCCCCGGCGAAGAAGCCGACGGTCGCACCCTGCCCGCGCAGGCGGCCGGTGAGTTCCCGCAGGCGTTCCTCGCGGCGCGCGCAGAGCAGCAGGCGGGCGCCCTGCCGCGCGAAGAGCCGGGCCGCGGCGGCGCCGATGCCGCTGCTGGCCCCGGTGATGATGACGACCTTCCCGCTCAGCGCGCCGCCGGGGTCAGCCACGGGGGCCGCCCTCGCGGTCGGGGGCGACGGGCACGGGCCGTACGTCGCCCCAGCAGGTGCCCGCGGCGGCTTCGGCGTCGAGGGTTCTCAGCAGTTCCTCGTCGATGTCCCGCAGGGTGGGCACCAGATGCCGGACGCCCGCCCGCTTCATCAGGGCGCGCTGATGGCCGTGCTCGAACTCGCCGGGGCGGCCGATGAAGGGGACGTCGAGCCGCCGGGCCTCCTCGGCGAACCGGGCCACGTCGTCGATGAACAGCACCTGGTCGTGGTCCAGGCCGCAGATGTCGCGGGTGATCTCGCGGATTCCGGGGCGGAACCGGTCGGTGCACACGTAGCCGGGAGGGTCGAAGAGGTGGGCGAGCGGGGCGAGATGACGTTCGAAGTGCGTCCTGTCCAGTCCGCCGTAGCACACGAGGCGTAGCCCGAGATCCCGCAGCAGGATGAGGAGGTCCTCCGCCCCCTCCTCGATCCGGACGGGGTTCTCGGCCAGATAGCGCTCACGTTCCTGGAAGTAGGCGTCCACCATCTCCTGTGGGGACAGCGGCAGTTGTGCCGCCTGGACGAATGCCTGCGCGGCCACGGTCCGGGGTTGGGAGAAGAGGGTGTGTTCGACCTCGGCGGTGTACTGACCCCCGCGGTCCAGCACCACCTGCCGGATGACAGGGCTGAAGGTGTCGTTGAGCAGGACGCCGTCGATGTTGACCGCGGCGAGCCGCAGGTGCTGCAGAGCGGTGGGCATGGGACGCGTCTCCTCGGTCGTCGGCTTCGCTCGGTGGGGCGGCGTGGCGGCGGTCGGCATCCGGTCCGTGCCGTCCGGGACGGGGTCGCGCGGCGGGCCTCCACCCCGGACACAATCCGGGACAACGGAAAACACGGTCGGTTTTTCCCTCACCAGATCTCCCCCCGAGCTCCGGGCCGGCGAAACGGAATGCGCGGCACGCACTTCCCACGCCCGCCAGCACATCTATTGCCGGTGACGTCCACAACTCGGCAATCCTAAGGCGAGGTAGGCGCATCGCCAGGGTTTCGCCGAAAAATAAGATCGAACATGCGCCTACGGGCGGCCCGTTCGGGGACCCCCAGAACCCCGCACACTTGACCGTTCTTTTACCGAGCTTCAGTTGAGAAGGAAACCGGTAGGTCCGTATCTTACATGGCCGGGAGAACCGCTTCCAGAGACTCATTGGGGGATGTAAATGTCTTTGGCTCCATCGCACACAAGCGAGTTGACACGGGATCTGCCGCGGCTGACCACCACGGTTCCCAAGGAGTACGTCCACCGCGCGAGCCTGGCCGAGGTCTTCCTGACCCGTTGCTCCCGGCTGAGCGACACCACGTTCACCGTGTCCGGCCAGTGGCCCCGGACGCACACGTTCTTCCAGGCTCCGGGCGGCGCCGGCTATGACCCGCTGCTGGTTGCGGAGACGTTTCGCCAGGCGGGCCTGTTCCTGGCCCACACCGAGCTCGGCGTCCCGCTCGGCCACCACTTCGTCATGTGGGACCTCGGCTTCAGCGCCCAGCTCGACCAGTTGCACATCGGTGCCACACCCACCGACATCGAGCTGAAGGCCGTGTGCACCGACATCACCCTCCGAGGCGGCAGGGCGACCGGCTTCCGGATGCGGCTGTCCATCACGCGTGACGGCATCGCCATCGCGGTCGGCGGCGGACACTTCACCTGCGTCTCCCCCGCCGTCTACCGGCGGTTGCGCGGCAGCCAGCCCCGCTGTGCGGCGACACGCCTCCCCGACACCCCGCACCAGGCACCACCCCCCGGAGCGGTAGGCCGCACCAAGCCGCTCGACGTCGTGCTCTCCCCCACCCGGACCCCCGGGCAATGGCTGCTGACCCCGAGCCTGGACCATCCCGTCCTCTACGACCACACCGGGGACCACCACCCCGGCATGGTCCTCCTGGAAGCCGCGCGGCAAGCGGCATGCGCGCTCGCGGGTCCCGCGATGAGCACCCCCTGCGCCGTCTCCACCACCTTCCACCGCTACGCCGAGATCGACGAGCCCTGCATCGTCGAGGCGGCACCCGCCACCCCGCCGGAGCACAGCACGATGTCGATCCAGGTGACCGGTCACCAGGCCGGACAGCGGATCTTCACCACCCTGCTCACCGCGCCGCAGTAGGCACGCCGCCTTCCCGGACACCGGGCTCCCGCCGCGCACGCGACCGGGAGTCCGGCCGTCCGGGAGGCCGGAGCGAGCGTGGCCGCTTTCCGGTCGGGGGTGACTCGACAATGACCTCGATTCACTCTCGACCATTGACATCACGCGCCGGACTGCGCTGCACTGTTCTGCTCTCGCGGAAATTCCCCACAATTCCCGGTGCGAGAACGGTATGTGAATTCAAGGAGAATACTCCGTGCCCGATGTCAGCCGTCGTAGGTTTCTGCAGATCGCCGCCGGAAGCGCGGCCGCCGCGAATCTGTCCGCCGGAATCGCGCGGGCCACGTCCATCGCGCCCGCGAAAGGCACCGGCACGCTCGCCGATGTCGAGCACATCGTCGTGCTGATGCAGGAGAACCGCTCCTTCGACCATTACTTCGGCACCCTGCGGGGTGTCCGTGGCTTCGGCGACCCTCGCCCGCTCACGCTGCCCTCGGGCAGGAGCGTGTTCCACCAGGCGGACGGGTCGGGGCGCGAGACGCTGCCGTTCCGGCCGGACGCCGACCGGCTCGGGATGCAGTTCATCCAGGATCTGGACCACAGTTGGGCGGGCACCCACGCGGCGTTCGACGGCGGACTCCACGACAAGTGGATTCCCGCCAAGTCCACGACGACGATGGCTTATCTGACCCGCGCGGACATTCCGTACCATTACGCGCTCGCGGACGCGTTCACCGTGTGCGACGCGTACCACTGCTCCATGCTCAGTTCCACCGATCCCAACCGCTACTACCTGTACACCGGCTATTCCGGGAACGACGGCAAGGGCGGCGGGCCGGTGCTCGGGAACGAGGAGGCCGGGTATTCCTGGACCACGTTCCCGGAGATCCTCCAGCAGGCGGGCGTCTCCTGGAAGGTGTACCAGGACACCGGCACCGGGCTGGACGCGGCGGGCGGCTGGGGCTGGACCGGTGACGCGTTCATCGGCAACTACGGTGACAACTCCCTGCTGTTCTTCGACCAGTACCGGAACGCCAAGCCCGGAGACCCCCTCTACGACCGGGCCCGCACCGGCACCAAGGCGGCCGACGGCGAAGGCTACTTCGACCGCCTGCGCGCCGACGTGACCGCCGGGACCCTCCCCCAGGTCTCCTGGATCGCCGCCCCCGAAGCCTTCAGCGAGCACCCCAACTGGCCCGCGAACTACGGCGCCTGGTACATCTCGCAGGTCCTGGACGCGCTCACCGCCGACCCGGACGTCTGGAGCCGCACCGCCCTGCTGCTGACCTACGACGAGAACGACGGCTTCTTCGACCACGTCGTACCGCCCTTCCCGCCCGCCTCCGCCGCGCGCGGCCTGTCCACCGCCGATGTGACGAACGAGCTGTACGGCGGCTCGTCCGGGTACGCGGCCGGGCCGTACGGGCTCGGTCCGCGCGTGCCGATGCTCGTCATCTCGCCCTGGAGCACCGGGGGTTGGGTGTGTTCGCAGACCTTCGACCACACCTCCGTCGTGCAGTTCATCGAGAAGCGGTTCGGGGTGCGCAACCCCCATGTCTCGCCGTGGCGGCGCGCGGTGTGCGGGGACCTCACCTCGGCCTTCGACTTCTCCCGTGGCGCCACCGCCGCGCCCGGCCTGCCCGACACCAGCGGCTACCGGCCCCCGAACCACTCGAACCCCGGCGACTACGTGCCCAAGCCCCCGGCCGCCGGTGCCCTGCCCAAGCAGGAACGCGGCACCCGGAGCGCGCGGGCCCTCCCGTACGACCTGGCCGTGGACACCAAGGCGGTCGGCGGGCGGATGCGGTTCACCTTCGCCGCGCTCGGCACCGCGGGGGCCGCCTTCCATGTCACCTCGGCCACCCGCACCGACGGCCCCTGGCCCTACACCGTGGAGGCCGGGAAGAGCCTCACCGACAGCTGGGCCCTGCCCGGCACCCGTCACGACTTCTCCGTGTACGGCCCGAACGGCTTCCTCCGCCGCCAGGCGGGCACCAACACCGCGGTCGGCCCCGAGGTCACCGCCCGCCACGACACCTCCGCCGGACAGGTCACCCTGACCTTCAGCAACGCGGGCAGCACGGCGGTCACCTTCACCGCCACCGACGCCTACGCACCGGCCCAGCACTACACGTACACCGTGGCGCCGGGCGCGTCCCGCGTCGTCAAGGGCTGGGGCGTCGCCGCCGGGAACCGCTGGTACGACGTCACGGTCACCACGGGCAGCGACCCCGCCTTCGTCCGGCGCTTCGCCGGTCACGTCGAGACGGGCGCGCCCAGCACGAGCGACCCGGCGACCGCCACGGCCTGACCACGGCGGGCGGCCGGTGCCGCTCCAGGCAGAGCGCGGCTGTGACTGCCGGAGACCCGTGAAGACCCGGGTCTCCGGCAGTCCGGTCCGTTCCTCGTTCTCAGCCGCCGGTCGTCGCACCGGTCGTCGTGGCTCCGGTACCGCCACCGCCGCCACCGGTCGTCGCGCCGGTCGTCGTGGCTCCGGTACCTCCGCCGCCACCACCGGTCGTCGCGCCGGTCGTCGTCGCTCCGGTACCGCCACCGCCACCACCGGTCGTCGCACCGGTCGTCGTGGCGCCCGTACCTCCGCCGCCACCGCCGGTCGTCGCACCGGTCGTCGTCGCTCCGGTACCGCCACCGCCGCCACCCGTGGTCGCACCGGTCGTCGTGGCTCCGGTACCTCCACCGCCGCCCGTGGTCGCACCCGTGGTCGTGGCTCCGGTGCCTCCGCCGCCGCCGGTCGTCGCGCCGGTCGTCGTGGCTCCCGTGCCTCCGCCGCCTGTCGTGGTCGCGCCCGTGGTGGTGGCTCCGGTGGTGCTCGTGGCTCCGGTCGTCGTGGTGGTGGCGCCCGTGGTGGTGGCCCCTGTGCTGCCGCCTCCGCCTGTGGTGGCTCCGGTCGTCGTGGCGCCGGTGCCTCCGCCGCCGCGGTTGCAGAGCCTCGGGTCCACGCGGATGCCGGTCTTCGCGTCGACCGCGATGAGCTTGCCCTTCCGCACGACGAGCTTGCAGACCACATGGGGTGCGGCCGCCGATGTCGTCGGCGTCTTCGCCGTGTCGGCTGTCGCGCCGACGGCCATGACCCCGCCTGTTCCGACGAGTGCCGCGGCCAGGTAGGCCGCGCCGACCGCCTTGGGTATGTGCCTCCACCTGCGCGCCGCCATGATGCCTCCCTCAGGGATGGGCCAGATACCTCTCCAACCTGAGGCACCGGCCATGACCGGGGCGTTGGTCCAGCGTGACGGTGCCGTGACAGTGGCGCGGCGGAGAACCGGTCACCATTCGGCCGAACAGAAAGCCCCTCCGCCGGCCCGCGTCCTTAAGCTGGTCCCACATGATCGGCAGGTCCGGAAACCCCAGGTCAGGGGGAGCATGGTGGAGCGACACGACACGAGCGACGCGCTGCCCCCCGGGCTGAACCGCTCGTGGTCCCGGCCCGCCCGGCTCTGGCTGGCCGCGGTGATCGTGGTGACGGCGATGGCGGTCACCATCCATCTGCTGCTGCTCTTCCTCTATCTGGCCCCCGCGAACGCCATCAGCAAGCAGCACCGCGAACTCGTGAACAGCTACGTCTATCCGGAGTTCGACCAGAACTGGAAGCTGTTCGCCCCCAACCCGCTCCAGGGCAACATCTACGTCGACGCCCGCGCCGAAGTACGGCTGCCCGAAGGCTCCCTGCGCACCTCGGCCTGGGTGCCGCTCACCGAGCAGGACATCGAGCACATCCGGGACAACCCCGCCCCCAGCCACGCCGACCAGAACCTGCTGCGCCAGGCGTGGGACTTCTACACCCGGACCCATGACGCCAAGGGCCTGCCCATCGGGCTGCAGGGGCAGCTCGCCGAGGTGTACGTCCGCCGGATCGCGGCGAGCCGCCTCGGCCCGGCTCTGCTGGGCGGCCAGGTGGTCAAGGTCCAGTTGCGTTCCACGTACCGCCCGATCGCCCCGCCGAAGTGGAGCGGGGAGAACGACGACGAGCCGGTCACCTACCAGACGCTGACCTGGTGGCCGGTGTCGAAGGAGGACTTCCGGTGACCGCCGACACGGACAGCGCCCCGGCGCCCTCCCCCTTCAAGGGCATGAGCGGGCGGATCGACGCCAGGATCATCAGGTGCCTGAACGACATCACGGGCCGGGCGCTCTTCCCGTACCAGGCGGCGATCGTCCGGATCGGCTTCTCGCTGACGTTCCTGCTCTATCTGCTCCGCGAGTTCCCGAACCGGCAGGAGCTGTACGGGTCCGCCAGTCCGTGGACGTTCGACCTCGCGCAGCGGCTGATCGCGTCGAACGGGGCGTTCTCCGTCCTGATGTGGTCGGACAGCGGCTGGTGGTTCGAGGTGGTCTACCTCGTGGCGATCGCCGCGAGCCTGGGGCTGCTGCTGGGGTGGCACACCCGCACGATGTCGCTGCTGTTCATGGTGGGCGTGCTGGCGCTGCTGAACCGCAACGTCCTCCTGGGCGACGGCGGCGACACCCTCATCCATCTCGTCGCGAGCTATCTGGTGCTCACCCGCTGCGGCCAGGTCTGGTCCCTGGACGCCGCACGGCGACGGCGGGCGGCGAAGGACGGTTCTCGCGGGGACGCGGGTGTGCCGACCCGCATCGCGCTCTGGGCGGGCCTCGGCCTGTTCCTCGCGCTCGCCCAGCTCACCGGATTCGCGGAACTCTCCTGGGGCTGGGCCCTGTTCCTGTGGGGGATGTGGCTCATCCAGGCGCTGTGGTTCCGGGTGGAGCGCGGTGGACACACCGAGTTGCGGTCCGTCCTGGACGCCACGGCCAACGTCGTGCACAACGCGGCGCTGCTGGTGATCGCCGCCCAGGTCTGCATCCTGTACGCGACGGCCGGGCTGTACAAGATCCAGGGGCCGCGCTGGCAGGACGGCACGGCGGTCCACTACCCCCTGCATCTGGCCTACTTCAGCCCCTGGGGCCCGCTGTCCCGGACCGTCGACGGCAGTGCCGTACTGATCACCGCCCTCACCTACGGAACCGTGATCCTCCAGGTGGCGTTCCCCTTCACCCTGCTCAACCGCCGGGTGAAGAACGTGCTGCTCCCGATCCTGATGGCCGAGCACGCCTCCATCGCGGTGCTCTGCGGGCTGCCGTTCTTCTCGATGGCGATGGTGTTCGCCGACGCGGTGTTCCTGCCGACGAGCTTCCTGCGCTGGCTCGGCTCCTGGGTATCGGGCACGGCGCACCGCCTGCTGGAGCGGGTGCGCGGCAGACGGACCGCCGAGGCGTGAGGGTTCACCGGCGCAGCGCCGCGTCGCCTTCCCCGGCCCAGCGCACCCGGGCCACCAGTTGGTGCAGCCGTTGGGTGGGGCACAGGCCCAGCTCCTCGCGCAGCCGCCGTACGTACCGTTCGAAGTGGTGTACGGCCTCCGACGGGTTGCCCTCGGCCAAGTAGGCCCGGATCAGGGAGGCTTGGCTGCTCTCGCGGAGCGGGTCGGCCTGAACGGCCGCCTGGGCGGCGACCACCGCGCCCGCGTACTCGGTGGCGTCGATGAAGGTCTCGGTGAGGGACTCCAGCGCGTGGAGCCGCAACTGCCGCCAGTGATCGGCCTCCAGGAGGGCCCACTCGTCGTACCAGCCGGGCAGCAGGTCGGCGGAGAGCTGGTCGACGGTCGCCGTGCTGAGGTGGAGGGCGACGGGCGGCACACAGGGGTCGAGGAGGTGCTGGGCCAGCCCTCGGGCGTCGCGGAGGTCCACCGTGACATCGGGAGCGAGGCGCACGTCCGTCGGGGAGATGTCGAGCGCGTTGACGCCGAGCCCGCGCAGTCGGCACAACGCCGCCCGGAGGTTCGTGTACGCACAGTGGTCGGCGACCTTGGGCCAGAGGCTGCCCGCGATCAGGGCGCGGGGTACGGGGGTGCGGTAGTTGAGGGCCACGTACGCCAGGAGTCGTCGGGAACCCACCGGGGCTGTCACCGGTTCGCCGTCGACGACGAGATCGAAGCCGCCTAGGAGAGAGATGCGCACGGAGGGCTTGATCTGCGTGACTCTGGACGAGATGGCTTGATCACCTGCGGTCATAACTCGCCTCAGCGCGTAGAGGGATCAGCCGCGACACGCGTGCCCCGGCCGTGCGGTCGCTGCTCAGAGGGGCTTACGACCCGCAAAACTCGCTGTGGCTCCAGCTTGCTGTGACCACTTGGGTTTGTCCAATTGCGGGCTTTCGCCCCTTTGTGTCACGCGTCCGGGCACCGTTTTCCGCCCTGCGGAGGGGGGACTCGGCGGCCATGGTGCGAATCGGATACACGATGATGACCGAGCAGGCCGGGCCGCGTGAGCTGGTCGAGCATGTCGTCCGCGCGGAGGAGGCGGGGTTCGACTTCTCCGTCACCTCGGACCACTTCTTCCCGTGGCTGCGTTCGCAGGGCCACGCCCCGTACGCGTGGAGTGTCCTCGGCGCGGCCGCGCAGGCCACGTCCCGGATACCGCTGATGACGTACGTGACCTGCCCGACGTTCCGCTATCACCCGGTGGTGGTGGCGCAGAAGGCGGCGACCCTGCAACTGCTGTCCGAGGACCGCTTCCGGCTGGGGCTGGGCTCCGGGGAGAACCTCAACGAGCATGTGGTGGGGCAGGGCTGGCCCGCGGTGGACGTGCGGCACGAGATGCTGGAGGAGGCGGTGGAGATCATCCACGCGCTGTTCGAGGGCGGGCAGGTCACCTACCACGGCAAGCACTACGACGTGGAGTCGGCGAAGCTGTGGGACCTGCCCGAGCGGCGGCCGCCCCTGGGCATCGCCGTCTCGGGCGAGCAGTCCTGCGCGCTGGCCGGGCATCTCGCCGACCTGGTCATCGCCACCGAGCCGAAGAAGGAGCTGCTGGAGGCGTTCGACCGGCACGGCGGCACCGGCAGGCCCAGCGTGGGCCAGCTCCCGGTCTGCTTCGACCCCGACCGGGACGCCGCGATCCGGCGCGCGCACGACCAGTTCCGCTGGTTCGGCCTGGGCTGGAAGGTCAACGCCGAGCTGCCGGGCCCGGATTCCTTCGACCAGGCGACGCAGTTCGTCACCGAGGACGACGTGGCCTCCGCCGTCCCGTGCGGCGACGACCCGGAAACCTTCGTGGCGGCCGTACGGCCGTACGTGGACGCCGGGTTCACCGAGGTGGCCCTGGTGCAGATCGGCGGCCCGACCCAGCCGGCCTTCATCGACTGGTCGGAGAAGACCCTGCTGCCCGCGCTGCGCGACGCCTTCGACTGAGCGGCGGCTCGATCCGTACGGCGCCAACCCCCTGTCACGATGGGGCAGTTTGCCGTCATCGTCCGTTGAGCAGTAACAGACAGCGGGCGGTGACGGCAGCCTTTGGGGGGCGCATGGCGTACGTGATCGTGGTGCTGTTCGCGGTGGCGCTGGCCGGGTGGGCGGTGCGGGGCCGGGCGCGGAAGTTTCCGGGCAGCCTCGCCCTGGCGGTCCTGCCGAGGCACGCCGAGGACCGGCGGCCGCTGGCCCAGGCGCGGGCGAACGTGCGGACGCTGGAGCAGATCGCCCGCTCGGAGGAGTCCGGCGCGCGGGCCGAGGTGACACGGCAGGAGCAGAAGCGCGAGGAGGACCTGCGGGACGCCGCCCGACGGCTGGCCTCGCTGGAGAAGCCAGGCCGGGGCAGGCGACTCGACGCGTTGGGCGAACTCACCCTCTACGAGCATGTGTTGGTCAAGCGCACCACCAACGGCGCTTCCCGCACCCTGCACTTGGCCGACCGCCGCGTCAGGATCGACTCCGGCGACAGCGCCTACTACCTCTACGTCCTGGAGGCCGACGGCACCCCCGAGCGGACCAACTACCCACGTCGTACCGGCGAGGGCGAGAAGGCGAAGGGGTTCACCGAGGACCGGGTGCGGGACTTCGCCGACGCCGTGCAGCGGGCCGTGGCCAAGGAGAACGCCTTCCGCGCCACCCTGCCGGAGCAGTTGAAGCAGGCCCAGCACGACCGCGAGCTGCTGGAGCAGGACACCGAGGCCGTGGACCGGGCACGGCAGCGGCACGCCGACGTCCAGGCCCGCAACAAGAGCAACCCCCGCCTGGCCGAGGCCCGCGACGAGCTGGAGGCGGCCAGGGCGGAGTGGCGGCGGCACACCGGGCGGATGCCTCCGCCCTGACCGCCGCCGGACGAAGGTCAGCTCCGGACCAGGGTGATGTCCCGGTCCCGGGTGGCGTGGAAGACCGGCAGCGGGACGAGTCCGCTGGGCCGCAGCTCCAGCACGTTGGCCTGCACGTGCGCGGTGCCCGCCCGGAGCTTCTCCGAGGACACCTTCCCGGAGTTGGCCCAGCGGTGCTCGGCGCCGTCGCAGCGGGCGGCGCTCCCGCCGATGCCGTGCCGGACGCGCGGGTCGGCCTGGCTGATCGAGGAGCTGACGAAGACGGGTCCGGTGCCGGGCAGACAGCGGTAGGTGCCGGACAGGGTGACGGTGCCGTCGGCCGCGAGGCGGGCGGTGGAGTCCACGGTGACGCTCTCGCCGGGGGCGGCGGCGGCCGGGGCGGCGAGGGCGCACAGCAGGGCGGCGCCGCCGAGCGTGGTGGCGAGGACGGGACGTACGGGCATCGGATGCCTCCCGGAGTGGGGTGTGGGGGCTCCTACAGGTACCGGCGGGGCAGCGCGCCGGACGCGACCGTCACCCCATCGGTGGCGCGTCAATGGGCCGGGCGCAGTCTCCCCCGCGTTCCCGGGCCCGAGGCCCCGCGCACCGATGGTGACCAGCAGGTATGCCGAAGACCTAAAATGATCAACGTGTCCGAGCAGCACGCCCCCAGGTCCCTCATCGTCACGCTCTACGGGGCGTACGGCCGTTCCGTACCGGGCCCGGTGCCCGTCGCCGAGCTGATCCGGCTGCTGGCCGCGGTCGGGGTGGACGCGCCCTCGGTGCGCTCCTCGGTGTCGCGGCTGAAGCGCCGCGGTCTGCTGCTGCCCGCCCGTACCGCCGGGGGCGCGGCGGGGTACGAGCTGTCGGCGGAGGCGCACCGGTCGCTGAACGCGGACGACCGCCGTATCCACGCGACGGGACCGGCCGAGGAGGCGGGCTGGGTGCTCGCGGTGTTCTCGGTGCCGGAGTCGGAGCGGCAGAAGCGGCATCTGCTGCGCTCGCGGCTGGCCGCGCTGGGCTTCGGCGCGGCGGCCCCCGGGGTGTGGATAGCCCCGGCCCGGCTGCACGAGGAGGCCCGGCACGCGCTGGAACTGCTGGGGCTGGACGGCTACGTGGATCTCTTCCGGGGCGATCATCTGGGGTTCGCCCCCACGGCCGAGGCGGTCGGCCGCTGGTGGGACCTCCCGGCCATCGCCGGGGAGCACGAGCGGTTCCTCGCGGCGCACGCGCCGGTGCTGCGCGCCTGGGAGGGGCGGGCGGACACCCCGGCCGAGGACGCCTACCGGGACTATCTGCTGGCCCTGGACTCCTGGCGCAAGCTGCCCGGCGCCGACCCCGGCCTGCCCGCCCGGCTGCTGCCCGCCGACTGGCCCGGCGCGCGTTCGGCGCGGGTGTTCCGGGCGCTGCACGAGCGGCTGCGGGACGCGGGCGCGGCGTTCGTCGGGGTGTGAGCGCGGCGCCCGGTGACCGGGCGCTCGCTCGCCGGAATCGCGGGGACGGAACGGGCCACCGCCGTCCTGTGACTGTGGTCACTCGATGGGGGTGGCCGCCCCTCACGTGCGACCGTCCCGTCATCGGTGTCACCGGTGATCGACAGGGACGTAACAGCAGCTACGGGAGGGGGTGGTGGGGCGTTCGACGGGGAGTGCGGACGGGTATCGGGACCCATGGCCGGGGCGGGTGGCCGCCGACGGTTTCGATGGCCGGACCCGTACCATTTCCTACAGTCGAAGGCAGGACAGCCTGCTCCATGAACGGACTCGCCGTGCACGAACGCCCCACCGAATCGGCCTCCTGGCGCATCGCGCTGCCGCACACCGCCGCGGCGGTGCCGGTCGCGCGCGCCCTGGTGCGTTCGGCTCTCGCCGAGGTGGGGCACATCGCCGACTGCGACACGGCGGAGCTGCTGACCGCCGAGCTGGTGGCGAACGCGGTGGAGCACACCGCGGGCAGCGGTCCGATCGAGCTGGTGGTGGAGCTGCGGCCGACCGGCTGCCAGGTCGAGGTGCATGACCCGGACCCGGCGCCGCCCGGCCATCTGACGCGTCCGGTGATCGAGGAGCCCGACCCCTGGCAGGAGGGAGGGCGCGGCCTGTTGCTGATCCGCGCCCTCAGTTCGTCCTGTGGTCACCGCCCCACCTCGTCGGGCAAGGCGGTGTGGTTCAGACTGCCTGTCGTTCCCGCTCAGCGTTCGGCGTGACCCCGGCCGCCTGGCTGCGGCCGAGCGTGGAGTGCCTGCGCCCGTAGGCGTAGTAGACACCGAGGCCCACCGCGAGGAACACCGCGAACTGGACCCAGGTCCGCCAGCCCGTCTCGTACATCAGGTAGAGGCAGAAGGCGACGCCGAGCAGCGGGGCGACGGGGTACAGCGGCACCCGGAAGCCGCGCTGGAGGCCGGGCTCGCGGCGGCGCAGGGCGATCACCACGATGTTGACGACGGCCATGATGGCGAGCGTGCCGATGGTGCACAGGTTGACCACGGCGTCGAGCGAGGCGAAGGCCGCCGGGACCGCGAAGACGGCCGCGACGATGAAGGTGCCCGCCACCGGGGTGGAGGTCTTCGGGGACACCTTCTCGAAGACGCGCGGGATCAGTCCGTCGCGGGACATCGACAGCAGGATGCGGGTCTGGCCGTACATCACCGCGAGGACGACCGAGGCGATGGCGACGACCGCGCCGAAGGCGATGACGCCGCCGCCGATGCTGGAGCCGGTGACCATGTTGACCACGTACGACAGCGCGGCGGGCCGTCCGCCGACCTGGTCGGCGCCGATGGCACCGATCGCGGCGACCGCGACGGCGCAGTACAGCAGGGTGACCAGGCCCATGCAGACGAGGATCGCGACCGGGATGTCCCGGCGCGGGTTCTTCGCCTCCTCACCGGCCGTGGTGATCGCGTCGAAGCCGATGTACGAGAAGAAGGCCGCGGTGGTGCCCGCGCCGATGCCGCCCAGGCCCGCCGGGGAGAACGGGGTGAGGTTGCCGTCCTTGAACGCGCTGTAGCCGACGGCGCAGAACGCGAGCAGGATGACGAGCTTCACGGCGGCCATGGCGGCGGTGGCCCGCGCGCTCTCGCGCACACCGCGCATCAGCAGTACGGCGGCCATGGCGATGACGATCACGGCGGGCAGGTTGACCACACCGCCGTCGCCGGGTCCGGCGGACAGCGCGTCGGGGAGCTGCCAGCCGGTGAGGCTGTGCAGGAGTTCGTTGACGTACTGGCTCCAGCCGACCGCGACGGCCGAGATGGAGATGCCGTACTCCAGCAGCAGGCACCAGCCGACCAGGAAGGCGGTGGACTCGCCGAGACCGGCGTAGGCGAAGGAGTACGAGGAGCCGGAGACCGGTATCGCGCCGCCCAGCTCCGCGAAGGAGAGGGCGGTGAAGACGCAGGTGATCGCGGCGAGGACGAAGGAGACGACCACGGCGGGTCCGGCCTGCGCGACGGAGCCGGAGAGACCGACGAAGATTCCGGTACCGACGATGGCGCCGACACCGAAGCAGATGAGCTGGAAGAGGCCCATGGTGCGCTTCAGACCATGGCCCTCGCGGTCGGCGCCGGATTCGGCGACGAGCAGTTGCGGGGACTTGATGCGGGGAGCGGGCATGCGGGTGGTGCTCGTTTCTGGTGGTGCGGACGGCCCTGGGTACGGCCGCTGCGTCGGCGCGGCACGGAGTGGGGGCCAGGCCGTCGGTCAGGATAAGGCCAGGTGAGGTGGGTCACGCAAGGGTTTGTGACGTATCCCCGAGGGTGGCGACGAGCACGGCCTTGATCGTGTGCATGCGGTTCTCCGCCTCGTCGAAGACCACCGAGTGCTCGGACTCGAAGACCTCGTCGCTGACCTCCAGCTCGGTCAGTCCGTACCGTTCGTGGATCTCGCGGCCGACGGCGGTGCCGAGGTCGTGGAAGGCGGGCAGGCAGTGCAGGAAGCGCACATCGGGGTTGCCGGTGGCGCGCAGCACGTCCATGGTGACGGCGTAGGGGCCGAGCAGGGCGATGCGCTCGTCCCAGACCTGCTTGGGCTCCCCCATCGACACCCAGACGTCGGTGGCGACGAAGTCGGCGCCGCGGACCCCGTCCTTCACGTCCTCAGTGAGGGTGACGCGGGCGCCGGAGACGGTGGCGAGACGGCGGGCCAGCGCGACGATGGTCTCGTCGGGCCAGAGCAGCCGGGGCGCGACGATGCGCACGTCCATGCCGAGCAGGGCGCCGGTGACCAGGTAGGAGTTGCCCATGTTGTACCGGGCGTCACCCAGGTAGGCGAAGGCGATGTGCTCCAGCGGCTTGGCGCTGTGCTCGGTCATGGTGAGCAGGTCGGCGAGCATCTGGGTGGGGTGCCACTCGTCGGTGAGCCCGTTGTAGACGGGGACGCCCGCGTGTGCGGCCAGCTCCTCGACGACGCCCTGGCCGTGCCCCCGGTACTCGATGGCGTCGTACATCCGGCCCAGCACGCGGGCGGTGTCCTTGACGGACTCCTTGTGCCCGATCTGGGAGCCGGCCGGGTCGAGGTAGGTGGTGCGGGCGCCCTGGTCGGCGGCGGCGACCTCGAAGGCGCAGCGGGTGCGCGTGGAGGTCTTCTCGAAGATCAGGGCGATGTTGCGGCCGGTCAGGTGCCGCGTCTCGGCTCCGGCCCGCTTGGCCGCCTTCAGCTCGGCGGCCAGCGCGAGCAGCCCGCGGAACTCCTCGGCCGTGAAGTCCAGCTCCTTGAGGAAGTGGCGGCCGTTGAGGGCGGTCGGGACTGTCGCCATGGGGGCGCTCCAGGGGTACGCGGTGCACTGACTCCGGTAATTCTATACGAGCCTCGGCATTTCTATTCAGTATCCGGCATGATTATGCGCAGGCTCACACGGCCTAGGAACGCGACGCCTTCCGGCACCCGTCTGCGGCGGGCTCACCCCGGTCGACCGGCGTGCTGCGGTCGTACGGGTCGACCTCCGGGCCGTCGTCGTCCGCCCGCTGGTCCGTGCCGAAGGGCGGGACCAGGTAGCCCGTCCGGGCGTCGCAGCCGCCGTTGGTCCTGAAGTACGCGTACGAGACGATCGAGAACGTGCCCGGCTCGGTGATCACCTTGTCGGGGTCGTCCCAGTTCAGGACCAGCTCGCGCCGGACGATCGTGCGAACGATCTCGTCGTCGCCGGGCGCGTCCGCGCGGGCGACCGGGTAGACGAAGGTGACGTCGGCGGTCACCTGGAGCGCGCCGCGCTCGCCCTCCCGGTAGCTGAGCCTGCCCCGCGTCTTCACGACGTCGCCGACCAGACGGGTGCGGGAGGGCTGGAAGCGGCTGAAGAGGCGGAGGGGGTCCTGCTTCTCGCTCGGCGTCCGGAAGGCGGTCCTCAGCAGGTCCTGGACGTCCTTCTGGTGCGGGTTGATCAGCGCGATCGCCTTCTCGGGGCGCTCGCCCCGCAGCACCCCGCGGTCCAGGCCGGACATGACGAGGAAGTCCCGGCTGCGGCCGAGGGCCCGCTCGACCTCGGCCGCGCTCATCCAGCCGACCGCGCGGGCCCGGGGCACGGTGATCCCCGCCGCTCCGCTCGCCCAGTGCGCCGCCGGTGAGCCGCGGAACGGCTCCGCCGCGGTGGGGCGCTGGGCCGCCTCCGTCGGCGGGGCCTCGGTCGGGCGGGCGGTCTCGGCCGCCGACGGCCGGGCGTCGCCGCCGGTGAGCAGGTCCAGCGTCCGCTCCGGCGCGAGTCCCACCGCCGCCAGCACCAGCGCGGCCGCGAGCCCGGCCGCGTACCAGCCCGTACGGCGCCTGGGCCGCGCGGGAGAGTGGTTGCGCCAGCCCTCCTGGCCGCGGCCGGGCTCCGCGCGCAGCCGCGCGGTCACCTCGCGGGCCCGCGCCGACGGCTCCTTGGGCGCGTCGGCGGCACCCGCCGCCGACTCGCGCAGAAACCGCTCCCACTCCTCGTCGGACCTGGACGACCCGTCCGGCTCCGTACCCGCACCCATTCCAACCCCCTGGCGATCAGCGGACCGCGACCCACTCCCCCGGGACGCGTCCGCATAATTGCACAGGGCACTGACAGCGAGGCCGACCGGGCGGACCGGGGCTCGCTCCCCTCGGTCACACCGCGTCGCGCTCGACCGGGCAGCTCATGCAGCGCGGCCCGCCCCTGCCCCGGCCCAGCTCGCTGCCCGGGATCTCGATCACCTCGATGCCCTGCTTGCGCAGATGCGTGTTGGTGGTGGCGTTGCGCTCGTAGGCGACGACGACGCCGGGCTCGACGGCGAGGACGTTGCAGCCGTCGTCCCACTGTTCGCGCTCGGCGGCGTGCACGTCCTGGGTGGCGGTGAGCACCCGGATCTCGCCGAGGCCGAGGGCGGCGGCGATGGCCCGGTGCATGTGCTCCGGCGGATGGTCGGTGACCTTCAGCTCGCGCTCGCCGACGCCGGGCTCGATGGTGTACGAGCGCAGCATGCCGAGCCCGGCGTACTGGGTGAAGGTGTCGCCGTCGACCATGGTCATCACGGTGTCGAGGTGCATGAAGGCACGCCGTTTGGGCATGTCCAGCGCCACGATGGTCTGCGCGGAGCCCGCCGCGAACAGCTTGTGCGCGAGCATCTCCACGGCCTGCGGGGTGGTCCGCTCGCTCATCCCGATCAGCACGGCGCCGTTGCCGATCACCAGCACGTCACCGCCCTCGATGGTGGAGGGGTAGTCGGCCTGGCCGCGCGACCAGATGTCGAAGCCCTCCTTCTCGAAGAGCGGGTGGTGCCGGTAGATCGCCTCGAAGTGCACGGTCTCGCGCTGCCGGGCGGGCCAGCGCATGGCGTTGATGGAGACACCGTCGTAGATCCACGCCGAGGTGTCGCGGGTGAAGAGGTGGTTGGGCAGCGGGCCGAGCAGGAAGTCGTCCAGCTCCATGACGTGGAAGCGGACCGACGCGGGCTCGGGGTGGCCGGTCAGGAACTCCCGCTTGGTCATGCCGCCGACCAGCGCCTCGGCCAGCTCGCCGGGGGCCATCGCGTCGAAGGCGGTGCGCAGATGGTCGGTGGCGAGCGGGCCGTACTCCTTCTCGTCGAAGACGCGGTCCAGGACCAGACTCCGGGCCGCCGGGACGGCGAGGGTCTCGGTGAGCAGGTCGCCGAAGAGGTGCACCTCGACCCCCCGGTCGCGCAGGACGTCGGCGAACCCGTCGTGCTCGGCGCGTGCCCGGCGCACCCACAGCACGTCGTCGAAGAGGAGGGCGTCCTTGTTGCTGGGGGTGAGGCGCTTGAGTTCGAGGTCCGGTCTGTGCAGGATCACCCGGCGCAGCCGCCCGGCCTCGGAGTCGACGTGGAATGCCATGCCTTCATCCTGGCCGTCCGCGACCGTGTTCACGCGCCTTCCGACCGTTTCCGCGCCCCCGGTTTTCGTCGTGGCGACGAGAAGCGGGGCGGTCTCGCGTGGCCCGTGCTCGGGGAGTGACCGGTGGCGCACGCGTGGTTCCCGTGACCGGCGCCGGGTGGTACACACGGCGGACGCACATGTCCTGTCCGCCAGCAGGAAGGTCGCTCCCCCATGTCCGCTTCACGACGTCAGGTCCTTGCCTCCGCGAGCGCGGTGGGGGCGGGAATCGCCTTCACCGGCGCGTTGTCCGAGCTGTTCGCGGGCACCGCCGCCGCGCAGCCGCTGGGCCGCACCGGGTACGGCCCGCTCGTCCCCGACCCGGACGGCCTGCTCGATCTGCCCAAGGGGTTCCGCTACCGGGTGCTCTCCCGCGAGGGCGACCCGCTGCGCTCCGGTGAGGGCCCGGTGCCGTCCAACCACGACGGCATGGCCGCCTTCGCGGGCCGCGACGGCCGTACCCACCTCGTCCGCAACCACGAGAACCGCCCCACCGCCAAGATCCGCGTCCCGGCCGTGGCGGGCCTGACCTACGACCCGGAGGGGCACGGCGGCTGTACGGCGCTGACGCTGGACTCGCACAACCGGGTACTGTCCGAGCGGGTCGCCATCGCCGGTACCGCCGTCAACTGCGCGGGCGGCCGGACCCCTTGGGGTACCTGGCTGACCTGCGAGGAGACCGAGGACCGGGCGGGCGACAACGGCCACACCAAGGACCACGGCTTCATCTTCGAGGTGCACCCCACCGACCCGCACCGCACCGGCGCCGTCCCGCTGACCGCGATGGGGCGCTTCCAGCACGAGGCCATCGCCATCGACCCCCGGCGCGGTGTGGTCTACGAGACCGAGGACGCCTTCCTCAAGCCGTTCGGCCTCTTCTACCGGTTCCTGCCCGAGAAGCCGCTCGGCGGTGTCGGTTCGCTCCGCGCGGGCGGCCGTCTCCAGGCGATGCGGGTGCCGGGGGTGCCGGACCTGTCCACGGTCCTGGAGACGGGGGCGTCCTTCGACGGCATCGAGTGGGTGGACGTCCCCGACCCGCTGGCCGCGACCACCCCGACCCGCCTCCAGGACTACGGCCCGCGCGGCATCACCCACGCCCAGAAGCTGGAGGGCTGCTACTGGGGCGGGTCCTGCGTGTACTTCGTGTCGTCCTTCGCCCACAGTGCGGAGGGCTCGGCCGCCGACCACTTCGGCCAGATCTGGCGGTACGACCCCGAGCGCCGCCGTCTCACCCTGGTGATCGTGTTCGGCCCGGACACCGACGTCCAGCTGCCCGGCGAGTCCCCGGACAACATCTGCCTCGCCCCCAGCGGCGGCCTGATGGTGTGCGAGGACGGCAACGGCGCCCAGCACGTCTTCGGCGTCACCCGCGGCGGCGAGGTCTACGCGATGGCACGCGGCCGCCAGAACCTCGGCACCCCCGAGGAGCCGGAGTGGGGCGAGTTCGCGGGCGTCACCTTCTCGCCGGACGGCGACACGATGTACGTCAACTGCTACACCCCGGGCACCACGTTCGCGGTGACCGGGCCCTGGCGGAGGTAGGTCCCCGCCAGGGCGGCCGGTGGGCTACAGGCGCGGGTCCACCGGCTCCGACTCCAGCGCGAGTACGCCGAACACCGCCTCGTGCACCCGCCACAGCGGCTCCCCGTCGGCGAGCCGGTCCAGGGCCTCCAGGCCGAGGGCGTACTCGCGCAGCGCCAGCGACCGCTTGTGGTTCAGGAACCGGCGGCGCAGCTTGGCCAGGTTGTCGGGGCGCGTGTACTCGGGTCCGTAGATGATCCGCAGGTACTCGCGGCCCCGGCACTTGACGCCCGGCTGCACCGGCCGCCCCTGTCCGTCGCGGACGAGCGCGCCGAGCGGTTTGACGACCATGCCCTCGCCGCCCCGGCCGGTCATCTCCAGCCACCAGTCGATCCCTGCCCGCACCGACTCCGGGTCACCGGTGTCGACGTAGAGGCGCCGGGTGGTCTGCAGCAGGCCGGAGCTGTCGTGCTCCACCAGGCGGTCCAGCAGGGCGAGTTGCTCGTCGTGCGGGAGTCCGGCGAGGTTCCGGCCGCGTACCGCGAGCAGCTGGAAGGGGGCGAGGCGGACGCCGTCCAGGCCGTCGGTGGTCCAGCAGTAGCGGCGGTAGGCGTCGGTGAACGCGGCCGCGTCGGCGGCGCGTTCACGCTGCCGGGCCAGGAGCGCGGACACGTCGGCGCCCCGGACCCCGGCCGCCTCCAGCGCGGCGAGCGCGGGCGGGAAGACGGCACCGGAGGCCGCGCCCACGGCGGCGTACTGGCGGCGCAGCAGTCCCTGCGACTTCAGCGACCACGGCATCAACTCGGCGTCCAGCAGCAGCCAGTCGGTGTCGAGCCGCTCCCACAGGTCCGCCTCGGTGACCGCCGCGCGGAGCCGCCCGAGGATCTCCTCGGTCACCGCGCCGTCGTCGAAGAACGGCCGCCCGGTACGGGTGTAGAGCGCGCCCGTGGGCCCCTCGCCCACGCCGAACCGCTTGGCGGCGGTCTCCGCGTCCCGGCAGACCAGGGCCACGGCCCGCGAACCCATGTGCTTCTCCTCGCACACGACTCGCTCGACGCCGTCCCGCGCGTACTGCGCGAACGCCTCGGCCGGGTGCTCCAGGTAGCCGTCCTCCTGGGAGGTGGGTGTCGGCGCCATGGTCGGCGGCAGGTACGGCAGCAGGCACGGGTCGACCGCGAAGCGGCTCATCACCTCCAGCGCGGCGGCCGCGTTCTCCTCGCGCACCGCGACCCGGCCCAGGTACCGCGTCTCGACACCGCCGCGCCCGGTGACGTCGGCCAGGTCCAGCGGCCGTCCGTCCTGGCCACCGGGCGCGTCGACGCGCAGCGGCCGGACCGGCTCGTACCAGGTCCGCTCGGCGGGCACGTCCACGATCTCGCGCTCCGGCCAGCGCAGCGCGGTCAGCTTGCCACCGAAGACGGCGCCGGTGTCGAGGCAGATGGTGTTATTGAGCCACGTGGCTTCCGGGACCGGAGTGTGGCCGTACGCCACAGCCGCGCGGCCCCGGTAGTCCTCGGCCCACGGGTAGCGCACGGGCAGCCCGAACTCGTCGGTCTCGCCGGTGGTCTCGCCGTACAGGGCGTGCGAGCGGACCCGGCCGGAGGTGCGGCCGTGGTACTTCTCCGGCAGCCCGGCGTGGCAGACCACGAGACGGCCGCCGTCCAGGACGTAGTGGCTGACCAGCCCGTCCAGGAACCGGCGTACCTCGTCCTTGAACTCCTCGCTCTCGCCGTCCATCTGGGCGATGGTCTCGGCGAGGCCGTGGGTGTGCTGGACGGTGCGGCCCTTGAGGTAGCGGCCGAACTTGTTCTCGTGGTTGCCCGGCACGCACAGCGCGTTCCCGGCCGTGACCATGCCCATCACGCGCCGCAGCACGGCGGGGCTGTCCGGCCCCCGGTCGACCAGGTCGCCGACGAACACGGCGGTACGGCCCTCGGGGTGGACGCCGTCGGTGTAGCCCAACTTGGCCAGCAGCGCTTCCAGTTCGGCGGAGCAGCCGTGGATGTCGCCGATGATGTCGAAGGGACCGGTGAGGTGGGTGAGGTCGTTGTACCGCTTCTCGGTGACGATCGTGGCGCCCTCGACCTCGGCGACCCCGCGCAGCACATGCACCTTGCGGAAGCCCTCGCGCTCCAAGCCCCTGAGGGACCGGCGCAGTTCGCGGGTGTGCCGCTGGATCACCCGGCGGGGCATGCCCGCGCGGTCGGACCGGGCCGCGTTGCGCTCGGCGCACACCTCCTCGGGCACGTCCAGCACGATGGCGATGGGCAGCACGTCGTACTTCCTGGCCAGCTCGATCAGCTGCTTCCGGGCGTCCGGCTGGACGCTGGTGGCGTCGACGACGGTACGGCGCCCCGCGGCGAGCCGCTTGCCCGCGATGTAGTGCAGGACGTCGAAGGCGTCCTTGGTCGCGCTCTGGTCGTTCTCGTCGTCGGCGACCAGACCCCGGCAGAAGTCGGAGGAGATCACCTCGGTGGGCGCGAAGTGCTTACGGGCGAAGGTCGACTTGCCGGACCCGGTGGCGCCGACGAGGACGACGAGGGAGAGGTCGGTGACGGGCAGCGCCCGCCCTGTGCTGGTCCCGGTCATGCGGCCTTCGCCTCCTTCTTGTCCTGCTCGGTGGTGTCACGGTGGAAGACGGCCAGCTGGGTGGGCGGTCCCACCTCGGGGTCGTCGGGTCCGAGGGGGCGGAAGTCGACGGTGTAGCCGTAGCGTTCGGCGACTGCGGCGGCCCAGGTGCCGAACTCCGCGCGGGTCCACTCGAAGCGGTGGTCGCCGTGCCGTACGTGTCCGGCGGGCAGGGTCTCCCAGCGGACGTTGTACTCGACGTTCGGCGTGGTCACCAGCACGGTCCGCGGGCGGGCCGCGCCGAACACGGCGTACTCCAGCGCGGGCAGCCGGGGCAGGTCGAGGTGCTCGATGACCTCGCTGAGCACAGCCGCGTCGTAGCCGGTGAGCCGCTTGTCGGTGTAGGTGAGCGAGCCCTGGAGCAGCTGGACGCGGGACGCCTGCCGCTCGCCCATCCGGTCCAGCTTGAGACGGCGGGCGGCGATGGCGAGGGCGCGTGCCGACACGTCAACGCCGGTGATCTCGGTGAACCGCACGTCCCGCAGCAGCTCCCGCACGAGGTGGCCCTCGCCGCAGCCGAGGTCGAGCACGCGGGCGGCGCCCGCCTCGCGCAGTCCGGCGAGGATGGCCTCCCGGCGCTGGACGGCGAGCGGGGTGGGCCGGGGTTCGGCCTCGGCCTCCGCCTCGACGGCGTTGTCGATGTCCTCGACCTCGCTGTCGTCGGTCTCGGCGAGGCGCAGCAGCTCCAGCCGCTCCATCGCCTGCCGGGTCAGCGACCAGCGGCGGGAGAGGTAGCGGTTGGTGATCAGCCGCTGCTCGGGGTGGTCGGGCAGCCAGCCCTCACCGGCGCGCAGCAGCTTGTCGACCTCGTCGGGCGAGACCCAGTAGTGCTTGGCGTCGTCCAGCACCGGCAGCAGGACGTAGAGGTGGCGCAGCGCCTCGGCGAGGGTGAGCCGCTCCGACTCCAGCACCAGACGGACGTAGCGGGAGTCGCCCCAGTCGGGGAACTCGGTGTCCAGGGCGACCGGTTCGGCGGTGACGTCCCAGCCGAGCGGCGCGAACAGGGCGC
Source organism: Streptomyces sp. NPDC090119 (assembly GCF_044747085.1). NCBI lineage: Bacteria > Bacillati > Actinomycetota > Actinomycetes > Kitasatosporales > Streptomycetaceae > Streptomyces > Streptomyces sp. NPDC090119. The sequence goes on along the minus strand of NZ_JBIVDK010000001.1, from coordinate 210,888 downwards.
GCACCAGGTCCGGGCCGCCCTTCGCGGCGACGGCGGGCACCTCGATACGCAGCGGCAGCGGGGCGGCGGCGCGCTCCGGGCGGGCCTTGCACACCCCGCGCAGGGCGGTGGAGAAGACGGAGCTGAGCGCGACGGCGAGGAGCGAGGAGGCCGCGTAGGGGCGGTCGTTGACGTACTGGCCGAGGGCGGCGTCGGGGGCGCCGCCGCGGCCCTTGCCCTTGCCGCGCCGGATCAGCGCGATGGGATCGACCTCCAGCAGCAGCGCGGCCGTGCAACGCTCCACCTCCGCCTCGGGGTAGAAGACGTGCGCGGTCCCGTGGGACGTGCTGAACGTCTGCGCGTTGCCGGGGTTCTTGTGCAGCAGGAACCCGAGGTCGGTGGCGGGGGTGGCGGCCGTGCCGCGTGTGGAGATCGTCAGGAACACATGTCCGAGTCTCGTGGTCGCGGGGGTGCTTTGACCACCGTTTTTCGCGAGTCGGGGCCCGCCTTCGGCTGGACGGCGGGCCCCGGCGGCGAGCGTCAGGAGAGCTGGGGCATGACCTCGGCGGAGATCAGCTCCAGCTGGTCCAGGTCGTCGAGGTCGAGCATCTGGAGGTAGATCCGCTCGGAGCCGACCTCCTGGAAGCGGCCGATCTTCTCGACCACCTCGGCCGGGGTGCCGGCCAGGCCGTTGGCCTTCAGCTCGTCGACCTCGCGGCCGATGACGGCGGCGCGGCGGGCCACCTCGGCGTCGTCCCGGCCGACGCAGGCGACCAGGGCGTTGGAGTAGACGAGGGAGTCGGGGGCGCGCCCGGCCTCCTCGGCGGCGGCGCGGACCCGGCCGAACTGGCGCTCGGTGTCTTCCAGGGACGCGAAGGGGATGTTGAACTCGTCGGCGTAGCGGGCCGCGAGGCGCGGGGTGCGCTTGGCTCCGTGGCCGCCGATGAGCACCGGGATCTTGTCCTGGGCGGGCTTGGGCAGCGCGGGGGACTCGGTGAGGTCGTAGTAGGTGCCGTGGAAGTCGTAGGTCTTGTCGGCCTCGGTGGCCCACAGGCCGGTGACGACCTCCAGCTGCTCCTCCAGGCGGGCGAACTTCTCCTTCGGGAAGGGGATGCCGTACGCCTTGTGCTCCTCCTCGAACCAGCCCGCGCCGAGGCCGAGTTCGACCCGGCCGCCGGACATCTGGTCGACCTGCGCGACCTGGATGGCGAGCACGCCGGGCAGCCGGAACGTACCGGCGGTCATGAGGGTGCCGAGCCGGATGCGGCTGGTCTCGCGGGCGAGTCCGGCCAGCGTGATCCAGGCGTCGGTGGGTCCGGGCAGACCGCTCCCGCCGCCCATGCGCAGATAGTGGTCGGAGCGGAAGAAGGCGTCGAAGCCGAGATCCTCGGTGGCCTTCGCCACGGTGAGCAAGGTGTCGTAGGTGGCCCCCTGCTGGGGCTCGGTGAAGATACGAAGGTCCATGGCCTCCATCCTGCCCGCCCTCGGCCCGGCGAGCCGCATCGGCACCACGGCGGCCCTGGTCCGGACCCCCTCAGGCGCCGCTCAGCCCCGCTCCCGCTCCGGCAGCAGCTCCTCCCTGGCCGCCAGTTTGCGCAGCATCTCCAGGACGCGGTCGCGGGACTCGTCCGCCGCGTCGATGGCCTCCATGCACTGCCAGTACACCGCCTCGTCGGAAGCGGCGCTGGCTATGCCGACCAGGGCCATGCCCACCTCGCCGAGCAGCCCGCACAGGGCCAGCAGGGTCCGGCGGGGGTCGGCCAGCTCGGTGAGCCGGGCGGCGAGCAGGTCCCCGGTGTCCAGCTCGGGCCGGTCCAGCACGCCGCAGCCCCGGCCCGCCAGCTCCATCAGCCCCAGCGCCTCCCCGCGCAGCTCGGGCGGCCCGGACACCGCCAGCCTGCTGCCGATCGCCTGCGACAGGGCCTGCGCCTGCCACACCTCCCTGAGAGTCCCCGGCGCGTCGGCACCCGCCACCAACGCCTCTCCGCCGATCTCAATGAGCCGTAACGCGTCCATCCGCCGCCCCGTCCCCGTCCGTCCGTTCGCCGCACACACGTCTTCACTACCCAGAGTGATGGCAGTTGGGGCGAAAAGCCAGAGGAAGACCGAAATCTGTGGACAACAATTCGGAATCGGCAGGGAAATTGACTCCATAGAGTGATAGCGGAGTCCGTGGGTCCACCCGTCGGATCAGGGCGCCCCGTCGCGTCAGGGCGTGTCGCCCGCCCCCGGTACCGGGAACCGCCCCTCGTTCCGCTCGATCTTCGCCGCGAGCGCGGCCAACGGGTCGACGCCCAGCACCTCGCACAGCTGGAGGAGGTAGGCGAGGACGTCGGCCACCTCGTCGGTGACGCGGTGCGCGGTGCCGGGGTCGTCCATCACGCGGGCCGACTGCTCGGGGGTCAACCACTGGAAGATCTCGACCAGTTCGGCGGCCTCCACGCTCAGCGCCGAGACGAGGTTCTTCGGGGTGTGGTACTGCTGCCAGTCGCGGGCGGCGGCGAACTCGGCCAGCCTGCGCTGGAGTCCGGCCAGATCGGGATGTTCGGTCACGGCTCCAGGTGTACCACCGCGACGCCCGGCGTCCCGACGGCCCAGGCCGCGTCGCTGACCGCCCCCACGCAGCGGACATGGCCGCGCTCCCCCATCCGGGCCGCCACATCGAGGAGTTGGGTCCGCTGGCCGGGGTCGAGGCAGCGGTCGAATCCGTCGGCGAGCACGGTGAGGGTGCGCAGCGCGTCCGGCACCTCCCCCGGCGCGTCCACGTCCAGCACCCCCGGCCCGGTCAGCAGGACCAGGGCCAGCGCGACGTAGCGCAGCTCGCCGTCGCCCAGCCGGGCCAGCTCGGTGCGGTGGCCGTCGCCCCGGTCGAGCAGCGCCCGTACCGTGCCGTCCCGCAGCCGTTCGGCGGCCAGGTCGGCCACCGGGCCCGCGCATCCGGCGCGCACCACCTCGACCAGCTGGGCGTGCCGACGCCCGCACTCGGCCCGCGTACGGCTGAGGACGTCGGCGAGGTTGTCGCAGCCGGGCAGCAGCCGCCCGGAGCCGGTGGGCACCGGGACCCGCATCCGGGCGGGCGCGGGGTCGCAGGGGAAGACGGAGCGCAGCGCGACGACCATCTGCTCGGCGGCGGCCAGTACCCGGCGCTGGCCGTCCGTCTTCCCGGCCACCCGCAGCGGCAGCAGGGTGGTGCCCAGTACGTCGTCGGGGAGCGGGGCGCGGGTCACCGGGGCGGCGCCCGCGGTGTGCCAGGCGGCCTGCACGGTCCGGCGTCCCGGGTCGCGCAGGGCGGTCTCCAGCAGGACGACCCCGCCCGCGCTGAGCCGTTCGCCCACGACGCGCAGCCGGGGTTCGGCCTGCACGGCCACGTCGAGCTGGACCGGGCCCTCGACGCCGTCCGCGGTGCAGCCGATCCGGAAGCCGCGCCGCCCCTCGGCGTCCGGCCGGGCCCGGTCGGGCACCCAGGCCGTCGGGTCCGGGAACACCTCGTCGAGCGCGGCCCCGCCGCCGAGCCGGGCGAGGGCCTCGTAGGCGGCGAGCGCGGTCGACTTGCCGGAGCCGCTCGGCCCGGCGAACAGGGTGACGGCGCCCAGCGGGAACGAGGCCCGGCGGTGTCCGGCGAACGCGGACAGCCGCAGCTCGGTGATCCGGGCGCGCACGTCGTACCCGTCGGGGAACGGGGCCGGAGGGGCGGTGGGGAGGGAGGTGACCGACATGAGCGGACCGTAGGACCGCCCGCGCGGGGCGAACCGTTTTCTCCCCGGACCTTCCTACGATCGGGCGACCGACCCGGCCCCCGGCGCGCCACCCGCTCGGCCGAACCGTCTGAAGAACCTACGAGCGCCGGGAGATCCAGGCGGCGCCTCTCAGCCGGACGCCTCCACGCCCATCAGCCGGACGCCTCCATGCCCATCAGCCCGCTGACCTCGGTCCCGGGCGGCGTGAGCAGGAAGACGTTGCGGTCCACCCGGTGCATCCCGCTGCCCAGTCCGAACACCACACCGGTGCTGAAGTCCAGGACGCGCTTGGCGACATCGCCCTCCGCGCTGGACAGGTCCAGCAGTACCGGCACCCCCGACATGAGGGTCTCGGCGACGTCGCGCGCGTCCGCGAAGATGTTGACCCGCAGGACAACGAACCGGCGGCGCGCCTCGGTGTCCGCTTCCGGGAGCGCCCGGTGGCCGACCGCGGACGGCCACGCGTCCCGGCCTCGCAGCGGCACGACCTGGGCGAGCCCTTCCCACTGTTCATCGGTGACGTCGTAACGGCTCACCGGCTCCCCCTGACCTGACTCGCTTTCGATGCCTGCACCAGCCAATTCTTACGCCAAGTCACCCGTTCAGCCCAACAACGACACACTGTGCGACACAGCCCTGATCCGGCGTCCGGGCCATCTGCCGTGCCCAGGGCGCCGGGCGGGCCCCCGGGAGGCCCGGATCACCATCGCAACGAGGGGAACGTCACAGGCCATCGTTCTGCTGTCACCTGAGCACCCTGTCCTAACATCCGAGCATGACGGTCCTGCCTGACGACGGGCTCCCACTGGCCGCCGAGTTCCCTGACGCGACGCACGAGCAGTGGCAACGCCTGGTCGAGGGTGTACTGCGCAAGTCCGGCAAGGAAGTCTCGGGCGAGGCAGCTGAGGACGCCCTGTCCACGACGCTCGAGGACGGGCTGCGCACCCGGCCGCTGTACACCGCGCGCGACGCCGCGCCCGACCCCGGCCTGCCCGGCTTCGCGCCGTTCACCCGCGGTGGCCGCCCGGTGGGCAACACCCCCGGCGGCTGGGACGTGCGGCAGCGGCACGCGGCGCTCACCGACGGTTCGGTGCTGGCCGACCTGGAGAACGGCGTCACCTCGCTCTGGCTGGTGCTCGGCGCGGACGGCATCCCGGTCGCGGACCTCGGCCGCGCGCTCGACGGCGTCTACCTGGACCTCGCCCCCGTGGTCCTGGACGCGGGCGCCGACACCGAGGCCGCCGCCGACGCGCTGCTGAAGCTGCACGAGGAGCGGGGCACCGCCCCCGAGGACGTACGCGGCAGCCTGGGCGCCGACCCGCTGGGGCACGAGGCCCGCACCGGCACCCCGCTGGACTTCGCCCCCGTGGCCGCGCTGGCCGCTCGCGCCGCCGCGTATCCGGGGCTGCGCACGCTGACCGTGGACGCGCTGCCGTACCACGAGGCGGGCGGCTCGGCCGCGCAGGAGCTGGGCGCCTCCCTGGCCACCGCCGTGGCGTATCTGCGGGAGCTGACCGAGGCCGGGCTGAGCGCCGAACAGGCCGCCGTCCAGCTGGAGTTCCGGTACGCGGCGACCGCCGACCAGTTCCTCACCATCGCCAAGCTCCGCGCGGCGCGCCGCCTGTGGGCGCGGGTCGCCGAGGTGTGCGGGGCGCCGGGCGCGGGCGCGCAGGTGCAGCACGCGGTGACGTCGCCGGTGATGATGTCCCGGCGCGATCCGTGGGTGAACATGCTGCGCACGACGGTCGCCACGCTGGCGGCCGGGGTGGGCGGCGCGGACTCCGTGACGGTGCTGCCGTTCGACCACGCGCTGGGCCTCCCGGACGCGTTCGCCCGCCGTATCGCGCGCAACACCTCCACGATCCTGGTCGAGGAGTCGCACCTCGCGCGGGTCGTCGACCCGGCGGGCGGCTCCTGGTACGTGGAGAAGCTGACCGACGAACTGGCGCACGCCGCCTGGGAGTTCTTCCGGTCGATCGAGCAGGAGGGCGGCCAGGCGGCCGTGTTGCGCTCCGGCTGGCTCCGCGACGACCTCGCGCGCACCTGGGCGGAGCGGTCCGCGAAGCTCGCCAAGCGCCGCGAACCCATCACCGGGGTCAGCGAGTTCCCCTTCCTGGACGAGAAGCCGGTGCACCGCGAGCCCGCGCCCGAGCCCCCGTCCGGCGGCCTGCCGCGCGTACGCCGGGACGAGGCGTACGAGGCGCTGCGGGCCCGCTCCGACGCCCACCTGGCCGCGACCGGCGCCCGCCCCCGGATCTTCCTCGCCACGCTCGGCCCGGCCGCCGAGCACACCGCCCGCGCCTCCTTCGCCGCCAACCTCTTCCAGGCGGGCGGCATCGAACCCGTCACCACCGGGAACTTCGAGGAGAGCGGCGCCACCGAGGCCGTGCTCTGCTCCAGCGACGCCCGCTACGCCGAGGAGGCCGAGCAGGCCGCCGAAGCGCTCCGCGCGGCGGGCGCCCGGCAGGTGCACCTGGCGGGCCGCCCCGCCGAGTACGCGGGTGTCGACCGTTACGTCTTCGCGGGCTGCGACGCCGTCGCCGTACTGTCCGCGACCTTGGACCGAATCGGAGTGTCCTGATGGGAATCCCCGACTTCTCCGGCATCGAGCTGGGCACCCCGGCCGTCGACGGTGGCGCCGAGGAGTGGCGCGCCGCCGTCAAGCGGGACACCGGGGGCGCCGAGCCGCTGTGGGAGACCCCCGAGGGCATCGAGGTCAAGGCGCTGTACACCGGCCGTGACCTGGAGGGCCTGGACTTCCTGGACACATACCCCGGCATGGCGCCGTACCTGCGCGGCCCCTACCCGACGATGTACGTCAACCAGCCCTGGACGATCCGGCAGTACGCGGGATTCTCCACGGCGGCGGAGTCCAACGCGTTCTACCGGCGCAACCTCGCGGCCGGTCAGAAGGGCCTGTCGGTCGCCTTCGACCTGCCCACGCACCGGGGTTACGACAGCGACCACCCGCGCGTGACGGGCGACGTCGGCATGGCGGGCGTCGCCATCGACTCGATCCTCGACATGCGGCAGCTCTTCGACGGCATCCCGCTGGACAAGATGACCGTGTCGATGACGATGAACGGTGCCGTGCTGCCGGTGCTGGCGCTGTACATCGTGGCGGCGGAGGAGCAGGGCGTACCGCCGGAGAAGCTGGCCGGGACCATTCAGAACGACGTCCTCAAGGAGTTCATGGTCCGCAACACGTACATCTATCCGCCGAAGCCGTCGATGCGGATCATCTCCGACATCTTCGCGTACACCTCGCAGCGGATGCCGCGTTACAACTCCATCTCCATCTCCGGCTACCACATCCAAGAGGCGGGCGCGACGGCCGACTTGGAGCTGGCGTACACCCTCGCGGACGGCGTGGAGTACATCCGGGCGGGCCGGGAGGCGGGGCTGGACGTGGACGCGTTCGCGCCCCGGCTGTCGTTCTTCTGGGCGATCGGCATGAACTTCTTCATGGAGGTCGCCAAGCTGCGCGCGGCCCGGCTGCTGTGGGCCAAGCTGGTGAAGCAGTTCGACCCGCAGAACGCCAAGTCCCTGTCTCTGCGCACCCATTCGCAGACCTCGGGCTGGTCGCTCACCGCGCAGGACGTGTTCAACAACGTCACGCGTACGTGTGTGGAGGCGATGGCGGCGACCCAGGGCCACACCCAGTCGCTGCACACCAACGCCCTTGACGAAGCGCTGGCGTTGCCCACCGACTTCTCCGCGCGCATCGCCCGCAACACCCAGCTGCTGATCCAGCAGGAGTCGGGCACCACGCGGGTCATCGACCCGTGGGGCGGCAGCGCCTATGTGGAGCGACTGACGTACGACCTCGCGCGCAAGGCGTGGCAGCACATCCAGGAGGTCGAGGCGGCGGGCGGCATGGCGCAGGCCATCGACGCGGGCATCCCGAAGCTCCGGGTGGAGGAGGCGGCGGCGCGCACCCAGGCGCGGATCGACTCCGGGCGCCAGCCGGTGATCGGCGTCAACAAGTACCGCGTGGACAGCGACGAGCAGATCGACGTGCTGAAGGTCGACAACTCCTCGGTGCGCACCCAGCAGATCGAGAAGCTGCGGCGGCTGCGCGCGGAGCGGGACGACACCGCCTGCCGGGACGCGCTGGACGCGCTGACCCGTGCGGCGGACGGCGAGGGCAACCTGCTGGAGCTGGCGGTGAACGCGGCCCGCGCCATGGCGACGGTCGGCGAGATCTCGGACGCGCTGGAGAAGGTGTACGGCCGCCACGCGAGCCAGATCCGTACCATCTCCGGGGTGTACCGCAACGAAGCAGGCGAGTCCCCGTCGGTGGACCGCACCCGTGCCCTGGTGGACGCGTTCGAGGAGGCCGAGGGGCGCAGGCCGCGCATCCTGGTCGCCAAGATGGGCCAGGACGGGCACGACCGGGGCCAGAAGGTGATCGCCACCGCCTTCGCCGACCTCGGCTTCGACGTCGACGTCGGCCCGCTGTTCCAGACGCCGGACGAGGTCGCCCGGCAGGCGGTCGAGGCGGACGTGCACGTGGTCGGGGTGTCCTCGCTGGCCGCCGGTCACCTCACGCTGGTCCCGGCGCTGCGCGAGAAGCTGGCCGAGGAGGGGCGCGAGGACATCATGGTCGTCGTGGGCGGGGTGATCCCGCCGCAGGACGTGCCGACGCTGCTGGAGATGGGCGCGACGGCGGTGTTCCCGCCCGGCACGGTCATCCCGGACGCGGCGCACGACCTGGTGAAGCGGCTCGCGGCCGACCTCGGCCACGACCTCTGAGCCCGGCGATGGCCGCGATCGATCTCGACACCTATGTGAAGGGCGTGCTCGACGGGAAGCGCGCCCTGGTGGCCCGCGCCATCACCCTGGTCGAGTCCACCCGCCCGCAACATCGCGCGCTCGCGCAGGAGTTGCTGACCGAGCTGCTGCCGCACAGCGGGCGGGCGCGGCGGATCGGGGTGAGCGGGGTGCCGGGCGTGGGCAAGTCCACGTTCATCGACGCGTTCGGCACCATGCTGACCTCACAAGGGCACCGGGTGGCGGTGCTCGCGGTGGACCCGTCCTCCACGCGGACCGGCGGCTCGATCCTGGGCGACAAGACCCGGATGGAGCGCCTCGCGGTGGACCCGCACGCGTTCGTCCGCCCCTCTCCCAGCGCGGGCACGCTGGGCGGGGTGGCGAAGGCGACCCGCGAGTCCATGGTGGTCATGGAGGCGGCCGGGTACGACGTGGTCCTGGTGGAGACGGTCGGCGTCGGCCAGTCGGAGACCGCGGTCGCCGACATGGTGGACTCCTTCCTGCTGCTCACCCTGGCCCGCACGGGCGACCAGCTCCAGGGCATCAAGAAGGGCGTGCTGGAGCTGGCCGACGTGATCGCCGTCAACAAGGCGGACGGCCCGCACGAGAAGGATGCGCGGGCCGCGGCCCGTGAACTCGCGGGCGCGCTACGGCTGATGCACGGCAAGGACGCCTTCTGGACTCCGCCCGTGCTGCACTGCAGCGCCCGCGAGACGAGCGGCCTGGACACGGTGTGGGAACGCCTGGAGCAGCACCGCACCCTGCTGGACTCCACGGGTCGCCTCAGCGCCAAGCGGCGGGAGCAGCAGGTGGGTTGGACGTGGGCGATGGTGCGCGACGAGCTGTTGGGCCGACTGCACGCGGACCCGGAGGTCAGGCGACTGGCGCCGGGTCTCGAACAGGAGGTCAGGGAAGGCTCGTTGACGGCGACGCTGGCGGCGGAGCGGATTCTGCGGGCGTTCGAGGAGCGGGGCGGGGCGTCGTGACGGTCTGGTGGTGCAGGGCGTCGTAACGGCTGTGCGCGGCGGGGGCGTTGTGACAGCCCTGTGACCGGAGGAGTGGCTTCCGCCACAGCCGGTGGGGGCCGCTCCTGATCAACTCGCCGGATGCGCAGATCATTCGCAGGTGTGGGTGTGCTCCTGGCTCTCGCAGGGTGTGGCACCGTCGAGCCCGGGGCCGGTGGGGGCGGGGTGCGCGCGGAGGCGCTGTGCCCCTCGAAGGCCGCGCCCTACGGCGAGGTCCCGCTCGCCCGCTCCACGGCCACCGCCGACGCCCCGCGCCCGCCGGGCACGCCCAGCCCGGTGCCGTCCAGCACCGGGACCGTCCAGGACGGGGTACGGATCACCCGCCTGTACGCCGGTGCGATCGACGAGGACGGTGCCTGCCGGTCGAGTTCCCTGACGGTGGAGTTCGAGGTGACCAACCCGGCCGCGCACGACATGACGTACACGGTCGTCTTCGACGCCAGGGGGTACACCGGGGGGAGCCGGGTCATGGGCCCGGTCGGGCCGGGCAGGACCGTGCGCGGGAGGGTGGCGATGAGCCGGGACCACGGCGACCTCGCGGGCGGCACCAGCGTGTCGATCATGTCCGTACGCAGCATCCCCAGCGCCGAGGCCCCGGCCCCCGGCGGCCCCTGCCCCGCCTCCGGGGTGCGGGTGTACGCCGACCAGGGTGACGCGGCGTTGGGGCTGCGCATGGTGGGCCTGCACCTGGAGAACTGCGGTACGGAGCCGTACACGGTGAACGGGCGCCCGGAACTGGAGATCATCGACGCCGGTCACGAGCGCGTAGAGGGGGTACGGATCGTGCCCTCCGCCCAGGTCGCCCAGCTCGGCGGTCCGGCGGACGTGGTCGGGCCCGTCACCCTGCGCCCCGGCGAGCGCGCCCTGTCCGGCATCGTCTGGCGCAACACGGTGCAGGCCTTCGGCGGCGCCGTGAACGCCCCCTACCTCCGCGTCCGCGCCAGGGCGGGCGCCGCGCCGGTGATGCTGACCCCGGAACTGGACCTCGGCACGACGGGCAGACTGGGGGTCGACGCATGGCGGAAGGAGGAGTGAGACGCCTTCCCGCCCGATCGGAGGGAGAAGTGGTGGAGGACGTGACGGAGGACCTGGTGGAGGGCATCGGCTACGCCGACAAGGGTCGGCCCTCGCCGCACGCGCTCACCGGTGCCGGGGTCGCCGTGACCGACGCGGCGGGCCGGGTGCTACTGGGCTGGTCGAAGAAGCGCGAGGTGTGGGAGCTGCCGGGCGGCAAGAACGACGCCGGGGAGGGCTTCGCGGAGGCGGCCGTGCGGGAGTTGGCCGAGGAGACGGGCCTACGGGCCGAGGCGGAGGACGCGCGGCTGCTGGCGCTGCTGATGGACTCCGTGCACGGCATCCCACGGGTCACGGCGGCGGTGCGGGTGACCGCGTACAAGGGTGAACCGAGCGTGCGCGAGCCGGAGTTGATCGACCGCTGGGAGTGGCACGACCCGGCGACGCTGCCCCGGCCGCTGTTCACGCCGAGCGCGCATGTCATCGACACGGTGTGGCCGGGTCTGCTGACGGGGCTGCCGGTGGTGCACCGGTATCCGCTGGCAGGCGCCTAGGCCGCCGATCGGGTACGGAAGGCGCGTACGGCCATCCCCAGCAGCCCGGCGTTGACCAGCGCGCACAACGCGACCCAGGCGGAGAAGAGCAGCGGGCTGAGCCAGTCCACGGCGGGGTCCAGTTCGGGCGAGGGCGCGAGGAAGGCGACGGCGCTGAGCGGCAGGGTGACGGCGAAGGGCCAGATCGCGGCGAAGCCGGGGTCGGGCGAGAGGTAGACGGCGTACAGGAAGAACCCGAGCGCGGACCCGGCCACCACGAGGTAGCCGCGCGAGAGCCAGTTGTCGGTGGCGAGGGTCAGCCAGGCCCGAAGTCGGCGTGGGCGGGGGCGTGTTGTGGAGGCCATGGTGCTTCCCTTCCGTTCGGCGGGATGCGGTCACGGGTACCCGGAAGGACTCAGACGGCCACCTCCTGGGTCCCCAACACCATGAGCAGGGCGAGGCGTTCGGCGTCCTCGGTGCCGGGTTCGGCGGTGTAGACCATGACCCGCAGATCGCTGCCGGCGACCGACAGGATGTCGCAGTCGAGGGTCAGCGGGCCGACCACCGGGTGGTCGATGGTCTTGCGCGCCGCGTCGTGGACGCCGACCGTGCCGCCGTCCCACAGCTCCGCGAACCGGGCGCTGTGGGCGCGCAGTTCGGAGATCAGCGCGGCCAGGTCCCGGTCGTCGGGGTAGCGTCCGGCGGCCGCGCGCAGGTCGGCGACGAGGGCGGACTCGAAGGCGGCCAGTGACTCGGGGGTGTGCCGTACTCCGGAGCCGGAACCGGCGAAGTGCCGCCAGACACCGTTGAGTTGGCGCCCTCTCCACCGACTGGAATCCCCCATGAGAGCCGCGTAGGGCGGGTTGGCGGTGAGCAGGGTCCAGGTGGCGTCGTAGACGGCGACCGGGGTGCGGCCGAGCCGGTACAGCAGGCGGTGCACGCTGGGCGGGATGAAGGTGGGCACGGCCGTCGGGGCGGGCGGGGCGAGCCCGGCGAGCCGGTACAGATGGTCGCGCTCGGCCGCCGACAGCCGCAGCGCCCGGGTGAGCGCCTCCACGACCTGGGAGGACGGGTTGGTGGCCCGGCCCTGCTCCAGCCGGGTCACGTAGTCGACGGAGATCCCGGCGAGCTGGGCCAGCTCCTCCCGCCGCAGCCCCGCGGCCCGTCTGCGTCCGCCCGGGGGCAGCCCCGCCTCGCCGGGCGGGAGCCGGTCCCGCCAGCGGTGGATCGCCGTCCCGAGTTCCGTGCTCGCCATACGGTCCAGTGTGCCGCGCGGGGCGTGCGGCCGCCTGGTACCGCCAGTCCCAGGAAAACCGGTCCTCTGGCTGCCGCCGCGCGCCCGGCGGAGGCTGGAACCATGACGAACACACTGATCACCGGAGCGAACAAGGGCCTCGGCTTCGAGACCGCCCGCCGCCTGCTCGCCGAGGGCCACACCGTCTGGGTCGGCGCCCGCGACGAGGAACGGGGCAGGCGGGCGGCCGAGGAGCTGGGCGCGACGTTCGTCCAGCTCGACGTGACCGACGACGCCTCCGTACTGGCGGCGGTCCGCACGCTGGAGGCGGCGGGCGGCCTGGACGTCCTGGTCAACAACGCGGGCATCGAGCCGCGCCGCCCGGACGGCGGCTTCGTCGACCCGGCGGCCGTCACGGCGGACGACGTACGGGCCGTCTTCGAGACGAACGTCTTCGGCCCGGTACGCGTCCTCCAAGCCTTCCTCCCCCTCCTCCTCCGCTCCCCCGCCCCCGTCGTCGTGAACGTCAGCAGCGGCCTGGCCCTCACCCGCGCCCTCGCCGACCCCGCCGCACCGGAGCACTTCTACCCCGACCTCTCCTACCCCGCCTCCAAAGCCGCCCTGAACATGCTCACCGTCCAGTACGCCAAGGCATTCCCCAACCTACGCATCAACGCGGCGGACCCCGGCTTCACGGCGACCGACCTCAACCACAACACCGGCATGCAGAGCGTGGCGGAGGGTGCGGAGGTGATCGTCCGGCTGGCGTGCGAGGGGGAGGCGACCGGGACGTTCCAGGAGGGGGCGGGGGTGCGGGGGTGGTGAGGCGGGCTGGTCGGGTGGGGGTGCCACTCCGAGGTGGCGCCGACGTGGCTGCTGGCGCTGTGGGGGGCGGTGGCCAAGATGTTCCCGGCGTAGGGCGGTGATCACCACGGGATCATGCGCCGCACGGCCGCCTCGGCATTCAGCGGCCGCCGGATCGCGGCGCTCACGCGCTGACCCACGAGGAGCTGCGCGACACCCTCCCCCTGGTGATCAGCGCGGGCTACGAGACGACGGTGAACATCATCGACCAGGCGATCACCGCCCTCCTCGCGGGCCCGGCCCAGCTCGCCCACGCCCGCGCGGGCCGCGCGAGCTGGGCCGAAGTGGTCGAGGAGACCCTCCGCCACGAGCCCGCGGTCAAACACCTCCCCCCCTCCGCTACGCGCTCCGCGACATCCCCCTCCCGTACGGCCGCCGCCCCCTTGGCGAGCCGATCCTCGCCTCCTACGCGGCCGCCAACCCCCACCCGTCCCAGCACATCCCCTCCGCCGACACCCACCCAGCGAAGGACCACCTCGCCCTCGGCCGTGGCATCCACTTGTGCCTGGCTGCTCCGCTGGCCCGGCTGGAGGTGAGCACGGTGCTGCGGAGATTGTTCGAACGGTTCCCGGGGCTGGAACTCACCCTGTCCGCCGAGGGGTTGTGACCGGTGCCGGCGCGGCGGGGACGGGGCAGGGGGTGAACTGCCGTGCGTGCACCTTGTCCCTACGTCGCTCTGCAATGCGTAGGCTGACTGCAAGCACCGAGGAGGCGCTGCTGTGACCACTCAAATGCAACCAAACGAAAAAGCCCTCACCGCCGCTTAACACCCCAGGTTAACAAGTGCCGTCCACGCGCCTGCGGGGGTGTTCCCAGCCATGGCTACGTGGCCGCGTCCGCTAAGCCGTCGTCCCCGCGCCTGCGGGGGTGTTCCCGAAGTGCAGGACCGCGCTCAGGATGAGTGCGAGTCGTCCCCGCGCCTGCGGGGGTGTTCCCGTGTACGGCTACGGCTACCCCAAGTACTGCTCGCCGTCCCCGCGCCTGCGGGGGTGTTCCGCCGGAGGCGTTCACCAGCGAGTCGCTCGCTGAGTCGTCCCCGCGCCTGCGGGGGTGTTCCCGGCACCGCCGACGGATGTTTCGTTGTCCTGCCGTCGTCCCCGCGAGCGCGGGGGTGTTCCCGCAGGCGTCGGCCACACCGCAGGCACCATCTCGTCGGCCCCGCGAGTGCGGGAAGAGGGCGGCGGTGTTCTCGAGACGGCATCGAGGGGTCAGGGGTGTTTGCCCGCCTGGTCTTCACCTCGCCTGTCGGCCCCGGATGGAGTGGTGGAACTTGGGCTTCCCCCCGGAGTTCCGCCCCCTCATGACCAGCGAAGCACGTCCGGGTCGGCCATCAGGCCATAGGTATGAGCTGCCCCTCTCCAAGGGCACCCACCCGGTACACACGACCTCGTGTCAGCTTTCCGTTTCGCCAACCGCCGCCAACAGCGAACCCGCCAGGCTAGGTCCGCCTTCGCCACGCCCACACCGAGGCCGTACCCACGGCGAAAGCCGTGATGGTGACGAGCCACGCGACCGTATCCGGGGCGGACCAGCCCCACAGCGGGACGGACGCGCTGTCCACCCCCGCGATGAGCACCACCGCGCCAGTCGTGAGTGCCACGCTCCGGCCGACGTCCCACCCGCACGCGCGCAGCGCCCAGCCGAGCCCGTAGGCCGTCGCCAGCGCGAGCACGGCGGAGACGACGCGGGCGATCCACCCCTCCCCGGACGCGACCGACTCGACCAGGAAGCCCGACAGAGCAGCGGCGCCAGCCACCAGTACCGGAACGAGCAACGACCGGACGGTACGCGGTAGGTCCTCGTGGGCCACGCCCGCCACGAGTGCGACCCCCGCCACTATCAGCACCGCGCCGCTCAGCCAACTCGTCGGCCAGAGACCGGCGAAGCCGTCCGGGTCGGGCTCGTGTGCGAGGAAGGACGCCAGTAGCAGCACGGCCGGCACCCCGCCCACCGCCGCCACGGCTGCCCCGGTCCGGCCCCACCGCCCAACCGTCCAGGCCAACGCGGCCAGCACGACGGCGAACAGGGCGGTGCCCCACCAGGTGTAGCCGGTGGTGAGGGTGTCCGAGCCGGGGCTCACCGGCACGTTGCTGCGGGGGTCCCATGGCAGGAGCAGCAACTGAGTGGCGGCCGCCAGAACTGCCGCGCCCGGCGCCAGGACCGTCAGAGCCGGGCGGGATGGGGCGGCGGCGTCATCCGTGTGGTTCTCCATCCGAGAAGAATGGCGAATCGAACTGGCTCCGACCAGGGGCTACGACGGGAAGAAGGCCCTGTCGCCCGCTTTCAGTTCCGCCCGGCCCCGCCCCACAGCCCAGAAGCCATCGGCAGGAGTCCTCCCCAAGGCCAGCGAAGGAGGCGTCTAAGGACTCTGGCTGACCGATCGACTACGGGACTCAACTTTCATGTGGCCTCTCGCAGTTGGTCCAGTTCCCGACCAATCGCGTCCCGCAGCTCGTCGTGCCGCGGACCGAGCCGGAAGCGTTCGTCGCTCCACCGGTCAGGCGGATAAAGCCACACCGGCTTGCCCACCAGTTCGGCCGACTCCCACTCGAAGCGCGGCCAGACATGCGCGTGCAGGAACGGGTCCGTGTTTCCCAGAATCTCCAGGTTGACTCGACGGAAAGCCGGGTCCAGCCGCCGACAAGCACGCTCGACCGCTTCACCGAGCTGTTCCATGTCCGACAGGAACGACAGCCGCTTCGCCCTCGGCAGATCCGACAGCCGCTGTACGTCCGGCGCGTCAACGAGCAGAACCGAGTAGCCAGGCAGGAACTGCACGTCCCCGATCACCGCGAACCCCGCCGTCAACCGTCGCAGCACGGTCGGGTTCTCGCCCCTCAGCGCAGCCCCGATCCGGTCCATCCGCCAGTCACCAGTCATGGCCAGAAGCTACATTCACTTGGCTCCCCGGTATCGATCAGTCGGGAATCGAGCGGTCTGCCATTCGCCCGCAGTCGACGTCCCCCACAGCACCCCCACCGCCCTCGTACCCGACCCGCCATCCACCATCCCGGCCCGCCCCCATGCATGCCGCTCCTACGATGAGACAGAGCGCAGGGGGGATCACAATTCGACTCCGATCAACCGGCGTTGAACAGCCGGACGGACGGGAGGACCGTCGATGCAACTGAACGAAAACAGGGCTCTTCCCTCACAAAAACCCAGCTCAACAAGTGTCGTCCCCGCGAGCGCGGGGGTGTTCCGTGCTGCGGGTGCAGCTTCACATCGCCCGGCACGTCGTCCCCGCGAGCGCGGGGGTGTTCCGGAGTCGATGAACACGTCCGTCGTCATGGAGCCGTCGTCCCCGCGAGCGCGGGGGTGTTCCGTACCGGCGCATCAAGGAATGGCCGCCACCGCCGTCGTCCCCGCGAGCGCGGGGGTGCTCCCCGATGGAACGTCGTCCAAGGCTTGCGGGCGGGGGCGTTCCTATGGGCTCGAAGGTGCTTGCAAGCTGCGCGCGGCCACGGCTTGCAGTTGTGGTGTGACCCTGGTGGCAGAGCAGCGCGCGGCTTCCGAGGGTCGATGCACGGTGGCAAGATCGGATCGTGGGTTTGAACATAGCTGTCGGTGTGCTCGTCGATGCCGAGGACGACGACTACACCGAGATGGTCCGCGCTGACTTCGTCGCGGTCGGCGAGCTACTGGTACGTGTGGGAGCTCGACCGTGGACTGAGCCCGACCTGGACGACGGTGAGGCCGCGGAGTTCGAGGCATGGGGCTACTCGGGCTTGCACACCGTTCGCCGTCTCGCCGTTCACCTCGCAGCAGCGGGCCGACTGCCCGAGCCATTGGGTACGAGTCGGCGGGCGGCCGACGACCCGCTCCTGAACCAGGTGTACGAGGCTCTCCCCAGTGATCCTCCTGGACCGTTCGACCATCTGGTCCACCATTCCGACTGCGAGGGCTACTACGTCCCCATCGAGTTCGACCACGTCATCGTCGACAAAGCGGTCCCGGGCGGCTACCTGGGCTCCTCGGTGCGGCTGCTGGCGGAAACGCGTCGACTTGCTGAAGCCCTCGGCCTTCCGGAAGACCTCGATCCGGACTCAGAAGAGGTCTTCGACGCCGCCGACGCCGAGGAGCCGGCCGCGGAGGGGTGGCAGCGCTACGGCGTCGAGTCCTACGTATGCCTGCAACTGCTCCGCGCTGCGCGGCTCTCGGTCTCGACTGGAGCAGCCATCGCCTTCACCTGAGGGGGGACGTCCCGCGATCGTCCGACGACACGTAGGGGAACGTCCTCAGTACGGCATGGCCCCCAGGTGGGTGCCCCGATCCGCCGGAAGGTCTTGACCGATAGCGCGTTGCCCAAGCGCCTCGCCCAGAGTTCCGCGAACTCCTCCCCCGGCGAAACCGTCTACATCTCCGAGAGGGTCAGGCCACCTCGCTGCCCGCCACACCACGTCAGGCCACGGACTTGCCCTTGACGTGGTACTCGTCGGAGGGAAGCGAGTCCCACTCTGTATTCGCACCGTCGCGTATCACCATGAACAACGGACGCGAGCGGAGGACCTGCCCAACCAGTTGTGCGCGCACGATGATCCCGGGGTCGTCCGGGGCTGCGTAGCCCTCTGGCGTGTAGCGAAAGTGCACATCCATCGCCTCGGCATACGCGATCACCTCGCATTCCAGCTCCGACAGGTCTCTCCCGACCAGCGGGATTCCGTCGAAGGCGACTTGGGGACCTTGGACGGCGTCGGCGGCGATACAGAACAGCCCCACGGCTCGGCTCGCGTAGGCCGTCACAGCGGGCGGAAGGGAAGCCGACCCGTGGCGGTGCACTTCGATCTTCCAAGTCGGCGAGAAGATCGGGTAGTCCTGAGCACAATCGCCGACTTTCGTACGGCCAAGTGTCCCAGCGACCTTGACCACTTCGTCGACGGTCATACCGAACCGGAGGGGGCCGACGCCGACCGCCTGCGAGTAGGACCACTGACCGCGGTCGGTGACTCCGAAATCGACTTCGGCCTCGGACTCCACGATCACTCCTCCAGAAACACCTGAAAACTTGCCGCCGCCCATCATGCCGACCGCCAACCAGCGTTCCGCAGGGGGCTGCTGAGCTGGCGCAGATCACTCAGGGCAAGCTGCGTGCGGGCTCGGCCACGAATGGCCCCTGAACATGCGCGCTCACCTGTTCCGAGACTGATATCGAACGGGTTGAACTGAGCAGCCCGCCCGACGCCCGCTCAGCCGACTTCCCCTACAACACACTCGCCCCGAACCGACATCCGCCATCCCGGCCCACCCCCCTCTCTGCCACTCTTACGATGAGACCGAGCACGCAGAGGGGAGAACTGACACAACGGCTCTGGAAAAGCGGCGTTGGACAGGCAGACGGATGGGAGGGCGGCCAATGCAACTGAATGAAAACAGGGCCTCCCCCGAACAAAGCCCCAGCTCAGCAAGTGTCGTCCCTGCGAGCGCGGGGGTGTTCCCAGCGCGGCGGCCATCGCCGTGGCGATCGGAACGTCGTCCCTGCGAGCGCGGGGGTGTTCCGTGCAGGCTCTCGGCTACAAGGTCAAGAACCTCGTCGTCCCTGCGAGCGCGGGGGTGTTCCGGCTGTCGCCGCCCGAGTCGTCGCGCTCGGACAGTCGTCCCTGCGAGCGCGGGGGTGTTCCCGACAAGCCCGCCAAGCTGTACTCGGTGATGACGTCGTCCCCGCGAGCGCGGGGGTGTTCCCACCCACCGCTGGTGGGGCAAGTGCCGGGCCGCGTCGTCCCCGCGAGCGCGGGGGTGTTCCCGAGGCGTGGCGGCTGATGCGGCACGTCGGCCTGTCGTCCCCGCAAGCGCGGGGTGCACCCTTCCGGGCCCGCAAGTACCCCATCGTGGGCGACGTCGTCCCGCCGCGCGTCCGCCCGCCCACGGCCGACACGTGATCAGCTGCGCGCCCGGTGCCGTGACCCCGCCGACGCATGGGCTGATCGAGCGCAGGGAGGAGGCCGCTTGGGGCGGCGTACCGCCACCGCCCCGTAGGCGCCGACTGGCAGACGGAGTGGTAGGCGTCCTGCCGTAGCCACTCGGTTGTGCTGCAGAACGGGCCGGAAGTAGTCGGTGGTGGCGGGCCGCAGGTGGGATTGCTCGGCGTCGCCGTACGGCGGCGGGGACAGCGGCCGGAATTTGGTGGTTTCCGTCTGCCTCTGGGACGTACCGCTGCGATGATTGCCGCCATGGACATGGAGATCGAACCGGCAGGGGTGGCCGACTTCCATCAGGTCCTGACGGATCACCCCCGTTATTGGGGCGAACGGGATCTCAGGTCGCTGCATCTCCGGGCGCTGGTGCAGGAGTTCGGGTCCACCTGTCTGGTTGCCCGCGCCGAGGACGGTATCCGTGGGTACGTCTTCGGGTTCGTCACCCCGGACGGCACCGGGTACGTGCATCTGATCGCCACGCGGCAGGACTCCCGTGGCATCGGTCTCGGGCGTCGTCTGTACACGGCGTTCGCCGAAGCCGCGGCACGTCATGGTGCGCAGCGGTTGAAGGCGATCACCTCAGTCGGGAACTCCGGCTCGATCGCCTTCCATCGCAGCCTCGGCTTCGAGGCGAAGATCGTCGACGACTACGACGGCCCCGGCGTGGCCATGGCCGTCTTCCACCGAGAGTTGCCGTTCGCCGTCACGGGGCTCTGACCACGCTTTTGTCCAGCAGCCAGGGAAGTTCGCTCCGAGGACCACGACCTCGTTGCCATACGTCAACGCATGCCTGTGGCGTACCTGTCCGACGGCAGCTCGAACACCCGTACCGGCCGATCGCAGGTGGGGCTGATGGTCTCGCGGAACGGGCGCATGCCCAGTTTGGCCATGACGCGTTCGGAGGCGTCGGTGCCCACTTGAGCGATGCCGACGATCCGTTCCAGCGCACGCTCTTCGAGTCCGAACCGTAGAGCGGCCGCGGCGGCCTCGGTGGCCAAGCCCTGCCCTCAGTGGGAACGTCCGAGCCGCCAGCCGATTTCGACCGCAGGCAGGACCTCCGGCGAGAGGTCAGGCACGGAAAGCGCGGTGAATCCGGCCAGTTCGCCGTTGGACCGGATCTCTACGGCGAACAAGCCGAAGCCCTACGACTCCCACTCGTTCTCCCACGCCTGGATGTTGCGGCGAGTCTGCTCTTCGTCACGGACGCTGCCGTCACGAATCCACCGCATGACCTCGGGGTGGCATTGACGGCAGCCATCGGTGCCACGTCTTCCTCGCGCCAGCGACGCAGGATCAGACGGGGGGTCTCCAGCGTGACCATGCGGCCAGTCTGGGGGACGCGTAGGTTCTACGTCATCCTCGTCAGAAACTTCGCCCCCGGCGCCGGGGTCCTCCGCACCGTGAAAGGGCGGGTGGCGAACGTCAACTCCGGTGCGGTCGTGTGCCTTCGGCGCGGCGAGGACGACGTATCCGTACCGGACCAGGAGGTCGGACGCAGCGAAGTGGGTTGGCGTTCGGCAGTAGTTGGGCGTCGCCACCTTGCCACCGCGTGGGGAACGTCGGGCCGGTGACAGCTCGTTCGGCACCCGATAGGGGGCGCGTCCAGTTCGGCGGTCCGCATCTGCGGACCGGTGGGCGTTTTCGGCGTGGCCATTGATCGGGTGCCGCCGGTGAGGTTGATGTGACGGCCGGAACGCACATCGTCCCCGTGCCGTGGAGGAAGACGTTCGAGTCTCAACCCGACTTCCGTCATCCCGGTCCACCGCCTGCATGCCGCTCCTACGATGAAACAGAGCGTGGAGGGGGTACTGATAATCCGGCGCCGACAAACTGGCGTGGGGCAGACAGCCGAACGGGAGGGCCGCCGATTCAACTGAACGAAAACAGGCCCCTCCCCGGATAGAGACCCAGCTCAGCAAGTGTCGTCCCCGCGAGCGCGGGGGTGTTCCGCGGAGCCGGTCCGAGGGGATGGCCTCCAGCGCGTCGTCCCCGCGAGCGCGGGGGTGTTCCGTTCGTCGCGGGCACCAACAGCTACGGCTCCAGGTCGTCCCCGCGAGCGCGGAGGTGTTCCGATCCGGGCGGCAGCGGCCTTGCTGATGTGCATGTCGTCCCCGCGAGCGCGGGGGTGTTCCCAGCTCGACACCGCGTGAGGTCGCTACAGCTCTGTCGTCCCCGCGAGCGCGGGGGTGTTCCGGGCCCGTCGGGGGCGCGGAGATGCGCCATTGTGTCGTCCCCGCAAGCGCGGGGGTGTTCCGCGCAGGAGTTCTACGGTCTGGTCCTGGAGCTGGTCGTCCCCGCGAGCGGCGAGGGTGTTCCGGCGTACTTGTCGGCCTATCAGGTGGCGGAGCTGTCGTCCCCGCGAGCGCGGGGGTGTTCCCGTGACGAGGCGATCCAGGAGGGGCGCCGCTGGGTCGTCCCCGCGAGCGCGGGGGTGTTCCGCGGTCGCGCACGGGGCCCTCGGGCGCGTAGTCGTCGTCCCCGCGAGCGCGGGGGTGTTCCTGAGCGCGCCGCGGGGCGGGTGCGGCTGGAGCCGTCGTCCCCGCGAGCGCGGGGGTGTTCCCATCCCCACGGGCACGCCAGCAGCGGGGAAGGGGGCGTCCCCGTGAGCGCGGGGGTGTTCCCAACGACACTCAGCAGGAGTACTGGAACGGACGGTCGTCCCCGCGAATGCGGGGGTGTTCCCTCCGGAGTGGCGGACGGGTGCTGTGTTATGAGGTCGTCCCCGCGAGCGCGGGGGTGTTTCGTCCTTGGGCCACGTGAAGACTACGAACCAACCGTCCTCCACTGTCGGCGCCCGGGGGAGGTGCTGCCCGGCTCGGCTCACCGGAACCCGGCACCGCCTCGTCCTCGCCGACGCGTGGGCCTCCTCGATCACGCGGCCGCCACCGGCATCCACGAAGCTGCCCCCCTACTGACCCCCCTCACCCCCCACCCCGCACTCCGCCCAAACCACCTTCCCCGGCCCCTCCCCCCGCGCATGCCAGTCCCAGGCCGCCGCCAGGCGGGATACCAGCAGCAGCCCCCTCCCTCCGTCCCCCACCCCAGGCTCCCCCAACTCCCCCGGCCGGGGCGGCACACGCTCCCCCCTCGTGTCCGTCACCTCGATCCGCGCCGTACGCCCCACCAGCGACACCCGGACGTGGAAGTCGC
Organism: Streptomyces sp. NPDC090119; assembly: GCF_044747085.1. NCBI lineage: Bacteria > Bacillati > Actinomycetota > Actinomycetes > Kitasatosporales > Streptomycetaceae > Streptomyces > Streptomyces sp. NPDC090119. The sequence goes on along the minus strand of NZ_JBIVDK010000001.1, from coordinate 188,667 downwards.
GCCCCGCCACATGCCCGTGCCGTACCGCGTTCGCGGCCAACTCCGCTGTGATCAGGATGATGTTGTCGTGGGCGTCGGTGCCGTACGGGATGCCCCATTCCTGGAGGCGCACCCCGACCAGGCGTCGGGCGAGGCGGGCGCCGCGCGGGGTGGACGTGAAGCGCATGGCGAAGTCGGTCGCCAAGTGATCCGTGGGACTGCCGAGGTTGCTCATCATGGACACCACGGTCCTCCCGGTGGCGTAGCGTGACCAGCGGTGACGCACTGACGCGACCCCGTTGTACGCGCGGTGCCGACGCCGGTACGAGCAGCACGGCGTGACGGCGCCCCCGCTAAGGGCGTTGATCCGGGGAGGCGGTGGTGTGATGAGCGAGAACGAGACCAACCCCAAGTACGGCGACGGCGCCGACGGCAGTGGGCCACGTACGGCTGACAAGTCCGCGCAAGGCGTGGTCGTGGCATTCGGGCAGACCATGAAGACCCTGCGACTACGGGCCGGGATGGACCGCGAGGAGCTGGGCAAGCGACTCGGCTACTCGGCCGCCACCATCGCCTCTTTCGAGCAGGGCCGTCGCATTCCTCCGCCGCGCGCGATCGACAAGGCTGATGAAGCACTGGATGCGGGCGGCCTGCTGACACTCTGGAAGGAGGAGGTGGAGCGGGCGCAGTACCCGCCGTTCTTCCAGGGCATGGCCCAGTTGGAAAAGCAGGCCATGGAGCTACTCGCCTACGACACCCTCGTCGTCAAGGGACTGCTCCAAACCGAGGAGTACATGCGGGGGCTGCTCGCCATGTGGCGTCCGCCCCTCGACGACGAGACGATCGAGCAGCGCGTGACCGCCAGGCTTGCCCGGCAGGACATCTTCGACCGGCGCCCGGCACCACTGCTCAGCTTCGTGATGGACGAGTCGGTTCTGCGGCACCAGTACGGCGGCAAACGCGTGCTACAAGGCCAGTTGGAGCACTTGCTCCTGATGGGCCAGCGGCGCAACGTAGAGATCCAGGTAATGCCGACCGACTGTGAGGACAACGCCGGAGTGGACGGCGCCTTCACCGTCGTCACCCGCAAGGACAACAAGCGGTTCCTCTACGTGGAGGCGCAGGTGACCAGCGCGCTGGAGACCGACCCTGAGCAGGTGGGGCTCGCCGGCGCGCGCTATGGGATCATCCGTTCGCAGGCTCTCACCCCGCGAGAGTCAATGAAACTCATCGAGAGGTTGCTGGGAGAGCTATGAACAACGCTGAGCCCTTCGCCTGGTTCAAGAGCAGCTACAGCGGCACCCAGGGCGGCGATTGTGTGGAGGTCGCCGTCAGCCCCGACACGGTTCACGTCCGCGACTCCAAGGCGACAACCGGCCCCACCCTCCACCTCTCCCCCACCGCCTGGACCAACTTCCTCACCGCCGAGCGGTACATCTGACTTCTGTACGCGCGCAGCGAAGAGCCCTGCCCCTCCCCCAACACGGAGCGGCAGGGCTTACGCACAACCCCCTCAGGACCCGACCGTCAACACCAACTTCCCGGTCACCCGCCCCGTCTCCCCCACCTCATGCGCCTTCGCCGCCTCCGCCAGCGGATACACCCCCTCCACATGCGCCCGCAACGCCCCCGAAGCCGCCAGCTCGGCAACCGCCCGCATCCCCGCCTGGTCCGCCTCCACGAGCAGCGTCTCCACCCGCACCCCCCGAGCCTCCGCCTTAGCGGACTCCTCCGGATCGGTACCGGGCAGCAGCGACACCAGCACGCCGCCAGGCCGGAGCACCTCCAGCGAACGCACCCGCGTATCACCGGAGATGGTGTCCAGCACCACGTCCACGCCGTCACCCACGGCATCCCTGAAGTCGACGGACCGGTAGTCGATCACCTCGTCCGCGCCGAGTGACCGCAGGAACTCGTGCTTGGGCTCGCTCGCCGTCCCGATGACGTACGCGCCGAGGGACTTGGCGATCTGGACAGCGAGGTGACCGACGCCTCCAGCCGCCGCGTGCACCAACACCCGCTGTCCGGGGCGGACTTGGGCGGTGTCCACCAGCGCCTGGTACGCCGTGAGCGCGGCCAGCGGCAGCGCGCCCGCCTGGACGTGGTCGATGGCGGACGGCTTGTGGGTGAAGGCGCGGGCGGGACCGGTCACGTACTCCGCGTGGGCGCCTACGCCGTACGGGTAGGGCAGCATGCCGAAGACCTCGTCGCCGGGCTTGAAGAGGGTGACGCCGTAGCCGACCGCCTCCACGACACCGGAGACGTCCCAGCCGAGGACGAGGGGGAGGCGGTCTAGGAAGAGGCCCCCGGTGCGGTGCTTCCAGTCGGTGGGGTTGAGGCCCGCGGCGCGGACCGCGACCAGGATCTCGCTGGGGCCCGGCTCGGGGCGGGGCAGCTCGGTCTCCTTCAGGACTTCCGGGGTGCCGTACTCGTCCTGGCTGATGGCGCGCATGGTGGCGTGGTTCGTCATACGTCCAGGTTCGCCCGAGCGAGGCCGACGTACCATGGCATGAATGCCATCTTTCAACGGGATCGTGCCATGACCGCCAAACACCGTGTCGTCGTCCTCGCCCTGGACGGGGTCTACCCCTTCGAGCTGGGCATCCCGAACCGGGTCTTCGGCACGGCCTGGGGTCGCTACGAGGTGCTGACCTGCTCGGTCGACGGCGGGCCCGTGGCCACCAACTCCGACTTCTCGGTGGCCGTGGAGCACGGGCCGGAGGTGCTGGCGACGGCGGACACCGTCGTGCTCCCGCCGTTCGACATCACCCTGGTCCAGCGCGGCCTGCCCCCGAAGCTGGCGGCGGCGCTCGCGGCCGTGCCGCCCGGCACCCGGATCGTCTCCATCTGCACCGGCGCCTTCGTGCTGGCCGCCGCCGGGCGGCTCGACGGCCGCCGCGCCACCACCCACTGGTCCCTCGCGGACACCTTCCGGGCCTGGTTCCCGGCCGTGGACCTCGATCCGGACGTGCTGTTCGTGGACGACGGCGACCTGCTCACCTCGGCGGGCGCGGCCTCCGGGGTCGACGTGTGCCTGCACGTCGTACGCCAGGACCATGGCGCGGCCGTCGCCAACGACGTGGCCCGCGCGTGTGTCGTACCGCCGTGGCGGGACGGCGGGCAGGCGCAGTACATCCAGCACCCGGTGCCCGAGGAGCAGGCCAGCGGTACGTCGGCCACCCGCCAGTGGGCGCTGGAGCGGCTGCACGAGCCGCTGTCGCTGGCCGAGCTGGCCGGGCACGCCCGGATGAGCCTGCGCACCTTCGCTCGGCGGTTCAACGAGGAGGTCGGTACGAGTCCGGGGCGCTGGCTGATCCAGCAGCGGATCGCCCGCGCGCGGCACCTGCTGGAGACCACCGACCTCGCCGTGGACGACCTCGCCGCCGAGGTCGGCTTCGCCACCGGCACCTCGCTGCGCGAGCACCTGCACGCGGCGATCGGGGTGACCCCGCTGGCGTACCGGCGTACGTTCCGCGGCGCCGGGGTGGAGTAGGCGTCGTAGCAGGTCAGAGGCGTGGCGGATATTCCCGTACAACCCATCGGCCTGCCGATACCGGACATCGGCGGCTTCATTGGTGCGGCTCCGGGCACCGGTCTACGGTCAAGTGGGGAGCCGGTGCTCCCCGGACCTCAGACTGCTTGGAGAGACCTCATGTCGAAGATCCTTTTCGTGGTGACCGGCGCCGACCACTGGACGCTGGCCGACGGCACCCAGCACCCGACCGGTTTCTGGGCGGAGGAGGCCGTGGCGCCGTACGAGGCGTTCAAGAAGGCCGGTGACGAGGTCGTCGTGGCCACGCCGGGCGGGGTCGTCCCGACGGTCGACAAGGGCAGCCTCGCGCCGGAGGTCAACGGCGGCCAGGAGGGCGCCGACCGGATCGCCGCCGCGCTGGAGGCCGCACCCGAGTTCAAGCACCCGGTCCGGCTGGAGGACGTGGACCTCGACGGCTACGACGCCGTCTTCTACCCCGGCGGCCACGGCCCCATGGAGGACCTCGCCGTGGACGCCACCTCCGGCAGGCTGCTGGTCGACGCCCTCGACTCCGGCAAGCCGCTCGCGGTCGTCTGCCACGCCCCGGCCGCGCTGCTCGCGGCGACCCGGCCGGACGGCAGCAACGCCTTCGCGGGCTACCAGGTCACCGGGTTCTCCAACGCCGAGGAGGCGCAGGCCGGTTTCGCCGACAAGGCCAAGTGGCTGCTGGAGACGCGGCTCGGCGAGGCGGGCGTGGACGTCCAGGTGGGCGAGCCGTGGGCGCCGAAGGTCGTGGTCGACCGGAACCTGATCACGGGGCAGAACCCGGCGTCCTCCGCCCCGCTGGCGGAGGAGGTCCTGAAGCGCCTGGGCTGAGGAAGGACCCCGCTCAGGCGCCCGCCGCCTCACGGCTGATGCGCTCGAACTGCGCGCCCATCGCCTCGGACAGCGCCTGAGCCGCCGAGAGGGGGCGGACCATGACGGTGAAGTCGTCGATCCGCCCCTCCTCGTCGAAGTGCAGGAAGTCGCAGCCCTGGATCTCCCGGCCGTCGACGGTCGCCGTGAAGACGAAGGCGTGGTCGCGACCGTCCGGGTCGGCGATCTCCTTCACGTACCGGAAGTCCTCGAACACCCGCAGCACGCCGCGCAGGATCGCGGCGGTGATCGGCTTGCCCGCGTACGGCTTGAAGGCGACGGGGCTGGTGAAGACGACGTCCTCCGCGAGGAGGGCCTCGATGGCGGCGGCGTCGCGGTTCTCCACGGCGGCACGGAAGGGATGCACAGGGTGCTCCTTACTCAACAAGTTGAATAGGTGTGTTGGAGAGTAGAGTGAGGAGGTGACCCTGCGCAACGCTGTGATGGCCACCCTCCTGGAGGGCGAGGCGTCCGGCTACGACCTGGCCAAGGGCTTCAACGCCTCGGTGGCCAACTTCTGGACGGCCACACCCCAGCAGCTCTACCGCGAGCTGGACCGGATGGAGCGCGAGGGCCTCGTCACCGCGCGCGTGATCCGGCAGGAGCGCCGCCCCGACAAACGCCTCTTCTCCCTCACCGACGCGGGCCACGACGCCCTGCGCGCCTACCTCGCCGATCCCCTGGGTCGCCCCACCGCCATCCGCGACGGCCTCCTGGTCAAGGTCCAGTGCGCCGACATCGGCGAACTCACCGCCGTACGCGCCGACATCGCCACCCGCGTGGAGTGGGCCCGCACCAAGCTCACCGGCTACGAGCGCCTGCGCGAACGGCTGTTGGACGGGCGCGACGAGGATCAGTACCTGGCCGAGGCGGAGCGGGTGGGCCCGTACCTCACCCTGCTGCGGGGCATCTCCTTCGAGCAGGAGAACCTGCGCTGGGGGGAGTTGGCGCTGCGCGTCCTGAAGGCGCGCTCCTCGTGAGCTCCCCCGACCTGAACCTGCTGCGGACGTTCCTCGCGGTGTACCGCGCCGGGTCGTTCACGGCCGCGGCGGGGTTGCTGGGGCTCTCCCAGTCCACGGTGACGACACAGATCCGCGCGCTGGAAAGGGAGTTGGCGCGCACCCTCTTCGAGCGTCTGCCGCGCGGGGTCGCACCGACGCCGGTGGCCCACGACCTGGCGTCCCGCGTCGCGGCCCCGCTGGACGCGCTCGCGACGGCGACGGGTGCGGAGCCCGCCGACCGACCGGCCCCCGTCCACCTGGCGGGCCCGGCCGAACTCCTCTCGGCGCGGGTCCTGCCCGCCCTGGCTCCGCTGCTGGCGGCGGGGGTACGCCTGCGCGTCACACCGGGCCTGACGGACCCCCTGCTGGACGAACTCCGCTCCGGCCGCCATGACTTGGTGATCGCCACGTACCGCCCACGCGGACGGACGCTCACGGCGGTGCCGCTGATGGACGAGGAGTTCGTCCTGGTGACGTCCCCGGTGTGGGCGGAGGGGCTCACCGAACGCCTGGCGGCGGAAGGCCCGTCGGCCCTCCACCCCGTCCCCCTGATCACCTACGCCGAAGACCTCCCCATCGCCCGCCGCTACTGGCGCCACGTCTTCCACACCCGCCTCAACTGCCCGGCGGCGGTCACGGTCCCGGACCTGCGGGCGGTGAAGTCGGCGGTGGTCTCCGGGGCGGGCTTCTCGGTCCTGCCCCGCTACCTGTGCGAACCGGAACTGACGTCCGGCGCCCTGGTCCCGCTGCACACCCCGGACGACCCGCCGCTGAACACCGGCTACCTGGTCCAACGGCCGGGCCACCCGGCCAACTTGGATGTGACCAGGGTGCGGGAGGTGTTGCTGGAGGCGGGGCGTGGGTGGTGAGGGCGCCCCCACGCTCCCGCTCCAGGAGGCAGTCAGGAGGTGCCGGAACGGCTCTCCTCCGCCAGCTCCCGCAGCTCCGCCATGTCCTCCTCGTCCAGGTCCAGTTCGGCCGCCGCGGCGAGAAGCGCGCCGATCTCGTCACCCCGGTCCTGGTCCGCGAGGAACTGGGCGTAGTAGACGTAGGCGGTCTCGTCCTGGTGGGCGAGGGCTTCGCGGTAGTGGCGGTCCGCCTGGGTCCACTGCTCCAACTCCTCGTGGAGCAGGGCGAGGTTGAGGTAGGCGTTGATCTCGCCGTCCTCCTTGGCGGCGGCCTCGTAGTGGCGTACGGCCTCCTCGGGGGAACCGGTCTCGGCCAGGTGGAGGGCGTAGGCGAAGTGGGCGCCGGTGATCTCCTCGGCGAGGGCCTCGCGGAGGTGGACGCGGGCCGACTCCAGGTCACCGAGGACGTGTTCGGTCTCACCGAGCACGGCCAGCACGGAGCGGTGCCCGGCGTCCAGCGCCCGCCTCAGCCAGGGCAGCGCCTCCTCGTACCGCTCCTCGTCGGCGAGCAGCCGGCCGAGGTTCCCGGCCGCCATGTCGTCGCCCCGCTCGATCGCCCGGGTCAGCAACTCGACCGCCTCGTCCAGCCGTTCGTCGTCCTCGCTGAGGAAGGCGCCGTAGTCGTTGAGCGCGCGGGGGTGGTCGTCGACGAGCGCCTGCCGGTAGTACTCCTCGGCCTGCTCCCGGTCGCCGAGTTCGTCGGCCAGGATCGAGGCGATCATCAGGGTGACGTCCCGCCCGCCGTCGGCCGCCGCCCGGAGCGCCGCCAGCGCCTCCTTGGGTCGCTCGAGTTCGACGAGCAGTTCGGCCAGGGCCTCGTAGGCGGCGGTGTTGCCCGTCCGGGCGGCGGTCTCGATGGTGTCGAGGGCGGCGCCGATGTCCGCCCAGTCCGAGATGAGGTCGAAGACCCGCTCCGCCACCTCGTCGTCCGGGCGGTTCCAGGCCCGCAGATAGAGGGTGAGGGCGGCGGCGTGGTCACCGGCCGCGAGGCGCTGTTCGGCTTCGACGGCCAGGTTGCTGTCTGTCATGGGGACATCTTCTCGAACTGACGAACGGACGTTCACCGGCAGCCCCGCGATGTCGGTTCCGGTGGCATCCGAGGAGGACGCGGGACTGCCGGTCGGGGTGTCGTTCAGGCCCGCGTGTAGCCGCCGTCGGCGAAGAGTTCGGCGCCCGTGACGAACGACGAGGCGTCCGAGGCCAGGAAGAGCGCGGCCTCGGCGATCTCGTCGACCTCGGCCAGCCGCCCCAGCGGCACGAAGTCCTCGGCGAACTGCTCGGCGTTCCCTCCGGTGGCACGCACCAGGGCCGCCGTGCGCGTGGGGCCGGGACTGAGCACGTTGACCCGGAACCGGAGCTCCCGCGACCGCCGGGCCCAGTTGTGCACGAGATTGGTCAGCGCCGCCTTCGACGCGCTGTAGATCTCGAGGTCCGCGTTGGGACGCACGCTGTTGCTCGAACCGATGACCAGGACCGACGCACCCTCGGCCAGCAGGGGCAGCGCCTTCTGGACGGTGAACAGCGTGCCCTTGATGTTGACGGCGAGCGTCAGGTCGACGTTCTCCTCGGTGTGGGCGCCGAGCGACGCGTCCGCGGCGATTCCCGCGTTGGCCACCAGCACGTCGATGCGCCCGGCTTCCTCACGGACCCGCGCGTAGAGGGCGTCGAGATCGGCGAGGACCGAGACGTCGGCCGGTACGCCGGTCGCCGCCGGGCCCAGTTCCTTCACGGCCTCCTCGAGACGGTGGGCGTCGCGGCCGGTCACGAAGACCCGTGCGCCCTCCCGGACGAAGCGGTGGGCGATGGCCAGCCCGATCCCGCTGGTGCCCCCGGTGATCACGGCAACCTTCTCCTGCAGCACGCCTGGCATGGCGGACTCCCTCAGTTCTGGAATGGATCGTCCACAACGACGTAACCAGTAATGGACGATCCAGTCAAGAATCAGTACGCTGAGGCACCATGCCGAGACCACGCGCATTCGATGAACGCCACGTCCTGGAGCGTGCGCGGGAGCAGTTCTGGACCACCGGCTACGCGGGCACGCGGATGGACGACATCGCCCGGGCGACCGGCCTGGGCAAGGGCAGCCTGTACGGCGCGTTCGGCGACAAGAGCGGCCTCTTCCACCTCGTGTTCGGCGACTGGTGCGCCGCGGTCGTCAGGGTGGCCGACGAACAGCTGTCGGGCGACTCGGACGAAGAGGCTTTCGGTCGGCTGTCGGCGTATGTGCACCTGATGGCGGACAACACCGCCGCGGACGTCGAGCACCGCGGGTGCCTGCTGGCGAAGGGCGTGGCGGAGCTGGCCCAGCACGACCCGGCCGTGGCCGGACGGTCGGCCGAGACCATGACGGCGCTCCTGGCCCTGCTGCGGAGGGAGATCGCCGCCGCCCAGCGCCACGGCGACATCGACGGCGCCGCGGACCCGGAACACCTGGCGGCCATGCTGCTGGCGGTGGTCCGGGGCATCGAGGCGGTGGGCAAGGCCGGTCTGGCCCCGGAGGTCCTGCGCGGCATCGCGGACACCGCGCTGGCCGGGCTGCCCAGGCCCGGCCACTGACGGACCAGATCCCGACTCAGGCGAGCGCGGCGGCCAGCAGGGCGAAGGCGGCGACGATGACGGCGACGCGGAGGTAGTGGAGGCCGTCCCAACGACCCAGCTGCTCCTTCCAGTCCGCGGGCAGGTTCTCGCTGGTCCACGCCTTGGCCCGGTTGTTGATCGGGACGAGCAGCACCACCGACATGACCACGCTCACGATCAGCAGCGCGGCACCGATGACGACGAGGACGGCGCCCTGGTGGTGCCATCCGGCGACGGCCCAGACCGCGCTCAGGATGAGCGAGCCGATGTACCAGAACGGCATCACGGCGCCGAGCATCCGGGCCCCGTGGACGCGGCCGCGCAGGCCGTTGTCGCCGGGGAGGCCGGTGAGGATCGGGTTGAGGACGAAGGCGACGGCGAACTCCACCCCCACCATCAGACCGACGACCACGGTGGTGAAGACCTCGAGTGCGTTGAGCATGATGACCCTCCTGGGATCTAGCACTGCTAGATAGTGATTCAACGCTAGCTCTGCCGATGCTCGATTGTCTAGCAGTGCTAGCATCGGCGTATGTCGGTACAGGAACGCAAGGAGCGCGAGCGGGCGGCCCGTGAGCGTCTGATCGTGGCGACGGCCCGTGAACTCGCCGAGCAGCAGGGCTGGGACGCGGTCACCACGCGCCGCCTCGCCGAGCGCATCGAGTACAGCCAGCCCGTGCTCTACAGCCACTTCCGCGGCAAGCGCGAGATCATCGGCGCCGTCGCCCTGGAGGGGGCCGCCGAGATGGCGGTGACGCTGCGGGCCGCGACCTCCGCCGCGGACGGCCCGCGCGCCCGGGTCACCGCCCTCGCCCACGCCTACCTCGACTTCGCCGAGCGCAACCCGGCGGTCTACGACGCGATGTTCCAGCTCGACGGTGGCCTGGCGTTCGCGCGGGAGGACACCCCGGAGCCACTGAAGGACGCCTTCGCCGCGCTGCTGGACTGCCTCGGCGAGGTCGCCGGGGAGGGTGTCCACCCGGCCCTGTTCACCGAGGTGTTCTGGGCGGCCCTGCACGGCCTGGCCACCCTGACCCGCGCGGGCAGGCTGCCCTCGGGGGACGCCGAGCGGCGGGTCGAGCTGCTGGTGGACCGGCTGGCAGTGCTCTGACGCGCCGACCCGCAACTCACCACGCTCTGCTGGCAGGATGCCCGCATGGAACATGTACTGGGAATCGGCGGCTACTTCATGCGCGCCACCGACCCGGCGGCCCTGACCGCCTGGTACCGCGACTGCCTGGGCCTGGACACCGACGAGCACGGCCTGTGGCGTCAGGAGACCGGGCCGACGGTGTTCGCGGCGTTCGAGTCCGGCACCGACTACTTCGGCTCCCCCGCCCAGCGGACCATGCTCAACTTCCGGGTCCGCGACCTGGACGCGATGCTCGCGCAGCTGCGTGCCAAGGGCGCGGACGTGTCCGACGACGTCCAGAGCATGGACGGCGTCGGCCGCTTCGGCTGGGTCACCGACCCGGAGGGCAACCGGGTCGAACTCTGGCAGCCCGCCTGACCGTGCGGCCGGGCGGGCCTCGGCGTCAGGTCCGGTCGCGTGCCGGTGGACCCGTCAGCAGCTGGTGTTCGACGGATTCGTAGCGGCCGCGTTCCCGGTCGGCGGCCTTCCTCCCGGAGAGCAGGGTGACGAGCCAGCCCGCGAGGAAGCCCGCGGGGATGGAGGCCAGGGCGGGTGTGTTGTACGGGAACCAGTCGAAGTCGGCCTCGGGGAAGGCGGACAGCGGGCTTCCGGAGACGAGGGTGGTGCCCGGGGTCAGGGCCAGGACGGTGAGGGAGCCGACGATGAGCGTGGCGAGCAGCCCCGCTCGGGAGTAGCGGCGCCAGAAGAGGGTGAAGAGCAGCGCGGGCGCGATCGCCGAGGCGCCGAGCGTGAAGGAGAGCGTCGCCAGGGGCTGCAGGCTGCGGTGCTGGGCCAGGGCAGCCACCAGGATGACGGGGATGCCGACCAGCAGGGCGCACGCGCGGGCGAGGGTGAGTTCGCGCGCCGGTGCCAGAGGGGTGCGGCGGGAGGCCGTCAGGTCGTGGGCGAGGGCATTGGCGCAGGCCAGCGTCATGCTCGCCACGGAGGCGAGCAGCGTGAGGAAGACGGCCGTGGTGACGGTGGCGAAGAGCAGGCTCTCCGAGCGGGAGAGATCGGTGCCGAACGCGGCGCGGGCGCCCAGCAGGTAGGCGGTGGTGCCGTGCGGGTCGGCCCCGGCGATGCGCACCCGGCCCAGCAGGGCGGTCGCCCCCGTACAGATCACCACCAGCATCACGATGAACAGGGTGACCGAGGAGACCGCCCAGGACATGGCCCGGCGGACCTGGCGCGGGGTTCCGGCGGTGTACATGCGCATGGTGACGTGCGGCAGGCAGGCGGCGCCCAGCACGATGGCGCACTGGGTGCTCGCCAGGTCGAGCGCGGGGTGCGGGCTGCTGGAGTACTGCAGTCCCCAGCGCAGGTAGGCCGGACCGGCGCCGCTCTCCCGTGCCGCGGTGCGGAACAGCGCCCCGGTGCTCCAGCCGAAGGTGTGCAGGATCAGTCCGCTGACGACGAGACCGGAGGCGAGGAGCATCACCGTCTTGAAGATCTGGACGAGCGCGGTACCGCGCATCCCGCCGAGAGCGGCGTAGCTGATCATGAGGATTCCGGCGCCGACCACGCAGCCGTTCTTCATGGCGGGTTCGGTGAACCCCAGTACGTAGGCGAGGAGTTCGCCCACTCCGGCGAGCTGGACGACCATCATCGGGACGAGCGCGACGAGCGTGACGGCGCAGGCCGTGACGCGGACGCTCCGGGCGGGATGGCGGTGGCCGAGGACGTCGCCCATGGTGTAGCGGCCGGTGTTGTGGAGCGGCTCGGCGAGCAGGAACATCAGCAGGAGCAGGGACAGTACGGCGCTGAGGGCGAGGACCACCCCGTCGTAGCCGCACAGCGCGATGATGCCGCCGATGGTGAGCACGGTGGCGGCGGAGATGTAGTCCCCGGCGATGGCGAGTCCGTTGCGCAGGGGCGAGAGGGAGCGGTAGCCGGTGTAGAACTCGGCCAGGTCGTCCGCGTCCGGGCCGGTGAGCACGCAGAGCAGCAGGGTCAGTGCGACGACGGAGCAGAAGGCGGCCAGGGACCAGGACTGCGCGGGACCGCTGAACTCCGTCACCGGCCTCCTTCCCGGTGCGCGGGCGCCGGGTACGACTGGCGGGCGCGGCGGGCCAGCGGGTCGACGAGCCGGTGGGCGGTCACCTCGTAGAGCAGGACGGCCAGCCAGGTGACGGGGATCTGGGCGAGGGCCAGCAGGAGGCCGGTGGGCAGGCCGCCGGGTCCGGGCCGGGTCATGAGCCAGGGGGCCTTGACGGTCAGGGTGAGGAAGACGGCGAAGTAACCGAGCGCGGCGAGGGAGGCCACGCGCCGCTGCCAGCGGTAGGCGCGGCGCAGCATGCGCAGGGTGCGGTGCGGTCCGGAGCGCCGGGGCTCGGGTGATCCGTCGCCCGTGGACCAGCTGGGTTCGCGACGGCCGGTGGGTAACTCGGAGCTGTCGTAGGACATGTGGATCTCCTGGCGGGGACCGGGCCCGGAAAGAGACGGACCGCGTGCGCGGGTCGAGTTACTGACGGGTGTGCATATGTCGGCCGACAAGGACACCTACCCCTGCCGCTATGTCGACATGTTTCCCATGGGGGCCGTTTCTCGATCAGAGGTTCCCCGCGCGCGGGCTCCGCACGGCCCGCTTTGACGAGCGCGAACCTGGATACGTATGGTCCAGGTATGCGGTTGAGCCGAGGAGTCGAGTGGGCCGTGCACACGCTGCTGAACCTGGCGTGGGCGGGCGGCGACGAGCCGGTGGCGGTGGCCACCCTCGCCGCGGGCCACGACCTGCCCCGCGCCTACCTCAACAAGCAGCTCCAGTCGCTGGTCAAGGCCGGTCTGCTGGAGTCGGTGCCGGGCGCCCGCGGAGGCTTCCGGCTCGCCCGGGACCTCGGTTCGATCACGCTTCTCGATGTGGTCGACGCCATCGAGGGCCGCGAGCCGGTCTTCCGGTGCGGCGAGATCCGGCGGTGCGGAACCGTCGGGGAGTGCACGGTGAGCGATTTCAGCACGGCGTGCGCGGTCAAGGCGTCGATGGACCGGGCGGAGCACGCCTGGCGCGAGGCGCTGGCCGCGCAGACGCTGGCGGACGTACGCCTCCGGGCGGACGCGCACGCCCCCGCCATGGACACGGCGGTGCGCCGGGCGTTCCGGCTGGACTGAACAGGATTCGATCAGGGCGAGGCTCCTGCCGCGCCCATTTTTTGGAAGGTGAATCTGGATGAAAAATATCCTGGTTATCGGTGGCGGCTTCGCGGGCGTGTGGAGCGCCCTCGGCGCGGTCCGCACGGCGCGGGAGAACGGCACCGACCCCGCCGACATTCAGGTGACCCTGGTGAGCAACGGCGACGACCTGGTGATCCGCCCCCGGCTGTACGAGGCCGACCCCGAGAGCATGCGGGTGTCGCTGGACCGGGTCCTCGGCCCGGTGGGCGTCCGGCGCGTGGCCGCCACGGTCACCGCCATCGACACCGAGCGGCGCAGCGTGGTCGCCCTCGGGCGGGACACACGCGAGATCGTCCTGCCGTACGACCGTCTGGTGCTCGCCGCGGGCAGCCAGGTCGTACGCCCCGAACTGCCCGGTTCCGAGCACCTGTTGGACGTCGACACCATGGGCGCCGCCGCCCGCCTCGACCACCACCTGAAGCGCGCCGCCGAACAGGCCGCTTTCGCGGGGCAGTTCACCGTGGTGGTGGTCGGAGCCGGTTTCACCGGCCTGGAGATCGCCACCGAACTGACCGAGCGACTGCGCGAACTGGCGCCCGTGGAACGGCAGGACGAGGTGCGCGTCGTCCTCGTGGAGCGCGCGGACGTCGTGGGCCCGGAGCTGGGTGCGGGGCCCCGGCCGCACATCGCCGCCGTCCTGGCCGAACTCGGCGTGGAACCGCGCCTCGGCGTGACCCTCGACGAGGTCCGGGAACGGTCGGTCACCCTGTCCGACGGAGAGGTCGTCCCCACCGCCGCCACGATCTGGACGGCCGGTATGCGGGCCAGCGACCTCACCGCCCTGGTGCCCGGCGAGCGGGACCGCCTCGGCCGACTGCTGGTCGACGACCACCTGCGCGTCCAGGGCGTCCCCGGTGTCTACGCGGCGGGCGACACCGCCGCCGCCCGCGCCGAGGGCGACCACATGGTGACGCAGAGCTGCCAGCACGCCGTACCGCTGGGCAAGTTCGCCGGGCGCAACGTGGCCGCCGACCTGCTCGGCCTCGACCTCGTCCCGTTCGCCCCCGACCCGTACGTCACCTGCCTCGACCTCGGCCCCGCCGGCGCGGTGCTGACCTCGGGCTGGGACCGCACGGTGCAGCTCACCGGGCAGGAGGCCAAGGAGCTGAAGCAGCGGATCAACAGCGAGTGGATCTACCCGCCGGTGGACGACGCCGAGAAGATCATCCGGGCCGCCGACCACCGCACCACCTGGCCCACGGAGGAGGCCACGGCCTGACACCCACGGGCCGCGAGGCCACCGCCCGGTCCACCCCGGACCGGGCGGTGGCCTCGCGGGTGCGGGCCTGAGTACGTCGGCCGGGCCGAATGAGTACGCGGGCCGGTGCGCGGGACGCCGCCCCCTCCGTTCACTGGACGCATGACGACACAGCACCTCACAGCGGGCCCGGCGTACGCGGACACGAGGGACCCCCGAGCCGCGGTGATCGCGACCATGACCACCGCCCTGCTGGTCATCCTCGGCCCGGTCGCCGTCATGTTCGGCGGCCTGTCCGCCATGGCCACGGACAGCTGTGGCCCGGACAACTGCTCGGCCGCCCTCGACACCTCACTGGCCTGGGTCTACGGCCTCCTCACCTACGGCAGTGCCCTCTCCTTCGGGTCGCTGCTGACCACCTGGCTGCTGCCCTGGAAGCGCCGCTGGTCGGCTGCCCGCGTCTCGGCGGCCGTCCTCACCCTGCTGCCGCCCGTGGGTGTCGTGATGCTGGTCTGCACGCTGCCCGCCTAGTTGTCGCTGGCCATGACGTTTGCGCGGAGGCGTGAGGCCGGAGGACGGTTCCCGGCGATGGTGTGAGGTCGGTGGTGGTTGCAGTGGATGTTCCGGACCGCTACTGCTCGGGTTCGCTCTGCTTCGGAGGTCCAGGGACGGCGGTGGTTGATGCCCAGCGGGCCAGCCGACGGCCCACGGCGCGTTCGCTGATCCGCGCTTCCACTGGGACAGGCAGGGGGCGTTCGCATGGGTCACTGGAGCACCTCGGCGCTTCGGCCGGCCACGACGCTGGTGCGGAGTGGGAAGGCGATGAGTAGCGCGACACCGACCAGGAGTCCGCTCGCCCACAGCGGTCCGAGGGCCCCGGCCTCCGTACTGAGGGTGGTCGCGGCGACAAGGGGGCCGACGACGGCGCCGATGTTGAGTGCCGCGGTCGCATACGAGCCGGCCATCGTGCGGGCTGGTGCTGCCTCGTAGAGGACCCGGGTGATCAGCGTGCTGCCCAGGGCGAACGACAGCGCGCCCTGTCCGAACACGAGGGTGCACAAGGCGACCGGCCTGTCGGCCAGTACCGCCAGGACCAGCCAGCCAACTAGCAGCAGCGGACCACCGACCGCGATGACCAGACCGGGACGCTGGTCGGACAGCCGGCCGGCGACGGTGACGCCGACGAAGGAACCGGCACCGAAGAGCACCAGAACGACAGAGATCCACAGCTCACTCAGCCCGGCGGTGTCGGTCACGACGGGAGCGAGGAAGGTGAAGCTTCCGAATGTCGCCCCGTTCACCAGCGCGCCGAGCAGCATCACCAGGATCAACCGCGGCCTGGTGAGCAGGGCGAGCTCCGCCCGCAAGACCGGCCCGCCCGTCGCCTCTGCCCTCAACTGTCCCCCTGGGATGCCCTTCAGGACGCCGAGAGCCGCGGGCAGGCAGAGAGCGGCGACTGCCCAGAACGTAGCCCGCCAGCCGAGCACCGTCCCGAGTACCGATCCTCCGGGGACACCGGCGATCGTGGCCACCGTTGTGCCCGACAGCAACACGGCCAGCGCACGGCCCTTCTTGTCGAGCGGGACCAGCGTGGCGGCAGCCGTCAGAGCGACGGCCAGGAACCCCGCGTTCGCGAGCGCGGCGGCGACCCGGGTAGCGAACAGGACCGGGAAGCTGGTGGTGACGGCCCCCGCGGCGTGAGCCGCCGCGAAAGTGAGGATGAACGCGAGAAGGCTGGATCGCCTGGGCCAGTTGCGGGCGAGCGCGGCCACAAGAGGGGCCCCGATGACCATGCCGATCGCGAAAGCCGAGGTGAGCACACCTGCGGCCCCGACGGTGACGTCGAAATCCGAGGCGATGTCCGGCAACAGGCCGGCGAGCATGAACTCCGAGGTGCCCATGGCGAAAACCGCCATGGCAAGCAAGTACAGCGGAAGAGGCATCGAGTGGCTCCGACGTGAGGAGAAGCACGAGAAGGTCATCTCGTCACCGCGGCCAACCCCGAGGGCACACTCGCCCGGCCGCGGAATGCGGCGGGACGACAGGGCTGAGAGCTCAGTGCTTCAGGGGGCTGACGGCGTGACCGAAAGCCCCCACCTTGTCCGACTCAGGACTCGACATGGCCCGCACGGTACCCGACCGAGGCTCTTCGAAGCATCTTGCTTTCACTGAGATCGGCCTGTGTCACCAACGTCATGTCCCGCAACAGCCAGTCCTCTGCTCGACCGCAGACGTCTGCGAGCCCCCGGAGCGCCGGATGAGCGGCGTCCCGGCCGGTTCGGTTTTCCGAACCCCGGACTCGGGGGCTGGCACGATCGATCGCCGTGCCGGGTCCGCCGAGGATGACGACATGGCTGAGACGACGACAGAGACCGGCACCGGAACCGCCGCCCGCGCGGAGGACCTGCACCGCGAGTACGGGCGCGGCACCGCGGCCGTACATGCGCTGCGCGGGGTGTCGGTGACCCTCGCGGCCGGGACGTTCACCGCGGTGATGGGGCCCTCGGGCTCCGGCAAGACGACGCTGCTGCACTGCCTCGCGGGGATGGACCGGCCCACCCGAGGCACCGTCTGGTGGGGCGGCACCGAGGTCTCCCGGCTGCCCGAGCGGCGGCTGGCGGAGCTGCGGCGCGACCAAGTCGGGTTCGTCTTCCAGGCGTTCAACCTGATGCCCGCGATGACGGTCGCGCAGAACGTCGAACTGCCCGGCCGACTGGCCGGGAAGCGGCCCGACCGGGACCGGGTGAGGGACGCGCTGGACCGGGTCGGGCTGACCGGGCGTGCGCGACACCGACCCGGTCAGCTCTCCGGCGGCCAGCAGCAACGGGTGGCGATCGCGCGGGCGTTGGTCTCCCGCCCTCAGGTGCTCTTCGCCGACGAGCCGACCGGCGCGCTCGACCGGACCACCGGCCACGAGATCCTCGCCCTGCTGCGCGCCGGGGTGGACCGGGACGGCCGGACCTGCGTGATGGTGACCCACGATCCGGTCGCCGCCGGATACGCGGACCGGGTGCTCCTGCTCGCCGACGGCCTGGTGGTGGACGAGCTCGTACGACCGTCCGCCACCCAGGTCGGCGAGCGCCTGAGCCGACTGGGCGGGTGACCACGATGCTCCTGATCGCCCTCGGACAGCTGCGCCGCCGTCCGGCCGCCTTCGCCGGCCTGGCCGTCGCGCTCTTCCTCGCCGTCGCCACCCTGACACTGTTCGGCTCCCTGCTCGCCGCCGACGTCACCACACCCGCCTCCGTCCGGAGGGCGAGCGCGGGACCCGGGCTGGTGGTGATCGCCGGTGCCTTCGGCGAGATCGCCGTCCTGGTGACGTTCTTCGTCGTGGTCAACGCGCTGGGCTTCGCGCTCCGTCAGCAGCTCCGTGAACTGGCCCTGCTGCGCACCATCGCGGCGACGCCCCGGCAGACCCGACGGCTGGCCCGTGCCCAGGTCGTCACGGTCACCCTGCTCACGGCCGTGCCGGGCTGGGTCGCCGGGGTGGTCGCGGCACGGCGCTTCCTCGCCGGGCTCCAGCGACTCGGGGCGGCCGCGCCGGAGGTCCGGGTGCCGATGAACCCGCTGCCGATGCTGGTCGCCCTGACCGCCGTACTCGCCGTCGGCCTGGGGGCCTCGGCCGTGGCGGCCCGGAAGATCTCCCGTATCGCGCCCGCGGCGGCTCTCACCGCCAGCTCCACCGAGCACGGGCGGACCGGCGCGCCCCGCCTCCTCGCCGGAATCGGCGTCCTGGCCGGCGGAGCCCTGCTGCTGCGGCTGGCCGCGACACGGCCGCCGGAACAGGTGGACAAGGCCGGACAGGCGGCGTTGCTCGGTTCGCTGGTGCTGCTGATCGGCGTCGCCCTGACGGGCCCGTTCGCGATCCGTGTCCTCACCGCCGCGCTGGGGGCGCCGGTGCGGGCGCTGGCACCCGGTGCGGGATGGCTGGCCGACGCCAATCTGCGCGGGTACGCGCGGCGACTGTCGTCCGCCGTGGTGCCGGTGGCCCTGCTCGTGGGGCTGACCGGCACCATGCTGCTCATGACAAGCACCGCCGGGCACGCCGCGCACGCGACGGCGACGAGCGTCACCTCCGCGACGGACATCTGGCTACGACAGGCCGAGTTGACGTTGCTGGCCTGCTTCGCCGCCGTCTCCACCCTCAACACCCTGGTCGCCGCGACCGCTGAACGGCTCCGCGAGTTCGCGCTGTTGCGACTGGTCGGCGCCACCCGGCCACAGCTGCTGCGCATGCTGACCGTGGAGGCGGTGCTGACCACGGTGGTGGGCGTCCTGCTCGGCGCGACGGTCGCGGGCGCCGCGTCAGCCGCGTTCAGCGTGGCGGTGACCGGCTCGCCGATGCCGTCCGTCCCGGCGATCGCCTGCTGGTACGTCGTCGCGGGTGCCGCACTGCTGACGGTCCCGGCCATCCTGGCCACGGGCCTGCGCGCGGTCCACGGCCCGGCGGCGGAGCTGGTGGGCGGTGGGCGTGACTGAGCGCAGCGGTGGGACTGTTGCCGGAGACGCGGCCGAGCGGGGCCGGTACCTGTCCGTCCAGGGCGGCGAATGGACCTTCGCCGTGATCGGGCTCCCCCTCGCCCTGCTGGGCGGCGCCTACGCACTCGCCGTCTTGTACGCGGGGGCGCTGCTCTCGCTGACCGTGCTCGGTCTGCCGTTCGTGGTCGCCGCGCTGCTGGGCGCGCGTGGCTGGGGCGCGGTGCACCGGAGGCTGGTCGGCCGGTTGCTGGGCGAGCGGGTCGAGGCACCGGCGAGGCTGCCCCGCTCGACGGGCGTGCTGGCTTGGGGCCGTACCGTGCTGACCGATCCGGTCGCCTGGCGGACGCTGCTCTATCTGGTGCTGCGGCTGCCTCTCGGGGTGCTCGGTTTCGTCACCGCCGTGGCGCTCCCGCTCGGCTGCGTATGGCTGCTCGGCTTCCCCCTCTGGAGCCGTCTGCTGCAGCCGGACGAGCAGCCGACCGGCTGGCTGAACGCCGCCTCCATGGCGCTGGGCCTGCTTCTCCTCTCCGCGGTGCCCGGCGCGATCCGGTCACTGAGCGCGGCGAACAGACGACTCGCGCGGCTGCTCCTCGGCCCGGCCCGCGCCCAGCAGCGCGTCCGGGAGCTGGAGACCGCCCGCGCCACCCTGCTGTCGGACAACACCGACCAGCTCCGCCGCCTGGAGCGCGACCTGCACGACGGCACTCAGGCCCGACTCGTCGCCCTGGCCATCACTCTCTCACTGGCCGACGACGCGCTCTCCGCCCCCGCCGGTCCCGATCCAGGGCGGCTGCGGACCCTGGTGGACCGCGCCCGCACCCAGACCGACGACACCGTCACCGAACTGCGGCGGCTCACCCGGGGCATCCACCCGGTGGCGCTGGACGGCGGCCTCGGTGAGGCGCTGCCGACCCTCACCGCCACCTCGCCGGTACCGGTCACCGTCCACCTGGACCTACGGGAACGCCCGCACCCGGCGGTCGCACGCGCCCTCTACTTCTGCGCCGCCGAACTCCTCACCAACATCGCCCGGCACAGCGGCGCCCGGTCGGCCGACCTCACGGCAAGCTCCGGGGACGGCCGTATCCGCCTGATCGCGCGCGACGACGGCCGCGGCGACGCGACGCTCGGCACCGGCACCGGTCTGACCGGGCTGGCCGAGCGGCTCGCGGCGGTGGACGGCGTCCTGCGCGTGGACAGCCCGCCCGGCGGCCCCACCGTGGTGACCGCCGAACTGCCGACGCGACTGTGCTGATTCAGCCGCCGCTCAGCCGCCGCTCTCCGCCAGGTAGGCCAAGACGGCCTTCACCCGCCTGTTGTCGGTGTGGGTCGCCCGCAGCTCGAACTTGCCGAAGACAGCGGCGACATGCTTCTCCACCGCCCGCTCCGACACCGCCAGCAGCGCGGCGATGGAACGGTTGGAATGCCCCTGCGCCATCAACTCCAGCACCTCCCGCTCACGCGCCGTCAGAGTGTCCACCCTGCTCCGCCGCCCACCCCGCATCATGAGGCTGACCACCTCGGGATCGAGCGCCACACCCCCTTCGGCGACCCGGTGCAGCGCCTCC
This sequence comes from Streptomyces sp. NPDC090119, assembly GCF_044747085.1. NCBI lineage: Bacteria > Bacillati > Actinomycetota > Actinomycetes > Kitasatosporales > Streptomycetaceae > Streptomyces > Streptomyces sp. NPDC090119. The sequence continues at coordinate 168,267 of NZ_JBIVDK010000001.1, read as the reverse complement.
ACGAACTCCGAGGTCCGGGCGACACGTTCCTTCAACAGGTACCCGATCCCCGTCGCACCGTCGGCCAAGAGCCGTTCGGCCCACACCGTCTCGACATGCTGCGAGAAAACCAGAATGCCCACCTCGGGCGTCCTCGCGCGAATCTCTACGGCCGCGCGAATACCGTCGTCCGTGTACGTCGGCGGCATCCGAATGTCCACCACGGCCACGTCGGGCCGATGCTCATGCACCCCGGCAAGCAACTCCCCCGCCGTCCCGGCGGTGGCCACGACCTCGCACCCCCGGCCATTGAGCAGCTCGACCATCCCGTCCCGCAACACGACGGAATCCTCAGCCAACACCACCCGCAACCGCTCCACCGGCTACGCGGGGTCCAACACGGGCTTCACGGGCAACCCGCCGTTCTTCTCGCAGCGCAGTTCCTTGGCCATGGCCAAGGAGAAGGAGTGGGCCACGGTCGCGTAGGCGTCCTTCAACCCCTTCACGTTGTCCTGCGGGTCCCTCGGCATACCGCCGCGCTCCACGCCGATCACCATGTGCGCCTCCCCTCCTGAGCCGACCAACTTGGCACTGCGGCAAGCGAAGAAAACGTACGCCTTGTCCGCCGCTGCCAGGGTTTTCTCCCCCATCTTCAGCACGGTGAACTTGGGGGACGGGGTACCCGTCGGGGCGTCGTCGGCCAACTCCCAGGTGATGTCGAACTCGAAATGCGGCGTGCCGATAGGAGTGAAGACACGGCAGGCGTTTTCTCTGCCGACGGTCACGCCAGGCATCGCCGAGGCAAGGTCCGACGCGGCGTTCGCGACGGTGTACTCCTTCGACGACGCCTCGAACCGCGACGCCCCCGCGATCACCTTCAGCGCCTCGGCAGCATCGACGGAAATGGCATCCCCACCGCAGAGTTGAGTCCCCGCGACGACCTTATAGTCCTCCGGAAGACCGTCCTTGTCCCCGTCACCCCCACAACCCGCAGCCCCAAGAGCCAACAACCCGACCACGGCCACGGAACCCAGTCGCTCACGTACCGACCTATGACTGCCCATGGCTACGCGGGGTCCAGCACGGGCTTCACGGGCAGCCCGCCGTTCTTCTCGCAGCGCAACTCCTTGGCCATGGCCAGCGAGAAGGAGTGAGCCACAGTCGCGTAGGCGTTTTTCAACGCCTTGATGTTGCCCTCCGGCTCCCTCGGCATGGCCCAGTGCTCCGCGCCGATCACAATGTGGGCCCCTTCCGGCGAACTGGCCAGTTTGTCGCTCCGGCACGTGAAATAGACGTACGCCATGTCGGCCGCCGCCAAGGCCTCATCCCCCATCTTCAGCACGGTGAACTTAGGAGCCGCCGGGTCGTCCGTCGGGGCGTCGTCGGCCAGCCGCCAAGTGACTCTGAGCTGGAAATCCGGCGTACCGATGGGCGTGAAGACGCGGCAGACATCCTTGGTCACGGTGGCGGTCGGGGACGACTCGATCAGGTCCGCCGCAGCCTGCGCGGTGGTCGATTTCCCTTCCGATGCCTCGAAGCGCGAGGACCCCGTGATCACCTTCAGCGCCTTGGACGCGTCTGCGGACACAGCGTCGCCGCCGCAGAGTTGGGTCCCCGCAACGACCTTGTAGTCCTTCGGAAGGCCGTCATTGTCCCCATCCCCTCCACACCCCGCGACCCCGAAAAACAACGTGCCGACCACGGCCGCGGAAACCAGCCCCTCACCTACCGACCTGCGACTACTCATGGCTACGCGGGCTCCAGCACAGGCTTCGCGGGCAGCCCGCCGTTCTTCTCACAGCGCAGCTCCTTGGCCATGGCCAGCGAGAAGGAATGGGCCACGGTGGCGTAGGCGTCCTTCAACACCTTCACGTTGTCCTGGGGGTCCCTCGGCATACCGCCGCGCTCGACGCCGATCACGATGTGCGCCTCCCCTCCCGAGCCGACCAACTTGGCACTCCGGCACGCGAAAAAGACGTACGCCTTCTCCGTCCCTGCCAGGGTCTCCTCTCCCATCTTCAGCACGGAGAATTTCGGGGACGGGGGACCCTTGGGGGCGTCTTCGGCCACGCTCCAGGTGACTCTGAGATTGAAATGCGCTGTGCTGCCGATGGGAGTGAAGACGCGGCAGATGTCACCCGAATCCGAGGCGAGAGTCGGCGTTGCCAGGGCAAGATTCGCCGCAGCCTCCGCGACGGTGGAATCCTTCGAGGATGCCTCGAAGCGAGACGAACCTGTGATTACCTTCAGCGACTTGGCGGCGTCGGCCGAAATGGCATTGCCGCCGCAGAGCTGTGTCCCCGCAACCACCTTGTAGTTCTTCGGAAGGCCGTCCTTATCCCCGTCGCCTCCACATCCCGTGGCACCGAGAAACAACGAGCCGGCCACGGCCACGGAAAGCAGTCCCTCGCGTACCGTCCTACGTCTGCTCATGGCTAAGCCGGGTCCAGCACGGGCTTCGCGGGGAGCCCGCCGTTCTTCTCGCAGCGCAGCTCCTTGGCCATGGCCAGGGAGAAGGAGTGAGCGACGGTGGCGTAGGCGTCTTTCAGTGCCTTCACGTTGTCCTCGGGGTAATCCGCGACAGCCCAATGCTCCACGCCGATCACGATGTGAGCCTCTCCTCCCGAGCCGACCAACTTGTCACTCCGGCAGGTAAAATAGATGTAGGCCATGTCCGCCGCTGCCACGGTTTCGTCCCCCATCTTCAGCACGGTGAACTTCGGAGCCACAGGGCCGTCCGTGGGGGCATCGTCGGCCAACTTCCACGTGATTCTGAGCTGGAATTGCCGCATGCCGGTGGGTTTGAACACACGGCACACGTTCTCTCTGCCGGCGGTCAAGCCAGGCGTCGCGAAGGCAAGATCCGACGCGGCCTTCGCGACGGTGTACTCCTTCGACGAAGCCTCGAAGCGTGACACCCCCATGATCACCTTCAGTGCCTTGGACGCGTCGGCAGAAATGGCATTGCCACCGCAGAGTTGTGTGCCCGAAACGGCTTTGTAGTCCTTCGGTAGACCGTCCTTGTCCCCGTCACCCCAACAACCCGTGGCCCCGAGGAAAACCGAGCCGGCCACGGCCGCGGAAAGCAGTCCCCTTCGTACCGACCTATGACTGATCACTGTCCGCATCCTCACGTGTCCTCGGCCGTGCATCGGCCTTAGCCGGTCTCCGGGTCGTTGCCCTGCTGCTTCGCCCGGGCGTTGCCGACCTGGTAGCCGAGCAGCATCGATTCGCGCAGGTCCTGCGCGAATAGGTTCTTGTCGGGATCCACAACGTGGCGCTCCAGAAACTCCAGCATCGGGGCCTCGGACATGCCCTCACCGGCGGAGTAGATCTTGTTCTTCTCCTCGTCGGTGAGGTCCTCCAGCTTCTCCTTGTGCTTGTCCACCGAGCCGTCGGCGACATCACCGACCACCTGGCCGATGAACTGTTCCGCAGCCCCGCTCGCCGTATCCGTAGCCAGCGGAATCAGCACCGCCGCCGCTCCCACCGCCGCGGTCGCGGGGAGGAAGGCGACGCCCGCTGCGAGGCCCGCCGTGGCGCCGAACTCGACCCAGCCCGACCGCTTGGCGACCGCCTTCTCGTAGTCCTCATGGGTCTTGAGGTTGGTCGCCTCCACCTGGTCGGCCCGCGACTGGTCGAGCATGCCCTGCACCTCGGCGCCCGTACGTACGGTCGCCCTGGCCTGGGCGGCGACCTCGTCGGTGATCTTCCCGTCCGGGCCCACCGTCCCCTCCAGCGCGCTGCGGGTGTACACCTGCTCCGCCGCCGAGACCGTCGCGTAGGCGTCCGGATGCTGACCCAGGGTGCTGAGGAAGCCGCGGACGACGCTCCGCCCGTTGCCGTCGACCGTGTCCGCGAAGTCGACGTGCGCGTCCGGATTCCTGCCCGGCGCGAACACGCTGTTCGGATCGTTCTTGTCCAACGCCCAGTTGATGTCGTCGATGTAGCCCGCGCCCATCACGCCCAGGCTGTCGGCCATCGCCTCGTGGTGCTCCTTGAGCAGACCGGGGTCCGAGGCGTACTTCTCCATGACCTTCTGCATGATCGCGGCGTTGTCCGCGTCCCGCACCACGTGGGAGTCCGGGTGCCCGGCGGGGTAGCCGAGTGTCGCCGCCTCCAGGGCGTGGCCGAGGGCGTCGGGCATGTGGTCGAGCGCGGCCTTGCAATCCTTCGGATCGGTCGAGTTGGCGTCGGGGAAGGACTCCCACTTCTCGTTGGTGAAGAAGTCGAGGTAGTTGTCGATCTTCCCGCCGTCCTTGTCCTTCCCGAGGTCGGCCGTGGCGCCATGGTTGACCGTGCCGTCCTCGTTGTACGCGGTCGGGGCGTCGGTGAAGAACTTCTTCGCCGCCTCCGGGCTGTTGCCGAGCGCCTGGAGCATGGCGGTGGCCGGGTCATAGCCGGCCCCGTCCACGCCGGAGGGGTTGTACGGGTTCTTCAGCCAGCCGTTCACCACCTTGTTGTCGGCGAACATGTCCGGGTCCTTGGCATGCAGCTGCGCCACGTGTTCGGCGATGGGGTTGAGGAACTTGGCGTCGTAGTTCCCGTACCGCATGATCCCGCCGAGGAGCTGGTAACCGAACGGCCCGGTGTAGTCGTGCTTGGTCAGCGGAATGCGGTCCGTGCCCAGCTTGCGGAGTTCCGGACCCCACTTGTCGGTGAAGTCCTTGTCGTGGGAAGCGGTTGCCAGGTTGAGGCCGAGGTTCCTCTGAAGCTCCTGGACGTCCTTGAGGCGCTCCTTGTCGACGTCTCTGTAGTCGTACGTATCCGTGGCGAGCTGACCGAAGAACGCCAGCGACTTCTCGGGACCGAGTTTCCCGTAGAAGTCCTTGGCGAACTCCTTCGACGAACTGTTGTCCTTCAGCAACTCGTTGAGCTGCTGAAGTTCGGCGTGGGTGAGGTCACGGCCCTTGGCCGCGAGTGCGGCGGCGCGGGCGGCCTCCTCCTGGTCCAGCTTCGTGTACGTCGGAGTGCTGAAGTCCTTGCGGTCGGTGACGTTGGCCTCGAGGGCGTTCTTGAGGGCGAGATCGGTGTCGTTGCAGTTGTCGACGATGAGGTCGATCTTCTGCTGCCACGACTCGATGCTCTTCCTCTCCTGCGCGATGAGGTCGATGTAGTCGGGGTCGTGGCGCGCCATGTGCTGTTCGGACAATGGCTTCCGCGCCGTGACCTTGCCCTGGCCGTCCACACGGATGCCGGCCGCGGGTCCCTCGTGGTCCCGGATGTCGATCAGGTCGTCCCTGGCCCTCTTGATGGCCGCGTAACCGTCTTCGAGAACCAGCCTCACACCCCTGGCCTCGGCCGCGGCGTCCGTGAACTCCTTGACGGTCTTGCCGATGAACGCCTTGGTGACCCCGGCGTTGACGCCTTCCCAGTCGGCCTTGTCCGCCTTCGCCTTCATTCCGTGGGCGGCGTCGGCGGCGAGCTCGTCCAGCTTGCCCGCCATCTCCGCCCAGTCGTCGGCGGCGGCTTTCAGCTGCTTCACCGGGGCGTGGATGATGTCCTCGTACTTCAGCATGTGGCGCGCTCCCCCGAGCCCTACTTCAAGTAATCCGTGAGTGCGGAAATCTGCGTCAACTGCCCCTCGATCTTCACCTCGTCCTGGGCATGCCGGGCCTTGCTGTAATCGAGGTGATTCGAAATCTGCGCGCAGGCGTCCAGCAGCGTCTTCATATGTGTCTGCCAGAAGTCGTGCACCTTCAACACGGCTGAACCGCTCACGAAGTTCCCGTTGGTCAGCGCCGTCGCCGCGTCGAACGTGGCGGAACGGGCGATGTCGCCCTTCGTCGTCAGCTGACCCAGCAGGTCATACGCGTCATTTCCGATCGCGCCGAGGTCGTCCCGATTGACCACAAGGTCGTACCCGCCGCCACCGCCTCCGCCCCCGTCGGCCGGAACGCTGTTGATCTGCATGGCGGACCGCTTGGCCGCCACCGCCCGCGATTCAGCCCACTCCCGCTCGAACGTCACGAATTCCCCCAGGTCCATCCGGCAAGGCCGCCCCACCATATCGACGCGGCCCCCACCCCGATCAACCTTCTTGCATGATCACCCGCTCGAGTGGGAGGGATTTTCAGACGGCAGCCCCGTAGGACGCCATGTGCACGATGGAACCGTCGAAAACGACCGTCCACCCCTGGTACTTGGCCGCGAAGTCCACGTTCGGTGCGTCACCTGGGTCTGCTTCAACAACGCCGCGAACTCTCGGTTGTTCCGCGCCGTGATCACCTCAGCGGCAGTCGGCTCGCCCGCGGGCGGCGTAGCGGAAGGCTTCTCGCCGCCGGCCGTCGAACTGGCCGACGCCCCCTTCTCCTCGCCTCCGTCGCCGAGCGCGACACCAGTGCCGATGACGGCGGCCAGAACCACGAGGACGACAGCCCCCGCCCCGATCAGTCGCCACGGTACCGGCGGCTTCGGCCGACGAAGGTTGAGAGACCGACACCGGAGGCCGCCACCGCCCCGCTCCCCCGCTCGGGGCCGGAATCAGGCGCCGCTGTCGGCCAATCGCACAGTCGGCTGAGTGACGTCAGCGATACACGTCGCGGCGATGTAGCCGCAGAAGATCACGCCGACGATGCCTATCACCGAGTCCGGTCCCCAGGATTCTCCGGTCAGCGCCACCGCCCACCAGAGCGCGAGCACCGCCTCACCGAGTCCCAGCACGGCCAACCAGACCACGCGCAAGGACCGCGGCGCCCGTGCGCGGGCTTTGTCCAGTCCCAAGAGCAGGGCTCCGCCCACCGCGCCGACAAGGCCCGCGATCTCGATCGCGTCTGCGAGAACGCGATCGGAGACAGACACCGCATTGTGGTCGATCTCCGCCTCGAGGTTCGAGTACGCGAACGTGAAAAAGACGAGAAAGAGTAGCTGATAGGCGAACTGCAGGAGCAGCAGCACCGCAGCGCCCCGACGGTTCAGTAGACGGTTCACTGGGTGCCTCTCACGCATTGCTCTTCACGAGCCTGCCGCTCTTGATCTTCCACGGGCTGCCTTTCTTCACGTAATTCACGCGCTTGTCGCATGCGCAAGGAATCAGAGCCTGCGGATGTGCCGGTCCAGCACGGCCTGGACAGCGTCCATACCCCCCGCCCCCCGCACGCCCCGCTTCGGCAGCACGGTCAGGCACGAGACGTTCTTGTCCCCGCTGAGCAGGACGAAGGTGTCGGCGGTCTCGGCGTAACGCGGGACGGCGGTCCAGTTCAGCTGGCTGGAGCCGCCCTGGTTGCTGACGATGACGCCGGAGTCGTCGACCCGGGTGCGGCAGGCCCCGTTCCGGGACGCGATCTTGTGGAACTGCCGGGCCAGGAGCCAGGGTTGCAGCACGAACAGCAACACGACGAGCAGGCCGGCGATCACCAGCGATTGCGTGTCGGGAGCCTCACCGTTCGCCAGCGGCACCGCCGACGCCCCGACGAGCGCGGCCCCGCCGACCAGAGCGAACCCGCGCATCCGCCGGGCGCGACTCGACGCCTTGTCCCGCGCCTTGAGCGCCTGTCCGATGTCATCGCGTGTCAGCTGGTACTCCAGCTCGACGTGCTCCTCCACCGCGATTTCCGCTCGGTCCTCCATGAGCCCTCCCCCTTGGACCTTGTCATGATCGAACCACGGGAGAATAGCCTGCGTACAGGCCCGTGACGCGCGGGTTTTCCCTGTCCCGGCACGTCACTCCTGAGCGGCTCCGACAGCTCTGACGGCTCTGACACCGGCATCGCCGCCAAGGACCAGACCGGCTGTTCGCCGCCCGGATACTGCTACCTGGGACCAGGCTCACGCGGATGGCCTGAACCAGCACCACGCCGAAGTTCACCGTCCGACCGACGGCCCCGAGCAGACCAAGTGGAAACCCGGTGTATGGAGGGCGCCTTGGGGTGATACTTGGTGAAACATGGTGGACGGGGGGCCAGATGGGTTGTGACGAACCGATCGGTGCACTGGTGGTCAATGCCTTGCTGAATAGGCGGTATCAGGACTGGCTCGGCGTCCGGATGACTGCCGAGGGCGATTCCGCGGCCAAGCCCGCAGCAACTGCGCCGCCGACTCGGAAACGTGGGCCGGCCGGCAAGGCGGCCAGGAAGCCGAAGACCAGCAGACGATCCCCGAAGGACCTGGCCGCTGCGAAGAAGGGACCATCCTCCCGGCGCGCCGCGATCAACGATGCGGCGGTCCAGGCGGTGGACCAGCGACTACGGAACTGGCTGGCGACAAACCAACACGAGCAAGCGGGCAATCTGGGCGAGCAGGTCGCACTGCGGGTGCTGCAAAGCCAGCGATACGAGGTGCTGGCGACCCAAGCCCTCATGAAGGGCGGTATCGAAAACATCGTCGGCGAGCCGACCAGGATGAACGCCGAAGACTTCGTAGTCGTCACTCCCGATGGGAGGTTGGCGACCGTCAACAGCAAGGCCGTCTACTCCGAGCGATCCAGCAAAGTGCTCGCCGACGGCAACCTCCGCTCACCGAGCATCGGCCGAGCGCAGCGCGCGATGACCTACGCAAGGAAGCGAGCGGACCTGCTCAGCCCCATCGAGGGCAACCCGTTCTCCATGGTCATCGAGGTGGACTTGGTCGCCAAGCTGGCCCAGTTCTTCGAGATCGCGGATGACCTGACGATGGTGCGGGTCGGTGAACCCATCTCCGTGTTGGACGACATCATCACCGTCTGCGCCCGCCACCGTGACGACATGCCGGCACCGTTCGCGGGCGAAGGCGCTTCCCTCGACGACGAGCAGCCGTGACCGCCGGCCGCCCGCCGCGGTCCAGGCCCGCCAACCCCTGGGAATGGCTGACCCGCGACCCGCTGATCAGCACGGAACGCGACGTGGCGACTGCCGACGACGTTGCCGTCGTCCAGGAGTTCTTCGCCGACAGGCTGCCCGCTTCCTGGACCGCCTGGGTCACCGAGTGCGGCGCCCCGAGCGGGTACGGTCGCTCGCTGCTGGGGCTCGGGCGGCGGACCACCGACGTGCCGGCCGACGCACCCGAGGACGTGCTGGACGTTCTGATGCTGCTGCGGCTGACCGAACCCGGTTTCGGCATCGATCTACTACCCCTCGAAGTGCTGCCCGACCGGCAGCTGCACTGTCTCAGCGTCGGCCCGGCGGGTCGCGGCACGGTCGTACTGGTGGACCTCGACCGCCCGGAACTACGGGTCCGGGCGGCGTCGAACCTACGCAATTTCCTGTCGCAGTGGCAGCAGGACCTGCGTGCCATCGCGATGGCCGTCACCGAGTACCACGGCCATCCGGACAACACGGAGGCCGATACTCTGCTGCGGCCCGACGAGTGGTCGACACGCCGCCTGTGCTCCCAGGACGTGGTGGTCGCGTTACTGCAGACCCGGCACAATCGGGACACCAACGAGCACGATGTCGCGGTGTGCGCCACCGCCACCCTGTCCTCTTTCGCCGAGGGCGCCCCGGCACGCTGGGCGATGACCACCATCCTGGTCGAGTCCTACCAGGCCGGCGGGAGCCTCGCGGTCAACTTCGTGCGACGAACGCGGATCGCCGGGGAGAGCGGCTACCACCCGTTCCGTATCGAGTCCCGGCGTCAGTCTGTGCCGCTGGCGTTGGCTGAGTGGGCGCGGTCCCGCGGTATCGCGCTGGCCGAACGCTCCGGCCGCTGGGACCACGAGACCGGCGAGCGCCTGCTGGTCGCGGCCACCCGGCTCCCCGATTCGCTGCGTGCCCTGCTGCCGTCTTCAGGGGTGGCGCCGGCTGCGGTGTGCGCGGCGGTGGCCACTCAGACGTGGCCCGCGTTGGACGCCGAGGTGGTGCTACGCCGGGCCTGCGCTCCGGCCGCCGTGCTGACCGGCGCGATCCCGGTCACCGACCGCCTGCGCTACCTCGCCGACCAGCAGGTGGTGCGCGGCGCGATGATGCTGTCCACATTGCACCGGCATCTGCAACGAGGCGATCAGCCGTCGGCGTCCGATGACGACGACACGGTCCGTTCGATCGAGGTGGACTTCGGTGTCGCGCGGAATCTCCCGGGCCGTGACGCGACCGCTGCCCCGGTAGCCTTCAGCGCCGTCGACGGTGGCCCGGTGGCGGCCGACTGGCCTGTGCTGGCCGGTCCCGCGCCGTCGGCTCACAGGCGGCTTGTCGTGCGCACCCTGGCCGTGGACGCGGACTTGTTGGCCGTGGTCGGCCCGGCCGCGCTGCGCGAATGCCATCTCGGTGAGGTACTGCTCGTGCCTGCGGACGCCTCGGCCCGTCATGGTGACCTCACCGATTTCCTCGCGGCCGCGGACCGTGCCGGGATCTGCGTGTTGGCGGCGCCGGATTTCACGACCACCATGGACGTCGCCATCGCCAGGCGACTGGACCGGGCGAGGATGACGCGTCAGTGATAGCGACCATGTGGGCCGTCGAGAGCGGCCTTTGGCCCGGCTGCCCAGGGCCCGATCCGCACGGGTTCCGGTCCTCCGCCGAGATCGCGGCCGTGATGCGGCGGCGGATCGCGACGGGCGAGGCGGGCGCCGACGACCGCACGCGTTACCGCATCGCCTGCGCCACCGTGGAGCGTGCCGCACGCGTACAGGGCGAACCCATCGCACACGTGGACGCCGACGACCTGCTGGCCTGGCTGGAGGGCATCGAGTCGGCCACGGTGGTGCCGCCGGACGGGATCGCTGACTTCGCGGCTGCTGTCAGGCCGGCCCTGGCCGGGTCCGGGCTGCTGGCCGAGGCGGTGGACGCCGCGCTGCGACGGCTGGCCGGCGCGGGGGCGGGCCTGGTGATCACGCTCGCGCCGATCGCCCCGGACGGCGTCACGGTGACCCGGGCTGCGGGCCGCCCAGACCGGCCCGCGACCGTCCGCGACCTGGTCGCAGACCCCGAGCTGGCCACCACAGTAAGGAGCCTGCCGCGGACGGCCGACGAAGTGTTCGCCGCCGATCCGGCGCGGCTGCGGGCTGCCGCCACGCTGCGCCGACAGCTTGGCCAGGCACTGCGCACCGGGCAGCCGCTGCCGATCGGTGCCCAGGCCAAGCATGAGGTGCTCACCGAAGTGCTGCGTGAACTCCACCATCCGGCTGCGCCGAGCGGTCGGCTGCGACTGCTGTTCGCCACCGAGTCCGCCGAGACGCGGCCGTTCGCGTTCGGCCCCCTGCCCGTCCGGCCGCCGGGCCGGGGCCGGGCTCTCACCCTCGGGTTGATGAGCATGCGGCATACCGGGCTCGATACCGAGGTCGCGGGCTACTGGTTCCGCAACCGCCTGGTGTCGGTACCGGGACGGTCCTTCGCGGACGTGGCGGCGTACTGCCACCGCGACTCCGTACCCAGGCTGCACCGGCTCGCCGCATCCGGCGTGAGCGATCTGCTGATGCACCACACCGGTTTCGAACCCGCCGTGATCGGCTTCTACCGGGCAGTCGCCGAAGTCACCGCGACCACGGGCCTGCGGGTCCACCCGTTCTACTTGACCAGCCGCCGCACTCTCTCGGGCACGCCCTGGCCCGCAATGCCCACCGAGACAAGGAGCCGCTGATGCCACGCGACTGGCAGGTGCTCTGCAAGGAATGCGGAGGCGAGCTGCTCTACTCCGACCGCTCGCGGCACGAAGCCTTCGTCCGCGGCCAGTCACCGCCCGAGCGCTGCCTGGCATGTCGCGGCCGGCACAGCCGGGCCATCTCCCGGCTGGCGGTGAAGTACCTCGACCTCGATCCGGGGCTGCCGGTCCCGCCGGGCGGCCTCAAGGCCGGCCGGCTCGGGCGGCTCGACCGGCCGCCACGACCTCACCGGGAACGCGCCACTGACGGCTTCGCCCCGGCGCCGCCGGACACCTTCGGCATCCGCGACGAGGACATCGCCGACCTGCTCACCGAACTGGGCAGTCGTCAGGTCGCGGTCGTGGTGGCCGGTACCGGCTCCGGCAAGTCCACCTTCCTGCCCTGGCGGCTGCTGGTCCCGCCGCACCCCTTCGCGGCCGACCATCTGACCCGCCACGGAAAAATCGTCGTCACCCAGCCGAGGATCGAGGCGTCCAGCGGCATCCCGGAGTACGTGGCCGTCACCCTGCACGGATCGGTGGCCGGCCCTGGCACCGACATCGGCTACGTCAACTCGCGGCACAAGGACAAGTCCGACCCGCGCAACAAGCTCGTCTACGTGACCGACGGCACCCTGGTGAACATGATCAGGCGCGGGGAGCTGCACGACGTCTCCGTGGTCGTGATCGACGAGGCTCACGAACGCTCCCTCAACATCGATCTCATCCTCGCGCTGCTGCGCCGCGAACTGCCCGGACTGCCGCACCTGAAGGTGCTGATCGTCTCGGCCACCATCGAGACCAGCACCTTCACCGAGTTCTTCGAGCCGGAATTCCCCGTCCTGGTGTCCCGGATGCGCAGCAAGGTCATTCACGAGGTGTATGAACGCTGGTGGGCCGGTCCGGAGCTGCCCGTCGCCTCCTGGCCCGCCCAGATGCCGGCCCGCGCCGCGTCCACCGTGGTGGAGCTGCTGCGCTGGATGGCGACCGGCGACCGGCCCGCCGACATACCGGCCGACGTCGAGTGCCATCAGGGAGACATCCTGGTCTTCCTCACCGGACGCGGCGGTATCACGACCGCCATCAAGGAGACCAGCCAACTCCTTGGAGCCGACCCACAAATGGGCCAGGTCGCCGACGCGATCGAGCTGTTGCCGCTGTACGGCGAGCTGCCCGCCGCGCAGCGGAGCCGCGCCCTGCGGCCGGAGAGCCGCCGTCGCGGCACCCGCTATCGGGTGGTCTTCGCCACCAACCTGGCGGAGACCTCGCTGACCATCGACGGCATCCGGCACGTCGTGGACACCGGTCTGATCAACCGCTCCTTCTGGGACCCGACAACCGCCATCGAGTCGACCGAACCGGTACCGCACTCTCGGCACGGACTGCGGCAGCGGCGCGGCCGGGCCGGCAGGACCGCCCCGGGGATCTGGCACTGCCTTTACACCGAACGGCAGTTCACCGAGCTGGAGACCGAGACTCCGCCGGAGATCGTCCGGGCACCGCTGCCCGCCGTGTTGTTGGCCGCCGCCGTCGCCGGTGTGTCCGACCCCACTTCGCTACGCTGGCCGCGCCCCGGCCCGCCGACCGGTGAGGTGGACCGGGCGAGGGCGGCGCTGCGTGCGGTCGGCGCCCTCGACCAACACGGCGACCCGACCCCCGTCGGCCGTGAACTCGCGACCACACCAACGGACTTCGACGACGCGGCGATCCTCGTCACCGCCGACCAGGCGGGCTGCGCGATCGAGGCGGCGACGGTACTCGCGGCCAAGTCCGACAGCGTCTGGAAGCATCTGCTGCTGTGGTCGCGCCAATGGCCGGCTGCAGCCAAGATGCACGTGGACGATGTCCACAGGGCCTTCCTCGACGGCGCCACCGACGACCTCGACGTGGTGTGCCGGGTGTGGGCAGGCTGGGAGCGGCAGCCCGACCCGGCAGCCCGGACAGCGTGGGCCATGAGGCACTACGCCAACCCGGCCGCACTCGAGGAACTGGGCCGACTGCGGCAGGAGTTGCTGCGTCCGCTCCAGGCCAAGACCCGCACCTCCGCTGTACGCCCTCTCGACCAGCGGCTGCTGCCCCGAGTGCGGGCCGCGATCGCCTGGGTCCACCCGAACGCGGTCTACGCGGCTGAACCTGTCGACCGCTCCGACGAACGCGCCTCGACGGTCCGGGACTTGCGGCCGGTGACCGTGCCCCGGTCCGACCCGGAGGTGGTACAAGCCATGCACGCAGCAGCCCGCCCCGTGCTGGACAACGCGTCCTGGGTCAGCCGACGGACACCAGCCGCCCAGGACTTGCTGATCCCACTCGACCGGCGGGTCCGGCGACTCTACGTCACCCCGCTGGCGCCGCCGGAGCGGGTTCTGCACGCGACCTTCTGCGTGGTCGTACCGCCCTCCCTGGTGCTTGACGGCGACGACTGGCTCGCGGCGGTGGCGGACCTGCCCCTCGGTGCGACGCCCCCGGCGGTGCCCATACTGCCCGGCGACCGCTTCGTGGCCGAGGCGGCCGGCAGCCCGAACCAATCCGTCTGGTTGCGGCTGCTGTGGGCGCTGCCACCGATGCCGGATCCCACGGTGGAGATCGACAGCGACGAAGAACCGCAGGACGGCTCCGGTGATCTGGCCGAGGAACTGGGGGACGACGTCAGCGGCGACGTGGGGGGCCGGGAATCGGCCGCCGATGACAATGCTGAGGACTTGGAGGGTCCGCGGGACCCGGAGGAAGGTGACGACGCCAGGGGCACGACGGACGCCGCACTCCTCGTAGCCCCGGCGCCGCACGACATCGAGGCGGTGCTGCGGGTCCGGCCCGACGACGTTCTGCCCGCCGGCCCGTTCGAGGTGGTCGTCGTCGCGGTGGCGGCCGGCCGGGTGGAGTGCGTGCCCGATGTCCGCCGGGCCGAGTTCATCGCGTTCACCGACGCCCATCTCGGCCGTGACGTGGAACTCGCGCTGGACCATGTACGCGTCTTTCCGCGCGACCTCCAGCCAGTGCTGGTGGCCAAGCACATCCCCACCGGGTTCGTCGCCCCGATCGACCCGCAGCGGATCGGCACCGGTCTTCGCTACCCGCAGCTTCTCCAGCTGAACCCGGGCGCCGCCTGGACGTTCCGCATAGCGGGCGCCGACACCGAACGTCTGCTGCTGGACCCCTCACAGGCCGAGCAGACGCTGACCGCACTGACCCGGCTCGCCGCTGACCGGTCCCCCTGTCAGACGACCGGCCGAGTGGTGGACGTCACGCTGGACACTCTGTACATCCAACTGACACCAGATGGGCAGCGATTGCGTGAGGACGACCCACCCGTGGTGGTCCGTGTCTTCGCCCGGGAGCTTCCGCAGGCTCCGGAGCGCATCCGGCTCGGGGCCGCCGTGTCGGTGGTGCTGACCTGGAGTACGCGCCGCAACGGGATGCCGCTGGAAGACCTGGACGAGCACCTTGCCGACCTTCGGCTGCCGGACGGACCGTGGGAGCGTCAAGGCGACCGGCTGGTGGTGACCGGGCCGTTGGCAGTGGCGGACTGGCGGCGGCTGGCCGGGCTCGCCGACCGGATCACCGACCCGGTCGCCGCCGCCCGGCACCGCGCCCATTCAGCCCGGCTGGCGCTGGCGAGCCGGCGCCCGCACCGGGTCCGGGTGGTCGACCACCAGTTGCTGAGCGCCTCGCTGGCCAGGGGCCGCGACATCGCCACGGTCAGCAGTGCGCCCCCGGGAGCGGGGGCAGTTCTGGCGACTCCCCTCGGCGAGCAGTTCGTACCGGCCCGGCAGGCCGCCCTCTATCGGGCGTTGGGCAATCGCCTCGACGCCGGCGATCAGCTCACGGTGTACTACGGCGACGGTCGGGACGGGCCCGGCACAGTCAGCGTCCACCTCTTCAACCCGGCGGCGCGCGACGCACTGACCGCCGGCGACGTCGTGCACTGCCGGTTGGGCACAGTGACCGTCCGCGGTGCCGAACGGCACGTGTGCACCACGACCGGTGTCGAGGGTCTGGCCCTGGTGCAGAGTCTGCGCGCCAACCACCGTGAGGGCGACCTGACCGATCTGCGCGTCGTCGCGGTTCCCGCCAGCGGCCCGATACGGATGTCCGCGCGATTCGAACGGCAGCGCTTCACCCTGACGCCGGAAGGGTCCGCACTGTTCCCGGCGAACTCGCCGGGGCGCCGTGACCGGTGGGACCTGCGGGCGCTCGACCCGCTCACCAATGGCTCGGCCGACATCGAGATCCAGGGCGACGACCGCCCGGTGCTGCTGGTCGTGCACACCGACACCAGCCTGGAGGGCCAGGATGCCGCCATCCGGCTGCACGAGGCGCTGACCGGCTGCCTGGCCATCCAGCAACTACCGGACCACCGGCCGTTGCACGAGGACCGGCGCGCGCTGATGACCGACGTCGCCGACCGCTTCGGCTGCCTGTTGGCGACCGGACGGCTGACCGCGGCCAATGGCTATCCCCAGAGGGTCGTGTGGATCGCGGCTCCCGACGCCGGTACGGTCCGAGCGGCCTCGGCACGGATCGGGCAGGCGTATCCGCCGGTGTGGATCAGCGACCCGTTCCGACGCATGCACGAGCAGTGGGAAGCGGTCAAGGCGGAGGTGTCCGCGTACGGTGGCCGGGCCCGGCAGTTGACATCGCTGGACTCCGCGGGTCGCAAGCAGTGGCAAGCGGTGATGGTCGTGCCGCCCGATCTACTGTCAACGGTTCTGCAGGCAGCCCGCCGGCACTGCCCCGGTATCCCGGACGGCGACTGGCGGCCTGACCCTGACGTCCTCGCACCACAACACCTCGCCGTGCCCGCCGCACATCACGCTTACTGAGTTCGTCGTCGTGGAGAACCAGCTGCGTGACGGAGCCCTTCCCGGCCGGTTCAAGGATCGCCGCGCACTCCACATGATGCGTCATCGGAAACACCTGTTGAGGCAGGCGTCGAGGTGGTGGGCTCCGAGGGCCAGTCGAGCACGGTCAGCTCGGGCCACTGCTGTCGCCAGCGAGCCGTCTTTGTCTCGTACACCTCGCGCGGAGCAAGCACCGGATTGGGTCGCACGACGAGATTGAACACGTCGGCGAGCCCGTGCGGTGCATAGACGCGCCACCGCCCATCCCGCTCCAGGCGAACGCCCAAGCAGCAGGTAGTAGCAGCGAAGCTGTCGATGGCGGCCTCGGTGGAGGCGTAGGGAGCGGACGCTGCACCGAACTTCTGCTCGTACCAGAGGTGGACGCGGGCCTCGTTACGGACCTCGACCTCTGCCGGCAGTCCGGCGAAGGCATCGTCGGCGGCCTTGATCACAGCGTCCTCAGCCGCCCAGGACAGGTCGCGAGCGTCGAAGTAAAAGACGTCGTAGTCCTTGATCCCGCTGGTGGGGTGCCTGTCCGTGGCCACGTTCCAGACGGTCTGGAACAGGCAGCCTGCCGTCAGGTACCAGTCTGGCAGCCCCAATCGCGCCGTTCGGTTCAACACCTCCAACAGCACCTCGTTGCGGGACAGCACAGACTTCAGGGCATCGAGCTGCTCGTCGAGTGGGAGGCGACTGATCACCGCTCATGCCTACCACGCGGCAGGCCAACAGCGCCTACGTACTGCCTTCGATGCCCGCTGGACGTACGACGAGCGCGACATCCGCGCCACCGGCCGCGCGTTCGCCGAGTTCCTAGGCGACGTGGTGAACAGGGCGAATGTCGCCTGACGTGGCAGAGGCTGAATCCCGACGGAACAACGCGGCCCACAGGAACGTCACACCGAAGAGCGCTGACTCGGGCGGCTCCTCCCGCATGCGGCGCAGTTCGACTTCCACCAGGTCAGAGAAGATCCAGCGCAGCGATTCGGGCGTGTAAGCGAGGCCGCCCCGCAACTCGCGCTCACGGTAGAGGTCCGCGTCGGCGAGTTCCGAACCCATTCCTCCCCCGCCGGCAGCGAAGCTGGTGAGGGCGAGATGGCCGCCGGGGGGGCAGGACGCGGTCGAGGAGACTTAGAGCGTCAAACGAGCGTCACAGCCGGGGATTGAACTGGCCTCCGCTCAACGCCAGCCAGCGGTACACGCTCGCGCCGCCCCGCCGACGTTCGCAGCCCTGACCGACTGACCTCCAGCGGCGGTCAGACCGTCCTCAGCCTCGATGTCCGCCCGGCCCGCCGTCGGCACTTCTCCGCGAGAAGGCCAGGCACGAATCGGTCTCAGTTGTCCGGCAAGATTTCCAGTGCTTCGCGCAGCTCATCGGTTGAGTAGCCAGTGCGAAGGGACATCTCTCGCGGACTGTGAGCATGGAGGATCCAGCGCACCGCAGGGGCCCACCACCGCGCGACGCTCGCGGGAACGGTGACGGTCATGTGGGCGGGCGCCGCACAAGGGTCGGTGTCTCCGTCGGTGGCAAGAGCTGGTGCGGCGTCCGATTCAGGGAGCGCCGTCGAGAAGACAAGTGTCAAACGATTGGCTTCCCCATACTCTTTGGACTTCCGACGAGCGCTCCTGAGCCGCGACAACAGATCATCCAGTTCTTCGGCATCGCATCCGAAACCCTGCAGTCTCTCGGCGGGGAACTCATTGAGTTCGCGCGTCAGGAAGTAAAGCCTCGTGAGCTCCGAGTAAGAGAGACTGACGCTGCGGCGATTCTGCTCGGACATACCGCTCCTCTTATTCCACGTCTTTCTTCTCCCACTCCGCTCGGCCGCGATCCCAGATCACCACTGCCCCGCGATCTCCAGCATCCGACGGCGCGCGCCCTTCACTACCTCGCCGCCGGCGTTCGCCAACCAGCTGCCCTTAAGGGCTTCCACTTGAACTCTTCACTGTCGGGCATGCCGATCTCGGTCCGGAGCTGGTCGATCGCGCGGCTGTACACCGCCGCCTGATCCTCCGGGAACATGACGGCACCTACCGAGACGAGCTCGCCGAGGTGCTCCCGGCGAGAACGCTGCTGTCCGCTGTCGTCAATGAAGATCAGTTGCACTTGTTCCCCCCTGTCTCGGCCCGCCCGACCACAGCGGCCTGCGTCGCCTCCTCGGCGCACACTTCCACTCGGGAGCGCACGACGGCTCTGTCAGAAGATAGTCGCGGGTCTCTCGCCGCCCTCAGCCGCTCGGTAACGGCGAGCTCGTGGATCCGACAGGTCGGCGGCTTGGGCCGGGGCGGACACGAGCCCGGCCGACCTGACTTCACGGAAGTTGAGCCTGGCCGCCCGCGCGAACAAAGCCACATCGCTGGAGTGACCGTGTACCCCGGCAGCCAACGAAGTCATCCGAAACAGCGCGAGCAACATGGGAAGGACTGCTCGGAGACGCGAAATACCGAACTGCCTTGCCGCACCGGCTGAGTCAACCGAGCATCTGAGGAGCCTCACACCCACCTGATGCCCCATCAGTACGAGCGTCAAATGAGCGTCAAGACAGCTCTGAGAGCGTTATTTCAGCGTCAGGATATCGCCCGTAACGCACATGGCGCACATCACGCACACTCGATAAAACCGCAGGTCAGCGGCCCTTTTCGGCAGGCTCGAGGATCGCCACGCACTCCACATGATGCGTCATGGGAAACAGATCGAACGCCCGCAGCGTCCGCACCCGGTACCCGCCCTCCCGGAAGTACCCGAGATCCCGGGCCAGCGCGGCGGGGTCGCAGGCCACGTAGGCGATGCGACGGGCGCCCAGCGAAGCCAAGTGCTCGACGGTCTTCTTGCCCGCTCCCGCCCGCGGCGGGTCGAGGACGATGAGGTCGACCTCGGTGATGCCGGTGCGGGGCAGGACGGACTCGACCTTGCCCTGCTCGATCCGCACCCGGGGGAAGTTCGCGAGGTTGTGCCGCGCGTCCTCCACGGCTCGCTTGCCGGACTCGATGCCGAGGACCGCGCCCTGCTCGCCGAGGCGGTCGGCGAGGGCGCCGGCGAAGAGGCCGACGCCGCAGTAGAGGTCGAGGGCCATCTCGCCCTTGCGCGGGAGGAGGCCCTGCATGACCGCCTTGACCAGCGTGTCGGCCGCCTTCGGGTGGACCTGCCAGAAGCCGCCGCTGCCCACGCGGTAGGTGTGGTCGTCGGCCCGCTCGCGCACGAACGCGCGGCCGTGGACGCGGTGGACGCCGCCGTCCTTCTCGTCCACGCGCATGACCGAGGCGGGCTTGTCCAGCTCGACGAGCGGCAGACGGGCGCCGGGGCGGGGCTCCAGGATGACCATGCGGTCCTGCGAGCCCGTCGCGGCGATCGCGTCGACCGAGGCCATGCCCGACCAGTCCCGGTCCTCGATGCCGAGTTCGCTGACACCGGGCGCCGCGATCATGCAGTGGTCGATCGGCTCGACCTCGTGCGAGCGGTGGCGGCGCAGACCGGCGTTACCGTCCGCGTCGACCGCGTACTGCACGCGGGTGCGCCACTGCGGGACCTGGCCCGCGGGCAGCTTGTCGCCCTCGGCCGGCACGACGGTGCCGTCCCAGCCCGCCTCCTCCGGGGTGAGGCCCGCGAGCCGCTGCAGCTGCTCCGCGATGACCTCGCCCTTCAGGCGGCGCTGCGCGCCCGGCTTCGCGTGCTGCCAGTCGCAGCCGCCGCACTTGCCGGGGCCCGCGAAGGGGCACGGCGCCGGGACGCGGTCCTTGGACGCGTCCAGGATCTCCACCGCGTCGGCCCGCAGGAAGCGCGCGCCCTCCTCGCCCTCGGTCACCCGGGCCACGACCCGCTCCCCCGGCAGCGTGTGCCGGACGAAGAGCACCTGGCCCTCGGCGGTACGGGCGATGCAGTGGCCGCCGTGGGCGACGGGGCCGATCTCGACCTCGTACTCCTCGCCCACCAGAGACTTCTTCTGTTCTGCCTGCATGGTGGGGTGACTCCAAGATCGGGGAGGGAGGGGCGGCCCCTCCGAGAGAGGCCCGCGCGGACAACAGCCGACCAGTCTACGGGGTCCCGCGCGCCCCCTCCGTCACTCCTCGGCGCCCGCCCCGTCCTTCCGTCACTCCTTCGCGCCCGCCCCGTCCTTCGGCCGCTCGGCCGGTCCGCGTCGTACCGCGCCCGGCGCGCTCCAGTTCTGGCGCCTGCGGGCCCGGTCGCGGGCCACCTGGGAGGACTCCAGCTGGTACGGCACCGAGGTGACCATCACACCGGGCGTGAACAGCAGTCGGCCCTTGAGCCGCAGGGCGCTCTGGTTGTGCAGCAGATGCTCGTACCAGTGACCCACCACGTACTCCGGGATGATCACCGACACCGCGTCGCGCGGGGACTCCTTGCGGAGGTTCTTGACGTACTCGATGATCGGCCGCGTGATCTCGCGGTACGGCGAGTCCAGCACCTTCAGCGGTACGTCGATCCCACGCCGCTCCCACTCCCCGCGCAGCGCCTTCGTCTCCGCCGGGTCGACGTTGACGGTGAGCGCCTCCAGGGTGTCGGAGCGCATCAGCTTGGCGTACGCCAGGGCGCGCAGGGTCGGGCGGTGGATCTTGGAGACCAGGACCAGGGAGTGCACGCGGGAGGGGCGCACGCTGTCGTCGGTGGGGCCGTCGATGGCGGAGATCTCGTCGGCGACCCGGTCGTAGTGCTTACGGATCGCGGTCATCGTCGCGTAGAAGATGCACATGCCCAGCAGGGCGACCCAGGCGCCGTGGGTGAACTTGGTGACCAGCACGACGACCAGCACCAGGCCGGTGAAGAAGGCGCCGAAGGTGTTGATCGCGCGGGCCCGCTTCATCCGGCTGCGCTCGGCCGGGTTCTTCTCGGCGGCGAGGTGCCGGTTCCAGTGCCGCACCATGCCGGTCTGGCTGAGGGTGAAGGACACGAACACGCCGACGATGTACAGCTGGATCAGCCGCGTGGAGTCGGCCCCGTAGATGACCACCAGCAGCGTGGCCGTGCCGGCGAGCAGCACGATGCCGTTGGAGAACGCCAGGCGGTCGCCGCGGGTGTGCAGCTGGCGGGGCAGATAGCGGTCCTGCGCCAGGATCGAGCCGAGCAGCGGGAAGCCGTTGTACGCGGTGTTCGCCGCGAGGAAGAGGACCAGGGCCGTCGCCGCCGCGAGGACGATGAACAGGAAGCTGCCCTTGCCGAACACCGCCTCGGCGACCTGGGAGATCACCGGGTTCTGGACGTAGCCGGAGCCGATGGGCACGCCGTCGCGCAGCAGGTCGGTCGCCGGGAACTCGGCCATGCGGACCTTGGTGGTCATGGCGAGGGCGATGATGCCGCAGAACATGGTGACGGCCAGCAGGCCCATCATGGAGAGCGTGGTCGCCGCGTTCTTCGACTTGGGCTTGCGGAAGGCGGGGACGCCGTTGGAGATGGCCTCCACGCCGGTGAGCGCGGCACAGCCGGAGGAGAACGCCCGCAGCAGCAGGAAGACCAGCGCGAAGCCCGCGAGGCCCTGGTGCTCGGCCCTGATGTGGAAGTCGGCCGTCGGGGCGCGCATGGTGTCGCCGAGGACCAGCCCACGGAAGGCACCCCACGCGATCATGATGAAGACGCCGCCGACGAACACGTAGGTCGGGATGGCGAAGAGTTTGCCGGACTCCTTCATGCCGCGCAGGTTCATCAGCGTCAGCAGGACGATCACGGCCGACGCGCACAGCACCTTGTGCTCGACCACGAACGGGACCGCGGAGCCCAGGTTCTCGATGCCCGAGGTGATGGACACGGCGACGGTCAGCACGTAGTCGACCAGCAGGGCGCTGGCGACGGTGAGCCCGGCCCGGGGGCCGAGGTTGGTGTTCGCCACCTCGTAGTCGCCGCCGCCGCTGGGGTAGGCGTGCACGTTCTGCCGGTAGGAGGCGACCACCGTGAACATCAGCACGACGACCGCGACCGCGATCCAGGGGCTGAAGTGGTAGGCCGACACACCCGCGATGGACAGGACCAGCAGAACCTCCCCCGGCGCGTAGGCGACGGAGGACAGCGGGTCGGAGGCGAAGACGGGGAGGGCGATGCGCTTCGGAAGGAGCGTCTCGCCCAGCCGATCGCTGCGCAGTGCGCGCCCGATCAGGATCCGTTTGGGCACGTCGGTCAGTTTGGACACGAGAGAGGATCGTAAGGGTTCGAACAGGCACCCGCCCACCCGGTGGCCGCGTTCTGCCTCACGAGTGAAATCGGGGGCGTGCGGAAGTGGGGTGTGCCGGGTGTGCGCGCCCCCGTGCCTAGATGTCAGCCCCGGCCCGTCATCGCACTTCGGAGGTCCCATGCCCGCCGCCGCTGAGCTGCTCGGGGCCGTGCTCGCCCTGGCCGGCCTCGCCGTCCTCACCTGCTACAGCGTGCGCAGCATCACTCGGCGCCGGGCTCCGGGGGTGACCACCGTCACGGAACAGCGCAGATGAACGCCGTCACGGTGGGTTGACACCGGGTACCGCGCACGCGCGTGTGCAGCTTTGGGCCCAGGTCTGAGACCCTGATGCCGAGCAGCAACTTTTGGACACCGGAAGGACGGTCGTGCACATCGTCATCATGGGCTGCGGCAGAGTGGGTTCCGCTCTCGCCCAGACCCTGGAGCAACAGGGCCACACGGTCGCGGTGATCGACCGGGACCCCACCGCCTTCCGCAGGCTGGGGCCGGGGTTCGGCGGCCGCCGGGTCACCGGTGTCGGCTTCGACCAGGACACCCTGCGCGAGGCGGGCATCGAGGAGGCGGGCGCCTTCGCCGCGGTCTCCAGCGGTGACAACTCCAACATCATCTCCGCCCGGGTGGCCCGCGAGATGTTCGGCGTGGAGAACGTGGCCGCCCGGATCTACGACCCCCGCCGTGCCGAGGTGTACCAGCGCCTGGGCATCCCGACCGTCGCCACCGTCCGCTGGACCGCCGACCAGATGCTGCGCAGGCTGCTGCCCTCGGGCGCGGAGCCGCTGTGGCGCGATCCCACCGGTGGGGTGCAGCTCGCCGAGGTGCACGCCTCCGCGAAGTGGGTCGGCCACAAGATCAGCAAGCTCCAGGAGGAGACGGGCGTCCGCGTGGCGTTCCTGACCCGGCTGGGTGAGGCCGTGCTGCCCACGTCGCAGACGGTCCTCCAGGAAGGCGACCTGGTGCACGTGATGATGCGGACGGACGAGGTCGAGAAGGTCGAGGCGGCGTTCGCCGAGGGCCCCGAAGAGGAGGGCGGTCACTGATGAGGGTCGCCATTGCCGGAGCCGGGGCGGTCGGCCGCTCGATCGCGGCGGAACTGCTGGAGAACGGCCACGAGGTCCTGCTGATCGACAAGGCGCCGACCGCCATCTCGGTGGAGCGGGTGCCGCAGGCGGAGTGGCTGCTGGCCGACGCCTGTGAGATCACGGCCCTGGACGAGGCCGCGCTGCAGCGCTGCAACGTCGTGATCGCCGCGACCGGCGACGACAAGGTCAACCTGGTCGTCTCGCTGCTCGCCAAGACGGAGTACGGCGTCCCGCGCGTCGTCGCCCGGGTGAACAACCCCAAGAACGAGTGGCTCTTCAACGAGTCCTGGGGCGTGGACGTGGCCGTCTCCACGCCGCGTCTGATGTCCGCCCTGGTCGAGGAGGCGGTGAGCGTCGGCGACCTGGTCCGGCTGCTGCGCTTCAGCCACGGCGACGCCAACCTGGTGGAGCTGACCCTGCCCGAGGAGTCGGCGCTGGCCGGCACCCAGGTCGGGGACGTGGAGTGGCCCGAGGACACCAGCCTGGTCACCATCATCCGCGGCACCCGCGTGCTGACGCCGTCCAAGGAGGACTCCCTGGAGGCGGGCGACGAACTCCTCTTCGTGGCCGCGCAGGCCCGCGAGGAGCAGCTGGAGGACCTGCTGTCGGTCCGCCGCGACACCGCCTGAGGCCACATATGAAGAACCCCCACCTGCGGATGTCCGGAGGTGGGGGTTCTTCATATGTGGAGCGGCTACGCGTCCCTGCGGTGCCGTCCCGCCGTGGACTCGCCGTTCTCCGCGGCCCGCTCGGCCTTCGCGGCCTTCTCGGCCTCCTCCGCCTTCTCGGCGGCCTCCATCTCGGCGAACACGTCGATCGGCGGCGGCGCCTTGGCGAGGAAGACCCAGGTGAGCCAGACCGCCAGCAGGAAGGGCGGGATCTTCAGGATGACCAGGATCCAGCCGAGCTGGGTGGTGTCGGCCCACCAGTAGAGCGGGAAGAGGATCGCGCACTTGGCGAGCAGGATCAGGCCCCAGGCCCAACTGGCCTTGGTGTACGCCTTCTTGCGGCCGGGGTTGCGGGTGCGCCAGGAGAGGTTCTCCTTGAACACCGGGCCCAGCATCAGGCCGATCAGCGGCACCCCGGCGAGGGTCGTGATGATGTACGCGAGCGCCAGGCCCAGGGTGTAGAGCATGCCGGGCAGGTAGAAGTCCTTGGCGTTGCCCGTGAACATGGCGAACACGACACCGAAGGCCACCCCGAAGACACCGCTGAAGGCGTGCTTGACGGTGTCCTTGCGCACCAGCCGGACCACGAGCATGACCACCGCGACGCCGAGCGCGGCGATCGCGGAGAGGTGCAGGTCCTTGTTGATCGTGTAGATCGTGACGAAGAGCAGGCCGGGCAGCACGGTCTCGACCATGCCGCGGACGCCGCCGAACGCCTCGAACAGCGCGGCCTCGGTGACCGCCCGGGAATCGTGGGCCTCCGCCGCCTCGCGGGCGCCGTCCGGCGGGCTCTGTCCGGCGTCTTGGGTCGGCTTGTCGAGGGACGTCACCGGCTACTCCCGTCCGAGGGGTCGCAGTTCGTATTTCGGGTTGAACAGCACGCGGCGGCCCCGGCTCATCGAGATCCGGCCCGACGCGATCAGCTTGCGTCCCGGTTCTATGCCCGTGATGGAGCGCCTGCCCAGCCACACCACGTCCAGCGCGGCGGTGCCGTCGAACAGCTCCGCCTCCAGCGCCGGTACACCGGCCCTCGGCCGCAGGGTGACCGTGCGCAAGGTACCAGTCACGGTGACGATCTGCCGGTCGTGGCAGTCGCCGATCCGGGTGCAGCCCGCGGTCTCGGTGTCCTCCCGCAGCTCCTCCGACTCCAGGTCCTCCTGCGAGGTGGAGAGCCGGTCCAGCATGCGGCGGAACCGGCCTGCCGGCTTTTCGGAACGAGGAACGCCACTCATATCTGAAGCCTACCGGGGTGTGCCCGTGAGGCCGTACTCCAGCGGGGCTTGATCGAACACCGGTTCACTTCTCGAAGCGGTAGCCCATGCCGGGTTCGGTGATGAAGTGCCGGGGGTGCGCGGGGTCGGCCTCCAGCTTGCGGCGGAGCTGGGCCATGTAGACGCGCAGGTAGTTGGTCTCGGTGCCGTAGGAGGGCCCCCAGACCTCCCGCAGCAGCTGTTTCTGGCCGACCAGGCGGCCGGTGTTGCGCACCAGCACCTCCAGCAGGTGCCACTCGGTCGGGGTGAGCCGTACGTCCCGGCCCGCGCGGTCGACCTTCTTGGCGGCCAGGTCGACGGTGAAGCCGTCCGTCTCCACGGTGATCACGTCGTCCTCGCCGGGCCCGACCGGCTCGGCCCGGCGCACGGCGGCCCGCAGCCGGGCCAGCAGTTCGTCCATGCCGAAGGGCTTGGTGACGTAGTCGTCGGCGCCCGCGTCCAGCGCCTCGACCTTCTCGTCGGAGGAGTGGCGGGCGGACAGCACCAGGATGGGCACCCGGGTCCAGCCGCGCAGGCCCCGGATCACCTCGACGCCGTCCATGTCGGGCAGGCCCAGGTCCAGGACGATCACGTCGGGGTGGCGGGAGGCGGCGAGCTGCAGCGCGGTGCGGCCGTCGGGGGCCGCGTCGACGTCGTACGAGCGCGCCTTGAGGTTGATCACGAGGGCCCGCGTGATCTGCGGTTCGTCGTCGACCACCAGCACCCTGGTCATTGCGGCTGCCTTTCCTGTTCTGCGGTGTCCTGCCCCGTGTGCGGGGGCTCGGGTCGGGGCCGGGCGGCGCGGAGGCTGAGCACCATGGTGAGTCCGCCGCCGGGGGTGTCCTCGGCGGTCAGGGTGCC
Source organism: Streptomyces sp. NPDC090119 (assembly GCF_044747085.1). Lineage (NCBI taxonomy): Bacteria > Bacillati > Actinomycetota > Actinomycetes > Kitasatosporales > Streptomycetaceae > Streptomyces > Streptomyces sp. NPDC090119. Next base: position 141,923 of record NZ_JBIVDK010000001.1, on the reverse strand, counting down.
GTCCATGGCCTCGGCGAAGCCACGGGCCACCGCGAGGCCGAGTCCGACCCCGGCGCCGCGCGGGGCGTCGCCGTACCGCTGGAACGGCTCGAAGATACGGTCCTTCGCGTCGTCCGGCACGCCGGGCCCCCGGTCCACGACCCGCACCTCGACCCGGTCCACCAGGGCACTGGCGGACACGGTGACGCGCTGGCCGGGCGGGCTGTACTTGACGGCGTTCTCCACCAGGTTGGCGACCGAACGCTCCAGCAGGCCGGGGTCGACGGCGACCATGGGCAGCGTCTCGGGCACGTCCAGGCCGACGCTGTCCTCGGGGACGCCGACCAGCGCCATCGGCACCACCTCGTCCACGTCGATCTCGCGGATCAGCGGGGTGACGGTGCCGGTCTGGAGGCGGGACATGTCGAGCAGGTTGCCCACCAGGTGGTCGAGCCGGTCGGCGCCCTCCTCGATGCCCTCCAGCAGCTCGGCCCGGTCCTCCTCCGACCAGGCCACGTCGTCGGAGCGCAGGGAGGAGACGGCGGCCTTGATCCCGGCGAGCGGGGTGCGCAGGTCGTGGCTGACGGCGGCGAGCAGGGCGGTGCGGATGCGGTTGCCCTCGGCGAGCGCGCCCGCCCGGTCGGCCTCGGCCTTCAGGCGGCGCCGGTCGAGGACGACGGCGGCCTGCGTGGCGAAGGCGGCCAGGACCCGGCGGTCCTCGGCGGGCAGCACCCGGCCGGTGAGCGCGAGCGCCATGTGGTCGCCGACCGGCATGTCCACGTCGGCGTCCTCGGGCCGCTCCAGCGGGGGCCCGAGCCCGGCGCGCCCGGCGCAGGTCCAGGGCTCCAGGTCGCCCGCCCGTTCCAGCAGGGCGGCGGACTCCATGGCGAAGGTCTCCCGGACGCGTTCCAGCAGCGCCTCCAGGCTGGTCTCGCCGCGCAGGACGTTCCCGGCGAGGAAGGAGAGGATCTCCGACTCGGCCCGCAGCCGGGCCGCCTGGTGGGTGCGCCGGGCGGCGAGGTCGACCACGGAGGCGACCGCCATGCCGACGCCGAAGAAGATGGCGATGGCGACGATGTTCCGCGGGTCGGAGATGGTGAACCGGTGCAGGGGCGGGGTGTAGAAGAAGTTCAGCAGCAGGGAGCCCAGCGCGGCCGAGGCGAGCGCGGGCAGCAGCCCGCCGAGCAGGGCGGCCGCGACCGTGACGGCCAGGAACAGCAGCATGTCGTTGGCGAGGCCGAGGTCGACGGCGTTGAGCAGCAGCGCCAGGACGGCCGGGCCCGCGAGCGCGGCCGCCCAGCCCGCGATGATCCGGCCCCGGCCGAGCCGGGAGCCGCGCGCCACGGGCAGTCCGCGCCCCTTGGCGACCTCCTCGTGGGTGACGATGTGCACGTCGAGGTCGGGCCCGGACTCCCGGGCCACGGTGGCGCCGACGCCGGGTCCGAAGACGTACTGCCAGGTCTTGCGGCGTGAGGAGCCGAGCACGATCTGGGTGGCGTTGACGCCGCGCGCGAAGGCCAGCAGGGCCGCCGGTATGTCGTCGCCGACCACATGGTGGAACGTGCCGCCCAGGTCCTCCGCCAGGGTGCGCTGGAGGGCGAGTTCCTTCGGCGAGGCCGCGGTGAGGCCGTCGCTGCGGGCTATGTAGACCGCCAGCACCTCGCCGCCCGCGCCCTTCTCGGCGAGCCGGGCTGCGCGGCGGATCAGGGTGCGCCCCTCGGGTCCGCCGGTCAGGCCGACCACGATGCGCTCGCGGGAGCCCCAGATCCGGGAGACCCGGTGCTCGCTGCGGTAGGCGTTCAGGTGCTCGTCGACCCGGTCGGCCACCCACAGCAGGGCCAGCTCGCGCAGGGCGGTCAGGTTGCCGGGGCGGAAGTAGTTGGACAGCGCCGCGTCGACCTTGTCGGGCTGGTAGACGTTGCCGTGCGCCATCCGGCGGCGCAGGGCCTGCGGGGACATGTCGACCAGCTCGATCTGGTCGGCCCGGCGGACCACCTCGTCGGGCACCGTCTCGCGCTGGCGGACCCCGGTGATCGACTCGACCACGTCCCCGAGGGACTCCAGGTGCTGGATGTTGACGGTGGAGACCACGTCGATCCCGGCGGCGAGCAGTTCCTCCACGTCCTGCCAGCGCTTGGTGTTGCGGGAGCCGGGGACGTTGGTGTGCGCCAGCTCGTCCACCAGGGCGACGGCGGGCGCGCGGCGCAGTACGGCGTCGACGTCCATCTCCTCGAAGGAGACGTCCCGGTGCGTCAGCCGCCCGCGCGGCACCTGCTCCAGGCCGTGCAGCAGCACCTCGGTACGGGGCCTGCCGTGGTGTTCGACGTACGCCACCACGCAGTCGGTGCCCCGCTCCAGGCGGCGGTGGGCCTCGGCGAGCATGGCGTAGGTCTTGCCCACGCCCGGTGCCGCGCCGAGGTAGATCCGAAGCTTGCCGCGTGCCATGGCCCCATTGTCTTCCGGTGACTGCCGCCTACGCCGGGTCGACCTTACGGCGGCCGGTGCGGACAAAGCGGACGGGGGGCCGCGCGACGGGACGCTTTGACGCAACCCTGACGCCTCGGACGCGCGCGAAGGGCCGTACCCCCGGGGGTACGGCCCTTCGTCGGTGTCTCTTCGCTCGGCGGACCTCGTTTCTCAGCGGACCTCGGTGATCTCCGGGCCGCGCTGGAGCTGGCCCATGCCGCCGGAGAAGCGGGAGCCCTCCTCCTGCTGGACGCCCTCGGGGACCATCTGGGCGTCGTTGGGCAGCTTGAGGACGATCGGGTCGCGGGGCGCCATCGGGCCCTCGCCGCGCACCACGACCGTGTCCCGGAAGATCTGCTCCAGCAGCCCGGCCGCCTGCGGCTGCACCGCGCCCTGGCCGGAGATCACACCGCGCAGGAACCAGCGCGGGCCGTCCACGCCGATGAACCGCACGACCTGGAAGCCGCCCGTGCCGTCGGGGAGCTGCACCGGCACCTGGGCGCGGAGCTCCCAGCCGAGGGGGCCCTCGACCTCGTCGACGATGCCGCCCTGCTGGGTGATGCCGCCCGCGATCTCGTCGCGGACCTCGCCCCAGATGCCCTCACGCTTGGGAGCGGCGAAAGCCTGGAGCTGGACGGCGCTGTCGCGCAGTACGACGGTCGCGGCGACGATCGCGTCACCGGCGACCTCGACCCGCAGTTCCATGCCGTCGACCCCGGGGACGAACAGACCGCCCAGGTCGACACGGCCCTCGGCCGGGTCGCGCACCTCGGTGGAGTCCCAGGGTCCGTCGGGGCGCGGCTCGGGCTCGAGCCGTGCCCGCGTCTGCTCTTCCGCCTCGGTGTCGACGCTGTCGACGACCTGCTCGGCCTCGCCGGCCGCGCCCTCGGCGGCACCCTTCTTGTTGCGACGTCCGAACACGTCACTGTCCTTCCCGGTCGGATACGACCGAAGCGTATCGATTCCCACCCGCCCGGCCACCCGCGGCGGCCGGACCCGTCGTGCCGCGCTAGCCGTCCACCGAGGCATGGCCTCCGGTGGACCCGAAGCCCCCCTCGGCCCTCACCGAACCGGGAAGTTCCGCGACCTCCTGGAAGCGGACCCTCTCGACCTGCTGGACGACCAGTTGGGCAATCCGGTCGAAGCGCTCGAACCGCACCGTCTCGCGCGGATCGAGATTCACCACGATCACCTTGATCTCTCCACGGTACCCGGCATCAACCGTCCCCGGGGCGTTCACAAGCGCTACTCCGCAGCGGGCCGCGAGCCCCGAGCGGGGGTGCACGAAGGCCGCGTACCCCTCGGGGAGCGCGATGGCCACACCTGTGGGCAGCACGGCCCGCTCGCCGGGCTTCAGTTCGCAACGCTCGGTGGTGCGCAGATCCGCCCCGGCGTCCCCGGGGTGCTCGTACGCCGGAAGCGGTACGTCGGGGTCGATGCGGCGCAGGGAGACGTCCAGCGGCCGGTTCACGGGTTCACCTCGAAGGCGCGGGAGCGCCGGATCTGGTCCGGGTCGCTCATGGCGGCCTGGATCTCCTGCTCGCGGCCGTGCTCGGTGAAGTGGTCGACCCTCACCTCGACGAACAGCGCCTCCGCGCGGACGGCGAGGGGACCCTCAGGTCCGCCGATGCGGCCGGTCGCGCGGGAGTAGATCTTGCGTCCGGCGACGGCGGTGACCTCGGCCTGGAGGTGCAGCACGGTGCCGACGGGCACCGGGGCCACGAAGTCGGTCTCCAGCCGTCCGGTGACGGCGATGGTGCGCAGCAGCCAGTTCAGCGAGCCGAGGGTCTCGTCCAGGGCGGTGGCCAGCACGCCGCCGTGCGCGAGGCCGGGGGCGCCCTGGTGGGCGGGCTGGACGGTGAACTCGGCGGTCAGCGAGACGCCGTCGCCCGCGCGCGCCTCCAGGTGCAGCCCGTGCGGCTGTCCGGGGCCGCAGCCGAAACAGTGTTCGTAGTGGGCACCGAGAAGCTCACCGGGCTCGGGGGCGTCGGGGTGCCGCACGGGCGGCTTCGCGTCGGCGGGGGGCTGGAGGCTGGCTGAACTCACAGGCGCAGACCTTACCGCTCCGCCCTGTGGCCGCCACCACGCCGCCGCCCCGGCGTCCGGGATGTCCGTCCACCGTGCCAAGCTTGGCTCATGCAGCTCTCCGCCGCCCCCTACGAAGAACGACTGACCGCCCCTCGCTCGTGGTGGCTGATCAGCGTGCTCGTGGGTGTCTCCTTCGCCCTGATCCTGCTGCCCTTCGGCACCCTGCCGCTGCTCGGCGGCCTGGTCGGCGGCACGGCCGTCGCGGCGGTGATGGCCAGCGCGTACGGCTCCCCGCGCATCCGTGTGGTGGGCGACGCGCTGCTCGCGGGCGAGGCCCGCATCCCGGTGTCGGCGCTCGGCGCGACCGAGGTGCTGGACGCGGAGGAGGCCCGCGCCTGGCGCACCCACAAGGCCGACGTCCGCGCGTTCCTGCTGCTGCGCGCCTACATCCCGACGGCGCTGCGGGTCGAGGTGACCGACCCCGAGGACCCGACGCCGTACCTGTACCTGTCGACGCGGGAGCCGGAGAAGCTGGCGGCGGCGATCGCGGGCGCGAAGACCGCGGCCGCCTGAGCCGCGCGGGGCGTCAACTGCCGGTGCCCTCCGGGTATCCGGTGATCTTCAGCGGGTCCGCGGGCTCCTCCAGCGGCGGCAGATCGGGCAGCTCACCCCAGGGCACCTGGCTCTTGCGCAGGTCGGTCCGCACGCGCTCGGCGAGCTTCCTGGTGTCCCGGCGGTTCATGACCGCGCCGACGGCGGCGCCGACCATGAACGGCATGAGGTTGGGCAGGTTGCGGACCATGCGCTTCATGATCTGCTGACGCAGTTCGCGTTTCATCCGGCCGCCGAGGGCGACGTCGATGGTCGCGGGCTTCATCACGTCGATCCCGCGCTCCCCCGACCAGGAGGACAGATACGCGGTGCTGCGGGTCCGGAGGCCCCCCGGCGGGCGCAGGCCGTAGACCTCGTGGAGCTCGGCGATGAGCTTCAGCTCGATCGCGGCGACCCCGGTGATCTCGGCGGCCAGCTCGGTGGGCATGGCGGGCGGTACGGGGAGCATGGCGGCAGCGCCGATCCCGGCACCGACCGTGGAGGTGCCGTTGGCCGCCCCGGCCACCAGCTTGTCGGCGAGCTGCTCGGGCCCGAGGCCCGGGAACTGCCGACGCAGCGTCGCCAGGTCGCGTACGGGGACGCGCGGGGCGAGTTCGATGATCCGGTCGGCGAGGTAGGCGATTCCCGCGCGGGCGTGGGTGCCGCCCCGGCGGGCGCCCTCGCGAGCCAGCAGCCGGGCCCGGGTGCGCATGGCGGCGGCCCGGCCCGGCGGTCGCGGTTCCGCGCGGCCGGGGGACTCCCCCGTCCTGGCCGCGCCGGACCCGGACGCCGGTTCGAGCGAGGCCCCCGGTTCGGCGGGGCCCCGCTCGTCGTCGTCACGCGTGCCGTGCGAGCCCTTCACGGGCCCTTTGTCCGCTCCCGGCAGATGGAAGCGGCGCTTCCGCGGAGGGGTCGAGCCAGTCACGGCCGACCCGCCCCTAGTCGCAGTCGCGGCAGATCGGCTGGCCGTTCTTCTCACGGGCCAGCTGGCTGCGGTGGTGGACCAGGAAGCAGCTCATGCAGGTGAACTCGTCCTGCTGCTTGGGCAGCACGCGGACGGCCAGCTCCTCGTTGGAGAGGTCGGCGCCCGGCAGCTCAAGGCCCTCAGCGGCCTCGAACTCGTCGACGTCCACCGCGGAGGTGGACTTGTCGTTCCGGCGGGCCTTCAGCTCCTCGAGGCTGTCCGAGTCGACGTCGTCGTCGGTCTTGCGTGGAGTGTCGTAATCGGTAGCCATGTGTCACTCTCCCCCTCTGGGTATCTGCGGTGTCTTCAGCGCACGTAACGCGTGAGAGGCCGGACTTGTGCCCGACCTGAGGCGGAGATTTTGCCTCACATCAAGGTCTGTTACTCAATCGACACCCAACCCGGTCCCTCGTGAGTGATCGGCTTGGATGGCGGTGAGGACCGTACACGGTTGAGATGCCGCACCTCAAAGGCGCCTCATCGTGTACTTCCCGTGATCAGGAGCCTTGAAAACCCGGATTTTCCCGGCTTTACGGCCCCCTTCTTGATCACAGTGAGTGCATGGCTGGAAATCCGCCCATGTGATTGATCACACAGGGAAAACCTCTTTCGGTGCTCGGAAAATTCCGCGCGAAGCGAACATCCTCCGCGAGTGTCGGGATCTGTGACAAGCAAGGTCACAACGGCAGAGTCACGCGCATCACCAGACCGCCTCCCTCGCGCGGGACGGCCGAGATGTGGCCGCCGTGCGCGCGGGCCACCGACCGGACGATGGACAGGCCGAGCCCGACCCCCTTGTCGCTGCCCGTGCGCTCCGTACGGAGCCGCCGGAAGGGCTCGAAGAGGTTGTCGATCTCGTAGGCGGGCACCACCGGCCCGGTGTTGGAGACGGTCAGCACCGCGCGACCGTGGTGGACCGCCGTACCGACCTCGACCCAGCCGCTTTCCGCAGCCTCGCCCTCCCGCGTCTCGTCCGGGGCCACGTTGTAGCGCACCGCGTTCTGTACGAGGTTGAGCGCGATGCGTTCCAGCAGGACGCCGTTGCCGCGCACCACGGCGGGCTCCAGTGCGCTGCGGAGGTCCACGCTCCGGGCCTCGGCCTCGCCGCGGACCTGGTCGATGGCCTGCCCGGCCACCTCGGCCAGGTCCACCGGACCCCGCTCCACGATCTGGTTGTCGCTGCGGGCGAGCAGCAGCAGGCCCTCCACCAGCTGCTCGCTGCGCTCGTTGGTGGCCAGCAGGGTCTTGCCGAGCTGCTGCAGCTCCACCGGGGCGTTCGGGTCCGAGAGGTGGACCTCCAGCAGGGTGCGGTTGATCGCCAGCGGGGTGCGCAGCTCGTGCGAGGCGTTGCCGACGAAGCGCTGCTGGGCGGTGAAGGCCCGCTGGAGCCGCTCCAGCATGTCGTCGAAGGTGTCGGCCAGCTCCTTCAGCTCGTCGTCCGGGCCGTCCAGCTCGATCCGGCGGGACAGGTCCGACCCGGCCACCTGACGGGCGGTGCGGGTGATCCGGCCCAGCGGGGAGAGCACCCGTCCGGCCATCGCGTAGCCGAAGGCGAAGGCGATCACCGCGAGGCCCAGCAGGGCCAGCAGCGAGCGGCTGAGCAGGTTGTCCAGGGCCGCCTGGCGCTGCTGGTCGACGCAGTGGCTGATCGCGGTGTTGAAGTCCTGGAGCGACAGGCTGGTGGTGTTGTTGATCACCGGGCAGTTGCCGCTGGAGACCCGGAGGTCCTGATAGCCGACGATCTTGAACAGCGGCTGGTTGCCGGAGCTGATCGCCTGCGCGGCCAGCAGATAGATGATCGACAGCAGCAGGATGCCCGCGATCAGGAACATGCCGCCGTACAGCAGGGTGAGCCGTATCCGGATGGTCGGGCGCAGCCAGGGGAAGGGCGGCTGGGGGCGGGGGTCCCAGGTGGGCTTCGGCGGCGCCTGGGGCGGCGCGGGGGTGGCGGCCACGGGGGATCAGATCCGGTAGCCGGAGCCGGGCACGGTCACGATCACCGGGGGTTCGCCGAGTTTGCGGCGCAGCGTCATCACCGTCACCCGCACCACGTTGGTGAAGGGGTCGGTGTTCTCGTCCCATGCCTTCTCCAGCAGCTGTTCGGCCGAGACGACGGCGCCCTCGCTGCGCATCAGCACCTCCAGCACCGCGAACTCCTTGGGCGCGAGCTGGACCTCCTTGCCGTCGCGGAAGACCTCGCGGCGGTTGGGGTCGAGCTTGATCCCGGCCCGCTCCAGGACGGGGGGCAGGGGGACGCTGGTGCGGCGGCCGAGCGCGCGCACGCGCGCGATCAGCTCGCTGAAGGCGAACGGCTTGGGCAGGTAGTCGTCGGCGCCGATCTCGAGGCCCTCGACGCGGTCGCTGACGTCGCCGGAGGCGGTGAGCATGAGCACGCGCGTGGGCATGCCCAGCTCCACGATCCGTCGGCAGACGTCGTCGCCGTGCACGAGCGGGAGGTCGCGGTCGAGGACGACCACGTCGTAGTCGTTGACACCGATGCGCTCCAGGGCGGCCGCACCGTCGTACACGACGTCGACGGCCATGGCCTCCCGGCGCAGTCCGGTGGCCACCGCATCGGCGAGCAACTGCTCGTCCTCGACGACGAGTACACGCACGTCGCTAGTCCTTCCTGAAGTCCACCCGCGTGGGCCGCGCCGGGGCGCGGGCGGGGTGGAGCCGTCCGTGGGATCGTGGCCTCCATCCTGCCCTTTTCGGCCATAAGTCGGCTGTAAGCCGGGTGCGGGGCCGCAGGGTCGAGGGTGGCGGGACGAGAATGCCGGAATTTCTCCCGTCGGCGAGGTTTCCGTGCGGAGGCGGGCGGGGAGGACGGCTTTACACCCCGCGATCACGCTCTGCATGTGCCGCAGCACCATGCGGTACTCCGCGATCACTCCGCGGAGCGGGCGCGGGTGTCCGGCACCGTCGCCGCCCAGCAGGGCAGCGCTGGGCATCCGCGGCGATGATCGCCCCTTCATTGACCTGGCACACCCCGTGCCACCGGCCCACGACCCAGGACGAGGGGGCGCAGCATGGACGCTTTCACCACGGGACTTCTGCAGCGCATAAAGACGACCGAGTCCGATCTGACGCGGGCTCGTGACGAGGGGGACGACTTCCTCGTCGAGGTGGAGCAGGGCGAGCTGGACGACCTGCGCCGCCTCGCCGCCGAGCACGGCGTGGAGGTCGGCGTCACCCACGCCTGACCGACCCCGGTAACACCGGCGGGACCCGGCACGTCCAGTGCCCCGGGTCCCGCGTCGCTCGGGTGTGCCGCGCTCTCGGCCCTGCCGGGCGCGATCGGTCCTGCCGGGCGCGGTCAGTCCTGCCAGGCGCCGAAGTCCCCCAGCAGCCGCTGGAGCGGCTCGAAGACGCTCGGCGTGCCCGCGAGCGTCAGTACGCCCGACGGGCGCTCTCCGGGCCGTCCACCGGTCATGGCGCCCGCTTCCCGCGCGATGAGGTCCCCGGCCGCCACGTCCCACGGGTTGAGCCCGCGCTCGTAGTAGCCGTCGAGCCGTCCGCAGGCGAGGTCGCACAGGTCGATCGCCGCCGAGCCGCCGCGCCGGATGTCCCGGACCAGCGGGATCAGCCGGGCCGCGATCTCGGCCTGGCGGGCGCGGACCTCGGTGACGTAGTTGAAGCCGGTGGAGACCAGTGCCTGGTCCAGCGGGGCGGGCGGACGGCAGGCCAGCGGGCGCTCGCCCTCCCACGCGCCGGTGGCCCAGGCACCCCCGCCGAGCACGGCCTGGTAGGTCTCGCCGCGCATCGGGGCCGCGACCACTCCGGCCACGGTCTCCCCGTCGACCTCGGCCGCGATGGACACGGCCCAGGTCGGCAGCCCGTACAGGTAGTTGACCGTGCCGTCGAGCGGGTCGATCACCCAGCGGACTCCGCTGGTGCCCTCGGAGCTGGCGCCCTCCTCGCCGAGGAACCCGTCGTCGGGGCGGCGGGCGGAGATCAGGTCGACGATCAGCTTCTCGGCGGCGAGGTCCATCTCGGTGACGACGTCGACCGGGCTGGACTTGGTCGCCGCCACCGCGAGGTCGGCCGGGCGCCCGTCGCGCAGCAGCGCGCCCGCGTGGCGGGCGGCCTCCTGGGCGAGCTGGAGCAGTTCCGAGTGCAGGGGGTCGGTCACGGGGGTCCTCACGCGTAGGGGCTGTCGGCGCCCGCGGCGGCGGGGCGGGGGGCGCGGGCCGGGCAGCAGCCGATCGGGCACACGTCGTGGCTCGCGCCGAGGGCGCCCAGGGCGCACGGTGTGCTCTCCCGGCCACGCTCGGTCCCGGACCGTTCCACGACCAGGTCGCGGACGGCGGCGGCGAAGCGGGGGTCGGCGCCCACGGTGGCCGAGCGGCGTACCGGCAGGCCCAGCTCCGCCGCCTTGGCCGTAGCCTCGGTGTCGAGGTCGTAGAGGACCTCCATGTGGTCGGAGACGAAGCCGATGGGGGCCATGACGACGGCCGGGACCCCGGCGGCGTGCCGCTCCTCCAAGTGGTCGCAGATGTCCGGCTCCAGCCACGGGATGTGCGGGGCGCCGGAGCGGGACTGGTAGACGAGCTGCCAGGGGTGGTCCACGCCGGTTCGCTCGCGGACGGCGTCGGCGACCAGCTGGGCCACGTCGAGGTGCTGGGCGACATAGGCGCCGCCGTCACCGTGCTCCTCGACCGGGCCGGAGGTGTCGGCGGCGGCGAGCGGGATGGAGTGGGTGGTGAAGGCGAGGTGGGCGCCGTCGCGGACGTCCTCGGGGAGGTCGGCGAGCGAGCGCAGTACGCCGTCGACCATGGGCTCGATGAAGCCGGGGTGGTTGAAGTAGTGCCGCAGCTTGTCGACCATCGGGGGCGTCAGCCCCTCGCCCTCCAGCGTGGCGAGCGCGTCGGCCAGGTTCTCCCGGTACTGGCGGCAGCCCGAGTAGGAGGCGTAGGCGCTGGTGGCGAGGACCAGGACGCGGCGGCGGCCGTCGGCGGTCATCTCGCGCAGGGTGTCGGTGAGGTACGGCTGCCAGTTGCGGTTGCCCCAGTAGACCGGGAGGTCCAGCCCGTGGTCGGCAAAGTCCTTGCGCAGGGCGTCCAGCAGCTCACGGTTCTGCTCGTTGATGGGGCTGACCCCGCCGAACAGGAAGTAGTGCTGCCCGACCTCCTTGAGGCGCTCCTTGGGGATGCCGCGGCCGCGCGTGACGTTCTCCAGGAACGGGACCACGTCGTCCGGCCCCTCGGGGCCGCCGAAGGAGAGCAGGAGGAGGGCGTCGTAAGGGGTCACATCGAGCGCTTCTGGCATGACTCGATCCTGCCACCCGCCACTGACAGTGGTGAAACGGCACGGGGGCGCGCCGGAAAAGTGGGCCTTGATAAGGATTCGTCCCGTGCGACGAGTGGCTGCGTTAGGGTCACCTAACTTGTAAGCTGTACCCACTCTCTTCGCGCCTTACCGAGGGCGCCTCATCGAGCAGTCCAGACGGAGTCCCGCGTGCCCAGCCCCTACCGAGCCCTGTTCGCCGAACCGGGTACCAAGAGCTTCTCCGCCGCGGGTCTCGTCGGACGGATGCCGCTGTCGATGATGGGCATCGGCGTGGTCACGATGATCTCCCAGCTCACCGGGCGCTACGGGCTCGCCGGCGCGCTCTCGGCCACCATGGCGCTGTCCGCCGCCGTGCTCGGGCCGCGGATCTCCCGCCTGGTGGACCGGCACGGCCAGCGCCGGGTGCTGCGTCCCGCGACCCTGGTGGCGCTCACGGCCGGGACCGGGCTGCTGCTCGCCGCGCACTTCGGCTGGCCCGACTGGACGCTGTTCACCTTCGCGGCCGGGGTCGGCGCGGTGCCCAGCCTGGGCTCGATGATCCGGTCCCGCTGGGCCGCGCTGTACGGCGGCGACCCGAGGCTGCACACCGCCTACTCGTTCGAGTCGGTCGTCGACGAGCTCTGCTTCATCCTCGGGCCGATCATCTCCATCGGCCTGTCCACGGCCTGGTTCCCGGAGGCGGGCCCGCTGCTCGCGGCCTGCTGCCTGGCCGTCGGCGTCTTCTGGCTGACCGCCCAGCGCGCCACCGAGCCGGTGCCGCACCCGCGCGAGCACCACGGTGCGGGCAGCGCGCTGCGCTCCCCCGGACTCCAGGTGCTCGTGGCGACCTTCGTGGCCACCGGCACGATCTTCGGCGCGATCGACGTGGTGACCGTCGCCTTCGCCGACGAACGCGGCCACAAGGGCTTGGCCAGTGTCGTCCTCGCGCTCTACGCGGCCGGATCGTGCCTCGCGGGCCTGGTCTTCGGCGTGCTGCGCCTCTCCGGGCCGCCGCAGCGCCGGTGGCTGCTGGGCGTGGGCGCGATGGCCATGAGTATGATCCCACTCCTACTGGTCGGAAACCTGGCACTTCTGGCCGTGGCACTGTTCGTTGCGGGGCTGTCCATCGCACCGACGATGATCACGACGATGTCCCTCATCGAACAGCACGTACCTCGCGCGAACCTCACCGAGGGCATGACCTGGGTGGGCACCGGTCTGGCGGTCGGGATCGCGCTCGGCTCCGCCATGGCGGGCTGGGTGATCGACGCGGCCGGCGCGCGCGCCGGGTACGGGGTCCCGGTCGCGGCCGGGGCCGCCGCGGTGGTGGTCGGTTTCCTCGGGTACCGCCGGCTGTGCAGGCCGGTCACGGGGCGGGGAGGCACCGTTGAGCAGCACGGCGAGCGGGAAGCACGGAACCTGGCGTAACTGGGGCGGCAACGTCACCGCCCGGCCCGCCCGGCAGGTGACTCCGGCCTCGGTCGAGGAGCTGGCCGCCGAGGTGCGCGGGGCCGCCGAGCGGGGACTGCGGGTCAAGGCGGTGGGCACCGGGCACTCCTTCACCTCCGTCGCCGCCACGGACGGGGTGCTGATCCGCCCCGATCTGCTGACCGGCATCCGCGCGATCGACCGCGCCGCCATGACCGTCACGGTCGAGGCGGGCACCCCGCTGAAGCGGCTCAACGCGGCGCTGGCGCGCGAGGGGCTCTCGCTCACCAACATGGGCGACATCATGGAGCAGACCGTCGCCGGGGCCACCAGCACCGGCACCCACGGCACCGGCCGGGAGTCCGGCTCCATCGCCGCGCAGATCACGGGGCTCGAACTCGTCACCGCCGACGGCTCGGTGCTCACCTGCTCCGCCGAGCGGAACCCGGAGGTCTTCGCGGCCGCCCGGATCGGCCTCGGCGCGCTGGGCGTGGTCACCGCGCTGACCCTCGCCGTCGAGCCGCTGTTCCTGCTGACCGCCCGCGAGGAGCCGATGCCGCTCGACCGGGTGCTGGCGGAGTTCGATCAACTCTGGGCGGAGAACGAGCACTTCGAGTTCTACTGGTTCCCGCACACCGGCAGCGCCAACACCAAGCGCAACAACCGCAGCGAGGGTCCCGCGCGGCCGGTGGGGCGGGCGGCGGGCTGGTTCGAGGACGAGTTCCTGTCCAACGGCGTCTTCCAGGCGGTCCAGTGGGTGGGGCGCGCCGCCCCCGTCTCCGTCCCGGCCATCGCCCGGGTCTCCAGCCGGGCGCTGTCGGCGCGCTCGTACACCGACATCCCGTACCGGGTGTTCACCTCGCCGCGCCGGGTGCGGTTCGTGGAGATGGAGTACGCGGTGCCGCGCGCGGCCCTGGCCGAGACGCTGCGGGAGCTGAAGGCGGTGATCGAGCGGTCGGGGCTGCGGATCAGCTTCCCGGTCGAGGTGCGCACCGCCCCGGCCGACGACATCGCGCTGTCCACCGCCTCCGGCCGGGACAGCGCCTACATCGCCGTGCACATGTTCCGGGGCACCCCGTACCAGGCGTACTTCAGCGCGGCGGAGCGGGTGTTCACCGCGCACGAGGGGCGTCCGCACTGGGGGAAGGTGCACACGCGGGACGCCGGTTACCTCGAAGGGGTGTATCCGCGCTTCACCGAGTTCACGGCGTTGCGGAACCGGCTGGACCCGGAACGGCTGTTCCAGAACGACTACTTGCGGAGGGTTCTGGGGTAGTGGGCGTCCCCTCGGTGGCGCCCTCGCTCGGGGTGGGGGCCGGGGTCGTCGCGTCCTGGCTCGGCGCGGTGCTCGGCCCGTCGCCCGGGGTCCGGGTGGTCTCGGGCGACGTCGGACGCGTGCTGGCGCCGCCGTCCCCGGACGGGGTCCCCTCGGACGGGTCCGTGGTCCCGGACGGGGTGGTGGCGGGGGTCGGGTTCTCGTCCCTGCGCTGATGGTGGGAGGCGTTCCGGCCGCCGACCGCGTCGCTGACGGTGGTGCCGGAGCCGCCGCTGAAGCTGTTGCCGGACGCCACCTCGTAGGCGGTGATGCCGCCCATGGTGACGCCGAAGACCAGCGCGGCGGCGAGCAGCGGCCGCTTCCAGCTCTTGACCTTCGCGCGGTAGACGGTCCCCGCGCCGAACTCGCCCTCGGCGGGGTCGGGGTGCCCTGCGGCGACGGCGGTACGGGGCCGGGTGGTGTCCCTGACCTCGCGGAACTGCTCCCCCGTGCGCCGGAAGAACTGCTGGAAGACCGAGCCGCCGCAGGTGGCGACGATGCTGACCACCCCGGCGCCCAGGATCGTGCCGTACACCCCGAAGTAGGAGGCCATCTTGGCCGCCACGACCGCCGCGAGCGCGCTGCCCGCGACCTGGGGGACGTTCAGGTCGAACCGCTTTCGACCCGCATCGGGCGTTTCACGCATACCCGGAACCCGCTGCCTTTCCCTCGCTCGGCGTCGACAACTGTCGACATGTGACGAGTGAGGGACGTGCGAACGAAACCATTAGTTCCGTTTCGCCGGATTGCGTGAACTTCGCCACGTTGGTGACCGCCGGAACCCGCCCATGGGCGGCCAAGTCGCACCCCCCGACTGAAGTTGAGCGGCGCGCCGAACCACGCGCATGGCCCGAATGGAGTACTGTTGCGAGCCCTGGGCACGGGTGTCCCATCGGGATGTCCGAAGCCCCGCAGGGCCGCCAGGAGGGGGAGAGTTGCACAGGGTGAGGGAGTTCGTCACTCAGCGTTGCGAACTGGTAACCGTGCCATAACGGCGGTGCTCGGCTCGCGCCCGACACGCCGGGCAACTCGGCAAGGTTGTGGCAGGTTGCGCTCGGGCAGGCCACACTCGACTAGCGGAAGCAGCGACGCACGTGACGTCGGCAGGCACCATCCGGGAGGTCCCCATGCCCGAACTGCGTGTCGTGGCCGTCTCGAATGACGGCACACGGCTGGTGCTCAAGGCTGCCGACGCGACGGAGTACACCCTTCCGATCGACGAGCGGCTGCGCGCCGCCGTGCGCGGTGACCGCCCCCGCCTCGGCCAGATCGAGATCGAGGTGGAGAGCCACCTCCGCCCCCGCGACATCCAGGCGCGGATACGAGCGGGTGCCACCGCGGAAGAGGTCGCCTCGCTCGCCGGTATCCCGGTGGACCGGGTCCGCCGCTTCGAGGGGCCCGTGCTCGCCGAGCGCGCCTTCATGGCCGAGCGCGCCCGTAAGACCCCCGTCCGCCGCCCCGGTGAGAACTCGGGCCCGCCGCTCGGCGAGGCCGTGCAGGAGCGGCTGTTGCTGCGCGGGGCCGAGAAGGACACCGTGCAGTGGGACTCCTGGCGCCGCGACGACGGCACCTGGGAGGTCCTGCTCGTCTATCTGGTCGCGAGCGAACCGCACTCGGCGAGCTGGACGTACGACCCGCCCCGGCGGCTCGTCCAGGCCGTCGACGACGAGGCGCGCTCGCTGATCGGCGAGTCCGACGACCTCGCGGTGCCGGAGCCCAGCTTCCCGTTCGTCCCCCGCATCGCGCGGCTGCCGCGCGACCGTGGCATGGACCGCGCCCTCGACCGGGTCGACCGCGAGCGGCCCAGCCTGCCCGCGCAGCCGTCGGAGCCGGTCGAGGAGAGCACGGGCGAACGCGACTCCCTGACCAGCCTGTTGGAGGCCGTGCCGAGCTTCCGGGGCGACCTGGTGGTGCCGGAACGGCCGCCGGAGCCCCCGGAGGAGCCTGCCGAGGAGGTCCTGGAGGAGGAGCCCCCGGCGCCCGCCGCGTCGGCCGGTTCCGCCTACGCGGACGTGCTCATGCCACGTGCCGTCTCCAGTCACCGCGACCGGCTGACCGGCGCGACGGACCGTCAGGCCGAGGCCGACGGGGTGCGCCCCGGCCGCCGGGCCGCCGTGCCGAGCTGGGACGAGATCGTGTTCGGGACCCGGCGCAAGAAGCAGGAGTAGCGAAGGGGAGGGGGAGCGCGAGTGCGCTCCCCCTTTCGTCGTGCCTAGCGCGGGTCGGGGCCGGTCGCGATCGGACGGGACGGGTCGTTGGACCACTCCGACCAGGAGCCCACGTACAGCGCGGCCGGGATGCCCGCGACCGCGAGGGCCAGCACCTCGTGGGCGGCGGAGACGCCGGAGCCGCAGTAGACCCCGACCGGCGCGTCACCGGAGACGCCCAGCGCCTTGAAGCGGTCGCGCAGGTCGGCGGCGGGCAGGAAGCGGCCGTCCGGGCCCACGTTCTCCGTCGTCGGCGCCGACAGCGCGCCCGGAATGTGCCCGCCGACCCGGTCGATGGGCTCCACCTCGCCCCGGTACCGTTCCCCCGCCCGTGCGTCCAGCAGCACGCCCGAGCCCGCCAGTCCGAGTGCGCTGTCCGCGTCGAGCACCCCGGTCGGCTCCGGCAGCGGCTCGAAGTCGCCCTCGGCCGGGGCGGGTACCTCCGTGGACAGCGGGCCCTCCCAAGCGGTCAACCCTCCGTCGAGCACCTTCACGTTCGGGTGACCCGTCGCGCGCAGCAGCCACCAGGCGCGGGCGGCCGCCCAGCCCTGTCCGCCGTCGTACACGACGACCGGGGTCCCGGTGGACACGCCCGCGCGGCGCATGGCGGCGCCGAACTCGGCGATGTCCGGCAGGGGATGGCGGCCGCGCGGGCCGGGGGGCGCCGCCAGCTCCCGGTCCAGGTCGACGAAGACCGCGCCGGGGAGGTGCCCGGCCTCGTAGGCGGCGCGGGCGTCGAAGGCGGGGGCGTCCGGCGCGCTGAGCTGCCAGCGCAGGTCCAGCAGCGTCGGCGGGGTCGGCCCGGCCAGCTCCCGGGCGAGTTCGGGGGCGGTGATGATGACTGTCATGGCGCCATCCTCGCGCACGGGGTGGCCGCCACGCCCGGTCCCTCCTGCTCCGCTCGGCCGGACAGCCGCGATCACACGGCGTACGGTATCGGGCACACAGTGTGCGTTCGGCGGCACTCGCCGGTCATCGCCCGTGCGGCGAACGGCGACCGACCGGACCTTCCGCCGGACCGTGCGCCGCCCCGTACCCAGGGCGGCACGGGCACGCGGGCGCCGGTCGACCGGCCCCGCCCGCGGGGAGCGGATGCGACACGGCCCCCATGAGGGACCGGAGAGAGAGTGAGCGATGACCGAGGCACCGGAGTCGGCGGGCCCACGAGCGGCGCACGCGCCCGGCACACCGTGCTGGATGAGCCTGATGACGCGGGCGGCGGACGCCGCCGAGGAGTTCTACGGGGCCCTGTTCGGCTGGGAGTTCCGGCCCGGCCCGCTCGGCCGCCCGGTGCGGGCGTCGCTGGGCGGCCGGGAGGTGGCGGTCATCGGGCAACTGCCCCCGGACGCCGGTCTTTCGGCGGCCTGGACGCCCTATCTCGCCTCCGACGACGTGGACCTCACGGCCGAGCGGGTGCGGCTGTCCGGCGGCACGGTGGCGGTGGGCCCGCTGGACGCGGGTGAGAACGGCCGGGTGGCCATCGCCGCCGACCCGTCCGGCGCGGTCTTCGGCTTCTGCTCCGCCTGGGTGCACCCCGCCCCACCACGCGGCGGCGGACCGGGCCTGCCCGCGTGGAACGAGCTGCGGACCGTGTCGGCGGTGCGCGTGACGACGTTCTACGCGCGGGTGTTCGGCTATGAGGCGGAGCCCCCGTCGGCCCCGGACCACATCACCCTGCGCAGCGGCGGCCGCCCGGTGGTGGCCCTGCGCGGCATGGGCCAGGCCCTCCCCCGCGCCCTGGGCGCGCACTGGCTGCCCCACTTCGAGGTGACGGACACCGACGCCACCGTCCAGCAGGTGCTGGAGCTCGGCGGCCGCCTGCTGGAACCGGCCCACGACACCCCGTACGGCCGGGTGGCCACGGTGGCCGACCCGCAGGGGGCGCGGTTCGGTGTGGCGCGCAGACTCGGGACGGTGCCCCGGCCGCGCGGGTAGGTTCAGCCCGAGGTCACCGGCAGCACGTCCGGGGACAGGGCGCCCGCCTGGGTGGACGCGGCCGTCATCCGGCGGCGGTGGTGACGGCGGCACAGGACCTCGTAGCCGACGGCGGTCGCCGGGCGGTTCACGTCGCCGATCACCACCTGCTCGCCCTCCACGACCATCTCGCCGCCGACCGTGCGGGCGTTGTGCGTGGCGCGGGCGCCGCACCAGCACATCGCCTCGACCTGGAGCGTCTCTATCCGGTCCGCGAGTTCGATCAGGCGCTGGGAGCCGGGGAAGAGCTTGGTGCGGAAGTCGGTGGTGATGCCGAAGGCGAAGACGTCCAGGTCCAGGTCGTCCACGACGCGGGCCAGCTGGTCGATCTGCTCGGGGCCGAGGAACTGGGCCTCGTCCACGATCACGTAGTCGACCTTGCCGCCGCGCGACATGAGGGCCACGACATGGCCGTACAGGTCCATGCCCGGCATCGCCTCGACCGCGTCGGTGACCAGGCCGAGGCGGGAGGACAGCTTGCCCTCGCCCGCGCGGTCGTCCCGCGTGAAGATCAGGCCCTGGAGTCCTCGCGCCGAGCGGTTGTGCTCGATCTGCAGAGCCAGGGTCGACTTCCCGCAGTCCATCGTTCCGGAGAAGAACACCAGCTCGGGCATGAGGGGTTGAGCACCTTTCGGCGAGTTGACACGGTGGGGGGAGGGTCAGGAACGGACTTCGAGGAGGGGGATGAGCTGCTCGGCCGGGGTCATCGAGCCGTGGTTGCCGACCATCAGCGACTCCTTGGGCTCGCGCTCGGAGGCGGTGATCAGCACGTCGTCGTACGCGGCGGCGACCACGTCACCGATCCTCGGGTACACCCGCTCGTCCACGTGCGGGCCGAACCAGCCCGCCCGGATCGCCTCGTCGCGGGAGGCGATCCAGAAGCGGTCGCCGAGCACCTCGCGCCAGCAGGTCAGCACGTCGTTCGCGGCGCCGGGCACCGCGTAGACGTGCCGGGCGCGGCCCTCGCCGCCGAGGAGGGAGACTCCGGCGCGCAGCTCCCAGTCCTCGTCGAAGTCGATGCGGTGTTCCTCGTCGAAGGGGATGTCGATCATGCCGTGGTCGGCGGTGACGTAGAGCGCGCTGCGCGGCGGGAGCTGTTCGGCCAGGCGCTGGGCGAGCCGGTCGACGTACATGAGCTGGCCGCGCCAGGTGTCGGAGCCGATGCCGTAGCGGTGTCCGGCGCCGTCGAGTTCGGCGTAGTACGTGTAGACCAGCGAGCGGTCACCGGCGGCGAGCTGCTGGGCCGCGAGGTCCATGCGCTCCTCACCGGCGAGGCTGCCGACGAAGGTGCCGCCGCTCAGCGCGACCTTGGTCAGCGGGGTGTTCTGGAAGTGCGGCGACGACACCTGGGCGGCGTGCACCCCGGCGCGGTCGGCCAGCTCGAACACGGTCGGGTACGGCTGCCAGGCGTGCGGCGGGGTCCAGGGCTGCCAGCGGAGCTGGTTCATCAGCTGCCCGGTGTCGGGGTCGCGCACCGTGTAGCCGGGCAGGCCGTGCGCGCCGGGCGGCAGACCGGTGCCGACGGAGCCCAGCGAGGTCGCGGTGGTCGCGGGGTAACCGGCGGTGAGGGGGCGGCCGGTGCCGCCGCGCGAGCTGCCCAGCAGCGAGTTGAGGAACGGCGCCTCGTCGGGGTGGGCGCGCAGCAGCTCCCAGCCGAGGCCGTCGACGAGGAAGACGCAGACCCGGTCGGCCGGGGTCAGCTCGGCGATGGTGGGCGTCATGCCGGGGACGCCCAGACCGGCGGCGAGGGTGGGCAGCAGGTCGGCGAGGGAGCCGTGGCCGTACTCGGGCAGCGGCGCGGAGGACAGGGCGAGCGGCTCCAGGGCGTCCCAGGGTGAGGGCTGCGACATCAGCGGGTGACGTCCGCGGTCGCCTCGGAGATGGCCTGCGCGAAGGCGAGCGTCTGGCGCACGGTCTCCGGGCCGTCCCCGGCCTCGCTCACCCGCAGGCTCAGGTCGTCGGCGGTGGAGCTGCCGGTGTAGCCGTGGTCGGCCTCGCAGTTCGGGTCGCCGCAGGCGGCGGGCTCCAGGTCGAGGCGGCTGACCGCGCCCCAGCCGATGGTGAGGACGACCTCGCGGGGCGGGGTGCCCGGCGTGTACTGCTCGGGGTTGGCCACCACCCGGCTGACCACGACGGAGGAGATCCGGCCGATCTTCACGGACTCGGTCGAGGTGGTGGCGTACGGCGTCGGGGAGGTGCCGTCGGCGGCCTGCTCGTCGGTGTGGCTGACGATGAAGCGGTTGGCGGTGAGCACGAGGACGGTCACATGGCGGCGGACCTCGTTCTGGTCGAACGTGGTCTCCTGGTGGACCAGGTACGACCGGACGGGCTCGCCGCCGACAGCGGCCTCCACCGCCTCGGCCACGAGGGCCGGGTAGTAGCCGCTGCGCTCGATCGCCGCGCGAAGCCCCTGGGTCGTCGTACTGGTCTTGGCCATGGCGTCCATCCTAATCCGTGGGCGGGGGCACTCCGGGCCAGTCAGGACGACCCGCACCGCGGTGCTGCCGGGGCGGTGGCCGCTCAGTACGTCGGCAGGGTGCGGGGTCCCAGGTCGTCGCGGGCGGGTGGCGGGGCCAGGCGGATCGTGGCGTCGAGGACCGTCAGGCCGTGCTGGGCGACCACGACCGGTTCCAGGGTGATGGCCACCACCTCGGGGTGGTCGTCCACCAGGCGGGAGACCCGGAGCAGCAGCTGCTCCAGGGCGGGGGTGTCCACGGGGGTGGAGCCGCGCCAGCCGAAGAGCAGCGGGGCGGTGCGGATGGAGCGGATCAGGGAGGTGGCGTCCCGGTCGGTGACGGGGACCAGCCGGTGCGCCATGTCACCGAGGAGCTGGGAGGCGGCCCCGGCGAGCCCGAAGGACAGCACCGCGCCGGCCGCCGGGTCGATGACCGCGCGTACGACGGTGTCCACGCCCCTGGGCGCCATGGCCTGCACCACCGGACGCAGTTGCTCGGGCGGCCCGAACAGCTCGGCCAACTCGGCGTAGGCGCGGCGCAGTTGCTCCTCGTCGGCGAGGTCGAGCCGGACCCCGCCGAGGTCGGAGCGGTGCCGCAGATGGGGGGCGGTGGCCTTGAGGACGACGGGGTAGCCGAGGCAGCGGGCGGCGGACGCGGCCGCGTCCGGGGTGGGCGCGGGGAGCGCGGGGCGGACGTGGATGCCGTAGGTGGCGAGCAGTTCGCGGGTGTCCTCTGGGCCGACGGCGAGCCCTTCGCCGCGCTCCAGCAGCCCGGCGATGATCTCGGCGGCCTTGCGCTCGTCGATGTCGTCGTACTCGGGCACCTTGCCGGGGTCGGCGGCCTCTCGGCGCCACTGGCCGTACCGGACGGCCTCGGCCAGCGCGCGGACGGCGCGTTCGGCGGCGGGGTAGGCCGGGATCAGGCGCGGGACGTCGTCCTCGGGGGCGTCGTCCGGCACCGGTACCGGCGGCAGTACGGGCGTGCCCGCGTGCGGGTGGGTGCTGGTGGCGGCGGACAGGGCCTCGGCGAGGCCGCCCAGCTCGACATGGACGACCAGCACCGGCTTGCCCGGCACCGCGGCGGCCGCCGAGCGCAGCGCCTCCGCCAGCTCGGCGTCGTCCGGGGAGCCCTCCCCGATGGCGGGGATGGCGGTGACCACGACGGCGTCGCAGGTGTCGTCGGCGAGGGCGTGGGCGAGGGCCCGGTGGAAGTCGGCGGCGGTGGCCCCGGTGGTCAGGTCCAGCGGGCGGGAGGGCCGCAGCCCCTCGGCGAGGCAGCGGTCGTAGGTGAGGATGCCGAGGGACTCGGAGTTGCCGAGGATGGTGACGCGCGGTCCGGCGGGCAGCGGCTGGCGGGCCAGGAGCAGCCCGGCGTCGACGAGTTCGGTGATGGTGTCGACCCGGATGACCCCGGCCTGCCGCAGCAGCGCGGACACGGTGGCGTGCGGCAGCCGGGTGGCGCGTACCGCGTGGCCCTGCGGGGTGGAGCCCGCGCCCTGCACCACGACGAGCGGCTTGGCGGCGGCGGTGCGCCGGGCGAGCCGGGTGAACTTGCGGGGGTTGCCGATGGACTCCAGGTACATGAGGACGACATCGGTGTCGGGGTCGTCGAACCAGTACTGGAGGAGGTCGTTGCCGGAGAGGTCGGCGCGGTTGCCGGAGGAGACGAAGGTGGAGACGCCCGTGACCCCGGTGACCCCTCCCCCGCGCCGGTGCAGCCGGGAGAGGAGGGCTATGCCGATGGCGCCGGACTGGGCGAACATCCCGATGCGGCCCGGCCGGGGCATCTCGGGGGCGAGCGAGGCGTTGAGCCGCACGTCCTCGGCGGTGTTGATGACGCCGAAGGCGTTGGGGCCGATGATCCGCATGCCGTACGCCCGCGCCTGCCGGACCAGGGCCCGTTGCCGCTCGCGTCCCTCGGGGCCGCTCTCGGCGTACCCGGCGGACAGCACGACCAGCCCCTGCACCCCGTGTTCACCGCACTCGGCGACCACGGCGGGCACCGCGTCGGCCGGTACCGCGACCACGGCCACGTCCACCGGGCCCTCGATCTCCCGGACCGAGCGGTGTGCGGGCACCCCGTCGACCTCGTGGCAGCCGTCCGGGAAGGCGTTGTTGACGGCGTACAGCGGGCCCACGTACCCCGCGTCCCGGATGTTGCCGAGGACGCTGCGGCCGACACCGCCGGGCGCGCGGCCGACGCCGATGACGGCGACGGAGCCGGGGGCCAGCAGCCGCCGCACGGAGTGGGCCTCGGCGCGCTGCTCCCGCGCGTGCTGCACGGCCATCGAGCGGTCGGTGGGTTCGAGCCCGAACTCCAGCCGGACGACCCCGTCCTCGAAGCTGCGCTTCTGGATGTACCCGGCGTCGGTGAACACCTTGATCATCTTGGTGTTGGCGGGCAGCACCTCGGCGGCGAAGCGCCGGATGCCGCGCTCGCGGGCGACGGCCGCGATGTGCTCCAGCAGCGCGGAGGCGACCCCCCGTCCCTGGTGGGCGTCCTGCACCAGGAAGGCGACCTCCGCCTCGTCGGCGGGGGCGGAGGCGGCCATGCCATCGGCGCCGATGCGGTCGTAGCGTACGGTGGCGATGAACTCGCCGCCGATGGTGGCGGCGAGCCCCACCCGGTCCACGAAGTCGTGATGCGTGAAGCGGTGCACGTCCTTGGCGGAGAGCCGGGGGTACGGCGCGAAGAAGCGGTAGTACTTCGACTCGTCGGACACCTGCTCGTAGAAGCTGACCAGCCGGTCGGCGTCGTCGGCGGTGATGGGCCGGATGCGCGCGGTACCGCCGTCGCGCAGCACCACGTCCGCCTCCCAGTGGGCGGGGTACTCGTGCCGGTCCTGCGGGTCCGCCGGGGTCTGCATGGGCCCCAGCGTACGGCTCGCACGGACGGACGGCGCGAGTCGGCGGGTGGGACACGGAAGTCGGGCCGAGGCCGCGGTCCGACGACCGGTAGGGAGAGGCTCCGGAGAGGTGAAGTGCCGCTCCGGGCACGGTTTCCCGTATGGGAAACTGGTCTAGACAACCTGAGAGACTGAAGGGCAGCATCACATGGCTGAGCGCCGCGTCAACGTCGGCTGGGCCGAGGGCCTCCACGCCCGCCCCGCTTCCATCTTCGTCCGAGCCGCCACGGCCACAGGCGTCCCGGTCACGATCGCCAAGTCCGGCGGCACCCCGGTCAACGCGGGCTCGATGCTGGCCGTCCTGGGCCTGGGCGCCCAGGGTGGCGAGGAGATCGTCCTCGCCTCCGACGCCGACGGCGCGGACATCGCGCTGGACCGGCTGGCCAAGCTGGTCGCCGAGGGCCTGGACGAGCTGCCCGAGACGGTCTGACCGACCTTCGGCGGAAGCCGCGTCGCTCCTTTCGGGGCGGCGCGGCTTCTGTGTTTCCGCACGGGCCGATTCCGGCACCCGGAAAAGCGCGCCATCGGTAATTGACGGCACGCCGGAAAAAGGCAGCACAATTGCCCGGCACGCGAATATCCCTCTTTGTATACAGCGCCCGTGTTAATTCCGGAGTCCCCCTGTGTTTACAACGTGTTGCGTGTGCCGGGCGCGGTCACCGGCGGCGGTGCGCGGCCGGTGCGCGAGGGTCGCGCGCTCGGTGTGCAGGGCCATGGCCGCCCGCGCCCGCTCGCCGTCGCCGCGCGCCACCGCGTCCACGATCGCGCCGTGCTCCGCCCAGGTCTCCGGCGGGCTGGCCGGGCCGTCCACGGCGTACATCCAGGCGATCTTGTGGCGGAGCTGGGTGAGCGCCGAGGTCAGGGCGTGGCTGCCGCACGCCTGGGCGAGCGTCTCGTGGAACCAGCCGTCCAGCGCGCGCAGGTCGTCGCTGTTGCCGAGCCGCGCCCGCTCCTGACCCAGTCTGACCAGGCCGCGCAGCACCTTCAGATGGGCCTCGGTGCGCCGCTGGGCGGCCCGCGCGGCGCCGAGCGGCTCCAGCAGCAGCCGCATCTCCAGCAGGTCGGCGGCCTCCTGCTCGGTGGGCTCGGCCACGCAGGCGCCCGCGTGCCGCCGGGTCACGACGAAGCCCTCGGCCTCCAGGGTGCGCAGCGCCTCGCGGACGGGGACGCGGGAGACGCCGTAGCGGCGGGCGAGGACCTCTTCGGTGAGCCGGGCGCCGCGCTCGTGGGCCCCGGCGACGATGTCGTCCCGGATCGCCGTGCACACCGAGTGCGCCGGAATACGCATGACCCACCTCCGCCTTAATGCCCGTGAAACGCCGGTGACGGCGTCTGTTCCGTGACTCTATGGCAATGCGCGAGGATTTCCGATGGCGGACCGGAATCCATGGCTATTTTTTGGACAGCGCACGGAGGAAAGCGGGCAGCGAAAAGCCCCGGCCGGGTGGGCCGGGGCTTTCACGGGAGAGGGTCAGACGTGCACGCCGTGCTTGCGGAGGTAGGCGACGGGGTCGATGTCGGACCCGTAGTCGGGGCCGGTGCGCGCCTCGAAGTGCAGATGCGGGCCGGTGACGTTGCCGGTGGCGCCGGACAGGGCGATCTGCTGGCCCGGGACGACCCGCTGGCCCGCGCTGACGCCGATGGACGACAGGTGGCCGTACTGGGTGTACATGCCGTCGGCCATCTTGATCACGATCTCGTTGCCGTACGCGCCGCCCCAGCCGGTGGAGACCACGGTCCCGGCACCGGCCGCGTGGACCGTGGTGCCGCTGGCGGCGTGGAAGTCGATGCCGGTGTGCGAACCGGACGACCACAGGGAGCTGGAGGACTGGTAGGCGGTGGAGACGTAGGAGCCGGTGATCGGCATGACGAAGGAGTTGAGGCGCTCGCGCGCGGCGTCGCGGGCGGCGCGCTCCTTGGCCTCGCGGGCCCGCTCGGCGGCGGCGCGCTCCGCGGCCTCCTCGGCGGCCTTGCGCTCGGCGGCCGCCCGCTGGGCGGTGGCCTGCGCGGCGATCTCGTCGGCGAGGGTGTCGCTGACGGCGATGACGGGGGTGAGGCCGGTGTTCTCGACGGAGTTGTCCGCGGCGAGTGCCGGAGAGGCCGCGAGGGTGCCGACGACACCGGTGGTGAGGGCCGCCACACCGGCCGCGGCCGCGGTGGTGCGCTTGACCCGACCGGGCTTGCGGTGCTTCCCGGAGGCGCACATGAACGCCATGAGCGTGGGTGGTCCTTTCCTTCCCTCTCGCCTACCGGGTTAGCTGACGGGTTCGGAGCAGGAAGGTCTCCTACGGCCGCCCTCGCTCACACGCGGGCGCCCGATTCACCCCAGGGACTGAGTGGGTCCCCGGCTCCCCCAAGGGGGGACTCGGCGATGGCTGTCCGGTGCCGCGGGCGCGGCGCACTGCCTGACGAACAACCCGGAAGAAGCTAAAGGGGACAGGAGCGGATCTTCAAACGGGTCCGGACTTTTGTAGCGCATCCCACACGCCAGAGGGGTAACCTCCGCCCCAATCCGGACATTTGGTGACCCCTGTTCGACGCGACTCCCGAACACAGTTGTGGGCCCCGACGACTCATGCGTCATCAGGGCCCACACACGCGCGTGCTCTCGGCTACTCGGCCGAGACCACCTTCACCTCGCCGATGCCGAGCGCCTCGACGGGCTCCTTGATCTGGGCGGCGTCGCCGACCAGGACCGTGACCAGCCGGTCGGCCGGGAAGGCGTTCACCACGGCGGCCGTGGCCTCCACGGTGCCGGTGGCGGCGAGCGTGCGGTACAGCTCCGCCTGGAAGTCGTCCGGCAGATGCTGCTCGACCTGGTCCGCGAGGGTGCCCGCGACGGCGGCGGCCGTCTCGTACTTCAGCGGGGCCACGCCGACGAGGTTCTGCACGGCCACGTCCCGCTCGGCGTCCGTCAGCCCCTCGGCGGCCAGCGTGTGCAGCACCGTCCACAGGTCCGCGAGGGCGGGGCCGGTGTTCGGGGTGTCCACGGAACCGCTGATGGCGAGCATCGAGGCGCCGGTGCCGTCCGGGGCGGAGCGCAGCACCTGGCCGAAGGAGCGCACGCCGTAGGTGTAGCCCTTCTCCTCGCGCAGGACGCGGTCCAGGCGGGAGGTGAGGGTGCCGCCGAGGCAGTAGGTGCCGAGCACCTGGGCGGGCCACACGCGGTCGTGCCGGTCGGAGCCGATCCGGCCGATGAGCAGCTGGGTCTGCACGGCGCCGGGCCGGTCCACGATGACCACGCGGCCGGTGTCGTCGGCGGTCACCGGCGGCACCGGGCGGGCCTGGCCGGGGGTGCCGGTCCAGGCGCCCAGGGTGTCGGCGAGCAGCGCGTCGAGGTCGATGCCGTCGAGGTCGCCGACGACCACCGCGGTGGCGGTGGCGGGGCGCACATGGCGGTCGTAGAAGGCGCGGACGGCGCCCGCGTCGATCTTCTCGACGGTCTCCTCGGTGCCCTGGCGCGGCCGGGACATGCGCGCGGAGGACGGGAACAGCTCCTTGGAGAGCTCCTTCGCGGCCCGCCGGGCCGGGCTGGCCAGCTCGTGCGGGATCTCGTCCAGGCGGTTGCGGACCAGGCGCTCGATCTCGCTCTCCGCGAAGGCGGGGGCGCGCAGGGCGTCCGCGAGCAGGGTGAGGCCCTTCTCCAGGCGGGAGGCGGGCACCTCCAGGCTGATCCGGACGCCGGGGTGGTCGGCGTGCGCGTCCAGCGTGGCGCCCGCGCGCTCCAGTTCGGCGGCGAACTCCTCGGCGGAGTCCTTGTCGGTGCCCTCGGAGAAGGCGCGCGCCATGAGGGTGGCGACACCGTCGAGACCGGCCGGTTCGGCGTCCAGGGGGGCGTCGAGCAGTACCTCGACGGCCACGACCTGCTGGCCGGGGCGGTGGCAGCGCAGCACGGTCAGGCCGTTGTCCAGGGTGGAGCGCTCGGGCGCCGGGAACGCCCACGGCTTGGCCTCTCCGGCCTGCGGCTGGGGGTGGAACTCCATGGGGGCGAGCTCGGTCACTTGGCCGTCTCCTCGTCGTCGTTGCCGGCCTCTACGGTGGCCTCGTGCTCCGGGTCGTCGGGCAGGTCGGTGTCCTCGACCGCCTCCGGGGACTTCGGCTCGTAGACGAGCACGGCGCGGTTGTCCGGGCGCAGGCGGGCCTTGGCGACCTCGCGGACCTCCTCCGGGGTCACCTCCAGCACCCGCTGGACGGCGGACAGGGCGAGCTGCGGGTCGCCGAACAGGACGGCGTACCGGCACAGTTCGTCGGCGCGGCCCGCGACCGTGCCGAGCCGGTCCAGCCACTCGCGCTCCAACTGGGCCTGGGCGCGCTCCATCTCCTCCGGGGTCGGGCCCTCCTCGGCGAAGCGGGCCAGCTCCTCGTCGATGGCGGCCTCGATGACCGGCACCTCGACGTCGCCGGAGGTCTTCACGTCCAGCCAGCCGAGCGAGGGCGCGCCGGACAGCCGGAGCAGCCCGAACCCGGCGGCGACGGCCGTACGGTCGCGGCGCACCAGGCGGTTGTAGAGGCGGGAGGACTCGCCGCCGCCGAGGACGGTGAGGGCGAGGTCGGCCGCGTCGGACGCGCGCGTGCCGTCCTCCGGGAGCCGGTAGGCGGCCATCAGGGCGCGCGCCGGGACCTCCTCGACGACGACCTCGCGCAGCTCGTCCCCGATGACCTCGGGCAGCGAGCCGTCGCGCGGGGCGGCCTTGCCGTCGTGGCCGGGGATGGAGCCGAAGTACTTCTCGACCCAGGCCAGCGTCTGCTCGGGGTCGATGTCGCCGACCACGGAGAGCACGGCGTTGTTGGGCGCGTAGTAGGTGCGGAAGAACGCGCGGGCGTCCTCCAGCGTGGCCGCGTCCAGGTCGGCCATGGAGCCGATCGGGGTGTGGTGGTAGGGGTGGCCCTCGGGGTAGACCATCGCGGTCAGCTTCTCGAAGGCGGTGCCGTAAGGGACGTTGTCGTAGCGCTGCCGGCGCTCGTTCTTGACGACGTCGCGCTGGTTCTCCATGGACTCGTCGTCCAGCGCGGCCAGCAGCGAGCCCATGCGGTCGGCCTCGAGCCACAGGGCGAGTTCGAGCTGATGGGCGGGCATCGTCTCGAAGTAGTTGGTGCGTTCGAAGCTGGTGGTGCCGTTGAGCGAGCCGCCCGCGCCCTGGACCAGCTCGAAGTGGCCGTTGCCCTTGACCTGGCCCGAGCCCTGGAACATCAGGTGCTCGAAGAGGTGCGCGAGGCCGGTGCGGCCCGCGACCTCGTGGCGGGAGCCGACGTCGTACCAGAGGCAGACCGCCGCCACCGGGGTCAGGTGGTCCTCGGAGAGCACCACGCGCAGACCGTTGGCCAGGCGGTGCTCGGTCGCTGTCAGGCCCCCGGAGCCTGCCTGGGCTGTGGTCGTGTGACCCATGGGCATGTACGTCCCTTCGCAAGCGGTGGCGGTCGAGAGAAACCGCGGTTTTCCTGCCGTTCCTGCCACTGTATGCAAACCGCGCGAGGGCCTGGCGGAGTTCCCGCCCGACGTACGCCCACAGCGGATCGACTAGCCTGCGTCAGGCGTGCTCATGGCGAGCGCGGTCCCCGGCCGGGTACGGCGGCGGGCCGCGGGACCGCCGAGCACCGGGGGCGGACCCGTACGGACCGGGTCGTGGCCCTCGTTGTCAGTGCCCCGGTCCACAATGGTCCGCGTCCGATCCGTCCCACGCCTTCAGCAAGGAGCCGGCAGCGATGGCCCGCCGCAGCACGAAGACCCCGCCGCCCGACGACGCGTTCGAGGAGAAGATCCTCGACATCGACGTCGTGGACGAGATGCGTGGCTCCTACCTGGAATACGCGTACTCGGTCATCTACTCGCGCGCCCTGCCGGACGCCCGGGACGGACTGAAGCCGGTGCACCGCCGCATCGTCTACCAGATGAACGAGATGGGCCTGCGCCCCGAGCGCGCCTACGTGAAGTGCGCGCGCGTGGTCGGCGAGGTCATGGGCAAGCTGCACCCGCACGGCGACGCGTCGATCTACGACGCGCTGGTGCGCATGGCGCAGCCCTTCTCGATGCGCGTCCCGCTGGTCGACGGCCACGGCAACTTCGGCTCCCTGGGCAACGACGACCCGCCCGCCGCCATGCGGTACACCGAGTGCCGGATGGCCGCCGCGGCGAGCCTGATGACCGAGTCCATCGACGAGGACACGGTCGACTTCGCGCCGAACTACGACGGCCAGGAGCAGGAGCCGGTCGCGCTCCCCGCCGCCTTCCCGAACCTGCTGGTCAACGGCTCCTCCGGCATCGCGGTCGGCATGGCGACGAACATGGCGCCGCACAACCTGCGCGAGGTCATCGCGGCCGCCCGCCACCTGATCAGGCACCCGAACGCGGACCTGGACGCCCTGATGCGCCACGTCCCGGGCCCCGACCTGCCCACCGGCGGCCGGATCGTCGGCCTGGACGGCATCCGGGACGCGTACGCGACCGGCCGGGGCTCCTTCAAGATGCGCGCCACGGTCGCCATCGAGGCGGTGACCGCCCGCCGCAAGGGGCTGGTCGTCACCGAACTGCCCTTCGCGGTGGGCCCGGAGAAGGTCATCGCCAAGATCAAGGACCTGGTCAACGCCAAGAAGATCCAGGGCATCGCGGACGTCAAGGACCTCACCGACCGCGAGCACGGCCTGCGCCTGGTCATCGAGATCAAGAACGGCTTCGTGCCGGAGGCGATCCTGGAGCAGCTCTACAAGCTGACCCCCATGGAGGAGTCCTTCGGCATCAACAACGTGGCCCTGGTGGACGGTCAGCCGCTCACCCTGGGCCTCAAGGAGCTGCTGGAGGTCTATCTCGA
Organism: Streptomyces sp. NPDC090119; assembly: GCF_044747085.1. Classification (NCBI taxonomy): domain Bacteria; kingdom Bacillati; phylum Actinomycetota; class Actinomycetes; order Kitasatosporales; family Streptomycetaceae; genus Streptomyces; species Streptomyces sp. NPDC090119. The sequence continues at coordinate 111,536 of NZ_JBIVDK010000001.1, read as the reverse complement.
CCACCGCTTCGAGGTCGTGCGGCGGCGCAGCGAGTTCCGCCGGACCAAGCGCCGGGACCGGCTGCACCTGGTCGAGGGCCTGCTGACCGCGCTCGTCGACATCGACGAGGTCATCCGGGTCATCCGGTCCAGCGAGAACTCCGCGCAGGCCAAGGAGCGCCTGATGGAGCGCTACGGGCTGAGCGACATCCAGACGCAGTACATCCTCGACACGCCGCTGCGCCGCCTGACCAAGTACGACCGGATCGAGCTGGAGGCGGAGAAGGACCGGCTCAACCAGGAGATCGAGGAGCTGACCCGCATCCTGGAGTCGGACGCGGAGCTGCGCAAGCTGGTCTCGGGCGAACTGGCCGACGTGGCGAAGAAGTTCGGCTCCGACCGGCGCACGGTCCTGCTGGAGTCGACGGCCTCCCAGGTGGCCACGGTGCCGCTCCAGGTGGCCGACGACCCGTGCCGGGTGCTGCTGTCCTCGACCGCCCTGCTGGCCCGTACGACCGGCGCCGAGCCCGTCCCGCGCGAGGGCGGGCGGGCCAAGCACGACGTGATCGTCTCCTCGGTCCCGGCGACCGCGCGCGGCGAGATCGGCGCGGTGACGTCGAGCGGACGCCTGCTGCGGATCAACGTGGTCGACCTGCCGCAGCTGCCGGACACGGCGACCGCGCCGAACCTCTCCGGCGGGGCGCCACTCGCGGAGTTCGTGGCCCTGGAGGGCGACGAGACCGTGATCTGTCTGACCACGCTGGACGAGTCCTCGCCCGGTCTGGCGATCGGCACCGCGCAGGGCGTGGTCAAGCGCGTACTGCCCGACTACCCGTCGAACAAGGACGAGTTGGAGGTCATCACTCTCAGGGAGGGTGACCGGATCGTCGGCGCGGTGGAGCTGCGCACCGGCGAGGAGGACCTGGTGTTCATCACCGACGACGCCCACCTGCTGCGCTACCAGGCGGGCCAGGTGCGCCAACAGGGCCGGGCGGCGGGCGGTGTGGCGGGCATCAAGCTCTCCGAGGGCGCGAAGGTGATCTCGTTCACGGCGGTCGATCCGGCCGCCGAGGCGGTGGTGTTCACGGTGGCGGGCTCGCGGGGCACGCTGGACGACTCCGTGCAGACGACGGCCAAGCTGACCCCGTTCGACCAGTTCCCGCGCAAGGGCCGGGCCACGGGCGGTGTGCGCTGTCAGCGCTTCCTGAAGGGCGAGGACTGCCTCGCGCTCGCCTGGGCGGGTCCGGTACCGGCCAAGGCGGCGCAGAAGACCGGTCTGCCGGTGGAGCTGCCGGAGCTGGACCCGCGCCGCGACGGCTCGGGCACCTCGCTGCCGAAGACGGTGTCGGTGGTGGCGGGGCCGGTGTTCTAGCGGGTCCGGGGTTCCAGCGGTACCTACGGTGTGCCGGGCTCGTCCTCGGAGCCCGGCACATAACGCAGGACACCCCACATGGCCTGCTCGTCGTCCGCGGCGGCGCCCCGGCAGGCGTCCAGCTCCTTGCCGAGGGCGTCGGCGTCGATACCGGCGCCGATCAGCACGAGCTGGGTGAGGCGTTCGGCGCCGGGCGGCCAGGGCTCGGGCCGGAAGCGCAGGAAGCGGCCCACCGCGTGTACGGCGTACCGGTTGCCGGGGTCGTGGGCGCCGAAGTCCACGTATCCCTTGATCCGGTACAGCCCCTCCGGCCTGCCGTCCAGGAAGCCCATCAGGGCGCGGGGGTCCAGGGGCGCGTCGGAGACGAAGGACAGGGTGTCGTAGCCGGCGTGCAGATGCCCGGAGTGTTCCTCGTGCTCCCCGTGGCCGTGCCAGTCGTCGAAGGAGAGCTGGCCGACGCGCTCCTCGCTGGGACGGCAGTCGAAGAGGAACTCCGGGTCGATCCGGCCATAGGTGGCGGGGAGTACGGCGCCCTCGGTGAGTTCGTGGACCAGGCCGAGGACGCGGTCGGCGTCGGGTGCCCGGTCCAGCTTGTTGACCACGACGAGGTCGGCGAGGGCGAGATGCCGGTCGATCTCGGGGTGCCGGGCGCGGGTGTCGTCGAACTCGGCGGCGTCCACGACCTCGACGAGGCCGCCGTACATGATCTCCGGCTGCTCGCTGGCCAGCACCATCCGCACCAGCTCCTGCGGTTCGGCGAGCCCGCTGGCCTCGATGACGATGACGTCGATCCCGGCCGCGGGGGCGGCGAGCCTGGCCAGGTAGGTGTCCAGCTCGCTCGCGTCGACCGCGCAGCACAGGCAGCCGTTGCCGAGCGAGACGGTCGAGTCCCCGAGCGCCCCGGCGACCGCCATCGCGTCGATCTCGATGGACCCGAAGTCGTTGACGACGGCCCCGATCCGGCTGCCCCCGCTGCGGTGCAGCAGATGGTTGAGCAGCGTCGTCTTCCCCGACCCCAGGAACCCGGCCAGCACGACCACCGGAATCTGCGGACCACGGCTGTTCGGCAACGAAGGGCACCTTTCCGGCGGACGGGACTTCGACCCGGCCAGGATACGAGTTCGCGGGTGCCCCTCCGCCGTACGGAGGAGGCGTGCGCCGCCTCACCGGAACCTGAGTACGGGTCGGGGCGGACCTGAGCATCCGGACCCATGCCGGGGCGGTGCCGGCGAGACGAAGATCGTCCACATCGCCCAGGGAAGGAACCGCCGATGAACCCCGACACCTACACACGCCTCTACGGCGCCGCGCGGCCGTCCCACCCCGCGCGCAACGGTGTCACCGGGCTGGCGGTCGCGGTGTGGGCGCTCAACGGAGCCGCGCTGGCCTGGCTGACGTTCGTCATGGCCATCATGACGGTCTGGGGCGCGGCGGAGGGACTGGCGGTCGGCGGCCTCGTCCTCCGGTACGTGCTGACCGTCGTCGGTACGGCGGCGGCCCTGACCGCTCTGGCGTTCGCCCCCGGCGTCCGCCGCCTGAGCCGGGAAGGCCGCTGGCTGCTCACCGGCGCGCTGGTCTGCCCGGTCGTCGTCGGTCTCGCGGTCGGCTTCTGGGTCGAGGCGGGCTGACCCTGCCCGGACACACCCGGCCCGGGAGTCGTCCGCCCGTGAGTCAGGTTAGGCTCACCTTTGTGAGTAGGTGTGCGACCGTCTCCCGGAGCCTCGACGAGCCCGTTTCCGGTACGGCGGCCATGGCGACGACATGGCTGCTGCTGGAACAGCCGGGCCCCTGGGGCGCGAAAGCGCTGACCGCGAGCCATCTGGACCCCGTACTGGGCCGCGCCCTGGAGGCCGCCGCCCAGGACACCGGGGTGCGGGTGGCGCTGATCCGGCGCCCCGGCAGACACGCCGACCCCGGCACACCGCCCGTACGGCAGGTGTATGTCGCCCACACAGTTCCCGGCAACGTGTGGCTGTACGGCACCACCACGCGCGATCCGCGCCAGCTCCTCGGCCTGGACTTCGCCGCCCTGGGAGCGGGCGACCCCCGCTCCTTCACCTCGGTGCTCGGCGGGCACCCGGAGACCGGTGACCCGCTCGCGCTGGTGTGCACCAACGGCAAGCGCGACCGCTGCTGCGCCCTGCTGGGCCGCCCCCTCGCCGCCGAACTGACCGCGTCCGACGTACCTGGTGTCTGGGAGGTCACTCATCTGGGTGGTCATCGCTTCGCCCCCACGGTGCTCGTGCTGCCGTACGGCTACGCGTACGCCCGCGCCGAGGCGCACACGGTCAAGGAGGCCCTGTACCGCGCCCAGGACGGGCAGGTGCTGCTGGAGGAGTGCCGCGGCCGCTCCGCCTGGGACCGCCCCGCGCAGGCCGCCGAGCTGGCCGTACGGTCGGCGACGGCCGAGTACGCCGCCGACGCGCTGCACGTCGTCCGCACCGAGGGCGCCGCGCCCCGCTGGGAGGTCACCGTCGCCCATGCCGACGGCCGGGGCTGGCGGGTGACCGTGGCCCAGACGGCCGCGCTGCCCCCGCGACCGGAGAGCTGCGGGGTGGACGTGCTGGGCACCCCCGCGCGGATGGACGTGGTGAGCGTGGCGGCCCTGCGCACGGCGGCCCTGGCGGGCTGACCGCCGCCTCGGCCGACGGGCCGCGTACCGTCTCCGCATGCCTCCCACTCCCCCGGCCCGCCGTCCACGACTCGGTCTGCCCAGGCGGGCGTTCGCGCAGGTGCTGCTCACCCAGGTGACGATCGCGGCGGGGGTCGCGATCCTGGCGACCGGGCTCTTCCTGGCACCCCTGAGCGGACAGCTGGACCAGGAGGCGATGCGCCGGGCGCTGGTCATCGCGCAGACCACCGCCCAGGACCCGGCGATCGCCGAGGGCGTCCTGCACACCCGGCCCACCGCCGACGGGCCGGTGCAGCGGGAGGCCGAGCGGATCAGGCGGGCCACGCACGCCGAGTACATCGTGGTCATGGACACGCGGGGCGTGCGCTGGTCCCACCCGACCGCCGGGGAGATCGGTCACCCCGTCTCGACCGACCCCGGACGCGCCCTGTCCGGAAACCAGGTCATGGAGATCGACCGGGGCACCCTGGGCCGCTCCGCGCGCGGCAAGGTGCCGCTGTACGACGCCGGGCACCGGATCGTCGGCGCGGTCTCGGTGGGCATCGCGTACGACAGTGTGCGCGCCGGGCTGCTCGGCGCGATCCCCGGCCTGCTGGCGTACGCCGGGGGCGCGTTGGCGGTGGGCGCGCTGGCCGCCTGGCTGATCTCCCGCCGGGTGCACCGGCAGACCCGTGACCTGGCCTTCTCCGACATCTCGGCACTGCTCGCGGAGCGCGAGGCGATGCTGCACGGCATCCGGGAGGGCGTGGTCGCCCTGGACCGCGGCGGCCGGATACGGCTGCTCAACGACGAGGCGGCCCGGTTGCTCGGCATCGGGGACGAGTCGGTCGGGCGGTCACCGGACGAGGCGCTCGGCGCGGGCCGTACGACGGACGTGCTGGCCGGGCGGGTGACCGGCACCGATCTGCTGACCGTGCGCGGCCCGCGGGTGCTGGTCGCCAACCGGATGCCCACTGAGGACGGCGGCGCGGTGGCCACCCTGCGCGACCGCACCGAGCTGGAGCGCCTCGGCCGTGAACTCGACTCCACGCACGGCCTGATCGACGCCCTGCGCGCCCAGGACCACGAGCACGCCAACCGTATGCACACCCTGCTCGGCCTGCTGGAACTGGAGATGTACGACGAGGCGGCCGAGTTCATCGGGGAGCTGGTCGGGGAGCACCGGGCGACGGCCGAGCAGGTGACGGAGCGGATCGAGGACCCGTTGCTGGCCGCGCTGCTGGTGGGCAAGGCGACCGTCGCCGCCGAGCGCGGGGTGGCGCTCAGGCTGTCGGAGGAGACCTGGCTGCCGGACCGGCTGATCGACCCGCGCGGTCTGGTCACGGTGGTGGGCAACCTCGTGGACAACGCCCTGGACGCGGTCGCGGGCACCCCGCACGCGCGCGTGGAGGCCGAGTTGCGTACCGAGGGCCGCACCGTGGTGCTCCGGGTCCGGGACACCGGCCCCGGCGTGCCGGAGGAGCAGCGGGAGTCGGTCTTCACCGCGGGCTGGTCCACCAAGGAACCGCCCGCGCACGGCAAGCGCGGCATCGGCCTGTCGCTGGTGCGCCGCCTGGCCGAACGCCAGGGCGGCTCGGCCACGGTGGGCGCCGCGGCGGGCGGCGGCGCCGAGTTCACGGTGGTACTGCCGGACGCACTGAGCGAGCCGGTGCCCTCCGTGACCGAGGAGGCGCGGGGCCACTAGGCACCCCGCGCCCGTGGACGCCTACTTGGCGGCCTTCTTCTCCTTGGCGGCCTTCTTCGCGAACTCGGTGGTGTACGTCTTGTCGAGGTCGACGTCGGCGTTCTTGATGTTGGGGCTGAACGCCTTGAGCACCTTCTCGACGGTCTCCGGTCCCCGCGCGGGCATGATGCCGTCCTTGGTGAACATCGGCAGGGTGCTCTTGATGGCGGCCGCGTAGAGCTTCTCGTCGCCCTGGGAGTAGTCGGACGGCATCTTGGCCGCGATCTCTTCGGCGCTGTGGGTGGACATCCAGGTGAGCGTCTTGACGAAGGCGTTGACGAGCTTCTGGACGGTGTCCTTGTGGCCGTCGACCCAGTCCGTGTTCATGTACAGGCTGGACGAGGGGTACGGCCCGCCGAGCGCCTCCTGCGAGCCCTCGGGCGTACGCATGTCGATGAGCACGCGCCCGGCCTTCTTGGCCAGGATCGTGGCGACGGTCGGGTCGGTGGTCATGCCCCCGTCGATGGAGCCCTTCTGCAGCGCCGCGATGAACGTCGGCCCGGCTCCCACGGCGACCGGGCTGAACTGGTTCACCTGGACGCCGTGCTTGACCGCAAGGTACTTGGTGAGGAAGTCGGTCGACGAACCGAGCCCGGTGACACCGAGCTTCCGGTCCTTGAAGTCGGCCGGCGAGTGGATGTCATCCGTCTTCTTGGCGGACACCACCTCCACCTCACCGGGCGCGTGCGAGAACTGCACGACGGACTCGACCGACTTGCCCTTCACCTGGAGGTCGAGGGTGTGGTCGTAGAAGCCGACGGCGCCCTGGACCTGGCCGGAGACGAGCGCGGTCTCCGCCTGGGCCCCGGCGGGCTCGGTCAGCAGCTCCACGTTGAGGCCCTCGGCGTCGAAGAAGCCGAGCCGCTGGGTGAGCATGGCGGGCAGGTAGATGACCTTGTCGAGACCACCGACCATGATCTTGACCTTCGTGCCCTTGCCGCCGCCCCCGGAACCGCCATGACTGGCCACCTCGTTGGCGCAGGCGGTGAGCGAGGTGAGGGAGAGCAGACAGGCGGTGGTGAGCGAGGCGATTCTGGTGCGCTTGCGCATGACGAGTCACGTCCTTGGGGCTGTACGGGTGCGGGGGCGGCGCGCCAAGGGGCGCTTCAATGCTCGGAGTTCGACGACTTCCAGCGGAAGACCCGACGCTCGGCGAAGGTCAGCAGCCCCTCGGCGAGGAGTGCCACGACCGCGAGGATCACCATCGCGGCGTACACACCCGCGGAGTTCAGCGTGCCCTGCGACTGGGCGACGAGCAGGCCGATGCCCCGGGTCGCGCCGATGTACTCGCCCACGATGGCGCCGATCAGCGCGAAGCCGAAGCTGACGTGCAGGCTGGTGAAGATCCAGGAGGTGGCCGAGGGGATGACGACCTGGAGGGTGACCTGCCGGTCGGTGGCGCCGAGGATGCGGGCGTTGGCGACCAGGTCGCGGTTGACCTCCCGCGCACCCTGGAAGGCGTTGAAGAACACCGGGAAGAACACCAGGACGACGGCCGAGGCGACCTTGGAGGCGGGGCCCAGCCCGAACCAGATCAGGAAGATCGGGGCGAGCACGATCCTCGGGATGGAGTTCAGCACCTTGATGTAGGGGCCGAACAGGTCGGCGAGGAAGGCGACCCGGCCGAGCGCGATCCCGAGCACGACACCGGCGATGACCCCGATGACCCAGCCGAGGAGCGCCTCGTAGAGCGTGTACCAGATCTGTTCGCCCAGCGAGCCGAGGGCGGTGCCGTGCAGCACCCAGGACGTGATCTGGTCCCAGATCTCGGAGGGCATCGAGAAGTTGAACGGGTCGATGACCTCGGCGCGGGACAGTACCTCCCACAGGCCGAGCACGACCACCAGCAGCAGCACCCGGGCCACCACCACGATCACCCGGCGCCTGCGGGCGGCCTGTGCCCGCGAACGGGACGGGGCCGGGGCCTGCGGCTTGGCGGTGTCGACGGGCGGCGGGGTCACGGTCTCAGGCGACATCGGCGGCACCTCGCTCACGGGTGATGCGGACCTCTTCACCGAGGGACTCCCAGATCTCGCGGTAGATCTCGATGAACTTGGGCTCCAGCCGGATCGACTCGACCTTGCGCGGCCGGGGCAGGTCGATGGTGAACACCTGCTTGACCGTCGCGGGCCCGGCGGTCATCACGACGACCTTGTCGGCCAGCGCGATCGACTCCTCCAGGTCGTGGGTGACGAAGACGACGGAGGAGCCGGTGCCTTCCCACAGCTCCAGCAGCTCGTCCGACATCAGCGCCCGGGTCTGCACGTCGAGCGCGGAGAACGGCTCGTCCATCAGCAGGATCTCGGGGTCGTTGACGAAGGTCGCGGCGAGGGCGACCCGCTTGCGCTGGCCGCCGGAGAGCTGGTGCGGATAGCGGTCCTCGAACGCGGCGAGTCCGACGCGGGCCAGCCACTCGCGGGCCTTCTCCTTCGCCTCCGCCTTGGGCACGCCCCGGAAGCGGGGGCCCGCCATCACGTTGGACAGGACCGTGCGCCAGGGGAAGGTGGCGTCCTGCTGGAAGACGAAGCCGACCCGGTCGCCGACGCCGTCGACCGGCCGCCCGGCCACCAGTACCTCGCCCTCGGTGGGCTCCTCGAGGCCGCTGACCAGGGTCAGTGTGGTGGACTTGCCGCAGCCGGTCGGACCCACGACGGCGACGAACTCGCCGCGCTCCACGGTGAGGTCCAGGCCGCGCACCGCGGTGTGCGGATCACCGGAAGGGGTTCTGAATATCTTGCTCGCGCCCCTCAGCTCGATGGCGGGGCTGGTGTCTGCGCTCATGCATCGGGACGGTAGGCGCGGGGCCGCTCCGGCAGCAGTCTTGTGCGCGCAACCCCTTCTTTTGCTCGCAAGAGGCTGTTGTGCTCGTTTTGCTCACGCTACAACTGCGGAGCCGAAACATGGGCTTAACGCTCGTCGGCCTTGGAGGAGAGGCCCAGATGATTGACGTGCTGGTCGTGGACGACGACTTTCGTGTCGCCGAGATCAACGCCAGGTATGTGGCCAAGGTTCCCGGCTTCCGGGTGGCCGCCCGCGCCCACAACGCCGCCCAGGCGCTGGCCGCCGTCGAACGCGGCGGTGTCGATCTGGTGCTGCTGGACCACTATCTGCCGGACCGGACCGGCCTCGAACTCGTGCACCGCATGCGCCAGCAGGGCCACGGCACCGACGTCATCATGATCACGGCGGCCGGTGATGTGACGACCGTGCAGCAGGCGATGCGACTCGGCGCCCTGCACTACCTGGTGAAGCCCTTCACCTTCAACGCGCTGCGCGGCCGCCTCGACTCCTACGCCGCCCTGCGCCGCACCGTCGAGCGGGTGGGCGGGGGCGGGGTGACCGGCCAGGAGCAGGTCGACCGTATCTTCGGCGCCCTGCGCACGGCTCCCGCGCCGTCCGCTCCGGGACTGCCGAGCGGCCATACGGAGCCGACCTCCGACCTGATCTGCGGTGTCCTGCACGGTGCGGAGCAGCCCCTGTCGGCCCACGAGGTGGCGTCCCGCACGGGGCTGAGCCGCTCCACCGCCCAGCGCTATCTGCGCCACCTGGAACAGGCGGGCCGCCTACGCCTGTCCCTCCGATACGGCGACACCGGGCGGCCCGAGCACCGCTACGCCTGGGTGGCGCCGTGACGTCATGACGCCGCCCAGGCCCGGTGGTGTCACACGGCACCGGCTCCGGTCAGTGAACGCACCTCGGTCTCCGCGAACTTGGCCTCGTCCGGCACCTCGTCCGAGGTGACCGTGCCCAGCCAGCCCGAGAGGAAGCCGAGCGGGATGGAGATGATGCCCGGATTCTGGAGCGGGAAGTACTGGAAGTCCACGCCGGGGAACAGCGAGCCGGGACTCCCCGACACCACCGGCGACAGCAGCACCAGGATCACCGCGGGGATCAGCCCGCCGTACACGGCCCACACCGCACCACGCGTGGTGAAGTTCCGCCAGAACAGCGAGTACAGCAGCGTCGGGAGGTTCGCCGAGGCGGCCACGGCGAAGGCCAGACCGACCAAGAAGGCCACGTTGAGATTGCGGGCCAGCAGTCCGAGCGCGATCGCCACGATCCCGATGACGGCCGCCGCGACCCGCGCCACCGCCACCTCGCCGCGCGGGGTGCTGGGCGTACGCCGGAGGGACGCGTACAAATCATGGGCCACGGACGCCGAGGAGGCGAGCGTGATCCCGGCGACCACCGCGAGGATCGTGGCGAAGGCGACGGCGGCCACGACCGCGAACAGCACGGTGCCCCCGGTGGAGGAGGCCCCGCCGCCCAGGTCGAGCGCGAGCAGCGGGATCGCCGTGTTCCCGGCCGCGTTGGACCGGCGCAGCGCGTCGGCGCCCACCACGGCGGTCGCCCCGAATCCGAGGACGATCGTCATCAGGTAGAAGCTGCCGATGAGCCCGATCGACCACACCGTGGAACGCCGGGCGGCCCGCGCGGTCGGCACCGTGTAGAAGCGCGACAGGATGTGCGGCAGACCCGCCGTGCCCAGCACCAGCGCCAACCCCAGGCTGATGAAGTCCATCCGGGCGGTCCAGTCCCCGCCGTACTTCAGCCCCGGCGCCAGGAACGACGCCCCGTGCCCACTGCGGTCGGCCGCCGTCAGCAACAGCTGGTTGATGTCCCCGTGGAACCGCACCAGGACCAGCACGGTCATCACGATCGTCCCGACCAGCATCAGGACGGCCTTCACGATCTGGATCCAGGTCGTCGCGCGCATCCCGCCCAGCGACACATAGATCACCATGAGCGCCCCGACCCCGATGACCGTCCACGCCTGCGCGGCCCCGCCGGAGCCGCCGAGCAGCAGTGCCACCAGGCTTCCGGCGCCCACCATCTGCGCGACCAGGTACATCACGGACACGGTGACGGAGGAGGCGCCGGTGGCGATCCGCACCGGCCGCTCGCTCATCCGCGCGGCGACCACGTCGGCGAGCGTGAACCGGCCGCAGTTCCGCACCAGTTCGGCCGCGAGGAACAGCACGACCAGCCAGGCCACGAGGAATCCGACGCCGTACAGGAGCCCGTCGTAGCCGTACAGCGCGATGAGCCCGGTCACGCCGAGGAAGGAGGCGGCCGAGAGATAGTCGCCGGAGATGGCGAACCCGTTCTCCAGCGGGGTGAACAGACGCCCACCGGCGTAGAACTCCTCCGCGGACCCATGTCTGCGACGGCTCACCCAGGTGGTGATGCCCAGTGTCACGGCCACGAACGCGCTGAACAGGACCAGCGCCAGCATCTGGTGGTGGCCGGTCACGAGGTGCCTCCCTGGATGCCACGGGTCAGCTCCTGGGTGTCCCAGCGCAGTTCGAGCGCGGGCCGGTCACGCCGCAGCCGTGCGTGCCGGGCGTAGGCCCAGGTGAGCAGGAAGGTGCTGAGGAATTGTCCCAGCCCGGCGAGCATCCCCACGTTCACCGCCCCTATGACGGGCCGCGCCATCAGACCGGGCGCCGCCGTCGCGGTGACCACGTATCCCACGTACCAGAACAGGAAGGCGGCGACTCCGGGCACCACGAACCTCCGGTACCGGCTGCGCACCTCCTGGAACGCCTCGCTCTGCTGCACCGCGAGATACACGTCGCGGGCACGGGCCGCCGCGATCTCCCGCTCACCCTCACCGCGCGGATGCGGCACGGTCGGCGCGGGCATCCCCGCCCCGTCCAGCTCGCTCCATCCGGCGGTCAGCGTGTCGTGCCAAGGGTCCTCGTGCCGCACATCGCGGGAAGTCACGCCCTGCTCTTCCTCGTTGTCGACCGAACTCCCCGGACCGTCCCCGGTACCGAAGTGTCGGCCGTTGCTTGACTGCATACCCAAGGATGGACAGATCGGGAAGATCCCCGACACACCTTTCCGTACCACTTCACCCCATTAGGTGAGTCACTCCACCCTGGGCCGCACCAGGCCCTTCGCATACGCGTAACGCACCGCCTGCGCACGGTCCTTGAGGCCCGCCTTGGCGAAGAGGTTGTTGATGTGCGTCTTCACCGTGGCGGTGGAGACGTGCAACTGGCGGGCGATCTCCTGGTTGGTGAGCCCCTCGCCGATCAGCACCAGCACCTCGCTCTCGCGGACGGTCAGCCCGTCGGGGGGCTCCGGCGGTGCCGTCGTCCGCACCTCGGCCTCGGACAGCCTTTCCAGCAACCGGAGTTGGATACCGGGCGCCAGCCCCGCCTCCCCCGACAGCACGTTCTGCACCGCGCGCACGATCTCCTCGCCGCCCGCGTCCTTGGTCAGATATCCCCGCGCTCCGGCGCGCAGTGCGGCGAACAGGGACTCGTCGTCCGCGAACGTCGTCAGCACCACCACCTGGGTGCCCGGATACCCGGTCCGGATGCGGCGGGTGGCCTCCACCCCGTCGCAACGGGGCATTCGCAGGTCCATCAGCACCACGTCCGGGGCCAGTTCGCGGACCAGGCGCACCGCTTCCTCGCCGTCCCCCGCCGCGCCGACCACTTCGAGGCCGGGCAGCAGCCCGAGCAGCATCACGATGCCTTCCCGCACCACCGTCTGGTCGTCGGCGACCACCACCCGCGCGGGCTTCCGCTCCCCCTCCGGCGCCGTCATACCGGCACCTTCAACGTCACCACGAACCCCTCCTCGTCCGGCCCCGCGTCCAGTGAGCCACCCAGCAGCTCGGCGCGCTCCCGCATGCCCAGCAGACCGTACCCGCCGCCGGAGGCGGCCAGTTCGCCCGGACGACCGCCCTTGTCCCGTACATCGAGGGTCACTTGATGCTCGGTGCAGTCGAGCCGGACGCGCACCTTCGCGCCCTGCGCGTGCTTGCGGACGTTCGTCATCGCTTCCTGCGCCACGCGGCGCACGGCCTGGGACGCCTCGGCGGGCAGGGCCCTGCGCTCACCCGTGACGGTGACCTCCCCGCCGTCCGCCGTGCTGACGAGGTCCGTCAGGAACTCCTCCAGCGGGGTCAGTTCACCGCGCAGCGCGGACAGGGCCTGCCGGGTCTCGGCGAGGCCGTCCCGGGCCATTCCCCGCGCGGCCACCACCCGCTCCAGCACCTGTGCACGGCTCGCGTCCCGCTCCAGCAGCAGCCGGGCCGCCTCCAGGTGCACCAGCTGCGCCGAGAGGCTGTGGGCCAGCACATCGTGGATCTCCCGCGCTATCCGCGCCCGCTCGGTCAGCGCCGCCGTCCTCGCCTCGGCCTCTCGCGCGGCCCGCTCCTGAGCCAGGAGCCGCTGCGCGTTGCCGCGCGCCTCCGCGTCCAGCCGCGTGACGTATCCGGCGAGTGCCAGCCCGGCCACGGTGGCGGCGGTGGTGAGCCACACGTCGTTGTTCAGGACCGCGTACGAGGCCAGGGCGACCGAGGTCACCGGCACCGCCGCCGCAAGGGGCAGCCGCTCCAGGGCGAGGATGCCGCAGCCGCACCAGAGCACCAGGGCGGGGCCCCGGAAACCTGAGATCTGCGCGGCGACCGCCAGGGCGGGCAGCACGCCGACGAGTGCCAGGGACGGCAGCAGCCGGTGCGCGTAGGTGGTGCGGAAGTAGCCCCACGCCGCGCCGGAGGCCAGCAGCACGCCCGCCACGGCGGCGGCTTCTCCCCACGCGGGCAGGTGATCCCGCCGGAGGGCGGCCCACAGCAGGAGCCCGAGCAGCACCACTCTGATGGCCTGGGCCAGCAGACGCCTGGGGCGGCTGACCCCCTCCCGGCTGAGCGCCTCGCGCGAGGGCCAGCGTGTCCAGGAGTTCTCGTTCACACCCGCTCCTTCCGCATCGGTCGTGCCGCCGGAGCTGCCGGTGCTGCCGACATTCCGCCACCGTACGTCGGTGCCGGGCCGGGCGAGGAGGCCAGCAGTCGCGCCCGCCAGGCGGTGATGCCGCCACGGACCAGCAGGGTCGCGGCGAGGCCCAGCATCAGAGCGGCGCTGTCCTGCCGGACGCCCAGGGCGTACCCGAGGCCGCAGAGACCGCCTCGCAGGGCTATCCCGCCGACCCACACGACGGCGCTCGCTTTGGTGCTGCGGCTCCACACCCCTCCGTCAGGCGCCCGCCAGATCCGGGTGGTCCACGCCCAGCCCGCTCCGGTGGCCAGGCCGACCACCACTTCCGCGGCGAGCAGTCCGAGGGACTCGACGCGATGGTGGGCGTCGAGTATGCCGGGCTCGCGCAGCGCCATGACCACGAGGATCGCGGGCGCCAGCCACCAGCGCCGCTCGGCGTCGATGGCGTGGGTGCGGAACTGCCTGGCGATCACCAGAACGGCGACGGCCACGATCACCAACACGTCGACGAACCCGGACATCCGAGCCTCCGTGTACGAGAGGGGTGTCGGAGGCGGTCGCTCCCGACACCCTCGAAATTACGGAAATCCGCAGGCCACGGGATCGGAGCCAGGGTGGATCACGGGTGGATCTCCGCAGGCCGGACTTCTCCACCCACGGGTGGAGCGATCTCGGGGTGGACCCTGAGCCGGACGCCCCGACCGCCCACGCCGGGCCCGGCGCGGGAAACGAGAACGGGAGCACCGGCCGAGGCCAGTACTCCCGTCACCCCGCGCGCACCCGGTCAAAGCCGAGCGCACACGGCTACGCGTCGATCCGCGACCGGTCCAGCGTCGCCGCCGAGCTGGAGATGAACTCCTTGCGCGGCGCCACGTCATTGCCCATCAGCAGGTCGAAGACCTGCTCGGCGGCCTCGAGGTCCGCGAGGTTGATCCGGCGCAGGGTGCGGTGGCGCGGGTCCATCGTGGTCTCAGCCAGCTGGTCGGCGTCCATCTCACCGAGGCCCTTGTAGCGCTGGATGGAGTCCTTGTACCGGACGCCCTTGCGCTGGAACTCCATGAGCGTGTCCCGCAGCTCACGGTCCGAGTACGTGTAGTCGTACTTGTCCTGGCCCTTCTTCGGCTGGACCAGCTCGATGCGGTGCAGCGGGGGCACGGCGGCGAACACCCGGCCCGCCTCGACCATGGGCCGCATGTACCGCTGGAACAGCGTGAGCAGCAGACAGCGGATGTGGGAGCCGTCCACATCGGCGTCGGTCATCATGATGATCTTGCCGTAGCGGGCGGCGTCGATGTCGAAGGTACGCCCCGAGCCCGCTCCTATGACCTGGATGATCGCGCCGCACTCGGCGTTCTTGAGCATGTCGGTCACGGACGAGCGCTGCACGTTGAGGATCTTGCCCCGGATGGGCAGCAGCGCCTGGAACTCGGAGTTCCGGGCCAGCTTGGCCGTACCGAGCGCGGAGTCGCCCTCGACGATGAACAACTCGCTGCGGTCGACGTCGTCGCTGCGGCAGTCGGCCAGCTTGGCGGGCAGGGACGAGGACTCCAGGGCGGTCTTGCGCCGCTGGGCGTCCTTGTGCTGGCGGGCGGCCACCCGGGTGCGGGCGGCGGCGACCACCTTCTCCATGACCGTGCGGGCCTGTGCGGCGTCGTCCCGCTTGGTGGAGGTGAGGAACGCCTTGAGTTCCCTGGCGATCACGGTGGAGACGATGCGGCGGGCCGCAGAGGTGCCGAGCACCTCCTTGGTCTGGCCTTCGAACTGCGGCTCGGCCAGGCGGACCGTGACGACCGCGGTCAGGCCCTCCAGGGCGTCGTCCTTGACGACGTCGTCCTCGGCGACGCGCAGCATCTTCTTGGCGCGCAGCACCTCGTTCATCGTCTTGGTGACCGCCTGCTCGAAGCCGGCCACGTGGGTGCCGCCCTTGGGGGTGGCGATGATGTTGACGAAGGACTTCAGGTTGGTGTCGTAGCCCGTGCCCCAGCGCATCGCCACGTCGACACCCAGTTCGCGGGTGACCTCGGTGGGCGTCATCTGGCCGTGGTCGTCGAGGACCGGGACGGTCTCCTTGAAGGTGCCCTGGCCCGAGAGGCGGAGCGTGTCGCAGACCGGCTTGTCGGTGGCCAGGTACTCGCAGAACTCGCTGATGCCGCCGTCGAAGCGGAAGGACTCCTCGCCCTTGCTGCCGCCGTCGCCGAGACCCATCTCGTCGCGCACGACGATGGTGAGGCCGGGCACCAGGAACGCGGTCTGCCTCGCCCGCTGGTGCAGGTTGTCCAGGGAGAGCTTGGCGTCCTTGAGGAAGATCTGCCGGTCGGCCCAGTAGCGCACGCGCGTGCCGGTGCGGTTCTTCGGGATCTTCTTGGTCTTGACCAGGCCGGTCCCGGCCTCGAACTTGGCCTCCGCGCCGCCCTTGGCGAAGGCGCCCGGGACACCGCGGCGGAAGCTGATGGCGTGGGTGTTCCCACCGCGGTCCACCTCGACGTCGAGCCGGGAGGAGAGCGCGTTCACCACGGAGGCGCCGACGCCGTGCAGGCCGCCGGAGGCCGCGTAGGAGCCGCCGCCGAACTTGCCACCGGCGTGCAGCTTGGTCATGACGACCTCGACGCCGGAGAGGCCGGTCTTGGGCTCGACGTCCACGGGGATGCCGCGGCCGTTGTCCCGGACCTCGACGGAGCCGTCGTCGTGGAGGATGACCTCGATGCGGTCGCAGTAACCGCCGAGGGCCTCGTCGACGGAGTTGTCGATGATCTCCCAGAGGCAGTGCATCAGGCCGCGGCTGTCGGTCGAGCCGATGTACATGCCCGGACGCTTGCGCACGGCTTCGAGGCCCTCAAGGACGAGCAGGTGCCGCGCGGTGTAGTTGGAACCGTCCCGGTCAGCTCCTGCCAGCAGCGCTGTGGACGGCACGGACGTATCGGCGGTCACGCGGTTCGCTCCTCGCTGAATTTCAGATGGGCCCCTGGTGGGTACGGGGCCGGCTTCGGTCGCCGCGTAGAGGGTACCGATGCCTGGTAGAGCTGGTGTAACGCCACCCTCGGCGGGAAACTCAGACTAGCCGAGGGTCGTACGGACGTTCGATCCCTCGATGGAGTGAAGCACACATCACGTTCCCTTCGAGGCATGAACCATTTAGGCTCCGGGCACGTCCTCATCAACAACCGGCAACCCAGCCGGGAGGACCGACCCCCGAAGACCGCGCGAAACCGTAAGCACCAGACCACGCGCTACGGCACATTCGCCGCCAACCGGCAACAGCCAACCACCCGGAAAGAAATTTTCGACGGAAAGCCACGAGCGGGAACGATTTCGGCCTGGTTGGATGTTGACCCTGGTACGACAGCTCGTCGAGCTAGAGAAGAGGCGACGTGACTACTGTTCTGACCCCCGCGAGCCCGCTGACGGCCGCCGATCGCTGCGACCGCTGCGGCGCCCAGGCATACCTGCGCGTCGTCCTGCTGAGCGGCGGAGAACTGCTCTTCTGCGCCCACCACGGGCGCAAGTTCGAGCCGGAACTCAAGAAGATCGCCGCTGAGATACAGGACGAGACGGAACGGCTGGTTTCCGTTCCCGGCAACGCTGCCACCGAAGAGCGCTGAATCTCGCACCCGACCGACGAGCCAGTGCCGGCATCAGGCCGGTGAGCGGGCGGCTGCTTCCCCAGGGAAGCAGCCGCCCGTAACTCTGCCGAAGGAACCCGCAGGCCCTCTCAGGGGCGCCTGGGGGCCTCCTGGGCCCCTTCCGCGGTGGACCCTTCCACGGCGGGCTCCAGCGTGCGGACGACCTCCGACACCCGGGTGTAGACGCCGGGACTCTCCGGCTGTCCGCAGCCGCTCCCCCAGGACACCAGCCCGATCAGCCGCCCTCCTGCAACCAGTGGGCCACCGCTGTCGCCCTGGCAGGCGTCCGGTCCTCCCGCCGCCTCTCCCGCGCACAGCATCGAGGCGGGGCGGTAGGTGCCGTCACGGCCGCCCGGATAGGCGCGGGCGCAGAGGTCGTCGGCCAGCACATGGACCCGCGCGGCACGCAGACGGTTCGTGTAGGCGCCCTCGCCGCTCGTGTCGCCCCACCCCGAGACCAGGGCTTCCGTGCCGGGCTCGTACGCCGGGTCACCGGCCGCAGCCATGGGCACGACGGCGCTGCGCGGCACCGGCTCGGCGAGTGTGAGGACGGCGTAGTCGCCCGCGTTGGTGGCGGCGTCGTACTCCGGATTGACCTTCACGTCTCGTACGGCCGTCTCCTGGCCGTCGGCCGCCAGCAGGTCGGTACGCCCGGCGATGACCTTCAGGTCGCGCACCCGGTTCGGGGACGTGCCCAGGACGTCGTCGGCGACACAGTGGGCGGCGGTGAGGACGGTGGTCGGGGCGATCGCCACCCCGCCGCAGAACTGGCCCGCCCGGCTACCCCCGAACCGGTCACGGCTGGAGAGTGCCACCGTCCACGGGGCCTGGGAGACATCTATCGGAAAGCCACCGACCACGACGCTGTCGGCGGCGGCCGAAGCGGCCCCGATCAGGGGTATCGCGGTCAGCGCGGCCGCCAGGGCGAGCGGCCGGATCAGTGCCCGGACAACGGAACGGCGCATGCGGACTCCTCACTCAGGGTGGTTCCGGAACACCCAGAGTCATCCAGCACCCGGTGGCCCGCAGCACGAAGGCCCGGCTCCCACGAGGGGAGCCGGGCCTTCGGCGTGCGAACCGGCGCGGTCTAGTCGAGGTAGTCCCGCAGCACCTGGGAACGCGAGGGGTGGCGCAGCTTGGACATGGTCTTCGACTCGATCTGGCGGATGCGCTCACGCGTCACGCCGTAGACCTTGCCGATCTCGTCGAGCGTCTTCGGCTGACCGTCGGTGAGACCGAAGCGCATCGAGACGACACCGGCCTCGCGCTCGGAGAGGGTGTCGAGGACCGAGTGCAGCTGCTCCTGGAGGAGCGTGAAGCTGACGGCGTCGGCGGGGACGACGGCCTCGGAGTCCTCGATGAGGTCACCGAACTCGCTGTCGCCGTCCTCGCCCAGCGGGGTGTGCAGCGAGATGGGCTCGCGGCCGTACTTCTGGACCTCGACGACCTTCTCCGGGGTCATGTCGAGTTCCTTGGCCAGCTCCTCCGGGGTGGGCTCGCGGCCCAGGTCCTGGAGCATCTGGCGCTGCACGCGCGCGAGCTTGTTGATGACCTCGACCATGTGCACCGGGATACGGATGGTGCGCGCCTGGTCGGCCATCGCGCGGGTGATCGCCTGACGAATCCACCAGGTGGCATACGTGGAGAACTTGTAGCCCTTGGTGTAGTCGAACTTCTCGACCGCGCGGATCAGACCGAGGTTGCCCTCCTGGATGAGGTCCAGGAAGAGCATGCCGCGGCCGGTGTAGCGCTTGGCCAGGGAGACCACCAGACGGAGGTTGGCCTCCAGCAGGTGGTTCTTGGCGCGGCGGCCGTCCTCGGCGATGATCTCCAGCTCGCGCTTGAGCTTCGGGGCGAGCTTGTCGGAGTTGGCGAGCTTGTCCTCGGCGAACAGACCGGCCTCGATGCGCTTGGCCAGCTCGACTTCCTGCTCGGCGTTGAGCAGGGGGACCTTGCCGATCTGCTTCAGGTAGTCCTTGACCGGGTCGGCGGTGGCGCCGGCCGCGGCGACCTGCTGCGCGGGCGCGTCGTCCTCGTCGTCGTCCGACAGCACGAAGCCCGCGGCCTCGGTGCCCTCGGGCTCGTCGGTGGACTTGGTCTCCTCGACGGCCTCGTCCTCGAGAAGCTCGGCGTCGTCCTTCTTGGCGCCGGTCTTCTTGGCAGCCGTCTTCTTGGCCGTGGTCTTCTTCGCGGCCGTCTTCTTGGCCGTGGTCTTCTTGGCAGCGGCCTTCGGGGCGGCGACGTCGTCGGAGTCGTCACCCGCGGCGGCGGACTCGGCCGGGGCGGCCGTGGCCTTCCGGGTGGTCACCGTCTTCGCCGCGACCGTCTTGGTGGCGGTGCGCTTGGCCGGACTCTTCGCTGCGACGCTCTTGCGGGTGCGCTTGGGCTCTGCGGCACTGACCATCAGCGTCACACCCTCTTCCTCAAGGATCTGGTTGAGGCTGCGCAGTACGTTCTTCCACTGAGTGGCCGGAATCTGGTCAGCTTCGAAGGCCCGACGCACATCGTCGCCGGCGATCTGCCCCTCAGCCTTTCCCCGCTCAATGAGCGCCATGACAGAGACGGACTCGGCGATCTCCGGCGGGAGCGTACGGGATGTGCTGGCCGACACGAACAACCTCTCGGAACGTTGGAAAGCGGCTTTCGGCCCCGTCCGACATGGACAGGAACCGACCACCGGCCTGGGGATGGGCCGACGGCGCGGGCGGGGCCGGGAAGAGACACAGCGCCTGGCACGGCGTCCGTATTCCCTTCGCGGCTGTTCACCTCTTAGGTCATCGCGCTGTTTCCGGGAGCGTTACGCCCAATCCGCGTGGCCCGAGTCACACCCTGTCAACAGGCAAACGCGATCAGATGTGAACGAAGCGGTCCGTCACCAAGTCCGTCTTGATCACTTTGCCGGTCCGGGCAGCCCGTCGCACCGCCGGACTCGGCCGGAATTCCGACGGTCCGGCCGAGTCCGGCGACGGCGGGACCCCGGTCGCGGTGCCGCCATCTCGATCACTGGGGCGCGCCGCACGGGCGGGCGCGCCGTCCGCGTTCGCCGTCAGTGCTCACGCGGAGCGGGAACCACGCGCTCCACCTCGGGCTGGACCACGAGCAGCTGCCGCATGGCCCCCTCGGCCACGGCGCCGTCGCCGCTGCCGAGCCCGTCCACGATCCGCGCGTGCTGCGCGACGGATGCCTCGGTCGGCCGCTCGCATCCCGTGGCGGGACCGCCGGAGACCTGGAGGGCGGCGGAGACGATCCCGGACAGGTGCTCCAGCATCCGGTTGCCCGCGACCTGGATGAGCAGCGCGTGGAACTCGGAGTCGGCGCGCGAGAAGGTCAGCGCGTCACCCTGGGCGAGGGCGTGGCTCATGATCTCGACCAGGTCGACGAGGCGCTGCTGCACGTCCTCCCGGCCGTGTCCGGCGGCGAGGCGGGCGGCGAGCGGCTCGATCGTCCAGCGCAGCTCGTTCAGCTCGCGGCGCTGGTCGTCGCGCTGCGGGCCGAAGGCGCGCCATTCGATGATGTCCGGGTCGAGCAGGTTCCAGTCGCTCACCGGGCGCACGCGGGTACCCACGTTCGGCCGGGCGCTGACGAGGCCCTTGGCCTCCAGGACACGGAGGGACTCACGCACGACGGTGCGGGAGACCTCGAAACGCTGGCCGATCTCCTCCGGCACCAGCGGGCGGTCGGCCCCCAGGTCTCCGGAGACGATCATCTGACCCAGCTGCTGGACGAGCTGGCCGTGGAGTCCGCGCCCGCGGCTGCCCGCGGCGCGCCGGCCCACGCGGCCCAGGTCGGAGTCGGCGCCCTCCCAGGCGGGCGCCGCCACGCGGTCGGCCATCGGGGCCTCGGCGTAGGGGTAGCGGTCGAGTTCGCCCGGTCCGGCGAGGCCGGAGTCGGCGGAGCGGGCGGCTGTCATCATGGTGTGCGCAAGGGTACTCACGCATCATTTGTCGGCGCTGCCTCCAACTGTCTTGAGGGCTTTGGTGAAAAGCACACGAAAGGGTGATCGCTCACCCCGTCGCAATTGACGCCTTATCGGAAATAAACGGGCTTTCTGTGGGGAGTTGTGGGCACTGCGGCGCTGAAACCACACCTCAGGGCGTCATCTCGCCCTGGCGCGCAATGTCGTGATCAGGTACGCGCACAGCAGTGCGGCGAGCGACAACGTCATCGCGCCACCCACGGGTTGAGCGATCACACGCACCAGACCGAGCAGATAGCGCTCACCCCCGAAGGGCCACTGGAGCAGGAGCACCTCCCGCATCCGCAGGTGAATTCCGGCCGCGGCTCGCACATATGAGCCTTCGAACATCCGGTGTACGAGTGGAACGACGGCCACCGGCACCGCGAGGACGGCGGCGAGGCCCGCCGCCGTGGACCGGAAGACACCGGCCGCCAGCACACCGGCCCACGCACAGCCGACCACGAGCGCCAGCCAACTCGCGCACAACGGCAACCAGTCTCCGGGCACCTGGACCAATTCCCGGCCGTAGACGAGATAGAGAACTTCGGCGTCACAGCCGAGAGCCAGAAAGGCCAGCATCCCGGCGGTGGTTCCGGAGACGACGAGCTTCGCGGTGAGCAGCCCCAGCCGACGCGGGACGGTGCCGCGGTCCGCCGCCAGCGCGGGATGGCGGAACTCGTCCCCGAAGGCGAGCGCCCCGAGCAGCCCCGCTGCGAGCGCGACCGGCGGCAGCGGCAGTTCGCGCGGCCAGGCGGCGAACAGGCGCGCCTGCGGGGTGTGCCCGATGTGGGCCAGCACCAGGGCGGTGACGGCGGACACCACGAGGGCGACCCCGCAGACGACGTAACCGGTACTGATCCCCGTGGCGCGCCGGAGTTCGTAACGGAGCGGACGGAGCGGGCTGTGTACGGAGCGGACGGCGACGGGGAGCGGCAGGGCGTCGGGGACGTCATCGGTCTCGGTCTCCCTCGGAGCGGCGGACTCCGGCAGCGACGCGTCCTCCTCTCCGGCCGGTTCGGTCTCGTTCACCGGCTCTTCCTCGGCCTCCGCCTCCGCCTGCGCCCCCGATCGCATGTCGCCCACTTCGTCGGCGAGTTGGTGGATGAGGACGCCGTTGCGGAAGGCCACCTCGCCGATGTCCGCGGTGGTGCTGCCGTACACGGAGAGGCGGTTGCCCTCCTCGCGGACGACTTCCACGGAACGCCGTCCGGTGCGGGCCTCCTTGGCGAGCAGCTCCGCCAGGCGTGCGGCGTGGGGGCTGCGGACGGCGACGCGTGGGCGGAGCCGGGTGCGGGCGAACTCCTCCGCGTCCAGGTCGGCGGTGATCCGGCCCGCTTCGAGGGTGAGGACGTGATCGGCGTTGCGGGCGGCCTCCTTGGGGTCGGCGGTCGTGAGGAGTACGGCACCGCCTTGATCGGCGTACTCCCGCAACGTGGCGTGCAGCCAACGCTCCTCGAGGGTGGAGAGTCCTGCGGCGGGTTCGTCCAGCACGAGGGTGTGCGGGTCGGGAAGCAAGGCACAGGCCAGGCCGAGCCTGCGGTCCATGCCGAGGGACAGGGTGCCGAGCCGTTCCTCGCGGAGGCTGACGAGGCCGACCTCTTCGAGGACTTCGTCGGCCCGCCGGGCCGGAACACCGGCCGCCGCGCAGAGCATGCGCAGGTGACCCCGGACGGTACGGGAGGGGTGTCCGGGCACGTCGCCGAGGAGTACGCCGACTTCGCGCGAGGGGTGGGCGATGCAGTGCAGGGGGCGCCCTCTGAAGTAGGTGATGCCACGCCCTCGCTGGAGTTCGAGCATCAGCCTGAGCACCGTCGTCCTGCCCGCTCCCGCTGCTCCGAGGAGGGCGGTCACATGGCCGGAGCACGCCTCGAAGGAGACGCCCTCGACGGCGGGTGGCTGGGCTTTGGGGGAATCACTGGTCAGTCCGACAGCCTGGATCACCTGACGGAAGATAGCGCGCTATGTCCTGTTTTCCGGGTATCACCTCTTCTGTCCGGCAGTTGTTCCGCGGATGGTCAACCTGCATGGCTCACTTGCCCGATGAGCGGCCGGCGCGCACCCGCTGCCCAACTGCCGTTCCGACGGTGGTCCGATGCCCGCCTCAGACCTCGGGGCGGAGCATCGGGGGGTTGAGCAGGGTGGCGCCGCCTGCCCTGAAGAGCTGGGCGGGCCTGCCGCCCTGGCGGGTGGTGGTGCCGCCCGTGGGGACGAGGAATCCGGGGGTGCCGGTGACCTTGCGGTGGAAGTTGCGCGGGTCGAGCGCCACGCCCCAGACCGCCTCATAGACGCGGCGCAGCTCGCCGACGGTGAACTCCGGCGGGCAGAAGGCGGTCGCCAGGGACGAGTACTCGATCTTCGAGCGGGCGCGCTCCACCCCGTCGGAGAGGATCTGGGCGTGATCGAAGGCCAGGGGGGCCATCGGTTCGCCGTCGCGGGCGTAGCCCCCCTGCTGGAGCAGTTCCTCCACCGGTGCCCAGCGCGCGTTGCTCGCGTCGCCGCCCGCGCGCGGGGCGGGGAGGTCGGGCGCGAGGGCGAGGTGGGCGACGCTGACCACGCGCATCCGGGGGTCACGCTTCGGGTCGCCGTACGTGGCGAGCTGCTCGAGGTGGGCGCCGTTGTCCTGCGCCGGGGTCGCCGGATCGCTGGCGCAGAGCCCGGTCTCCTCCGCCAGCTCGCGCGCCGCCGCCTGGGACAGGTCCTCGTCGTCCCGTACGAAGCCGCCGGGCAGGGCCCACCGCCCCTGGAAAGGCGGCTCGCCCCGGCGTACCGCCAGCGCACACAGGGCGTGGCGGCGCACGGTCAGCACGACCAGGTCCACGGTGACGGCGAAGGGCGGGAACGCTGACGGGTCGTAGGGCATGCCGCGATCATAGTCGTCTTCCTGACGATAAACACTCCGTTCGCTGGGAGGATCGGTGAATCCGCCGGGCTCGGCCGCGGGAATCAGGTGGCTGGGGGCGGGCGCTCAGCCCTGCTCCTCGCTGTGGCATGCCCGGTCGGCCGTCGAGGGGCGGGACCGGGTGGGGCGGCGGCTTCGCGCTTGCGGGCGGTCGGCGCAGGGACCCGTGCCGCTGGGGCCGGTACCGGTGGGTCCCGTGGAGCGGGGGCGGCGCCTTCGGCGGGTGGCGGCGGACGGGTCCGCCTCCGGAGCCTCCAGCGCGCCGAGGAGGGTGTCCGGAGGCAGCGGGGAGCCGGATTTCTGCTCGGGAATCCTCGGCTTTTTCGACGGCAGCCCCTCTTCCCGCGTCTTTCCTCGCCGTTCCTGCCGGAGGCAACGGCGGATGGATTCCGGGTCCAGGCCCTCGTCGCACGCCCGGTGCAGGAGTTGGGCGAAGAGGTACTCCGGGTCGGCGCCGAGGGCCATGGCCAAGGCCTCGCGGGCCTCCAGTTCGTCTCCGGTCGACCAGGCGACCCACCCGGCCAGGGTCAGCGGAGCCGCCGCGTGCTCGCGGTACGGACCGACACAGCGGCGGGCCAGCGCCCGCCAGAGCCGCAGCGCGGGTGCCCCGTCGTCGCCCTCCATCCAGGCGGCCGCCCGGTCGCGGGTCGTGCGGTCCTGGAGGCCGAGGACGAGGGTCGCCGCCTCGTCGTGCCCGAGGAGCGCGTCGTCGCGGACATCGGCCGGGTGGATGCCCGAGACCGGCGCTGCCTCGGCGAACCGGCGGATGATTCGTCCGGCCAGGTCCAGCGTCTCCGCGGCCACCTCGGCACGGCTCGCGTCGTCCAGGATGCGGGGTACGACGGCCATGCCCGCCGCGTCCAGCGCGACCTCCTGCTCCAGCGCGGCCGAGGTCTCCCAGGGCTGCATCCTCGCGCGCAGCTCCCGGAGCGAGCCCCGTACCTGGATGCCCGCGTAGGTCGCCGCGGCAGCCATCGCCGAGATGCCCGGCATGCCCATCGGCGTGCCCTCGGGCGGGCAGCAGCTCCCGACCGGGCAGACGTAGGACCAGTAGCGGTTGTCCGAGACGCACAGCGCCTCGATCACCGGTACGTCGAGACCGCCGCACTCCGTGCGCAGCAGCTGGGCGAGCGGGGCGAGGCGGAGCATCACGTCCCGGCCCGACTCGCCTGGTCGTGGCTCCTGGCAGACATAGGCCACGATCCGCTCGGGCCGGGTGCCGCGCCGTCGGGCGCCGATCACCAGCCCGCGGGCGATCTGCCGCGCCGCGGCCTGCCAGTCCTCGTCGCCCGCCGGGATGCCCAGGCGGGCACGGCCACCGAAGGCGCCACGGTCGAGCAGGCTGACCAGCACCATGCTGTCCTCCGGGCGGTATCCCAGGAGGTAGGGCAGCGCGTCGGCCAGCTCGGCCGGGGTACGCAGGGCGATCGGGGTGTCAGGCGTGAGCTGCCCGCTGAAGGGCACTCCCGCCGCGATGTCACCGTTTTCGAAGGGTCCGGTCGTTTCGCTGTGATTCGTCATGCGCTGACGATCCCGCGGATCTCGAAATCCCGCTGGAGCCTGTGGATAAGTCGAATCAGGAACACGACAACCCGCGCCAGGCCCGCCGCACAGCCCTCCCCCGGCGTCACCCCCGGCCCGCACAGCCTCTCGACCAGCGTCATCCGGCCCCGCCCCGCGCCTTCACCCCGCAGCGGCCAGCACCAGGGGCAGAACCTCCGCCGCCCCCGCCCGTCGCAGCAGTCGCGCCGCTACCGCCAGGGTCCACCCGGACTCGGTCCGGTCGTCCACGAGCAGCACCGGGCCGGGAGCGGCGGCGAGAGCGGCCGCCAGGTCCTCCGGCACGGTGAACGCGGAGGCCAGCACCTGGAGTCGCTGGGCGGAGTTGCTGCGATGCGCCTGATGCGCGCCACCCTCCCCCGTGTACGCGAGCGCGCCCAGATAGGGCAGGCGTCCGATCTCGGCCACCCGTTCCGCGAGGGAGGCGACGAGCTGGGGCCGGTTCAGCGAGGGCATGGCGACCACGCCGACCGGTCGGGCCACGGCGTCCGGGGTGTTCGACGCCCACCCACCGGGCGAGCGTGCCCAGTCGGCGAGGACCTCCACCACGGCCTTCAGCACGTCGTCCGGGACCGGACCGTCAGGCGTCTGCTCGGCCAGCAGCGGCCGGAGCCGGTTGCCCCATCCGATGTCCGAGAGCCGCCCGAGAGCGCGTCCGGTGGCGCACTGCTCCTTCGCCGGGATGCGGCCCTTGAGGTCGATGCCCAGCGCGGACATGCCGGTGGGCCACATCCGGCGCGGCTCGATCTCCACACCGGGCCGGTCCAGTTCACCGGCGGCGGCCGACAACGCCTCGCCGGAGACGGCCGTGTCGACCCAGGCGCCCGCGCAGTTGTCGCAACGGCCGCACGGGGTCACCTCCACGTCGTCCAGCTGGCGGCGCAGGAACGCCATCCGGCACTCGTCCGTGCCGACGTAATCCCGCATGGCCTGCTGCTCGGCGGCGCGCTGGCGGGCGACCCAGGCGTAGCGGTCGGCGTCGTAGACCCAGTCGGCGCCGGTGGCCGTCCAGCCGCCCTTCACCCGGTGCACGGCGCCGTCCACGTCGAGCACCTTCAGCATCAGCTCCAGCCGGGTGCGCCGCAGGTCCACCACCGATTCCAGCGCGGGCACGGACAGCGGGCGGCCCGCGTCGGCGAGGGCGGCCAGGGTCTGGCGGACCTGCGACTCGGGCGGGAAGGCGACTTCGGCGAAGTACTTCCAGATCGCCTCGTCCTCCTTGCCCGGCAGCAGCAGCACGTCGGCGTGCTCGACGCCTCGGCCCGCGCGGCCCACCTGCTGGTAGTAGGAGATCGGTGAGGAGGGCGAGCCGAGGTGGACCACGAAGCCCAGGTCCGGCTTGTCGAAGCCCATGCCCAGCGCGGAGGTCGCCACCAGGGCCTTGACCCGGTTGTCCTGCAGGTCGGCCTCGGCCTGCAGGCGGTCGGCGTTCTCCGTGCGGCCGGTGTACGAGGCGACGGCGAAGCCGCGTGCGCGGAGGTAGGCGGTGACCTCCTCGGCGGCCGAGACGGTCAGCGTGTAGACGATCCCGGAGCCCGGCAGCTCGTCCAGGTGCTCCGCCAGCCACGCCAGCCGGTGCGCGGCGTCGGGCAGCCGCACCACGCCGAGCCGCAGGCTCTCCCGGTCCAGCCGCCCCCGCAGCACCAGTGCCTCGCCCGCGCCGGTGCCCAGCTGCTCGGCCACGTCCGCCGTCACGCGCGCGTTGGCGGTCGCCGTGGTGGCGAGCACGGGCACGCCGGGCGCCAGCTCCTGGAGCATGGTGCGCAGCCTGCGGTAGTCGGGGCGGAAGTCATGGCCCCAGTCGGAGATGCAGTGCGCCTCGTCCACGACCAGCAGGCCGGTGGTGGCCGCCAGCTTGGGCAGCATGCGGTCGCGGAAGTCGACGGAGTTCAGCCGTTCCGGGCTCACCAGCAGCACGTCGACCTCGCCGCGCTCCACCTCCTCGTGGATGGCGTCCCACTCCTCGGGGTTGGCCGAGTTGATGGTGCGGGCCTGGATACCGGCCCGCGCGGCCGACTCGACCTGGTTGCGCATGAGCGCCAGCAGCGGCGAGACGATCACCGTGGGACCCGAGCCGCGGCGGCGGAGCAGGGCGGTGGCCACGAAGTACACGGCCGACTTGCCCCAGCCGGTGCGCTGCACGACCAGGGCCCGGCGGCGGTCCACGACCAGGGCCTTGACCGCCTCCCACTGGTCCTGCCGCAGCCGCGCGGACCCCTCCGGGGCACCGACCAGCTCGGCGAGGACGGTGTCGGCTTCGGTGCGCAGCTGCTCCAGGTCGTTCATGCCCCCCATGCAACCGCACCGCGCTGACATCCGGCCACTCGCCCAGGTCGTGCGTGCGAGGCATCGCGCGCCAGGTTGGACTTCGCGGACATCCCCTAGGGGCGGTGGCTGCCGGTCGGCTAGGGGTGGCTGCCGGTCGGCCGGGCCTGTTCGTGCTCGGGGGCCGGGACGGGTGCGTCCGCGCGTGCCCGGGCCAGGGCCACCAGGGCGGCGATGAGCGCGATCAGGCCGCCCGCCCACAACCCGGAGCGGGCCCCGAGGGTATGGGTGGCGGCGCCGACGAAGAGGGCGCCGAGCGGGGTGCTGCCTTGCAGGATCACGGTGTAGAGGGCCATCACGCGGCCCCGGTGGGCCGGGTCGCCGCCCAGTTGGATGCGGTGGTTCGCCGCCTGGACGAAGTACAGCGAGGCGAATCCGGTCGGCACCAGCAGCACCAGCGCGACCGGCAGGCTCGGCGCCCACCCCGTGATCAGCTCCAGCGCGCCGAACGCGCACCCCCAGACCGCCACCAGCCGCGCCGAGGGGCGGGTCCGGCGCAGGGTGCCGACCAGCGCGGCCAGCAGGGAGCCTCCGGCGAGCGCCGCGGTGAGGAGCCCGAAGGAGGCGGCTTCGGTGTGGAACACGACGCGGGCCATGAGCGGCAGTGTCAACGGCAGGTTGAGGCCGAAGAGGGCGACCGCGGCGACCAGTGCGAGCGTCGTGAGCAGGTCGGGCCGGGTCCGCAGATGGGCCAGGCCCTCGGTGACACGGGCGGGTGTGGAGGGGCGGGGGGCGCGGTGCAGCTCCGCCGGGCGCATGGCGCGCAGTCCGGCGACCGTGGCCGTGTAGCTGGCGGCGTTGAGGAGCATGGCGGTGCCGGTGCCGGACCACTGGATGAGCAGCCCGGCCAGCGAAGGGCCCAGTACGCGCGCGATGTTGAAGTAGGCGCCGCTGAGCGCGGAGGCGTTGGGGAGCAGTTCGGGGCCCACGAGTTCGGTGATGAACGACAGCCGGGCCGGTACCTCCACGGCGTTGGCCACACCGAGCGCGGCGGCCGCGATGTAGACGTGCCACAGCCGGGCGGCGTCGGCGGTCACCAGCAGGCCGAGGGCCAGCGCGAAGACACCGGAGGCGATGTTGGCGCCGGTCAGGAGGGCGCGCTTGTCGTACCGGTCGGCGAGTCGGCCGCCGTACAGGGTGAGCAGGAGGACCGGGGTGAACTGGAGGGCGGTGACGGTGGCGAGGGCGGCGCCGGAGTCGCCGGTCAGCTCCAGTACGAGCCAGTCCTGGGCGACCGCCATCATCCAGGTGCCGGTGGCCGAGGCGATCTGACCGGCCGCGAAGAGCCGGAAGTTGCGCACCTTGAGGGAGCGCAGGCTGGTGGCGAGCAGGTGCCGGCCGGTTCCTCGCGTCATGGTCCGGTCCTACCAGGGGCGTCCGGATGTGGGCCGAGCCGCGCCGGGCGCGACGCGGATCCCGGCCACGCGCGCATGGCCGGGATCTGAGAACGCCGTCTTATGTCACCGCGTCTTAGGTCGCCGCGTCTTAAGTCACCGCGTCCGCTCAAACCCCGGTCGACGCCCGGATTCCCGGAGCGGCAGCCCCGGCCTGACCGCGATACCAGTCGGCGTACGCCGGGAAGCGCGCGGCGAATCCGGCGCCCGGCTCGACGCCGTACCCGCTCCAGAGCGACTCGTCGGTGAACCAGTGGTCGACGGCGAGCATGCCGAGGTGGTGACGGGCGGCGGGGTGGTCGTGGACCCGCTGCCGGGCGGTCTCG
The DNA here is from genome assembly GCF_044747085.1 of Streptomyces sp. NPDC090119. Classification (NCBI taxonomy): domain Bacteria; kingdom Bacillati; phylum Actinomycetota; class Actinomycetes; order Kitasatosporales; family Streptomycetaceae; genus Streptomyces; species Streptomyces sp. NPDC090119. Next base: position 82,015 of record NZ_JBIVDK010000001.1, on the reverse strand, counting down.
GCCGAGACGCGTGGGGTGTCGTCGGCGAAGAGGCCGAACGTCTCGGCCACGGTGGACAGCAGGGTCTCCCCCGGCACGGGGACCGGGTGGCTGACGTAGTGGACGCGTCCCGCACCGTGCGCGGGGCCCGTCGTGGCCGCGGCGAACGCGATCCGCCCCAGGGTGTCCGCGTCGATCATCGACTGGAGCCCGGCCCAGCCGTCCGGCAGGCCGCCCAGGGTGCGCAGCAGGGCGAGGATGCCAGGGATCACCCAGCGGTCGCCCCTGCCGTGGACGAAGTGGGGGCGCAGGACCGTTCCGCCCGCCGCCAGAACGTGCTCCTCGGCGGCCGCGCGGGTGCGGCTGGTGTCGGAGGCGGGGGCGAGGAGCACCTCGCCGGGCCGGGCGTCGCGGAAGGGGCCGCGCCCGTGCACGGCCGCCGTGCTGACGTACACGAACCGTGCGACCCCGGCCCGGCGTACCTCGCCCGCCAGGGCGCGGGTGCCGAGGTCGTTGGCCTGGCGCAGTAGCTCCGCGTCGCCGCCGACCCGCCCGGCGCAGTGCACGACGGCGTCCACGTCCGCGCAGGCGCGGTGCAGCGAGGCGGGGTCGGTGAGGTCACCGTGCGCGTACTCGACGGCGGGGTCGGGCGTGGCCGGTGGCGTACGGACGAGCAGCCGGAGCCGTACGTCCTCGGCGGCGCGGGCGGCGCTCAGGACGTGCCCGCCGATGAAACCACTCGATCCGGTGATGAGGACGCGCCGGGTCATCGGGGCACCTCCGGGGCCTCGCCGAGGGTGGCCGTGAAGACGGGCTCGCCGCTCTGGACCCCCTCCACGTGGACCAGAACATCACCCTCGGGGGAGGTTTCGCGCCGGGCGCGGACAAGACACGGCTCGTGCAGTTCGGTGTACCGGTGGAAGTTGATCACCATCGAGGCGGGCACGAAGTGGCCCTCGGGAGTCAGCGCGAGGGCGGCCTGCCGGGCGGCCTCCAACAGCACCATGCCGGGGACGTGGTCGTTGGCCCGCGCAAAGAGCGTGGGGTGGGCGGTGTCGAGCCGCAGGAGCCAGCCTGACCCGTCCTCGGAGGGCGCGAGCACGACGTCCCGGGGGGCACGACGACCGACCCGCTCGGCCGGTACGCCCTCCAGCAGCGGTACCGCGTCGCCGACCGCGGCCAGTTGGTCGCCGCGCAGACGGCGGTAGGCCCGCGCCGAGGTGCAGCTCAGGCTGCCGGTGCTGGTGGCCAGCCGACGCCCGCCGCGCTCGAAGGTCAGCCGCACCCGCATTCCGGCGAGGCTCCTGGCCCGCATCTGGATCTCGGAGCACTCCAGGACGACGTCGATGCGGCCCGAGGCCCCGTCGAGGCCGAAGTCGGCCGTGGCGAGGGAGTGCTCCAGGTCCCACATGACGAAGTGGTGGTCGGCCGGTACTCCGTACTCGGCGTGGGCCAGCATCATCGCGGCCTGCCGCGTGGTCTCCGCGATCAGCAGGGGGTCCTGGAGACCCCCGGGGAGCGGGGCGAAGAAGCGGTGGTCGGCGGGCCAGTCGACCGCGACCAAATAGCGGTGTTCGGCCAGCCGCGACCACTCCACGGGGAACGCGTCGTCGGCGTCGGGCCGGTGGACGAGTGCGCCGGTGGCCCGGTTACCGTGCGAGAGAGGTTGACCGGTGTCCTCGGAGTCCGGTACAAGAACCAGCGAGTCGGTCTGGTCTCCGGGTGGTGCGGCGGGGTCCGGGGCTTGTGTCATGACCGTCCGTCCGGCCGATGAGATGCCGTCGACGGTGCGATCGGCTATGAAACTGGCGCCTTCAGACATGGATTGCCCTTTGAGTTCGGTGCGATCAATACTCGTTCCCCCTCGACAAAATACTGACAGTCCGGTTCTCTTCGTGTGCGAACCTGATCAAGCTCTGACATAGAAACAGGGGCGACAGCCCATGGCACGCCAAGCACGCGCGATCCAGACCCGCAAGACGATCCTGCTGGCCGCGGCCGCCGTCTTCGACGAACGCGGCTACAGCGCCGCCACGATCACGGAGATCCTCGCGCGCGCCGGGGTCACGAAGGGTGGTCTGTACTTCCACTTCGCCTCCAAGGAGGAGCTGGCCCTCGGGGTGATCGCGGCCCAGCTGGAAGTGGGCCCGCTGCCCCCGCAGCGCACCAAGGTGCAGGAACTCATCGACCAGGGGCTGCTGTTCGCGCACCAGCTCCGGCACGATCCGTTGACGCGGGCCAGTGTCGGGCTGGCGATGGACCAGTGGGGCGACGGGCCGGAGCGGAGCAACCCGTTCCATGGCACCCCGTTCCAGTCCTGGGCGAACCGGCTCACCCAGCTGCTCGTGGAGGCCCGGGAGCGCGGGGAGTTGCTGCCGCACGTCGATCCGGCGGAGACCGCGGACATGCTGGCCGGTTCCTTCACCGGCATCCAGTGGATGTCGCAGATCCTGTGCGAGCGCGCGGACCTCAGCGAGCGGGTGACGGTCCTGCTGCGGCACCTCCTGCCCAGCATCACCCTCCCGCAGCTGATGCCCACCCTGGACCTCGCCCCCGACCGCGCCGAACGCCTCCTCGCCCAGCGGCCCGTGGAAGTGGACGAGCGCGCGGACGACGAGGACGACGAGGGCGACACTTCCGCTCGTATCAGCGCCTGAGACCTCACCGCGGTCAGCGTCCGAGACGCCGCCCCGGCAGACAGCGGGAGCCGCCCGCTCAGCCCGCGTCGAACTCCCGACGCGCCCGGTCGACCTTCGGCAGGTTCTCCGCCGACCACTCGGCGAGCTGGGCGAAGATCGGCGCGAGGCTGCGCCCCAGCTCGCTGATCTCGTACTCCACGCGCGGCGGCACCTCGGGGTGGTACGTGCGCACCACCAGGCCGTCCCGCTCCAGCTGGCGCAGCCGCTGCGTGAGCACCTTGGGCGTGATGGAGGCGATGTTCCGCTGGAGCACGACGAACCGCTGCCGCCCGAACTCGTTCAGGCACCACAGGATCGGTGTCGTCCAGCGGCTGAAGACGATGTCGAGCACCGGCGAGACCGGACAGGCCAGCTCCGGGTCGACAGGCTTCTTCTGTACGGCCGGTGCGGTCATGCGGGCCCTCCCGGGTAAGTCACTTTCCTGTAGGTACCTACTTTACTCAGGGTGCTAGCTTCCCGGAAGAACGGCCGAACGGGCCGGTCTGCAGCGGCCCTTCGGGCGATCGCGCACCACGCCCGCCGCGACGACGAGGGCCCCTGGAACCCCGCCTCCGTCCACTGAGGACGCCTCTCCGAGGGAGTGCCATGCCCACCCGAGAATCCCTGCGCGATCCCGGCCGCGACGCGGTCTCCGCTCCGCCCCACCGCCCCGGTCTGATCCTGGCCTTCTTATGCGTGGCCGGGTTCATGACCTTCCTCGACGTGTCCATCGTGAATGTCGCCCTGCCCACCATCGAGGACGAACTGGGCTTCTCGCAGACGACGTTGACGTACGTCGTCACCACCTACGGCATGCTGCTCGGCGGCTTCCTGCTGCTCACCGGGCGACTGGCCGACACCTTCGGCCGCCGCCGCATGCTGCGGACGGGGCTGGTGCTGTTCGCCCTCGCCTCGCTGGGCGCGGGCCTGGCGCAGAACGCGGCCATGCTGATCGGCGCACGGGCCGCCCAGGGACTCGGGGCCGCCTTCATCGCCACCGCCGCGCTCTCCTTGCTGACCGGCAACTTCGCCGAGGGCGCCGCACGGAACAAGGCACTCGGCGCCTGGGGCGCCCTCAGCGGCATCGCCGCCGTCGCCGGTGTCACGCTCGGCGGACTGCTCACCGACGGGCCGGGCTGGCGCTGGGTGTTCTTCATCAACGTGCCGATCGGCCTCCTGGGAGCCCTGGTGGCACCCCTGGTCGTCGCCGAGAGCCGGTCGCCGGAGCGGCGGGCGTCCTTCGACGTGGCCGGCGCCGTGCTCCTCACCGCCGGACTGGTGCTGCTGATCTTCAGCCTGGGCCTGACGGTCGACGACTCGGGCGTTCCCCTGGGCCGCGTCTACGGCGGATTCGCGCTCTCCGCCCTCCTGCTGATCGGCTTCGTGCTGGTCGAGCGCCGGGCCGGGGCGCCACTCGTCCCGCTCGAGGTCTTCGGACGCAGGTCCCTGCGTGCCGCCAACGTGGTCGCGGTCCTCCTGCTGGGCACCTGCGTGACGCTGTTCTTCTTCGCGAGCCTCTTCCTGCAGCAGGTCCTCGGCTACTCGCCGCTGCGGACCGGCCTGGCGTACGTGCCGCTCGCGGTGATCGTGGCGGTCGGCGCGGGTGTGGCCTCGCAGTTGGTCACCAAGGTCGCCGCCAAGCCGGTGCTGATGGCCGGGCTCGCGCTGACCGCCGCGGGCATGTTCCTGCTGTGGCGGGCGCCGTCCGACGCCGCCTACGCCACCGGCCTGCTGCCGGCCTTCCTGGTCTCCGGCCTCGGTCTCGGCCTGTCCTTCGTGCCGGTTCAGGTCTCGGCGTTCGCGGGGACGGACGAGGACGAGTCGGGGCTGTCCGCCGGACTGATCAACACCGCTCAGGAGGTGGGCGGCGCGCTCGGCCTGGCCGTGGCCGCCACCTATGCCTTCCGCCGGGTCGCGGAGCTGACCGCCTGGGCGGACGGTGCGCCCGCACGGGTGATCAGCGCCCGCACCGAGGTCTTCCACGACGCGTTCCTCGCCGGAGCCTGCTTCGCCACGGCGGGGCTGGTGCTGACGCTGATCCTGCTGCCGATGAGCAAGTCACCGGCTTCTGAGTCCACTTCCGCGTAAACCTGTTGACGGCGCCCGGCCCCAGGCGTCGTCACGGCCTCTGTGGGTAGGGATATAAGCCCCGGACCACCAGATAAGCGTCGGCAGCCTCAATTGCTCGTTGCCGCATCGATGTTCGACAGGAAGAATTGAAGTCCGCTCCCCGCACGGCTCGCCCGTGTTCCGGCTGGGCTTCACTGCGGTGCGCGCTCCCCCGAATTCCGACCTCGCCCGCAGTGTGGGCGCGTAGCCGAAGGGAGGAACGTGACCTTCGGATTCGCCTCGTCCTCGGCGGCCTCGTTGTCGACGTCCGCGTCCGCCGCTTCCGTCAGCCGTCTGCTCGAACCCGCCGAGTGGGCCGCCGCCGGAATCCCCCTGCTGCGCAACCCGCGCGAGGTCGTCAGCGGCCTGCACGTCCGCCACCGCCCCAAGCCGTCCACCGCGATCGTGGCCGTCCTGGACGCGGACGAACGGCTGCACGCCAGCGCCTCGTTCACCCGGCGTTCCGCCCCGGCGGACGGCTGGATGTTCCGCAACGCGCTGCTCGACCAGTTGCGCCGGGTCATCCCGCACGACCTGCGCCGCCGCACCCCGGTGCGCACCGCCGTGCTGCTGTACTGCCGCGAGGGCGACGCGCGCTGGACGGAGGAGGACGGCGCCTGGATGTGGGGGCTGCGTGACGCCTGCACGCTGCACGGGCTGCGCTGCGGCGCCTACATCACGCTGACGCACGACGGCTGGCAGGTGCTCGGCGAGGGACGCGGCGGACGCCATCCGAACGCGCACTCCACGCCGGAGCCCTTCGCCCTGTCGGAGGCGCCGCCCCTGATGCCGCGCACCGGCGGCCCGGTCTCCGAGGTCATGCGCCGGGCCGCGGCCCGCTGAGCCGGAACTCGTCGGCGTCTCGGCGCACTTCGGGTGCGCGTCGGACCCCGGACGGCACTGCGGCGCCGTGCGGGCCGAGCAGCCGCCTGCTGCCTCGTCTCGGCAGAGCGGCTGTCCGGCGCGCGCGGCGCCGTCAGTCACGCGGTGTGGGGTCAGACCCCGGCGCCCAGCACCGAGTTGACCTGCTGCGGGTCGCCGCAGACGATCAACAGGGTTCCGGCCCGCGCCTGGGCCAGCGGAAGGACGGCGGCCACGGCGTCGGCGGAGCCTCCGTTGACGGCCACCACGACCACGGGCCGGGCGGCGGCACGGGCGGCAGCGGCGCCGTCGGCGTAGAACACGTCGTCACCGGCGTCGTACTGCGCCCAGTAGGACGCCTCGCCGAAGGACAGCTCGTGCTCGGCCCACGGGTGCCGGGCGCCGGTGGTGAGCACCAGCACCTCACCGGGGGCGCGGCCGGTGTCCAGCAGCAGGTCCAGCGCCTCCTCGGCGGCGTCGAGCGCACCCTCGGCCGAGGCCGGGATCAGCTGGATCTGGGGACTGGCCGCAGGCGCGGCGGGAGCGGCCGGGCCGGACGGGCTCGGCGTGGCCGGAGCCACGTCACGCGGCGCGCGCTGCGCCGGCGGCGTGGGCCGCGGGGGGCCGGGGCGACCGGGGCGGACCGGAGCCGCCGGGCGGGGGCCGGGTACGGGACGAGGGGTCGGTGCGACGCGGCTGCTGGCCGGAGTCGCGACGGGACCCTGGGCACTCTCGTGAATCTGAGGCTCCTCGGGAAGGAGAGGCATGATTTTTATCAAACGTTAGTACGACGCCGATGGCCGGGTGACACATCGGCGTGGGCGGAAGCGTCAGAAATCGAAGCCGAGCTGGCCCTCGATCACCGGGACGCCGCCGTCCGCGAGGCCGCGGACCTTCTTGAGGTGCCGCCACCGGGGCAGCGCATCAAGATACGCCCACGACAGACGGTGGTACGGGGTGGGGCCCCGTTCCGCCAGCGCGGCCTGGTGCACGGGTGACGGATACCCGGCGTTGTCCGCGAAGGCGAAGTCTGCATGGCCGACACCGAGTTCGGCCATCATTTTGTCGCGGTGGACCTTGGCGATCACCGAGGCCGCCGCGACGGCCACGCAGGACTGGTCGCCCTTGATCACCGTGCGCACCCGCCAGGGCGCGCCGAGGTAGTCGTGCTTGCCGTCGAGGATGACGGCCTCGGGCCGGACCGGCAGGGCTTCCAGGGCGCGGACGGCGGCCAGCCGCAACGCGGCGGTCATGCCCAGGTCGTCGATCTCCTCCGGGGAGGCGTGACCGAGGGCGAAGGCCGTCACCCACGACCGCAGTATCCCGTCCAGCTCCGCCCGCCGCTTGACCGTCAGCAGTTTGGAGTCGGTCAAGCCCTCGGGCGGGCGGCGCAGTCCGGTGATCGCCGCGCAGACGGTGACGGGTCCGGCCCAGGCACCCCGCCCCACTTCGTCGACGCCGGCGATGACCTTCGCCCCGGTCGTGGCGCGGAGGGAGCGCTCGACGGTATGAGTGGGTGGTTCGTACGGCATGGCGCACTCAGACTACGCCGCCCTGCCACCGCCCCGACACCCCGGCCCCTCATCGCCGGAAACATCACAGTGGCGACCCGCGCGTCAGACGCGGACCGGCACCCACGCGGGCAGCGGCTCGGTCCGTTCCGCCCAGGCCGCGGGCGGTGCTCCCGCGCTGCCGGACGCCAGGACGCCGCCGACGATCGCGCAGGTCGTGTCCACGTCGCCGCCCACCTGGGCGGTCGTCCAGAAGGCGCGCTCAAAGTCGCCGAGGGACCGCGCGGCCGACCACAGGGCGAACGGGACGGTGTCGTGCGCGCTGGTCCGGCGCCCGCAGCCGAGGACCGCCGCGACGGTCGCCGCGTCCCCGTAGTCGAGCATGTCCCGCGCGCGGCGCAGCCCGGCGCCCACGGCGCTCCTGGGGACCAGGGCGATCACGCCGTCCAGGAGGTCCTCGGGGCTCGGCGGGCCGCCCGGAGCGGCGGCCAGGGCGGCGGCTGCGGCCACGGCCATGGCCCCGGCCACCGCTTCACGGTGCTGGTGGGTGGTGTAGGCGGAGATCTCGGCCTGGTGCGTCGCCTGCTCGGGGTCGTCCGCGTACCAGGCGCCCAGGGGCGCGATGCGCATCGCGGCGCCGTTGCCCCAGGAGCCCCGGCCCTCGAAGAGCTGGGCGGCCAGTTCGCGCCAGTCGGCGCCCTCGCGGACGAGCCGGAGCAGCCGGTTCACGGCGGGGCCGTAGCCCCGGTCGAAGTCGTGGTGAGCGGCGAAGGAGCGGGCCAGTTCGTCCTGGTGGACCATCTGGTGGGCGGCGAGAACCGACACGACGGAGCAGGCCATCTCGGTGTCGTCGGTCCACTGCCACAGCCCGGCGGGCAGCTCGCGGCGTTTGAGCAGCGGGTGGTTCACCGGGACGAAGAACTGGGAGCCGAGCGCGTCGCCCACCGCGAGGCCGCGCAGGCTGGACAGGGCACGCTCCAGGCGCCCGGCGGAGCCGGAGGAGGAATCAGGGGTCATCTTCGCGCCACTCTATCCGTCGATCCAGTGCGGCACCGGGTCCCGCCAGCGCTCGAAGGGCTTGTCCAACGCGTACTTGCCGTCCTCCCCGAGAACGAGCATGCGCACCTCGGCGTTCCCCGGGTTCGACAGGGACTCGAACTCCGCCACCGTCCAGTGGAACCACCGCATGCAGAACAGCCGCATGGCCAGCCCGTGGGTCACCAGCAGGACGTTCGGCGGGTGGTCGGGCTCCTCGAAACTGCGGAACAGGCTCTCCAGGAAGCCGCCGACGCGGTCGTACACATCCGCGCCGGACTCGCCCTGCGGGAACCGGAAGAAGAAGTGGCCGTACGCGTCCCGGTACGCCTTCTGCAGCCGTACGTCGTCGCGTTCCTGCCAGTTGCCCCAGTCCTGCTCACGCAGCCGGGGTTCCTCGCGCACGCGTATGAAGTCGGGGTCGAGACGGAAGGTGTCCAGGGTCTCGTGGGTGCGGCGGTACGGGGAGACGTAGACGCTCACCCGCTCGTCGCCGAAGATCTCCCGCAGGTGCTTGCCGGTCTCCTCCGCCTGCTCCCGGCCGCGGTCGGTCAGCGCGAGGGCGTGGTCGGGCTCGCGTTCGTACACGGAGTCATCGACGTTGCCCACTGACTCTCCGTGCCGGACAAGGACGATGCGCCGTGGTCGTGCCATGTCGGAAACCCTACGGGGAGCGGAGCGGCACCGGGCACTCGTACGGCCTTCATACGGCGTAGGTCACATCGTCCGCGCGGCTCAGACCGTCCAGGAGGGCTCCAGTTCCACGATGTCGCCGGTGAGGGAGGCTATGTCGGCCTCGGTCTGGGCGCGCAGGGCCAGCCGCTCCACGCGTTCGGTGCGGTACTTTCCGTGCTCGGCCGCCGAGCGCCACATCGACAGGACCAGGAAGTCGTGTTCGACCGCCGCCTCGCCGAACATGCCCCGGATCATGCCGGGCGAGCCCGCCATCGCCGGGTTCCAGACCTTCTCCTGCATCAGCGTGAAGTGCTCGACGCGCTCCTCGTGGACCCGGCACAGGGCGACCCGGACGAGGTCCGCGTCGGTGAAGCGGGGCTCGAAGCCGGTCTTCACGTCGAAGCGGTACTCGAACAGCTTGACCTGGGCGTCCTTGAACGTGCCGGACTGGGACGCGGCCAGCCGGTCGTGCGAGCGGGCCATGAAGGAGTCGTAGAACGCCCGGCTCTCCCAGAAGGTGAAGATGTGCGCCACTCCCGGCCGGTGCCTGCTCCAGCCTCCGCCCTGTCCCCGAAACCCCGGCTCCCCCAGAAGCCCCGCCCATTTCCGCTGCCCGCGCTCGAACCCGCGGCGGTCCACCACGGTGCAGCGCATCCACTTGACCAGCACCGCGCCATCGTACGGCCAGTCGGCGTGGCGTCGGTCACGCTCTGGCGGAGATCACCCGCGCACCCGTGCCGTATGCGTGACACGATGGGCAAGGAGTCCTGACGGCAAGGGAGTTGGGAATGACGGCGCTGCAGGGGGAAGGGGAAGCCTGGTGACCGGGTTCAGCAAGGGAATCCGCGAGGTCGAGGTCGCGCTCAAGTGGGACCCCAGTCCGGCGGGACGGCCGCCCTCCGACCTGGACATCGTCGCCGCGACGTTCACGGCGGACGACACTCACGGGGAACCGGCCTATCTGGTGCACTTCGACAGCCGTTCCCCGGACGGCACGATCTTCCTCGACCGGGACAGTCCCGACGGCAAGGGGTTCGGCTGGGACGAGGTCATGAACCTCGAACTCCAGCGCCTGGACGGCCGCTACACGCGCGTCGTCGTCGGCGTGGTGATCCAGCAGAACCGGGCCCGCACCACGTTCGGCTCGGTCCTGAACCCCGCCGTCCGCGTCAGCGAGGGCTATACGGCCCTCTTTGAGGCCGACTTCAGCACCGCCGCGGACGCCACGGCGGCCGTGGTCGCCGAGTTCGCCCGCGACGCCTCCGGCGAATGGACCTTTCACCCGGGCATCCACGGCTTCGACGAGGACCCGGCGACATTCACCCGAGTCATGGGCACCAGACGCCCCGCCTGAGCCCTCCACACCACGCGAAAGGGGCGCCGACCCACCGGCCGACGCCCCTCCACCGAGCCCGCGTCACGGGCTCAGCCGCTGATGGCATGCCCTCAGAAGGCCACGGTGATCTTTCCTGCCAGGCCGCCCTGGAGGAAGCGTTCGTGAGCGGCCTGGATCTCGTGGAGGCCGAAGGTGGCGTGCACACGCAGTCGCAGGGAGCCGCTGTCGACGAGCTCGGCCAGCTCACCCAGTCCGGCGCCGTCCTCGCGCACCTGGTTGACGGTGGTGCGAACCCCGCGTGAGGACAGATCGGGGACCGGACCGGCCTGGGTGGCGATCGACGCGTACCGGCCGCCGTCGGCCACCGCCTCGGTCACGAACGCCCCGAACGTGTCGAAGACCGCGTCGTAGGCGCCCTCTTGAAGAGCACGGGAATCGGTGGTGACCAGGTCGGCACCCTGGTCGCGGGCGAACCCGACCTGCGCGTCTCGCGAGACCAGAGCATCGACCTTCACCCCTCGGGCGCGGGCGATCTGCAGTGCCAGCCCACCGACCGCCCCCGCGGCACCCGCGATCAGCAGCCGCTCCCCCGCGGAAACCGCGAGCCATTCCAGGGTCTGCCATGCCGTCAGCCCGGGAAGCGGCAAGGTGGCCGCCTCGACCAGGCTGACCGTCTGCGGCGCGACGGCCACCGCCCGGGCCGGAAGCGCGACCAGGTCGGCCCATGTCCCCCGGCCGCTGCTGAGCTGGTGCGACATCGCGATGACGCGCTCCCCGACTTTCAGGCCGCTGTTGCCCCCGTCCACCACGATGCCGGCCAGATCCCAGCCGAGTGTCATCGGCAGCGGCGGTGCCCCCTCCCCGATGGCCCCCTCCCGCGTCTTGTCGTCGACGGGATTGATGCTGGTGGCGACGGTCCGGATCAGCACATCCCCGGAAAGCGACTCGGGCGGGGGAGCCTCGACGAGGCCGAGGACGCCGGGTGGGCCGAAACGATCGATCTGTATGGCGCGCATGGGAGCCCTTCACGTAGCCGCTGCCGACGCGCACTGCAACATCCCCGACGATCATGAAATTCCACCGTGCGCCGTACGTCGGTCGGCACAACAGCAGAGAGGGAGTCGACCAGGGGTCGACTCCCTCTCTCTCACACGCGGGTCAATGACCTCGGCACCGGATGCTCAGTGAGGCATCGGATGCCGATCCGCTCGTGTTCAGCTGCACCCGCTGGTCGAGCCGCAGCCCTCGCAGATGTAGCAGGAACCGGCGCGCTGCATCTTGGTGCCGCAGGAGAAGCAGAGCGGGGCGTCGGCCTGGATGCCCAGCTGCATCTCGACCAGCTCGGCGCTGGTGTGCGCCTGCTTGGGGGCCGGCCGGGCGGCCTCCGACTCGGCCTTCGGCGTGGCGACGGACGTCAGCTCGGTGTGCCGCGGGGCGGACTGGGCCAGAGCCTCGACGTCGACCTCGTCCTCGTCGAGGGACTGCTCGTACGAGCCGGTCTCCAGGTGACGCTGGCGCTCCTCGGCGGAGTGGATGCCGAGCGCGGACCGGGTCTCGAAGGGCAGGAAGTCCAGCGCCAGGCGGCGGAAGATGTAGTCGACGATCGACTGCGCCATCCGCACGTCCGGGTCGTCGGTCATACCGGCCGGCTCGAAGCGCATGTTGGTGAACTTCGAGACGTAGGTCTCCAGCGGCACGCCGTACTGCAGGCCCACCGACACGGCGATGGAGAAGGCGTCCATCATGCCCGCGAGAGTCGAACCCTGCTTGGACATCTTCAGGAAGACCTCGCCGAGACCGTCGTCCGGGTAGGAGTTGGCGGTCATGTAGCCCTCGGCGCCGCCGACCGTGAAGGACGTGGTGATGCCGGGACGGCCCTTGGGCAGACGCCTGCGGACCGGGCGGTACTCGACGACCTTCTCGACGGCCGCGCGGATCGTGGCCTCGGTCTTCTCGGTGACCTCGGTCTTCTCCGCCTCCTTCTTCTTGGCGGAGAGCGGCTGGCCGACCTTGCAGTTGTCGCGGTAGATGGCGAGCGCCTTGACGCCCAGCTTCCACGCCTCGTAGTAGATCTCCTCGACCTCCTCGACGGTCGCCGTCTCCGGCATGTTGACCGTCTTGGAGATGGCACCGGAGATCCAGGGCTGGATCGCGGCCATCATGCGCACGTGGCCCATCGGGGAGATGGCCCGCTCGCCCATGGCGCAGTCGAACACCTCGTAGTGCGCGGGCTTGAGACCGGGGGCGTCGATCACATTGCCGTTCTCGGCGATGTGGGCGACGACCGCCTCGATCTGCTCCTCCTGGTAGCCCAGGCGGCGCAGGGCCTGCGGCACGGTGCCGTTGACGATCTGCATCGAGCCGCCGCCGACGAGCTTCTTGAACTTCACCAGCGCGAGGTCCGGCTCGACACCGGTGGTGTCGCAGGACATCGCCAGACCGATGGTGCCGGTCGGGGCGAGCACGGACGCCTGCGAGTTACGGAAACCGTTCTTCTCGCCCAGGCGGACCACGTCCTGCCACGCCTCGGTGGCGGCGGCCCACACCGGGTTGTCGAGGTCGTCCATGTGGACGGCCACGGCGTTGGCGTCGGCGTGCTGCTTCATGACGCGCTTGTGCGCGTCGGCGTTGCGGGCGTAACCGTCGTACGGGCCGACGACCGCGGCCAGTTCGGCGGAGCGGCGGTAGGCCGTGCCGGTCATCAGGGAGGTGATGGCACCGGCGAGGGCGCGGCCGCCGTCGGAGTCGTACGCGTGGCCGGTGGCCATCAGCAGGGCGCCGAGGTTGGCGTAGCCGATGCCGAGCTGGCGGAAGGCGCGGGTGTTCTCGCCGATCTTCTGGGTCGGGAAGTCCGCGAAGCAGATCGAGATGTCCATCGCGGTGATGACCAGCTCGACAACCTTCTGGAAGCGCTCGGTCTCGAAGGACTGGTTGCCCTTGCCGTCGTCCTTCAGGAACTTCATGAGGTTCAGCGAGGCGAGGTTGCAGGACGTGTTGTCCAGGTGCATGTACTCGCTGCACGGGTTCGACGCGGTGATCCGGCCGGACTCGGGGCAGGTGTGCCAGTGGTTGATCATGTCGTCGTACTGGATGCCCGGGTCGGCACAGGCCCAGGCCGCCTCGGCGATCTTGCGGAAGAGCGCCTTGGCGTCGACCTCCTCGATGACCTCACCGGTCATCCGGGCGCGCAGGCCGAAGTCGGTGCCCTTCTCGACCGCGGTCATGAACTCGTCGTTCACGCGGACCGAGTTGTTGGCGTTCTGGTACTGGACGGAGGCGATGTCGTCGCCGCCCAGGTCCATGTCGAAGCCCGCGTCGCGCAGGACGCGGATCTTCTCCTCCTCGCTGACCTTCGTCTGGATGAAGTCCTCGATGTCGGGGTGGTCGACGTCGAGGACGACCATCTTGGCCGCGCGGCGGGTGGCGCCACCGGACTTGATGGTTCCGGCGGAGGCGTCGGCGCCCCGCATGAAGGAGACGGGACCGGAGGCGTTGCCGCCGGAGGAGAGCAGCTCCTTGGAGGAGCGGATGCGGGACAGGTTCAGACCGGCGCCCGAACCGCCCTTGAAGATCATGCCCTCTTCCTTGTACCAGTCGAGAATCGACTCCATGGAGTCGTCGACGGACAGGATGAAGCAGGCGGAGACCTGCTGGGGCTGCGGCGTGCCGACGTTGAACCAGACCGGGCTGTTGAAGCTGAAGATCTGGTGCAGCAGGGCGTAGGCCAGCTCGTGCTCGAAGATCTCGGCGTCGGCGGGCGAGGCGAAGTACGCGTGGTCCTCGCCGGCCTTGCGGTACGTCTTCACGATGCGGTCGATGAGCTGCTTGAGCCCGGTCTCGCGCTGCGGAGTGCCGACGGCACCCCGGAAGTACTTGCTGGTGACGATGTTGACCGCGTTCACCGACCAGAAGTCGGGGAACTCGACGCCACGCTGCTCGAAGTTGATCGAGCCGTCGCGCCAGTTGGTCATGACGACGTCTCGGGGCTCCCACGCCACCTCGTCGTACGGGTGCACACCGGGGGTGGTGTGGACGCGCTCGACGCTCAGCCCCTTGCCGGCCTTGGTTCCCTTGGCGCGGGAACCTCGTGCCGGACCGCTCGCCGTCTCTGTCATGCCGCCTCCCATGTACGGGCGAAAACGCCCCGAAATGCCCCGATGTTCCCAGGGCACGGTGTTCTGTCTGGTGTCGCGGGCACCCTCAGCCGAGACCCGCGACAGGTCTTTGATTCGCCGCCCGACGGTCGGCCCGGGGACTCGGCCCCGGTTCCGGCCGGCCGGTCAGTCGGCGGCGCGGGCGGGCACGGGGACCTGCGTGGTCCGTCCCGGCCCGCTCCGGTCTTCCTGGCTCCCCGCGACAGCGCCCTCGCCGCACTCGACGTCCTCGTCGTCGGCGGCGGGGTCCGGCGTCGCTTCACGCAGTTCGGCGATGGCCGCCTCGAAGTCCTCCAGCGAGTTGAACGCCCGGTAGACCGAGGCGAACCGCAGATAGGCGACGAGGTCGAGCTCCTGCAACGGGCCGAGTATGGCCAGCCCCACGTCGTGGGTGGTCAGCTCGGCGCTCCCGGTGGCCCGCACCGCCTCCTCGACCCGCTGGCCGAGCTGGGCGAGCGCGTCCTCGGTCACGGGGCGCCCCTGGCACGCCTTGCGCACCCCGTTGATGACCTTGGTGCGGCTGAACGGCTCGGTGACCCCGGACCGCTTCACCACCATGAGCGAACACGTCTCCACGGTCGTGAAACGACGGGAGCAGTCCGGGCACTGGCGGCGTCGGCGGATCGACGTGCCGTCGTCGGTCGTACGACTGTCGACCACACGGCTGTCGGGGTGCCTGCAGAAGGGGCAGTGCATGCTCTCCAACCCTCCTCACAGCAGACTCGATGGCCTCGCCGGGCCTCAGGGGCCTCACGAAGCAGCCCCCAGCATAGGCGATCGCGGAGGCCCCGAAGACCCAGGGGCCAAGATCAACCACAACTTGTGGGGCCCTGTAGCCGCTTCACCACTACATGTAGGGATGACTCAGATTTCGCGACAAACGCGCGTGTCGCTGTGGACAGAGGCGCCGGGAGCGGCCCGGGAGGGCGCCGGAGCGACACGCGAGCACCTCACGCACGGCCCGGCAGACCCACGGAGATACGGTGAGCGCCACGCGGAGCCCGCGAGTGATCCCGGCGGGGGTCATGCCGCGAGCGGACCCGGCCACCGGTCGGTCACCGTTCGAATGGCACACTGACGGCGACCGCGAGGCCGTCCGCCCCGGCGGTGAAGAGTACAACAATGGGCCCTTTTGCCCGCCGGGCGCTGCGGAGGCTATACACCCGGACACTTGATCGCGTCAGGTGAATCGGACTTTTTCACTCGAACGTGTGTTTGGCGCAACCTTTCGAAAGCTACTACCGTTGTGCAGCAGGGAGACCATCGAGAGGGGCCGACGTGACCACGACCGCAGACAGTGCCGCCATCACCGCCCAGGACCGCTCCCAGGGCCGGGTGGAGCCGGTGCACGCGATGAACGAAGCCGCGCCCGAAGGACACAAGCGCTCCCTGCCGGGCCGACCTCCAGGCATTCGCGCGGACAGTTCGGGGCTCACCGACCGCCAGCGCCGGGTGATCGAGGTGATCCGGGACTCCGTGCAGCGTCGTGGCTACCCGCCGTCCATGCGGGAGATCGGCCAGGCCGTCGGCCTCTCCAGCACCTCGTCCGTCGCGCACCAGCTGATGGCGCTCGAGCGCAAGGGCTTCCTGCGCCGCGACCCGCACCGCCCCCGCGCGTACGAGGTACGCGGCTCCGACCAGGCGGTCAGCGTCCAGCCCACGGACACCGCCGGCAAGCCCGCCGCGTCGTACGTCCCGCTGGTCGGCCGCATCGCGGCCGGTGGCCCGATCCTCGCCGAGGAGTCCGTCGAGGACGTCTTCCCCCTCCCCCGGCAGCTCGTCGGCGACGGTGAGCTGTTCGTCCTCAAGGTCGTCGGCGACTCCATGATCGAAGCCGCGATCTGTGACGGCGACTGGGTCACGGTCCGCCGCCAGCCCGTCGCGGAGAACGGCGACATCGTGGCCGCCATGCTCGACGGCGAGGCCACGGTCAAGCGCTTCAAGCGCGAGGACGGCCATGTCTGGCTCCTCCCGCACAACGCGGCGTACGAGCCGATCCCCGGCGACGACGCCACCATCCTCGGCAAGGTCGTCGCGGTCCTGCGCCGCGTGTGACGCCCGCACCGGACGAGCCACCCGGCTCGTCCCCCCACACCGGGCCCCGGAACCCCTGCGCCGGTTCCGGGGCCCTGCCATTGCCGTCAGCGGTTGGTCACCTCCAGCCGCCCGCGCCTCCGGCTCACTCCCCCTCGGCCCCCTGGGCCCCCTCGGCCGCCTTGGCCATCGCGTCGATCGCCGCGAGCGACTTGCGCACCTGATTCCGGTCCGTCGTGGACCAGAAGTCGGGCAGGGACGCCTTCAGATAGGACCCGTAGCGAGCGACCGCCAGCCGCTGATCCAGTACGGCGACCACACCGCGGTCCCCGGTGGCCCGGACGAGCCGACCGGCGCCCTGTGCCATGAGCAGCGCCGCATGGGTGGCCGCGACCGCCATGAAGCCGTTGCCTCCCGCGTCCTCCACCGCCTTCTGGCGGGCGCTCATCAGCGGGTCGTCGGGGCGCGGGAACGGGATCTTGTCCATGACCACCAGCTGACAGCTGGCACCCGGCACATCCACGCCCTGCCACAGCGACAGCGTGCCGAAGAGGCAGGTGCGGGGGTCGGCCGCGAAGTTCTTGATCAGCTCACCCAGCGTCTCCTCGCCCTGGAGCAGGATGGGGAACTCGGGGATGCGTACCCGCAGCTCCTCCGCCGCGAGCTGGGCGGCCCGCATGGACGAGAACAGGCCGAGCGTGCGGCCACCGGCGGCCTGGATCAGCTCGGTCAGCTCGTCCAGCATGTCGCCGCGGTCGCCGTCCCGCGCGGGGCGGGCGAGATGCTTGGCGATGTAGAGGATGCCCTGCTTGCGGTAGTCGAAGGGCGAGCCGACGTCCACGCCCTTCCACTGCGGCAGGTCGTCGCCCTCGGTCCCCTCCGGAGCGAGCCCCAGGGAGGCGCCGACACCGTTGAAGTCGCCGCCGAGCTTCAGGGTCGCCGAGGTGAGGACGACACTGCGTTCGGTGAAGAGCTTCTCCCTGAGCAGCCCGGACACCGACATCGGGGCGACCCGCAGGGAGGCGCCGAAGCGGTCGTGGCGCTCGTACCAGACGACGTCCCACTCCGAGCCGTTCAGCACCCGCTCCGCCACGGAGTGCACCGTCTCCACCGAGGCCAGCGCCTGCTTGCGGACCGCGTCCTCGTCCTGCACGGACTTGTCACGGGTCGAGCCGAGCGCGGTGATCACCGTGCGGGACGCGTCGCGCAGGGCAGCCAGGGCGTAGCCGAGGTCCTCCGGGATCTCCTCCAGGCGGCCGGGCAGGGCCAGCTCCATCAGCCGCTCGAAGCCCTCGGCGGCGGTCAGGAGCTGGTCGGCGGCCTTCTCGTTGACGAGCTTCGCGGAGCGGCGGACCGCCCGGTTGACCTGGCCGGGGGTGAGTTCGCCGGTGGCGGCGCCGGTGACCCGCGAGACGAGTTCATGCGCCTCGTCCACGATCAGCACCTCGTGCTGGGGCAGCACCGGGGCGCCCTCGATGGCGTCGATCGCCAGCAGCGCGTGGTTGGTCACCACGACCTCCGCGAGCTTGGCGCGTTCCCGGGCCATCTCGGCGAAGCACTCGGCTCCGTAGGCACACTTCGAGGCGCCGAGGCACTCCCGGGAGGAGACCGACACCTGGGCCCAGGCGCGGTCGGAGACGCCCGGGGTGAGGTCGTCCCGGTCGCCGTTCTCCGTCTCGTCCGACCAGTCGCGCAACCGGAGCAGGTCCTGGCCCAGCTTGCTGGTGGGCGCGGCCGCCTCGAACTGGTCGAAAAGTCCGTCCTCCTCGTCCTGCGGCATGCCCTCGTGCAGCCGGTGCAGGCACAGATAGTTCGACCGGCCCTTGAGCATGGCGAACTCCGGGCGGCGCCGCAGCAGCGGGTGCAGGGCGTCGACCGTGCGCGGCAGATCGCGCTCCACGAGCTGGCGCTGGAGTGCCAGCGTGGCGGTGGCGACGACGACCCGCTCCCCGTGCGCGAGCGCGGGCACGAGATAACCGAGCGACTTTCCGGTGCCGGTACCGGCCTGGACCAGCAGATGGGAGCTGTCGTCGATCGCCTCGGCGACCGCTTCGGCCATGGTCACCTGGCCAGGCCGCTCCATGCCGCCGACGGCGGAGACAGCGGCGTGGAGGAGTTCGGGGAGTGAGGGCTTCGTCATAGCCCGACCACCCTACGGCCCCGCACTGACAATCGTGCCCGGCCGCCGGGGCGGGCGGAGCGGGATGCGGTCACCGGACCTGGGCCCGGTGCCGATCCTGGTCCCGATCCCGGTCCCGGATCATGAGGGCGGCCCGCTTGCCGGGCAGGTCGACCTCCCCCGAGCACCGGAACCCGGCCCTGAGGAAGGCGGTCACCGAGGGGGTGTTCCGCAGGTCGGGTTCCGCGACGACGCGGGTGCAGGCGCGGCGGCGCTCCATGACCAAGGCGGCCACGGCCGTGAGCAGGGCCGAACCGAGTCCGCGTCCCCGGTGCGCGGCGCCCCCGATGAGCAGGTGGACGCCCGTGTCGTGCGGGAGCGCCGGGTAGTGGTGGGCCAGCGGGTCGAGGTCCGCCCGGTAGATCTCCCAGTAGCTCAGCGCGGTGCCGTCGAGCAGGCCCAGGCAGGGCACGCTGCGTCCGTCGCCGTCGAGTTGGGCGCGAAGGTGCCGCTCCGTCCGATCCCGGGGTCCTGCCAGCTCCCAGAACGCGGCGATCTCGGGGTCGTTCATCCAGCCGTGGACGAGAGGGAGATCGCGGCCGAGGCGCACCGGGACCAGCTCGAAGGTGCCCGCAGGAGTGGGGATCGGCCCCCAGGTGTGGACTCCGTCCAGCAGGTCGGCCCCGCGCGGTGAGCCCTGGCCGGGCAACTCCGCGCGGAGTGCGCCGGGTTCGCCGGGCCAGCGCAGGTTCAGTGTCTCTTCGCTGTCCCAGGGCGGCAGGCTCGGGCAGTCGGGCGCGACCGGGGCAGGAAGGGCTCCGGCGTCGGTGTCGGTGAGGGACACGCGCGCTCCTCTCGTTCGGGGCGGGAACAGGGTCAGGAATGAAGGGGGTTGGCGATGGTCACGTAGACCGACTGGGTGTCGACGGGGCCGACGAGTTCGTCCAGGCCGTGCAGCCGGGTCAGCAGGTTGGCCTTGCAGCGCAGTACGGGTGAGTCGAGCAGGTTGCCCGGCAGGGAGCTGCGCGATGCGGCGGGACCGGAGGCGGCGGCGGTGAGGAAGCGGCGGAACGCGGCGAGGAGGAGTTGCTCGTCGGCGAGGCGCTGGGAGCCGAAGGCGCCGATGAGGCCGAACACGTTGTTGATGGCGAGGTAGTAGGCGAAGCGTTCGTCGGTGACCTCGTCGGAGACGAAGGTGTCGCTACGCTCCCCGATTCCGGGCAGCCGGGCATCGAGTTCGGCGCGCCGGGACTCGCGGAAGTAGTAGCCCTGGTTGTCGCGGTAGCGGCCGCCGGCCGGCCAGCCGTCCTGGTCGAGGCGGAGCAAGGTGTTCTGCTGGTGCGCCTCCAGCGCGATTCCGGCCTCGCCGTCGAGCCAGAGCACGGGCCGGACGACCTGTTCGAGGTAGCGCAGGAACCACTCGGCGGCTACCGCGCCCACGGGTCGGCCGGTGCGGGCGGCGAGGCGCGCGACGAGCAGGGCCAGCCGGGAGCGGAGGGGCCCGGGGTCCGCCGTCGGGTCCTGGTGCGGAACCGGCCGCGGTGAGACCAGTCCGGCGACGCAGCCGATGTCGTCGGTGGGGGCGAACGGGGCGTGCCTGATCATCACGTCGAGACCGGGCACGGGCAGCCCGTCCGGGTCGTCGACGGCGAGCCAGGCCGGGTCGCGGACGATGTCGAAGCCGGGGTGGGCGGCCTGCCACTCCTTCGCCAGCCCGGTGCGCAGCAGGCGGTGCACCTCGACGCCCCGGTGGAGTTCCTTGCGCAGGTTCTCCCGGCGGGAGTTGGTGATGCGCAGGCCGAGGGAGAGCTTGAGCATCGCCGGGGAGCCCGAGCGTTGGACGGTGCGCACGGAGGAGGTGGTGTACCAGGGCGAGCCGAGGGGGCCGAGGTCGCGCAGGAGACCGGCGTCCAGCAGGGCGGCGACGGGTGCGCGGTGCCGTGCGTCGCGGGCCTGCCAGGGGTGCAGGGGAAGGGCGCCGTAGCCGTCGGGCAGGGGGAGGGCGGTTCCGGCGAGTTGCCGGATGAGCTGCTCGGCGGGGAGGGGACGGCCGCGTTCGGTCCAGGCCGAGTCGGAGGCGAGCAGGGCGGGGGCGACGGCCATCCAGTGCAGGGGGAAGGAGCCGCGCGTCTCCGGCGCGTACTGCCGGGCCTCGGTCTCGGTGAGTCCCTCGCGGCTCTTCGGGGTGGGGTGCAGGGGGTGGCCGAGGAGCAGAGACTGCTCGGCGTCGAGGAAGAGGTCCGGTCCGTCCTCGGGGTGGGTGCGGCGGTCGCGCAGGAAGGTGGCGGTGTGCCGTTGTGAGTCGGCGACGCGGGCGACGAGGTCGGCACCGTCCGGAGCACCGCCCCAGGGTGCGGCGGTGCCGGGGGTCTCGCGGGTGAGCAGGGCGGCGAGGGTGACGGCGTCCACGGTGGGGGCGTGTTCCGGGGCGCCGGAGAGCCGGGGTGGGCCGAAGCGGTGCCAGCCGGTCGGGGACCAGTGGCGTACGGGAGTGATGAGGGCGGTGCCGCTGGCGGGCAGCGGGATGTGCAGGACGCCGCTTTCGGGGGCGCCGAGACCGGTCTCGCGTACCCAGCAGCGCAGCAGGTTCTCCACCGCCGCAGCCTGGGCCGCGAGGTGCGGATCGGGGGCCTCCAGTGGATCGGCGTCGGGCTCGGCCGCCCGTACGGCGCCCGGCGTGCGGCGCTTCTGGTGCGGCACCGCGTCGGCGAGCGGTACGGGGGTGCTGCCGGGGTCCGCCGGTTCGTCGGGGGTCTCGGAACGGCCGTCGGGTGCGGGGGTGGCGTTCATGACAATTCCTTGGAGGGGGTGCGGGGCGGGTCGCGGAGGGTTCCGCACGTGGGAAGGGGGTGGGGCGGTGACGCGGTTCCGGAGTCGACCGAGGGTGCGGCACTGCCTGGAGGTGGGCTCACCGCTCTCCGCCGACGCGCGGGGGTGGTGCGCGTCGGCGGTGGGGTGAGCTGGCGTGGGCTAGCCCGTGCGTTGGCGGTCGCGGCTCGCGGCGGTCACCGCGTCGGCGAGGCGGTCCAGTACGGCCGACGCCTGCTCGTCGCTGATCGTCAGCGGCGGCAGGAGCCGTACGACGCTGTTGTGGCGGCCGCCGAGTTCCACGATCAGCCCCCGGTCGAGGCACTCGCGCTGGACGGCGATGGCGAGTTCGGGGTCGGCGGGGTGGGGCGCCGCCGCGGAGTCCCAGCCGTCCGACTCGGGGCCGCGCGCTTCCGGTACGGGCCCGGCCGCCGGGTTCACCAGCTCGACCCCGATCATCAGCCCGCGCCCGCGCACGTCTCCCACGCAGGCGAACGCGTGCTGGAGCTGGCGGAGTTGGTCCAGCATGCGGGCGCCGAGGGTGGCGGCTCGTTCGGCGAGGCCGTTCTCGCGGACATGGATGAGGGTGGCGGTGCCCGCGGCCATGGCGAGCTGGTTGCCCCGGAAGGTGCCCGCGTGGGCACCGGGCGGCCAGACGTCGAGTTCCTCGCGGTAGACGACGACGGCCAGCGGGAGGCTGCCGCCGATGGCCTTGGACAGGACCATCACGTCGGGGGTGATCCCGCTGTGGTCGACGGCCCAGAAGGCACCGGTGCGGCCGACGCCGGTCTGGACCTCGTCCGCGATCAGCGGGATGGACCGGTCGGCGGTGACCCGGCGCATCCGGCGCAGCCAGTCGTCCGGTGCCGGGATCACACCGCCCTCGCCCTGGACGGGCTCGAGGATCATCCCGGCCGGGCGGGCCACGCCCGACTTGGGGTCGTCGAGGACGGACTCGGTCCAGCGGGCGCCGAGTTCGGCGCCGCGCGGGCCGCCGACACCGAAGGGGCAGCGGTAGTCCTGCGGGTAGGGCAGGCGGCCGACCCGGAGGTCGGGGGCGCCGCCGGAGGCGGCCAGGGCGCCCGCGGTCATGCCGTGGTAGGCGCCGGTGAAGGCGAGGATGCCGTCGCGGCCGGTCGCGGCCCGGACCAGCTTGAGGGCGGCCTCCACCGCGTCGGTCCCGGCCGGGCCGCAGAACTGCACCCGGGCCCGGTCGGCGAACCCGGCGGGCAGGGTGCGGAACAGCTCGGTGGTGAAGGCGTCCTTGACCGGGGTCGCCAGGTCCAGCACGGACAGGGGTGCGCCGGAGTCGAGGACCTTGCGGATGGCCTCCAGCACGACGGGGTGGTTGTGGCCGAGGGCCAGGGTTCCGGCGCCGGAGAGGCAATCGAGGTAACGGCGGCCGTCCGCGCCCTCGATGGTGAGGCCACGCGCCCGCACGGGCACGATGGGCAGGGCTCGGGCGTAGGTACGCGCGGCGGACTCGCGCGCCGACTGGCGCCTGAGAATCCCCTCGTGCACGGCCGGAGTTCCCCGGTGGGTGCTGTCGGCCTCCGACTCGGTCACGGCCACGGCTCGCTGTCCTCCCGCTGTCCAGAGGCGAGTTGCTCGACAGGGACGGGCGCAGGCAGCGGTCCCCCACGGCTACCAACCGCCGACGCGGCGCCTGGTTACGGGTTGCGTCAAGATCCTTGCCGTGACGTAACCGTTGCGGTCCCGTCGGATGTCCCGTACGGCGAGCGCATAGTGTGTGGTCCCGTTCCCGGTGGGCCGGGGAACCGGGCCCGATTCACGACGAGTTGGGCGCCGGTGCCGGGCCGCAGCGCCAAGTTCCGTCACGACAGGGAGAGTCACCACCATGCGATCCATACGGCCGTCGTCCACCGCTCGCCGAGGAAGAGGTGCGCCCCGCGGAACCTCCCGCGTGCTGGCGGCCGTCGCCCTCGCCTCCGCGCTGGCGCTGACCGCCACCGCGTGCGGCGGAGACGGTGACGACGAGGCGGGCGGCGGCTCGTCCGCCACCGCGCGGGGCTCGGACGGGAAGGTCCGGGTCCCGCAGGACCTCCAGGACAAGCTCCGCCAGCACGGCATCGACATGGACAAGTGGAAGAACGGCGCCTGGAAGAACTGGGACCGGGACGACTGGCTGCGCGAGGCCAACGACTTCATCAACCCGATCATCAGCGGTCTGTGGGACAAGGACCGGATGCGGGGCGCCGACGATCCGGCCAAGAGCGTCGGCGACGACGACCTCTCCGGCGACCAGGGCGTGACCGACCCCGAGCCGCAGCCGGTGCAGGCCAAGGCGGTCCGCCCGCCGTACCACTCCAACGCGGCCACCTCGGGCAAGGTGTTCTTCGACTCCCCCAAGGGCACCATGGTCTGCTCGGCCACGGTGGTCGAGGACCCGGCGCATCCGGGCAAGTCCAACCTGATCTGGACGGCCGGTCACTGCGTGCACGCGGGCAAGAACGGCGGCTGGTACCGCAACATCGCCTTCGCGCCGTCGTACAACAACGAGAGCCTGTCCTCCTCGGAGATGGAGGGCGCCTCCCGTGAGAAGGTCGCGCCCTACGGTGTCTGGTGGGCGGACGCCGCCAAGACCTCGCAGCAGTGGATCGACGGGGGCGGCGAGACGGGCGGCAACGGTGCCTCGTACGACTTCGCGGTGATCCATGTGACGCCGGAGCAGGGCAACGGGGGCAAGTCGCTGGAGGAGACGGTCGGCGGCGCGCTGCCGGTGGACTTCGCCGCTCCCGCCGCGACCGAGGTGAGCACGGTCACCGCGAGCGGCTACCCGGCGGCGAAGCCGTACAACGGCCAGCTGCTCTACCAGTGCGAGGACAAGCCGGGACGGCTGTCGATCGCCAAGGCGGACCCGACGATGTACCGCATCGGCTGCACCATGACCGGCGGTTCCTCCGGCGGTGGCTGGGTGGAGCAGGGCGCGGACGGCAAGCCCACGCTGGTCTCCAACACCTCGATCGGCCCCGCCTCCTCGGGCTGGCTGGCAGGCCCCCGGCTCGGTGAGGTGGCCAAGGGCGTGTACGACTCGGTGAGCGCGAAGTTCGCGGACAAGTAGCCGCACCCATGACGAAGGCCCGCCGCCCCACGAGGGGACGGCGGGGCCTTTTCGCGCTCCGGTGGAACCGCCGGTCAGGCGGTCGCGGCCGGGGTGTACGGGGCCAGGTCGGCCGCCAGCTCCGCGTGCACCCGGACCTTGATCAGGGTGCCCTCGGCGGTGTGCTCCTCGGAGAGCACCTCGCCCTCGGTGTGGGCGCGGGCGACCAGCTTGCCCTGCGTGTACGGCACGAGCGCCTCGATCTCGACCGAGGGGCGGGGCAGCTCCTCGTCGATCAGGGCGAGCAGCTCCTCCAGGCCCTGGCCGGTGCGTGCCGAGACGGCGATGGACCGCTTCTCGACCCGCAGCAGCCGCTGGAGGACCAGCGGGTCGGCCGCGTCCGCCTTGTTGATCACGACGATCTCGGGCACGTCGGTCGCACCGACCTCCCGGATCACCTCGCGCACGGCGGCGAGCTGCTCCTCCGGGACGGGGTGCGATCCGTCCACCACGTGCAGGATGAGGTCGGAGTCGCCGACCTCCTCCATGGTGGAGCGGAACGCCTCGACCAGGTGGTGCGGCAGGTGCCGGACGAAGCCCACGGTGTCGGCCAGCGTGTACAGCCAGCCGCTCGGGGTCTCCGCGCGGCGGACGGTGGGGTCGAGGGTGGCGAACAGGGCGTTCTCCACCAGGACCCCCGCGCCCGTGAGGCGGTTGAGCAGGGAGGACTTGCCCGCGTTGGTGTAACCGGCGATGGCGACGGAGGGCACCTTGTTGCGGCGGCGCTCCTGGCGCTTGATCTCGCGGCCGGTCTTCATCTCCGCGATCTCCCGGCGCATCTTCGCCATCTTCTCGCGGATACGGCGCCGGTCCGTCTCGATCTTGGTCTCACCGGGACCACGCGTGGCCAGGCCACCGCGGCCGCCACCCATCTGCCGGGACAGCGACTGACCCCAGCCGCGCAGCCTCGGCAGCATGTACTGCATCTGCGCGAGCGCGACCTGCGCCTTGCCCTCCCGGGACTTGGCGTGCTGGGCGAAGATGTCGAGGATCAGGGCCGTACGGTCGATGACCTTGACCTTGACGACGTCCTCGAGCTGGATCAGCTGGCCGGGGCTGAGCTCACCGTCGCAGATCACGGTGTCCGCGCCGGTCTCCAGCACCACGTCGCGCAGCTCCAGGGCCTTGCCGGAGCCGATGTAGGTGGCCGCGTCGGGCTTGTCGCGGCGTTGGATCACGCCGTCGAGCACCATGGCGCCCGCCGTCTCCGCGAGGGCGGCCAGCTCCGCGAGGGAGTTGTCCGCGTCCTTGGCGGTGCCGGTGGTCCACACTCCGACGAGTACGACCCGCTCCAGGCGGAGCTGGCGGTACTCGACCTCGGTGACGTCCTCCAGCTCGGTGGACAGCCCCGCCACGCGGCGCAGGGCCGCGCGCTCGGAGCGGTCGAACTGGTCGCCGTCACGCTCGCCGTCGATGTCGTGCTTCCAGGCGACGTCCTCTTCCATCAGGGCATCGGCCCGAAGACCTTCGGGGTGGGCGTGCGCGAGGCGCTTGGCGTCCTGTGAAGGGGAAGAAGAGGAGGAGGTCATTGGTTCCTTACGTCGAGGGGAGGACCGGTCCGGCGGTCGTGCGACCGGGAGGTCGGCGAGGGACCGGTGTTCATCAAGGACAACGTGCGCGTGCCCCGAGAGATTCCCGTGCGCCGCGCCGCGCCGACCGGAAGATGGTCGCACGGCGCCGAGCACCGCGTCATCGGGTTATCGCCCGGGCACCGGGGGGTCAGCTCTTCTTGGCCGGGCCTGCGGGCGCGGGGGGCGGGACCTGCTTCCAGTCCGGGTGGCCGGGCATGGGCGGGGTCTTCTCGCCGTACAGCCAGTCCTGGAAGAAGCCGGTCAGGTCGCGGCCGCCGATCGCGGAGGCGAGGCGGACGAAGTCGGCGGTGCCGACGCTGGTGTCACGGTTCTCCTGGACCCACACCTTCTCCAGCCGTTCGAAGGCGGCCTTGCCGATCTCCTCGCGCAGGGCGAAGAGCACCAGGGCGGCGCCGTCGTAGATGTTGGGGCGGAAGATGCCGATCTTCTGGCCGGGGGCGGGCGGCTTGGGCTTGGCGGGCGGTCCCCCGGCGGCGCGCCAGCGGTCGGAGGCTCCGTAGGCGGCCTTCATGCGGTCCTTCAGGGGGTGGTCCCCCTTCTCCTCCGCGTAGAGGGCCTCGTACCAGGTGGCGTGGCCCTCGTTCAGCCAGACGTCGGACCAGGTGCGGGGGCTGACGCTGTCGCCGAACCACTGGTGGGACAGCTCGTGGACCATGACCGACTCGATGTACCACTTGGGGTAGGCGGGCTCGGTGAAGATGTCCTTCTCGAACAGGGACAGGGTCTGCGTCTCCAGCTCGAACCCGGTGCTGGCCTGCGCCATCAGCACGCCGTAGGTCTCGAACGGGTACGGGCCGATCTTGCTCTCCATCCAGGAGATCTGGTCCGGCGTCTTGGCCAGCCAGGGCTCCAGCTCCTTCTTGTCGGCGGCGGGCACCACGTCCCGCAGCGGGAGCCCGTGCGGGCCCGCGCGGTGCACGACGGCGGAGTGGCCGATGGACACCTGGGCGAGTTCGGTGGCCATGGGGTGCTGGGAGCGGTAGCTCCAGGTGGTGGAGCCGCCGTTCTTGACCGTGCCGGTCGGCAGGCCGTTGGCGACGGCCGTGTAGCCGTTCGGGGCGGTGACGTGGAAGGTGAACATCGCCTTGTCGGACGGATGGTCGTTGCATGGGAAGACGAGGTGGGCGGCGTCGGCCTGGTTGGCCATGGCGAGCCCGTCGGTGGTCTGTACCCAGCCGCCGTCCTGGTCGTCGGCGGGGCGGGGGTCGCTGGTGTGCCGCACGGTGATCCGGGTGACGCTGCCGAGCGGCAGGGCGTGGTCCGGGGTGACGACGAGGTCCTCGCCCGCGCCGGCGAAGGCGGCTTTGCGGCCGTCGACCTCGACGGACTCGACGGTGCCGTGCGCGAAGTCGAGGTTGATCCGCCGCAGGGAGCTGGTGAGCCGGGCGTCGATGGTGGTGACGGCCTTGAGCGGCTTGTCGTTGGCGCCTGAGTAATTGAAGGCGAGGTCGTACGCGGCCACGTCGTAGCCGGGGTTTCCCAGCTCCGGGAAGATCCGGTCGCCGACGCCCAGCGGTTCGGCGGGGGCTCCGGCGGCGACGAGACAGACCGTGACGGCCGAGGCGAGCAGGGCCGCCTTCGGACGCCGGAGGAACCGGGGTGCGGGGTGCGGGCGCGTGGGGCGAGTGAGCAGCATGCCCCACCGCTACCAGCGCGTCGCCGCCCGGTGGTGACGGCGCGCGACGGGCCCACCCGATCGAGTCGGGTCGGCGGCGGTCCGGCGCCGGGTCCAGGTCCGGGTCCGGGTCCGGGTCCGGGCCGACGGTCAGGCGGCGGGCGCCTGGACCCGGCTCACGTCGTACACGCCCGGCACGTCGCGCATCGCGCGCATCAGGGCGGGCAGCTCGGCGGCGTCGGGGAGCTGGAGGGTGTAGGTGTGGCGGACGCGCTGCTGGTTGGGGGACTCCACGGTGGCGGAGACGATCTCGGCGCCCTCCAGCGCGATCGCCTCGGTGAGGTCGGCGAGCAGATGGGGACGGCTGAACGATTCGGCGACCAGGGTGACCCGGCACGCGGCGGTGTCCCCCCAGCGCACGGCGATCTCCGCGCGCCCCCCGTTCTTCATCTCGTCGACCATGGAGCACTCCACCCGGTGCACGGTCACCGCTCCCCCACGCACGGCGAAGCCGACGATGTCGTCGGGTGGCACCGGTGTACAGCAGCCGCCGAGGCGTACCGGGCCGCCGGGCTCGTCCAGCAGGACGTCCGCGCCCCGGGGGCGCGCGGCGGGGGCGCTGTTGGCCGGGCGGGTCCCACCGGCGCCTTCGGTGGTGTCGGCGGTGTCCGAGGGGCGGGCGTCGGCGCCGGGGTGGGCCGCCAGCCAGCGCTGGATGGCGATGCGCGCGGCCGGGGTGTGGGCGTGCTCCAGCCATTCGCGGGAGGGTTCGGAGGCCGGGTCCTGGCCCATGAGGAGCTGGACGGTGTCGCCGTCGCGCAGGACGGTGCCGAGGGCGGCCAGGCGGCCGTTGACGCGGGCGCCGATGCAGGCGTGGGCGTCCTCCCCGTACTGCGCGTAGGCGGCGTCCACGCAGGTGGCGCCCTCGGGCAGGCCCAGGGTGCCGCCGTCGGGCCGGACCACGGTGATCTCCCGGTCCTGGGCGAGGTCGTCGCGCAGGGTGGACCAGAAGGTGTCGGGGTCGGGGGCGCCGCGCTGCCAGTCGAGGAGGCGGGAGAGCCAGCCGGGGCGGGTGGGGTCGGCGCGTTCGCCGTCGAGGCCGGTGATCTGCTCCTCGGCGGGCGGGGTGTACGGGTTGCCGAGGGCGATCACGCCCGCCTCGGCGGCCTGGTGCATGCGGTGGGTGCGGATGAGGACTTCGACGACCTGGCCGTCCGGGCGGGCCACGGCGGTGTGCAGCGACTGGTAGAGATTGAACTTCGGTACGGCGATGAAGTCCTTGAACTCCGAGACGACCGGCGTCAGGCAGGTGTGCAGCTCACCGAGGACGGCGTAGCAGTCCGCGTCGTCGTTCACGAGCACCAGCAGGCGCCCGAAGTCGGTGCCGCGCAGCGGGCCGCGTTTGCGGCTGACGCGGTGGACGGAGACGGAGTGGCGGGGCCGGATGAGGACTTCGGCCGGGATGTCGGCCTCGCGCAGCACGGCGCGCACCTCGTCGGCGACCTCGGCGAGGGGGTCCTCACGGGCGGCGTTCTCGGCGATGAGTTCGCTGGTGCGGGCGTACTCCTCGGGGAGGAGGATGGCGAAGACGAGGTCCTCCAGCTCGGTCTTCAGGGCCTGCACTCCGAGGCGTTCGGCGAGCGGGATGAGGACGTCGTGGGTGACCTTGGCGATCCGCGCCTGTTTCTCGGGACGCATCACGCCGAGGGTGCGCATGTTGTGCAGCCGGTCGGCGAGCTTGATCGACATCACGCGTACGTCGTTGCCGGTGGCGACGAGCATCTTGCGGAAGGTCTCCGGCTCGGCGGCGGCGCCGTAGTCGACCTTCTCCAGCTTGGTGACGCCGTCGACGAGATAGCGGACCTCCTCCCCGAACTCCTTCCCGACCTGGTCGAGCGTCACCTCGGTGTCCTCGACGGTGTCGTGCAGGAGGGAGGCGGTCAGGGTGGTGGTCTCGGCGCCCAGCTCGGCGAGGATCAGGGTCACGGCGAGGGGGTGGGTGATGTACGGCTCGCCGCTCTTGCGCATCTGGCCGCGGTGGGAGGACTCGGCCAGGAGGTAGGCGCGGCGCAGGGGGTCGAGGTCGGCGTCGGGGTGGTGGGCGCGGTGGGCCTCGGCGACGTGCCCGATGGCGTCGGGCAGCTTGCTCCGGACGGCGGGGCCGAGCAGCGCGGCCCGGCCGAGCCTGCGCAAGTCGATCCGCGGCCGGGACTTCCTGCGGGCCACCGTGGGGGCCGCGGGCGCGACCGGGCCTGGGGTCGCAGGGTTCGTGGCCTCCGCACTCATGGGCACCTCCGGCTCGTGGACCGGCGGACGGGGCCCGAGGGGCATACGCGGCTCAGGGTTGGCGACGTTCCCCCGTCCGTGCCGGTGCTTGATGCTATCGAGCCCATCACGTGCTACCGACCGCCTCTCGGCCACCGTGAAACGGATCACCCATTCGAGCGACGGGACGGAGGTTTAGAGTTTGCGCCACGTGCCCTCCAGTCGGCCGCGGTTTCGAACGGCCTCGCTGTCGCAGAACGGCTGGTCCCCGGCTTCCGGGGCCGCCGGGGTACGGTCCCGCCAGGTCAGCGGGCCGCCTTTTCCAGCCACTCGCCGTCGATCTCGCCCTCGGCGACGATCACGGCGGGACCCGTCATCTCGATCTCACCGTCCGGACGCTCGGTGATGACCAGCCGCCCGCCGGGCACGTCCACGACGTACGTCGCCGGGGTGCCGGTGACGGCCGGGTCGGCGCCGTCGCGCCGGGCGGCGGCCACCGCGACGGCGCACGCGCCGGTGCCGCACGACCGGGTCTCGCCGGAGCCGCGCTCGTGCACGCGCAGGGCGACGTGGCCGGGGGCGCGGTCGACGACGAACTCCACGTTGACGCCGTCCGGGTAGACACCCTCCGGGCCGACCGGCGGCGCGGTGTAGAGGTCACCGGCGTGGGCGAGGTCGTCCACGAAGGCGACGGCGTGCGGGTTGCCCATGTTCACGTTCCGCGCGGGCCAGCTCCGCTCCCCGACCTCGACCGTGACCTCGCCCTCGGGCAGGCGGGCCCGGCCCATGCCGACGGTGACGTCTCCGACGCCGGAGTCGTCCTTGGCGATGTGGACCCGCTTCACGCCGCCGCGGGTGGCGATGGTGAGGTCACCTTCGCCCACATGTCCGGCGTGCTGGAGGTAGCGCGCGAACACACGCACTCCGTTGCCGCACATCTCGGCGACCGAGCCGTCCCCGTTGCGGTAGTCCATGAACCACTCGGCCTCGCCTGCCATGTCGCGGGCCTCGGGGTGCGCGGCGGAGCGCACCACGTGCAGCACCCCGTCGCCGCCGATACCGGCCCGGCGGTCGCAGAG
Source organism: Streptomyces sp. NPDC090119 (assembly GCF_044747085.1). NCBI lineage: Bacteria > Bacillati > Actinomycetota > Actinomycetes > Kitasatosporales > Streptomycetaceae > Streptomyces > Streptomyces sp. NPDC090119. Next base: position 51,044 of record NZ_JBIVDK010000001.1, on the reverse strand, counting down.
CGCGGCGACGGCGGCGGGCGTCAGGTCCAGGGCGTTCTCGGGGTCGGGCACGATCACGAAGTCGTTCTCGGTGCCGTGACCCTTGAGGAATGCGATCCGCGTGCTCATCCCTCGATCGTACGGGGTGAGCCGCACACCGTCCGAGGGCAGCCGGGGGCGTCAGCGCAGGCGGGCGACCCGCCATACGGCGAGCACGACGACGACGGCCACGAGCAGGGCGTAGCTGAGGGCGACGCGCCAGTCGGCCCGGCGGCCGGAGCCGCGCGGGGGCAGGCCCGGCCAGGTGTAGCCGACGCGGCGGGCGGCCATCATGCCCCAGCCCGCGGCGCAGGAGCAGATCAGCAGGCCCAGCATGGCGATGACCGCGCCGCTGTCGCCGAAGTCGAAGGCGAGCGGGAAGGCGAACATCAGCGAGCCGAGCGCGGCCAGGCCCACGATGGGCGCCAGCTGCCAGATGCGCAGCCGCCGCTGGGGGCGCAGTTCGACCTCGACCTCGGGCCCGCCCGCGAACATCTCCTCGGGCGTCGGTCCGTCGGCGGTGACCACGACAGGGAGGTCGTCCGGTCCGTCGTCGGTCAGGCGGTCCTCGACGCCGGGCTCGTCACTGTCGGTGGTGACGTGCTCGGTGCCCGCTGCGGTGTCACGAGGGCTGGCCTCCATCGCCACGCGCCCTCCCAACTAGGACTTCACTGGTCGATCGAAGCTCGATGATGGCACGGCGCCGGAGGCCGGGTTGACCCGTGGCGCATCCCGATGCCAGGACGTGATCAGGCTGTGACCGGTCGTTCGACCAATGTCAACGCACGCCCCGGAAGTTCCCCGCGGTCGGCCACGGCACCGCTGAGCCAGTGGACCCTGGGGTCGCGCCGGAACCAGGTGTCCTGGCGGCGCGCGAAGCGCTTGGTGGAGCGCACGGTCTCCGCGCGCGCCTCGTCCTCGGAGCACTCGCCGGCGAGCGCGTTGAGCACCTGCTGGTAGCCGAGCGCACGCGACGCGGTACGCCCCTCGCGCAGCCCCTGGGCCTCCAGCGCGCGCACCTCGTCGACCAGTCCGGCCTCCCACATGCGGTCGACGCGGGACGCGATGCGCTCGTCCAGCTCGGGGCGGGCGACGTCGACGCCGATCTGGAGGGTGTCGTAGACCGAGTCGTGGCCGGGGAGGTTGGCGGTGAAGGGGCGTCCGGTGATCTCGATGACCTCCAGGGCGCGGACGATGCGGCGGCCGTTGCTGGGGAGGATGGCGCGGCCCGCGTCGGGGTCGGCGGCGGCCAGGCGCGCGTGCAGGGCGCCGGGGCCGCGCAGGGCCAGCTCGTCCTCCAGGCGGGCCCTGACCTCGGGGTCGGTGCCGGGGAACTCCAGATTGTCGACGGCGCCGCGTACGTACAGTCCGGAGCCGCCGACCAGGATCGGCCAGCGGCCCTCGGCGAGCAGGGCGTCGATGCGGGCGCGGGCCAGCTTCTGGTACTCGGCGACGGAGGCGGCGACCGTCACGTCCCAGATGTCGAGGAGGTGATGCGGGATGCCGCCGCGTTCCTCGGGGGTGAGCTTCGCGGTGCCGATGTCCATGCCCCGGTAGAGCTGCATCGAGTCGGCGTTGATGACCTCGCCGCCGAGCTGCTGGGCCAGGAAGACGCCGAGGTCGGACTTTCCGGCCGCGGTGGGGCCGACGACGGCGATGACACGGGGGGCGGGGGATGCACTGCTCACCGCACCAGTCTCGCAAACGTCGCGGCCCCGCAGGTCGCCGACGGGGAATGCCGGGCTCCTGGGGGACGGGTGTGACGGGTGCGGTCCGGGTAAGCGCGTGGTGTGACGCCTACCGGGGAGGGGTAACGTCCCCCACAAGCGGCGCATTCACGCGCATTTGGGTTGTTCCGGAAGGTGGATCATGGGTCTGTTCGACAATCTGAAGGCCGCGATCGGCCCGGCCAAGGACAAGGTGACGGACCTGGCCCGGCAGCACGGCGACAAGGTGCAGGACGGGATCGACAAGGCCGCGCACGTGGTCGACGAGCGGACCAAGGGCAAGTACACCGACAAGATCCACGCCGGTACGGACAAGGCGAAGGAGGCGGTGGACCGCCTCGGCCAGGAGGGCCGCAAGCCGGGTGAGGGCGGCCCGCAGACGCCCCAGAGCCCGCCGCAGACGCCGTCGCAGACCCCGCCCCAGACTCCGCCGACGAGCTAGCTCCAGGTGGCCACGGCGTAGCCCACGCCGTACGGCGCCTCGTCGTACAGCAGCGTGCCGTCGAGGCCCGCGCCCCCGGCCGCGGCGGCGAGCACCTGCCAGGGGGCACGGCCGGACGCCTGGAGTTCGCGGGCGAGTTCGGTGTCGAGTGCGGCGAGGGCCGCCAGGTCGGCGGTGCCCAGGGCGCGTGCGGCCTCGGCGTCGAAGGGGGCCGCGCGTTCGTCGAGGTAGCCGGGGGCCTTGAGGGTGCGGCAGGCGCTGCCGTCGCCCATCACCAGCAGGGCGACCCGGTCGTCGCCGCCGCCGAGCTGCGCGCCGAGTCGGGCGCACTGGTCGGCGGGGAGCGCCGTGTCCACGGCCACGCCCTCGACCGGTACGTCCGCCCGGTCGCTCCTCTCCAGCAGCCATGCGGCGACGGCCAGGGAAGCGGGCAGTTCCGGGCCGGGTGCGTCTCCTGGGCCGAGCGTCACATCGAGGTCGACGCCGAAGCCCCGGAACGAGCCCCGAGCGCCCTGCGAGTAGCGCCCGCCGTGCTCGGCGGGGCCGATGACCAGCAGACGGCCGGGGCGGGCGGCGGCGAGGACACCGAGCGCGTCCGCGCAGGCGGCTCGAGCGGCGTCCAGTTCGGGCGCGGCGCCCGAGGCGACCTCGGGGACGAGCAGCGGGGGGCAGGGGCAGACGGCGACCGCGACAAGCATGATCGGCAGCGTAACCCGCCTCACCGGGGGCCCGGGCCACCGGTGAGGCTCGGGACTAACTAGTCGCAGCCGCAGCCGGTCGTGGCGGCCGGCAGCGGCGCGGGGACGCCGATCTTCGGCAGGCCGAGCATGACGCCGGCCTTCTCGACGGCCTCGGCGGCGTTGCGCTTCTCCCAGGCGTCGCCCGCGCGCGTGCGGCGCACGGCGAGGACGGGGCCCTCGGCGAGCAGGTGGTGCGGGGCGGCGTAGGTGATCTCGACGGTGACCACGTCGCCGGGCCGCACCTCCTCGTCCGGCTTGGTGAAGTGCACGAGGCGGTTGTCGGGGGCGCGGCCGGACAGGCGGTGGGTGGCGCCGTCCTTGCGGCCCTCGCCCTCGGCGACCATCAGGTCCAGGGTGCGGCCGACCTGCTTCTTGTTCTCGTCCCAGGAGATCTCGTCCTGGAGGGCGACGAGGCGCTCGTAGCGGGCCTGCACGACCTCCTTGGGGATCTGGTCGTCCATGGTCGCGGCCGGGGTGCCGGGGCGCTTGGAGTACTGGAAGGTGAACGCCTGGGCGAACCGGGCCTCGCGGACCACGTGCATGGTCTGCTCGAAGTCCTCCTCGGTCTCACCGGGGAAGCCCACGATGATGTCGGTGGTGATGGCCGCGTGCGGAATGGCGGCGCGGACCTTCTCGATGATGCCGAGGTAGCGCTCCTGTCGGTAGGAGCGGCGCATCGCCTTCAGGACGGTGTCCGAGCCGGACTGGAGCGGCATGTGCAGCTGCGGCATCGCGTTCGGCGTCTCGGCCATGGCGGCGATCACGTCGTCGGTGAAGTCACGCGGGTGCGGGGAGGTGAAGCGGACGCGCTCCAGGCCCTCGATCTTCCCGCAGGCCCGCAGCAGCTTGCTGAACGCCTCGCGGTCGCCGATGTCGGAGCCGTAGGCGTTGACGTTCTGCCCGAGCAGGGTGATCTCGCTGACGCCCTCCGCGACCAGCGCCTCGATCTCGGCGAGGATGTCGCCGGTCCGGCGGTCCTTCTCCTTGCCGCGCAGCGCCGGGACGATGCAGAAGGTGCAGGTGTTGTTGCAGCCGACGGAGATCGACACCCAGGCCGCGTACGCGCTCTCGCGCCGGGTCGGCAGGGTGGAGGGGAACGCCTCCAGCGACTCGGCGATCTCGACCTGCGCCTCCTCCTGGACGCGGGCGCGCTCCAGCAGCACGGGCAGCTTGCCGATGTTGTGCGTGCCGAAGACGACGTCCACCCAGGGCGCCCGCTTCACGATGGTGTCGCGGTCCTTCTGCGCGAGGCAGCCGCCGACCGCGATCTGCATACCGGGGCGGGACGCCTTGCGGGGCGCGAGACGGCCGAGGTTGCCGTAGAGCCGGTTGTCGGCGTTCTCGCGGACGGCGCAGGTGTTGAACACGACCACATCGGCATCGCCGTCCGACCCCTCAGGCGCCCGCACATAGCCGGCGTCCTCGAGCAGCCCGGACAATCGCTCGGAGTCGTGGACGTTCATCTGGCACCCGTAGGTGCGCACCTCGTACGTCTTGGCTTCTCGAACGTCCACTGCCGGGCTCCGGTCGCTGCTGATGGTCATGGGTCAAGGGTAGGCGGTCCCCGGAGGCCGTCCGTCCCCGCTCCGGGCGGCCCGTGACCGGGGACACGGCGGGGCCGGTCAGCGCTCGGCGGGGGTCCAGCCCTGGCGGCGCAGGACGGCCGAGACGTCGGGGGCGCGGTAGTGGTCGCCCTTGAGCACCTTGCCGTCCTCGCGGCGGGCGATCTCGCCGTCCGGGCCGACCTTGCTCATGTTGGCGCGGTGGATCTCGGCGATCACCTCGTCGAGGTCGATGCCGTGGACGAGCGCGGTGCCGTAGGCCACGTACACCACGTCCGCCAGTTCCTGCGCGAGGTGGTCGAGCGGGCCGGTGACCGACACCTCGGCCACTTCGGCGGCCTCCTCGGCGAGCAGTTCCCCCCGGTGCGCGGCCAGTTCGGCACCGATCTCGGTGGGTATGGTGCGGGCGTCGAGACCGAAGGCGCGGTGGAACTCGCTGACGAGGCGGGCGGGAGAATTGCTCATGCGGCGACTCTAACGGCCGCCTCCGACACCCCCGCCGGTTGTCCACAGGCGACCGGAGCTCCGCCTGTCCGGTTGTCCACAGGCCTGGTCGCACCGCTTCCGGCCTGGCAGGATCGCCCGCATGTCCAAGGTGTTCCCGTTCGCCGAGATCTCCGCCCGGCTGCCCGGCCGGCGCCGCGTGCTGTGGGCGTCGGGCGCGGGAGTCGTGGTGCTCGGCCTGCTGCTGTGGTGGCTGGCGCCGCTCGGTGAGAAGCCGCCGAGCGGGACGATCGTGTTCAGCACGGGCGGCACCCGCGGGGTGTACGAGGAGTACGGCCGCCGTCTGCGCAACGAGTTGGCGAAGGACATGCCCGGTCTGACGGTCAAGCTGACCAGCAGCGCCGGTTCGCAGGAGAACGTGCAGCGGGTGGCGGCCGGGAAGGCGGACTTCACCATCGCGGCGGCCGACGCGGTGCAGACGTACGAGCAGGCGCACCCGGCCGAGCACCGGCTGCGCGGGGTGGCCCGGCTCTACGACGACTATGTGCAGCTCATCGTGGCGCCCGGCTCCCCGATCGACAGCGTCGCCGACCTCCGTGGCAAGCGGGTGGCCACGGGCCTGCCGAACTCCGGTGTGCGGCTGATAGCGAACGGCGTGCTGAAGGCCGCCGGGATCGATCCGGACAAGGACGTCGTCCCGGTGTCCGCGGGGATCGACACCGGCCCGGACATGCTGGCGCACCACGACATCGACGCGTTCTTCTGGTCCGGCGGCCTGCCCACCGGCGGGCTCACTGAGCTGGCGGACAAGTCGGGGTTCCGGTTCATACCGATAGAGGGGAAGCTCGTCTCCGAGTTGCACGCCGAGGGAGAGGCGGCGCGCTACTACCGGCCCACCAACATGCCCGAGTCCGCGTATCCGCGGGTGCAGCACGGCTCTACGGTGGCCACCATCGCGGTGTCCAACCTCCTGATGACCCGCGCCGACCTCGACCCGAGGCTCACGGAGTGGATCACTCGCATCGTGATCAAGAGCCGGGACGAGATAGGCAAGCACGTGCACTCCGCGCAGCGGGTGGATCTGCGCACCGCCATCTACACCGACCCGCTCCCCCTGCACACCGGGGCCCGGCGCTACTACCGGTCGGTCAAGCCCTGACGCGGGCCGGGCGCGGCGGCCTGCCGAGGCAGGGTGACGGTGACCCGCAGTCCCTCGGGGTCGTGGTGGCCGTAGGAGATCGTGCAGTCCGTCGCGGCCAGCAGGGCGCGGGTGATGGACAGGCCCAGCCCTGAGCCCTTGATGTTCTGGTGGCGTCCGCTGCGCCAGAACCGGTCGCCCACGCGCTCGAGTTCGTCGTCGGTCAGGCCCGGCCCGGTGTCGGTGACCTGGACGGTGGTGGTGTCACCGGCTGAGAAGACACCGACCTCGACGGTGCCGTGCTCGGGGGTGAACTTGACGGCGTTGTCGATGATCGCGTCCAGCGCGCTGGACAGGTAGATCGCGTCGGCCCAGGCGGTCGTGGGCGGACAGTCGCCCACCAGGCGCACGCCCTTGGCTTCGGCGGTCGGCGTCCAGGCGGCGACCCGTTCCGCCGCGAGCGCGCCGATGTCGGTCAGCCGGGCCTCGGTCTCGGCGTGCTCGGCCAGCGCCAGGTCGAGCAGGTCGTCCAGCACCTGGGCCAGCCGCTTGCCCTCGGTGCGCACCGAGGCGATCTCCGCGTTGCCCTCGGGCAGTTCGAGGGAGAGCAGTTCGATCCGGAGCAGCAGTGCCGAGAGGGGGTTGCGCAACTGATGGGAGGCGTCCGCGACAAAGGCCCGCTGCTGCTCCAGCACGTCCTCGACGTTGTCCGCCATCTCGTTGAACGACCGGGCCAGACGCCGCAGTTCGGGCGGTCCGCCGCCGACCGCGACGCGGGACTTCAGGCGGCCGGTGGCGATGTCGTGGGTGGTGGCGTCCAGGACGCGGACCGGCCGCAGTACCCAGCCGGTCAGCCGGAGGGCCGCGCCGACCGCGAGCAGCATCGCGGTGATCTCACCGGCCGCGATCAGTGCCCAGCCGCGCAGGACGCGCCACCGCATCTCCTCGGTGGGCGAGTCGGTGACGACGACCGCGACCACGTCCCCGTCCCGGATCACGGGTGAGGCGACCACGAGCCGGGACCGCTGCCAGGGCCACACCTGGCCGGGGTCGTGGCTGCGGCGGCTGAGCAGCGCCTCCTCGAAGGCGGCCCTGACCACCCCCTCCTGCGGTACGAGCCAGTCGCCGGGGGCGTTGACCATGGCGGAGCGGTCGCTGTAGAAGACACCGGCACGAATGCCGTAGACGTCGTGGTAGCTCTCCAGTTCGCGGTAGAGGGTCTGGAGGCGCTCGTCCGGGGCGGTGGAACGGCTGCCGCTCGGGGTGTCGGTGACGAACTGGGCGAGCGCGGCGAAGCGCGCGGTGTCGTCTATCCGGTCCACGATGACGCGTTGCTGCTCGGCCGCGGCCACGCTGACGGCGAGCGGCACACCGAGGGCGAGGAGCACGGCCGCCATCAGGACGATGAGCAGCGGCAGCAGCCGAGTGCGCACCCGGCCCCGCTATCCGGCCGGGGCGACGAGCCGGTAGCCGACCCCGCGCACGGTCTCGATGAGCGCGGGCATGCGCAGCTTGGCGCGCAGCGACGCCACATGCACCTCCAGCGTGCGCCCGGTCCCTTCCCAACTGGTGCGCCACACCTCGCTGATGATCTGTTCCCGCCGGAAGACCACGCCGGGCCGCTGGGCGAGCAGCGCGAGCAGGTCGAACTCCTTGCGGGTCAGCGGGACGGTGGCCCCGGCCACGCTCACCTGCCGGGTGGGCAGTTCGATGCGCACCGTGCCGACCAGCAGGGCGGAGCTGTCGTCGCCGGTCACGGCGTCCTCGGGGACGGTACGGCGGCTGACGGCGTGTATCCGGGCGAGGAGTTCGCCGGTGTCGTACGGCTTCACCACGTAGTCGTCCGCGCCCAGGTTGAGCCCGTGGATGCGGGAGCGGATGTCGGAGCGGGCGGTGACCATGATGACCGGGGTGCCGGTGCGCTTGCGGATCTTGCCGCAGACCTCGTAGCCGTCCTGGTCGGGCAGACCGAGGTCGAGCAGGATCACGCCGAAGCCGGGGCCTTCGGGGACGAGCGCCTGGAGGGCCTCCTCGCCGCTGCGGGCGTGGGTGACGTCGAAGCCGTGCCGGGCGAGGATCGCGGAGAGGGCCGCGGCGACGTGGTTGTCGTCCTCGACGAGCAGCAGTCTCATCCCGGCCCCCTTCGGTTCAGCGGTCGTACGGTCTGGGTTCTCCCAGGGCGCGTACCGGTGGTGCGCGCGTGTGCACCATGCAGTGACGCCGATGAAGGACGACGCAGTCAAGAGCGTTCCGGTTGCCCGTGGCTTCCGTTATCCGGCCGATACGCGCAGAGAAGGCAAGTGCTACGACACGTGTCCGATTGCTATCGGATCGTGATGCTCAGATTCACCTCAGATGTGGTGACGTCGGCCGGGAGTCGTCACTACTGTCCTCCGAAACCGAGGAGGACGGAGCCCGAGAGCGATGACCGAAGTAGCGGTGGCCAAGGAAGACGTGGCCGCGTCCGACGACCTGGTCGTCCTGAAGAGCGTCAACAAGCACTTCGGCGCGTTGCATGTGCTCCAGGAGATCGACCTGACGATCGGCCGCGGTGAGGTCGTCGTGGTCATCGGCCCGTCCGGGTCCGGCAAGTCGACCCTGTGCCGCACCATCAACCGCCTGGAGACGATCGACTCCGGCAGCATCACCATCGACGGCAAGCCGCTGCCCCAGGAGGGCAAGGCGCTGGCCCGGCTGCGGGCGGACGTCGGGATGGTGTTCCAGTCCTTCAACCTCTTCGCGCACAAGACCGTGCTCGAGAACGTGATGCTGGGCCAGCTCAAGGTCCGCAGGACCGACAAGAAGAAGGCCGAGGAGCAGGCGCGCGCCCTGCTCGACCGGGTCGGCGTCGGCAGCCAGGCCGACAAGTACCCGGCGCAGCTGTCCGGCGGCCAGCAGCAGCGCGTCGCCATCGCGCGGGCACTGGCGATGGGTCCGAAGGTGATGCTCTTCGACGAGCCCACCTCGGCCCTCGACCCCGAGATGATCAACGAGGTCCTGGAGGTCATGCAGCAGCTGGCCCGCGAGGGCATGACGATGGTCGTCGTCACCCACGAGATGGGCTTCGCCCGCTCGGCCGCGAACCGCGTGGTCTTCATGGCGGACGGCCGGATCATCGAACAGGCCGCCCCCGAGCAGTTCTTCAGCAATCCGCGCAGCGACCGGGCCAAGGACTTCCTGTCCAAGATCCTGCACCACTGAGCCGCGTACCGGGCTCCCGCGCCGACCGCGCACACCGAGCCGTCCGGGTCTCCGGGCGGCCCGGAGCCGTCCACGCGGCAGCCCGCGTCCTCGCGCTCTTCTCGACTTCGCTCCGTCACGCATCACGCAAAGGATGTCCACCATGAAGCTCCGCAAGGTCACCGCCGCCTCCGCCGTCGTGCTCGCCCTCGCCGTGTCCGTCACCGCGTGCGGCGGCGACAAGAAGGACGACGCCTCGGGCGGCAAGAAGATCAAGATCGGCATCAAGTTCGACCAGCCGGGTCTCGGTCTGCAGAAGCCGGACGGTTCCTTCGCCGGTTTCGACGTGGACGTGGCCACCTACGTCGCCAAGCAGCTCGGCTACCAGCCGAACCAGATCGAGTGGGTCCAGACCAAGAGCGCCGACCGCGAGAACGCCCTGGCGCGCGGCGACGTCAAGTTCATCGCGGCCACCTACTCCATCACCGACGAGCGCAAGCAGAAGGTGGACTTCGCCGGTCCGTACCTGCTGGCCCACCAGGACCTGCTGGTGAAGAAGGGCTCCGACATCACCAAGGGCACGGACCTCAACAGCAAGAAGCTGTGTTCCGTGACCGGTTCCACCTCGGCGCAGAACGTCAAGAAGACGATCGCCCCGAAGGCCGACCTGCGCCCGCTGTCCGGCTACTCGGAGTGCGTCGCCGGTCTGCAGAGCGGCGCCGTCGACGCGCTGACCACGGACGACTCGATCCTCGCGGGCTTCGCCGCGCAGGACAAGTACAAGGGCCAGTTCCAGCTCGCGGGTCTGAAGCTCAGCAACGAGAACTACGGCATCGGCGTCAAGAAGGGCGACTCCGCGACCGTCGACAAGATCAACAAGGCGCTGGAGAAGATGGTCGCCGACAAGTCGTGGGACAAGGCCGTGAAGGACAACTTCGGCCCGGCCAACTACAAGAACGAGGCCGCCCCGAAGATCGGCGACATCGTCAAGTAGTCCCGGCACCACGACGCGAGGACCGGGCGGGCTCCGCACGGTCCACGGCCCGCGCCGCCGTCCACCGCTTCCCGGACGGCGGCGCGCCCCGACCAACCCGTAGGCCACACACCCGGAAGCGCGGGAGAACGTGTTCGACTTTCTTGAAGGCTACGACGTCCTGGGGGCGTTCTGGACGACGGTGCAGCTCACCGTCTTCTCCGGCGTCGGCTCCCTCGTCTGGGGCATCCTGCTGGCCGGCATGCGGGTCAGTCCTGTCCCGCTGATGCGCGGGTTCGGCACCGCCTACGTCAACATCGTGCGGAACATCCCGCTGACGATCATCATCCTGTTCACCTCGCTCGGTCTCGCCGACATCTTCGGCGTCACCATGGGCGCCAAGGACTTCGCGGCCCAGGGCTTCCGGCTCGCGGTGCTCGGACTGGTCGCCTACACGGCGGCGTTCGTGTGCGAGGCCATCCGCTCCGGCATCAACACGGTGCCGCTGGGCCAGGCGGAGGCGGCCCGGGCCATCGGGCTGAGCTTCACCCAGACGCTGCGGCTGATCGTGCTGCCGCAGGCGTTCCGCGCGGTCATCGGCCCGCTGGCCAACGTCCTGATCGCGCTGACCAAGAACACCACGGTGGCGGCCGCCATCGGCGTGGCCGAAGCCGCCACCCTGATGAAGACGATGATCGAGAACGAGGCCCAGACCGTGGCCATCGGCGCCGTCTTCGCCCTCGGCTTCGTGGTACTGACCCTGCCGACCGGCCTCTTCCTGGGCTGGCTCGGCAAGCGACTGGCGGTGAAGCGATGAGTTCCGTCCTCTACGACACGCCCGGCCCCCGCGCCCGGGTGCGCAATGTCGTCCTCTCGGTCGTCTTCTTCGCCCTGCTCGGCCTGCTGCTGTGGTGGGCCGTGATGAAGCTGGACGACAAGGGCCAGTTGGCGTGGACGCTGTGGAAGCCCTTCACCACGGGCGCGGCGTGGACCACCTACCTGCTGCCCGGCCTCGGCAACACCCTGAAGGCGGCCGCGCTGTCCATGATCATCGCGCTGCCCCTGGGCGCGATATTCGGCATAGCCCGGCTGTCGGACCACCGCTGGGTACGCGTACCGGCGGGCGTGGTCGTGGAGTTCTTCCGCGCCATCCCGGTGCTGCTGCTGATGCTGTTCGCCGCTGAGTTCTACGTCCGCTCCACCGACATCCCCAGCGACGCGCGCCCCATGTACGCCGTCATCACCGGCCTGGTGCTGTACAACGCCTCGGTGCTCGCCGAGATCGTCCGGGCGGGCATCCTCTCGCTGCCGAAGGGGCAGACCGAGGCCGCGTACGCCATAGGTCTGCGCAAGGGCCAGACGATGGCGGGCATCCTGCTGCCGCAGGCCGTCACCGCGATGCTCCCGGCCATCGTCAGCCAGCTCGTGGTGATCGTGAAGGACACGGCGCTCGGCGGCGTCATGCTCCAGTTCACCGACCTGCTCAACGCCCGCAGCACCCTGGCGGCCAACTACGCCAACGTCATCCAGAGCTTCTTCGTGGTGGCGATCCTCTACATCGTGCTGAACTTCCTGCTCACCTCCTTCGCCTCCTGGCTGGAGGGCCGACTGCGTCGCAGCACGCGCGGCACCGGGGCGGTCCTCGGAGCCGGCACGGCCCATGAGCTGAACGCGGGTGCGGCAGGCGGCTCGGCGCAGATCGGCACCCCCGCCTGACGCCCGCTCAGACGAGCCTCCGGGGGGCCGGAACGGCGTGCACGCGCCGCTCCGGCCCCCCATTGCGGTCCGGGGCCGGGTGCCCGATCCTGGAGGGGTGATCGCCACGGGCCTCGGTCACTTGACGCATACTCTGCCAATGGGTTGCATACGTTCTGTGATCGTGCACCCCGCTTCACCTTCCTGTTCCCGCGTGTTCGTCGAGGCATCGTCATGGGCAGGGGGCGCCACACCGTGGACCCGGTGATCATCGTCGGAGCGGGGCCCGTCGGGCTCACGCTCGCCCTGGCGCTGGCACGCCAGGAGGTGCCGTCCGTCGTCCTCGACGAGACCAGCGGCAAGGACGAGCCCCGGCCGGCGCGCACGGTCGTCCTGCGCGAGGACACCGCGGCGCTTCTGGCGCGGCTGACCGGCATCCACGCCGGTGACCTGGGGCTGCGCTGGACCGGCTGGCGGTCGCTGCGGCGCAGGCAGGTGGTGAACGAGATCGCCTTCGCGGCGGACGACCCCGCGCCGCTCCACATCGAACAGCACGTCCTCGGCGCCGCCCTGCGCGCGGTCGCCGATGCCGAACCGCTCGTCGAGATCGCCCTGGACAGCCGTCTCGACGCCGTCGAGCAGGAGCGCGCCGGTGTCACCGCGCACACCCGCGGCCCGCAGGGGACCTGGTGGCGGGGCAGTCATCTGGTCGGCTGCGACGGCCCCCGCTCCACGGTCCGCAAGCTCCTGGACATCCGTTTCCCCGGCCGGACCTCGGTGGAGCGGCACGCGGTCGCCACCCTGCGCGTCGAACTCCCGTGGGAAGGGCGGGCGTTGCTGCACCGGACGCCCCCGTGGCGGTCGTCCGGGCATCCCTCCGGCGAGGTCACCGCGCGGCCGCTCCCGGACAGCACCTGGCGCCTGGACTGGCTGATGCCGCCCGGCAAGGACCTGATCACACCCGAGTTCCTGGTCAGCAACGTCCGCAAGACCCTCATGGGCTGGACCGGGGGCGCGGTCCCGGCCTACGACCTCCTCGACACCGGCGTGCACTCCGTCCACCACCGGCTGGCCCGCCGCTGGCGCTCCGGCCGGGTGTTCCTCGCCGGGGACGCCGCCCATCTGCTGGGCGCGCTCGGCACCCAGGGTCTGGACGAGGGGCTGCGGGACGCCGACAACCTCGCCTGGAAGCTGGCCGTCGTCTGGCACCACGGCTCGCACGAGGCGCTGCTCGACAGCTACCAGGTCGAACGGCGCGCGGTGGTCGCCGCCCGGCTGCGCGCCGCCGACCAACTGCTGCCGGTACTGCGCGGCACGGGCGGACTGCGCGACTACGTGCCCGGCGCGACCCGGAACCAGGACACGCTGATGACGGACGGTCACCTGGGGCGCGGGGCGCTCGGCGAGCCGGGGGCGTACGCGGGCTCGCCGCTCGCGCCCCGGTACCTGGAGGGCGAGATCCCGGTCGACACCGAGCCGGGCGCCCCGGTGGCCGACGTGCGGGTCACCGCCGAGGACGGCTCCTTCGTCCGGCTGCGCGACCGGCTGGGCCGGGGCGCGCTGCTCGTCGTCCTGATCGCACCGGGTACGGGGGTGTGGGACCGCAAGCACTGGATGTCCGCCGGGGTCATGCCCCGGCTGGCGGCCGCTGTGACCGCGCTGCCGCATCGGGCGGAGCTGCTGGTCGCGGAGAGCTATCCGGGCGCCCCGGCGCACAGTGTGCTGCTGATCCGTCCGGACGGTCATCTGGTCACCGCGCTCAGCGGGGTCCGGCCCGCCGATCTGTACGCGGCGGCGGAGGCAGCGCTCGGCGGCGCGGTGCCGCTGGAGGACGCCCCGAAGGAGGAGGCGGAGGCCGGTTCGGCGGTTCGCTGACCTCGGGTCCGGCCCCTCCCTGTCCACATGATGACGACCGATTGACCGGAGTGCGGCGGCATGCTGTACTCCGGATCGTGACCGACACCCCTGTGCGCCTGTGGCGGAGGGTCCATATGGACCTGCTCCGCTACGCGGGCTGCGTGTGTCGCCCGTCCTGCTGAATTCGCATCCCCTTTCCGGGCGCCGTCGCGCGCCCGTTCGGCGAACCCTCTTCAGGACGGTGCACGTGTCTGTCTCCCCCCTCACCTCCCCCACCGCCGCTTCGGCCCCCAGTCAGGCCGAACTGCTCGACTTCGTCCGGCGCGCCGCCGCCGACACGGAACTGATCGCCTCCCTCCCACTCGACCCCGAGGGCCGCACCTGGCTCCGGCTGGCGGGGCCGGGCGGCAGCGAGGCGTGGCTGATCGGCTGGCCACCCGGCACCGGTACGGGCTGGCACGACCACGCCGACTCGGTCGGCGCCTTCCTCACCGCTTCGGGCGAGCTGCGCGAGAACTCGCTGGCCGCCCGGCTGCCCACGGACGGCTGGCGGACCCTCGAACTCACCGAGGACGTCGACCGCGAACGCCGTCTCGGCGCCGGTCAGGGCCGTGCGTTCGGCCGACACCATGTGCACGAGGTGTACAACGACTCCCCCGACCGGCACGCCGTCTCCGTCCACGCCTACTACCCGCCGCTGCCGCGCATCCGCCGCTACAGCCGCAGCGGCCAGGTGCTCCGGCTGGAGCAGGTCGAGCGGCCGGAGGACTGGCAGTGAGCGGCGACGGCGACGCGCTCCGCCCGGTCGGGATCGACGAACTGCTGGACCGGGTCCGCTCCGGCTACCGGCGCGTCGAGGCACGAGCGGCGCACGAGGCGGCGGCCGACGGTCACGCCCTGCTGGTCGACATCCGGTACGCGGCCCTGCGGGAGCGGGACGGACTGATCCCCGGCGCCCTGGTGATCGAGCGCAACGAACTGGAGTGGCGGCTCGATCCACAGGGCAGCCACCGGGTACCGGAGGCCACCGGGCACGATCTGCGGGTCGTGATCATCTGCAACGAGGGCTACGCGTCCAGCCTGGCGGCGGCGTCCCTGCACCAGCTGGGCCTGCGCCGCGCCACCGACCTGGTGGGCGGCTTCCAGGCATGGCGCGCGGCGGGGTTGCCGGTGGAGTCGGTGGTGTGAGGAGCCCGAGGAGTGCGTCCGCTCGGGGCTCGGCGCCCTGAGCGGACCTTCGTGAGCGGCCCTCAGCAACCGC
This sequence comes from Streptomyces sp. NPDC090119, assembly GCF_044747085.1. Classification (NCBI taxonomy): domain Bacteria; kingdom Bacillati; phylum Actinomycetota; class Actinomycetes; order Kitasatosporales; family Streptomycetaceae; genus Streptomyces; species Streptomyces sp. NPDC090119. The sequence goes on along the minus strand of NZ_JBIVDK010000001.1, from coordinate 36,007 downwards.
CTTCAGAAACCGTCCTCGGCGAGGAACTCCGTGTCCTCGCCCTCTTCCTCCAGCGCCTGGCGGACGACGCGGAGCGCCATGCCCTCGGGATACCCCTTGCGGGCGAGCATCCCGGCAAGACGGCGGAGCCGCTTGTCGCGATCGAGTCCACGAGTGGCTCTCAGTTTGCGGTCCACCAGCTCGCGGGCGGTCGCTTCCTCCTGCTCGGAGTCGAGCTGCCCCACGGCCTCGTCGATCAGTGCCGAGTCGACGCCCTTGGTGCGCAGTTCTCGGGCGAGGGCGCGGCGGGCCAGCCCCCGGCCGTGGTGCCGCGACTCCACCCAGGCGTCCGCGAAGGCGCTGTCGTTGATGAGTCCGACCTCCTCGAACCGCGACAGCACCTCCTCGGCGACCTCGTCCGGGATCTCCCGCTTGCGCAGGGCGTCCGCGAGCTGCTTGCGGGTGCGCGGGGTCCCGGTGAGCAGACGCAGACAGATGTTCCGCGCCTTCTCGGCCGGGTCCGTGTCCCGTGCCGTGGAGGACACCCCTGGCTCGGCCCTCGACGAGCTGGGGGTGTCCTCGTCCGTGCCGCCCGGCTCCCCGAAGCCGCGCCGCCGACGGCCGCGCCGGGAGGAGCCGCCCCCGTGGGACCCCTCCGAGCGTGCGCCGCCCCACCCGGCCCGGCGGGGCGCCGGGTGGTCGTCCTCATGTCCGTCCGCGTATCCGTCCGCGCCGTCGCCGGGCGCGGCGGTGGCCTGGTCGCGCCCGATGCCCCTCCCCCGTGGGGCACCGGGCGCGGAGTCGTCGTACTCGGCCCAGTCGGTTCGTCGCGTCACGGGTCAGCTCTTGGCTGCGGCGGCCTTGGGCTTGGTGGCCTTGGCCGGGGCGGGGGCCGCCTTGGCGTCCGTGGCCTTGGCGTCGGCACCCGCGGGGGTGACCGCGGCGGCGTCCGCGCCCGGCTCGGCGGCGGGGTCCTCGGGACGCACGCCGACGCCCAGCTTCTCCTTGATCTTCTTCTCGATCTCGTTGGCGAGGTCGGGGTTGTCCTTGAGGAAGTTGCGGGCGTTCTCCTTGCCCTGGCCGAGCTGGTCGCCCTCGTACGTGTACCAGGCACCGGCCTTGCGGACGAAGCCGTGCTCCACGCCCATGTCGATCAGACCGCCCTCGCGGCTGATGCCCTGGCCGTAGAGGATGTCGAACTCGGCCTGCTTGAAGGGCGGGGCGACCTTGTTCTTGACGACCTTGCAGCGGGTGCGGTTGCCGACCGCGTCCGTGCCGTCCTTCAGGGTCTCGATACGGCGGATGTCGATACGCACCGAGGCGTAGAACTTCAGCGCGCGGCCACCGGTGGTGGTCTCCGGCGAGCCGAACATGACGCCGATCTTTTCGCGGAGCTGGTTGATGAAGATCGCGGTCGTCTTGGACTGGTTGAGCGCGCTGGTGATCTTCCGCAGGGCCTGGCTCATCAGGCGGGCCTGGAGACCCACGTGACTGTCGCCCATCTCGCCCTCGATCTCCGCGCGCGGGACGAGCGCGGCGACGGAGTCGATGACGATGAGGTCGAGAGCGCCGGAGCGGACCAGCATGTCCACGATCTCCAGCGCCTGCTCGCCGTTGTCCGGCTGGGAGAGGATCAGGTTGTCGATGTCGACACCGAGCTTCTTCGCGTACTCGGGGTCGAGGGCGTGCTCGGCGTCGACGAAGGCGACCTGGCCGCCGGCCTTCTGCGCGTTGGCCACGGCGTGCAGGGTGAGGGTCGTCTTACCGGAGGACTCCGGGCCGTAGACCTCCACGACGCGGCCGCGCGGCAGACCGCCGACACCGAGAGCCACGTCCAGGGCGGTCGAGCCGGTCGGGATGACCTCGATGGGCTCCATCGAGCGGTCGCCCATGCGCATCACGGCGCCCTTGCCGAATTGTCGTTCAATCTGTGCGAGTGCGGCGTCGAGCGCCTTCTCGCGGTCGGTTCCTACCATGGGTTCCACCCGGTTTGCTTGAGTCGATCGCTTCACGTCAAAGACGCTAACGCCTGCCACTGACAATGCGCCCCGACGTCGGCCCGGCCTGTGGATAACCGAGGGACATTCCTACCTGAACCGCATCGAAATCCCCGCCGTCGGCCTCGCCCGCACTTCCATGAGAATGGATGTTCGATTTTCGTGTCAAGCACCTCAGGAGCCTCGGCGGGGCGGACGCGGCCCGGCACTCACCCCCGTCACCGACGGCACTGTCGGACCCGCCTGGCACGATGCGCCGCATGGATCTCGCACACCCGCTCGACGGCCTGGACGACCACCCCTGGCCCGCCTCCTCCCATGCCTACGGCAGCGCGGAGGACGTCCCCGGCCTGCTCCGGGCGCTGAGCGGCGCCGACCAGGACGCGGCGGACGAAGCCCTGTCGGAGCTGTACGGCAGCGTGCTGCACCAGGGGACGGTCTACGCCGCGAGCGCGGAGGTGGCGCCGTTCCTCGCCAGGATCGCGGCGGCCGGACACCGCACGGCCGATGTCCTGGTGCTGCTCGGCGGCCTGGCCGAGAGCGAGGACGAGCACGGTGTGCCGACGGGCACGGTCCGGGCGGCCGTGGCCGAACAGCTTCCGCTGCTCCTGCCGTCACTGGCCGCGCCCGAGCCGGACGTCCGCCGGGCCGCCGCCTGGGCCGTCTCCCACACCCGCGCGGCCGGGATCGCCCTCCCCGTACTGCGTACGCGCTGGTCGGAGGAGTCCGTACCCGCCGTGCGCGCGGAGGTCCTGTCCGCGCTCGCCCGGCTCGACCCGCAGGCCGGCGCGGCGGTGGCCGCCACCGCCCTGGAGCCGTCCCAGCCCGCCGAGGTGCTCATGGCCGCCCTCTTCGCCGGTCTCGACGCGGGCGCTCCGTGGACCCGGGCCATGCACACGACGATGCTGTCCCTGCTGCCCACCGACGCGCTGTGCTCCGACCTCGATCACGAGCGCGGCGAACCGCTGTCCGCCGTCGTGAAGGCCCTGTTGAGCAGAGGCGATGGACCGGAGCGCGAGGCGGCGTTCGCCCTGGTCGAGGCGGCGCTGCGGAGCGACCGCGCCGACGTGCGGACCGAAGGGCTGTGGGCGGCCGACTGCGCCTGCATGCTCTCCCGCAGCGCCCCGGCGCGGCTGATACCCAGCCTGTGCGAGGCGGTCGTCGACGAGGAATCGGTGATCGACGTGGCATCCCTCCTCGGCCGGGTGGGCAGCGTGGCGGCACCGGCCGCCGACGTCCTCGTCCCCCTCGCCCGGAGGAACCCGGACCAGGCCGACGACCACGCGGACCGGGCCCTGGCCGCGCTCGTGCTCGTAGCGCCCGTGAAGGCGGTGCCGTTCCTGGCCGCCGGGCTCGGGCGCCGCCCGTGGGCCCTCGACGCCGCCGCCGGTACCCGCGCACCGGCCGACTTCGCCCTCCCGTACGACGACGGCCTCCTCGACGCGGTGCGGGATCGCCTCTCCCGGCCCGAGAGCCTGTGCGGTAACGAGCCCTGGCACCTCATGACCTTGCTGAGGAACTGGGGTGCCGACGCGGCACCGGCACTCCCCGAGCTGTGCGCGGCGCTCCCCCACTTCCCCTTGGCCGCCCGGACGGTAGCGGCCATCGCCGCCGACTGCGCGCCGGGGGAACGCGGCGCGGCCGTCACGACGTTGCGGGCGGCGGCCGAGCAAGGGTCCCTCCCAGCGGCGCAGGCGCTGTACGACCTCATCGGCGAGCCCGCGCCCCTGCTGGGCCGCCTCGAAGAGGCACTCCGGGGCGGTGCCCGTGAGCTCAGGGACGCCGCCCTGGCCACCGGCGCACTCGGTGCTCAGGGAGCGCCGCTGATACCGGCCCTCCGCACGGCGCTCAGCGGCTCATCCGGCGACACCACACCCGCGCTGGACGCGGACACCGCTCTCGCCGAGGCCCTCTGGCGTGTCACGGGGGAAGCGGACGAGGTGACCGCCGTTCTCGACTCGGTCTTCACCCGCGCCGGACAGAACGCCTGGTCCCGGTGGTCGGTCGTGCGGGCCGCCCGCGCGGCGGCGCTCCTCGGTCCGGCGGGGCGCCCGCTCGTCCCCCGGCTGACGGCGGTCCTCGACGATCCCGCGCAGGCACCGGCCGCCGTACTGGCGCTCCTGGCCGTGGCGGAACCCGCCTCGCTGGACCGCGCCGCACTCACCGAGGCCGCCCTGCGGTCGGCCGAGTCGGATGCCGACGCGATGGGCGCCTGTGACGCCCTGGAAGCCCTCGGTACGACCGGCATGACCGGCGAGCAGCCGCACAGACTGGCGGCCCTCGCCCATAGCGACGCCCGCGTGATCCGCTCGGGAGTCCAGACCGCCATCATCCACGAGGACGAAGCCCTCCGAAACCGCCTCCAGGCACTCACCGCCGCGCCGGAACACTGACGCAGGCCACAGCGGCAATCCCCGACGCCACCAGCAAGGCGCCCGACGGGGACCGCGCCGCGACCGGTCCGGCAAGACCGGCGCCCAGGGCGAAGCCCGTGATCTTCAAGCTGGCACCGGTGGTGAAGATCTGGCCGCGCAGATGGTCCGGGGACTCCCGGTGGCGGACGGCGAACAGGGCTGTCAGTTGCGGCCCCTCACCGGCGCCGACCAGCAGCGCGGCCACGAGGAGCGCGGCCGGTCGGCCCGATGCCGCCAGAGCCAGGGCGACCGCCTGCACCAGGGCGCCGATCCGGACGAGGGCGTCCGGGGCCATGAGCACCCTGCGCGCGAGCACGGCGTTGGCCACCAGGCCGGATGCCGCGACACAGGAGAGCAGCGCCGCTCCCCGCGCGGCCCCGCCCAGCACCCGCTCGCCCAGCAACGGAACGCAGGCCGTCAACATGCCCTGGGCCGCGCAGCAGCCGACCGAGGTGAAGGTCGCCCGCGCCAGTGCCGGGTTCCGCAGGACGAAGCGCGCTCCAGCGGCGAGGTCACCGGCCACTGCCCCCGCCTCCCGGCCGGACACCCCGGGCAACCGCCAGGCCGAAGGCACCGCCAGCCCGATCAGCACTCCGGCGACAACCACGGCAGTGGGCGCGCCCAGCATCTCCGCGACGCCCCCGGCCAGCGCCGGACCGGCGAGGCTCGCCGCGCCGAACGTCATCGCGTCGAGGGTGTTCGCCCGCGCCGACGGGCCCCCGAGGACCACCCGAGGAAGCTGTGCGGTCCAGCCTCCCGCGAGAGCGGGCCCCACCAGCCCGGTCGCCACGGCGAGCGCGAGCGTGGCGGTGAACGGCACTCGGCCGAGCCCGAGCATGATCAGCCCCAGTCCTCCGCCGTACAGGGCGATCGCCCCGGCGAGCAGGCGCCCCGGCCGTTCCGCCCGGTCGAGGAGGGCGCCGAGCACCGGGCCGCCCGCCACGGCGGAGACGGTGATCCCCGCGAGCAGGGCGGAGGCGGCGGTGGCCGAGCCCGTGAGGGCGAACCCGGCAAGCATCAGGGCCGGACCGGACATGTCGTCCCCGGTGCGGGCGGCCAGCGCACCGGCCAGGTAGGAAGCAAGCGCGTAACGCCTCATCACCTCGATGACGTTACGGAGGTAACTCAAAACTCCGCAATATGCGTTACATTCCGCCCGTGTCCTCCATGCCCGAAGACTGGTCCACCCGGCATTCCGTGCTGGCTACGGCCCAGCGCACAGCCGCCCTGGTCAACGCCCTCGCCGATGACCACCCCGACCCGGCCGATGTGGCCGCCGTGCTCCGCGCGTACGGCGAGGCGGACCCCATCGACCTCTCCCCGCACGAGGTCACCGCGATGCGCGTGGCGGCAGCCAGGCTGCGGGAGGTGTTCGCCGCCGAGGACACCGACGCCGCCGCGTCGGCCCTCAACCGCCTGCTGTGCGAGCACACGGGCCCGCTCCGGCTGTCCTCGCACGACGGCACCGCCCCCTGGCACCCCCACCTGGACCGCGCCGACGACGCTCCCTGGGACGAGTGGTTCCTCGCGTCCTCCTGCATGGCGCTCACCGTCCTCGTTTGGGACCGCCAACGCCCGCCGGGCGGCACCTGCGACTCCCCCGGCTGCGACAACGTCTACGTCACCCAGGGCAGCGGCCCACCCCGCCGCTACTGCTCCCGCCGCTGCGCCACCCGAGAGCGGGTGGCGGCCCACCGCCGCGCCCGCACCGCACGGGAACCGGGCTAGGGGCGGACGACGGGACTTTCGCGACAGGCCCTAGACCGAGCCCTCGGAATCCGACTCAGGAGCCCGCGGCCGCCCCAGGCGGAGGCGGATGAACCCGTCCGGGCGCCCCTGCCGACGCAGTCGGTGGCCGTGGACGCGCGGGTCGTCCGTGACCGTGTACCGCTTGACGTACGCCCCCAGGAACGCCTGGAGCGTGGCCACCGCCGGGATGGCGATCAGGGCGCCTACCGCGCCGAGCAGGGCGGTGCCGGCGATGACCGAGCCGAAGGCGACGGCCGGGTGGATGTCGACGGTCTTGGACGTCAGCTTCGGCTGGAGCATGTAGTTCTCGAACTGCTGGTAGATCACGACGAAGACCAGCACCCACACCGCGTACCAGGGCGCCACGGTGAACGCGATCAGCATCGGCAGCGCGCCCGCGAGATAGGTGCCGATGGTCGGGACGAACTGCGAGACGAGGCCGACCCAGACGCCGAGCACGGGCGCGTAGGGCACGCCGAGGGCCTGGAGCAGGATGTAGTGCGCGATGCCGGAGATGAGCGCCATCAGGCCGCGCGAGTAGATGTACCCGCCGGTCTTGTCGACGGCGATCTCCCAGGCGCGCAGCACCTCGGCCTGCCGCGCGGGCGGCAGCACCGAGCACAGGGCGCGGCGCAGCCGGGGGCCGTCGGCGGCGAAGTAGAACGAGAACAGGCCGACGGTGAGGAGCCGGAAGAGCCCGCCGAGCACCTGCGTGGACACGTCGAGGACGCCTGCCGCGCTGCTCTGCGCGTATTTGCGCAGCCAGTCGGAGTGGAGCAGGCCCTCCTGGACGTCGACCCGGCGCACCTTCAGGTGGAAGGTGTGGTTGACCCAGTTGATGACGGAGTCGAGGTACTCGGGGAATCCCTCGATCATCTTGATGATCTGGCCCGCGAGCATCGAGCCGAGCAGGGTGAAGAAGCCCGCGGTGACGACGGCCAGACTGAGGAAGACCAGGAAGGTGGCGAGCCCCCGGCGCATCCCGCGCGCGGACATGCGACTGACGGCGGGCTCTATGGCGAGCGCCAGGAAGAACGCGATCAGGATGTTGAGGAGGAGCCCGGTCAGCTCGTGGAAGGCCCAGCTCCCCAGTTGGAACAGGGCGACCAGCGTGAGCGCGAGCACCATGGCGCGTGGCAGCCAGCGCGGCATCCGGGCACCCGCGAGGGCACCGGCGGCGGGCTCGCGCGGCGGCGTACCGGCAGCGGAGGTCGCCGCCCCGGCCGGAGGTTCCGTCTGCGGGTCGGTCGGCTCGATGTCGTCGATGCGTGCCACGCGCCAAGTCTCACCCACGCCACCGACAGCCCGGACCGTCCGAGGGCCTCGGTGACCGACTCGGTATGTGTCCGTCAACACACCCGTCGGCTCGTCCGTCGACCGGGGGACGGGCGGTACGCGTATTTCGCCCCCGTCTTTCGGCCGACCCCGTTCGCCACCGCGCGACGAACGTCACTCAGCGCTTCTCCCCCGGCACGTCCATCACGGTGCACACCACACGCCACACGTCCTTGGCGTCCCATCCGGCGTCCAGTGCCTGGTGCACCGTCCGTCCGCCCAGCTCGGACATGATGTGATCGCGCGCGAAGGAGTCGGCGTACCCCGGACCGAAGTGTGCCGCCATCCGCTGCCAGAAAACCGTCAACCGCATGCCGCAAGTATCCCGCCTCGGGGGGCGGGAGTGTCCGGGACCGTTCTCGGGGGCCGCCGGTGGCCCTACGGTCTGGTCCATGGCCGAATCAGGTGCTCCCTCACTCCCCTCCGTGCCCCCGGCGCACTCCCCCCTGTTCCGCGCGGAGCGCTTCGTCTGGCTCACCGCGCGGGTGCTGGAGCAGCGGCTCTTCGCACACCTCTTCCTGAACGGCGGCGCGGACCCGGTGGAGCGGGCCCTGGACGCCTACCGCAACGAGGACGGGGGTTACGGTCACGCCCTGGAGCCCGATCTGCGCGGCCCGCTGAGCCAGCCGCTGCACACCGCCCGCGCGCTGCACGTGCTGGACGCGGTCGGGCGGTGCGGTGGGCAGCGGGTGGAGCGGGTGTGCCGCTATCTGACCTCGGTGTCCACCACGGACGGCGCCCTGCCCGCGGTCTGCCCGAGCCAGCGCGGCTATCCGGTGGCGCCCTTCGTGCCGGTGGTGGACGACCCGCCGAGCGAGCTGCTGGCGACGGGACCGGTCGTGGGGCTGCTGCACCGCAACGAGGTGTGGCACGCGTGGCTCTTCCGGGCGACCGACTTCTGCTGGCAGGCCGTGGACGCCCTGGAGGCGTCTCACCCGTACGAGGTCGAGGCCGCCGTGGCCTTCCTGGACGCCGCCCCCGACCGCGCCCGTGCGCAGGCGGCCGCCGACCGGCTCGGCCGCCTGGTGCGCGAGCGGCGGCTCGCGGCCCTGGACCCGGACCGTCTCGACGCGTACCCCGTCGCCCCCGGCTACGCGCCGGGCGAGCACCACTTCCCGCACGACTTCGCGCGCACCCCCGGCTCGCTCGCGCGCGCGTGGTTCACGGACGAGGAGATGGCGCGCTCGCTGGACTTCCTCGCCGCCGGGCAGCAGGAGGACGGCGGCTGGCCGGTCCGTTGGCGCCAGTGGGCACCTGCTCCGGCGCTGGAGGCGCGGGCCGGGGTGACCGTCGAGGCGCTGCGCACCCTCCGGGCGTACGGCCGCTACGTCGGCTGACCCGGCGCTCAGCCGGTCAGGGCGCGTACCCCGGCGGTCACCACCACGGCGACCGCGACGACCACCAGGAACGGCGCCCGGAGCAGCAGCGCGACGGCCGCAGCGGCCACTCCCGCGGCCCGCGCGTCCAGGACGAGGGTGTGGCCGTCGGCGAAGGTCTGCTGGGCGGTGAGCGCGGCCAGCAGGGCGACCGGCAGCAGCGCGGCGAGCTTCTTGACCAGCGGCCGTTCCACGGCGCTCGCGGGGACGAGGAGTCCGACGAGCTTGACGGCGTAGCAGCCGAGCGCGGTGACGCCGATGGCGAGCCAGGTGTTCATCGGTCCTCCTCGGGGGCGTCCGGCCGCTGGGCGGAGCGGGCGCGCAGACCTTGCACGAACAGGGCGAGCGGCGCCGCCAGGGCCGCCACCAGGACGGGCGCCCCGGCGGGCAGTACGGGCAGCAGGCCGAGGCCCAGGAGGACCGCGAGGGCGGCGACCGCGCGTTCGGTGAACGTGGTCAGCATGGGGGCGAGCAGCGCCAGGAAGACGGCGGGTCCGGCCGCGTCCAGCCCCCAGGCGTCGGTGTCCCCGAGGGCCCGCGCGCCGAGCGCGCCGAGCAGGGTGGTGAGGTTCCACAGCACGTAGAGGCTGAGCCCGGTGACGGTGAAGCCGAGCCGCGCGGAACGCCGGTCCGGTTGGGCGACGGTGACGGCGGTGGTCTCGTCGATCACCCATTGGGCGGCGAACGGCCGCAACGCGCGCGGGAGGGCGAGCAGCTGCGAGAGCCGCAGCCCGTAGAACGCGTTGCGCACGCCCAGGAAGAACGCGCCCGCCGCGGCCGTGAACGGGTTGCCACCGGCCGCGAGCGCCCCCACCAGGGCGAACTGGGAGGCGCCCGTGAAGACCAGGAGGCTGAGCGCGCAGGTCTGGAGGAGTCCGAGTCCGCTGCCTGCCGAGGTGACGCCGAAGGCGAAGCCGGAGAGGCCTACGGCGACGCCGACCCCGAGGGCGTCCCGTACGACGGCGCTGTCCGGCTTTCCCACGTCCTCGGCGGCCCTGTCCGCGAGTGCTGTCTGTCGATGTGCCACGCCCCGGACGCTACGGCGGGGCGCCCGGCGGGGTCTTGTACGTTGTTGCGCCCGCTCACGTTCTCGCGTTCGCGCTGGTAGGCCCCCGGAGGCACGCCGACGATCCGGGTGAAGTGGCGGTTGAGGTGGGGCTGGTCGGTGAAGCCGACCGAAGTGGCGGCCTCGGCGGGCGGGGTGCCGGTGTCCAGCAGGAGCCGGGCGCGGCGTACGCGCGCGTCGGTGAGCCAGGTGTGCGGGGGCATGCCGTAGGCGTCCCGGAAGGCCCGCAGCAGGGCGAAGCGGCTGGTGCCGAGGTCGGTGGCGAGGTGCTCCAGGCTGGGCGGCTCCGCCATCCGCTCCTCCAGCACGGCACGCGCGCGTGCGGCGACTTCCGCTCCGGCCGAGCGGGGGCGGCGCTCGGGCAGCGGGCCGCCGTTGAGGCGCAGCAGCCGGGTCACCGCGACGCTGAGCAGGGTGTCGGCGGCCAGCGCGTTGCCCTCCTCGGCGGCGCGCAGCACCTGGTGGACGAGGCGGACGGTGTAGGGGTCGTCGACCATCGGGGCGGCGAAGCCGGGCGTCCCCCGGATGGTGGTCGTCTCGGCCGCTATCCGGGCCACCACCTCGGGCGAGGGGTACACCGCGCCGTACCGCCAGCCCTCGGGGACGCCCGCGCGGCCGGTGTGCGGGGTGTCCGGGTTGACCAGCGCGAGGGCGCCCGCGCCCACGGACACGTCGGCGCCCTGGTGGTGGAAGACCTCGACGCCGTCCGCGATGGCCGCGATCACGAAGTTCTCGTGGGTGTGGCGGACGAAGGTCTTGCGGATGTAGCGGGCGCGGAGCAGGTCGACGCCCGGCAGTTCCGCGTACCGCCAGTGCCGTGCCCGCTCCCCTGAACCCGCCATGCACCCATTGTCGGCCACGGCCGCCGGCCGCCGCACGCCCCGGTCCGTCCCGTTTACCCAGGTCAGCCCGATTGTCAGTGGGCGGGTGCAGGATGGAGGCATGGTCAGTTCCGCCCACCCGGCCCTCGAAGGCTTCTCCCCCGCGACCCGCGAATGGTTCACGGGGGCGTTCCACGCGCCCACCGAGGCTCAGGCGGGCGCGTGGCAGGCCATCAACCAGGGCTCGGACGCGCTGGTGGTGGCGCCGACCGGCTCCGGCAAGACGCTGGCCGCGTTCCTCGCCGCCCTGGACCAGCTGGCCTCCACCCCGCCCCCGGCCGACCCGAAGAAGCGCTGCCGGGTGCTGTACGTGTCCCCGCTGAAGGCGCTCGCGGTCGATGTCGAGCGCAACCTGCGCAGCCCGCTGACCGGTATCCGCCAGGAGTCCGTGCGCCTGGGCCTGCCCGAGCCCGAGGTGAAGGTGGGCATCCGCTCCGGCGACACCCCGCCCGCCGAGCGGCGCGCGCTGGTCACCCGCCCGCCGGACATCCTGATCACCACCCCCGAGTCGCTGTTCCTGATGCTGACCTCGTCCGCGCGGGACGCGCTCACGGGCATCGAGACCGTGATCCTGGACGAGGTGCACGCGGTCGCGGGCACCAAGCGCGGCGCGCATCTCGCGCTGTCCCTGGAGCGGCTGGACGAGCTGCTGCCGAAGCCCGCGCGCCGGATCGGCCTGTCGGCGACCGTGCGTCCGGTGGACGAGGTGGCCCGCTATCTCTCGCCCCGGGGCAAGGTGGAGATCGTCCAGCCCGAGTCGGGCAAGGAGTTCGACCTGTCGGTGGTCGTGCCCGTCGAGGACATGGGCGAGCTGGGCGGCGCCCCCGCGGCCGACGGCGACGACAAGGCGGAGAAGCCCTCGATCTGGCCGCATGTCGAGGAGAAGATCGCCGACCTGGTCCAGTCGCACCGCTCGACCATCGTGTTCGCCAACTCGCGCCGCCTGGCGGAGCGGCTGTGCAACCGGCTCAACGAGATCGCCTACGAGCGCGCCACCGGCGAGAAGCTGGACGAGCACCACTCCCCGGCCGAGCTGATGGGCGGCTCGGGCGCGGCCCAGGGCGCCCCGCAGGTGATCGCCCGCGCGCACCACGGCTCGGTCTCCAAGGAGCAGCGCTCACTGGTCGAGGAGGACCTGAAGGCCGGGCGGCTGCCCGCCGTGGTGGCCACGTCCAGCCTGGAGCTGGGCATCGACATGGGCGCCGTCGACCTGGTCGTCCAGGTCGAGTCCCCGCCCTCGGTCGCCTCCGGCCTCCAGCGCGTGGGCCGCGCGGGACACCAGGTGGGCGCAGTCTCCACCGGTGTGGTCTTCCCCAAGTACCGGGGCGACCTGGTGCAGGCGGCCGTGGTCACCGAGCGGATGCGCTCGGGCGGCATCGAGTCGCTGCGCGTGCCGTCCAACCCGCTGGACGTCCTGGCCCAGCAGCTCGTCGCCATGACCGCGCTGGACACCTGGCAGTTCGACGACCTGCTGGCCACCGTGCGCCGCGCGGCACCCTTCGCCTCGCTCCCCGAGTCCGCGTTCACCGCCACCCTGGACATGCTCGCGGGCCGCTATCCGTCGGACGCGTTCGCGGAACTGCGCCCCCGCGTGGTGTGGGACCGCGTCGCCGGCACCATCAGCGGCAGGCCCGGCGCCCAGCGGCTCGCCGTCACCTCCGGCGGCACGATCCCCGACCGGGGCCTGTTCGGGGTGTTCCTCGCCGGGTCCGACCCGAAGAAGGGCGGCGGCCGGGTCGGCGAGCTGGACGAGGAGATGGTGTACGAGTCCCGCGTGGGCGACGTCTTCACGCTGGGCACGAGTTCCTGGCGCATCGAGGACATCACCCGCGATCGGGTCCTGGTCTCCCCCGCACCGGGCGTGCCGGGTCGGCTCCCGTTCTGGAAGGGCGACCAGCTGGGCCGCCCGCTCGAACTCGGCCGCGCGGTCGGTGCGTTCCTGCGCGAGGTCGGTTCGCTGTCCGAGGAGGACGCCCGGCTGCGCCTGCTCACCGCGGGCCTGGACGCGTGGGCGGCGGACAACGTCCTGGCCTACCTCGACGAGCAGCGCGAGGCGTGCGGGCACGTCCCGGACGACCGCACCATCGTCGTGGAGCGCTTCCGCGACGAGCTGGGCGACTGGCGGGTCGTGATCCACTCCCCCTTCGGCGCCCAGGTGCACGCCCCGTGGGCGCTGGCGCTCGGCGCCCGCCTCTCCGAGCGGTACGGCATGGACGCCCAGGTCATGCACGCCGACGACGGCATCGTGCTGCGCCTGCCCGACGCCGACCTGATGGGCCTGGACCTGCTGGACCAGAGCCCCGCCAAGGCCGGTGCGGAGTACGACGGCGATCAGGCCCCGGTCGGCGCCGCCGACGTCGCCTTCGACAAGGGTGACGTCGACCAGGTCGTCACCGACCAGGTGGGCGGCTCCGCCCTGTTCGCGGCGCGGTTCCGGGAGTGCGCCGCCCGCGCGCTCCTGCTGCCGCGCCGCAACCCCGGCAAGCGCACCCCGCTGTGGCAGCAGCGTCAGCGCGCGGCCCAACTGCTTGAGGTGGCGAGCGAGTTCGGGTCGTTCCCGATCGTCCTGGAGGCGATCCGCGAATGCCTTCAGGACGTGTTCGACGTGCCCGGCCTGGTCGAGCTGATGGGCGACATCGAGTCCCGCAAGGTCCGCCTGGTCGAGGTCACCACCCCCGAACCGTCCCCGTTCGCCCGCTCCCTGCTGTTCGGTTACGTCGCCCAGTTTCTCTACGAGGGCGACTCCCCGCTCGCCGAGCGCCGTGCCGCCGCGCTCTCCCTGGACTCCCGGCTGCTGGCCGAGCTGCTGGGCCAGGCGGAGCTGCGGGAGCTGCTCGACGCCGAGGTGCTGACCGAGCTGGAGCGCGAACTCCAGTGGCTCACCGAGGACCGTCGCGCCAAGGACCCGGAGAGCGTCGCCGACCTGCTCCGGCTGCTGGGCCCGCTGACCGACGCCGAGCTGGCCGGGCGGGGCGCCGAGCCCGAGTGGGCGCGGGAGCTGGCCGCCGCCCGGCGCGTCATCAAGGTCCGGGTCGCGGGCGAGGACCACTGGGCCGCCATCGAGGACGCGGGGCGTCTGCGCGACGCGCTGGGGACCGCGCTGCCGGTGGGCGTCCCCGAGGCGTTCACCGAGCCGGTCAAGGACCCGCTCGGTGACCTCCTCGCGCGCTACGCCCGCACCCACGGCCCCTTCACCTCGACGGCCGCCGCCGCCCGCTTCGGTCTGGGCGTCGCGGTCACCGAGGGCGCCCTCCAGCGACTGGCGGGCAGCGGCCGGGTCGTCCAGGGCGAGTTCCATCCGGCGGGCATCGGCCAGGAGTGGTGCGACGCGACGGTGCTGCGTAGGCTGCGCCGCCGTTCGCTGGCCGCGCTGCGGCACGAGCTGGAGCCGGTGCCGCCCGCCGCGCTGGCGCAGTTCCTGCCGCAGTGGCAGCACATCGGCAAGGGGCACGCGCTGCGCGGCACCGATGGACTGGTGCGCGCCATCGAGCAGTTGCAGGGTGCCTCGGTGCCCGCCTCCGCGCTGGAGAAGCTGGTGCTGCCCTCCCGCGTGACGGACTACAAGCCGTCGATGCTGGACGAACTCACCGCCGCGGGCGAGGTCGTGTGGGCCGGGGCGGGCTCGCTGCCCGGCAAGGACGGCTGGGTCTCGCTGTACCTCGCGGACACCGCGCCCCTGCTCCTGCCGCCCCCGCACCCCCTGGAGCTGAGCCCGCTCCACCAGTCGATCCTGGACACGCTGTCCGGCGGGTACGGCCTGTTCTTCCGTCAGATCGCGGACCAGGTCCGCGCCACCACGCACCCCGAGGCGAGCGACGCGCACCTCGCCGACGCCCTGTGGGACCTGGCCTGGTCGGGACGGCTCACCAACGACACCCTGGCACCGATGCGCGCCCTGCTGGGTTCGGGCCGTACGGCCGGGGCGACGGCCCACCGCGCCAAACGCAATGTCCCGCGCGGGCGTTACGGCTCCCTGACCGCCGCCGCCCGCGCCGCGTCCCGGTCCGGGCCGCCGACCGTCGGCGGCCGCTGGTCGCTGCTGCCGGTGCCCGAGCCGGACGCCACCGTGCGCGCCCACGCGCGGGCGCGCGCCCTGCTGGACCGGCACGGCGTCGTGACCCGGGGCGCCGTGGGCGCGGAGGGCGTGGAGGGCGGCTTCTCGGCGGTGTACCGGGTGCTGTCCGTGTTCGAGGAGAGCGGCCAGGCGCGGCGCGGCTATGTGGTCGAGGGGCTGGGTGCCGCCCAGTTCGCCATGGACGGCGCGGTGGACCGGCTCCGCGCGGTGTCCAACGCCCGCGACCGGGGCGAGCGCGTGGTGCCCGCTCCGGTCGCGGCGGGCGACGGCAGCCTCCCGCCGTTCCCCGGCAACGGCGACGGCCACGCCGCATCCGACGCGTTCGACTCCTCCTCCGGCGCCCTCGCCCACCCGAACCTCGACGGCGACTTCACCTGGCCGCCCCGGGACGGCGACGACGGCGGCCTCCCGCGCCCCTTCGGCCCGGCGACCATCCCCGACCCGTACGCCTCCCCCGGCCAGGGTGGCCCGCGCGGCGGCTCGGGCTACGGCTCCCCCGTGAGCCGGAGTTACGGCCCGCGCGTGCGGGACACCACCCCGGACTCCAAGGCGGTGGTCCTCGCCGCCGCCGACCCCGCCAACGCGTACGGCGCCGCCCTGCCCTGGCCGGAGTCGCCCACCGGTGCCGGGCACAAGCCGGGCCGCAAGGCGGGCTCCCTGGTCGTCCTGGTGGAGGGCGAGCTGACCCTCTACATGGAGCGCGGCGGCAAGTCCCTGCTGGCGTGGCCCGCCGACCCGGACGGCACCGCGACCGACGACCCCCGCCTGCGCGCCGCCGCGGAGGCCCTGGCGGCGGCCGCCCGCGCGGGCTCCCTGGGCACGGTCACCGTCGAGCGGATCAACGGCACCGCGGCACTGACCTCCCCCCTGGGCACCCTGCTGGAGGGCACCGGGTTCATAGCGACCCCACGCGGCCTGCGCCTGCGCGCCTGAGCCCGGCGACCGGAGAAGGCCCCCGAGCCGTGGCACCCTGGACGCATGCCCGAAGGTGACACGGTGTGGCAGACCGCGAAGCGGCTGCATGACGCGCTCGCGGGCCGGGTGCTGACCCACAGCGACTTCCGGGTGCCGCAGTACGCCGTGGTCGAC
The DNA here is from genome assembly GCF_044747085.1 of Streptomyces sp. NPDC090119. Classification (NCBI taxonomy): domain Bacteria; kingdom Bacillati; phylum Actinomycetota; class Actinomycetes; order Kitasatosporales; family Streptomycetaceae; genus Streptomyces; species Streptomyces sp. NPDC090119. The sequence continues at coordinate 20,046 of NZ_JBIVDK010000001.1, read as the reverse complement.
CTGACCGGCCGCACCGTGCTGAACACCGCCCCACGCGGCAAGCACCTGCTGACCCGCTTCGAGGGCGGCCTGACCCTCCACACGCATCTGCGGATGGAGGGCGCCTGGAAGGTGTACGGCCCCGGCGAACGCTGGCGGGGCGGCGCCGGACACCAGATCCGCGTCGTGCTGGGCGCCGACGACCGGATGGCCGTGGGCTACCGCCTGTCGGTGCTGGAGCTGCTGCGCACCGAGGACGAGGAGAGCGTCGTGGGTCATCTGGGCCCCGACCTCCTCGGCCCGGACTGGGACCCGAAGCTCGCCCTCGCCAACCTGTACGCCGACCCGGACCGCGCCCTCGGCGAGGCCCTGCTCGACCAGCGCAATCTCGCCGGGATCGGCAACGTCTACAAGAGCGAGCTGTGCTTCCTGCTCGGCGTGACCCCCTGGCTCCCCGTCGGCTCGCTCCCCCCGGACCGCGCCGCCCAGCTCCCCGGCGTCGCCCAGCGCCTACTGGAGGTCAACCGGGCCCGCCCGAACCGTCAGACCACCGGCCTGCCCCGGAACGACCTCTACGTCTACGGCCGCGCCTCCCGCCCCTGCCTGCGCTGCCGCACCCGGGTACGCGTGGCCGACCAGGGCGACGGCGTCCAGGACCGCCCCACCTACTGGTGCCCCACCTGCCAGAGCGGTCCCACACCCGCCCCCGGCACCGCCCAGCGCCGGCGGGAGCGCTACCCCCGCCCCACGGGCTGACCCTCGCGAGCCGGGAGCGATGAGCCGGAGGCCAGAAACCGAAAGCAGAAGACCGGAAGCCGGGAGCCGGAACCCGCACCCCGCACCCCGCACTCCGCACTCCGCACTCCGCACTCCGCGAATGCAAACCCCACCCCCCACCCCACCCGAAGCAGCCCCCGTCACCCCGCCCCCGCTTCACCCGAACGAGTGACCCCGGCACCCGCCTCCGCCCCTTCACCCTCCCCGGCACCCTCCCCGCTGCCCCGCCAAGCCTCGCGCCACCGCCCCGTCCGCACGGCCCCCTCGGCCCGCTCCTTGGCCACACAGTGCACCGGCAGCACCCCCAGCCCCCACCCACCGAGCACCACGGACCCCTCCAGCACCCCCGCACCGTCCCCCAGGGTCAGCCGCAGCACCGCCCACCACCACACCGCGCCGAACCCCAGACCTGCCCCCCAGCGCACTATTCGCCCGTTCATGGACCCGTCACCTCCAGCCGGAAGCCAAGAACACCGCCTGCCACCCGCGGAAGGCGCACCGAAGGGCTCACCGGAGCGGCACCGGGCGGACGACTGTCCGCCAGGCCGGTCCGGGAACCCGCCTCTCTCATGCGGTCTCGGCCTGGAACATCCAATGGTGTTTCTCGAGGTCGCCCGTGATCTGGATGAACATGTCCTGGGACACTGGATCGGCGTCGCCGGTGGCGTTCACCCGCTCCCGCATCCGGCCGATGACCGCGCCGAGGGCGGCGACCATCCCGGCGACCGCGTCCGTGTCCTTGATCCAGCCGGCCGGAGGGACCGTGATGCCGGTGCCGGAGGCGACCGTGGACGCCCGTCCGTCCGGCGGGACGCCCAGCGCCGAGGAACGCTCGGCCACCAGGTCGGAGGCGGTCCGCGCGGAGACGACCACCTCGTCCAGCTGGAGGTGGACGGACCGGAAGCGTGGCCCGACCACGTTCCAGTGGATCTGCTTGGCGACCAGCGAGAGGTCGACCAAGTCCACGAGCGCCCCTTGCAGGGCCTCGGAGACGGTCTTCAGATCGGCCTCGGGAAGGGGACTCTTCACCACGTACATCCGCTGTCCTCAGATCCTCGGCGGGCTTCGGGTCCCTCTCACCATGACCGGGCGGCCCGTACCGGGCAAACGGAGCAAACCCACACAAGGCCGCTGGTCCGAGCGTAAAAGCCCCGGCCGGGCCTCACCTGGAGAGTCCAGGGAGGCCCGGCCGGGGCTTACAGCCATCGGGCGCTAGGCAGCGTGCGCGCAGGTCACGCGGCGACCACGTCCACCGCTTCGGCGGGTGCCTTGATGGTCACCCGTTCCGGTGGCACACCGGTCACCGACACGGAGCCCAGCATCGGCCGGACCGGCGCCGGGACGCCGTCGTTGGCCGCGGCGGACTGGGCCAGCTCGGCGAGTGCCAGTTCGTCACTCACCTCACGCATGAGCACCGACATCCGTACGTCCAGCGCGTCGCAGATCGCGGAGAGCAGCTCGGAGGAAGCCTCCTTCTGCCCCCGCTCCACCTCGGAGAGATAGCCAAGTGAGACCCGGGCGGACGAGGAGACTTCGCGCAGAGTACGGCCCTGGCGCTGGCGCTGCCGACGCAGCACGTCACCCAGCAGGCGACGGAGCAGAATCATCGGTGGCTCCCTCCTCGGACCGCGTAGCCGCATCCTTCTCGCCCCACCGTACCGCCTCGCGCCGCGGCCGTGCGGGGAGCGATGTCGTGTTCACTCAGGGCTGCAAACATCAAAACCCCCCGTTCCGTTCCGTATCCTGTGCCCGCTCATTCGCGGTCTGTTCGCCCACAAGCTCCCGCAGAAGCAGTGCCAGTACGCTCCGTACACTCTCCATACGAATTTCCGCCCGGCCGCCGTTCAACCGCAGGGCCTCCACTTTTCCGCCGGGGGCGGAAAGCGAGCCCTGCCGGAAGGGTCCGTCGACCGCCACGAAGACCGTGCCGACCGGTTGCTCGTCCTGCGGATCGGGCCCGGCCACCCCGGTGGTGGCGATGCCCCAGTCGGCGCCGAGGGCCTTGCGTACACCGGCCGCCATCTGGGCCGCGACCTGCGGGTCCACCGCGCCGGACCGGGCCAGCAGCCCGGCGTCGACGCCGAGGAGCTCGTGCTTCAGCTCGGTGGCGTAGGCGGTGACCGAACCCCGGAACACCCGGGAGGCACCGGGGACCGAGGTGAGCTCGGCGGCGACCAGACCACCGGTGAGCGACTCGGCGACGGCGAGGGTCTCGCCGTTCACCGTGAGTAGCCGCACCAGCTCGATGGTCGTGGGGTTCACGCTTCTCGCTCTTCCAACGCCGCCGCCCGCTCCGCGATTCCCCGGCGGCGCAGCACCATGGCCTGTCTCACATAGTCGAGACCGGTGACGACCGTGAGGACGACCGCGGCCGCCATCACCCAGAACCGCAGGGTGGCGAGCCAGCCGGTCAGCGCCAGTACGTACATGCCGACCGCGATGCCCTGGGTGAGCGTCTTCAGCTTGCCGCCCCGGCTGGCCGGGATGACGCCGTACCGGATGACCACGAAACGCAGCAGGGTGATGCCGAGTTCCCGGCCCAGGATGACCGCCGTCACCCACCAGGGCAGGTCGCCCAGGTAGGACAGGCAGATCAGCGCCGCGCCCATGATCGCCTTGTCCGCTATCGGGTCGGCGATCTTCCCGAAGTCGGTGACCAGGTTGTAGGTGCGGGCCAGATGCCCGTCGAACAGGTCGGTGATCATGGCGACGGCGAAGGCCGCCCAAGCGAAGGAGCGCCAGGCCGGGTCGTAGCCGCCGTCGGCGAGCAGCAGGGCCACGAAGCCCGGCACCAGGACCAGCCGGAGCATGGTGAGCAGGTTGGCGACGTTCCAGACGCTGGCCTGGTTGACGGCCGCCGCGGCGAGCTTGCCGCCGCGCGGGTGCCGCGCCTCCAGCGCGGCGGCCGGGCCGGAGACCTCCGGAGCGCCGTCGGCGGGCTGCTCCGGTGCGCTGGGCGCGCCGGAGGAGCCGCCCGAGGCGGATGCCGGGACTCCGGTCATCTGGCCGCCTCCTCGCTGCCCATCGAACTGTCCACCGACGAGCCCGGAAGCGGCTCGGCCACCAGGTCGACCCCCTCGGTGCCGACCACCTTGGCCTCGACGATACGTCCCACGGCGAGACCCTCGCCGCTCGTGAGCAGCACCTGGCCGTCCGTCTCCGGGGCCTGGTGCGCGGCGCGGCCGTACACCCCGTCCTCGCCGTCGACGGACTCCACCAGGACGCGCACGGTTTCCCCGAGGCGCTCCTCGGCGCGCTGCGAGACGAGTTCCTCGGCGAGCCGGGAGATGTGGGCGAGGCGCTCGGCGACGACGTCCTCGTCGACCTTGGTGTCGTACGTGGCCGCCTCCGTGCCCTCCTCGTCGGAGTAGCCGAAGACGCCGATGGCGTCGAGGCGGGCGCCGGTCAGGAAGCGCTCCAGCTCGGCGAGGTCGGCCTCGGTCTCGCCGGGGAAGCCGACGATGAAGTTGGAGCGGACACCGGCCTCGGGGGCCTTGCCGCGGATGGTGTCCAGCAGCTCCAGGAAGCGGTCGGTGTCACCGAAGCGGCGCATGGCGCGCAGCACGTTCGGCGCGGAGTGCTGGAAGGACAGGTCGAAGTACGGCACGACCTTCGGGGTGGAGGTCAGCACGTCGATCAGACCGGGGCGCATCTCGGCGGGCTGGAGGTAGCTGACCCGCACCCGCTCGATGCCGTCGACCTCGGCCAGCTCCGGCAGCAGGGACTCCAGCAGGCGGATGTCGCCCAGGTCCTTGCCGTAGGAGGTGTTGTTCTCGGAGACGAGCATGACCTCCTTCACACCCTGCTCGGCCAGCCAGCGGGTCTCGTTGAGGACGTCGCTGGGGCGGCGGGAGATGAAGGAGCCGCGGAAGGACGGGATGGCGCAGAAGGAGCAGCGCCGGTCGCAGCCGGAGGCGAGCTTGACCGAGGCGACCGGGGAGCCGCCCAGCCGGCGGCGCAGGGGCGCGCGCGGGCCGGAGGCGGGCGCGAGGCCGTCCGGGAGGTCGGTCGGGCCGTGGCCGGGCAGGGCGACGGCGGCCGCGGACTCCTGGCGCTCGGCGGGGCTGATCGGCAGCAGCTTGCGGCGGTCGCGCGGGGTGTGCGCGGCGTGGACGCCACCGGACAGGATGGTCTGCAGGCGGTCGGAGATGTCGGCGTAGTCGTCGAAGCCGAGCACGCCGTCGGCCTCGGGCAGCGCCTGGGCCAGTTCCTTGCCGTACCGCTCGGCCATGCAGCCCACCGCCACGACGGCCTGGGTTCTGCCGTGGTCCTTGAGGTCGTTGGCCTCCAGGAGGGCGTCGACCGAGTCCTTCTTGGCGGCTTCGACGAACCCACAGGTGTTGACCACGGCGACATCGGCGTCCCCGGCGTCCTCGACGAGCTGCCAGCCGTCCGCCTCCAAACGGCCTGCGAGCTCCTCCGAGTCCACCTCGTTACGGGCGCAGCCGAGAGTGACTAGTGCGACGGTACGGCGTTCAGGCATGGGCTCAAGACTACTTTGTCTGTCCCGCACCCCATGTCGACGGGGTTGGCCGTTGTGGGCCAACCCCGTCACAGTCCGCTCGCTCGAGGCGCCCGGAAGGGCGTCATCCGACCTCGGGGTCGCCCTTGGTGTAGGTGAGGCGTTCCACGGCGCCGGGCCGGAAGTCGTCGTCGATCTTCTTGCCGTTGACGTACAGCTCGATCGCCCCGGCGTCACCGAGGATCAGGTTGATCTTGGTGCTGTCCTGGAAGGTCTTGGACTCGCCCTTGTTCAGCAGTCCGTCGAACAGCATGCGGCCGTTGTGGTCCTTGGCGGAGATCCAGCTCCGCCCGCCCGGTGCGGTGACCCGGACGGTCACCTTGTCCTGCGGGGCGGCCGCGATGGCGCTGTCGGACGGGTCGGACTTCGGGGTGGCGGACTGCTCGGTCTTCGGGGTGGGCGCGGCGGACTTGGTGGCGGTCGGCGAGGCGTTGCCCTCGACGGCCTGGGTGTCCGTGTCGCCGCCGGTCTCGGACTTGATCGCGGTGAAGCCGACGAAGCCGATGACGACGACGATCGCCGCGACCATGGCCGCGGTCCAGTTGGGGCCCCGGCGCTCGGGGCGGATGCGCTCCGCCTCGAACAGGGGTGCCGCGGGGGTGGGCGCGGGCCGGCCGCCGTGCTCGGCGTCGAACCGCGCGATGAGCGGGGCGGGGTCGAGGTGGACGGCCCTGGCCAGGTTGCGGATGTGGCCGCGCGCGTACACGTCGCCGCCGCAGGAGGAGAAGTCGTCCTCCTCGATGGCGTGCACGATGGCCGGGCGGATACGGGTGGCGTCGCTGACGTCACCCGCGCTCAGCCCGGCCGCGACGCGGGCCTGGCGCAGGGCGGTGCCGACGGAGGGTCCGTCGAGCTCGGGAACGTCGGGGAACGGGGGCTCGTCTTCGGGGGAGTTGCTGCCGATGGACACGGGGGCGCCTTTCGAGCGGGTGAGCCACCTGTGCTGAGCGTTCAGTCTAGGCGGGGTACGAAAGGGTGGGGCAAGCGGGCGAACGGGCTTGTACGCCATCGGTATGGCCGGTCAGCCCGACGGCGGGACGGGAGCGGGAGGCCCAGGCCGGTACCTGTACCCCTGCTCTCGCTCAACTTGACGTACTGCGAAGGGAAACGGTTGCCCGCCGATGTTTAACGGGTGGATCACGGCGGTGCCGCCACCCGGCGCAGTCCCGACACGCCGGGTGGCCCGAAGCCCTACCCGTCAGACTCCCCGCGAATCACGGCGAGCACGCCGTCCAGCTCATCAGGCTTCACAAGAACGTCACGAGCCTTGGACCCCTCGCTGGGTCCGACGATGCTCCGGGACTCCATGAGGTCCATCAGCCGGCCCGCCTTGGCGAAGCCGACCCGCAGCTTGCGCTGGAGCATGGACGTCGACCCGAACTGGGTGGAGACCACCAGCTCGGCGGCCTGGCAGAGCAGGTCGAGGTCGTCGCCGATGTCCTCGTCGATCTCCTTCTTCTGCTTGGTGCCCACGGTGACGTCGTCCCGGAAGACCGGCGCCATCTGGTCCTTGCAGTGCTGGACGACGACCGCGACCTCTTCCTCGGTCACGAACGCGCCCTGCATACGGGTCGGCTTGCTGTCGCCCATCGGCAGGATCAGGCCGTCGCCCTTGCCGATCAGCTTCTCGGCGCCGGGCTGGTCGAGGATGACGCGGGAGTCGGCCAGCGAGGAGGTGGCGAAGGCCAGCCGGGAGGGCACGTTGGCCTTGATGAGTCCGGTGACCACGTCCACCGAGGGCCGCTGGGTGGCCAGCACCAGGTGGATGCCCGCGGCACGGGCGAGCTGGGTGATGCGGACGATGGAGTCCTCGACGTCGCGCGGGGCGACCATCATCAGGTCGGCCAGCTCGTCCACGATCACCAGCAGATACGGATAGGGCTGCAGCTCGCGCTCGCTGCCCAGCGGCGCGGTGACCTTCCCCTCGCGCACGGCGCGGTTGAAGTCGTCGATGTGCCGGTAGCCGTAGGCGGCCAGGTCGTCGTAGCGCATGTCCATCTCGCGCACGACCCACTGGAGGGCCTCGGCGGCCCGCTTGGGGTTGGTGATGATCGGCGTGATCAGGTGCGGGATGCCCTCGTACGCGGTCAGCTCGACGCGCTTGGGGTCCACCAGGATCATCCGGACGTCCTCGGGGGTCGCCCGCATCATGATCGAGGTGATCAGGCAGTTGATGCAGGACGACTTGCCCGAGCCGGTGGCACCGGCGACCAGCATGTGCGGCATCTTCGCCAGGGAGCGCATCACATAGCCGCCCTCGACGTCCTTGCCGAAGGCGACCAGCATCGGGTCGTCGTCCTCGGCGGACTCCGCGAGCCGCAGCACGTCGCCGAGATTGACCATCTCCCGGTCGGTGTTGGGGATTTCGATGCCGACGGCCGACTTGCCGGGGATGGGGCTGATGATCCGCACGTCCGGGCTGGCGACCGCGTACGCGATGTTCTTGGTGAGCGCGGTGATCCGCTCGACCTTCACGGCCGGGCCGAGCTGCACCTCGTAGCGGGTGACGGTCGGGCCCCGGGTGAAGCCGGTGACGTCGGCGTCCACCTTGAACTCGGTGAAAACCGTGCGCAGGGAGGCCACGACGGCGTCGTTGGCCGCGCTGCGCGACTTGCCGGGGCCGCCGCGGGTCAGGAGGTCCAGCGAGGGCAGCGAGTAGGTGATGTCCCCGGAGAGCTGGAGCTGTTCCGCGCGGGCGGGCATCTCGCGGTGCGTCTCGGGGGGCGCCTTGGTGAAGTCGGGGACGCTGCCGTCCGTCTTCCGCTTGCCCGGCACGGGCCGGTCGGCCGGGGCCGGGGAGGGCACGGGGACCGGGGTGGTCTCCTCCCGGTCCCCCACGCTCACGCCCTGGGTGAGGTCGGCGACGACCGGGGACGGCGGCATGCCGTGCTGCACCGCGCCGTCGAGCGCGGCGTTGGCGGCCGAGGCCACGTCGATCGCGTCCATCTCGCGCGGCTCCGCCTGCGCGGACCTGCGGGGGCGGCGGCGCCGGGTGAGCGCCTCGTCCTCGGCGGCGTCGGGGTCGTAGCCCTGCGGGGCGCCGCGGCGGCTCCGGGGGCGCGCGGGCGGCTCGTCGCGCCACTGCTCGTCGTAGCCGTAGCCCTCGTCGTCGTCCAGGTCGGCCGCGTAGTCGTGCAGCACGCCCAGGCGGATGCCGAGGGCGCGCAGGCGCCGCGGGATGTGGTTGACCGGGGTGGCGGTGACCACGAGCAGCCCGAACACGGTGAGCAGCACCAGCAGCGGTACGGCGAGCACCTCGCTCATCGTGTACGTCATCGGGGTGGCGACGGCCCAGCCGATGAGGCCGCCCGCGTCCCTTATGGCCCGCATGCCGTCGTCCCGCGCGGGCGAGCCGCAGGCGATGTGGACCTGGCCGAGCACCCCGATGACGAGCGCCGACAGACCGATCACGATCCGGCCGTTGGCCTCCGGCTGCTCAGGGTGCCGGATGAACCGTACGGCGATGACCGCGAACAGTATCGGCACCAGCAGGTCGAGGCGGCCGAAGGCGCCGGTGACCAGGATCTCCACCAGATCGCCGACGGGTCCGCTCAGGTCGGCCCAGGTTCCGGCGGCGACGATCAGCGCGACGGCGAACAGCAGCAGCGCGACACCGTCCTTGCGGTGGGCCGGGTCGAGGTTCTTCGCGCCCTGCCCTATGCCCCGGAAGACGGCGCCGACCGCGTGCGCCACGCCCAGCCAGAGGGCGCGCACGAGCCGGTACACGCCCCCGGTGGGGCTGGGCGCGGGCTTCGGCGGCACCTTGCGCACGGGAGCCTTGCGGGGCGGCGCCTTCTTGGCCGGGGCCTTCTTGGCGGCCGCCTTCCTCGCCGGAGCCTTCGCGGGAGCGACCGCCTTCTTGGCGGGCGGCTTCTTGGCTGCGGGGGGACGTGAGGCCATGGGTGTGAGGTTACCGGGGGAGACGACAGCGGACACGTGTGCCCACAGCTTCACCCGTTCGTGTCGCCCTTACCGAGGCACGAAACTGACGCCCGCTCACGGCGCCCCTCGCGCCCGAGGGATCGTCAGCCCTGCGGCGGCAGCGGGGTCGAGCCGTCGGCGCCCGGCTCCAGCGCGTCCAGCGCCCGGCGCAGCCCGGTGAGCTTGCGCTCCAGGTGCGCGGCCGTGGCCACCGCGGCGGCGTCGGCGGACTCCTCGTCGAGCTGCTTGGACAGCGCCTCGGCCTGCTCCTCGACGGCCGCGAGCCGCGCGGACAGCTCGGCGAGCAGCCCGGCGGGCTCCTTGCTGTCGACCGTGTCCTTGCCGCCGCCGCCCTCCAACTGGAGCCGCAGCAGCGCCGCCTGCTCCCGGAGCTGGCAGTTCTTCATGTACAGCTCGACGAAAACCGAGACCTTGGCGCGCAGCACCCACGGGTCGAACGGCTTGGAGATGTAGTCGACCGCGCCCGCCGCATAACCCCGGAAGGTGTGGTGCGGGCCGTGGTTGATCGCGGTGAGGAAGATGATCGGGATGTCCCGCGTCCGCTCCCGCCGCTTGATGTGCGCGGCCGTCTCGAAGCCGTCCATTCCCGGCATCTGGACATCCAGCAGGATGACCGCGAAATCGTCCGTGAGCAGTGCTTTGAGCGCTTCCTCCCCGGACGATGCCCGCACCAGCGTCTGATCGAGCGCAGAGAGGATGGCCTCCAGCGCCAGCAGATTCTCCGGCCGGTCATCGACCAGGAGGATCTTGGCCTTCTGCACCATGGCCCGCCCTCCTCGCCCCGGCGGTACACCGGGCGCCGCCCCAGAGGACGACTCCCTTTCGCCGCCCGTCCTTGTGCCGGTCATCGTAGCCGCACCCCGCCCGTCGCCACACCCTGTCACCGCGATGTCACGGTGCACACAGCTCAAACGCGGGCCGGGCCTGGAAGGTTCCCGGAATCCGAGGTTCCCACACCTGGCCCGCGTACTGAACCGCGCCCCCGTGACCGGTTCTGTCGGACCGTCACTCGGGCCGCATCCACTGCCGCATGACGCCCAGCAGATGGTCGGGGTCGACCGGCTTGGTGACGTAGTCGGAGGCGCCCGACTGGAGCGCCTTCTCCCGGTCGCCCTTCATCGCCTTCGCGGTCAGGGCGACGATCGGCAGGCCCGCGAACTGCGGCATCCTGCGGATCGCGGTCGTGGTCGCGTAGCCGTCCATCTCGGGCATCATGATGTCCATCAGCACCACCGCCACGTCGTCGTGCTGCTCCAGCACCTCGATGCCCTCGCGGCCGTTCTCGGCGTACAGCACCGAGAGTCCCTGCTGCTCCAGCACGCTGGTGAGCGCGAACACGTTGCGGATGTCGTCGTCGACGATGAGCACCTTCTCGCCGCCGAACCGCACCGCTCGCACCGGCCGTTCGGTGTCCTCCGACGGCTCGATGGTGATCGACTGCTCCGGCCGCTGCTCCGCCGACGGCAGGCTCCGACGACGGCGCCGGAACAGCGCGGCGGGCCCGGTCTGCGTCTCCCGGTACGACTTCACCTCGGCCGGCGTCTCGACCTGGGGGGCCGTCAGCCGGTCGGACAGCTCCGCCTCGGAGGCGACCAGCTCACCGGCCTCCAGCGGGGGCACCGGCTGCTGGTAGCCCTGCGGCGGGAACTGGCTCGGGTGCAGCGGCAGATACAGCGTGAACGTGGAACCGCGGCCCGGCTCGCTCTGGGCGAAGATCTCACCGCCGAGCAACTGGGCGATCTCCCGCGAGATCGACAGCCCGAGGCCGGTACCGCCGTACTTGCGACTGGTCGTGCCGTCCGCCTGCTTGAACGCCTCGAAGATCACCCGCATCTTGCTGGCCGCGATGCCGATACCGGTGTCGGTCACCGAGAACGCGATCAGCTCGGCGTCCGGATCGGTCACCGCGCCCGCCTCCAGCAACTGCTCCCGGATGATCTGCGGAACGTCCGTCCCGGCGGGCCGGATCACCAGCTCCACGGAACCGGAGTCGGTGAACTTCACCGCGTTGGACAGCAGGTTGCGCAGCACCTGGAGCAGCCGCTGCTCGTCGGTGTGCAGGGTCGCGGGCAGCTCCGGGGAGACCCGCACCGACAGATCCAGGCCCTTCTCGGCGGTCAGCGGCCGGAAGGTCGCCTCCACGTAGTCCACGAGCTGGACCAGCGCGATCCGGGTCGGGGAGACGTCCATCTTGCCCGCCTCGACCTTCGACAGGTCCAGGATGTCGTTGATCAGCTGGAGCAGGTCGGACCCGGCACCGTGGATGGTCTCGGCGAACTCGACCTGCTTCGGGGACAGGTTGCTCTCCGCGTTGTCGGCGAGCAGCTTGGCCAGGATGAGCAGCGAGTTGAGCGGGGTACGCAGCTCGTGCGACATGTTGGCGAGGAACTCGCTCTTGTACCGCATGGACACCGCGAGTTGCTCGGCACGCTCCTCCAGGACCTGGCGGGCCTCCTCGATCTCGGTGTTCTTCACCTCGATGTCCCGGTTCTGCCGGGCAAGCAGCTCGGCCTTCTCCTCCAGTTCGGCGTTGGAGGACTGCAGCGCCTTCTGCCGGTTCTCCAGCTCCTCCGAGCGGTCCCGGAGCTGCTCGGTCAGCTCCTGGGACTGCTTCAGCAGCTGCTCGGTCTTGGTGTTGACGGAGATCGTGTTGACGCTGGTGGCGATCATCTCCGCGATCTGGTTGAGGAAGTCCCGCTGGATGTGCGTGAACGGCGTGAACGACGCCAGCTCGATCACCCCGAGCACATTGCCCTCGAACACCACCGGCAGCACGATGACCTGGGCGGGCGGGGCCTCGCCGAGCCCGGAGGAGATCTTCAGATAGCCGCTGGGCACGTCCCTGACCAGGATGGTCCGCTTCTCCTGCGCGGCCGTCCCGATCAGCCCCTCACCGGGCCGGAACGAGGTCGGCATGGCGCCCGTCGAGCAGCCGTAGGAGCCGAGCATGCGCAGCTCGTAGCCCTCCTCGCCCCCGGCGGGGTCCTGGCCGTCGACCGTCGGCATGGTCAGGAAGAACGCGCCGTGCTGCGCGGAGACCACCGGGGTCAGCTCGCTCATGATCAGCGAGGCCACGTCCGCCAGGTCCCGGCGGCCCTGCATCAGGGCGGAGATACGGGCGAGGTTGCCCTTCAGCCAGTCCTGCTCCTTGTTGGCGATCGTGGTGTCGCGCAGGTTGGCGATCATCTTGTTGATGTTGTCCTGGAGGGCCTGGATCTCCCCGGACGCGTCCACGTCGATCTTCAGGTTCAGATCGCCACGGGTCACCGCGGTCGCCACCTTGGCGATGGCGCGCACCTGCCGGGTCAGGTTCCCGGCCATCTCGTTCACCGAGTCGGTGAGGTCCCGCCAGGTGCCGTCCACGTCCAGCACGCGCGCCTGGCCGCCGAGCTGACCCTCGGTGCCCACCTCGCGGGCGACCCGGGTGACCTCCTCGGCGAAGCTGGACAGCTGGTCGACCATCGTGTTGATCGTCGTCTTCAGCTCGAGGATCTCGCCCCGCGCGTCGATGTCGATCTTCTTGGTCAGGTCGCCCTTGGCGATCGCCGTCGTGACCATGGCGATGTTGCGCACCTGGCCGGTCAGGTTGGACGCCATCCCGTTCACCGACTCGGTGAGGTCCTTCCACGTCCCCGCCACGCCGGGCACATGGGCCTGCCCGCCCAGGATGCCGTCGGTGCCCACCTCACGGGCCACCTTGGTGACCTGGTCGGCGAACGAACTCAGCGTCTTGACCATCGTGTTGATGGTGTCGGCGAGCTGCGCCACCTCACCGCGCGCCTCGATGGTGACCTGGCGCGTCAGGTCACCGTTGGCCACCGCGGAGGCCACCTGGGAGATGTTCCGCACCTGCATGGTCAGGTTGTTGGCCATCAGGTTGACGTTGTTGCTCAGGTCCTTCCAGATGCCCGTGACACCCGGTACGTGCGCCTGCCCGCCCAGGATGCCCTCGGTACCCACCTCGCGCGCCACCCGCGTCACCTGCTCGGCGAAGCTGGACAGCTGGTCCACCATCGTGTTGACCGTGGTGACCAGTTCGAGGATCTCGCCCTTGGCGTCGACCGTGATCTTCTTCGACAGGTCGCCCTTGGCCACGGCCGTCGTGACCTCGGCGATGTTGCGCACCTGGATCGTCAGGTTGTTCGCCATGAAGTTCACGGACTGCGTGAGGTCCTTCCAGGTGCCGGAGACACCCTGCACCTCGGCCTGACCGCCGAGCATGCCCTCCGTGCCCACCTCACGGGCCACCCTGGTGACCTCCTGGGCGAACGACGACAGCTGGTCGACCATCGTGTTCAGGGTGTTCTTCAGCTCCAGGATCTCCCCGCGCGCGTCCACGGTGATCTTCTGGGAGAGGTCGCCGCGCGCCACCGCGGTGGCCACCTGGGCGATGTTGCGGACCTGGGCGGTGAGGTTCCCCGCCATACCGTTCACCGAATCGGTGAGGTCCCGCCACACACCGGCCACACCAGGCACCTGCGCCTGACCACCGAGGCGGCCCTCGGTACCCACGTCACGTGCCACCCGGGTCACCTGGTCGGCGAAGGCGGAGAGCTGGTCCACCATCGTGTTGATGGTGTCCTTCAGCTCCAGGATCTCGCCCCGCGCGTCCACGTCGATCTTCTGCGACAGGTCGCCGTTGGCCACCGCCGTCGTCACCTGGGCGATGTTGCGCACCTGGGAGGTGAGGTTCTCGGCCATGAAGTTGACGGAGTCGGTCAGCTCCTTCCAGGTGCCGGACACCCCGTCCACCCGGGCCTGACCGCCGAGACGGCCCTCGGTGCCCACGTCACGGGCCATCCGCGTCACCTGGTCGGCGAAGCTGGAGAGCTGGTCCACCATCGTGTTCACGGTGTTCTTCAGCTGGAGCATCTCACCGGACACGTCCACGGTGACCTTCTGCGACAGGTCGCCGTTGGCCACCGCCGTCGTCACCTGGGCGATGTTGCGCACCTGGCCGGTGAGGTTGCGGAAGGCGGTGTTGACCGAGTCGGTGAGGTCCTTCCAGGTACCGGCCGCGCCCGACACCTGCGCCTGGCCGCCCAGCTCACCCTCGACGCCGATCTCCCGCGCGACCCGCGTCACCTCGGCACCGAACGCCGACAGCTGGTCCACCATCCCGTTGACGGTGTTCTTCAGCTCCAGCATCTCGCCCGCCACGTCCACGGTGACCTTCTGCGACAGGTCACCGCTGGCCACGGCGGTCGTCACGGCGGCGATGTCCCGCACCTGCGTGGTGAGATTCCGGAACACCGTGTTCACGGAGTCCGTCAGGTCCTTCCACGTCCCCGCCGCACCCGGCACGTTCGCCTGCCCGCCGAGGCGGCCCTCGGCACCGACCTCGTTGGCCACACGCGTGACCTCGTCCGCGAAGATCCGCAGCGTCTCGGTCATCTGGTTGATCGTCTCGGCGAGCTGCGCCACCTCGCCCCGCGCGGGCACGGTCACCTTCTGCGACAGATCACCGCTGGCCACGGCGGTCGTCACCTGCGAGATCCCACGCACCTGCGCGGTCAGGTTCCCGGCCATCGTGTTGACGGAGTCGGTCAGCTCCTTCCACACCCCGGCCACGCCCGGCACCTGCGCCTGACCGCCCAGGATGCCCTCGGTACCCACCTCGCGGGCCACCCGCGTCACCTCGGACGAGAACGAGGACAGCTGCTCCACCATCGTGTTGACGGTGTTCTTCAGCTCCAGCATCTCGCCGGCCACCTGGACGGTGACCTTCCGCGACAGATCACCACCGGCGACCGCCGTCGTGACCAGCGCGATGTCCCGCACCTGCGCGGTCAGCCGGTTCGCCATCGTGTTGACGGACTCCGTCAGGTCCTTCCAGGAACCCGACATGCCCCGCACCTTCGCCTGCCCGCCGAGCTTGCCGTCGGTGCCGACCTCGATGGCCACCCGCGTGACCTCGTCGGTGAACGTGGACAACTGGTCGACCAGGTTGTTGACGGTCCGGCCGACCTTCAGGAACTCGCCCCGCAGCGGATGCCCGGTCCCGTCCGGCGCCTCGGTGCGCAGGTCCATGCGCGGCGACAGATCGCCCTCCGCGACCGCCGTCAGCACCCGGCTGACCTCGGACACCGGCCACACCAGATCGTCGACCAGCGCGTTGGAGTTCTCCACGGCGGCCGCCCAGGAACCCTCGCAGGCGCCCGTCTCCAGCCGCTCCGTGAGCTTCCCCTCGCGCCCGACCGTGCGCCGCACCCGCGCCAGCTCACCGGTCAGATGCAGATTCCGGTCGGCCACCTCGTTGAAGACCGCCGCGATCTCCGACATCACGCCGTCGCCGGACACCGTGAGCCGCTTACGGAAGTTCCCGTCGCGCATGGATTCCAGCGCGGTGAGCAACCGGTTCAGGGCAGCGGTGTCCACCTCGGTGACTCCGCCGCTCCTGCGCGGGGACGGTCGGCCCTTCGCGCGCGTCTTATTGCCCCGCGTCGCTGCGCCAGACTCCACTGTGTCCCTCCCGGAGGGGTAGACCGCCACTGCCGTGCCCGGCCGCGTCCTGGGGCTGCTGCCCTTCGCGTGGGGAACGCACGCAGCCCGAACCGACCTTCATCAAATTCCTGCCCAGTGTTTCACCCCTGCCGAACCAGGCCATAACAGTTCGGCAGCTTCGCACACGGTTCGCACACCGTGGGGGGTAATCACCGGCGACCGGCATCCACCGCGACGGCGAAGGTAAGTAACCTTGCATCCGGCTGTCCAGCCGCACCGGCCCGACCGGCCTGGTCGCGGCGGCACGAGAAGGACACGGGCATCGGAGGGGCCGCAGAGGATGACCACCGGACTGATCTCGGGGGGACCTCCCCCGGAGCCACGGCCGAAGGACGAGCGGACCCCGCAGCAGCGGTCCGAGCCGGCCGGCCCGCCGGGCCCGCACGTCGACGACAGAGCAAGGAGTTCCGTGATCACCGCCCGCGCGGCCGCCAGCTTCGAGCCCGTCGGGCGTTCGGTCGCGACCGCCCGCGCCTTCGTCCGGGACACCCTCCAGGGCTGGGGGTTCGCCGACATCGTCGACGACGCCGTGGTGCTCACCAGCGAACTGGTCACCAACGCCGTGGTCCACGCGGGCACCGAGGCGGAGGTCCTGTGCCTGCGCGCCGAGCACGGCGCCCGCGTCGAGGTCTCCGACCGCTACCCCGAGCGCGAGGTCCCGCTGCAGAGCGCGCACGCCGTCATGGGCAACCCCGACCGCGAGGGCGGCCGCGGCCTGCAGCTCTGCGCGGCCCTCGCCACCCGCTGGGGCGTCGAGTACACCCCCACGCACAAGAACGTCTGGTTCCAGCTCGACCTGCCCGAGCGCCAGGTCGGCACCCGCGCCGCCGGACCGGTCCTCCCACCCGACCTCCTCCCCCTCGCCGACAGCCGGGTCCGCGTCGCCGTCCTCCAGATCGACCGCAAGGGCTGCGTCAGCGCCTGGAACGAGGACGCCGAGGAACTCTTCGGCTACCCCGCGAACGAGGTCATCGGCAAGCCCCTCACCGACCTCGCCGCCTGGCCGCACACCCCCGGCACCGGCACCGGCATCGCCGAGGCACTCCAGCTCTCCCGCTGGGAGGGCAGCTACGGCGTCCGCGGCGCCGACGGCCGTGTCTCCCCGGTCTACGCCTCCCACCTCCGGGTCCGCGACACCGGCGGCGAACCCTCCACGGTCTGCCTCCTGGTCCGCGACCACGAGCGCGCCGTCCTCCAGACCCCCTCCCGCCTCCCCGCGGGCGACCAGGGCGGCTCCGACGGCCCGAGCGCCGACCCCTTCGAGGTCTTCATCGGCTCCCCCGCCCCCGACGACCTGGACGGACTCCTCCAGCGCACCGTCGAGCGCGCCCGCGACATGCTCGACGGCGACTCCGCCTTCCTGCTGCTGGCCACCGACGACGAGACGGAACTCGAGGTCCGCGCCTCCACCGGCCTGCCCTCCACCCGCCAGCGCTTCGCCCGCGTCCCCGTCGAGGCGGGCCCCGGCCGCTACGGCTCGGCCCGTATGCCCGCCGTCCACGAGGACCTGAGCGTCATCCCCAGCGCCGCCGTACCGCTCCTCGCGGGTACGGGCATGCGCTCCGTGGTGACGGTGCCCCTCAAGGTCGAGGGCCGCCTCACCGGCTCCCTCGGCGTCGCCGCCGAGGCACCGGGCCGGTACTCCAACGAGGAGGCGCTGCGCCTCCAGTTCGCCGCCGACCGCATCGCCCTGGCCGTGGAGTCCGCCCGCCTCGGCGAGCTGGAGCGGCTGCGCCGGGGCTCGCTCAGCTTCCTGGTCGAGGCGTCCGACCTCCTCGCAGGCACCCTGGACCGCGACCAGACCCTCGCCCTGATGGCCCAGATGACGGTGCCGACCCTGGCCACCTGGTGCGCGGTCTACACGATCAGCGAGCAGTCCGCGGAGCCGTATCTGTCGTACGTCCTGCACGAGGACGAGGAGTTCATCGACGGCATCAAGTCGCTGCTGTCGAAGATCCCGCCGCCCGACCCGGTACTGACGCCGGGCGCCCGGGTCTGGCCGCTGCCCGGCGAGGTCGCCCACCAGGCCGCCCTGCGCAGCTCCATGCGCAGTCTCGGTCTGTCCGGCGGACCCACCCAGCAGCTCGCCTCCAGCATCGGCCCCACCCTGGCGACGGCCTCGGCGGTCGGCGGCGAGACGGTCGTGCTGCCGCTGGTGGCCCGCAACCGCGTCATCGGCATGCTGATCCTCGGCAAGCCCACCGACGACCACTTCCGCCAGGAGATCCTGGAACTGGCCGAGGACCTGTCCCGCCGAGCCGCCCTGGCCCTGGACAACGCCCGCCTCTACTCGGAGCGCACGGCCATCAGCCAGGCCCTGCAGCGCAGCCTCCTGCCCCCCGGTCTGCCGCCCATCGACGGCGTCGAGGTCGATGTCATCTACCGCGCGGCGGGCGAGGGCAACGAGGTCGGCGGCGACTTCTACGACCTCTTCCCCATCGGCGACGGCGCGTACGGCTTCGCCATCGGCGACGTCTGCGGCACCGGCCCGAACGCGGCCGCCGTCACCGGCCTGGCCCGGCACGCCCTGCGCCTGCTGGCCCGCGAGGGCCTGAGCGGCCCAGCGGTGCTGGAGCGGCTGAACTCCGCGATCCTCGACGAGGGCGACCGCAGCCGCTTCCTGACCCTGCTGTACGGCGAGTTGCGCCCGCAGGAGAACGGCGGCGCCGAACTGAAGGTGGTCTGCGCCGGCCACCCCCTCCCGCTGCGCCTGCGCCAGGACGGCACGGTCACCGCGGCGGCGGAACCCCAGCCCCTACTCGGCGTGATCGAGGACCTGGAGCTGTACGAGGAGACGGTCACCCTCGACCCCGGAGACGTCCTGCTGTGCGTCACGGACGGCGTCACCGAACGCCGCGAGGGCACCCGCATGCTGGGTGACGACGGCCTCGCGGACGTCCTGACGACCTGTACGGGACTCACGGCGGGCGCGGTCGCGGCGCGCGTCCTGCGCGCGGTGGAGCGCTTCGCCTCCGACGCCCCGTCCGACGACATGGCGATCCTGGCGATGCGGGTTCCGGAGCTTCAGCAGGACTGAGGCTCCGGCCCGCCGCCGGGCATGCGAAAGGCCCCACCCGATACGGGTGGGGCCTTTCTGCTATCGCTGAGCCCCCAAACGGAATCGAACCGTTGACCTTCTCCTTACCATGGAGACGCTCTGCCGACTGAGCTATGGGGGCCTTGTCGCTTTCGAGGTTTCCCTCGCGGCAACAAGAAGATCGTACCCCGAACGGGCTCGGCTTCCCAAATCCGTTCGCCGCTTGTTCAGAAAGCGGGCTGGAGCAGTCCGCCAAGCGCATTGCAGGCGGAGACGATCCGCTGCATCTCCCGCTTCGTCAGCGCGGGATCGACGGGGAGGGCGAGCGTCTCGTCCGCGGCCCGTTCGGTCTCCGGCAGCGTCCAGGCGAGGTGCCGGAACCGGGGCAGCCGGTGGGCGGGTGTCTGTACGGGAATCCGGCAGGCAACTCCCCTGGCCCGGAGGGCGCGTGCGAACGCGTCCCGGTCGGGCCGTCCGTTCCCCGGGACCCGGACCACGTACTGCTGGTAGGTGTGTCCGTCACCGCTGTCCGGCGTCCGAACGCCCTTGAGGCGGGCGTCCAGATAGGCCGCTCGTTCGCGTCGCCGCACCAACTCCTCGTCAGGGGCGTCGGCTTCCCCTCGCTCCAGCACCAACAGCCCGTGCCGGTTCCCCAGTTCACGCAGGGACCGCACCTCGGCCCGTCGGCCGAACCGGTGGATCACGACGACGGCCGCGGTACGGGGCGTCACAGCTGCCGTGACGGAGGCGCCGTCCAGGCAGTAGGTGACCGGGTCTATGTCGGCGAACACGGGCAGCGCGCCCACCAGGTCGACCGCTTCAGCGACTTCGGCATTGCCGAAGGCAGGTACGACGACTTCGTCCCCGGCTCCCACGCCGGCGGCCCTGAGCATTGCTGCGGTACCCATGCAGGAGATGCTCGAGGAACGACGTGAACGCCAAGTTAAGGAAAACAAAAAAGGGTTGGTCCCTGAACCGAAGTTCAGGAACCAACCCTTTTATCAAAATTTGTTCGGCGGCGTCCTACTCTCCCACAGGGTCCCCCCTGCAGTACCATCGGCGCTGTGAGGCTTAGCTTCCGGGTTCGATATGTAACCGGGCGTTTCCCTCACGCTATGACCACCGAAACACTATGAAACTATCCAGGAGCCATGTGTGGCACATGACTGCTGTTCGTGGTTTCAGAACCAACACAGTGGACGCGAGCAACTGAGGACAAGCCCTCGGCCTATTAGTACCAGTCAACTCCACCCGTTACCAGGCTTCCATATCTGGCCTATCAACC